>CAVTKN010000008.1:0-918487 GCA_963735285.1 uncultured Alphaproteobacteria bacterium | reverse complement strand
GGCATGTCCCCATACTGAGCAATGACGGTGGTAACATGTTGCAGACCTGCTGCAGGCATTCGTGTATAAACTTTCGCGATAAGGGGCCGATTTGCGAAAAACGCGATCCTTGCAATTTGCCTGTCTTGTAACCGCACTCTCAATTGCTGCGGCTTTTCAATTTATTTCTGGAAGGACGATGAGCGCTGCCTCGCCCGAAGGCGCGGCCGAGGGGGATGTCGGTTCAGTACTGTCGAGCAACTTCGTGACCTCCGCATTGCCTGTCCCGCATGGGTCATTGCACTTACCCAAAGACGACAGAAGGCCCGGCACCTTTGAAAAAAGGCGGGCTAGCCTGGAAGCGTCCTTCGATGCGCTGGATCAACAGGCAAGAACGGTAGACTCGGTTCAGGATTATTCCGCTAATGCGGCGCCTACCAAACGGAACTTCTTATATTTCGCGTATTACGCTTTTTCTGAAATTCCGCCCGACGAGAAGCCAGCCGATACTGTTCTGGAGACAATGAAAGGTCTTCCAACTGGAACACCTGTTGAGGAGATCAGACGCGCCTCTGATGCATTCGGTCTGGATTTCAACTTTATGAAAGCCGTGGCAAAAATCGAGTCCGGTTTCAATCCGAAGCAACGTACTGGGTCATATATTGGGCTATTCCAGCTCAGCAATTATGAGTTCGCGCAATACAGCTCAGGAAACATTACCGATCCGCGCGACAATGCCATTGCCGGCGCTTATAAATTTGCCACG
This sequence comes from uncultured Alphaproteobacteria bacterium, assembly GCA_963735285.1. GTDB lineage: Bacteria > Pseudomonadota > Alphaproteobacteria > Rhizobiales > Xanthobacteraceae > Pseudolabrys. The sequence continues at coordinate 917,742 of CAVTKN010000008.1, read as the reverse complement.
GAGGCTTTACTCTTTGAGTTCGGTACCGGCAAAAAGCCGACTTTCAGTGATCTGTATTTGATTCATCAGCAAGGATGGCAGGGCGCCGCAGAACACGTAAGCCACCCAAAGCGCATCGCCTGGAGATCAATGTGTGCAACCGATGAAGGTAAGGAAAAAGGTGAACGATGGTGCAAACGAGCGATCTGGGGCAATACACTTCCTGCTATCAAAAAAATCTGGAAATCAGTTGATAACCTAACCTCCGGTGCGTTTGTGGGCATGTGGCAACAACGCGTCGCCGACCTGTATTCGCACTATTCAGTAGCGACTACCAAGGATTGAGACTGTGCCCTTCATACGTTCGCTGTCATATATGAGAGGATTGCGTAACGAACCTGCGATAAATGTCAGGAACGAATTGACGGTGTACGGTGTTGGCTGTTGGTTATCCAGAAATTGCGATTTGACACTCGATCGACGCAAACGCGGACACATATTCCAAGCGGGCAAGGCATGATAAATCGATATACGACGGCGCAATCCACCGTGGCGCTGCGGCGCTGGGGGCCTGCCGCCATTGTGGCGTTCGCGGCGATGGCCGCACTGACGGCGCTGACCGCCGGCGCGGCGGCCAAGGAACCCCGCCCCGCGCAACCCAAAGAGGCGATGGCGCCGCGCGAGGCCGGCGAGCCGATCATGGCGATCGTGTCGATCAAGACCCAGCAAGTCACTTTCTACGACGCCGAGGGCTGGATCCTTCGCGCACCGGTATCGACCGGCGTCAAGGAACGCGAGACGCCAGCCGGCGTCTTCGCCGTGATCGAGAAGGAAAAGGACCACCACTCGAGCATGTACGACGATGCCTGGATGCCGAACATGCAGCGCATCACCTGGAATGGCATCGCACTGCACGGCGGGCCGCTGCCCGGATATGCGGCCTCGCACGGCTGCATACGGATGCCCTACGGCTTTGCGGAGAAGCTGTACGGCAAGACGCGGATCGGGATGCGGGTGATCATCGCGCCGGACGACCCGGCCCCGGTCGAGTTTTCCCACCCGGCGCTATTCACGCCGAACGCGGACTCCATCGCGGCTGCCCAGACGAATGCCGAGCCGTTCGCTCGCGAGGCCGCGGAGGCCGCCAGAGCGGCCGTCGAGACGAAGAAAGCCGCCGCGACAGCGGCGCGCGAGACGGCATCGCTCACATCGTCACTGCGCAAGCTGGAATTTCTCAAGCGGAGCGCTGATGCCGAGTTCGCGGCCGCCGAAAAGGCGCTCGCCGCTGCAAAGACGGACCAAGCCAGGGCGCGGGCCGAGGATCGCAAGCAGAAGGCCGCGGCCAAGGCCACGGAAGCGGTGACGCGGCTCGACACCGCCAAGGCCGACGCGAAGGCGAAGCTCGACGCCGCTGCCGCCGCGAAGGACGCCGCCAAGGCAGCCGAGACCAAGAAGACCACTTCCGCCAAGGCAGCGAACGATGCGAAGCTCGCGCTCGAACCGGTCTCAATCTACATCAGCCGCGCGACGCAGAAGCTTTACGTGCGACGCAACACGCATAAGCCTGCGCCGGACGGGGGCGGCGAGGTGTTCGATGCGAGCATTGAGGTTCCGGTCACGATCCGCAATCCCGAAAAACGGATCGGCACGCATGTGTTCACCGCGATGGCGCGCGAGGGCGCCGGCCTGCGCTGGACCGCAGTCACGATCGACGACGCGGACGACGCCAAGGATGCGCTCGACCGTATCACCATCCCGCAGGATGTGCGCGATCGCATCGGGCCGACCGTACTGCCGCGATCCTCGATCATTGTGTCGGATGAGCCGCTGAGCGCCGAGACCAACTATCGCACCGAGTTTGTCGCGGTGCTGAGCAATCAGCCCCAGGGCGGGTTCATAACGCGCGAACCTTCGAACGATCTCTTCGTCGCGAGCGATAACTACCGCAACGACGACGGCTTCGGGGCATTTTTCCAGCGCGGTTGGGGCGCCCGAACCGGTTATGCCCCCCGTCGGCCTTTCGGCTGGGGCTATCGCTAAGTGCGACGGGGCCGGCAGTGAGACGCGGCAAAAGTGCCAACAGCGGACATTCTCCCACTCACTCGAACACCTCGCCAGCCCGGGTGCCCGGTTTTTGCAGGCAATACGGCGGTGGTTGGCATCGTTGCATTTTGGCCGTATCCTCGTACGTCAACACCGGAGTTTGAATATGGCTAGAGGCACAGTGAAGTGGTTCAACCCGACCAAAGGATACGGATTTATTCAACCGGCGAGCGGGGGTGGGAAGGATGTTTTCGTTCACATCTCGGCCGTTGAAAAGGCCGGCTTAAGCACCCTCAACGAGGGGCAGACTGTTGAGTACGAAGAAGTACCCAACAAGGGCAAGACATCGGCAGAGAACCTAAAGATCGTATGACCGCCGAGAACCTTCGTCAGCCAAGCCACACCCAATCATCGGGTCGGCCAGCGAGCAGCGTCGGGGGTTAGAGCGATCTGCTTTCCGATTTCGTCCGCATCAGCGGAGCAGTCCGGTCGCTAGAGTAATTTTCCTGCGACCGGATGCATGGCCATTAGAGGGCAATGCTGGCGGAGCTTCTCGCGATCGTTCGAACAGGACGACACCCGCGTTGCCGCCCCAGTCGGCAAGGTCGTCCTTGTCGCATGTAGCCGCAATCGCTAATCCGATCGAAGCAAGGTGGGCGCGACGGTAGCAATACACGGCGAGCAAGACTCTCGCTGTCGGTGAGACCGTCGCAATGAGTTCGTTCAGCCCATGTGCGCTGGCGCGATACATTTCGCCGAGGATTTCATCGGCGACAGGACATGGCTCGTCCTCAAGAAGTGCACGGTGTTCGGGCAGCATCGCGAGGCCTCCGAATCAGTTGTTCCCATGGTGACCATTCGATGCGCCGCGTTAACGTGACGTTAAGCGGACCCCTTTGGGTCATTAGCGGACATGTGCAGTGCAAAGGTCCACGTCCGCTAAGTGCCAGAAGCGGACACAGTCGCGCACCTAGAATCGTCGAAAGGTGGAAGCGCTTACCTGGGCATTTGCGTTGCAGATGACCCTTCGCTCAGCCTAGGTGTGCCCATGGCAACAAGTGCATCGGTTACGGCGACTCCTAGCTGGCGAGCCAGATGATCGTAGCAAAACTTCGGGCAAAACGGAGTGCATCGTCGCTTCGTGACCGCGGGGTGGCACCTCTACAGCGGCGACAACCTTTATGCTCTCCAGCATTGGTGCAGTAAGCAAGCTCAGTGGCCGTCAGCGACTGGCCGCCCACAGGAGCGTTAAGCATCGTGGCTAGCGCAGTGTCCCCACGAGAGCGGCCACTTCCACCAAATGTGCCGCCGCGACCATCCTTAACCCTATCTCTGATACCGGAAGCACATCAATCGAAACCAGTTCGGTATGGACCGAACTGTTCGCGCGAGACAATTGCGAACCTCGCAGGCAGAATGCGCAGTAGCCCTAGCAGAGACGCTCACGGTTGGCATGGAGGATGAGATGGTCGCCTATTGGGTCGCGCGCTCGAAGGTCAACGACCCCGAGCAATACAAGAAGTACGCCGATCTGGCGCCGGCCATCATCGGGAAATTTGGCGGCACGTTCCTGGCGCGTGGCGGCAAGTTCAAGATCCTTGAGGGCCCGGAGAAATTCCACCGCTTCGTTGTCATCGAGTTCCCGAGCTTCGAGAGGGCGGTCTCCTGCCACGAATCGCCCGAGTACCTTGAGGCCGCCGCGCACCGCAAGAAGGACGGCGCGAGCGAATTAGAAGTCGTCATCGTCGAAAGTATCTGAGACCCACTACCTGACATAGCGAGGAACTCGATTTGGCGTCCGCTTGGGTCACTAGCGGACACTGCGAGAAGTCCGTGTGATGTCCGCTTATCGTCCGAAAGCGGACATATGCAGCGCGATTAACATGGCTGTTCGTGCCAGCGGCCGGCTGGCCATTACCCGCGATAAGTCCGGGCTCAACGGACTTCGAGCACCAGTTTGCCTTGAAGATGGCGCGCTTCGCTTATCCGATGCGCTTCGGCGGCGTCTGCGAGCTTATAGCGGACGATCGTAGGCGGCCGGACTGCGCCCGCAGCGACAAGACCCAGCATTCGTTCGAGATGAGCACGATCGCGAACGACGTTGGGGCGTAACACCTGGACATCGCTTCGATCGGATCGGAATCCCTCCGGCCCTGGCGCGATCCACACCAGCTTTCCACCGGGCTTCAGCACTGAATAGGAGCGAGCCTGGACGTCACCGCCAACGGTGTCGAATACGATGTCGCAGACGGGACCGATCTTCGCAAAATCTTCGGAGTTATAGTCGATCACCTGGTCAGCGCCGAGACTACGCACATAGGGATGGTTGCCGGCACTGGCCGTTGTAATCACCTTGGCGCCAAGGTGCTTCGCCAGTTGAATGGCAAATCCTGCGACACCTCCTGCGCCACCATGGATGAGAATGGTTTCGCCGGCCTTGAGCTGCGCCGTATCTTCAATCGCCGTCAGCGCTGTCAGGCTGGTGAGCCCAAGGGCTGCCGCCTCGGCATAACCGAGGCGTTCGGGTTTTTTCGCAATGATCGCGGCTTTGACGACGATCTTTTCTGCATAGGCTCCCTCAATGCCCTGGTCAGTCACTCCAAATACTGCATCGCCAATTTTGAAATCAGTGACGCCCGCGCCCACCGCGCTGACGTCGCCGGCAAAGTCGCGTCCAAGAATGTGCGGAAAATGATCGAGCTTGTAGCGACCCTTGCCGCGCCGCACTTTCGGATCCGCTCCATTGACGCTGGCGGCATGGATATCGACGACCACTTCGCCGGGACCCGCGGTCGGGTCAGGCGACTCGCCGTAGCGCAGCATCTCGGGTCCGCCATGGTCTAACAGCAGCACGGCCTTCATCAGTGTCCTCCGGACTATTTGAATTCCTCACGTTTCTCGCACCGATGGCTGCGAGCGGTTCGCTTCAGAAGGTGGCGGAGGGAGTGGGATTCGAACCCACGTTACGGTTTCCCGTAAACACGCTTTCCAAGCGTGCGCCTTCAGCCACTCGGCCACCCCTCCTGATCGCGCCCTTGCGAGGGCCACGTCTTATTACATCAACGCGCGCAATGCGCGCTTTTGCGCACGCGTCATCTGCATATCTTTCCCGGCGGCAATATCGACGGCGCCATTCCGCGAAACACGCAGCGGGACGGCAATCTTGCCCTGGCGCCGGGTGGGAAGGTCGGCGGCCGGGCCATGAAAGGCGGGGACTATAGCCATGGTCGGATGCCAGACAACCTGCCTCGCCCATCGGAAAACCATATCATCTAATAGGCATATTTATGTTTTAATTCCAGTGATTGACCGCTAATGGACTCAGTGCGCAAATAAATAGAAAATCATCACAGGCGAGGCCAGCGCAGACGAGTTTCGCCGCCATTTTGCACTCTGCGCCAATAGCCTCCGGAAACCTCGATGACCGGCGATGTATCCGCGCTTCAGTTAGTGCTCAGCGGCGACCCGGGCCTGTTCTCAATTGTACGGCTGTCGCTCCTGGTGAGCCTGAGCGCGGTGCTATGCGCGGCACTGCTCGGCGTGCCGTTCGGCGCGCTGCTGGCGCTCACGCGCTTTCGCGGACGCGAGGCGGTCATCGTCGTGCTCAATGCCTTGATGGGCCTGCCGCCGGTGGTCGCCGGCCTGGCGATATTTCTTCTGCTGTCGCGTTCGGGTCCGCTCGGGTCGCTCGGCCTGTTGTTCACGCCGCAGGCCATGGTGATTGCGCAGACAGTGCTGGTCGCGCCGATCATCGCCGCGCTGACCCGTCAGACCGTCGAAGATCTCTGGGCCGAATATCACGACGAACTCGCGGCAATGAATGTCGGTGCGGCGCGGCGCGTGACGACACTGATCTGGGACGCGCGCTTCAGCCTGGTCACGGCATTGCTGGCCGGATTTGGCCGCGCCGCGGCTGAAGTCGGCGCCATCATTATCGTCGGCGGCAATATCGAAGGCTTTACCCGCACGATGACCACGGCGATCGCGCTGGAAACCTCGAAAGGCGACCTGCCGCTCGCGATCGGCCTCGGCATGGTGCTGATCGTGATTGTGATCATGATCAACGCGCTGGCCTGGGGCCTGCGCCGGGCCGGCGAACGCTACGCAGGATGAGCATGCGCGCACCGGTTTCCGATTTGCCGTTGATGCTCGTCAACGCGCGGATCGTTGCCGGCGCAACGGCGATCCTCGACGATGTCACGCTCACTATTGCCGACGGATCCCCCACCGTCCTGATCGGACCGAACGGCAGTGGCAAGACAACGCTCTTGCGCGCCGCGATGGGCCTTATTCCGCTGACCGGCGGCCGCATCACCTGGGGCGGACGTGAGGCGGCTGCGCCGGCGCGCCGCGCCATCATGTTCCAGCGCCCCGCCATGCTCAGGCGGAGCGCCGCGGGCAATGTCCGCTACGCGCTCGCCGCCGCGGATGTTCCGCGCGTCAAGCGCCAGCCTCGTGCAGGTGAACTGCTGACACTGGTCGGGCTCGATGGCCTGGGCCACCGCCCGGCGCGGCGGCTGTCGGGGGGCGAGCAGCAGCGGCTCGCGCTAGCGCGTGCGCTCGCGCGCGATCCAGCCGTGCTGTTTCTCGACGAGCCGACCGCCAGCCTCGATCCGCACGCCACCAAGGCGATCGAAGACATCATTCGCGCCGTCAGCGCGCGCGGGGTCAAAGTCGTGATGTCCACACACGACCTCGGCCAGGCCAGACGCCTTGCCGGCGAAATCGTGCTGTTGCATCGCGGCCGCTTGATCGAAACCGCTCCGGTCGACGAGTTCTTTGCAAGGCCGCGCACGCAAGAGGCGCGGAAATTCATCGCGGGCGAGTTGCTCGTCTGACAGACCAAAGGATGGAGGATCACATGTTGAATCGTCGCACACTAATGGCCGCAGCCGCGCTCGCCACCGCAATCTTCGCTGCGCCTGTCCAGGCACAGGACAAGTCGATCGTGGTGTCGTCGACAACATCGACACAGGATTCAGGGCTATTCGGTTACATCCTGCCGCTGTTCACGCAGAAGACCGGCATCGAGGTGAAAGTCATAGCGCAAGGAACCGGGCAGGCGCTCGATACCGGCCGGCGCGGAGATGCGGACGTCGTGTTTGTGCACGCGAAATCGGCGGAGGAGAAATTCCTCGCCGAGGGCGAAGGCGTGAAGCGTTACCCGGTGATGTACAACGACTTTGTGCTGATCGGCCCCAAGAGCGACCCGGCGGGCATCAAGGGCATGAAGGACGTCGGCGCAGCGCTCAAGCAGATCATGGCAAAGGGCGCACCGTTCATCTCGCGCGGGGACAAATCGGGCACTCATATTGCTGAAATCAATCTCTGGAAGGCATCCGGCGTCGACATCGAGAAGGACAAAGGGCCCTGGTACAAATCGATCGGCCAGGGCATGGGCGCCGCACTCAATACCGCCGGCGCCAGCAATGCCTATGTGCTGTCGGATCGCGGGACCTGGATTTCCTTCAAGAACAAGGGCGATCTCGTCATCGCCGTGGAAGGCGACAAGCGCCTGTTCAATCAATACGGCGTCATGCTGGTCAATCCCGCCAAGCACCCGAATGTGAAGAAAGACCTCGGTCAGGCCTTCATCGATTGGCTGATTTCGCCTGAAGGACAGAAGATCATCGCCAACTACAAGATCAATGGCGAGCAGCTGTTCTATCCGAACGCCAGCGATCCGGGCGCGTGATGCGCGCGCTCGGTGTCGTCGCATCTGTTTTGTCCGGATTTATTCACATCGCTGCCGCGCAAGACGCGGGCTGCGATAAATTTGCGTGGTCATTAACGCGTGAGCGGGCGCTGTTCGCAGCCGCTGACAAACGCCCCCTCACGGCAGGAGCGGAGCTTGCTGCGATTCCGCAGGACGCAATCGTACTCAGCCTGCAAGCCGCGGCGCAGGCAACTTTCGTGTTGCCGCCCGAGCGCAAAGCGAAATCGGAAAACTGGTTTGGCGGTGGGCTCCGGCTCCCGGCGCCGGAAAAGGCCGGTTCATATCAAGTGACGTTATCGCAGGAGGCCTGGATCGATGTCGTCCAGGACGGCCGCTACGCACGATCAATCGGAAGCACCGGGCGCAGCGATTGCAGTGGCCTGCGCAAGAGCGTGCGTTTCGAGCTCAATGCAACGCCATTTGTCGTTCAACTCAGCGGTGTTGCCACGGCAACGGTCGTCGTGGCGATCAGCCGCGCCGACTGATTTTGGTATCCAGGATCAGAATTCGACGGGGATATCGAGAGCGGCCTGACGTTGCGACGAATGCTGCAACGCCTCAAGCGCGCCCCTGGCCTCGGCGCGCAAGGCGTCGAAGTCGATCTGGGTCACGCTGACCTGCGGCTCCGCCGGCGCAGGCGGTTGCGGCAACGCCAGCAAGCAAAGGGCGCACGCGGCGGCGACAAGAAAATAACGAACACGCATCAGCAAGCCTCCTGGCCTGCCCCTCTCCCGACGATCACCCTACTCCGGCACCCATTGAAGCCGCGCCAATTCGGGTTCCCGATTGGGAAACAACATGTTCACCACATTTTAACCTGGGTTAATGTCGCGGCCTTGGCCCCTTTATTTTGAGGGCACAACCAGTGAATAGCGACCGTCAGCGGCGAGGCAATCGGCCTGCGGCAGCCCGAGCTCCTTGCGCACGATGTTGGTGCCGAGCACCAGCGACACGATCTTGTAGTAGGCGTGGCGGCGGCTCATGCCCTCGCGGCCCATGCCGCAATCGGAAGACAGCACCAGCCGTTCGGCGGGAATGTACTTGAGCGCACGGCGGATATGCTCGGCGATCTCGTCAGGCCGTTCCACCTGCAACGAGTGGTGATCGATGACGCCGATGGCGATCTTTTTATCGGTGATGATTTTTCCGAATGCTTCAAGGTCCGCGCCCCCGGCACTGACGGATTCAAAGGTGATGACGTCGGCGTCGACCTTGTTCAGCATCTCCAGCGCCGTCTTGTAGCTCTGCACTTCCTTGAACATGCGCTGCTGCGATGGATTGCCCCAGCAGGTGTGGCACCAGACTTCGGTTTTGGCGCGCAGGCCTTTCACCGTGCGATTGAAGACCTCGACACTGAAGGCCGGATTGATCACGTCATTGACGATGTTGCGCACCGCCAGCAGATGAATCTGCGGCTCCTCGAACTGGATGACCGCACAGCCGGCATCGGCGAGTTCGTGCAGCTCCGCGTTTAATGCGTCGGTCACGGCAAGGATGCGGTCCTTCAGCGACTTGTAATGCCTGTCCTGCACCGCGAAGGCGACGAGCTCGGGCCCGATGGTGCCGAACTTGACCGGCTTCCGGGTCAGGCGCTGCGCAACCTTCCACATGGCGGCATATTGCAGATCGCCCCGCGTGACCGGCCCGCTGATGCTGGGCATCACGCGCGATTCGAGATAGTCATGCAGGATGTGGCCGGGTGGAAATGCCAAGCCGCCCTGACCGGCCGGGATCGGCTGCGGGTTGCGATCGAAGCCGCCCATGTGCCGCGGCGGGTAATTGGTCCAGCTCTGGCCGCCGACATCGGAATCGAAATGCGCGTCGCCATCGGTCACGATATCGAGCCCGGCGACTTCCTGCTCATGCAGATAGATCGCGACAGCATCGACATATTGCTCGCGGAACTGGTTGTTCACCATGGCGTCGAGAAAACTGCGCATGCCGAGATTTTGCGTGTACCAGCTCGGCCGCGGCAACGAGCCGGTGATGGTGGTCGGCAGCATGATGTCTTTGGTCGCGCGAAGCATATCGAGATCTCCCCCGGGGATTATTTGTCGTTGGCCATAGTCTATGTCTGTCACGCGCGGCTTGGAAACGATCTTTGTTAAATCGCCGCAGAAGGCATGGACAAAGCGTATTTTGCTGCCCACCTACGTTGGGCAGTTTTCATCCTTCGCCAGATTGTCTGCTATAGTTGAGCCATGAGCAAAGACGGCTACATCATCAAGCCTGACCCGGCCGACCCGCGGCTGACCGAGCGCGTCACCGGCGTTGACCAGACCGGGGCGCGGGTCGAGACATCGGTGACCGTCGAGCGCGCGCTGACGATCTTCCTCAACAGCCAGGAAATCGTCACCGCCATGACGATTGCCGATTACCCGGAATTCCTTGCGGTCGGCTATCTGCTTAACCAGAACATGCTGCTTCCGGACGATGTCGTGACCGGTGTGGACTATGACGAGGAGCTTTCGGTCGTCGTGGTGCGCACGAAACGCAAGACCAATTACGAGAAGAAGCTGAAAAAGAAAGTACAGACCTCCGGCTGCGCGCAAGGCACTGTGTTCGGCGACCTGATGGAGGCGCTTGAAAACGTCTCACTGCCGCAGGCAGAGCTGCGCACGTCCTGGCTCTATGCGTTGACCCACAAGATCAACACCACGCCGTCGCTCTATCTCGAGGCCGGCGCCATCCACGGCTGCGTCCTCGCGCAGCGGGATGTGCCGCTGGTGTATATGGAGGACGTCGGTCGGCACAATGCCGTCGACAAGATCGCCGGCTGGATGTTCAAGGAAAAAATCACGCCGGCGGACAAGATTTTCTACACGACCGGACGACTGACGTCCGAAATGGTTATCAAGACGGTCCGCATGGGCATTCCGATCCTCATTTCACGCTCGGGCTTTACGGCGTGGGGCGTCGAGTTGGCGCGCAAAGCGAACCTGACCCTGATCGGGCGGGCGCGCGGCAAGCGTTTCGTTGCGCTCGCCGGCGAGGATCGCATCGTGTTCGATCAGGATCTGGACTCGGTCGAAGATGAAGGCGCCAGGCATCGGCGCAAAGCGGCGGTGCATGACGACTGATCATCCTCCCACTTTCGGCCTCGTACTCGCCGGCGGGCTGGCGCGCCGCATGGGCGGCGGCGACAAGGCGCGCATCGAGATCGGCGGCGTGACTATTCTCGACCGCGTACTGGCGACGCTGTCTGCGCAATGCACCGGCATCATCATCAATGCCAATGGCGACCCGAAACGCTTTGCGGATACCGGGCTGACGGTGGTTTCGGACAGTGTTCCGGACTTCGCGGGCCCGCTCGCAGGAATTCTGGCCGGCCTCGACTGGCTGGCCGAGCAGAAAAATGGCATCGAATGGATTGTCAGCGTGCCGGGCGATTGTCCCTTCCTTCCGGACGATCTGGTCGAACGTCTGCATCAGGCCCGCCGCGACATGGGCGCAGGCGTACCGCTGGCCTGCGCGCGCTCCGGCGAATGGCGGCATCCGGTCGTCGGTTTGTGGCCGCTGGCGCTGCGCGAGGATTTACGCAAGGCGCTGATCGAGGACGATCTGCGCAAGATCGAGGTGTGGACGGCGCGGCACGGTGTCGCGATTGCCGACTGGCCGGACCAGCCGATTGATCCGTTTTTCAACGTCAATACGCCGGAAGACGCCGCCCGCGCCGAGCGCATTGCGTTGCAGCATACGTAGCACGTTGCGCTTAATTCCTGATCGCCGTCGCGTCAACGCCATATTCGTTGTAGGTTTAGGTCGTGGGTCTGGGAGAGGAGACAATTCGTCATGAAGACGTTTCTTATTGCTTGCCTTACGGCAATCGTCCTTGCCGTCATCGGTGGCGTGGTGCTCAACAGCGTGCCGGATACGTCGGAGAAGGCATTTAGCAGTTCGACGGCCGTGCGCCTCGGCGCATAAGGCCAAAACCCTCAGCCCATGAGCGACGCGTAGGACAGGAAGCCGACGCGGGCGCCCGGCTCGATCGACGTCACGTCCTCGGGAAACTCGAGCAATCCGTCGGTTTCCGTCAGTGACGTCAGAATGCCCGCGCCGTCCTGCGGGTGCTTGACCGCCTCGATTTCTCCACTTGGGGTGGGGACGAGCGCAACACGGACGTATTCACGACGATCTTTCTTTTTGCGGTAGGCGAAGGCCGCACGCACCGGCAGCGGCACCAGCCGGTCGGGCCGCGCGCCCGACAAACGGCGCAACAGGACCTTCACCACCCGGACAAACGTCACGAACACCGCGACCGGGTTGCCCGGCAGGCCGACGAAGGCCGCGCTATGTCCGGATGCTCCGCGGATGACGCCGAGCGCCACCGGGCGGCCGGGCTTGATGGCGACGCGCCAGAACACCAGGCTGCCGACGCGCTCAACCGCGGTCCGCACATAGTCCGCTTCGCCCGTGGACACCCCGCCCGACGTAATGATGAGATCGTGTCCGGATGCGGCTTCGCGCAATGCGTCCGCAAGTTTGTCCGGATCGTCCGGAAGAATACCGAGGTCGGTCACGGCCGCGCCGAGCCGCCCTAGCAATTCGCCAAGCAAGTAGCGGTTAGCGTCATAGATTGCGGCGCCCGCCCGTGGCGCGCCCGGTTCCACGACTTCATCGCCGGTGGAAAAAATGGCGACCTTGAGCCGCCGCCTGACTTCCACTTCGGCAATCCCCAGCGCGGCGAGCAGCGCGACATGCTGCGCTTCCAACACCGTGCCGGCGGCAAGCACCACGGCGCCCGCGCGCACGTCCTCGCCGGCGAGCCTGCGATTTGCGCCGGCCTTGAGTCCCTTCGGCACCACGACGTGACCGTCCTCGACTGTCACATCTTCCTGCATGAAAACCGTGTCGGCGCCCTTGGGCATTGCCGCGCCGGTGAAAATCCGGATGGCCTGGCCGCGTTCGAGCGCGAGTTCAGCGCGTGTCCCGGCCATCAACCGCCCGGCAATGGCGAGCTTCGTATCTGCATTGGCCGCGAGGTCCGCATGATGCACCGCGTACCCATCAACTGCGGAATTATCGAACGGCGGCAGATCGACCGGCGCCTTGACGTCAGCGGCGACGACCCGGCCGCGTGCACCGTGCAAACGCACACGTTCGGTCTCCGCAACCGGAACAATCCGTTCCGCAATCAAGCGCTCCATCTCGTCAAGGCGAAGCAGCGGTCCGGAAAACGCAAAACAGTCGTCGGTAAGCTGTGCCACTACACACCTCGGGCCGTGGCGCCCGCAGAGCCGATCGGCACGGCGTGCTTGAGCAAGAGGTCGGCAATCGCCTCGATATCGTTGAGGTCGACGACAGGGAGACTGGTTCGCGGCAGAGCCACATCCGACGCAACGGCAACGATGTGTGGATCTTCGGGGTGTATGACGGGCTTGCCATTGGCGGCGCGGTGGATCTCAAGCTTTGGAAATGCATCGCGCTTGAAGCCCTCGACCACCACCAGATCGACCGGTGACATTTTAGCGACCAACGCGCCCAGGTCCCATTCCGGTTCCTCGCGCAATTCATGCAGGATCGCCCAGCGCTTCGCCGACGAAATAATGACCTCGGTGGCGCCGGCAGCCCGGTGGAAGAAAGAATCCTTGCCCGGCTGGTCCAGGTCGAAGCCGTGATGGGCATGCTTGAGGGTGGATACCTTGACGCCGCGCGCGATCAGGCACGGAATCAGCTTGGTAATCAGGGTTGTCTTGCCCGAGCCGCTCCAGCCCGCGAGACCGATGATGCGCATGGCCCCTTATAGCAAAACGCCCGGCGATAAAGGCCGGGCGTTCTAAATCGAGGTTTCCGCCGCTTTTATTCGGCCGGCGTCCCCATGGGCTGCCTCTGCGACTGGTTGGGACCTGTACGCGCCATTTCGTCCTTCAGCCACAGGCTGTGGTGCTCTTTCGCCCAGTTGATATCAACCGTGCCTTCACCCATCGCTTCGAAGGCGCCTTCCATGCCGATCGTGCCGATGTAGATATGGCCGAGCATGGCGGCGACGAACAGCATCGCCACCACGGCGTGAACCATCTGGGCATATTGCATTGTGTCGATGTCGGTCCCGTAGAACGGGAACATCAGCGCGTAGCCGGTAATCGCAACGCCCGCACCGCCAAGAACCACGATCCAGTAAATCGCTTTTTGGCCAGCGTTGAAACGATAGGCCGGTGGATGGTCGTCGCCGATAATGCCGCCGCCGCGCTTGAGCCATTCAACGTCGACAGCGTTCGGTATATTTCCGCCAATCCACATCAGGAAAATCAGCACAACGCCGAGCGTAAATGGGAAGCTGAGGTAATTGTGTGAGTACTTTGCCAGCTCGGACCAAGTGGTGAATGCGTCGGGGCCCAGCAACGGCAGCAGTAACGGGCGCCCGAACGTGATGTTGAGGCCGGAAATTCCCAGAATGATGAAGCAGGTTGCCGTCATCCAATGCACGAAACGCTCGAAGGCATTGAAGCGGACGATCTTGCGGCCGGAACGTCCGCTCTTGATCATCACCATGCCGCGCGACAGGTAGAATATGAGGATGACAGCCGCTATCCCGAGAATGGCGATCCCGCCGATCCAGCGCAACGTTACGTTGTGAAATTCCTGCCAGCCTCGGCCGACCGGATGTTCGAGCATGGAGGACCTGACATCCGGAATTGTGACGCGGCCCTGAATTGACTTGAGCTGCTGAAGCAACTGTTGCTCTTTCACCGCAGCGGCATTCGGGTCGACCGAGCTCGGCTGTTGGGCCGAAACCGGAGCCGATAGTGTGAAAAGCAATGCGAGCGCCAACGCGCCGGCCATCAACCGCAAATGTGCAACAAGTTTGGCCATGCGTTCCTCTCCCTGCTCTCGATAGTCTTTTTTTTCGACAGCGCCCTGCACCGTCGACCTTGCATCAGGTCGCAATGGACTCGCGGTAGGCGGTCTGCCAGCCCCAGGCACCGGAGCCGTAGCCGCGCCGCGATACCCGCTCTTTATAGATCTGGGCGATGACATCGCTGTCTCCAGCCAGCAATGACTTGGTCGAGCACATCTCCGCGCAGAGCGGCAGCTTGCCTTCCGCCAGACGATTGTTGCCGTACTTCTCGAATTCTTCCTTGCTGCCGTCAGCGTCGGGACCCCCGGCGCAGAAGGTGCACTTGTCCATTTTGCCGCGCGAACCGAAGTTACCGACCTTGGGATACTGCGGCGCGCCGAACGGACAGGCGTAGAAGCAGTAACCGCAGCCGATGCAAAGATCTTTCGAGTGCAGCACGACCGCATCCGCGGTCGTGTAGAAGCAGTTCACCGGGCACACCGCCGCGCATGGCGCATCGGTGCAATGCATGCAGGCCATGGAAACCGATCGTTCCCCCGGCTTGCCGTCATTGAGCGTTATGACACGCCGGCGATTGATGCCCCAAGGCACTTCGTGTTCGTTCTTGCAGGCGGTGACGCAGGCGTTGCATTCGATGCAGCGGTCGGCGTCGCAGAGAAATTTCATTCGCGCCATGGTCGTTGCTCCTTACGCCGCTCGAATTTGGCAGAGGGTGACTTTCGGCTCTTGCATGCCGGTAGCCGGGTCATAGCCGTATGACGTGATCGTATTGGCACTTTCGCCGAGCACGACCGGGTCGGTGCCTTGCGGGTAGTTCGCCCGCAGATCTTCGCCGCCCAGCCAGCCGCCGAAATGGAATGGCATCCAGGCCACACCCTTGCCGACGCGTTCAGTCACCAGCGCCTTCATCTTGGCCTTCGAGCTATTCTCCGCGCCGGTGACCCAGACCCAACCGCCGTCCGTGATGCCGCGGTCGGCGGCATCCGCCGGGTTGATCTCGATGAACATGTCCTGCTGCAACTCGGCCAGCCATTTGTTGGAGCGGGTTTCCTCGCCGCCGCCTTCGTATTCGACCAGACGGCCGGACGAGAGGATGAGCGGGAATTGCTTGGCAATTCCCTTTTCAATCGCGGCCTTCTGCACCGAGAACCCGATATTCGGCAGCCGGAACTGCTTGGCATCAGGCAACGTCGGATACTTGGAGACGAGATCGATCCTTGGCGTGTAGATCGGCTCGCGATGCACCGGGATCGGGTCCGGCAAACCAAACGCATTCATGCGCGCCTTGGCGTTTCCATAGGGAATACAGCCGTGCTTCAGGGCAACGCGCTGAATGCCCCCGGACAAATCGAGCGACCAGGACACCGCGTCCGGCGTAGTCGGGTTGACCTTGTTGATGACCGCCATTTCCGCCTCGGTCAGGTCCTTGTCCCAGCCGAGCTTCTTCAGCACCGCGAGCGTGAATTCCGGATAGCCGTCCTTGATGTCGGAATCCTTGGAATAGGAGCCGTCCGCAAGCAAATTGACCTTCACGGTTGAGCCGTCCGCCTTCTTTTCCTCGCGCTCAACACCGAAGCGGGCGCGGAAGCAGCCGCCCCCGTCCATCGCGGCGAGATTGGTATTGTACAGAAGTGGCGTGCCCGGGTGTTTGACCTCGGGTGAACCCCAGCACGGCCAAGGCAGACCGTAGTAGTCGCCTTTGTTCGGACCGGTCGTCGCACGCTGCGTGAGCATGTCGAAGTCCGCCTGGTGCGCCATGTGCGACTTGATGCGCTCGGGCGATTGCCCGCAGTAGCCGGTCGACCAGCTGCCGCGGTTCATTTCACGGAGGATGTCTTCCGCCACAGGCAGGTTGTTCTCGACCTTGATGTTCTTGAACATCTCATTGGCAAAGCCACACTTCTTGGCGATGAGGTACATGACCTCGAGATCGTCCTTCGATTCGAAAATCGGCTTGACGATCTGCTCGCCCCACTGCATCGCGCGGTTGGAAGCCACGCGCGAGCCCTTGCATTCAAACTGCGTCGCAACAGGCAGGAGATACATGTTCTCCTTGCGGCCGGCTTGCACAGCGAGCGACGCCCATGTCGTCGGATGCGGATCCGCGACGACCAGCAGATCGAGCGCCTTCAGTCCCTTCAGCGATTCTGGAATTCGGGTGATGCTGTTGCTGGCGTGGCCCTGCACGAACATGGCGCGCACGTTGTCTTTTTGTGCAACTTGATCCTTCGGCAGGATCGCGGCATCGAACCACCGTGTGAGCGGGATACCGGCCGTCTCCATGATCTGCTTGGAATCGAAACGCGCCTGCAGGAAGTTGTAGTCGACCTCCCAAACGCGCGACCAATGCTTCCAGGCGCCTTCGGCCAGTCCGTAGTAGAACGGCAGCGTCACAATATCGAGGCCGACGTCGGTCGCGCCCTGGACGTTGTCATGGCCGCGGAAGATGTTGGCGCCGGTGCCGGGCGCGCCGACATTGCCGGTGAGCAGCAGCAACATGCAGCTGGCGCGCACGTTGGCCGTACCGACGGTGTGCTGGGTCTGACCCATGCACCAGATCAGCGTCGATGGCCGCTGCGTCGCGAACATCTTGGCGACGCGCTCGAGCTGCGCGCCTGGAACACCGGACACGCGTTCGACTTCTTCCGGCGTCCACTTTTCCATTTCCTTGCGCGCGTCTTCGAACCCGTAGACGCGCTGGCGGATGAATTCCTTGTCTTCCCAGCCGTTCTTGATGATGTGCCACATCATTCCGTAAAGCACCGGAATATCCGTGCCGGGCCGGATGCGGACATATTCCGTGGCGTGTGCAGCGGTGCGCGTCAAACGCGGATCGATGACGACGACATTCGCTTTTTGGAGCTCCGCCCCTTCAAGCAGATGCTGCAACGAGACCGGATGGGCTTCGGCCGGATTGCCGCCCATGATGATCTGGGTCTTGGCGTTGCGGATGTCGGTGTAGCTGTTCGTCATCGCGCCGTAGCCCCAGGTATTGGCCACGCCGGTGACGGTGGTTGAATGGCAGATACGCGCCTGGTGATCGGTGTTGTTGGTGCCCCAGAATGCGCCGAGCTTGCGGAACAGATAGGAACCTTCGTTCGTCATCTTGGCCGAACCCAGCCAATATACCGAATCGCCACCCGATTTCTGGCGGAGCGCATTCAGCTGATCGCCAATCTCATTGATCGCGACGTCCCACGAAACGCGAGTCCATTGCCCGTTCGTGAGTTTCATCGGGTATTTAAGCCGCCGCTCGCCCGAGACGAGCTCGCGCACCGATGCACCCTTGGCGCAGTGCGAGCCGCGGTTGATGGGCGAATCCCAGCTCGGCTCCTGGCCAACCCAGACGCCATTCGATACTTCCGCGGTGACCGTGCAGCCGACCGAGCAATGCGTGCAAACACTCTTGCGAATGGTGGCGCCGGCGACATTTGGCCCGGCCGCCTCTGCCTTGCGCACCGTGGCAAGCGGCAATGCGCCGATCGTGGCGAGACCGCTCGCCACCAGACCGGACCTGCGGAGGAAACTACGGCGATCGAGGCCGCCGGCAGCTTGTTTGCCGACCGTCGCTGCGAGATGGCCGCGACGTGACTGACGCTCTGCTCTCTTGATCAGCACGGGTGCATCTCCTTCAGCTCGGGTAGCGGTTGACTTTGTAGTAGGTCTTCACGTCTGTGGAGTTTGCCTGGTAGCGCGCTTTCTTCTTTTCCGCGTCTGATTCAGTAGCTGCGGCACCGGTGGCGAGTGGCACGGCCGTGGTCGCGGCAACTCCCGCGCCGGCGCCCATCGCGCGCAGGAAGTCGCGACGGCCTAACTTTGTTTTGTCCTGTTCTTTCATCGCCGTTCCCTCCTAGAATTCGACTTTAGTACTTCATCCGCCTCACGCCGGCAGATCGAAGGCTTCTCTTTCGATGTTTATGTAGGTGCGGCCGAGCGCACCCACGCGCTTGTAGAAGTCCGCACCTTCGGCGTTTTCCAGATCGACAAAGAAGCGTCCGATCCAGGGCGCCATATGCTTGTCGAAGATCAGGCGATCTGAATCGGGCGGCGCGGGAAGCCGTCCGCTCGCGAGGCCCGACATGACCTCACAGAGAATGCCGGCATGATCTTCCGGTTCCACCACGCCGTCGCTGCGCGCAATTCCAATACGCGCCAGATCGTCGCGGAGCCGCGCCAGCGGGCGCTCGTGCAAAAAGCCGGTGAGATAGTACGAGCCGTACGGCAGCAGTTCGCCGCGGCCCAGTCCGATAAACAGGTCGAAGAATTCGCGCTCGGCTGACTTGACGGTGGCCTTGTCGGCAGCTTCGGCAAGCGCGGCGTGCGCCAGACCGAGCGGCGAGGCATCGGCGCGCAGTTTCGAAAGGCCGGACAGCAACGCGGCGTCCGGCGCGCGCGTCAACAACGCTGCGAGCAACGCATATTCCTGCGCACGCGCCGCGTCGATTTCATCGATGTGACCTGCCGTGGTCCCACCTCCATAGAGATCAGGACGCAGCACACCGCGATCAATGCCGGTGACGGATTCAACCGAAACGACACGCTCGGCGGGAACACGATTCCAGTTCGAAACAGAGGGTTGGGATATACCGATCTGACGCGCAAGCTCACCGACGCCGCCTGCGGCGCGGATGGCTTCGGACAGGCCCGGATCCCTCATCCGACTCTCTTCTTTTTAGAATTATGACAATGAAAGCGTAGTGGCCCACCCGAGAGTGGGTCAATAGCCTCAGGCTATAACTAAGGAACAATCTTCCGCGACTTTCATTCCGGCATCGCGCCGCCATGCCGACGTGTCATTTTTTGCATCGGCTTTTCTTGGTCGGCTTGGCCGACTGCTTCAGTCGCCTTTTTTTGCGTTGCACCATTATCGGTTTGTTGCGGCGCACTTTGCTGAGACATCGAAGCCGCCGTTTCGCCGCGGTCCTCCGGTGGTTCTGAATTTTCGCCGGATTGTACAGCCGTGGAAGCACCTTGTTCCGGCTCAGGTTGGTCTGGAGTGGCTTCTCCGAACAACTCAGAGACCATCCGCTTGACGTCGAGGCCGGGGTCGAGTGCGCCAAAACCCGGTATGCCGTCTGGCCCGGCGGCGTCCCAGAAGTTCTCGTTGAGCCCCACGTAGTCTCTGATGGCCGGATCAGCGGTCCAGGCGCGACGAAGCGCCGCATGACGCAGCGCCGTTGGTACTCCGGTTTGCATGAAGGCCGAAATGTCGGTGCCGGCGCCAATCGACTCGATTGGCGGCAGGCTGGCGACATCGAATGGTAGTGGACGCCCCGCTTCATCTTTCGGAACAGCCTGCCTGGTTTGGTCAGGTGGCGATGCTGTCCGATCATCCGGTTGTGCGCCGGATTTTTCCGTTCGCGAATTGTCGGCGTCGTCTCCGCGCTTGCGGCGTGACCAGCGGCTGAGGAAATTGTCGGGATCGTTCATTTGCGATCCTCTCCCGCTGCCGGACCCCGGCGCCCCAGAGCTTCGGGATCGGCGCGATCGCGTTTGCGCTTTACGAATTCCCGTTCGACATGGTGCTCCGCCACGAAAGCCGCAATTGCTTCACGCAACGGCTCCGGCATCGCCACTGCTTCCACGATATTGGCGCCCGCCTCGGTCATGCCTTCGCCTTCCGCCGGGTCAGCGGTGACCATCGCCAGCTCATAGGGCGGATCGCCGTCGACCGGCCGCAGCACGATCCACAGCAATGGTGTTTCAATCTGCAGATTATCGAGGTAGTGCGCGGTTTCCGTCCGGTACAACTCGACCGGAGCCGCGCCGACGTAAAAACTTGTACGCTCGCTGTCTTCGGCGAGTTTGCTCCACGGCGGCGTATCAGGCACGCCGGCAAGAACCCTGACAGGACGCCAGTGAAAATCCGCCCACGGGCTTGCACTCTTGCTGCGCTCGACAACGACGCCAACCGGAATGCTGACAAGCGGATCAACGTTGCTCAACTGACGGCCTCCAGATGCCGGACCGGCAGTCCGGTCAGCAGGTTCTGCGGTTTCATGCGGATGGTCATGTCGGATGTCATCGCCAGAATAAGATAGACCGGCTCACCCCTGACATTATCAAGCATCATCGCCGGGTCGCGAAAGTTCAATCGGAAAAGACCCACGACGCGCGACATGGCCGTTTCGTCGATATCTTCGCCATTCCAAAGCATGTCGCCGAGTTTTGTGGCGTCGGCATCGAGGCCGACATACCAGGCCATGTCGACCTCGTTCAGCTGCGTCAACGCCTCGATCGTGACCTCTATTCCGAGCACATGCGCGATCCAGCGCTGCATCGCTTGCGCCAATGCGTCGAACCCCTCCCGGCCGGCCGTGAGATCGAGCGCCATGTCGAACTGGTCGCTTCGTTGCCAATAACTGTCGGCATTGTCACGATTGATGATATCGATCTTGGCCTCCGCCGGAATTCCAAGCATCGAAACCAGCGGAGTGACTGGAGATGTATTGATGCCACCGATCGTTTCCTCATCCGCCGCAATCAATGAACCATCGTGCAGCGTGATGCGTTGCGTGCGGAAGAACATTTCCGCAGCCCGCAACACCCGAGCATCCTCAATGCCATCCAGCGCGTTACGCAGGATGACATGCACCATTTGATTCACGAACAATGGCGGAATCTTTCCCACGCCATTCCGGATGAGCTCAATATAGGCCGCTTCCAGCGTTTTATGGCGCAGCAGGTAATCCCTGAATTCCAGCAGCAATTGCCAGTTCTCGCGCGCATCAACATCGGCGATGGCCGCAATATCCGACGGCGACACCGGCATGCGCGGATCGGCGAGCAGCGCAGCATGTAACGTGCGCTCAACTGCGCAGGCTTCCGCTGGAGGAATCATTTCGGGCCGCGCCAGGTAGAGTTTCAGGAACTCATCGGTCACCAGCAGACCACCGCCCTGCTCGCGGTCGAGCAAATGATGCCCGCTGGAGATCCAGAAGTCGCTCATTTGCTCTCTCGTTCGTTCATCGAGATCAGGTTGACCTGTTCGGCCGGCCCATCGTCCTCGCCTTCAACGTCCATGAAAGAGAAAGCGCGCGCTGGCTTCGCACCGCTGCGCGGCCGCAACGTGCGGAACGACTCGCGGACCGCACCGTCCTCGAACATCCGATGCACCGCAATCAATGTGTCGTTCGGCTGCGTGCACAGCGACTCGACAAAAGCAACCTCTTCTTCCGCTGCCGCAACAGCATCGTCAATTGTGGGCGCTCCGAAATTCGCAACAAGTTGTTTCGCCAAAATATCGATCACTGCAATGCGATCGTCGGCACTCGCATCGACAATCTGAACGAGCGTCGACCACCCGAGCGTTGAAATTCCGAGGAACCCGCTGCGAAACGCCGTCCGCGCTTTTCCTTCCAACGTTGCCGGGTCGCGGTTCCAGAAGACGAACGCACCCGATACCGCCCACTCGCCCGGCTCGGCCGCCTTCTCGAATACAAATGTGTCCGATGCGTCGAGACGTATCGTGCGGATAAGTTTCACGTGCGTGGCCCCTTTGTCGCGGGATCGAACCAGGCCGCCTGTTCGAGCCGTGGCAAAACCTTTTGTCGAGCAACGCCGGCCTTGTTCACCCGGCGGATCAACAAGTCGCCGTTATCGTCGATGTCGCGGCGCACACCTGGCTCTTGCGGCAGCCGTTCCAGGTAACTTCGCGCAACTGCTCCGAAGCCGCTCTCCTGCCAGGAATCAAGCGCGACCATCAGATGGCGCGCGAAGCTCTCCACCACGTGATTGGACATCACGTCAGTGAACCCCTCCTCCTCCAGCGCAGTGACAAGCGGATTCAATCCAGGTTCGGCGTTTGTCATTGATACCGTGCGGATCATTCCGCCGAAGACCAGCCACGGCGGCGTGTCAATTTCGCGGGCATCTTGCGGCCACGCGAGCCGGCCGCCGCCCACGAGACCTTGATTGACGAGAATGGAATCCGGCCAGTCGATGATGATCGAGGTTTCAGGCTGGGCGTAGGTCGCAAGCGCGTCACCGAGCGCGGCCATCCCGGCATAGAAGACGCGCCGCGCTTTTAGCAGAGGCTCATCAGGCTCGAGAACGACCGCAAACTCCGCGAGATCGAAACGCCCGACATAAACCAGCGTGCCCGCGCCCTGCTCAGCCGCGACTGATATTGCATGGGCGAATGCGTCACCAACTTCGCGCAGGCGCACCGCAGAAAATGGCGGCGGCAGCGTCAATTCGGACGCGAGCGGCGATCGTGGTCGAGCCGGCGTCTCCAGCGGCATTGGAACTCACTCTACCCTTCTTATTTGAATACATATAATTATAGCGTCGGAAGGTCCCTAGGCCAGTCCCGCAGCCGGAAGGGACGCTCCCAGACAACGCCAGAACTGCGTTGTGTCATGATATGGCGGGCAAGCAGAAGGTTAATGAGCCTGATGGCCGACCGGCCGCGCACGATCCTGATCTGCTCCTGCGAAGACAGCATGCCGCTCGACGGTGAAGGTATTCGCCGCGCCTGCCGTGAATCCGAGGTCATCGAAGGCCGGCAATTCTGCCGTGCGGAGCTTGAGCGCTTCCGCAAAGCAGCTGCGAGCGGCGAACCCGTCATGGTCGCGTGCACCCAGGAAGCACCTTTGTTCAACGAAATTGCAGAAGAAATGCGCGACGGCATCCCGCTTACGTTCGTGAATATCCGCGAGCGGGCGGGCTGGTCGAAAGATGCGGCCAACGCAGGACCAAAAATGGCCGCTCTCATTGCCGCAAGCGCAGAACCCGGTACGGATGTTCCGTTTGTGTCGCTGGCAAGCGACGGCGTTGCGCTGCTTTATGGGAAAGACGAACGCACAATCGAAGCCGCGCACCTGCTGAAGGACCAACTCGACATAACCGTGCTGATCAAGCCGGGCGTCGAGATTGCACCGCCACGCGTGACGGAGTTTCCCATCGTGCGAGGCGGTATCCGTAGCGCCAAAGGCTATCTCGGCGCATTCGAAGTCACTGTCGATGATTATGCCACCGCCAGCCCATCATCGCGTGGCACGCTTGAATTCGGAGTACCGCGCAATGGTGCGGTATCGCGTTGCGATATCATTCTTGATCTTTCCGGCGACCCGTCCCTGTTCCCGGCTGCCGATTTGCGGGACGGCTATATACGCGTCGATCCGGGCGATCCTGCCGCTATCCTGCGTGCAGTGCTCAAAGCCCGCGAGCTGACCGGCACGTTCGACAAGCCGCGCTATATCGATTTTGCCGAAGACCTGTGCGCGCATTCGCGTTCCAAGATCGTCGGTTGTCGCCGTTGCCTCGATCTCTGCCCCACCGGCGCAATCGTGCCCGCCGGTGATCATGTCGCAATCGACGCACACATCTGCGCCGGTTGCGGGCAATGCGCCGCCGCTTGCCCGACGGGCGCCGCCGCTTATGCCTTGCCTCCTGCCGATGCGCTGATGCGAAAACTGCGTACGCTGTTGTCGGCCTACCGTGATGCGGGCGGCACGCGCGCCATCGTGATGTTCCACGACGCCGGACATGGCGGCGGATTGATCGACGCGTTGGCTCGTCATGGCGATGGATTGCCTGCGAATGTCCTGCCGGTCGAGGTGAATGAAGTTACGCAAGTCGGCATTGAGGCGGTCGCGGCCGTATTCGCCTATGGAAGCGCGGCGGTGCGCTTCCTCGTCCGCGCCAAACCGCAACACGATATCGCGGGCCTGTACAAGACGATTGCACTGGCCGAACCGATCCTGGCCGGTCTTGGCTTCGCCGGCTCGCGCGCCGCAACGATCGAGACCGATGACCCTGATGCGCTTGGCGAGATGTTGCGCGGCATCCCACCGATGGACGGCGCGGCCAAACCCGCCACATTTTCCGCCACCGGCCGCAAGCGCGACGTCATGCGGCTCGCCCTTCGCGAATTGCATGCGGCAGCTCCGTCGCCGGTCGATATCGTGCCGCTGCCCGCTAGCGCGCCGTTCGGTACAATCGAAGTCAACGTTGAAGGCTGCACGCTGTGCCTGTCCTGCGTGTCGGCGTGCCCGACCGGCGCGTTGTCGGACGACCCCGAGCGCCCGATGCTCCGCTTTGCCGAGGACGCTTGCGTCCAGTGCGGACTGTGCAAAGCGACCTGCCCGGAGAAAGTCATCAGCCTCAAGCCGCAGATCGATTTCCGCGCCGCGACCGCCATGGCCCGGATCATCAAGCAGGAAGAGCCGGCCGAATGCATCCGCTGCGGCAAGCCTTTCGGCGTGAAGAGCTCCGTCGAGCGAGTCATCGCCAAGCTCGAAGGCAAGCACTGGATGTACAAGGACTCCAAGAAACGGCTGGACGTTATCCGGATGTGCGAAGACTGTCGCGTGGTGGCGATGGCGGAAGAGCAGTTCGATCCGTTTGGCGCGCCAAAGCGCGGGCCTGTGCGCACGACGGACGACTATCTACGCGAGCGCGAACAGAAGGGCGATAGCTAGCTACTTTTTCGCTGTCGCCTTGGCGAGAAAATCCACCAGCGCCTTGCGATCCTCGGGTGATCCGATGGTCTGTTCCGGCATCTTGGTGCCTGGCGTGTAGGCCATAGGACCGATCTCGAACATTTTCGATACGGTTTCCGGCGTCCAGACAATATTCATATGCCTGAGCGCGTCGGAATAATGATAGCCGGGCAGGGTCGCTATCCTGCGGCCGAAAATCCCGGCAAGACTCGGTCCGGCCTTGTTCCCCTCATCCGGCGTGAGCGTGTGGCAGGCGACACAGGCGCGAAACACCTCGGCACCATGATCGCCGCCATAAGCCGCCAGCGGATCTTCCGGAGCGCCGACGATGACGGCGTCAACGGGTTCGCCGCTTGACGCATCCCATCGACGGATCATCCGGTCGGCGCCGCCCGTCAACAATGTCCGATTGTCCGGAAAGAACGCCACCGACCACACCGGCAGGCCGGGACCGACAAGCGTATGCGCGAGCTTGCGCGTCTTGCGCTCAATGATGGCGACCGAACCGCGAATACCGGCCGCAGCCACAAGGGATCCATCCGGCGAAATCGCGAGGGTAATAATGGGAGTCGGCGATGCCTCGATTTCATCCAGAATCTTGCCCGCGGGGGAGACGAAATAGACTTTGCCATTGGCGCCGGCCGTGACGATTTCACCGTCCGGCGCGACCGCCACTGCGTTGAGCGGACTCGGCACCGTATATACGGCACCGCTCCCGCCGATGACCGGCCAGATACGCAATGTCGCATCGTACCCGGCACTCAGCACATTTTGCCCGTCCGGCGAGAATGCGACACCGTTGACATTTTGTGTATTGCCGTCGAGCACGCGTGGCGCACCGCCCGACAGTGGCCAAAGGCGCACGCTGCGATCCCAGGATGCCGATGCGATCAGAGTACCGTCCGGAGACACCGCAAGGCCGGCAACGGGAGCGGTGTGCCCATCAAGGATCTTGTCGGGCTGCTGCTGACCGGGAGTCCAGATTGCAATATGCGCATCCGCGCCTGCCGTGACGATGCGCCCATCCTTCAGAAATGCGACAGCGTTTACCGCGCCATCGTGAAAACGCAGCACTTGCTCGGCAGCATTGCGTGCGAGCGACCAGCGGATCGCCGACGTATCGAAGCTGCCTGAAATTGCGCGGGCACCGTCCGGCGAGATTGCCAGGGCGCGCACCGGTCCACCGTGGCCACGCAGTTGGGCATGCGCGGAACAGACGGCGACCAGCAGCAGAGCCAAAGCAGCGCTCAGATCTTTGATTCTACAGCGCATGGTGGCTTTCATTACTCACAAGCCGCGGCAAAATTTAGTCGGTCGCTGGTTCCATGCCGAGCGCGCGAATTCGCGCGCGCGTTTCCTTGTCACGCAGCGCGGCAAGAAAAGCCTGGACGGCGGGCCGCTCGCGCCATTTCTCGACAACGAGAAAATCATAGTGCTCGGGCGACACCGGCAGGAAGCCAAGGCCATAGAGCTTCGCCACGGGCTCGATCGCGAGGCCCCAATCGGCACGCCCCTGAGCGATCGCAGTGGCGACCGCATTGTGCGACTTCGGTTGATTGGCGTAACCCGCCGGCCGGGCGCCATCGAGGAGCTTGTCGATAAGCACGCGCGTGCCGGCACCCGCATTGCGGCTAACCATCAGTGCAGAGGCATCCGCCAAAATGGTTTTCAGCGCTTCCTGCGCGCTTCGGCCCTCAAATCGCGCATCACCGCGCCGGAACAGGATGCCCTGCATCCGCCGCCACCCTGGCACCAGGCTCAAGCCCGGCGCGACCAAATGCTTATTGTACTGACCGCTCGCGGGATCGACGAGGTGAACAGGAGCGATGTCACATTCGCCGCGGTTCGCCGCCGCTACTCCGCCCTGACTGCCGACAGCCAAAGTGCGCGCGGAAAAACCGCGGTCAGCGAGTGCGCTTACGATCACGTCGAGTGCCACGTCATGACTGCCCATGATCACCAGGTCTGGCGCGCGTGCGGTGCTGCCAATGAGTGTCACGCGCGCAACGCTATCGGCCTCGAGGACCGATGCAAGCGCATCGATTTCGACAAAGCCATCCGCCTGCGAAAAACTGGTGACCGCTCCGGAGCCCTTTCCAATGGGAAAGGCGACTGGCCCCCCATCCCCATCGATGAGCGAAACAAGCACGAACTCTTCGCGCCCGAGCTCGGACGAAACACGCACCGGCACGCGCGCATTGACTGTCTTCGCCGCTTCCGGCGGCAGGCCGGCGCGGGCGCGGATGACGGGCGCGACGAAAGCGTGAAACGTGAAGATCGCCGAAGTCGGAAATCCCGGCAGAACGACAATTGGCTTGTCGTCGATCACGCCCAGGCACAGTGGCTTGCCCGGCTTGAGCGCGACACCGTGTACGAGAATTCCCGGCTTTCCCAGCTGCGATACGACGCGATGCGACAGATCGCCGGCGCCTTTCGAAGTGCCGCCCGAAAGGACCACTATATCGCTGACGGCAAGCGCATCGCGCACCGCCTTTTCCAGCAGCGCCGCATCGTCCGGATAAGCGCCAAACACAACCGCTTCGCCGCCGGCTTCCGCGATCGACGCGGCGATGATGGCGCCGTTGCTGTCATAGACCCCGGCCGCTTTAAGCGGCTTGCCTGGCTCGACAAGCTCATCACCGGTCGAAAGCACCGCGACCTTCGGGCGTCGCACCACATCGACGTGGTCGAGACCGCAAGCGGCCAGCATGCCGATCTCGCGCGCGCCAATATACGTGCCGCGCCGCAAGAGAGTTTCGCCGCGCGCAATGTCGGAACCGGCATAAGACACAAATTGTCCCGGCGCAGCCGCGCGGCGCAGCTCGATGCGCGCCGCGCCTTCTTCAATCAGCTCCGTCTGCTCGATCATCACGACCGCATCTGCGCCGCGCGGGATGACGCCACCGGTCGCGATCGCAGTACATGTCCCCGGCATGACGGTAATCGCCGGCGCAAACCCGCACGCAATGACCTCGGCGTTGAGCGCGAGGACCTTGGGCCTGCTATCGCTTGCGCCAACGGTATCGGCAGCACGCACGGCAAAGCCGTCAACATTTGAACGGTCAAACGGCGGCGCGTCGACTGCCGCAATGACGTCATGCGCAAGGACGCGCATGCGCGATTGAGCGAGCGTCACGCTTTCGGCTGGAAGCGGCGTGAGATCGACATGGATTTCAAAACGCCTGCGCGCTTCTTCCGCCGACACAACCTCGAGAAATTGCTCTTGTCGCGCCGCGGCGCGAACGCGCGCAACCAGTTCGGCCTCTGCGTCCGATCTCGAATTGCGACTTATGCTCATGGCCAAGGCCTTACCTGAACGGCTGAACCTCCGGAATATCCTTCGCTGTCGGCCGGCACGAAGATCCATCCATCCGAACGGGCAAGCAACGACAACGGCAGATATTTCGTGGCCAAAGGTTCCGCTTGACTGCCATTGCGCCGCACCGGCACCACTTCGGCCAGTCCCACCGTCGAGCTCACCTTGCGGGCGAGCGTCAGGACTTCCATCGGTTCATTCTCGCTGTTTTTGGCTGCCGCAAGCCGGTCAAGGAGGCGACGTCCGATCATGAGCCAGACACTCAGCGCGGCATCGAGCCGTCCGGGCAGGAGCAGCACCGGCCGTGCCCCAACAAAGCCGAGTGCGGCTGTCTCTCCCGGGGAAATAGCCATGCCATGGACCGCGAGCCGCCCTTCACGGATGAGGGTCTGCACGCTGCCATCATTGCGGCCGCTTCCCGTGCCTCCAATCGCGACAATCGCGTCAGCGCTCTCCGCCGCCATCGCAACATCGAGACCGCGGCCACTGTCATCGAGGCGCGCAACCCCGCCGCGGCGCTCGATATCAGACACGACCAAACGGGCCGCCGCATTGATGATGCCGCTGCCGCGCACCGGCAACACACGAACGCGCGGTTCGCGCACCGTAATCCGGGCGATGCCGGCCGCAGAGAAGGAAGCAAGGTCGGTGATGCGCAAGCGCTCACCGGCGCGACGCAGTGGGATTGCCGAGTCACTGTCACCGCCCGGCGCCAACACTCCGTCGCCAGGATTGATAACGGCAAGTGCCTCGGCGCGGCCGTCAGCGACCTTCACCGCGTCGATGGGCGCAACACTATCGGTGCCGGCGGGCAGCGGCTGACCGACCTCGATGCGTGAAGGAGTGCGCAGCAGAAGCGATGGCGCATAGGACCCGGCGCCCAACGTTTCATCCGCGGTCAGTGCCCATCCATCCTGCAAGGCAAGCGCCGACGCGGGACGAGCCGGAGCCATTGCATCCGCCGCAAGCGCTCGCCCTGCGCCGGCGGACACGTCGATCGTGCGCTGGGTAACGGGCTTTATCTCGGCGTCGACAATAGTCAGTACATCGGCGAGCGGTGTCAGCCGGGAGATCGTCTGTATTGCCTCGGACACCGCCATTTTGCCGCGCTTGACCTTGTTGCGTTCAGATACTTCAGTCAGTTTACCTCAACAAAGCGCCGCGTGCAGCGCAGCTTTCCATAGGTGAAATCAGGGGAACGACGCGTGTTTACGACAACAAAGGACAAGGCCCTTCTGACCACCACAACCGGGGCGCTGCCCCGGCCAAGCTGGTACACCGAAAACCTGCGCGGAATTCCCCTTTCGCAAGGTTTTTCCCGCCTCGCCTACCGAGAGCAGCATTTCGACTGCCTTGCCTGCCACGTCGCTGCCCAACATCGCGCCGGCATCGACATATTTGTCGATGGCGACACACGCCTTGACGACGACGTCGCCGGCCGCTCCTGGGTGAGCTACGTCACCGAGCGCGTCGCCGGCATTGGAACACCGCGGGTGGAAGTGCCGCCGGCCGGCTTCATGGCCGACAAAGGTCCCGGCGATTTGATGTGGGAAGTCATCGAGACGCGCATGACGCCGCCGGTGGCGGGGAAAATCGGCGCCACTGACCTGCAACTTGATCGCGCCTACAAGGCCATTGCGCCGATGACGGACAGACCGGTGAAGATCGGCTCGATCTCGGCGCAGATCCTGGCATTGATGCTCACGAACGAACACTACAAAAATCGTCTCGATCTGCTGATGGATCTGTCGGTCGCACTCAACAAGGAATATCACGCGCTGGCCGATGCCGGCGCCCCGCTGGTGCAGATTGAAGAGCCGGCCATCCACCAGGTCATCGCCGATCCCAAGCAGCCGATCAAACCGGAGCAATGGGTGGAGGCCTTCAATCTCGAGGTCAAAGGATTGCGCGGGAAATGCGAAGTGTGGTGCCACACCTGCTGGGGCAGCCCGGCGGCGCAACGCGTGGCAAGCAAGGACCAATCGTACAAAGCGGCACTGCCCTATCTCGACCAGCTCGACGTCGACGTGTTGACCGTTGAGGGCGCATTTAACCGGGGCATGGATCTGGAGCACGTCGGAAAAATGATCTCGAAAAACAAGAAGATCGCGCTCGGCGTCATTAGCCACCGCACTTTGCAGGTTGAGCGCCCGGAGGAAGTGGCCGATCTCATCCGGGCGGCTCTCAAATATATCGAGCCAGAACGGCTGATCCTCACGAGCGATTGCGGATTCGGACGGCAGTCGATGAGCCGCATGCACGCCTTTTACAAGATGGTCGCGTTGACGCGCGGCACGAACATCGTGCGCAAGGAGCTTGGAATCGAGGAAGCCCACATTCCGGCGACCGACAAGCGGCTGTCGATGGTGCCGTTGAGCGCATGATCGCGGGACGCCATGACTGAGAAGACAATGAACCTGCGCGGATTGAAATGCCCGCTACCGGCATTGCGCGTGCGCAAGATGCTGTCCGGCCTGGAGGCGGATGATATCATCATTGCGGAATGCACCGATCCGCTGACCACGATCGACATTCCCAACCTGCTGCGTCAGACAGGCGACGTGCTGGAAAGCAAAAGCGAAGCGGAAGGCGTTCTCACGTTTCGCATTCGCAAGGCCTGACGTCAGCTCAATCGAGGTGAAAACCTTTGGTGCGAACGAAGGCACCGAAGTCGGCGCGTAGCGGAACGGCGTATTGCCGCGCCTTGTCCTCAGACCAGCCGTAAAATTCGACGCGGCCGAACTGCCCGGGATCCCGCTGATTGCGATATGGCCACACGCCGGCACGGCGCCGGTCGTACGCGTCAACGTCGGCCGGAAGATTGCGCTCGGAAAATTTCTCTTCGTGCACCGTCGTATCGAGCGAAAGGCGAGGCGTGATGCCCCCTTTTTCGGCTGGCCAACCGAGACACATGCCGGCAACCGGGATGACCTTCTCAGGCAAGCCAAGCATGGTGCTGACGGTTGCGGCGTGGTCACGGATCACGCTGATCGGGCAACAGCCGAGGCCGACCGCCTCGGCCGCCCGCAGAAATGTCGTCATCACGATGGCAGCATCGACGGTCGCGTTGAACATCAGATCGAGATGGTCGTTGGGAAACGGCTTGCCACGCAATTGCGAGATTTGCGGCAGGCGGCTGCCGTTGGCCAAAAAAACAAGAAAGACCGGTGCGTCACACACCCATGGCATTTCCGGAAGCAGCGCACCGATGGATTTTATTTTCGCGTGGTCCCTCACGATGAGGATGTCGGCCTGCTGAAGATCGCTTTTGGACGGCGCCGACAGGGCACACGCGCACAGCAATCGCAGCAACTCAGGCGCAACCTCGCGCGGCTGGTACCGGCGATGCACCCGGTGTGCCGCAATGCGCGCAAGTTCATCCAGGCCCGGCAGGCCGGCGTCGACATCGAGTTGCGCGCCAAAGCGCGTCGACAGCGCGGCCTGAATATGTGAGGCGAAATCCGGCATCGAACGGCTCCTTGCGTGAATTGCTGCTTGCCACGTTATCGCGGCGTGGGGGATGATGGGTCAAACAGAACAAAGAACAAGCCAGCCTGGGAGGGCGGTCAGATGAACCCGGATTCGCGGCGCGACGATCTGCCCGGCGACTGACGGCGCCGACCGATGACTTCCGTACTGCTCGACGTTAGCGGAGTAACCCTCCAATACAAGACACCGCGCCATCTGGTGACGGCGACCTTTCGCATCGACTTTTCCGTTCATCAAGGCGACCGCTACGTCATCCTTGGGCCATCCGGCTGCGGCAAATCCACAATTCTGAAGGCCGTTGGCGGCTTCATGCCACCGGTCGAGGGCTCGATTCGCATCCGCGGCCGTGCGATCGACGCGCCGGGGCCGGATCGCATGATGGTCTTCCAGGAGTTCGAGCAATTGATGCCATGGAAAACCGTCTACCAGAACGTCCTGTTTCCAATGAAGGTCACGAAAAAGTTCGCCGCAGCGGAAGCAGCCGAGCGCGCCAACGCCGTCATTGAAAAGGTCGGCCTCGCCAAATTTCGTGACGTCTTTCCGCATATGCTGTCTGGCGGCATGAAGATGCGGGTTGCAATCGCGCGGGCGATGGCGCTGGAGCCCGATATTCTCCTGATGGATGAGCCGTTCGCCGCACTTGATGCGCTCACGCGGCGCACGATGCAACGTGAATTGCTCGCGCTGTGGGACCAGCTTCGCTTTACTGTTTTGTTCGTGACCCACTCGATCGAGGAAGCGATCATCGTGGGGTCGCGCATCCTGGTGCTCTCACCGCATCCGGGCCGCGTGCGCGCCGAACTCAACGCCGAAGGGCTCGATCACAACAGCATCGGCAAGGCCGAATTTGGCGCACTGTCGAAGCGGATCAACCATCTTCTGTTTGGCGAAGATCAAAAACAACAAGCGCCAGAGGGCGCCCGGGCGTGACCGAAAATTCGCGACAAAACCCCGTACGAGCCGAGCGCGAGGTCGATCTCGTTGACGCAGGCGTCATCGGCGACGTAGAGCGTCCGCTTACCGTCGTCGAGCGAGTCGTCAATAATGAGGCCGTGCAGCGGCTCACTATACTCGTCGCGATCATCGTCATCTGGGAGCTTTACGCACGCTGGCTGAACAACGCGTTGCTGTTTCCGACCTTCACCGAGACGGTGACAACCTTTTCGAAAGACGTCGCCAATGGCGTGCTCGTGGACCGGACGCTCACATCGCTGCGCACGCTGGCAATCGGTTACACTTTAGGGCTGGCGCTGGCGGCCATCCTGACCACTTTCGCGGTGGCAAGCGGCATCGGCACGCGCATCCTCTCCACGCTGACCGCCATGTTCAACCCTCTGCCCGCAATCGCCTTGTTGCCCCTGGCATTGATCTGGTTCGGGCTCGGCACGCCATCGCTGGTCTTCGTCATTATTCATTCTGTGTTGTGGGCGGTCGCGCTCAATACGCTCGTCGGCTTCCGTAGCGTCCCGGAAACGCTTCGCATGAGCGGCCGCAATCTCGGTCTCAAGGGCGCGCGCTATGTCGGTCTCATTTTGATTCCAGCCGCATTCCCATCAATCCTGGCCGGGCTGAAGATCGGCTGGGCTTTCGCCTGGCGTACGCTGGTTGCGGCGGAACTGGTGTTCGGCGTTTCCTCCCGTTCGGGCGGGATCGGCTGGTATATTTTCGAAGCGCGCAATGATCTCGACACCGCGACGGTATTTTCCGGGCTATTGGCCGTCATCCTGATCGGCCTCATCGTCGAGTCGGTGATTTTTCGTGCCCTGGAAGCGCGCACGGTCAATCTCTGGGGCATGCAGCGCTGAGCGGACGGTGTGCGGCCCGTCGCGTTTCCAATGCCGACACCGGTACTATATGTATGCCCGCAATCGAACATAGAAAGCGGAAATGGCAGAACGTGACTTTGAGACCGTGGTGATCGGCGGCGGCGCTGCCGGCATCGCAGCCGCGCGGCGCCTGCAACAAGCGGGAGTCAAATGCGTGATCGTCGAAGCGCGTTCGCGGCTCGGCGGGCGCGCATGGACTATTGCCGACGCGTCGGGGCACGCGCTTGATCTGGGATGCGGCTGGTTGCACTCAGCCGATCGCAACCCCTGGGTCGCTGTCGCCGAAGAGCAAAAGCGAACCATCGACAAAACGCGGCCGCCATGGGCGCGCTCGGCTCTTCCTCACGGATTTCCGGAGGACGCGCAGCGCGAATTTCGCAAAGCGCAGGAAGATTTTTTCAAGCGTGTCGGCGAGCGGGCCCAGCGTGACCCCGACGTTCCGGCAGCCGCACTTCTTGCGCCGGATTGCCGCTGGAACAATCTGATCAGCGCAATCGGGACATACATCAGCGGCGCCGAGCTGGATCGCGTTTCGGCGCGCGATTTCGACAACTATGACGATACCGGCGTGAACTGGCGCGTCGTTGAAGGGTACGGCGCGACGATTGCCAAATGTGGCGAGGGCCTTCCGGCTATTCTCGATTGCTCCCGTGCAGCGGATCGACCATCAGGGCAAACGTTTGAGAATTGAAACACCGCAGGGAGCCATTATTGCGGACCGGGCGATCGTGACTTTGCCGACGTCGGTCCTTGCGGCCACCGAGCAGCTGTTCGCGCCTGGGCTTCCGGACAAAATTGAAGCCGCTCGCGGCCTGCCGCTCGGCCTTGCCGACAAGTTATTCCTGTCGCTCGAAGGCGCCGAAGAGTTCGATAAGGACAGCCGCCTGTTCGGCGCAACAGACCAAAGCGCAACTGCGACCTATCATATGCGGCCTTTCGGGCGGCCGCTCATCGAAGCCTATTTTGGCGGGCGGTTGGCCGCTGACCTCGAAGCGGGCGGCGCATCCGCGTTTTTCGAGTTCGCAGTATCTGAACTAACACGACAACTGGGAAATGAGTTTGCCGGCAGGGTGAAACCAATTCATGTTCATCGCTGGGGCGCCGATCCATTTGCGCGCGGCTCATATTCATATGCATTGCCTGGCAAGGCGGATTGCCGCGCCACGCTCGCCGCTCCCGTGGATGGGCGCCTGTTCTTCGCCGGCGAGGCTTGCTCGCATGGCGATTTTTCGACAGCGCATGGGGGCTGGATCACCGGCGTCATTGCCGCCGATCAGGTGATTTCTGCGTTGCGCAAGAACGCGACAAAACCCGGCCAATAGCGGCCCACCGCGACGCGCTCGACATTGCTATCCATTCCCAATAAAACTTGCGGTGTACATTTTCAGGGCGATGAATGCCAAAGACCTCGATGCGGGTTCGGTTCTGGGGCGTCCGAGGAAGCATTCCATGTCCCGGTCCAACCACGATTCGCTATGGCGGCAACACGCCCTGCATCGAGGTTCGCTGCGGCGACCGCGTCCTTATTTTCGATGCCGGGACCGGATTGCGCTCGCTTGGTCTGGAGCTTGTGAAAGACAAGAAGATTCGCGACATCGATATTTTCATCACACATTGCCATCTCGACCATGTCTCGGCATTGCCGTTCTTTGCTCCGTTTTTTCGCGAGGATTTTCGCGTCCGCGTCTGGGCCGGAAATCTCAAGCCGACGGACAGCATCGAGCAGGTCATGCGAAGGCTTATGAGCTCACCGTGGTTTCCCGTTCCCATTGATATATTCAAGGCCGCGATCGAATTTCGCGACTTCAAGTCCGGAGACATTCTGCGCCCGCACGACGACGTCGTGTTGCAGACAACGCAACTTGATCATCCGGACGGCACCAATGGTTATCGCCTTGAGTACGCCGGGCGCACTTTTGCCTTGCTCAGCGACACTGAAGGATTTCCCGGCAAACGCGACAAGGAACTGGTCGCGCTGGCGCGCGACGCCGATCTCGCGATCTACGATGCGACGTTCACGGAAGAGGAAATCGTCTCGCGGGCGGACTGGGGGCATTCCACTTGGGCGCGCGGCGTTCGTATGGCGAATGAAGCCGGCGTCAAGCACCTTTGCCTGTTTCATCACGACCCGTCGCACGACGACGATTTCATGGACAGGATGGCCGCCGAAGCCAATGACGTTCGCCCCGGCACGATTGTTGCGCGCGAAGGCCAGATTATCGATCTGTGATTGAATTGATGGAAGCAGCCGCGAATGTCTGCGGCGCTTTCTGGTCGAGCACGAACAGCGGACTGTAGTAGCGGGCGTCCTCGGCTTTGACGATGAACATCGTCCGGTTGTCCAAGATCAGCCATCCCTGCCCGTCTCGCACCGCCACGATCGCATGTTCGGTCTTGTGCTTGTCATCATTCACGATCATGAGCCGGAGATCGGCTTCAGCCATTCCGAGCGCGCGAAGCACGACGTACTTCACGATCGCGTAGTCCTCACAATCGCCGGACCCGCTGGCAAGCGTCTGGAGCGGTGACGCCCAGAAATCGGCGGAACCATATTGCGCCCAATCGCTGGCCGGCCGGATGGCCAGGTTAACCGCCTGATTGATTTTTCCCAGCTGAACGGGTGGCTCATTCTTGCCGCCGGCATTCCGCGAGCGACAAAAAGCGTCGGGCGGCCGGAGAACACAAGGCTTCGTCTTTGCGGCAAGCCGCGATCGTCTTCTCGTCGGCCAGAATACGTGACTGCAGGTCGCTCCATTTGGAAGCGATTTCTTCCGGCAGCGCGGCATTTGCCGGCATATTGAATGGTTCGGCCGGCCGCGCAGGATTTTTGCTGGCGCCAGACAGTTCCGGGGTGAGTAAGGCAAGCCGTTGCAAAGGGAGCTCTACGGATATTTTTCCCGGCAGGCCCTGCAGTTCATTCGCGCTGTTGCCTTGCTGCTCCGCAACCGGCGAGGAGCGGCCCGGATGCATATCGGTGAAGGCGGCGCTGCAACAAACAGCGACCGAAAAAATAATGCGCGCGGTCCGCACGAAGGCCGGCATGTTCGAACGCCCCAGTTTCCGGAGACGTCGGTCGGGTTTCCCGATCCCATTTCCGGAGAATTACCGGGCGTTGTGCACTCAAACTTTTTCAGTCGGGTTTATGTCCCGACGGCGGGACGCGGTTATTGGGCGTTGCGGTGAATGGATTCTGAAAAGCCGGTTCGCTCGCGCGGCAGGGCGCAAAATGAGCCCAGAATTTGCAACAACCACAGCTGCCGGACCGGCCGGCCGTCGGCGGACGTTAGGCGGACGTTAACCGCGTCGAAGCGCCGGATGTGTGAAGGCCGCCCTTGGCGGCGAATTCCAGAGCGATGCTAGTTCACGCCGTAGCGCGAAAAATCATCCGCAACTGTTTTCTCAAGCTTCTTTGCCGACGCAAGGTCGGCATTGCCGCCGGCCGCATCGCCTTTCTTGAGCCGAGCGAGGCCACGTCCGTAAAGTGCGGTCGCCATCTTCGGTGCAATGCGCAGCGCCGCATTGTAATCGGAAATGGCGGAATCAAACTGACCCATCTTCAGATAGGTCAGGCCACGCGAGTCGAGCGTCGCGGCATCGGCCGGCTGAATGAGCAGCGCCTTGTTGCAGTCTTGCAGAGCCGGCTGCAATTCTCCGACGATCGCACGGGTCCAGCACCGTCCGTTCCACACAGCTTCCAAACCAGGGTCGAGCCGTATCGCATTGTCATAGTCGCGTACGGCGCTCTGATAGTCGTGCCGCCGCTGGTTTGTTTCCGCGCGATTGGCAAAAGCCCGGGCGTAGTCGGGACTGAGTTTGATAGCCTCGTCGAAATCCTTGATCGCGCGGTCATAGTCGCCCTTCTTCTGGTAGGCGACACCGCGGTTATTGAACGGTTTCGAAAAGGTCGGGTTCAAGCCGATTGAGAGATCGTAATCCTGGATGGCACGGTCATAGTCGCGTTTCGTAGCGTAGGCATCGCCTCTGTTGTTGTGGGCGATCGCCAGAATTAGCTTTGTCTCCCTCGGAGCATCAATCAGCGCGCTGCATCCTTTGATCTGCGGTTCAGGAGAACTGCGATCGGTCCCGTTACACAACTCGATATTTTTCAGACGGCTTGCAAGGCGCTCTTCGGCGGGTGATGCAGCAAATACTGCAGTCGCCGGCAGACTCAACAACAGGGCCAAAGTAGCGCGGCACAGAATGTGGCGCCCCGCTGCGAACGATGTGTCACTTGTTTCAGATCTGAATCGGTCGGCGGCGCAATTCTTTTTTTTATTGAACCTGCGCCGGCCGACTAACCTGTTGGGCTGTGTTGGCATCGCTCGCACCAAATACAGCTTCTTGCAACGAAGCCAGGATCAGCACCCTCGACAAATGTCGAGACTGGGCTTCTTGACTTCGTCGATCGCCGGCGATCCCGCCGACTTGCCCGCACCTGCACCATATTTTTGCAGGACCTGGTCCTTGCCGTCTTCGAGCAGAGTGGAGAACCTCACGGTTCCGTCTTCGGAGATTTCGACGTGCGGCGTTGTTCCGCGAATGCCCATCGTTGCAACGGGAGTGTCGACCTTCATGTCGCCACTCTTTGCAATCTTGCCGGCAACGAACGTGAATGTACCCTTTGTCAGGCTCAGCAACGTCGAGTTTGCCTTGCTGTTCGGATCATAGACAAATTCCGTCATGACCATTCGGGCATTGCTCGACAAATCAAACGCGGTGTCGTCGGCGAATGTAATGGCAACCTTGCCGTCGGGTCCGGTCGCCACGATATCGCCGAGATAGATGGCGTCGCCGACCTTGGCCTGGCCGGGTTGAGCGGTGAGCGCGGCCTGGACGACCACGGCATTGACGTGTTCGACCGTGACCGAACCTGTCGCGCTGACGACTTTGCCGATTGGCTTGATCGAGGCGTTCTGGACAGCAGGACGAGCCTGATTGTCCTGGGCCCATGTCGGCTCAGCAAGAAAACTCGCAACGGATAGAATGGCACCCGTTACGAACACGGCAGCAGTGGCATGCACGCGCATCGTCCTACCCTCCGGGCGGGTGTCCCCGATTTAGAGACCGCACTATTATCGCGATTTGCCGGGCACATCAATAAGGGCCAAGTCTAAATCGACCGGATTGCCCCTTTCGCGAGTAAGCTCGCAAGATTCCATTGGCAGTCGACCCAGATCTGCCGCAAAAAACGGCGTAAAAGCCTCGAAATAAACCATTAATTTGAACCTATAAAACGCCTAGCCGTTGATTTAAATTGTAATCAGCGCGATAAATCAGCAAGAAAACAGTTCAAACGCTCACAGCTCAGGGGGGCAGGGCCAGGTGTCCGGTCATTGCCGCATTACGCCGGACGGTAGTCCGAGTGGGCTTGTTTCGGAGCTGGCAGGCGATCTTGCGCCTGTTCTCGGCCGAATCGAGACGCTCGTAGGCTCGTGCACCGTTTCGCGGTCGGGTGCTTCCCCGGCTCAGCTCAGCATTGGCGATCTTGTCGGACAAAGCGACGTCATCGAGACGTCGGCCGGCGGCCGGCTCAGCATTCGCTTTGCTGACGGGACTGCTTTTACATTGTCCGACAACGCCCGCATGGCGGTGAACGATTACGCCGGCGATAAAACGCCGGCCCTGTTCGATATCAGCCGCGGCACGTTTACATTCATCGCAGGGAAAATGGCCGAAGCCGGCCGTCTCTGCATTCAAACGCCTTTTGCAAGCATCCGCGCCCGCCGCAATGGTGGCGGGATGGGCATGCTGTCGCTTGTTTCATTGTTCTTCGCAGCCTTCGAAGAGGCCCAGGCTGGGCCCTCCGAAATCGCGTTCCTCGACGACGGCCACATCACGTCCAAGGATCTTGGGCAATTCGGCATTGTCGAATTGCTTGTCAAAGCGACGGCAACACAGCCGGAATTTCTCAAATTGATGGACGATCCTGGCGAAACCATCGTCATTCGCACTTCCGGGTCTTCGGTCAGCGTGGACAGCGTCACGAATTCCATTGCGCAGATGGCGCAGTACCAGGCTGCGCAGCAGGAAGCGCTTCACACTTTTTCGGTAGGACTCCAGCAGGGGCAAGGACCCACGGGCAATGGAGCCGGGGGATCAAGCACGCCTCCGCCACCCGAATTCATACCGCCTCCGCAAAACATCAATTTCATTATCAACAATACGCCGCCGCCGAATTTCACCCCTCCGCCTGGAGGGGGAACAACTCAGCAGAACAACGTTCCGGATCCGCCGCAGGTGTTACCGCCTCCGCCGCCTCCGCCGCCGCCTGCGCCGGGCCTGGTGGTCGAACTCCAGAACCACACCGGGGATCCGACGCCCGATAGCACGACCGGCACGCTGAGCGGCCCCGGCATCTCCGCAGGGACGCCGAGCTTTGTATGGTCGGGTGGCCCGCTGACCCCGGGTGACCAGAGCAATCTCGCTGCAGTGAGCACCCTGACGTTTACCGGTGCGGGCCCAAACGACTTCACCTTTCACATTCCCGACCAGGTGGTCGACTTCCTCGCGGCCGGAGAGACGCTGATCGTTACATACAATGTGACGATCGCCGGCGGCGCCACGGAACAAGCAATTATCACCGTATTCGGGACTGAGGATGGGCCGAAGCTCGTTCCGGATCTGTCGGGCCCGCACACGGCCGCCGAACTTCCGAACGACAAGAATGACTCGACGCTTGATCAGACCGCGCCCGGCACGCTGCACTTTTCCGATGTCGACCTCACCGATACCCACACGGTCAGCAGCAGCCTGGTTTCAGCGACGTGGTCGGGCGGCGCCTCACTGCCGAGCGGACTCTCTTCCACGCTTGCAACCGCGCTTTCGCTGACGCTGCACGACAGCACTCATGCCGTCCTGGGCTCGGTCGACTTTACGTTCGGTGCTGCCGACAAGAATTTCGACTTCCTCGCTGAAGGCGAGACGTTGACTGTTACCTACAACGTGACGGTCACCGACAATTTCGGCGCAACGTCGACCCAGCCCGTCACGATTACGATCACCGGCAGCGAGGACAAGCCGGTGATCACGCCAGCTGTACAGTCGGGCCTGGTGACCGAGGACACGGATGGCGCGGCGAACGAGAACGCCGAGACCCATCATCAATCCGGTACGATCAACTTCACTGACGTCGACCTCACCGATGTCGAGACAAGTTCGATCACGA
Source organism: uncultured Alphaproteobacteria bacterium (assembly GCA_963735285.1). Lineage (GTDB taxonomy): Bacteria > Pseudomonadota > Alphaproteobacteria > Rhizobiales > Xanthobacteraceae > Pseudolabrys. The sequence goes on along the minus strand of CAVTKN010000008.1, from coordinate 876,964 downwards.
GCAAGCAGCTGTCGGCAACATTGTCCAACGGCTACGCGCTGACGTCTGCCCAACACGATGCGCTGGTGAATGCCTTCACAATCGGCGCCGCATCGCATTCGACGACCGATGGCACCGGCGCTATTGCCTGGCATTACGATCTGGCCGACAGCGCCATCGACTTCCTCGGCGCCCACGATGTCGTGACATTGACCTTTACGGTGCAGGTTGCCGACGGTCATGGCGGCACCGATACCCAAAACGTCACCATCACGGTGCACGGCACCGAGGACAAGCCAGTCATTGTCTCGGGCCCGCAGTCCGGACTGGTGACCGAGGACGCGGACGGCGCGGCGAACGAGAACACCGAGACTCACCATCAAACCGGCGCCGTGACCTTCACCGACGTCGATTTGTCCGACCTGGAAGCAAGCTCTATTGCCAACACGCAAGTGTCGGCGACGATGTCGAACGGCTACATACTGACATCGGCCCAGCACGATGCGCTGGTAAATGCCTTCACAATCGGCTCCGCGTCACATTCGACGACCGATGGCGGCGGCTCAATCGCCTGGCACTACGACCTTGCCGACAGCGCAATCGACTTCCTGGGCGCCGACGACGTCGTAACGCTGACCTTCACGGTGCAGGTCGACGACGGCAATGGCGGCATTAAGAGCCAGGATGTCACCGTCACTGTGCACGGCACCGAGGACAAGCCAGTCATTACCTCGGGCGCTCAGTCCGGTTCGGTGACCGAGGACGCGGACGGCGCTCTCCTTGAAAACAACGAGACCCACCATCAATCCGGCGCAGTCACCTTCACCGACGTCGACCTCTCCGACCTCGAGACGAGCTCGATCGCCAATACGCAAGTCTCGGCGACGCTGGCGCACAGCTACGCGCTGACACAGGCCCAGACCGACGCGCTGGTGGATGCCTTCACGATCGATGCGGCCACACATTCAACAACGGATGGCACTGGCGCCATTGCCTGGCATTACGACCTGGCCGACAGCGCTATCGACTTCCTCGGCGCCAACGACGTCGTAACGCTGACCTTCACGGTGCAGGTCGACGACGGCAATGGCGGCATCAAGAGCCAGGATGTCACCGTCACTGTGCACGGCACCGAGGACAAGCCAGTCATTTCTCGGGCGCTCAGTCCGGTTCGGTGACCGAGGACGCGGACGGCGCTCTCCTTGAAAACAACGAGACCCACCATCAATCCGGCGCAGTCACCTTCACCGACGTCGACCTCTCCGACCTCGAGACGAGCTCGATCGCCAATACGCAAGTCTCGGCGACGCTGGCGCACAGCTACGCGCTGACGTCCGCCCAACACGATGCGCTGGTGAATGCCTTCACGATCGGCTCCGCGTCACATTCGACGACCGATGGCGGCGGCTCAATCGCCTGGCACTACGATCTGGCCGACAGCGCTATCGATTTCCTCGGCGCCAACGACGTCGTGACATTGACCTATACGGTGCAGGTTGATGACGGTCACGGCGGCATCAAGAGCCAGGATGTCACCGTCACTGTGCACGGCACCGAGGACAAGCCGGTGATCACGTCCGGCGCACAATCGGGACTGGTGACCGAAGACGCGGACGGCGCCCTCCTTGAAAACAACGAGACCCACCATCAGTCCGGCGCAGTCACCTTCACCGACGTCGACCTCTCCGACCTCGAGACGAGCTCGATCGCCAATACGCAAGTCTCGGCGACGCTGGCGCACGCCTACGCGCTGACATCCGCCCAGCACGATGCGCTGGTGAATGCCTTCACGATTGGCGCCGCATCACATTCGACGACCGATGGCGGCGGCTCAATCGCCTGGCACTACGATCTGGCCGACAGCGCTATCGATTTCCTCGGCGCCAACGACGTCGTGACACTGACCTACACGGTGCAGGTCGACGACGGCAATGGCGGCATCAAGACTCAGGATGTCTCCGTCACTGTGCACGGCACCGAGGACAAGCCAGTCATTACTTCTGGAGCCCAGTCCGGTTCGGTGACTGAGGATGCGGACGGCTCACTCCTAGAGAACGCCGAAACCCATCATCAGTCCGGCGCGGTGACCTTCACCGATGTCGACCTTTCCGATGCCGAGACACGCTCGATCACCAACACCGTAGTGACGGCGACACTGGCAAATGGCTACACGCTGACGGCGGCCCAACACGATGCGCTGGTGAACGCCTTCACGCTCGATGCGGCAACGCACTCGAGCGTCACCGGTAATGGCACAATCGGTTGGCACTATGACATCGCCGACAGCGCGATCGACTTCCTGGGCGCCAGTGATCAGGTAGTCCTGACCTACACGGTGCAGGTCGACGACGGCAACGGCGGCACCAAGAGCCAGGATGTCACCGTTACGGTGCACGGCGCCGAGGACAAGCCGGTGTTGGCAGTGGATGCGTCAGGCCCGCACAACATTACCGAGCGCGTTCTCGACACCAATGATTCCACCCTCGACCAGACTTCCGGGACGCTGTCATTTACCGACGTTGACTTGTCCGATACGCACACGCTCAGCCAAGGCGCGCCGACCTTCAACTGGGTAGGCCATTCGCTGACCAATACCCAGATCAGCGCCCTGACCGCCGCGAGCACATTGTTGCTCAGCGAGACCGACAGCTTTGGCAGCGGCACCGGGTCTATTGGATTTACCTATAAGGCAGCCGACAAGACTTTCGACTTCCTCGCCGACGGCGACACGTTGACCGTTACCTACAATGTGACGGTCAAAGACAACCTCAATCAGCTTTCAACGCAACCTGTCACCATCACGATTACAGGCAGCAATGACGCCCCGGTGGTGAAATATAACGGCGCTTTCGTTCTCGACCAATTCAACACGCGCGACTACGGCGCCTGGGTCGAGCAGAACGACGATTTCAACGCAATCAACGGCAGCGCGATTGCCGGCGAGTTCCAGGTTGCGCATGACCCATCAACCGCCGCGGGCAATTTCCAGATCAAGCTCACCGATCTGGATGACGAAACCGGCGTTCCCGATTTGCTGACGCGCACCGTAAACCTCACCGGCGCGACGGCGGCAACGTTGACATTCGATTATCGCCGGGACATCCCCAACGGAGAAACGAACGATAAGTTCTTCGTGCTGGCGTCGACTGACGGCGTGAATTTCACGCAGATCGGCCAGATCGGCACGACCGGAAACGGCAGTTTCGTCGATGGCGCATATCAGACCTTCACCTTCGACCTGACGCCTTACATCTCCGCGCACACAATGATCCAGTTCTCGGTCGGTGACGATGTCGACGACGGCGATATTGTCTACGTCGATAATTTCAAGATTGCGTACTCGACCGCGGCGGCGCCGACGCAGTCGGTGAACTACACCGAGAACAGCGCGGTCGGCGTGTTCACGCAGATCACCGATGTCGACAACGGCGCCGTGATCCATTCAGCATCGGTCACGGTGACAAACCACCATGCCAACGACCTGCTGTCGGTGACCGGATCCCTGCCGGGCGGCATCAGTGCCTCGAGCTACAATGCGTTGACCGGTGTGCTCACTTTGACCGGAACCGCGAGCCTGGCCGATTACCAGACGGCGCTGAGCCACATCATCTTCAGCAACACCAGCGACAATCCGGATGTCTCGGATCGCGCCCTGACAGTGACGGTGAACGACGGGCTGGCCGACAGCAACCTGGCGACGACGACCATCCATGTGACGGCGATCGACGACGCGCCCACCGCAACGGCCGACAATGTCATCACCAATTTCGGCAACGGCAACCTGTTCCAGATTCCGGATTCAGCGCTGATCGCCAACGACACAGATCCCGACAATACGCTGGCTCAGCTCAGCGTCACGAATGTGAGCAACCAAAACAGCGGAACGGCAGGCCACATCGCGGGAGCGGCGACCTTCACCGATAGCGGCGGCACCAGCGGCGGCTCATTCGACTACACGCTGTCCGACGGCGGTGCCGTCACGTCAACCGCCCACGTGACAGTCACGGACGTTTCCGGCACCACGCTGAACGGGACGGCTGGCAATGACATCTTCATTGCCAAGGCCGGCGGCTCGACGATGAACGGCAACGGTGGCAACGACGTCTTCATCGGCAATACCGGCGCCGACATCATGAATGGCGGCAGCGGCAACGATACTTTCGTCTTCAAGGCCACCACGGATTCGACGTCGGGCGCCGGCCATTTCGACACGGTCAACAATTTCACGCACGGATCCGACCATCTCGATTTTACGGCCATTGCCGGCGCGACCCAGGTGCAGGCCAATGCGGTTGCCGCGGCCGGTTTGGTCGATGCGCACAGCATCAGCTGGTTTGTAGACAGCGCGAACAACCAGACGATCGTCTACGTGAATACGACCAACACGGCGAACACCGTGAGCATGGAAGTCCATCTCGCCGGGGTGAACGTCAACCTGGCCGGTTCGGATATTCTCCATCACACGTGACGTTGTTACGCGCGGCCTGGTCTAGTTCCCTTGGCCACAATCACCTTGGCCATGCACTGAAAACCGGTGTGCCGGGCGTAGAATCAGCATTAACGCTGTCCTTGCGCCTTGGCGACAAATTCCGCCCTCTGTGGCATAATTAACAATCAGGGGACTGAATATCGGCAACAGTGCGGGCCTGCAGCAGCTTTGCAGCCATTGATTGTCGTCAGGTATCTGGTTGATGCAGCAGTTGGATCGAAACCGCCCGGCTCGTTCGGAACTTGCGGAAGCGCTCGCCGCGTGCCGGGGTGCTTTCTATGGCACCGCGCTGATCAGCGGCATGAGCAATGTCCTGATGCTCACCGGCGCAATGTTCATGCTGGAGATCTACGACCGCGTGCTGCCGAGCCGAAGCATGCCGACACTGGTTGGCCTGCTCGTTCTGGCCGGGGGCTTGTTCACCGCCCTCGGTATCCTCGACGCCATCCGCGGACGGATCCTTGTGCGCATCGGCGGCGAACTTGACGAAACGCTCAGCGGGCGCGTGTATGACACGTTGATGCGCGCCCCCTTGCGGATCGGCGCGCGCACTGACGGCACGCAGCCGCTGCGCGATCTCGACGCGCTCCGCTCATATCTCTCCGGCCTTGGCCCCATCGCGCTGTTCGATCTGCCGTGGATCCCGCTGTACCTCGCGATCTGCTTCGCCTTTCATCCGCTCATTGGCTTCACCGCGCTGGCCGGGGCCATTATCCTGATTGTACTGACATTGTTCACCGAGATCCTGATGCGCGCGCCGACCAAGGCGGCGACCGAAGCGGCAATCGCGCGCAATGGCCTCGCGGAAGCCAGCCGGCGCAATGCCGAGGCGCTCATCTCAATGGGCATGGCTGGCCGCATCGCGGCGCGCTGGTCCGATGCCAACCGGCAATATATGCGCAGCCAGCAGGAGGCGAGCGATCTCGGCGGCGGCCTCGGTGCGGTTTCCAAAGTCCTGCGCATGATGCTTCAATCCGTCGTCCTCGCCGTGGGCGCCTACCTCGTGATCAATCAGGAAGCCAGCGCCGGCATCATCATTGCGGGGTCGATCCTCAGCGCGCGTGCGCTGGCGCCGGTCGATCTCGCGATCGCAAATTGGAAGGGGTTCGTCGGCGCACGACAAAGCTGGCACCGCCTGAACAATCTTCTGAAAGTCATGCCTGCGACGGCGGCGCCGATGCAGCTCCAGCCGCCGGTCCATCGTCTCACGGTCGAAGGCGTCAGCGCTTCACCCCCCGGCGTTCCAAAGATTGTCGCACAGGATATCGCGTTCGAGCTGGAGGCCGGACAGGGCCTCGGTGTCATCGGTCCCAGCGGCTCCGGCAAATCGTCGCTCGCGCGCCTGCTCGTCGGTGTCTGGCAGCCGGTGCGCGGCAAAGTACGGCTTGATGGCGCTGCGCTCGACCAATGGGCGCCGGATGATCTCGGCCGTCATATCGGCTACCTGCCGCAGGACGTGGAGCTGCTGGCGGGAACAGTGGCGCAGAACATTGCCCGCTTCGAGCCCGAGCCCGACAACGAAGCCGTGATTGCCGCCGCCAAGGCAGTCGGCGTGCATGACATGATTGTCCGCCTGCCGTCGGGCTACGATACCCAGATCGGTGAGCAGGGCTCTGCCCTGTCGGCCGGCCAGGCGCAGCGCATCGCGCTTGCACGCGCGGTCTATCGCGACCCTTTCCTGGTCGTTCTTGATGAACCGAATTCGAACCTGGATTCGGAGGGCGAGGAAGCATTGACGCGCGCAATTCTCGGTGTGCGGGAGCGCAAAGGCATCATCGTCGTCGTCGCGCATCGCCCGAGCGCCATTGCGGGAGTCGACCGGCTTCTGATGATGAGCCAGGGCAGAGCGCAGGCCATCGGCCCGAAAGACGAAGTCTTGTCGAAGGTCCTGCAACGGCCACTCGCCATCCCTAGGCCGCTCAAGATTGTGCCTGACAGCGGGAGTGCCGGCGCATGACAATGCTCGGGCATTTCGAACATGAGCGAGCGTTTCGTCGCATGGGTCGAACGATTGCGACCCGCTGCCCCGTCCGGAAGTTCGCGCGAATCGATTCATCGCCACCTGCTGGCCGGCGGACTGATTGTGCTGTTGCTCGCCGGCGGAGTCGGCGGCTGGGCATCGACCACCCAAATCGCCGGCGCGCTCATTTCGCAAGGCTCCGTCGTCGTCGATTCCAACGTCAAGAAAATACAACACCCGACCGGCGGCGTTGTCGGCAAGCTCAATGTGCAGGACGGCGATCGCGTGAAGGCAGGCGATATTCTCGTACAGCTCGACGATACCGTCACCCGCGCCAATCTCGCCATCGTCACCAAGGGGCTCGATGAGCTCGGGGCGCGCAAGGCGCGGCTCGAAGCCGAACGTGATGGCGCGGAGACCGTCACCTTCCCGAAGGAGTTGCTTGCCCGCGTCGGCGAGTCGTCTGTCGCCGTTGCCGTAGCCAATGAGCGCAAGCTGTTCGAGCTGCGCCGCTCGGCCCGCCTGGGCCAGAAAGCACAGCTGAAACAGCGGATTACGCAGCTGCAGGACGAGATCAAGGGGCTCACCGCCCAGCAGGACGCAAAAGCGCGCGAGATCGCTCTGATCGGCAAGGAGCTCGAGGGCGTGCGCGAGCTATGGAAAAACAACCTGGTGCAGATCACGCGGCTGACCGCGCTTGAGCGCGATGGCGCGCGGCTCGAGGGCGAACGCGGGCAACTGGTCGCATCCGTCGCCCAGGCCAAGGGCAAGGTCATCGAGACCGAACTCCAGGTCATCCAGATCGATCAGGATCTGAGCAGCGAGGTCGCCAAGGACATGCGCGAGGTCGACGCCAAGTTCGGCGAATTTGTCGAGCGCAAGGTTGCGGCCGAAGACCAGCTCAAGCGTATCGACCTGCGCGCCCCACAGGCCGGCACCGTGCTGGAGTCAAAGGTGCACACCGTCGGCGGCGTGGTTCCGGCCGGCGATACCATCATGTTGATCGTTCCCGACAGCGACAATCTGCTGGTTGAGGCGAAAGTCAGCCCGCACGACATCGACCAGATCCAGATCGGCCAGTCGGCCGTATTGCGTTTTTCCGCCTTCAACCTGCGCACGACGCCGGAAATCAACGGCACCATCACGCGCGTATCGGCCGACACCACGACGGACCAGCGCACGGGTCAAAGCTATTACACCACCCGCATTGCCATGACGAAAAGTGAAATCGCCCGGCTCGGCGATGTGAAACTCATTCCGGGCATGCCGGTCGAAGCCTTCGTCCAGACCGGCGAGCGTTCGGTCATGTCCTATCTGACCAAGCCCTTGCAGGATCAATTCATGCGGGCGTTCCGGGAAAAATGACGAGCTCGCCGCCTCGCCTGCTGATGGACGATCACCGATGACATGGCTTTCGCGCACGGCGCAGAAATTCGGGCTTGCGCGCGCACTTGCCCTTATTTTGCTTATCGCGCTCGCCGCACTGCGGATCGCCGATCCGCTGCCGCTCCAGGAACTTCGGGTCCGCGTCTTCGACCTGTTCCAGGTGCTGCAACCGCGCGACGCGACGCAACGGCCGGTCGTGATCGTCGATATCGACGAGAAGAGCCTGCGGACGGTCGGCCAGTGGCCCTGGCCGCGAACGCGCATTGCCGATCTCATCAACCGCCTGACGCAAATGGGCGCGCTCGTGATCGCGTTCGATATCGTGTTCGCCGAGCCGGACAGGATGTCGCCCGGCGTCGCCGCCGATGTTTTCCGCGATCTCGACGATGCGACGAAATTGAAACTACGGGCCTTGCCGAGTAACGATGCGGTCTTTGCCGACGCACTGCGCAATTCGCATGTCGTGCTTGGCGAATCCGGTCTGCCTTTCGCGGTCGCCCAACCCGAGGGCGCCAAGCCGTCCGTTGGCGTTGCGACCATGGGCGGGGATGCACGGCCCTTTCTTCTGAACTTCCCCGGCCTGCTCCGCAACGTGCCCGTCCTCGAGCAGGCAGGCAGCGGGCGCGGCCTGTTCACCATCCGCGCCGAACGCGACGGCATTGTGCGGCGCGTGCCGATCGTAATGCAGGCGCAGGGCACGATCATGCCGTCGCTCACGCTCGAAATGCTGCGGGTAGTCAGTGGAAGCAGCACCGTGCTCATCCGTTCCGATAACGCGGGCGTGCAAAGCGCGGCCGTGCCCGGCTTCGTGATTCCAACCGACCGCAACGGCCAGCTGTGGATTCATTTCGCGCCGCATGATCTCACGCGCTACGTATCCGCCGCGGATATCCTTGAAGGAAAGGTGCCGGCGGACCGCGTCGCGCGCCGCCTTGTGCTGGTCGGAACGTCGGCGGTCGGGCTGCTCGATTCCAAGACAACGCCGATTGATCCGGTCATGCCGGGCGTTGAAGTGCATGCGCAGGTGTTGGAAAGCGTGCTCACGCAATCGGTGCTGTCGGCGCCCAATTATGCTGTCGGTGTGGAATTGTGCGCAGCGCTATTGCTCGGCGTGGCCATCATCTGGCTGACGCCGATATTGAGCCCTGTCTATCTGCTGATGTTCGGCGCAGCCATCATGGCCCTGACCGCTGGCGCCTCCTGGTACTTCTACGTGCACGACCGGTTACTGTTTGACTTCACCTTTCCGCTGATATCGAGCGCACTTGTCTATCTGACATTGGTTTTCAGCAATTACATGAGCGAGCAGGCGCAACGCCGCCGCATCCGCTCCGCCTTCGGCCAATATCTGTCGCCTGACCTGGTCGAGCAGCTGGCCAACTCACCGGAGAAGCTGGTGCTCGGCGGCGAAGAGCGCGAGATGAGCATTCTCTTCAGCGACGTGCGCGGCTTCACCACGATCTCCGAGCTCTACAAGAACGACCCGCAGGGGCTGACCTCGCTGATGAACAGCTTCCTGACGCCGCTGACCAACGCCATCATCGAGCACAACGGCACGATCGACAAATACATGGGCGACGCGATCATGGCGTTCTGGAACGCGCCGCTGAACGACGCCCAGCACGAGGTCAATGCCTGCGAGGCTGCGCTCGAAATGCTCCAGCGCGTCGAGACACTCAACCGGCAACGCGAGCAGCAGGCGAAGGAAACCGGCCAGCGCTTTATCCCGCTCAATGTCGGCGTCGGCATCAATACCGGGAAATGCGTCGTCGGAAACATGGGCTCCGACTTGCGCTTCAACTATTCGGTGCTGGGGGATCCGGTCAATCTCGCGTCGCGGCTGGAAGGACAGTCAAAGAATTATGGCGTCCCCATCATTGTCGGCTCGAAAACCGCGACCAGCCTGCGCGACAAGTTTGCCGTGCTGGAGCTCGACTGCATCACCGTGAAGGGAAAAACCGAGCCGGAATCCGTCTACACGGTTCTCGGCCGCGCCGATGTCGCCGGCAGCGAGCGGTTTGGCCAGTTGCACCACGATGTCGACGCGATGCTGGCGCAGTTCCGGCAACGTGACTTTGCCGGCGCCGCAGACACAATTGCGCGGTGCCGCAAGGTCTCGAACGGCTTTGGGCTCGACTACCTGTTCGATCTTTACGACGAGCGCATCCGGGCGTTCGAACAAGCTCCGCCACCCGCAGATTGGAACGGCGTCTTCGTTCTGGACTCCAAGTAGCGCTCCTCTTGTCATCTACATGAGGCCTAAGAGTCGCCACACCGGAACACTGAGCGCAGCCGCGACGACGGTCCAAAAAGCATAGGCGATGGCCGTTGGTAAGGCCTGGGCATGGGTGTACAGCGCTCCGCCGGTACCGGCGGTAAGCGCAAGGTAGGTCGTGCTTTGATACGGTATGAAGAACGGGTTGCAGGCGACGACTGAAATCAATCCGACGATAAACGGATGAATTCCGGCCGCACTCGCTACCGGCGCGAGCGCAATGGTCACGAGCGGAGCGGCGGCCTGCCAACGCACAATAAAGCTTACGGCAAAACAGAATAGGGCCAATGCGACAACAAAAGTGACACGTGATGAGGACAAATCGCCCATTACGCCGGCAACGTTGTCCGCGACCCAATGATCGAGCCCGGTGTGACTGAATACCGTGGCGAGGCTTATAAGGGCTCCAAACAGCAACGCGAAATTCCAATTGACGGCGCGCAATGTGCTGACCGTAACAACGCGCGCAGCCGACAGTACGCCCACCGCAAGAGCGGCCACCCAACCCGGATCGACATGGTGCAATGGCTGCGTGATAAATCCGGCCAGCAGCGCGATCGCTACCCACAGTGCAATTTTTTCATCCCGCGACATCGGTCCGAGCAAGGCTCGTTGCAACGCGAGCAATTTTGCACGCTCACTCGACGGCGGGCGCGCCTCCGCGGCGGGCCGGTAGTACCACAGGATCGTTCCGAGAAGGCCGGCGAACATGATGATGTTGAACGGGGCGCCGTAGATCGTCCACGTAATCCAATTGATGTCACCGCGCACCTGCGCCGGTAGAATCGCAGCAACCAGGACCGACGTCGTGCCGCTGGTCAGGGTGGTGGCGGCCATCTGGCCGAAGCCGATCAGCGCTGCCATGGCAAGGCCCACTGCCCCTTTTGATTTCGGCGTATAGCCCATGGCTTCGATCAATTCGCGCAGCATCGGCGCGATAATGATGACGCGGCTTGTTGCGTTCGGCACGGCGGGGCCCAGCAGCTGTCCCGCACAGGCCAGGGCCGTTGCCTCACCGATAAATCCGCCTCGCATGCGCGTGATGGTTTCGAGCGACAGCCGGTACAGAATGCCGGTTTGCGCAATCGCCGCGCCGATAATCAACACTGAGACGACGAGCACCCAGCTTGGGCTGGCAAATCCTGAGAGAGCGTCGGTCGCACTTGCCGAACCGGTCAGTACCCACGCGCAAGCGAGCAACAATCCGAGCGCGCCTTCGAGAATCGCATCCAGCACCAGCGCGGGCAATATCGCGAGCAAGGCAACAAGGCTATGCCACGCTGTTAGGTTGAGCCCGCGCGGCGGTGGAACAACCCAGCCGAGCGCAAAAATTATAATGGCGGCCCCAATTGCGATTCCAACGCGTCCAACGAACGGGCGCAACCATCCGATTGCTGCAGAAACGCCGGTCTCGGCGGCCTTTGCCGAATTGGCGATTTGACCGGAGGCGTGCGGCGTCCTTTTTCGCTTTGCATTAGCGGGCGGAATTGCGCCGGCAGGGCGATTTAACATGTCAGCAAGTCGTCTGCTGAGCGTCGCGGCGATCGCCAGCGCAACGCTTGGCTGCTCACGCACAAGTTCGATAAACGCACTCCGATTGAGGCGCAAAACCTCGCAATCGGTCTCCACCTTTATTGTAGCGGTTCTCGGAATACTGCTGAGCAAAGCCATCTCGCCAAACGGCTCGCCCACGCTGAGTAGCCTGACCAGATTTTCTGCCGTACCGGTCTTGTCTGTTGCGTAGACACCGACGGTTCCGCTGGCCACAACATAAAGTGCGTCACCTGCGTCACCTTGACGAAAAATGACTGAAGGTGCTGCGTAAAACTGAGGCTCCAAATGTGCTGCAAGCTTGGCCAGCGTGACTCGCTCAAGACCGGCGAATAGATCGACTTCCCGGAGCAAGCGAGCAAATTCATGCTGATCCCCGCTTGGCGGAGCTGCGAGAACTTCCGAATTATCTGGCATAAAATGTATCTCGCAGGCTGCGACGGAAGCTTGAGGAGCAAGTGGGCACACGAAATTAACACGATTGCGGAATTCGGCTAGGTGGGTTTCAGCACCATCGAAGACGAGCGCGGGCGAAGCTACTTGCGGACGACGACTTCCTGCGATCATCTATACGCCGTTGAAATTCACAATTGGACACGACATGGCAAAAGTTGCCCGAAAATCCGCTCGCCGCCTGCGGTCGCAGCTCTGGTTCGACAATCCCGAAAATCCCGGCATGACCGCGCTTTATCTCGAGCGCTACCTCAATTTCGGCCTGACGCCCGCGGAGCTGCGATCCGGCAAACCGATCATCGGAATCGCACAGACCGGCTCGGACCTTTCCCCATGCAATCGTCACCATATTGAGCTCGCCAAGCGTGTGCGCGAGGGGATTCGATCCGCCGGCGGCATCGCATTCGAGTTTCCGTGCCATCCAATTCAGGAAACCGGCAAGCGTCCAACCGCCGCCCTCGACCGCAATCTGGCCTACCTTTCACTCGTCGAGGTGCTTTACGGCTATCCGCTCGATGGCGTCGTGCTGATGACCGGCTGCGACAAAACCACGCCAGCCTGCCTGATGGCGGCGGCAACGGTGAACACACCGGCAATCGTTCTTTCCGGTGGGCCGATGCTCAATGGCTGGTGGAAAGGCGAGCGTGCCGGCTCCGGCACGGTGGTCTGGAAAGCGCGCGAGGAGCTTGCCGCCGGCCGCATCGACAATCGGGAATTCCTGGAAATTGCATCGGCCTCAGCGCCGTCGATCGGTCATTGCAACACCATGGGCACGGCCTCGACCATGAACGCATTGGCCGAGGCATTGGGCATGTCGTTGCCCGGTTGCGCTGCCATCCCCGCGCCCTATCGCGAGCGCGGACAGATTGCCTATGACACCGGCGTACGCGCGGTCGAAATCGTCGAGCAGGACCTGAAGCCCTCCGACATCCTGACGCGCAAGGCCTTCGAGAACGCAATCGTTGCCAATTCAGCAATCGGCGGATCAACAAATGCGCCAATTCATATCAACGCAATCGCCCGCCACGTTGGCGTGAAGTTGTCGATCGAGGACTGGGAGAAGGTCGGCTATGACGTGCCCCTGCTTGTCAACATGCAGCCGGCCGGAGAATACCTCGGCGAAGAATATTATCGCGCCGGCGGTTTGCCGGCGGTGATGCACGAACTCCTGAAAGCCAAGCGCATCCATGCCGATGCGCTGACGGTCAACGGCAAGACCATGGGCGAGAATGTCAAGCGCGCACGCAGCGCGGACGCCGATGTCATCAAGCCGTACAGCGCGCCGATGAAGAAGCAGGCCGGCTTCAAGGTGTTCAAGGGAAATCTGTTCGATTCGGCAATCATGAAGACCAGCGTGATCTCGGACGACTTTCGGCGGCGCTTTCTCTCCAATCCCAAGGACAAGAACGCATTTGAGGGCCGCGCCGTGGTGTTCGAGGGGCCGGAGGATTATCACCACCGCATCGACGACCCATCGCTGAAAATCGATGAGCACACTTTATTATTCATGCGCGGCGCCGGTGCGATTGGTTATCCCGGTTCGGCCGAAGTGGTGAACATGCAGCCGCCGGCGGCGCTGATCAAAAAAGGCATTACCTCCCTGCCGTGCATCGGCGATGGCCGGCAGTCCGGTACGTCCGGCTCGCCTTCGATTCTCAACGCAACACCGGAGGCCGCGGCCAATGGAGGAATTGCGCTGCTCAAGACCGGCGATCGCGTACGCATCGATCTCGGCAAGGGCACTGCCGACATCCTGATTTCAAAAGCAGAGCTGTCGCGTCGCAAGGCCGCCTTGCTCAAGAACGGCGGCTATCATTATCCGGAAAGCCAGACGCCGTGGCAGGAGATCCAGCGCGGCATCGTCGATCAGCTGGCAGACGGCATGGTGCTCAAGCCGGCCGTGAAGTATCACCGTGTGGCGCAGAAGAGTATGCCGCGCGATAATCACTAGGTTCTCATCATTCCGGGACGCGCGTAAGCGCGAACCCGGAATGACAACGGAGGTGATAGTGACGGGTCGATTGAAGAACAAGGTGGCTCTGGTCACAGCCGCCGGCCAGGGCATTGGCCGCGCTATTGCAGAAGCGTTCATCGCAGAGGGCGCGAAGGTCATTGCTACCGACATCGCGGTGGACAAGCTCAAGGGCCTGAAGGCCGCGAAGTGCGCCAAGCTCGATGTTCTCTCGACGAAAGCTGTCGAGACTTTCGCGAAGGCAATCACAAAGGAGTTTGGCGCGCTCGATGTGCTCGCCAATGTCGCGGGCTATGTGCACCAGGGCACGGTGCTCGAATGCTCGGACAAAGACTGGGATTTTTCCTTCGAGCTCAACGTCAAGTCCATGCACCGCACCATCAAGGCATTCCTGCCCGCCATGTTGAAGAATGGCGGTGGCTCGATCATCAATATGTCGTCGGGCGTCTCCTCGATCAAAGGACTGCCGAAGCGCTACGCCTACGGCACGACGAAGGCGGCAGTGATCGGACTGACCAAGGCGGTCGCCGCCGATTTCATCACGCAGGGCATCCGCTGCAATGCGATCTGTCCCGGCACCATTGTGTCCCCGTCCTTCGAGGAACGGGTGGTGGCCGTCGCGAAAGAGACCGGGCGGCCGCTCAAGGACGTGCGTGGGAACTTTATTGCCCGCCAGCCGATGGCGCGGCTGGGGACCGCGCAAGAAGTCGCTGCACTCGCCCTGTTTCTGGCGTCCGATGAATTGAGCTACATCACCGGTCAGCCGCACCTCGTCGATGGCGGCCTGGCGCTCTAACCCCCTGCGGGCCCACCACTATTGGGCCGCTCCCAACTCCAAAGTCGGGCTTGCTTTTCGACGGGCGAAAGCCCGATGATTTGTCACGCTCAGGTGTCTGGGGGGCTGACACCCACCGAAACGGCGAAAAGCCGAAGAAAAAGGCGCGAAGGGTGCTGCGGCACCCTTGGGAGGACTGAATGGCTTCGGTTGAGATCCGCGACGTGCGGAAAGCCTTTGGCGCGACCAACGTCATCCACGGCGTGAATATTTCGATCCGCGATGGCGAGTTTGTCGTCCTCGTCGGGCCGTCAGGCTGCGGCAAGTCGACGTTGCTGCGAATGATCGCCGGCTTGGAAAACATCACCGCGGGCGAAATTTGCATCGGCGATCGTGTGGTCAACAATTTGCCACCGAAAGAACGCGACGTAGCAATGGTCTTCCAGAACTACGCGCTTTACCCGCACATGACTGTCGCGGCCAACATGGCGTTTTCCATGAAGCTGCGCGGTGCTCCGAAACCCGAAATTGAAGAGCGCGTGCGCGGCGCCGCCGACATTCTCGGCCTTTCGCAATTGCTCGAGCGCTTTCCACGCCAGCTTTCCGGCGGCCAGCGTCAACGCGTTGCCATGGGCCGCGCCATCGTGCGCGACCCGCAAGTTTTCCTGTTCGACGAGCCGCTGTCGAATCTCGACGCCAAACTTCGCGTGCAGATGCGCACGGAAATCAAGGAACTGCATCAGCGTCTCAAGACCACTACCGTTTATGTCACCCATGACCAGATCGAAGCGATGACCATGGCTGACAAAATCGTCGTCATGCATGACGGGCTGGTCGAGCAGATCGGCGCGCCGCTCGAGCTTTACGATCGGCCAAACAATATGTTCGTCGCAGGGTTCATCGGCTCGCCCGCGATGAACATGATCAAAGGCCGTATCCGCAATAACGGCAGCGCCAGTTTCGAAGGACCTGCTGGCGTCAAGTTCGCGCTGCCGGGAGCCGGCACCGCCAGCGATGGACAACCGGCGGTTTACGGCGTGCGACCGGAGCATTTCTCGCTCGCCGATGACGGCGCCGAGGCGGAAGTGCAGGTCATCGAGCCCACCGGTTCCGAACTGCAGGTCGTCGCCAAACTTGGCGGCGAAGACGTCATCGCGGTGTTCCGCGAACGACACCAATTCAAGCCGGGCGACAAGATCCGGCTCAAACCCGATCCGCGGCTCGTCCATCTTTTTGACGAAGCATCCGGACAACGACTCAACTCATAAATTTCACAACGGAGGAACGACCAATGACGACATTCACACGCCGTGCTCTGGTGCAGGGCGGCACGGCTTTGGGCGCCGCAAGCGCCCTCACCGGCCCGGCCTTGCTCGATTGGGCGAAGGCCTGGGCGCAAAACGCATCCTGGAAGCCCGAAAAGGATGCCAAGCTTTCGATGCTGCGCTGGAAATATTTCGTGCAATCGGAAGATGATGCCTTCGTCAAGCTGATCGAGGCCTTCACCAAAGCGACGGGCGTAAAAGTCGATATTGCTCGCGAGTCATACGAAGACGTGCAACCGAAAGCTTCGGTCGCCGCCAATACCGGCACCGGCCCGGACCTGTTCTGGGGCCTCTATTCACTGCCGCATTTGTTTCCGCAAAAGTGCCTCGACGTCACCGACGTTGCCGACTATCTCGGCAAGAAGTACGGCGGCTGGGTGCCGAGCGCGATCACTTACGGCAAGAGCGGCAATAAGTGGATCGCTATCCCGATCTGTTACTCGGGCAACATGCTCAACTACCGCATCGAGGCCTCGAACAAGGCCGGCTTCTCGAAATTCCCGGAGACGAGCGACGCCTTCCTCGAATATGCCAAGGCGATGAAGAAGAACAACACGCCGGGCGGATTTGCGCTCGGGCACGCCTCCGGTGACGGCAACGGATGGGTGCACTGGTGCCTGTGGTCACAGGGCGGCAATACCGTCGATAAGAGCGACAAGGTCATCATCAACTCACCGGAAACCGCCAAGGCGCTCGAATATGCCAAGGCGCTCTACGCCGAGATGATCCCCGGCGTCGCATCCTGGAACGACGCCTCCAACAACAAGGCGTTCCTCGCCGGCGAAATCAACTGGACCGACAACGGCATCTCGATCTACGTCGCGGCCAAGAAAGACGCGACCAAAAAACAGATCGCCGAGGATATGAACCACTCCTATTGGCCGGTCGGCCCGATCGGCAAGCCGACCGAGCTTCACTTGATGTATCCGGCCATGGCGATGACCTACACGAAGTATCCGCAGGCCTGTAAGGCGCTGATGGCGTTCATGCTCGAAGCCGACAACTTCAATCCGTGGATCCAGTCGGCGCAGGGCTATCTCACGCATTGCCTCAACGCCTACGACAAGAACCCGATCTGGACCGCCGATCCGAAGAACACCGTCTTCGGCCAGGCGGCGAAGCGGACCTTGACCGCCGGCGGGCTCGGCTCGGTCGGCGAGAAGGCGGCGACCGCGATTGCGGATTTCGTCGTGCTCGACATGTTCGCCAACTACTGCACGGGCCGCGAAGATGTGAAGGGCTCGATCGCAATCGCCGAGCGTCAGCTCAAGCGCATCTATCGCTAAGACAACTGCTCCAACGTCATGGCCGGGCTGGTCCCGGCCATGACGCTCGAGATTTCGACTAACGGGCTACGAAATGGCCGACCTCGCGCTGAAATCGACGGCAATTAAACGCGTCAGGCGTGAAGCAACCGCATGGGAGCGCCTCAAGACCAACCGCGAGTGGTTGAGCCTGTGGTTCATGCTGCCCGCGGCGGCCTTCCTCATTCTCTTTCTGGCCTACCCACTCGGCCTCGGCGTCTGGCTGTCCTTCACCGATGCCCGCATCGGTCGGTCCGGCATATTTGTCGGGCTCGAGAATTATGAGTGGCTGTGGGACGACTCGACGTTCTGGCTCTCGGTGTTCAACACCCTTCTCTATACGACCGTCGCCAGCACCATAAAATTCGCCGTCGGGCTCTACCTCGCGCTGCTGCTCAACGAGAACCTGCCGTTCAAGGCAATCCTTCGCGCCCTGGTGCTGGTGCCGTTCATCGTGCCGACGGTGTTGTCGGCCATCGCATTCTGGTGGCTGTTCGACCCGCAATTCTCGATCATTTCGTGGTCACTCAAGAAAATGGGCCTGATCACGGTCAATATCGACTTCCTCGGTGACATCTGGAATGCGCGCTGGTCGGTGATCTTCGCCAATATCTGGCGCGGCGTGCCATTCGTCGCGATCACGCTGCTCGCCGGCCTGCAAACGGTGTCGCCATCGCTCTATGAAGCGGCGACCATCGATGGCGCCACGCCCTGGCAAAGGTTCCGCTTCATCACGTATCCGCTGCTCACGCCGATCATTGCCGTGGTGATGACCTTTTCGGTGCTTTTCACGTTTACCGATTTCCAGCTGATCTGGGTGATGACGCGCGGCGGCCCGGTCAACGCCACGCACCTGATGGCGACGCTGTCCTATCAGCGGGCGATCCTCGGCGGCCAGTTGGGCGAAGGCGCGGCGATTTCGACCGCGATGATCCCGTTCCTGCTCGCCGCCATTCTGGTGTCGTGGTTCGGCTTGCAGCGGCGGAAGTGGCAACAGGGCGAAAGCAATGACTGACGTTCTCGCCGGCAAAGCCGCCACGGCGCGCGACGTGCTGACCGGTTCGGCGCCGCTTGCCGACGCAACCGAGGGCATGAGCTATCTGCATTCGCTGCCGCGCCGGCTCATCACGCTGTATCTGCCCCTGTCGATCATTCTATTCGTGCTGCTGTTTCCGTTTTACTGGATGGGGCTGACGTCGATCAAACCAGACGAGCAACTGCTCGACCTCGAGACTTACAGCCCGTTCTGGACCTGGAATCCAACGATCAAGCACATCTACAAGCTGCTGTTCGAGACCGACTATCCGACCTGGCTGTGGAACACGATGCTGGTCGCCGTCTGCGCGACCGCGCTGTCGATCATCGCCAGCGTGCTCGCGGCCTACGCGATCGTGCGGCTGCGCTACAAGGGCGCGCAATGGGTCGGCGGCGCGATCTTTCTCGCCTACCTGGTGCCGCCGTCGATCCTGTTCATCCCGCTCTCGACCGTCGTGTTCCAGTACGGCCTGTTCGACACGCCGTTCGCGCTGATCCTGACCTACCCGACCATTCTCATCCCGTTTTCGACGTGGCTGCTGATGGGCTATTTCAAGACCATCCCGTTCGAGCTTGAGGAATGCGCCCTGATCGATGGCGCCAGCCGCTGGCAGATCCTGGTTCGCATCGTACTGCCGTTGTCGATACCGGGGCTGATCTCGGCTTTCATTTTCTGTTTCACATTGTGCTGGAACGAATTCATCTACGCCCTCACCTTTATTTCATCGACGCAATACAAGACCGTGCCGGTCGCGATCGTGACCGCGCTGGTCGACGGTGATATTTACCGCTGGGGCTCGCTGATGGCGGGCGCGATGATCGGCTCACTTCCGCTCGTCATCCTCTACGCCTTCTTTGTCGAACACTATGTGTCGGCAATGACCGGCGCGGTGAAGGAATAGACGCCCCGCGTGTTCTGCCGTCAGACGCCGAGATGACGCTGCAGGATTTCCGGCTGCATCTTGATTTCCTGCGCCGGCCCTTCGTGCGCGATATGACCGTTATTGATGATGTAGACGCGTTGCGCCAGCGCCAGCGTGGCGGCGAGGTTTTGCTCGACCAGGACGATGGTCTGACCGGCGGCGGCGAGATCGCGGCATGCCTTCATCAGGTCGCGCACGATCACCGGCGCCAGGCCCTCGAACGGCTCGTCCAATAGAATGATTTTTGGATCGCGCACCAGCGCGCGTGCGATCGCCAGCATTTGTTGCTCGCCGCCCGACAAATCGGTGCCGCGGCTGCCGCGGCGCTCCTTGAGCCGCGGAAACATGTCGTAGATGCGCTCCAGCGGCCAGCGCTTCGCCGCGGTCAATCCGGCTAGAACGAGGTTTTCCTCGACGTCGAGGCTGCCGAAAATGCGGCGGTCCTCGTGCACCAGCTGCATGCCAGCCTGAGCGATGGCATGGCTCTTCTTGCCGGCAATTTCCGCGCCATCGAGCATCACCGAACCCGCGCGCGGCGTCACCACGCCCATCAAGCTCTTCAAGGTCGTGCTCTTGCCGGCGCCGTTGCGACCGAGTAATGCCACCACCTCGTTGCGCTCCACGCGCAACGAGACGTCGAAGAGGATGTGCGAGTCCCCGTAGTAGCTATTCAGCCCCTTGACCTCGAGCAGACTCATTCGGCCGCCAACACGCCGTGCACGCCGCCAAGATAGGCTTCCTGCACTTTCGCGTTGCCCTTGATTTGGTCCGGCGTGCCCTCGACCAGCACCCGGCCCTCTTGCAGAACCGTGACGCGCTCGACCAGTTCGAACAGCGAATCCATGTCGTGATCGATGATGATCATCGTGCGGCCCCGGCCGATCGATTTCAGCAGCGCCACCGTTTCGATGCGCTCGCGCGGGCTCATGCCGGCAAGCGGCTCATCAAGCAGAAGGAGACTGGGCGACGTCGCCAGTGCAAGGCCGACTTCGAGCCGCCGCTTTTCGCCATAGGCGAGCGCCGATACCGGCGCATCCGCGCGTCCGACCAGGTCAACGAGCTTCAGCGTATGCTCGACCTGTTCGGTCAGACCCGGAATGCGGTCGGGCCGCTTGAGCAGGTCGAGCCTGAACTTGCCGCGCAGTTCCGCGAGCGCCGCGATAGTTAAATTCTCGCGCACGGTCAGCCGGTTGAAGAGCTGGTTGATCTGGTAGCTTTTGGTCAGCCCGAGCTGACACACGTCGGTCACGCTCATGTTGGTGATGTCGCGGCCCTCGAACACAATATTGCCGGACGTCGGCGGCACCTCGCACGTCAGCATCTTGAAGAACGTGGTCTTGCCGGCACCGTTCGGCCCAATGATGCCGCGCACTTCGCCGTGGTTGACCGTGAAGTCGATGTCGCTGTTGGCGACGAGGCCGCCGTAACGCTTGGTCAGGCCGCTGGCCTGCAAGATCGCGCCAGTCTTGCGGTCGGTTTCGCGGTGACGCGCCGGCATGGCGGCGACCGCCGGCTCGCGCACGAGGTTGGCCTCCGCGGCTTTCTGCTGTTCCTCGGCGGTGAGGCCGGCAATGGAAGCGTCAGCCGGCGGCTCGGCCTTTTTCGCGCCCCGGTCCGCGACATAATTATAGAGATCCTCGATGCCGCCGATCAGGCCGCGGCGCAGGAAACAGATGAGCAGCACGAACACCAGGCCGAGGACCAACTTCCAGGACGCGCCAAGATTGAGCGTCGTTTGCAGGAAGTCGTGGAGAAAAAGCCAGACGGTTGCTCCCACCAGGGGCCCGAACAGCGTGCCGGCGCCGCCGATCGCAGTCAGCATGACAAGTTGTCCGGATGTGTCGAACGTGAAAGCGTCCGGCGGCATGAAGCCTTGCATCAACCCGAGCAGTCCGCCGGCAAATCCGGCGTAGGCGGCGGCAATGACAAAAGCCGTCAGCTTGTAGCTGTGAATGTTGTGTCCGACCGCGGCAGCGCGCAGCGGATTGTCGCGGATCGCGCGCAGCACGGCCCCAACCGGGGAACGCACGATGCGCACCGCGATCACGGTACCGACGAAATACCAGAACGCGAGGAATACATAGAGCATCCAGTCGGTGTTGAAGCGGATCGTTGTAAAGCCGAGATACAGCGACGGGGACGGCACGCCGGGAAGGCCGTTCTCGCCTCCCGTGTAGGCCGACAGTGGATTGAACTCGACGAAATAGAACACCTCCGCGATCGCCACGGTGATCATGGCGAAGTAGATGCCCGTGCGCCGCAGCGCGATCAAACCAACCAGATAGCCGATGACGGCCGAAACGATCGTGCCGGCGAGCAACGACGGCATCACGTAGGGGAAATTCACAACCGTGAGCAGATAGGCCGCGACCATGCCCGCCGGTGCCGAAGAACGCGGACTGGCCGAACGAGAGCAGCCCGGTGAAGCCGAACAGGATGTCGAAGCCGAGCCCGAAGACGCCCCAGACCAGGATGCGGTTGATCGTGGTCGGCGTGAATCCGAGATAAGGCAGGACGAACGGCGCGGCGATCAGCGCGGCGGCAGTCAGGGCCTCGACGAGAAAGGGACGTTGCCTGAGCATCAGAGATGCCGTACTCATTCTCGGCCGGCCGTGCCGAGCAGCCCGTACGGCCGCAGCACCAGTACGAGCGTCATCGCCACGAAAAGCATGATGTAGGCATAGCCGGGGTTGAACATCGAGGTGATGCTGATGATCTCGCCGGCGATGAGGCCGCCGATGATGGCGCCGGGAAACGAGCCGACGCCGCCGATCACCACAACAACGAAAGTCTGCACCAGGATCGCCTCGCCAACGTCGGGCGCGATCGACACCACCGGCGCGTTGACGATGCCGGCGAAGCCCGCTGCCATGGCGCCGATGCCGAACACCAGCATGAAGACCCTGTAGACGTCGATGCCGAGCGAATCCACCATCACCGCGTCCTCGATTCCGGCGCGCACGATCATGCCGATGCGGGTGCGGTAGAGCACGACGTAGAGCGCGAGCAGCGCGGCCGCGACAATGCCGAGCAGTGCAATGCGGTAGGTCGGATAGAACATGAAGCCGAGATTCATGATGCCAACGAGCGGCGGCGGCGGCGGCACCGCTTGCGACAGGCTGCCGAAGAAGAAACGCACCGCCTCGACGAAGACGATGCCGAGCCCGAAGGTGACCAGCAGCTGGTCCTCATGCGGACGAATATAGAAGTGACGAATGATGATCCGTTCCATCAGGATGCCGACAATCGCGACGAACACGGAGCCGACGATCACCGCAACGATGAACGATCCGGTGTAGGTGTAGCCTACCCATCCGGCGTAACCGCCGAGCATGAACATCGCGCCATGCGCGAGGTTCAGGACGCCGAGCGTGCCGTAGATGATGGTCAGGCCCGACGAAATCAGCGCGAGCAAGGCGCCGAGCACCAGCCCATTGAAGCACTGCGAGATGAAATTGGCCCAGTTGATCACGCTGCCGCCCTTGGACGTTTGTGACGTCAAACCGCTGCCGTCATGCCCGGCCTTGTGCCGGGCATCCACGTCTGACCGGCTCTACAGCAAGAAAGACGTGGATGGCCGGGACGAGCCCGGCCATGACGAAAACGGGAAATGCTCTCTCCATCTCTCCGACGGAGAGAGCGCTGTTCGCTTAGGTGTATTCGCCCAGGTTGCAGCCGAACGCGTCCGGCTTCTGCATCAACGACGCGCCCGGCACGACCTCGAGGACTTCCCAGTAGTCCTCTTTGTTCTTCATCGCCTTGGGCGCCTTGCCCTTGACGATAATCACCGGGCGGACGAGCTGGTGGTCTTCCTTGCGGAAATAGACCTCACCGACGGTCGAGTCGAACTTCTCGCCCTTCTCGTACTGCTTGATGACCTCCGGCGGATAGAACGAGCCGGCCTGCGACACCATGCGCGCCCAGATGGCGAACGACATGTAGGCGTTGTTGGCGCCCCATTCCGGCTTGTATCCGTATTTCTTGTCGAACGCCTCGACGAACATCTTGGCCAGCGGATACTTGTCTTGCAGCGTCCACCAGAAGTCGGTGGCCGCGTAGACGTTTTCCATCAGCTCCGGACCCGCTTCCTTGGCGAGGAACGGAATCTGATACGGGATAACCATCTGCATCTTCGGCGTCACGCCGAACTGCTTGCACTGCTGCACCGACAGCACCGCGTCGCGGCCCCAGTTGACGTTGATGATGACGTCGGCGCCGGAGTTGGCGATGTTGGTGATGTACTGGCTGAAGTCCTGCGTGCCGAGCGGCGAGACCTGGTTGGTCACCTGCGTCCAGCCACCGTTCTTGGTCAGGTACTCGTTCACCGACTTCGTCACGGTGTGGCCGTAGGTGTAGTCGGGCGTCATGAACGCCGCCTTTTTGTTCTTGCCGTAGGCCTTCACAAGCACCGGGCCGATCGCGTTCGCGGCGGTCTCGCCGTAGAAGTTCTGGCGGAAGCCGTAGCGCACGCAGTCCTTACCGGTGGTGTCGTTCGAACCCGAAATACCGGTGACGTAAAGCACGTGTTCACGCTGCGCGAACTTGTTGAGCGCGACCGCGACCGCCGAAGAGGTCGAGCCGGTCATCAGGATGATCTTGTTCTGGTTGATGAAGGTCTGGATCTCCTGCACCGCCTGGTTCGGCTTTGCGGCCGAGTCGGCGGACAGCAGATTTACTTTCTTGCCGAGCAGGCCCTTCGTGACCTTCGGCGCGATCTTCTTGAGCAGCGGATCGCCGCTATTGATGTGCTCGACCGCAAGCTGCCAGCCCTTGAGTTCATCCTCGCCCTGCACTGCGTAGGTGCCGGTGCGCGGCACTGCGGCGGCGACATTGACCGTATCGCCATTGGAGCCGTCCGGCCAGGTGCCGATCGGCGGGAAATCACCGACCGCATAAGCCGGCGTGCTGAATGCGGATGGCAGCAGCGCGCTGCCGGCAAGGCCGGCGCCGGCCTGCAACAGAGTCCGGCGCGATACCGTCCCAAAATTTTTATTGCGTGACATTTTCATTTCCTCCCTTTGATCGAAATTTGAATCGTCTCGATCTCTTTGTGCGAACTTGCGTCTCGTCATCGCCGACGTCTGCTGAACATTGCAGCCCGCCGAAATAATTTTCGAGAAAGCATTGGCGACTGTGACCGGCTTTTTCGTCAATGCCACTTTCGTCGCGTCACACGCCTTAATAATTTTTATAAATCGAGAAATTGCATTTTTAAATCATCGCTACTCGCCTGCCCCTGAAACAGGCCGCAAAACGGCCTTATCTCGACACCTTTGCGCTCGGAGTTTCGTCAGAATAGGATTGCCGTACTGGTGTTCGGCAATCGCAACATGAGCAATCACAATGCTTGAGAAGCTGGAATTCATGATCGCGCTCGCACGGGAACAACATTTCGGCCGAGCCGCCGAAAGTTGCGGCGTCGCGCAACCAACATTGTCACTTGGTATCCAGAGCCTTGAGCAGATGCTCAACACACCTTTGGTAAAGCGCGCTTCGCGCTTTCAAGGCTTCACGCCTGAGGGTGAACGCGTGCTCATGTGGGCGCATCGGCTGGTTGGTGATGCGCGCGCCATGCGGCAGGACCTTCTCGGACTGAAGGACGGCTCGGAAGTGCATTTGCGCATCGGTGCCATTCCGTCCGCCATGCCTTTGGTGGCAAGGATCACGGTCCCGCTGCAAGCCCGCTATCCGAATGTCCGCTTTACCGTGCTTGGACGCACGTCCACCGTCCTTCTGGACATGCTGCGGCAACGTGAAATTGAGGCCGGCGTCACCTATTTGAGCAACGAGCCGATCGGCGAAGTGAGCGCCATTCCGATTTACCGCGAGGAATATCTATTGCTCACGACCGCCGGCGGGCCGCTTGGCGGTGCTGATCGCGTCACGTGGTCGCAGGCGGGCGAGGCACCGTTGTGCCTCCTTGCCCGCGACATGCAGAGCCGGCGCATCGTCGACAGCATTCTCCGGCGCATCGGTGTCGAGCTGACGCCGCTGATGGAAACCGATTCGCTGAGCGCGCTGATCGCCCATGTTCACGCCGGCCGCTGGGCCAGTATCGTTCCCAACTCAGCGCTCGAAACCGTCGAATTGAACGATACTTTGCGGGCAATTCCCATTGTCGAGCCGGAAGTCTCTCACACCATCGGCCTCGTCGTTTCTGACCGCTACCCGGTCCAGCCGGCCGTCGCCTCGTTGATCGAGGAAGCGCGCGCTCGCGCGCCGCACGGATTGTTGCCCGCGGCCTAAATCCCTGCCCGCCTGCCCACCGTTGCCGACCCATGATTGCGGTTCGCAATAGAACGATTGCGTTCGCCTGCTTGATGCAAAGGCGCGCTCATTTTCTTCTGTCGGCTGGGCTGAGAGCGCACAAGAAAACAAAATTCCAAGGGGAGGATACGAATAATGGCAATACTGTCATTCCTCGACCGCGAAAACACGGTCGCGAAACCAGGATATAGCCGATGGATGGTGCCGCCGGCGGCACTCTGCGTGCATCTGTGCATCGGGCAAGCCTATGCATTCAGCGTGTTCAATCTGCCGATGACGAAGCTTCTCGGCATCACGCAATCGGCACCGGACGACTGGAAACTGACCGAGCTCGGCTGGATATTCTCCATCGCCATTTTCTTTCTCGGGGTCTCCTCGGCGGTGTTCGGCCGCTGGGTCGAGGAAGGCGGCCCGCGCCGCGCGATGTTCACCGCGGCCTTGTGCTGGGCCGGCGGATTCTTCATCTCCGCCTTCGGCGTCTCCATCCATAATCTCTGGCTTGTCTATCTCGGCTACGGCGTGCTCGGCGGCATCGCGCTCGGCATCGGTTACATCTCGCCGGTGTCGACCTTGATCAAGTGGTTTCCCGACCGTCCGGGCATGGCAACAGGAATGGCCATCATGGGCTTCGGCGGCGGAGCGTTCATCGCATCGCCGCTTTCGGTCTGGTTGATGAGCATCTTCCGGACGCAACATCATATCGGCGTTGCTCCGACGTTCATCGTGCTGGGCGCCATTTATTTCTTCTTCATGATGGTCGGCGCGATCATCGTGCGCGTGCCGGCAGCAGACTGGAAACCGGAAGGATACAAGCCGCCGGTACAGGCGACGAAGCTGATCAGCAATAATGACGTCTTCGTCTATGACGCGTTGAAGACGCCGCAATTCTGGCTGATCTGGTGGGTGCTCTGCCTGAACGTGACCGCCGGTATCGGCGTGCTCGGCCAGGCCTCGGCGATGAGCCAGGAAATGTTCCCCGGCCGCATCACGCCGGTGACGGCGGCGGGTTTCGTCGGCCTGATGAGCCTGTTCAACATGGGCGGCCGCTTCTTCTGGGCGTCCACGTCCGACTATATCGGACGGCGCAATACCTACTTCGTGTTCATGGTGCTCGGCTTCATGCTCTACTGCCTCGTGCCCTACACGGGTTCAGTCGGCAGCGTGACCGGCTTCGTGTGCGCGTTCCTGATCATCATCAGCATGTACGGCGGCGGCTTCTCGACGGTGCCGGCCTATCTCAGGGACATGTATGGCACGCGCTATGTCGGCGCCATTCACGGCCTGCTGCTGACGGCTTGGTCGATGGCGGGAATCTTCGGGCCGGTGCTCGTGAACTACATCCGCGAGTACAACGTCACGCACGGCGTGCCGAAGGCGCAAGCCTATAACACGACCATGTACATCATGGCCGGGTTGCTGGTGGTCGGGTTCATCTGCAATTTCCTCGTCAAGGCGGTCGACGCCCGCTTCCACATGAAGCAGAGAGAAAAAGATGCCGATCTGCGCGGCGCCGCCGGCGCTCGGGCGTAAAAGGGAGGATCGAACATGACAACAGCAAAAGAAGAAGGCACCACCCCGCTCCAGCTCCTGCTGGCATGGGGCTTCGTCGGCATCCCGCTCATTCTTGGCGTGCTGCAGACGCTGGTCAATTCGATGAAACTTTTCCAGTAGCTTCGCAGATACTGGAAAACACTGCGGCGGCTCAAAAGGCCGCCGCTTCTTTTTTGCCACGGCTGCTTTTCCGGTCGAACGCCGAAGCGCGTGTGAAGCGACGGTGTCCCGGTCATGACCGGCCGGTGACGGAAAAACGCGCGAATTTCCTCTTGTTTTCTCCTTGTCTCCCCCTTGGCACGGCATGCCTTCGATGGAACAGTGCCTGCGCGCGTGCGTTAGGTGGGTTTGTCTCTTCATTCGGCTAGGAGCAGTCGCAATGCCCCGATTTGGCCTCCATGTCCGCGAAGCCGAAGAAACGGCGCGAGCAGCAAAGCAGTTGAATTGGCGGCGCGGGTTATGGCGCGTCTGGCTGCTGGTATCAGCAGCGTGGACCATGGGGTGGATCGTCTATTTGATCCTTTACGGAATACAGGGTGGATTCCAGGGTCCCGCTGAAATCCTCGCGATACCGGTGCTTTTGATCGGACCGCCTGTTGCTCTTTTGCTGTTCGGATTCATGGCCGGTTGGGCGTTTCGCGGTTTCAAGCCGGATTAGTGCGCGCCGGATTTAGTCGTAGCTCGGATCCATCAGATCATCCGTTGAACAGATACAGCGGGGCACCGGCTTTTCGCGCCTGGCAGCGACATGCCGTGGTTGATATTCGACGCACTGGACAATGACCCACTCCGGGCAAGATTCGTAACTGCAATTGCAATAGGCCGGATGGTCAAACAGACGGCTGAACCTGTGCCGCCGTTTATGGCCGTGGTCATTTTTCGCGACAACCGGGTGAATGGTGTCCGGTAGATGACTCGTGTTCGTTCCCGAATTCCCGCGGGCCTGGTTCTTCGCGCTGGCGCCATCAATTGCCGGCAGCAAAACGAGTACAGCGGCAAGCGTTGCAAAGATGCCAACCAATTTGACCGACAGAATATTGATGCGCATGGGTCACTCAATTTGTTTGTATCGATGTCCAGAAAATGGGCGACGGGGGTTTCCCCCGCCGCCCATCACGTGAAGCAATCAATCCTGATTGTTAGCGGCCGCCACCGCCGATACCGATCGGAACGGTGACCGGGGCCGGAGCCGGCTTTGGCTTGAGGCCGGCTTTCTCCAGATCGGCGTCAGTCGCAGTCCGAGTGACCGTACCGGTCGGGCCAGAGCTCACAACGACAACGGGCTTTCCGTCGGCACCGTTGCGATGGTCACGAATGATCGTTCCTGGGGCCGGATAGTCAGCGTTGCCGCCCGGACGGTGGTCGCGAACGACAGGTCCGCTATCGCCGGCCGGAGCCGCAGGCGGAGGCGTGTTGCCAGAGGTCGTGGTGCCGCCAGTGCCTGTGGTGCCGGCGCCACCGGTGCCGGAAGCAGTCCCGCCGCTATTGCCGGAAGCAGTCGTGCTGCCACCATTGGCCTTGGCGGCCCGGTCCAGCTCATCCTTGGTGGCTCGGCGATAGTATTCGGTGCCGTTGGGCAGTTTGTCGCGAACGAAGCCGCCGTTGACGATGACCGGCACTTTATCTTTGTTCGCGTCTTTGTCTTTGTCTTTGCCCTTGTCCTTCTATTCGCATCCTTGGACTTGTCTTTGTCCTTATCCTTGTGATGCGAGTCCTTGTCCTTGTGCTTGTCGCTGTCTTTGTTCTTATGTTCGGAACTGCCGGACTTCATCCCGGAATGGTCGCCGGAATCGTTCCCTTTTTTAGCAAAGGCACCGTCGGTGACGGCGAACATCAGGAATCCCGCCAACAGCGTCAAACTCAGACGGAAGATTTTCGTGAAACTAATCATAAGCCACCTTTTAATCGTGGGCAGGCACCGCAAGCCTGCGAATTGTTTAGGGAGTCGCCCCTGCGGATACCGGGGCGGCATGTTGCCAGCGCTGCCGCTGTGCAGAATGCTTCGATAGATTTTCACGGCGTATGCGAATGAAAGAACATCCACCGATCACTGTTGACGGCGGAGTTATCAGCCGATGGCACGGAATACATGCAGGCTCGCCTGAGGCGGCCTCCATTTTTTATGCAGAATTTCCTGAGAATGCGGTCGCCGACGACCGATGACGCAAAGCGATTGATGCGATCACGCCGGCGAATGTCCGTGGTGCAATGAAATTAATGCAGGCCGGCCGGTGTTATTATAGGTAGCTCACCGTGGAGGTGCTGCATGACAGCAAGTCAAACAAAAGTTCTTTTGGTGGCCGTCGGTTTGGCCATCTTGATGGTTGCGCCGGCACAAGCTGAAAATGCCACCAGGAAGAGAACGCCGGCTCCCAGAGTAGTGACTTCCCAAATCCAGGCGCCGATCTACGGCTGGGCGGGCCAATACCGCGGCACGGATCCCGATCCGAATATTCGCTTTCAACTGATGCGCGACCAGAACTTACGCTAAGCCGCTTTGCGCATCACAATGTCATGGCCTAGGCGTCGTGGGTGATAATCGTGAATCCGGGCTCTGTACGAGTTTCCGGATTCGCCGGCTTGTCGGTGATCACCAAAGTAGAGCCCGGATGCATCAGCGCTGTTACGCGCCGCGCTATATCGGGAGCCAGGTTGATTCTGTCCATCGTTTCGGATGTCAGAAGGGCTGACGCTTCATCGATATTTGTTCCGGACGGCAAGCCAATCGCGAGCCACTTGAGATGTCGTGGATCTGAAGCCGGCCCTGTCAGCGTGAAGGCGTGGGTGCCGAATGGCTTTTCAGGCGACACGACAGCGACCGGCGCCGAAAAACTTTCCTGGCCATTCACAAACGCGATGAGCTTTCGGTCCGCCGTGGAGATAACGAACGAAGACGCCTGATGCGTTTCTGTTGTTGCCGTGACTGGATGAGCGGTCTTGGCGGCCACTTCCTTGACGGCATCAACCGCCATCTCTTCGGTATGATCGGGGATCAGCAGACCGGGGTGCTGCATATCGCCATAAGCCGGTTCACCGTCCGCAATGATGACCGGCGTGCCGAGCGTGGTAATGCCGAACAAAAGTTTTGCAAATTCGAGCGGGAGGTGCACGCAGCCGTGGCTCGATGGGTAGCCCGGAAGACCGCCGGCATGCAGCGCGACACCGCCCCACGTGAGTCGCTCCGTAAAAGGCATGGACGCATCATTGTAGAGTGATGAATGGTGATTTTGGTCTTTCTGCAGAATAACGAAAATGCCGGAAGGAGTTGTGTGTCCGGGACGCCCGGTCGAGCACGTTGTCGAGGCGATACGCACCCCGCCGCGATAGACCACCGCCCATTGTTTGGGGAGCGATACCAAAATAACGACTGGTCCTTGCGCCGAACGTTCGGGGTGCCACTGAAATTCTCCGGGCTTCAGCGTTGCCGGATCGACTGGCCGGTCCTGCGCGATGGCGCCTGGAAATGCAGTGAGCAGCGGAGAAGCAAGCGAACCGGCAACGAACAGCCGGCGCGAAAGACGAACACCATAGTCGGCCATCGGACTTAACCCCCCAGTCGAGCCCTGTTTAATGCGTCAGGCAGCCTAGCGGCGGTCACAGAGCTGTGATTGCGCGGACCTAGAATTCCGTTGCTTCCGCCACCGCCACCGAATTTCGGCGGCGCAATCGAGGAGAAGGCTTCGGAGTCGAAGGCCTGGACACCGCGTGTCGTGCCGCCGAAGGGCGCCCCCAACGTGTTGCTCATCATGACGGATGACCAGGGTTTCGGTGTACCGAGCACCTTTGGCGGCGTTATTCCAACACCCAGCATGGATCGCATCGCGAAAGCTGGAATGCGCTACACCGCGTTTCTCGCGCGTGAAGACGTGCGAAAGCCGCGCGGCTAGAAATCGTTGATCTATATTGTGCTGCTTGTGGCGGAGAGGGAGGGATTCGAACCCCCGATACCCTTGCGAGTATGCCGCATTTCGAGTGCGGTGCTTTCAACCACTCAGCCACCTCTCCGGAGCCCGAAACGGGCCTGAAAAGCCCCGAATGGACGGCCGCTATGTAACCAAGCGCGCCAAGACAGACAAGGGTTACAGGGCGTATATTGCACTATCTTCAATGGACTAGGCCTCAGCCCGGCGAAGCGATGCAGAACGCGCTGAAATTCGACCACATCCGCAAGGAATTGCCGGGCGTCTTCATGACGCTCGGGCTGGTCGCGATTTTGACCGCCCTGCTGTTCGCCCTGGTCTGGGAAGTCGGGCTCGCCCACGGTTCCGTGGTTTTCCTCATTCCAGTGGTGATCGCGGCAACACGCTGGGGTGTCGTTTCGGCGGTGGTCGCCGCCATTTGCGGCGTGCTCGCGTCCGCCTTCTTCTTTTATCCGCCGCTTTACAGCTTCCGCATCAAGGATCCGCAAGAGGTCATTGACCTGATCCTGTTCATCTTCGTGGCGGTAGCCGTGAGCCAGCTTGCCACGCGCCTCAAGTGGCAGCTGGAGATGGCACGCCAACGCGAGATCGACCTGCGCGACCTTTATGCGTTTTCACGCAGGCTCGCGGTGGCATTCGATGTCTCCGACATTCATGCGGCCATCGAAGATCACCTTGCCAGCATCATGCAGCGCAATGTCGTATTGTTCCCGAGCGCGCGCGAAGCATCGAACAGCAGCGGACGGCGTGCCGGCATCACGGTGCCCGAGCGCGTCCTGACGGAAGTGGTCGAGGTCGCGTCGGGCCACCGCGATACTACGGCCGGCGCAATGGTGACGGCCGAGAGCGGGGAAGTCTGGCTCGTGCGCGCGGTGTCGCCGAAGGCTCCCGAATTCGGCGTTATTGCCATTAATCTTGGCCGCGAATCGAAGGAGCGGTCGGACGAATTGCGCATCCGCGTCGATGCGGTTCTGGCGGACGCAACCGCGACGCTTGAACGGCTCGGCGTCGCCCACGCCATCAACGAAGCGCGCATGCGCGCGCAGACCGACCAGCTGCGTGAGGCGCTGATCGGGTCGGTCAGTCACGAATTGCGCACGCCGCTTGCGTCCATCCTGGGCGCGGCAACCGTGCTGGGCGCGGCGCCCGCGTTACGAAATGAAAAGAAACTCACGGCACTCGTAAATGACGTGCGCGATGAGGCCGAACGTCTCAATAACGATATCCAGAACCTCCTCGACGCGACCCGCATCAGCAGCGACGGCGTCAAGCCGCACACGGAATGGGCAGACCCCGCCGACATCATCAACTCGGCCACGGAACGCTGCCGACATCGTCTCGTGGATCGGCGTCTCGCAGTTGATCTTCCGCCGGACTTGCCGCTCATTTATGTCGATCCGGTGCTGGTCCAGCAGGCCCTGATACAGATCTTCGACAATGCGGTGAAATATTCCGCGACCGGCACGCAGATTGCGGTTGATGCGCACACGCGCGACGGCCGGCTCATCATCAGCGTCACCGATCAAGGCGCCGGGTTGACCACCGCAGAAAAAACGAAGATCTGGGATCGCTTCGCACGCGGCGAACGCCACGCCGCGACCACGAGCGGTTCGGGGCTTGGCCTGTGGATCGCAAATGCATTCATCGCCGCGAACGGCGGAAAGGTGAGCGCTGCCAGCGAAGGCCCGAGCCTCGGCACAACCGTTTCGATCGAACTGCCGGTGACGCAAGCCGCTGTCCCGCAAATGGAAGGCGATGCCGATGAGTGAGCCCTCCCCTATTGTTCTCGTCGTCGACGATGAGATCCAGATCCGCCGGTTCCTGCGCACCGGATTCGAACTTAACGGCTTCGTCGTTCATGAAGCCGGAACGGGGGCCGAAGCGCTCAAGTCGGCAACGCTGCGGCCGATCGACCTGATGATCGTGGATCTTGGCCTGCCCGACATGGATGGCTCCAACGTCGTCGAGCGAATCCGATCGTGGTCGAGCGTTCCAATCATCGTGCTTTCGGTGCGCTCGAACGAAGCGGAGAAAGTGCGCCTGCTGGAGCTCGGCGCCGACGATTATGTCGTCAAGCCATTCGGCATGGCGGAATTGCTGGCGCGGGTTCGGGTGGCGTTGCGGCGGCAAATGCGCGCCGTTTCCGGCGAACCCACCGTCAAGGCCGGCCCGCTCACCATCGATCTTGCCGCGCGTGCGGTACTGCTCAACGACAAGCGCCTGACCCTGACGCCGAAGGAATACCGGTTGCTGCAAGTCCTGGCGCAACACGCGGGCAATGTGGTCACCCACCAGCACCTGTTGAAGGAAGTCTGGGGCACGATCCACGTGCACGACACCCACTACCTGCGCATCTTCGTGCGCAAGCTGCGCCAGAAAATCGAGCCGCACCCGGACTCGCCGAAAATCCTGGTGACCGAACTGGGCGTCGGCTACCGGCTGGTGCAGTCCGGCAGCGACGGCGATGCCGGCAGCTGGTCGGATTCAGCGCCCGCAAAAAGTGAAACCTGAGCGGCGGAAAGCTTTTCGTCATGGCCGGGCTTGTCCCGGCCATCCACGTCTTTCACCACGGTTAAGACGTGGATGCCCGCGACGAGCGCGGGCATGACGGTGCTCGGGGTCCTTTCTTGACAGGCCGCACTATTCCCCGCCATAAGCATGGCGCGCGGGCCTTTGGGTCCGCGTGCTTTTTCGAGGGCTTTCTAAGCCCTTAAAAACACACAACAAACCGACTGAAAGAAGCCGGTCCGGAATAGTCCGAGCACCGGGGACGAACACAAGGGAAGAACGATGTTCGCAGTCATTAAAACCGGCGGTAAGCAATACCGGGTTGCCGCCGAGGACGTCATCCGGATCGACCGGGTGAATGGCCAGCCCGGCGAGATCGTCGAGTTCGGCGAAGTGCTGGTGGTCGGCGGTGACACGCCGCAACTCGGCATGCCGACCGTTGCAGGCGCGACGGTTGCCGGCGAGGTGCTCCAGCACACGCGCGGCGACAAGGTCATCGCCTTCAAGAAGCGCCGCCGCAAGAATTCGCGGCGCAAGCGCGGCTACCGCCATGAGTTTTCGGTGATCCGCATCACCGAGATCCTCACCGACGGCGCCAAGCCGTCGAAAACCGCGGCGCCTCGGCCCAAGCGGGAGCCGAAACCCAAGGCGGAAGCGGACGCTGCTCCGGCAACCGAGGCCAAAACCGCCAAGGCAAAGGCCAAAAAGCCGGCAAAAGGGGCCGCAAAAAAGCCCGCCAAGCCGGCTACAAAGAGCAAGAAGAAGTGAGATGATTCCGTCACGGAATCGGTGTACACAGTAAGAGAATTCGAGAGACCACTATGGCGCACAAAAAAGCAGGCGGATCTTCACGAAACGGCCGCGACTCCGCGGGCCGGCGGCTCGGCTTGAAGTCGACCGGCGGCGAGATCGTGCTCGCCGGCAATATCCTTGCGCGCCAGCGCGGCACCAAATGGCACGCCGGCCGCAATGTCGGTACCGGCAAAGATCACACGCTGTTCGCGCTCGTTAATGGAAAGGTTCAGTTCGCAACGAAAGCTAAAGGCCGCACCTACGTGTCCGTTGTACCGATGACGGAGGCTGCGGCCGAGTAAAACGGTGGACAAAATCGAGGTCCGCCGGTCATCCAGTCGATCCGGCGGGGCCTCGTAGGGCTCTGAGAGGGGGAGACGGGTGACCGGCTCCCCCTCTTCGCTTTTTAACCTGGAGCCCGTGCCATGACACTGCTGGAAGAAATACCAACCGGACGATTCCGCGAAGCCAGTATCCCCGTCCTCGAGACGAAGCGGCTGACGCTGCGCGCAGCACGCCTCGAGGACGCTAAAGCGGTAGCAGCGCTCGCCAACGACCGCCGCATCGCGGAAAACACGGCGCGTATTCCGCATCCCTACAGGGAGGCGGATGCAGAAAAATTCATTGGCGGGGCAAGCAAGGACGGCGAAGCCGCTTTCCTGATCACGCTGCGTGACAAAACCATCATCGGCGCCTGCGGGATCATGTTCCACTACGACGAGACGCCCGAGCTCGGCTACTGGCTCGGCGTGCCTTACTGGAACAAGGGCTACGCAACCGAGGCACTGCATGCGGTGATCGACTACGCCTTCACCGACCTTACACACGAGTCGTTGCAGGCCGGAGCGCGCGTCACCAACCCGGCTTCGCGCCGGGTGCTGGAGAAGTGCGGCTTCCAGTGGACCGGCGTCGGTCTCTATCGCATCAACTCGATCAAGTCATCGGCGCCAATCGACCGGTTTCGGCTCGAGCGGCGCATCTGGTCGGCGCTCAAGACCTGGGGCCGCATGAAGAAAGTGATGTGATCGCAACGGTCAGGAACCTGGAGTCATTGCAATGTACCAGCCGCCGCATTTTCGCGAAGACCGGCTTGCGGTTCAGCACGCGCTGATCCGCGCGCAATCGCTCGGCTTGCTGATTACAGCAGGTCCGGGCGGTTTGCAGGCCAACCACGTCCCGTTCCTGATTGATGCCGGCCGTTCGGAGCGTGGCACGCTGCGTGTTCATCTCGCGCGTGCCAATCCGCAACTCCATGAACTGGCGGCCGTCGCCGAATGCCTTGTCGTGTTCCAGGGGCCCCAGCAGTACATCAGCCCGTCGCTCTATCCGACCAAGCGCGAGCACGGAAAGGTCGTGCCGACGTGGAATTACATAACGGTGCATGCCTGGGGCCGGCCGCAGGTGAACGACGACGCGACCTGGCTCAGGCAGCAAGTCGAGGACCTTACGGTGCAGAACGAAGGTTCTCGCCCTGCGCCATGGCAGGTTTCGGACGCGCCCGAGCCGTTCGTAGCCGCCCAGTTAAAGGGCATCGTCGGCATCGAAATCCCGATCGCGCGCATCGAAGGCAAATGGAAAGTCAGCCAGAACCGGCCGGCGATCGACCAGGCCGGCGTGGTTGCCGGCCTCCGCGGCAATGGCGATGACGCAGAGATTATGGCGTCGCTGGTTGCGGAGCGGATCAAAGGCGCACCCTAGGCCGCTGGCGTTCGGCGCTTCTTTGCGCAAAAATATCCGGCCTGAATGCCGGAGGACGCCATGGCCTACAGCCTCGATCAGTTCATTGCCGATTGCCGAACGACTCTTTCGCGCGATCCCGGCCCTGCCGGCCGCGAACAGGTGCGCACCGATCTCGAGCGGCTGCTCGCCAACCCCGAATTCATCAGCGCCTATTGCGGCGACGACCAGCCGCGCGGGCTGAAGGTCCTTTATGAGGATCCGAAGCTCGGCTTCCAGGTGCTCGCCCATATCAATGACAAGGCGCGCATCTCGCCGCCGCACGATCATGGCGCCTCCTGGGCCATCTACGGCCAGGCGACAAAACATACCGACATGATCGAGTGGGAGCGCGAGGATGACGGACAGGACGCCAAGCACGCCAAGCTCAAGCCCGCGAAGAAATACCGGCTGACGCCCGGCAAGGCCGGCATCTACCAGAACGGCGCCATTCACTCGATCGATTATCCCGACTACGCCCGCTTCATCCGGGTGACCGGTACCAATCTCGACAAGATCAATCGCATCCGCATCGACCTGAAGACCGGCGAGGTCGAGCAGATGACCGCACAGCAGGCGACGTGACGTTTGTTTTTCAGTTTGATGTTCAAAGGCGCCACGAACGCAGCGGAACTCCCTCTCCCCTTGGGGGAGAGGGTTGGGGTGAGGGGGCAAATGACTCTCAGCAGGCCTTTACCCCCTCACCCGGCGCGCTTTGCGCGCCGACCTCTCCCCACAGGGGAGAGGTGAAGAGAGAGCGCTTCTCGGGCAACTAAAAATATGTCGCGTTCAACCCATTTACGTCCCCTCACCGCCTTAGCCGTCAAGGCCATGCTCGGCGACGGCGCTGAACTCGCGCTGATCGATGTGCGCGAGGAATTGACGTTCTCGCAAAATCACCTGCTGTGGGCGCGCTCGGTGCCGTTGAGCCGCCTCGAATTGCGGTTTGCGCGGCTCGTCCCTCGCCTCACCACGCGCATTGTGCTGATCGATGACAATGATGGCCTGGTTGAACGCGCGGCCGCTATCCTGGCCAGCGCCGGTTACACCGACATCTCTTATCTCGATGGCGGCGTTGCGGCGTGGACCGCCGAAGGCCTTGTGCTGTTTTCGGGCGTCCACGTGCCAAGCAAGGCCTTCGGCGAATTTGTCGAGCACGACAGCGGCACGCCGAGCGTGAGCGCCAATGAACTCGCCGCCATGATGCGCGACGGCACCAACCTCAAGGTGCTCGACAGCCGGCCATTCGATGAATATTCGCGCGTCTCGATCCCGACCGGCATCAACGTTCCGGGCGCGGAATTGGTGCTGCGCGTGCACGACATCGTGCCCTCGCCTGCCACGACGATCGTCGTCAATTGCGCCGGCCGCACCCGCAGCATCATTGGCGCTCAATCGCTGATCAATGCCGGCGTGCCGAACAAGGTGATGGCGCTGCGTAACGGGACCATGGGCTGGCACCTGGCGGGGCTCACCTGCGACAGCGGCAAATCAGATCGCGCGCCGGATTTTTCCAGCGCCGGCGTGGCCTGGGCGAAATCGGCGGCGGAAACGGTGGCGCGCAAATTCGGTGTCGAACGCGTTGGCCGCCCCCAGGTCGAGGCCTGGCGCAAGGATACGACGCGGACGACCTACATTTTCGACGTGCGCGACCCGGCGGAATTTGCCGCGGGACATTTTCCGGATGCGATCTCGGCGCCGGGCGGGCAATTGGTGCAGGCGACCGACATTTATGCCGGCACGCTGGGCGCCCGCATCGTGCTGAGCGACGACCGGGAAGCACGCGCGCTCATGACCGCATCCTGGCTCAAGCAGATGGGCTGGAAGGATGTCTATGTCCTGCCGGAAGCAGGTAAGGAATTGGGTCAGGCAAAAGCAATGGTGCTCGGCGCGACGCCGGCCGATGCCACCATCGATCCTGGCAAAGTTCTCGAGGTCGACGACGTGACGGTCGTGGACCTTTCGACCAGCCCGCATTACCGCCGCGGCCACATTCCCGGCGCATGGTTTGCAATCCGCGGGCGGCTCGATCGCGCACTGAAAAAGATCGAGGTGCGCGGCGCGCTGGTGCTGACCTCCGAGGATGGCGTGCTGGCGGGCCTCGCCGTCGAGGAAGCGCGTGCGCTGACCAAGGCTTCGGTGTTCTGGCTCAAGGGCGGCAATGCCGCCTGGGCCGCCGCCGGATTTCCGCTCTCAACCAGTGAGCAGATGGCCGACGATGCCGTCGACGTCTGGCTCAAACCCTATGAGCGATCGAGCGACACCGAGGCGGCGATGAATGCCTATCTCTCCTGGGAGGTCGACCTGCTCGATCGCATCAAGCAGGACGGCACGACGCATTTCCTCCACGCGCGTTAGCGACTATTGGGGTGTGGCGCTTCCGGTTTGCGCCTCCACGACGATTGTCCCGGTCATGTGCGGATGCAGGGAGCAAAAGTACTTGTAGGTTCCCGGCGTCGTGAACGTGAACGAATAGGTCCCATCGGTATCCATCACCTTGGACCGGAAACCGTTCGGCGACACCACCGTATGCGGGATATCGTCTTCATTGGTCCAGGTGACGGTAGTTCCCGCTTTCACCTTCACTTCCTGCGGCCCGAACGTGAAGTTTCCGATCTTGACGGCAACATCCTCGGCCGAAGCCGGCGTTGCGGCCAGGAGGAACGCGACCGCAATGCCGGCGACGACGCTCATTATCAGTGATTTCGATTTGAACATTTTGGAATTAGCCATTTTGAAATCAGCCTTGTAGCGGAGTGTCGATGATGGCGAGACGCTGCTCATTCTGCTTGAACGTCACGCTGGCGATGCCGAGCATGTTGCGCAGCTTGTCGTCAGGCACTTTCAGTGGGCCCGGTGAAGGCGCTGTGCCTGGCACCGGTTGCGGAAACGCGGTCGATCGGGCGGTGTGAAACGTCACATTGCCTTCGACTTTCTGCATGACCTGATGAATGTGGCCATTGAGCACGGTGACCGAGCCGAATTTTTTCAGGTAGCCCAGAGCCTGCGCGCCGTCCT
This sequence comes from uncultured Alphaproteobacteria bacterium, assembly GCA_963735285.1. Lineage (GTDB taxonomy): Bacteria > Pseudomonadota > Alphaproteobacteria > Rhizobiales > Xanthobacteraceae > Pseudolabrys. Next base: position 837,765 of record CAVTKN010000008.1, on the reverse strand, counting down.
GCGTGCCCCAGCCCCAGTCCGGATAGACGGTCCAAAGCGGAATGTGGGCAAACACGACGATCGGCTGCGACGCCGAGCGGCCTTTGACATCGTCTTCGAGCCACGCGAGCTGTTCGTTGCCGAGATTTCCGAGGCCGCCGGCTTTCAGATCCACGACGTTGACGAGGCCGATAAAGTGAACGCCGTCGGCATCAAAGCTGTACCAGCCTGCGCCCTTGGTGCCGCGTCCGTATCGGTCGAGGTAAAGCTTGCCCTGGTCTTCGTCGAGCAGGTCGTGCTCGCCCGGTACGTAATGCACATCAAGGCCTGCCTGCGAGATGATGCGGTCGGCGTCATCAAATTCCGACGGCTTCGACAGATGTGAAATATCGCCGGTATAAATCATGAAGGACGGCTTGGCCGGCAGCGCTTTCACGCGCCCGATCGCCTCCTCCAGCGTTCCTTTTGCGTTGGGATTGGCCGGCTTGTCGAAGCCCATGTGGCTGTCGCTGATTTGCAGGAAAGTGAATCCTTTCTGCGGCGCAGCCATCGCCCCGTCGATGATGCCGAGCGAAGCTGGCACTCCGCCTGCGACGGTCCAAAGCACGCCGGTTCCCGCCCAGGTCATGCATTCGAGTACCTTTCGGCAATTCATTCCGTCATCGCGGTCTGCCATTGTCGTGTCTCCCATTTCAAATGTGACGCGTATGGAGACGAGACTGAGGTACGCGACGATTTATTCCCGCGCGCGCTGACATCACAAAGATGTCATCAGTTCCAGCAGCGTCTTCGCCGCAACCGGAGACGCGCGCCGCAATTTTTTATTCCCGAACTGCGTCCTCAATTTTGTTTCATAAAATCGTTATCGAAAACGAAGCGTTACCAGCCGGTCGGCGCGGAATATTCAATTCAATTTCCAGTCTCCTCGGTGCGTGACCGCAACGGGCACGCCATTCGGCGCAACCTAACGATGCCGGATGCCATCCCACCCCACGAACTTGAAGTGCATAAACAGGAGATAAAGACGTGAAAAAGTTTCTGACCACATTCGCCGTGCTGACCGTCATTGCGACACCGGCATTTGCGCAGTCGTTTGATCCGGACAACGGCACCGGCAATGTTCTGCCATTCTCAAACACTGCGACGGCCACGCGTCACGAGAAAAGCGCCGTCAACCACGAGGGGACGCGGGCGTTCGCGTCGGTCCCAGGTTTTGGTTCGGTCGGCAGCCCGGACGCTCCCCAAGCCACCGGCGGTGGAAGCGCTGGCTACAATGAAATGCTCCGTAACTACTGAGCTACAACAACAGGGCAGGCCTTGGCCTGCCCTGTTCTACGGATAAAAAGTGTCCGCCACCGGGAATGAAATGAAGGGTGCTTGAGTCTTATTGCGGAGTTCACCTCGTCCTTGATCTCGGGCGAGACCTAACTTATTGCAGGAGTTGGTAAAAATACCGGTGCGCCGCGCGCCAGACTTTGTAGAAGCAGTGAAACATCTGAGCGGCCGGCCACCATTGGACAATCAACCATGACCCATTCAAAGCCTGACGATAACTCCGTGCTGTTGGTTCATGCTTACCTTGACGGTGAGCTTGATCCCGCCAACGTATTGGGCATCACGCAGCAGATGGACAAGGAGCCGGCGCTCGCCGCAGAGGCCGAACGCGTCAAGGCGCTCCAGCAACTGATTCACGACCGGCTCCCTCGTGAAGCGACGCCCTCGGGCTACGCGGGCGCATTGAAGCTTCTGTCGGCGGCCTGCAAAAAGAGCGCGAACGCCTGTCATCGTGGCGCGCCCTCGCGGCATCGATCGCGGTCACCGCCATGGTCACCAGCACTTCAACCTGGCTTGTGGTGCAGTCTCAACAGCAACCGACCATGGTCGCAGACGCGCTCGTCTCCGATCACATCCGTGCGCTGATGGCGCCGGAGCCGGTCGACGTCGTCTCGTCCGACCGCCATACCGTAAAGCCATGGTTCAACGGTCGCATTACGGCCTCGCCCCGTGTCGTCGACCTGACCAAGGAAGACTTCACGCTGATTGGCGGCCGCATCGAAGTCGTCGAACGCGATCCTGTTTCGACATTGGTTTATCGCCGCGCCAAGCACCTCATCAGCCTCACGGCAGTGCCGGCCGAAAGCCGGTTCGCGCTGGAGCGGACACCGCGCGCCGTCAACGGCTACAACATCGTGCATTGGACCGAAAAAGGCGTGAGCTACTGGGCTATCTCCGATCTTGAAGCGAAAGAACTGGAGGATTTCGCTCACCTATTCCGCACCAGCCAAAACGAATTGTAGCGGATAGGAACTGGGGCTATGTCAGTCATTTCTATGCAGGCCAAGACCCTGCCAAGTCAGCCTGAAAGGCCAGCAATGCGGTTGGTTGCGTCTGGCGTCCATGATCCGATGAGCGGGCTCGACGATAACGCACGCTTCAGGAAAATCGTGCTGCCCTATATCGACGAGGCCTACCGGCTTGCGCACTGGCTCACCGGCAACCGCACCGATGCCGAGGACGTGGTGCAGGACGCGTCGCTGCGCGCCTTCCGTGCCATTCGCGAATACGCCGGCGGCAATCCGCGTTCGTGGTTGCTGAGCATCGTGCGCAACACGGCCTATTCATGGCTCCGCAAGAATCGTCCGACGACCGTATTCACGGTCGAGGATCTCGAGGCCGTCGAGCTCGAGCAAGCCAAGCCAGGCGACTCGAGCGGCGAAACGCCGGAAGCGACCCTGATTGCAAAGGTCGATGCCGAGCAGCTCCGCGCCGCGATTGCTGCGCTGCCGTCTCCTTTCCGTGAGACGCTTGTGCTGCGCGACGTCGAGGGTCTCGACTATCGCGAGATCGCCGAGGCGACGGAAGTGCCGATAGGAACCGTGATGTCACGGCTCGCCCGCGCGCGCCAACGGCTGATGCTGACTCTCAAGAAAGACCGGTAAACCGGATCTCTCACCATCTTTTCCCGCCGGGGCCTTCCCTTTACCGAACCCCGAGAATGACATGCGTCAGGGCGCGCAATGCGATATACCCTGACGCATGAAATTCCTCGATGAAGCCAAGGTCTATATTGCGTCCGGCGCGGGCGGGAACGGCTGCGTGTCGTTCCGGCGCGAGAAATTCATCGAGTTCGGCGGCCCCAATGGTGGAGACGGCGGCAATGGCGGCGCTGTCGTCGTGGAAGCGGTGACAGGCCTGAACACCTTGATCGACTACCGCTACCAGCAGCACTTCAAAGCGCAGCGTGGCGGTAACGGAATGGGCCAGGATTGCGCCGGTGCCAACGGCAAGGACGTTGTCCTGAAGGTGCCGATCGGCACGCAAATTTACGAAGAAGATGGAGAAACGTTGATCGCCGATCTTGCCAAAGTCGGGGAACGCATCACGATTTCCAAAGGCGGCAATGGCGGCTTCGGCAATGCGCACTTCAAGTCATCAACGAATCGTACGCCGCGCCACGCCAATCCCGGTCAGCCGGGCGAGGAGCGCACCATCCGGCTGCGCCTGAAGCTAATTGCCGATGCAGGGCTCGTCGGGCTCCCGAACGCAGGCAAGTCCACGTTTCTTGCGGCGGTGAGTGCGGCCAAACCGAAGATTGCCGACTATCCCTTCACCACGCTGCATCCGCAGCTCGGTGTCGTGCGCGTGGACGAGCGCGAATTTGTGGTGGCCGATCTGCCGGGCCTGATCGAAGGCGCGCATGAAGGCGTCGGCCTTGGCGATCGCTTCCTTGGCCACACCGAGCGCTGCCGCGTGCTGCTGCACTTGATCGACGGTACCGTTGAGGATGCCGGCGAAGCCTACAACACCGTGCGCGCGGAATTGCAAGCCTACGGACAGGGACTCATGGACAAGCCGGAAATCGTCGCGCTGTCCAAGGCCGACGCGCTCACGCCGGAAGCGATCAAGGAACAATCCGCGCGCTTGAAAAAAGCCTGCAGGAAAACGCCACTGGTGTTGTCGTCGGCGTCCGGCCAAGGCGTGCCGGAAGTTCTGCGTGCCCTGCTCAAGATCATCGACAAGGCACGCGACGTCGCCGACAATCCGCAAACAGAAGAAGCGGCGTGGCAGCCGTAAACCCACCCCCGTCATCACCGGGCCGCCGCGAAGCGGCGAGACCCGGTGATCCCGCTTAGGAGCGCAGTGCCAACCTAAGCGAGATGGCCGGGACAAGCCCGGCCATGACGAAGTAAACGGAGTATCCCATGCAAACCCGCGCCGCAGTCGCCTGGAAAGCCGGCGAGCCTCTCACCATCGAGACCATCGAGATCGAAGGACCGAAGGCGGGCGAGGTCCTGGTGGAAATCAAGGCGACCGGCATCTGCCACACCGATGCCTACACGCTGTCGGGCGCCGATCCGGAAGGTCTGTTTCCCGCGATCCTCGGCCACGAAGGCGCCGGCATCGTGCGCGAGGTCGGCGCCGGCGTCACCACGCTGAAGGCCGGCGACCACGTCATTCCGCTCTACACGCCGGAATGCCGGCAATGCAAAACTTGCCTCTCGCGCCGCTCGAATCTGTGCACCGCGATCCGCGCCACGCAGGGCAAGGGCGTGATGCCGGACGGCACCAGCCGCTTCCGCTGCGACGGCGATCCGGTCTTCCATTATATGGGCTGTTCGACTTTCGCGAATTTCACGGTGCTGCCGGAAATTGCGCTCGCCAAAGTCCGTGAAGACGCGCCGTTCGACAAGATTTGCTACATCGGCTGCGGCGTCACCACCGGTATTGGCGCGGTCATCAACACCGCAAAAGTCTGGCCGGGGGCAAATGTCGCCGTCTTCGGGCTCGGCGGGATCGGTCTCAATGTCATCCAGGGTGCGCGCATCGCGGGTGCCGACAAGATCATCGGCATCGACCTCAACCCGGCCCGCCGTGCCATCGCCGAGAAATTCGGCATGACGCATTTCATCAACCCGGACGAAGTCGGCAAGGACAAGGTCGTGCAGGCGATCGTCGATCTCACCGGCGGAGGCGCGGATTTCTCATTCGAATGCATCGGCAATGTGAACGTGATGCGCCAGGCGCTGGAATGCTGTCACCGCGGCTGGGGCGAAAGCATCATCATCGGAGTCGCCGCCTCTGGCCAGGAAATTGCGACGCGTCCCTTTCAACTCGTTACCGGCCGCGTCTGGAAAGGCACGGCATTCGGCGGCGCGCGCGGCCGCACCGACGTGCCCAAAATCGTCGACTGGTACATGGACGGCAAGATCAATATCGACGACCTGATCACCCACACCATGCCGCTCGATAAAATCAATGAAGCCTTCGACCTGATGCACGAAGGCAAATCGATCCGCTCGGTGGTGGTGTACTAGCGACTAATTGACGAAGCCGCGCGCTACCAGCGTGGGCCGCGCGCGCGGAATATGCTGATGCGATCTGAGTCATCGTCGTCATCCGCATCGCTTTCATCGGGATCATCATAGACCCGCCGTCCAATCGTACGATCGCTGTCGCGTGGCGCGACGTCTCGCTCCCGGCTCCATTGGCGCCGCTCCGGCGGCCGCTCGCTCTGGTCACGCGCGGTGCGCTGCACCGGCGCCTTCTCGCAGAACCGTCGTGGGCCCTCGAATGGCTGATAGGTGCAGTCGGAGGCCCGGAAGGATTGATAGGCACTCGAACATCCCTGCACGTCGCAGCGATTGTTCGACGTCGTAGCTTGCGCCGAGATCGCAGTCGCCGTTGCGGATTCCCTGCTGTCCTCCGCGCGCGCGGCAACGCCCGTCGTCTCGGCCGCCGGCTTTTGCGGCTCGGGATTTGCGGCAACCGCGGCGGGAGCGGGCGCCGTATTCGACGGTGCCTGTGATTGCTGTGGCTGCGATTGCGGCGCGGAATTCGGGGCAGCCGTCGCTGTCTCCGGCGCGGGCGTTGTGTCCGCCGGTTTCGGATAGACCGGGCTGAGCGCCGCGGTCGGGCCTTCAACTTTGCGCGGCGCCGTCGGCACGTTCGTCAGCCTGCACCGCGGGCTTGGGCTGCGGCGCCGGCGAAGTCAGCCAATGCACTTCAAGCAGCACAGTGCTGATCGAAACCATCAAGACCGTCAGATAGACGAGGAACTGCATTGTTGGACCCGTGCTGGACGTGGCCGTGTCGAGACGCAACGCCCTCGGCGCCAAGCCGGTTCCGCGCAAGTTTCTGCGGCTTTGTGGAACTATCCGGCGCGTTATTTCGCGCAAAACTTGCGCTGCCCGGCGCTCGGCATATACGTGCAGTCCGACGCGCGGAACGACCGATAGGCGGCAGTGCAGGCATCGACATTACATTGCACTTGCGGCTCCGGCGTTGCGATCGGCGGCTGGGCTGGAGTTTGCTCGGCTGTTGCGGCGGGCGCACTCGGGGCCGCCGGCGCCACCAGTTTCGGTGGCACGATCGGCGCGCCGATCGGTGCATTGGGGGCAACAGGTGAAACGACGACCGGTGCCGGCGGTGGCCGGACCGCGGGCGGCGCATGCAATCCGGCTTGCGTGTCGGCCATTGGCGACATCGGAGCCGACAGCCAGTCGAGCCCCAGCAAGACACTGCCAAGGGCAATGACCAGCACCGCGCCATAGACCGCAAGCCGCATCGCTTTGCCCCGGCGAGTGATGAGCTTATGTCGAACAGCCGAACCCGACACTAGAGCGTCGAACGGCAAATATCGAGGCTTTGCCCGCGCATGGGCGGCGATGACGAACCCAAGAACGGCATGCTAGACAGCCCGCGGTATCGCAATCATGTTGCCGGGATCATGTCGAATACGCCGTCGCTCAGGGACTTTCGCCGGATTGTCGTGAAAGTCGGCTCGTCGCTGCTGGTGGATGCATCCGCCGGCGGGCTCAAGCGCGACTGGCTCGCGGGGCTGGCCGCCGACATCGCCGCCCTGCACAAGAATAAGTGTGATGTTCTGGTCGTGTCGTCCGGCGCGATTGCGCTCGGCCGCGCCGTGCTCAAGTTGCCCGCCGGCGCGCTCAAGCTCGAGGACAGCCAGGCCGCCGCGGCGGTCGGACAGATTGCCTTGGCACGCGCATGGTCGGAAGCCCTCGGCGGCCACGGCCTGACAGCTGGCCAGGTCTTGGTGACATTGGGCGACACCGAAGAGCGCCGCCGCTACCTCAATGCGCGCTCTACGATCGCCAAGCTTCTTGAATGGCGCAGCGTGCCGGTGATCAATGAAAACGACACAGTCGCCACCACCGAGATCCGTTACGGCGACAATGACCGGCTTGCTGCCCGCGTCGCGACAATGATGAGCGCCGATCTGCTGATCCTGCTCTCGGACGTCGACGGCCTCTACGACAAGCCGCCCGGCGCGGGATCAGGCGCGAAGCTTGTGCCCATTGTCGCGCGCATCACGCCCGAGATTGAAGCGATGGCGGGCGTTTCCGAATCCGCCACCGCGCGCGGCGGCATGCTCACCAAGATCGAGGCCGGCAAGATTGCCTCTACGGCTGGCACGCACATGGTGATCGCATCGGGGCACGTGCAGAATCCGTTGCAAGCGATTGGCAAGGGAGCGGCCTGCACCTGGTTTCTCACACCGGCCAATCCGGTGACGTCGCGCAAGAAATGGATCGCGGGCTCGCTCGAGCCGCGCGGCGCTTTGGTGATCGATGCCGGCGCGGTGCGTGCGCTCCATTCCGGCAAAAGTCTTCTGCCGGCGGGCGTCATCAAGATCGAGGGCGCGTTCGGACGCGGTGACGCGGTCGTCGTGCGCGGACCGGACGGGCATGAAGTCGGCCGTGGACTCGTCGCCTATGACGCCGAGGATGCCGAGAAAATCAAAGGACGGTCATCAGCCGATGTGCTGCTGATCCTCGGCTATACCGGCCGCACGGAAATGATTCACCGGGACGATCTGGTTCTGGGCGGCGAATAGGTCCGACGGAACCCGGAGTCGCTCTGGACGTTGTCTCCGGGACGACGCGACTCATGTGACGAAGTGCATAAGGGAAAAGGCGATTGACCGATCGCCCGTCAACCCCAGCCCACCGGAGGCTGGGGTTTTCGCGTTTTCAGTTGTTCGATTGATTGCCGGGATAGGCCCAAGGATTGGCCCAAGGATATGCCCAAGGATAGGCCAATGGCCGACAGGGCCACGGAACCATCTGGCCCGCCGACCTTCGCGTCACCCGCCAGACGAACGGCTAGGTCTCTGGCCGACCGCTGGGTCAGTGGCCGCGCGAACGTGACCGCCGGGCGCGTCGTCCCGCGGGCGCGGTTTGCGTTTGGCGGGCCGGACCGGCAGCGGGAAGAACGTCCCGTCCGGAAATTCCAGATAGCGGCTAAACACTTGCACCTGTCCTTCCCGGCCGCGTTTTCCCTCGATCACGAACTTGGTGCCGACCGGAAAACGGCTGGGAAGACGGTCTGAACCGTACGCCATGCCCACCTCCTGTAACGTCGCGACCCTGCCCTACCAATGTGTAGGTCAATTAATGCGTTGCATTCGCCGTTCGGTTATCCACGTTATCCCCAGGACCCGGTGACGGGAGCGCGGCCGGGGCTGATCTCGCCGGGCGAACCCTGACGTGGTAGGAAAGTGCGCTAGGGCAAGGGTTTCCGAGTATTTCCAAGAGTTTTCTGCCGAAAATGACCGCGCCACTCAAAAGCATCGAGGGCTCCGGCGATATCGCCGCCGCCATGAACGAGATAGGACGTCGCGCCCGCACGGCCGCCCGGATCCTCGCGCTTGCCCCTGCCGAGCAGAAAAACCGGGCCTTGCAGCTGATGGCGGCCGCCGTCCGCGCCCAGGCCGCCTCCATTTTGACAGCCAATGCCGAAGACGTCGCCGAGGCGCGCGCCGCGGGCCTGACCGGGGCATTTCTCGACCGGCTTTCGCTTGATGCCGGTCGTGTGGACGCGATCGCCGAGGGCATCGATATCGTGCGCGCGCTCAAGGATCCGGTCGGGACCGTCACCGAATCCTGGACCCGGCCAAACGGCATGCGCATCGAGCGCGTCCGCGTGCCGCTTGGCGTGGTGGGCATCATTTACGAGAGCCGGCCAAACGTTACCGCCGACGCCGGCGTGCTGTGCCTGAAAGCCGGCAACGCAGCGATCCTGCGCGGGGGGTCCGACAGCATGCGGTCAAGCCGCGCAATTCTTGCAGCCCTGACCGAAGGGTTGCGCGCTGCCAATCTGCCGGAGGCTTCCATTCAACTCGTCCCGACCCGCGACCGCACGGCCGTTGGCATGATGCTGGCCGGGCTGGACGGCAATCTCGACGTGATTGTGCCGCGCGGCGGCAAGGGCCTGGTCGCGCGCGTTCAGGCCGAGGCGCGGGTGCCGGTATTCGCGCACCTTGAAGGCGTGTGCCACGTGTTTGTTCACGAAGCGGCCGCGCTCGATATGGCCAAAAAGATTGTCCTTAACGCCAAAATGCGCCGCACCGGCGTCTGCGGCGCGGCGGAGACGTTGTTGGTGGATCGCGCGGTGGCATCCACGCATCTCAAGCCGCTGATCGACATGCTGATCGACGCCGGCTGCGAAATCCGCGGCGACCAGGCCACCGTGACGGCCGACAAACGCGTGAAACCGGCAACCGAGGAAGACTGGGGCACCGAATATCTCGACGCCATCATCGCAGCCAAAGTGGTCGACGGCCTATCCGCAGCGATCGAACATATCGAACACTACGGCTCGCATCACACCGACGCGATAGTGACCGACGACCAGGCCGCCGCCGAAAGGTTCCTGCGCGAGGTCGACTCGGCGATCGTGCTGCATAATGCGTCGACGCAATTTGCCGACGGCGGCGAATTTGGCTTCGGCGCCGAGATCGGCATCGCCACCGGACGGCTGCATGCGCGCGGGCCGGTGGGAGTCGATCAGCTCACGACGTTCAAATACCGTATCCACGGCAGCGGTCAGACCCGGCCGTGAAGTCCAAAAAACCCGCGAACGCCGAGCGCCTACTCCCCCCTCATGCGCCCGGCATGAGGATCGGGCTGTTCGGCGGAACATTCGATCCGCCGCATCAAGCCCATCTTGCAGCGGCTCTGCTCGCGCTCAAGCGTCTCAAGCTCGATCGCGTCTGGTGGCTGGTTACGCCCGGCAACCCACTGAAGAATACGCGTGGCCTTGCTCCGCTCGCCAAACGAATTGCGGCCGCACGCGCGCTCACCAGCCATCCGCGCATCGACATCACCGGTCTCGAAGCTGTCATTAAGACGAGATACACTTACGATACGATATCTTGGTTGCTGGCCCGGTGCCCCGGCGTCCGATTCGTCTGGATCATGGGCGCGGACAATTTGCGGAGTTTCCATCGCTGGCAGAAGTGGCGCAAAATTGTGGAGATGGTGCCCATCGTCGTGATCGACCGACTGGGCCCAAGCCTCTACGCCGCCGCCAGCCCGGCGGGCAACGCCCTTGCCCGCGCCCGAATTCCGGAACACGACGCCGCTGCGCTGCCCGACCGCAAGCCGCCCGTCTGGGCCTATCTGCACGGCCTCAAATCGCCTCTGTCGTCCACAGCATTACGCGCCCTGCGTACGCAGGATGGAACTCCCGGGCCCACGCGCCGCAAAAGCACAAAGAGCGCAAAGAAGGCCAAACGCACGAAATCCGGGGGTAAGAAACGTGGAAAGAAGGCTGCAAAACGCAGAATCGCTGCCAAAAGCCGAAAGCGCGTGGTCAGCAAAAGCCGCAGGCGTCCGGGTAACAAAAGCCGCAAGCCCCAGGGTAGAAAGAAAAGGTCGAGATAACTATCATTTATCGAGACCCCGGCTTGCGCCGGGGTGAGTGCAACCAAGGAAAGGATCAGCGCCTCTGAATACTCCTGCACTCTCTCGGGCTTCGCGTCGTAAGTCCGAACCCGTCTCCCGGCACCCGTCTGCCAAGGAGACGCTCCGCACCGTCCTTGCCCGGCTTGACGACATGAAAGCCGAGGACAGCGTCGCCATCGATCTCTCCGGAAAATCGTCAATCGCAGACTATATGGTCGTGACCAGCGGCCGCTCGCAGCGTCATGTGAGCGCCGTTGCCGAACATGTCGTCAAGGATCTCAAAGATGCGGGAGCCGTGCACATCCGCGTCGAGGGAATGCGCCAGGGCGACTGGGTGCTCATCGACGCCGGCGACGTCATTGTTCATGTCTTTCGGCCGGAAGTCCGCACCTTCTACAATCTGGAAAAAATGTGGTCGGCGACCGGCAAAGACGTGCGGCGGTCGAGCTGATAGTCTGGGGGCGCGATGCGCCTTCTCGTTGCCGCTGTCGGACGCCTGAAAAAGGGTCCGGAAACAGAATTGTCCGAGCGCTACCGCAAGCGCGCGGTTCAAACGGGCCGTCAACTCGGCCTGCGCGATGTCGAGATCATCGAAATCAGGGAAAGCCGGGCCGCTGATCCCGCCAGGCGCATGCTTGAGGAATCGATTGCGCTGGCCAATATCATCCCGAAAGAGGCCGCGGTCGTTCTTCTCGATTCACGCGGGCAAAATGTCGACAGCGCCGGCCTTGCGGGTCACCTCGCAACATGGCGGGCCAATGGCCGACCCGCGGCCATTTTCATGATCGGCGGCGCCGACGGACTGGCGCCGAGTGTATGCGAGAAAGCCGAGTTGCGCCTGTCCTTCGGGGCGGCGACCTGGCCGCACCAGCTGGTCCGCGTCATGTTGCTGGAACAGCTATACCGCGCCACCACCATCCTGACCGGCCATCCATACCACCGGGCCTAATTTGACCGCTGCCCGCGTCATACCCCGATTTGGTCGCAATCCACGTCAATAGGTTACCGATGATTAGCTTGTCGTTCGGACTTGCCGGCGTATCGTGAAATCGATGATTTGCCTCGGGGGATTCGGCCAATTTCATCTGCGCACCGCGCTTGTCGCGGGGCTCGGCCTGGTATTGCCGGTCGTCCTGGCTGCTGCGGCCGGGGCCGAAGAGCGCGCCAATGAGCGCCCGGTCCTGCTCGCGCAGAACGGCAAAACGGAAAAGCTCGACGCTCTCAAGCAACGTGATGAGGAACTGAAATCGGCGCGCGACGAGCAACACAAATCAGCGGAAGCGGAAGCGGCGCTCAAACGCGAGATCGAACAGATCGGCGCCGACCGGCGCAAGCTTAATCAGGACCTGATCGACACCGCCACGCGCTTGCGTGGCGTCGAATCGAAAATCGCCGCCACGCAAGAGAGACTCAGGCCGCTCGACGATAACGAACGCGCTATTCGCAAATCGCTCGATGGCCGCCGCGCCGTGATCGGCGAGGTCCTGGCCGCTTTGCAACGGATCGGACACCGGCCGCCCGCGGCGCTGATCTCGCGCCCGGAAGATGCGCTGCAGTCAATACGGACGGCAATGGTGCTTGGCGCAGTATTGCCGGAGATGCGGCATGAGGTCGAAGCGCTCGTCAGCGATCTTTCGGCGCTGGTCACGCTGCGCAAGAAGATTGATGAGGAACGCGATCAGCTGAAGACCGAAATGGCTTCGCTCGGCGGCGAACAGACGCGCATGACCGCGCTGGTTGAAGAACGCCAGAAACAACTGGGCGAGCGCGAGAAGGCGCTCGAGGCGGAACGCACCCGCGCGGGAAATCTTGGGCACCAGGTCGACAATCTCAAAGATTTGATCGCCAAGCTCGAACAGGGCCTCGATCCGGCAACCCGCGAAGCGCGCGAAGCCGGGCGCGATAGCCGGCCCGCGCTGTCCGCATTCCGCGATCCGGGCCGCCTGGCGCCGGCCGTGGCTTTCGCCTCCTTGCGCGGACAAGTTCCTATTCCGGTTAACGGCGTAAAGTTGAAGGAATTTGGCACCCCTGACGCCAATGGCGGGGCGGAAAAGGGCGTTTCCATCGCTACCCGCGCCGGGGCGCAGGTTACGGCACCAGCCGATGGCTGGGTGGTCTATGCCGGTTCATTCCGGTCCTATGGGCAACTCTTGATCCTTAATGTCGGCGGCGGCTATCATGTCTTGCTCGCTGGGATGGATCGGATATCAGTTGATCTCGGGCAGTTCGTGCTGACCGGGGAACCCGTTGCAGTGATGGGAAATGGCTCCCATATCGCCGCTATCGTAGCGACAGGTTCCAGCCAACCGGTGCTCTACGTTGAATTTCGTAAGGACGGGGTTCCCGTCGATCCAGGCCCATGGTGGGCGGCTGGCGAAGGCGAAAAGGTTCGCGGATGATGCGCAAGACCTCACTTATTCTTCTTGGCGCGGCGGCGGGAGCAGCAATGACGCTGCTCGCGGTTCAGCCACGCATTGTATTTCTCGGCGCGACTGCCAAGGCAGCAGCGGCGGATACCTACCGGCAGCTTAATCTGTTCGGTGACGTGTTCGAGCGCGTGCGCGCCGATTACGTCGAGAAGCCGGATGACAGCAAGCTGATCGAAACTGCGATCAACGGCATGCTGGCAGGGCTTGATCCGCACTCCAGTTACATGGACGCCAAAAGCTTTCGCGACATGCAGGTGCAGACCCGCGGTGAATTCGGCGGGCTCGGTATCGAAGTCACCATGGAAGATGGCCTGATCAAGGTCGTGGCGCCGATCGATGAGACGCCCGCTGCCAAAGCCGGCGTCATGGCGAACGACATCATCACCAAGCTCGACGACGAGCAGGTGCAGGGCCTGACGCTCAACCAGGCCGTCGAAAAAATGCGCGGGCCGGTGAACACCAAGATCAAGCTCACCATCATGCGCAAGGGTCAGGACAAGCCGGTCGAAGTGTCGATCACACGCGACGTCATCCGGGTACGCTCGGTACGCTCGCAGACCGAAGGCGAAGACGTGGGCTATATCCGTCTTACGCAGTTCAACGAGCAGACCACCGAAGGGCTGAAGAAGGCGATCACCGACATCAGCGCGAAGATCTCCGACGACAAGCTCAAGGGTTATGTTCTCGACCTGCGTAACAATCCGGGCGGCCTGCTCGATCAGGCAATCTCGGTGTCGGATGCCTTCCTGCAAAAGGGCGAGATCGTATCCACCCGTGGCCGCAATGCAGAAGAAACTCAACGTTTCAATGCGCGCGCCGGCGACCTGACAAAAAACAAACCGCTCATTGTGTTGATCAACGGCGGCTCGGCTTCGGCATCCGAAATCGTTGCCGGCGCACTGCAAGATCACAAGCGGGCAACCGTTGTCGGCACCCGCTCGTTCGGCAAAGGCTCGGTGCAGACGATCATCCCGCTCGGCTCGGGCAATGGCGCGCTGCGTCTCACGACCGCGCGCTACTTCACGCCGTCGGGCCGTTCGATCCAGGCGAAAGGCATTTCGCCTGACATCGAGATTCTCCAGGACGTGCCGGAAGATCTCAAGGCCAAGACCGATACCAAGGGCGAGGCCTCGTTGCGCGGCCACCTCAAGGGCGATGAAGGCAAGGAGCAAACCGGCTCGCAATCCTACATTCCGCCGGAGCCGAAGAATGACAAGGCGCTCAGCATGGCGCTCGATCTCCTGCGCGGAACTCAGGTGAATTCGGCGTTCCCGCCGAACTCCAAGGCGCCGGTCCCCAACTAGCGCCGGCAGAACGTCAAACGAGACTAAGGGGCGGCCAAACGGCCGCCCCGATTGCTTTCAGGCCCATATTTTTAAGGTTCTGGAAAAGCATTCTGCGCATCCGCGGGCGGTATGCCGCGATCCAGCGTACAAACGTCGCGTGCTAGACTCCGCCGATGATTCGCGAGGATTCCGCGCTGTGGCACCGGACGATCTGAACACCCCCCTCGGCCAGATCAAAAGCAAGCGCCTGCCGAATATCCCTGGAACCGCGCCGCAATGGCTGGCCGGTGTGCTGGGGCTGTCCGGCCTGGTGGTCGTCGGATGGGCGGTTTTCGTCAAGGATCCGCTCGGCGGCGAGCCGGTGGCCGTCGTCGCAACTGAGCAGACGGCTGCCAAACCGACCGCGCGCGACAACGCCAAAGACGGCAAAGAGCACGCCCGCCACGATGGCCCGGCAATGAGCGAGCCCGTCGCCGCGCCCTCGCCACCGCCCGGATCGCGGACGGTCACCATCATCGATGGCTCGAGCGGCGCGCGGCAGCAGGTCACCATTCCCGGCAACGCGCCCGGAGCAGGCGCGCTGCTCGACACCAAGCTTCTTGAGACCACGCGCCATGGCTCGATTCCGAAAATCGGTCCGGACGGCACGCGCCCGTCGGCGCGTTACGCGCATCCGCGCCAGGTCCCGCCGAACAAGAAGGACATGCCCGTCATTGCCATCGTTGTCGGCGGGCTTGGCATCAGCGCCTCTGGCACCGCAGATGCATTCGCAAAACTTCCCGCGACGGTGACGTTCGCCTTGGCGCCGTACGGCGCCGATCTTGAAAAACTCGCCGAGCACGCCCGCGCCGACGAACACGAGGTGCTGTTGCAGGTTCCGATGGAGCCGTTCGACTACCCGGACAATGACCCTGGTCCGCAGACGTTGCTGACTTCGCTGTCATCGGAACAGAATATCGACCGGCTGCACTGGCTGATGAGCCGCTTTCAGGGCTACGTCGGCGTGATGAGTTACATGGGCGCGCGCTTTACCGCGTCCGAACCGGCGCTTGCACCGGTGTTGCAGGACGCCGCCAAGCGCGGGCTTATTTTTGTCGACGACGGCTCCTCGTCGCGCAGCATCGCGGGCCAGCTCGCCGGCAGCCACAACCTGCCTTTTGCGAAGGCCGACATCGTCCTTGATGTCGTGCCGACTCCGGTCGAGATTGATCGTGCGCTGGCGCGCCTTGAGATGAGAGCACGCGACGCCGGAACCGCGGTCGGATTTGCAACCGCTCAACCGGCCACGATCGCGCGCATTGCCGAATGGGCAAAGAAGGCTGAATTGCGCGGCTTCCTGCTCGAGCCGATCACCATGGTGGCGATCAAGGCCAAGTCGTCGTAACGTCATTCGAAAGCGCGAGATTGACGCGCGAGAATCGACGGACGGACAATGCCCCCTCAAGAGACCCTGCCTTATCGTCCTTGCGCCGGCATGATGGTGCTTAACCGTGCCGGGCACGTATTCGTTGGCCGGCGTACAGACGGTCCTGAACACGTCGACCCCACACATGTCTGGCAAATGCCGCAAGGTGGCATCGACGAGAACGAAGACCCGTACAAGGCGGCGCTGCGCGAACTGTACGAAGAAACCAGCATTCGCTCGGTGCAGAAACTCGGCGAGGTTGCCGAGTGGCTGGCCTACGACCTTCCAAGCGCTGTAGTGAAAGAGGCCTGGGGCGGCAAATATCGTGGCCAGAAGCAAAAATGGTACGCGCTGCGATTTACCGGCAATGACGGCGAGATCGATATCGCGCAGCCGGGCGGCGGTCACAAACCTGAATTCGTCGAATGGCGCTGGGTGGCCATGCAGGAATTGCCGGAGCTTGTGATCCCGTTCAAACGGGACATCTACCTGCGCGTCGTGCGCGAATTCGAGCGCTTCACGCGCTGACGCGCGGCAGTGCTACCGCGGGGCCAAAGGCGGACAGCCTACCCCGCTGCGCTCCTCAAGGCGGACTCACTGAGATCAAATGCCGTGCGAATTCCGGCAACGTGCGGAAAGCGAGATGCACATTGTCGTTAAACGATCTGGTTTGGCAGCCATGCAAACGCCATGCGTTCGCGAGCGCATCGCGGCTGAACATTGAAATGTGGCCATTGCGCGGGCCGACATACCACCAACTCATGCCAAGCTTGTCGAAGTCCCGCGGCTGCACCATGGTCGTAAACAGAACCAGCCCCGGGTCCGCAAGGTGCTCCACGATTGCACCAATACCTTTCAGCGGATCGGGCATGTGCTCGAGCGTCTCGAAGCAGGTGATCAGATTGAAATCACCTACCGGTGCATTGGCATATTCAGGCACGAATGGATCATAGGTCGTAGCGACCGGAAATCCCGCGGCCCGGAGTTCTGAGCACAGCACGTCGTTTCCGCCACCGTAATCGAGTACGCGCAATATCATCTTGTGCGCCCCGAATGTCTGCTTCACGACGGCGGCGTTGTCGCGTGGCCGTGTCAGAACGTAGCCCGGATCGACCGCGTGATAGTCGGCATTATAGATGTGAGTTTTGAAGTCATCCTGGCTCCAGTCATCGAATGCATCGGTAAACAGAAAGCCGCACGCATTGCAGCGGCGATAATAAACAGGCGTGCCAGTAAGAGGCAGCTTCACCCCGCCGGGAATTTCGCAGTTTCTGTTGAAGTCGACGAGGCCGAAAAGCGCAGAGGGCTGCTGGCAAATTTTGCAGGGCGCCCCTTTGGCCGAAACTGGTTTTAGACTCAGCATCACCTCATCTTCGGGCCGGCACCCGTCTAGTCAAGCGATGGCCCGCTCGAATGCCCGCTTTCGTGGGTAAAAGGCGGTTACCGTGCCAAAAGCGTGTATCGTGCCGAACCATGTTGGTCTAACAATGCGGCAGGCACTATTTTGATTCGAGACGCTATTTCCAGAAAAATTGAGCGATGACATATGCTTCCGAACTTTTAGTCGAGCTCTTGCAACCGGAACGCCTGACCGCCGTCGTCGATATTGGCGCCAATCCAATTACCGATGTGCCGCCGTACCAGCCGATGCTTGGTAAGCGCATCTGTACCCTTGTCGGTTTCGAACCACAGCTCGAAGGTCTCGCTTCGCTGAATGAACGCAAGGGCGATCTTGAAACCTACCTGCCCTATGCCGTGGGCGATGGAACGCCGGCGACCCTGAAAGTATGTCACGCTCCGGGCATGAGCAGCCTGCTCACTCCCAATCCGCCCGTTCTTGACTGCCTCAACCTTTATTCGATTTTCGGAATGGTGACCGGAGAGGTGCCGATCGAGACATACAGGCTCGATGATATTTCCGAGATCGCGGCTGTCGATTTCCTGAAAATTGACGCCCAGGGTTCGGAGCTCTCCGTATTTCGCAATGGACGTTCGCGCCTCGCCAACGCCGTGGTGGTCCACACCGAGGTGTGTTTTATGCAGCTCTACAAGGATCAGCCCTTATTTGCAGAAATCGATCAGGAGCTGCGCGCACTCGGGCTAATCCCTCATCTGTTTACTGAAATGAAAAAGGCGATGATTTTGCCGCTTCATTTTGAGAACGACCTTTATCGCACCATGAACCACACTCTGTTCACTGACGTTGTTTACGTTCGTGATTTCACGCAGCCGGATAAAATGAGTGCGGAGCAACTGAAGCACCTGGCACTGATCGCGCACTATTGTTATCAGTCCTATGACTTAACGACGAAATGCGTCCGCGATCTCGAATTGAGAAGCGTGATCGCGGCCAACTCTGTCACCCGATACTTAAATGGTATTTCCGGGCGCTGACCGATTTGTCAGCGCAGGGCCTAGTGCATCGCCGTGCCGGTCAGGTGGCGATCGACGTCCTTGAAATGATCGAGCCGCGTGATGAGCTTGTCGAGTTCCGACCCTGGCTCGAGCTTTGCGATCTGGCTTTCCAGTTCGCCAATACGCGTTGCAATTGTACCGCGATCGAAATCCTCGACCGCTTCGGCGACGTCGGCCAGCACCGTCAGGCCCGTAGCCGATACCTCGGCAAAACCGCCCAGCACGACAATCTTTTGCGCGCCGCTGGCGCCATAGACGGTCAGGATGCCGGGACGCAGCGTCGTGACCATCGGCGCGTGATCCGCGAGCACGCCGAATTCGCCCTCGGCGCCGGGAACATCGACCTGTTCCACGTCGCCGGAAAACAGCAGCTTCTGCGGCGACACCAGTTCGAAATGGAAATTAGCCATCGTTCACTCAACCCTTGCGCTTTCCGGCTGCGAAACCCGCACCCAGCCCGATAATCCCGCCGACCGCGGTCAGGATCGCGATGTGCTGCACCTGGCTGCTGGTCAGCGGCCCACCACCGTGGGCCACTTCATTGCTGCGCACCTCGAGACTGAGCGGACCCAGTTTGATCTCGGTCGACTCCGGGCGCGTCAGATATCCAGCTAAACCGCCGATCACCAGCCCGGCCAACAAGAATGTAATCAGGTTGGATTGTCCCAGCATCGCCGTTAGGCCGCTTCCGCCGCGAGCTTCTTGCCCTTTTCGACCGCCTCTTCGATGGTGCCGACCATATAGAAGGCGGCCTCCGGCAGGTTGTCGTACTTGCCTTCGCACAGGCCCTTGAACCCCTTGATGGTGTCGGCAAGGTCGACGAGTTTTCCGGGCGACCCGGTGAACACTTCGGCCACGTGGAAGGGCTGCGACAGGAAGCGCTCGATCTTGCGGGCGCGTGCCACGGCCGTTTTGTCGTCTTCCGACAATTCATCCATGCCAAGGATCGCGATGATGTCTTGCAGCGCTTTATAGCGCTGGAGGATCTGCTGGACCTGCCGGGCCACCGCGTAATGTTCCTCACCCACGATCAGCGGTGACAGCATGCGCGATGTGGAGTCGAGCGGATCCACCGCCGGATAGATACCCTTGGCGGCGATATCGCGCGACAGCACGGTGGTGGCGTCAAGATGCGCGAACGAAGTGGCAGGCGCGGGGTCGGTCAAGTCGTCCGCGGGCACGTAGATCGCCTGCACCGAGGTGATCGAGCCTTTGGTCGTGGTGGTGATGCGCTCCTGCAGCGCGCCCATGTCGGTTGCGAGAGTCGGCTGATAACCCACCGCCGACGGGATGCGGCCGAGCAACGCCGACACTTCCGAACCCGCCTGCGTGAAGCGGAAGATGTTGTCGACGAAAAAGAGCACGTCCTGACCCTGGTCGCGGAAATATTCGGCGACAGTGAGGCCGGAGAGGCCGACGCGGGCGCGCGCGCCCGGCGGCTCGTTCATCTGGCCGTACACGAGCGCGCATTTCGAACCGTCGACCGAGCCCTTCTTGGGATCCTTGTTGACGCCGGATTCAATCATCTCGTGATAGAGGTCGTTGCCTTCGCGCGTGCGCTCGCCGACGCCGGCGAATACCGAATAGCCGCCGTGTGCCTTCGCGACGTTATTGATCAGCTCCATGATCAGCACGGTCTTGCCGACGCCGGCGCCGCCGAACAGCCCGATCTTGCCGCCCTTTGCGTAAGGCGCGAGCAGATCGACGACCTTGATGCCGGTGATCAGGATCTGCGCCTCGGTGGATTGGTCGGTGTAGGTCGGCGCTTCCTGATGGATCGCGCGTTTTTTCTCGGCCTTGACCGGACCGGCTTCGTCGACCGGGTCGCCGATCACGTTGATGATGCGGCCAAGCAGGCCCGGGCCGACCGGCACCTCAATTGGCTGGCCAGTGTCGGTGACATCCTGGCCGCGCACCAGGCCTTCGGATGAATCCATCGCGATGGTGCGCACGGTCGACTCGCCGAGATGCTGGGCAACTTCCAGCACCAGGCGGTTGCCGCCATTCGTCGTCTCGAGTGCGTTCAGGATCGCCGGCAGGTGTGTTTCGAACTGCACGTCGACGACTGCGCCGATGACTTGCGTGATTTTTCCGACTGCGTTGGGTGTCGCCATATCGTCCTCGTTACAGAATTAAAGCGCCTCGGCGCCGGAGATGATCTCGATCAGCTCCTTGGTGATCATCGCCTGACGGGTGCGGTTATAGGTGAGTGTCTGTTTGCGGATCATTTCGCCCGCGTTGCGAGTGGCATTGTCCATGGCGCTCATGCGGGCGCCTTGCTCGGAGGCAGCGTTTTCCAGCAGCGCGCGGAACACCTGCACGGACAGATTGCGCGGCAGCAGCTCGGCGAGGATTTCTTCCTCTTCCGGCTCATATTCATAGGCAGCGGCGGGGCCCGCCTCGGCGGACTTTTCGAACACCGGCGGAATGATCTGTTGCGCGGTCGGAATTTGCGCGATCACCGACCTGAAGCGCGAGAAGAACAGCGTGCAGACATCGAACGCACCTTCGTCGAAAAGGGCGACGATTTTCCGGGCGATCATATCGGCCTGCTCGAAGCCGATGGTGCGCACGCCGCGCAGTTCAATCGTCTCGATGATCTGCTTGCTGTAGACGCGCCGCAGTTGATCCTGTCCTTTGCGGCCGACGCACAGAATCTTGACCTCTTTGCCCTCATTCATCAGGGCATTGGCCTTCTCGCGCGCCAACCGCACGATCGACGAATTGAAAGGTCCGCACAGGCCGCGTTCCGCGGTGCAGACCACCAGTAGATGCACCTGGTTGTCGCCGGTGCCGGCGAGCAGCCGCGGCGCGGAATCGCTACCCGCCACCGCCGCCGCGATCGAGCCCAGTACCTTGCTCATGCGTTCGGCATAAGGACGCGCGGCTTCCGCGGCACTCTGCGCGCGACGCAGCTTTGACGCCGCAACCATTTGCATGGCCTTGGTGATCTTCTGCGTCGCCTTGGTGGCGGCGATGCGAACGCGCATGTCCTTGAGGCTGGCCATATCGTCTCAGTCGCTCTTAGCCGTGTTGCTCGTCTCTTCCTTGTCATGCCCGGCCTTGTGCCGGGCATCTCGCTTAGGAGGGCACTGTGCCCAATTCATCGGGATGGCCGGGACAAGCCCGGCCATGACGCCTTAAGTGAAAGTCTTCGCGTAGCCGTCAACCACGGCCTTGAGCTTGGCCGCGTCGGCATCCGACAGGTCGCCGCTCTTGCGAATGCTGTCCAGCAGATCGGCGTGCTTGGTGCGGATCAGGCTGAGCAGCCCGCTCTCGAACGCGCGCACGCGCGCGACATCGAGCGGATCGAGATAGCCGTTAACGCCGGCATAGATCACGCAGACCTGCTCTTCCATCTTCAGCGGCGAGAATTGCGGCTGCTTGAGAAGTTCGGTCAGCCGCGCGCCGCGGTTGAGCAGGCGCTGGGTGGTCGCATCGAGGTCGGATCCGAACTGCGCAAAGGCCGCCATTTCGCGGTATTGCGCGAGCTCACCCTTGATGCGGCCGGCAACCTTTTTCATGGCCTTGGTCTGGGCGGCCGAGCCGACCCGCGACACCGAGAGGCCGACGTTCACCGCCGGGCGGATGCCCTGGTAGAACAGGTCGGTTTCCAGAAAGATCTGGCCATCGGTGATCGAAATCACGTTGGTCGGAATGTACGCGGACACGTCGTTGGCCTGCGTCTCGATCACGGGCAGCGCGGTCAGCGAGCCGGCCTTATTCTCGTCATTCATCTTCGCGGCGCGTTCGAGCAACCGCGAATGCAGGTAGAACACGTCGCCGGGATAGGCTTCGCGGCCCGGCGGGCGGCGCAGCAGCAGCGACATCTGGCGATAGGCAACCGCCTGCTTGGACAGATCGTCGTAGATGATGACGGCGTGCATGCCGTTGTCGCGGAAATACTCGCCCATGGTGCAGCCGGAAAACGGCGCCAGGAACTGCATCGGGGCCGGGTCGGATGCGGTGGCAGCGACGATGATCGAGTAATCGAGCGCACCCTGCTCTTCGAGTACTTTCACGAATTGCGCGACCGTAGAGCGTTTTTGCCCGACGGCGACATAGACGCAATAGAGCTTGATCTTCTCGTCCGGCTGCGCGTTCAGCGGTTTCTGATTGAGGATTGTGTCGAGTGCGATCGCAGTCTTGCCGGTCTGACGATCGCCGATGATCAGCTCGCGCTGGCCGCGGCCGATCGGAATGAGAGAGTCGATCGCCTTCAGGCCGGTTGCCATCGGCTCATGCACGGATTTCCGCGGGATGATGCCGGGCGCCTTCACGTCGACGCGCGCACGCTTGTCGGACTTGATCGGACCTTTGCCGTCGATCGGATTTCCGAGCGCGTCGACGACGCGGCCGAGCAGGCCCTTGCCGATCGGTACGTCGACGATGGCGCCGGTGCGCTTGACGGTCTGGCCTTCCTTGATTTCGCGGTCGGCGCCGAAGATCACGATGCCGACGTTGTCGGTCTCGAGGTTGAGCGCCATGCCGCGGGTGCCGTTCTCGAACTCGACCATCTCGCCGGCCTGCACATTGTCGAGGCCATAGACGCGGGCGATGCCGTCGCCGACGGAGAGCACCTGGCCGACCTCCGAGACTTCGGCTTCCTGGCCGAAGTTCTTGATCTGCTCTTTCAGGATGGCGGAAATTTCTGCGGCGCGGATATCCATCAGCGGGCCTCTTTCATCGCAAGCTTGATCGAATTGAGTTTGGTGCGGAGTGAACTGTCAACCATGCGGCTGCCGACCTTGACGATCAGACCGCCGATGATGGCCGGCTCGATTCTGACGTCGAGGTCGATGTCCTTGCCGCCGGTCACCGACTTGAGCGCGCTCTTGAGCGCGTCGAGATTCTTGTCATTGAGCTTTTCAGCCACCGTCACCTGCGCGGTGACCTCGCCCTTGTGACGGGCGACCAGCGCACGGTAGCCGCGGATCATGTCACGCGCCGCAAACAGCCGCCGGTTGGTGGTAATGACTCTGAGAAAGTTCGCCGCGAGTCCCGTGATGCCCGCCTTGGCGAGGATCGCCGACAGCGCCTTGAGCTGCTCGTCGGCACCGAAGGCCGGGCTGCGGATCAACCGGTTGAGATCGGCGCTGCCTGAAACCAGTGCGTCGAACTGATCGAGGTCTTTCTTGACGGCGTCGACAGACTTGTTGTCGAGGGCGAGCTCGAACAGCGCGCCGGCGTATCGGCCAGCCATACCGGAGATGATCGAACCTTCGCCAGTCACTGGGACGCTCGTTGCTATGACTTCATTCACAGGCCGGACGCCGTCGCGGGAGGCGGCGCAAACTATTGGAATCCAAGAGGGAATTCCGATCTCTGGGGACGTCGCAGAAGCCTGCGGAAACCCCCTGAAATCGAGGGGTAGCTAACACAGCGAGGATGGCGGTGCAACACGCGGACCGGTTTGCCGCAGGGCGGGTGCACGCATTTACCGCTGCGCGCCGATCCGTCTACAAATCTGCATCGCAGGGATACCTCGCAATGTCAGGAAGCGCCCGCTATAGCGGACGCAGCTGCAAGCCGACGCGCCATTCGCCCCGCCGGGTCCCCAAGGTCATGCCGAAGCCGACATCGCAAGGCGACGCCGCCGCCACGGCCAAGCTGCTGGTGGTATTGCTCGCCTTTGCCTGGGGCCTCAACTGGATTGCCGCGGCCTATGCCTTGCGGGAAGTGAGCCCCTGGAGCCTGCGCGTCGCCGGCTCCGCAATCGGCGCCGCGACCCTGTTCGGGGCCGCGATTTTTACCGGCCACAACATGAGGGTGCCGCGCCGCGAATATATCCACGTCTTGATCGCCGGGTTCTTCAATGTCGCCGGCTTCCAGATCCTTTCCGGCTTTGCCCAGCTGAGCGGGGCGACCTCGCGCGCCATCATCATCACTTATTCGATGCCGATCTGGACAACGGTGCTGAGCCGTTTCGTGCTCGGTGAACGGCTCAACGCAATCGGCTGGTTCGCGTTCGCGTTGTGCGTTTTCGGATTGACGGTCCTTTTGTGGCCCCTGTTTGCCACCGGGTTTCCGCCGTTCGTCTTCTATTCGCTCGGCTGCGCGTTCAGCTGGACCTTCGCGACCGTGTACATCAAGTGGGCCAAGGTCACGATGGAGCCGCTGGCGAATGCGGCCTGGCAACTATTGTTCGGCCTCGTGTTCATCGCCATCGGTACGTACCTGTTTGAAGGCCACCCGCATCTCTGGCCGCTCCGGAACGAGACCATCCTGGCCGTGCTTTTCGTCGGGCTGTTCGGCGTCGGGCTGGCGCATTTCCTGTGGTGGTCGATCGTTGGACGCCTGCCGACCGTGACGGCCTCCCTCGGTTCGCTGCTGGTGCCGGTGATCGGCGTCACCGCATCCACCATCGTGCTCGGCGAACGGCTGACGGTGCCCGATATCATCGGATTCACGATGATTTTCGCCGCTGCGGCCTGCGTCCTCTTGCAGCCCAACGTGCGCCACGACGAGATGCCGGAATAGCGTATCGCGCCATCCTAAGGGGTATTCCGGGGTTGCACGCGGCGGCCCAAAGCGGAAAACTTGCGCCAAACCAAACCCGCATGTCCTCCCATCCGACAGCCGCCCACTTGCACGAACCAAGCTTCGCCGAGCTGTTTACACCGAAGCTGATTACGGTTTTCCGCGAGGGCTATGGCTGGCGCGATGTCCGTGCTGATGCCATTTCCGGGCTGACCGTGGCGGTGGTGGCCCTGCCGCTTTCAATGGCCATTGCCATTGCCTCCGGCGTGTCGCCCGAACGCGGGCTCTACACCGCGATTGCCGGTGGCCTCATCATTTCTCTGATCGGCGGCAGCCGCTTTCAGATCGGCGGACCGGCCGGCGCCTTCATCGGCCTTGTGGCGAGCGTGGTCGAGCGGCACGGCTACGACGGCCTGGCCCTCGCAACGGTCATTGCGGGTCTCATCTTGATCGCCGTCGGCCTGCTGCGCGCAGGCACTTACATCAAATACATCCCCTTTCCGGTCACCGTCGGGTTTACCGCCGGCATCGCGGTGATCATCGCAGCAAGCCAAATTCGCGATCTGCTCGGCCTTGACATGGCGCATGAACCTTCGGCGCTGCTGCCAAAACTCGCCGCCATTCGCGCCGCGCTGCCAACCGTTCACTGGCCCACGGTGGCAATTGCGCTGATGTCGGTGGCGATGATCGCTGCGTTGCGCCGCATTCGTCCTGCGTGGCCTGCATTCCTGATCGCGATCGCGGTCGCGGCCGCCGTCTGTGTCATTTTTAATCTCGACGTCGCCACCGTGAGCTCGCGCTTCGGCGCCATTCCGCGATCGCTGCCGGCGCCGTCCTTACCGACGTTCAGCCTCGAGAAACTGCAAGCGGTTTTGCCCGACGGCATCGCGATCGCCCTGCTCGGCGCCATTGAGTCACTTTTGTCGGCAGTGGTCGCCGATGGCATGACCGGCCGGCGGCACCGGTCGAATTGCGAGCTAAGCGCGCAGGGCGTTGCCAATATTGTCTCGGTGATTTTCGGCGGCATGTGCGTGACAGGCACGGTGGCGCGGACCGCAACCAATGTCCGCGCCGGCGCGCGCGGTCCCGTTTCCGGAATATTCCACTGCGCTTACCTGCTGATGTTTCTCATCGTGGCGGCGCCGCTGGTGGGTTTCATCCCGCTCGCCGCGCTTGGCGCGGTGCTCGCAATGGTCGCGTGGAATATGGCTGAAAAGGAGGAGTTCTGGTCATTGCTGCGCAGTTCCCGCGGCGATGCCGTTGTGCTGCTGGCGACGTTTCTGCTGACGATTTTCGTCGACCTCATCACGGGAATTGCGGTCGGTGTCGTGTTCGGCGCCCTCCTGTTCCTGCACCGCATGGCAGAAGCGGTCGAAGTTGACGGAGAGCGGGCCTCGCTTGACGATATTGCCGACAGCACCGACGAGCAGCGATACGATGCCGGACAGGTCAGCAACCGCGATTTCATGGTCTATCGTATCAGCGGCGCATTCTTTTTCGGCGCCACCGCGCGCGTACTGACCGTGCTGGAGCGCGTGGGAACACCCCCGCGATTGCTCGTGTTGGATTTCCGTGATGTCCCGCTGATCGACAGCACGGCTGCGCGTTCGCTTGTTGCCTTCGTTCACAAGCTCAAGCGCTCGGGAACCGAAGTCAACTTTGCAGCGGCAAGACCCAATGTGCGGCGGACATTAAGTCACGCCGGACTCAAACCGCCGCTCGTGCACTATTCGGCCAATTCAACAGAAGCAGCCAAAGCTGGCTACAAGGCTGGCCACAAGGCCGGCTAAAAAAAACTCTGCGGATCGACATCGACCTCCAGCCGCACGTTGCCGCGCGGTTTGGGCGCGCGGCCAAGCCATTCGCGCAAATAGGCGGATAGATCAAAGGCGCGCGGCGATTTCACCAACACCCGGAAGCGATGGCGGCCACGCACCACGGCAATCGGCGCTTCGGCAGGGCCGAGCACGCGAACCTGCTCATCCTTGGGCGCAGCGCCGGCAAGTGTACGGCCGTAGGCTTCCGCAGCGTTTCTCTCGTTTGCTGTGATGACGAGGCTCGCGAGCCTCCCAAACGGCGGATAGCCCGTCCGCTCGCGCTGCTCGATCTCATTGCTGTAGAAAGCCTCACGATCGCCGGAGATCAGCGCCTTTATCACTGGGTGCTCAGGCTGATGCGTCTGCAGATAGCCAAGTCCACGCCCCTCCTCGCGGCCGGCGCGGCCGACAACCTGGTGCAGCAACTGGAATGTGCGTTCCGCCGCACGTGGATCGCCGTTGCCCAGACTGAGATCGGCATCGACGATGCCGACCAGATTCAGTTTTGGAAAATGATGCCCCTTGGCGACGAGTTGCGTACCGATGATGAGATCGAAGCGCCCTGCCGCCACATCGTCCAGCTCTTGGCGCAGTCGCTCGACCGACTCCACCAGATCGCTCGACAGCACAAGGGTTTTGGCTTGCGGAAACAGTTCGGCGGCCTCCTGTTCGAGGCGCTCCACACCCGGCCCCACGGCGGCAAAGCTTTCGGTCGCATGGCAATTCGGGCATTCCGCCGGCGGCGGCATGTTGAACCCGCAATGATGGCAGACCAGCCGGCGCTTGAACCGGTGATCAACCAGCCAGGCATCGCAATTCGGACATTGCAGCCGGAATCCGCAGGCCCTGCACAGCGTGAGCGGCGCGTAGCCACGGCGATTGAGAAACAGCAGGGCCTGTTCGCCGCGGGTGAGCGACACTGCGACCGCCTCGGCAAGCCGCGGCGAGATGAAGCGGCCGCGCGGCGGCCCCTCGCGCCGCATGTCGATCGGCTCGATCGAGGGCAGATGTGCGCCACCGAAGCGCTCAGGCAGATGCACATGCCGGTAGCGCCCGCGGCGCGCGTTGACTTCCGATTCGACCGAAGGCGTCGCGGACGCGAGCACCACCGGAATTTTCGCGATCGACCCACGTACCACGGCCATGTCGCGGGCGTGGTAGTGCGCGCCGTCTTCCTGCTTGTAGGCCTGATCGTGCTCTTCATCGACAACAACAAGACCGAGGTCGGCGTAAGGCAGGAACAGCGCCGACCGCGCGCCGACAATCACCGGCACCTCGTTCGCTGCAATCGCCGCCCAGGTGCGCGCGCGTTTGCGCGGTGAAAGCTGCGAGTGCCACTCCGCCGGCCGGGTGCCGAAACGGCTGGAAAAGCGATCGAGAAATTGCGCGGTGAGCGCGATTTCCGGCATCAGGATCAGCGTCTGCCGTTTCAGCCTGATGTTTTCGGCAACGGCCTCGAAGTAGACCTCCGTTTTTCCGGAGCCGGTGACCCCATCCAGCAATGTAACCGTGTAGCCTCCTTGCGTGACTGTCGTACGCAATGTGTCGGCAGCTGCGAGTTGGCCCAAAGAAAATTCCGGCTTGCGGAAGTCGGGGTCGGGTTGCGACATCACCGGCTCGGGCGGCAGCACGACCGTCTCCAGCGTGCCTTCATCGATCAACCCGTCGATCACCCCGGCGCTGACACCCGCTTCGTGGGTGGCCTCACTCTTGGAGCGCACGAGCCCATCGGCAAATAGGCCGAGCGCACGTGCGCGCGCGGCCGTCATGCGTGCGGGCGGTGGCCCGGCGAGCCTGACGCCGACACGCTCGCGCGCCGGGCCCAGGTGTTCGCCCATGCGCAGGGCCATGCGCAGCACCATGCCGCGCGAGGCCAGCGTGTAGCTTGACACCCAATCGACGAACTGCCGGATCTCGGGCTTGAGCGGCGGCACGTCGTGCTTGCCGACAATATCCTTCAGTCGATTGTGCAAGCGCGGATTGGGATTTGGGTTGTCAGCCCAGACCACGCCGGTGGTCTCGCCTCGCGCGCCCAACGGCACGGTCACCACGTCGCCGGGCGCGACATCGAGGCCGGCCGGCACACGGTAGGAATAAGTCTGGTCCAGCGCCACCGGCACCAGAACATCGACAACACGTGCAGTCATGGGCTCATGTTCTTGCGAATGATCTTGTCCGAAAACCGCTTCCCATCCTCGATCGGGGTCGAGGACAGGCTTTTCGGGATCAGGCGCTAGGTCTCGCCGATTCCGTGCCCTTAAGGAAGGGTGAAGAAAGCGGTGCCACTCTGCGCGCCATGAGCGAGACCACCGCCAGTCCCGATGTTGCAGCCGAAATTGCCCGTTGGCTCAGCTACCTCGGGGCTGAACGGCGCATGTCGGCAAAGACACTCGATGCGTATCGCCGCGACGTATCGCAATTCCTTGGTTTTCTCGCAGGCCATCTCGGTGGTTCGCCAACCCTCAAGCAACTGGCGCGGCTGGTTCCGGCTGATGTGCGTGCCTTCATGGCGGCGCGCCGCAGCGACGGGGCCGGCAATCGCTCCTTGATGCGCACGCTGGCCGGCTGTCGTTCCTTTGCGCGGTTTCTGGAGCGAAACGGCAAGGGCAAAGTCGCGGCGCTCACCGCCGTGAGTACTCCGAAATTGCCCAGGACATTGCCTAAACCGCTGGCGGCTTCCGCCGCCGTGCAGATGACCGACGGTGGATTGCGCGAAGGCGAGATGCGCGAGAAGTGGATCATTGCGCGCGACGCTGCGGTGCTCGCTTTGCTCTACGGTTCGGGGTTACGCATTTCGGAAGCACTTGGCCTGAAGCGCAAAGATTATGCCGCCAACGCAGACGCGCTCATTGTACTCGGTAAAGGCAACAAAACGCGCATGGTGCCGCTGCTTCCGCAGGTCGCCAAATTGATCGCCGACTACATGACGCTTTGCCCGACGAAACTTCCGCCCGACGGCCCGTTGTTCATCGGCGCGCGCGGCGGCAGCCTGTCGCCCCGCGTCATACAGCTGGTCATGGCGCGATTGCGCGGTGCACTCGGACTTCCCGACAGCGCAACACCCCATGCGTTGCGCCATTCTTTCGCGACCCATTTACTGGCGCGCGGCGGCGACCTGCGCTCCATCCAGGAGCTCCTCGGGCACGCATCGCTTTCAACCACGCAGATTTACACGGCCGTCGATTCCGAGCGCTTGCTGGAAGTCTATGCGAGCGCGCACCCGCGCGCCTAGTCTACCCTCTTGCCCTCAGCCGCCTTTCCGATCATCGTTGCGCGAACGCAGCGGGGACCAGGGGGCTTAAGGGGGCAATGAGCGCACACGAAAATCTCGAGCACGCCGAGCACGCCGAACACGCGGCGCATTCCAACAAGAAAATCGCGCTGCTGATCGCGGTGCTGGCGTTGTTCCTGGCATTCTCCGAAACGCTGGGCAAAAGCTCGCAGACGTCCGCGATCACCGACAATGTCGCGGCCAGCAATCTGTGGTCATTTTTCCAGGCCAAGACCATCCGCATGACGGTGCTGACAACGGCCGCGGAGCAAATGCAGATCGAGGCCGACCGCACGACGGACGCGGACGCCAAAGCGAGATTGCTCAAAGCGATTGACGGCTGGAAGAAGACCGCGGCGCGTTACAATGACGAGCCGGAAACCAAAGAGGGCCGCAAGCAACTGGCTGAACGCGCGAAGGAGGCCGAGGAAAGCCGCGAGCACGCGCTGGCGCGCTATCATCAATTCGAATTCGCTTCCGCCGCGTTCCAGATCGGAATCGTGCTGGCTTCCGCTGAAGTGATCACCGGCATAGCCGCGCTTGGCTGGCTGTCCGGTCTACTTGGATTCTGCGGACTTGGCTTCATGGCGCTTGGCTTGTGGGCGCCGCATGCGCTGCACTTGGGCTGACGCCGTCGATCGCCTGCGAGACGGCTAAAGTTCACCGCCACGATAGGCGCGGCGGCGCAGCCGCATGAAGAGACGCAGGAAGCGTCCGGCCCGCTGCGGCTTCAAAAGCCATGCCAACCGCTTGATCCGCTGCCGAATCGGCTCGGTCATCTCGTGCGACCACCCGCGCAGCCAGATGAACCAGTCATACATACGCTGGAACCATCCGATCTGAAGCAGCTTGCTGCGTGTGACATCAAACACGAATGCGGTCACACCGACGCCAAGGAATTTTGCAAACACCAACGCGACGATAACGCCGAGCCAGCCCTGCGTTGCGATGACATAGACCTCGAAGAATTTCAGGGGCAGCAAGACAACGACGAGCGGCACAACGAAAACCACGAGCGCCGCATAAGGAGGCAGACGTTCAATCAGGGCCGCCAATTTGACCTTGACCCGGCCCCAAGGGATGAGATTCACGATGCGCGCGACGACGGGCTCGAGATGATCCCAAAGCCAGGCTTCGATCAGGAACAGCAGTGCAATGATCACCCACAAGGGGCGAAGAAATTGGCGGCTCATGGTCTTGAAAGTAGTACTTCCCAGCGCAGCCGCAAATAAGGCAAAATCACCCGGAAACAGAGGCGTCTTGCTATGACCTCACCCGTCCGCCATCCACATTCAGCGTTTGGCCGGTAATAAACGCGGCATCATCGCTTGTGAGGAAGGACACGGCGCCGACCAGATCGTCGGGCACTTCCACGCGCTTAATCGCCTGCATTTGCGCGACTGCATTGAATTCATCGTCCATGGTCGTGAAGCCGGGACGAGGTGAGCGTACCAGTGTGCCCGGCGAGCGGGTGAGCCCCGGCGCGATCGCATTCACGGTGATGCCGTCGCCGGCGAGGTCGCTGGCAAGCGCACGCGTGAAGCCGACAATGCCGCCTTTGCTTGCGACATAATGTGCAAAGCCCGTCACCACCGAGCCGAGCGTGCTCGATGCCATGTTGACCACGCGGCCCCACTTGCGCGCGCGCATGCCTGGCACGAAGGCCGCGCTCACCAGGAATGTACTATCGAGATTGGTCGACAGCACCTTGCGCCAGTCGGCAAAAGTCATCTCGGGAAAATTCTTTTGCGGGAAAATTCCGGCGCAATTGACGACGATGTCGACGTGGCTGAATTTAGCGTTGACCTGCTTGGCCATCGCGGCGACAAACTCTTCCGATGAAACGTCGCACTTGACGTAGATTGCCTGCCGGCCGGCTGCCTCGACCAGCTTCACAGTCGCGGCGCCATCGACGAGATCGACGATCGCGACATTGACGCCATCCTCGGCGAGACGCTTGGCGAATGCCTGGCCGATGCCATTGGCGCCGCCCGTGATAACGGCAACTTTGTCCTTGTGGCCTTTGGCCATGGCTCTTCCCCTTTTCACGCTGGCGACGCACCAGCTTATTCCGTCACCCCCGGGCTCGACCCGGGGGTCCATGAGGCGGCGCTACATGCGTTGAACCTACCGCCGTTCCGAGTTGCGCCTCATCATGGATTGCCGGGTCAAGCCCGGCAATGACCCTGAGCGTGTGGCGACGCGCAACTGCAGCTACATATGAATTGCGCGCTTCGCTACCGCCATCGCGGCTTCCTTGACCGCCTCGGATAATGTCGGGTGGGCGTGGCAGGTGCGGGCAATGTCTTCGGCCGAGGCACCAAACTCCATGGCAATGGCGGCCTCGGCGATCATGTTGCCGGCGTCGGCGCAGATCAGTTGCACGCCGAGAACGCGATCGGTTTTTACGTCTGCAAGAATCTTCACGAAACCATCGGTGGTGAGATTCACCTTGGCGCGCCCGTTGGCGGTGAAGGGAAACTTGCCGACATTGTAGCTGACGCCGGCGGACTTCAGATCGTCCTCGGATTTTCCGACAGTCGCTATCTCCGGATAGGTGTAAACGACGTTCGGAATAGCGTCGTAATTAACGTGGCCGGCCTCCCCCACCAGGATTTCGGCAACGGCTACGCCTTCATCCTCGGCTTTGTGCGCGAGCATCGGGCCCGCGATGACATCGCCAATAGCCCAGATGCCGGGCACGCTGGTCGCATAATAATGATCGACGACAATGCGGCCGCGCTCGTCGAGCTTCACACCGGCCTCCTTGAGGCCAAGGCCGTCCGTGTAGGGCACGCGGCCGATCGCAACGAGGACGATGTCGGCCTCGACTGTTTCCGCCGCGCCGCCTTTCGCCGGCTCGATGGTCACCTTCAGTCGCTTGCCGGATGAATCGACCGCCGTCACCTTCGACGACAATTTGAAGGTCATGCCCTGCTTCTCGAACAGGCGCTGCGCCTGGCGGCGGACTTCGCCATCCATGCCGGGCAATACGCCATCGAGAAATTCAACGACCGTCACCTGCGCGCCGAGCCTTCGCCAGACAGAGCCCAGTTCAAGGCCAATCACACCGGCCCCAACGACGAGCAAATGCTTCGGGACCTCAGGCAGCGACAGGGCGCCCGTGGATGAAACGATGCGCTTCTCGTCAATGTCGATCCCTTTCAGGCGCGCGACCTCGGATCCAGTGGCGATGACGATGGATTTGGATTCCAAGGTCTGGGTCTTCCCGTCGGCACCCTTCACCTCGACTTTGCCGGGCGCTGCAATCCGGCCGGCGCCGTGAAATGTATCCACCTTGTTTTTCTTGAGCAGGAACTCGACGCCCTTGACGTTGCCGTCAACGCCTTCGTCCTTGAACGCCATCATGGCCTTGAGGTCGAGCTTGGGCGCGGAAACGCCGATGCCCATCTTGCCGAATGTGTGGGCCGCTTCTTCGAACAATTCAGATGCGTGCAACAATGCCTTCGACGGTATGCAGCCGATGTTCAGGCAAGTACCGCCGAAGGTAGCGCGCTTCTCCACGACCGCTGTTTTAAGACCGAGCTGTGCCGCGCGGATGGCGCAGACATAGCCGCCGGGGCCGGTGCCGATGACAATGAGGTCGTAGGCCATCAATGTACTCCGAACTCTCAATCGTCATGGCCGGGCTCGTCCCGGCCATCCACGTCTTCTAGAAAATAAGACGTGGATGCCCGCAAGGCCGGGCATGACGGTGGAAACTTATAGGTCGAGCACGACGCGCGCCGGATCCTCCAGGCCTTCCTTGACCCGCACGAGGAAGGTGACCGCCTCGCGGCCGTCGACAATGCGATGATCGTAGGAGAGCGCCAGGTACATCATCGGCCGCGCCTCGATCTTGCCGGCGATAACGACCGGCCGCTCCTGGATCTTGTGCATGCCGAGAATGCCGGATTGCGGCGCGTTCAGGATCGGTGTCGACATCAGCGAACCGTACACACCGCCATTCGAAATGGTGAACGTGCCGCCCTGCATGTCCTCGATCTTGAGCGCGCCGTCACGGGCTCGCCGGCCGAATTCGGAAATTGTCTTCTCGATCTGCGCAAGCGACATCGTATCGGCGTCGCGCACCACGGGAACGACCAGGCCCTTCTCGGTGCCGACGGCAACACCAATGTGATAGTAGTTCTTGTAGACCATGTCGGCGCCGTCGATCTCGGCGTTGACGGCGGGAATTTCCTTCAACGCCTGAATGCAGGCGCGCACGAAGAAGCCCATGAAGCCCAACTTCACGCCGTGCTTCTTCTCGAACAGATCCTTGTATTGATTGCGCATCTGCATCACCGCGCTCATGTCGACCTCATTGAAGGTCGTGAGCATGGCGGCCGTGTTCTGTGCATCTTTCAGACGGCGCGCGATTGTCTGGCGCAGCCGCGTCATGTGCACGCGTTCTTCGCGCGCCGCGTCGTCGGCGGACGATGGGGCGCGCATCTGCACGGGTGCCGCGACCGGGGTCGGGGCTGCCGCCGCGCGTTCGATCGCCGCGATCATGTCGCCCTTGGTGACCTGCCCGTGCATGCCGCTGCCGGCGACTTTTGTCGGGTCGACGCCGCTTTCCGCGGCCATCTTGCGAACCGATGGCGGCATCGGCATTTCGGTCGATCTTGCCGGGGCGGCGGGTGCGGGTTTTGGCTGCTCAGCGGGTTTTTGCGTTGTCGGAGCCGGCTTGGGCGCGGCCCCGGCACCTTCCTTGATCTGTCCAAGCAGCGCACCGACGGCGACGGTGTCGCCATCTTTCGCCGCGATATCGGAAAGAACACCCGCCGCCGGCGCAGGCACTTCCAAAGTGACCTTATCGGTCTCCAGCTCGACCAGCGGTTCGTCCACTGCGACCGCATCGCCCGGCCGCTTGAACCATTTGCCGACCGTTGCTTCGGTGACGGACTCGCCGAGGGTGGGCACGCGGATGTCAGCCATGACGCCTCTCTTGCCTCTCATTTGTCATGCCCGGCCTTGTGCCGGGCATCTCGCTTAGGGGGCCGCAGCTGTGCGTCCCCGATCGGGATGGCCGGGACAAGCCCGGCCATGACGGTCCGTCGAATTACCCCAACGCCTCGTCGAGGAATTGCTTGAGCTGTGCCAGGTGTTTCGACATCTGCCCGACCGCGGTCGAGGCCGACGCAGGACGCCCGGCATAGCGCATGTTGCGGTGCTTCGCGGCGATCTGGTTGAGAATCCATTGCAGGAAGACATCGACGAAGAACCATGCGCCCATGTTGCGCGGCTCCTCCTGGCACCACACCATTTCGGCCTGCTTGAAGCGGGAAAGCTCTGTTACCAGCGCCTTGGTGGGGAACGGGAAGAGCTGCTCGATGCGCAGCAAATAGATGTCATCAATGCCGCGCTTCTCACGCTCATCGTAGAGATCGTAGTAGACCTTGCCCGAGCACATCACGACGCGGCGTATTTTGTCGTCGGGAACGAGCTTGATCTTCTCGTTTGGAAGCATTTGCGCATCGTCCCACAAAAGGCGGTGGAACGAAGTGCCATTGGCGAGTTCATCGAGCCGCGACACGGCGCGCTTGTGGCGCAGCAGTGACTTCGGCGTCATCAGGATCAGCGGCTTGCGGATTTCGCGTTTGAGCTGACGGCGCAACGCATGGAAATAATTCGCCGGCGTCGTGAGGTTCGCGACCTGCATGTTGTCTTCAGCACACATCTGCAGAAAGCGCTCGAGCCGCGCCGAGGAATGCTCGGGCCCCTGCCCTTCGTAGCCGTGCGGCAGCAGACAGACCAGGCCGGACATCCGCAGCCATTTGCGCTCGCCGGATGAGATAAACTGGTCGAACACGACCTGCGCGCCATTGGCGAAATCGCCGAATTGGGCTTCCCACAAGGTCAAAGCATTCGGCTCAGCAGTGGAATAGCCATATTCGAAGCCAAGCACCGCCTCTTCCGACAGGCTTGAATTGAGCACTTCAAAGCGCGCCTGCCCCTCACCGAGATGGTTGAAGGGGGTGTGGCGCTCCTCGGTGTTCTGATCGAACAGCACCGAGTGGCGTTGCGAGAAGGTGCCGCGCTCGCTGTCCTGACCCGACAGACGCACCGGGTGGCCGTCCTGCAGCAGTGAGCAGAAGGCAAGCGCTTCAGCCGTCGCCCAATCGATCCCCTC
This sequence comes from uncultured Alphaproteobacteria bacterium, assembly GCA_963735285.1. GTDB lineage: Bacteria > Pseudomonadota > Alphaproteobacteria > Rhizobiales > Xanthobacteraceae > Pseudolabrys. Next base: position 801,844 of record CAVTKN010000008.1, on the reverse strand, counting down.
GCCGGTCTCGATTGCCTTTGCGCGATTGTCGAGAAAACGCTGGATCGTCTTGTGGACCTGGAATTCCGGCGGAACCGCCGTGATCTTTTTGCCGATCGCGCGCAGCGTTTCAGCCGCCACGCCGGTATTGCCGCGGCGCGGGTCCTCGGGCTCTCGCGCGGCCTTCATGCCGGCCCAGCGGCCGTCGAGCCAGTCGGCCTTGTTCGGCTTGTAGCCTTGGGCCGCCTCGAATTCGGCATCGAGCCGCGCGCGCCAGTCGCCGCGCATCTTGGCGACCTCACCCTCGGTGACGACACCCTCGCCGATCAATTTCTTGCTGTAGATTTCCAGCACGCCCGGATGCGCGCGGATCTTCTTGTACATCAGCGGCTGCGTGAACGACGGTTCGTCGCCTTCGTTGTGGCCGAAACGCCGGTAGCAGAACATGTCGATAACGACTGGCTGCTGGAATTTCATGCGGTATTCGGTCGCAACCTTTGCCGCAAACACCACCGCCTCCGGATCGTCGCCATTCACGTGGAAGATCAGCGCCTCGATCATCTTGGCGACGTCGGACGGATAAGGCGACGAGCGCGAGTAGCGCGGGTATGTCGTGAAGCCGATTTGGTTGTTGACGATGAAGTGGATGCTGCCGCCGGTGCGATACCCCTTCAGGCCCGAGAGGCCAAAGCATTCCGCCACCACGCCCTGGCCGGCAAAGGCAGCATCGCCGTGCATTAACAGCGGCAGCACCATGGTGCGTTCATCGGGTTTCGCGTGGTGCTGATCCTGCTTCGCGCGCACCTTACCGAGCGTGACCGGGTCGACGATTTCCAGGTGCGACGGATTCGGCGTCAGCGAGAGATGCACCTTGTTGTTGTCGAATTCGCGATCCGACGAGGCGCCCAGGTGATACTTCACATCGCCGGAGCCTTCGATCTCGTCCGGCGTTGCCGAGCCGCCCTTGAATTCGTGGAACAGCGCGCGGTGTGGCTTGCCCATCACCTGCGTAAGCACGTTCAGCCGGCCGCGATGCGGCATGCCGATGCAGATTTCCTGCACGCCGAGATTGCCGCCACGCTTGATGATCTGCTCGAGCGCCGGAATCAGGGACTCGGCGCCATCGAGGCCAAAGCGCTTGGTGCCCGTGAACTTCACGTCGCAGAAATTCTCGAAGCCTTCCGACTCGACCAGCTTGTTGAGGATCGCGCGCTTGCCTTCGCGGGTGAAGGTGATCTCCTTGTCGCGCCCTTCGATGCGCTCCTGGATCCAGCTTTTCTGCGCGGCGTTGGAGATGTGCATGAACTCGACGCCGAGCGTCTGGCAATACGTGCGGCGCAGGATGGCGACGATCTCGCGCATTGACGCGAATTCGATGCCGAGCACCTTATCGAGAAAAATCCTGCGATCGAGATCTGCGTCCGTGAAGCCGTAGGACCGGGGATCAAGTTCTTCTTCGTTCTTCGCCGGCTCAAGCGCGAGCGGATCGAGCTTGGCATGGAAGTGGCCGCGAATGCGGTAGGCGCGGATCAGCATCAGTGCGTGGATGGAATCGCGCGTCGCCTGCAACACGTCGGCGGAGGAAAGCTCGACACCCTTGGCCTGCGCGGTGGCGGAGATCTTCTGGCTGATTTTCTTTTCGGTTTCCGCCCATTGGCCGTCGAGCGCGGCCACCAGATCGCCGCTCGGACGCAGCGGCCAGTTTGGCGCTTTCCAGGAAGCGCCGCGCGCGCTTTTGATGACGTCCGATTTCTCGTCCTTCAGGCTCTGGAAAAACGCCCGCCACTCGGCGTCGACTGCCGCAGGATCAGCCTCGTATTTGGCGTAGAGGTCTTCGATGTAGGCGGCGTTGCCGCCGTAGAGGAATGAGGTGTGGGCGAAGATGGCGTTGGCGTCCTGGCGGGACATGGCGGTCTAAATCCTTGCGCGGCCTGAAAAATCCACGCGTTACCGGCCGCAATAGCCCGATGAGCTCGCGACCAGCCGGTTTGGCTGTTTTAACTCTATTTATGACGACTGTAAGTCTACGAAAGGCCAAGCACTGAATCAGGACTTCAGTACTTCCACCAGCGTCTTCCCGATTCGGGCCGGAGACGGTGATACCTTGATTCCGGCCGATTCCATTGCCGCAATTTTGGACTCAGCATCGCCCTTGCCGCCGGAGATGATTGCACCCGCGTGGCCCATGCGCCGGCCGGGCGGCGCGGTGCGGCCCGCAATAAATCCGACCATCGGTTTCTTGCGGCCGCGCTTGGCCTCGTCCTTCAGAAACTGCGCGGCGTCTTCCTCAGCCGAGCCGCCGATCTCACCGATCATGACGATCGACTCGGTTTTCGGATCGGCGAGGAACATCTCCAGCACCGCGATGAACTCGGTGCCCTTGACTGGATCGCCGCCGATGCCGACCGCGGTCGTCTGGCCGAGATTTTCGCGGCTGGTCTGGAACACCGCCTCATAAGTCAGAGTGCCAGAGCGCGAGACTATACCGACCTTGCCCGGCTTGAAGATATTGCCCGGCATAATGCCGATCTTGCATTCGCCCGCCGTCATCACGCCCGGACAGTTCGGGCCGATCAGCCGCGACTTCGAACCGGAGAGCGAGCGCTTGACCTTGACCATGTCCATCACCGGAATGCCTTCGGTGATGCAGACGATCAACGGAATCTCGGCCTGGATCGCCTCGCAGATCGCATCGCCTGCGCCGGCTGGCGGAACGTAGATCACGCTCGCGTCGCAGCCGGTTTTTTCCATCGCCTCGGCAACGGTGTCGAACACCGGCAGATCGAGATGTGTCGAGCCACCTTTGCCCGGCGAAGTGCCGCCGACCATCTTGGTCCCGTACTTGATGGCTTGCTCGGAATGGAACGTGCCATTCTTGCCGGTGAAGCCCTGGCAGATGACCTTGGTATTTTTGTCGATGAGGACAGCCATTACGCGGCACCCTTCACGGCTTTGACAATTTTCTGCGCGGCGTCGTCGAGATCGTCGCCTGATGTGACGTTAAGTCCGGATTCCTTGATGATCTTCTTGCCGAGCTCAACATTGGTGCCTTCGAGGCGCACGACCAGCGGCACCTTCAGGCCGACTTCCTTCACCGCGGCGACAACACCTTCGGCAATCACATCGCACTTCATGATGCCGCCGAAGATGTTGACCAGGATGCCCTTCACGTTCGGATCGGATGTGATGATCTTGAACGCAGCAGAGACTTTTTCCTTGGTGGCGCTGCCGCCGACGTCGAGGAAGTTTGCTGGCGTCATGCCGTAGAGTTTGATGATGTCCATGCTCGCCATGGCGAGCCCGGCGCCGTTGACCATGCAACCGATCGAACCATCGAGCGCGATGTAGTTGAGATCGAATTTGGAAGCCTCGACCTCCTTCTCGTCTTCTTCGGTGAGATCGCGCAGCGCGACAATGTCGGGATGGCGGTAGAGCGCGTTGCCGTCGAACCCAACCTTGGCGTCGAGACAGATGATCTTGTTGTCCTTGGTCACCACCAGCGGATTGATCTCGAGCAGGCTCATGTCCTTGGTCGTGAAGGCGCTATAGAGCTTGGGCAGGATTGCTTCGATCTGCTTGGCAAGATCCCCCGTCAGCTTGAGGGTCTGAGCAACAAGGCGTCCGTGATGCGGCATGATGCCGGTAGCCGGATCGACCGAGAAGGTCAGGATTTTCTCCGGGGTCTTGTGTGCGACTTCCTCAATATCCATGCCGCCTTCGGTGGAAACGACAAAGGCAACGCGTGAGGTCTCGCGATCGATCAGCGCCGACAGGTAGAACTCGCGGTCAATCGCCGAGCCTTCCTCGATATAGAGCCGGTTGACCTTCTTGCCGTGCGGGCCGGTCTGGTGGGTGACCAAAGTTGAGCCGAGAATCCGCGTGGATTCCTTCTTCACGTCGTCGATGGACTTCACCACCTTGACGCCGCCGGCTTTGCCGCGTCCGCCAGCGTGGATCTGGGCTTTCACCACCCAGACCGGGCCGCCCAGTTCCTGCGCGCCCTTGACCGCTTCGTCGACATTGAACGCCGGTACGCCGCGCGGCACCGGCACGCCGAATTCGCGCAGCACAGCTTTTGCCTGATACTCGTGAATGTTCATGGCGTGCTCTCGGCCGAAATGGGGCGGCTTGTTCTAGCCGGCGAGATTGGGGGCGATCTTCTTGCAGGCCTCGATCAAGCCCTGCACCGAAGCAGCGGATTTCTCGAAGGCCGCGCGTTCGCTGCCGTTGAGATCGACTTCTACAATTCGTTCGACGCCCTTGGCGCCGATCACCACCGGCACGCCGACATAGATATCTTTCTGCCCGTACTCGCCATTGAGCCAGGCCGCGCAGGGCAGCACACGTTTTTTGTCGAGCAGATAGCTTTCCGCCATTGCAATTGCAGATGCAGCCGGCGCGTAAAAGGCCGAGCCGGTCTTGAGCAAATTGACGATTTCAGCCCCGCCATTGGCGGTGCGCTTCACGATTTCGTCGATGCGCGCCTGCGTGGTCCAGCCCATCTTCACCAGATCTGGAACCGGAATGCCGGCCACCGCCGAGTAGCGCGTGAGCGGCACCATGGTGTCGCCGTGGCCGCCAAGGACGAACGCCGTGACGTCCTCCACCGAGACGTGGAATTCGTCGGCGAGGAAATATCGGAATCGCGCCGAGTTCGAGCACGCCCGCCATGCCGACAACTTTCTGTTGCGGAAGGCCGCAGCTCTTCTGTAACGCCCACACCATCGCGTCGAGCGGATTGGTGATGCAGATGACGAATGCGTTGGGGGCATATTTCTTGATGCCGGCTCCGACCTGACCCATCACCTTGAGATTGATGTCGAGCAGGTCATCGCGGCTCATGCCCGGTTTGCGCGGCACGCCGGCGGTGACGATGCAAACGTCGGCGCCTTCGATGGCGTCGTATGAATTGGTGCCGGTGAACTTGGCATCGAAATCATTGACCGGCGATGACTGGGCGATATCGAGCGCCTTGCCTTGCGGGATGCCCTCCATGACGTCGAACATCACGACATCACCGAGTTTCTTGAGGCCAATGAGGTGGGCCAGCGTGCCGCCGATCTGGCCGGCGCCGATCAACGCAATCTTGTTACGCGCCATGATGGAAAAACTCTCGAATTGGTGCTGCCGCGGGGCGCGGCGGAGTGCTGGTTAACCGGTTAGGTTTGACCCGACAAGGCGCGCAAGCAGACGATCATGAATGCCCCCTTTTCACCTTGTATACATTATACCAGCAGACGCGAGGCCTTGAGTCCAGACCCGACTCAGTGTCTCCCTCACTGCAAGCACAAGTTTCAAAGCACGTGCTCCGAAGGGAGACGCGCCCAAGGATTTGCGCGGAGAAACGTGGCGCCAGCGCTAACGGTTCTATAGCCCATGAGCACCAGCCGAATTTCGTTACGCGGGATCTGGCGCGCCCTCGGGCCGGGCCTGATCACCGGCGCGGCCGACGACGACCCAAGCGGCATCGCCACTTATTCGCAGGCCGGAGCGCAATTCGGTTTTTCGCTGCTCTGGACGATATTCCTAACGCTGCCCTTCATGGCCGCGATCCAGATCATCAGCGCCTGCATCGGCTGGGATACGCGGCGCGGGCTTGCCAGCAACATCGCCCGTGTGATGCCACCAGTGATCCTTTACCCGCTGGTGGCGTCGCTGCTGGTGGCCAATACCATCAACATCGCCGCCGATCTCGCGGCCATGGGAGAGGCACTGCGGTTGGTCGCCGGCGGATCGGCGGTCACTTTTGCCGTGCTGTTCGGAATTGCCTGCCTGATCGCCGAAGTCTTCATTCCCTATCATCGATACGCGGGCTATCTGAAGTTGCTCACGTTGGTCCTGCTGTTCTACGTCGCGGCGGCATTCAGCGTGCACATCCCCTGGGGCGAGGTCGTGCAGGCGACGATCGTCCCGACCTTCAGCTTCGATGGCGACGTGCTGCTGATGGTGGTGGCCGTGTTTGGCACCACTATCAGCCCCTACCTGTTTTTCTGGCAAGCCTCACAGGAGGCGGAGGAATCCAGGCTGAGCCATCGGCACATGTATGCCGGCGACCGGACATTGAAGAAGAATTCCTTCAAAGCCATCTCGATCGACACCTGGACCGGGATGTTCTTTTCCAATGCGATCGCGTTTTTTATTATTGTGACCACGGCGGCAACACTGCACTCGCACGGAGTCACCCATATCGATACCGCGGCGCAGGCAGCCGAGGCATTGCGCCCGATCGGCGGGCCGCTGACTTTTGTGCTTTTCTCCGCCGGCATCATCGGCACTGGGCTGCTGGCAGTGCCGGTGCTCGCAGGCTCCGCCGCTTATGCAGTTGCCGAAGTATTCAAGTTGCCCGGCAGCCTCGAACTTCCCGCAAACCGCGCGATCGGATTTTACGCCATCGTCGCCGCCGCCACGCTTGGCGGCTCGGCGTTGCTTGCCACCAATATCGACCCGATCGCGATGTTGTTTTGGGCCGCGGTGATCAATGGTATCGTCGCGGTGCCGATCATGTTTGCAACAATGGTCGTCGTTGCCAGCAAGAAGCAGAGACGCCGGATTGCATTGCCCAAATGGCTGATATGGCTGGGCTGGCTTGCCGCGGCCTTGATGGCCGTTGCGGTGGTCTTGCTGATCTGGTCCAGCGCGTAGTTATTTTCGTGCGCTCAAGTCTCGACGATTTTGCCGGTCTCAACAGCGGGACCCTGTCGCGGCCCATGCGGCAATCCAAGATATGATTGCGAACGCATTTCGATCAGACGTGACGCCGTGCGCTTGAATTCATTGGCCTCGTAGCCGTCGGTCGCGACGTAAAGCCCGTCCGGCTGTGCCGCCGCAGACGCAAGCAGTTTTACGGCGTGATCGTAGAACGTATCGATCAGAATGATGAAGCGCTTGGCTTCATTGCGCTGCGCATAATCCATCACAGGAATATGGTCGAGAATGATGGTGTGGAATTCGTGTGCGATCTTGAGATAATCGGCGGCGGCCAGCGGTTGCGCGCACAGATCGGCAAAGGAAAAACGCGCCACGCCCATTGCCGTCTTCGGCACATGGATGGCATGACCCTTCACCATCAACTCATGAGGGACGCCGGCATGCGCACCGGCCAGACGCCGCCATGCTTCGTCAAGCGCGGCATCGGCTTTCGCGTCAGCGGGTACGTACCATGTCGGCACCCCGGTGAGTTTCTCTAGACGGAAATCGACCCGCGCTTCCAATTGCACAACCACGCATTGCCGTTCCAGCAATGCGATAAACGGCAAAAACAGCGCGCGATTGAGGCCATCCTTATAGAGCTCGCCTGGCGGCAAATTCGACGTCGCGACGACGACGCCGCCGAGTTCAAACAGACGGGTGAACAAACGGCCGAGGATCATGGCGTCGGCAATGTCGGTTATGTGGAATTCGTCGAAGCAGAGGAGCCAGCTTTCCTCCGCGATGGCCGCGGCAGTGCGCTGAATCGGATCGTGATCGTTGGCTTCGCCGTTCTTGATCTCCTGCCGATAGACGTGAACGCGTTCGTGCACGTCCGCCATGAATTCGTGAAAGTGAACGCGCCGCTTGCGGATGACGGCACTCGTTTCAAAGAAGAGGTCCATCAGCATGGTCTTGCCGCGGCCGACCTCGCCATAAACGTAAAGTCCCTTGAGGGTCGCGCCGCTTTGCTCGCGCTTGCCGAACAACCAGCCGAGCGACGACGATTTGCGCGCGAGCCGGTGCTGATCGAGCCGCAGTTCAAGCGCGCTCAATTGCCGTGCCAGCATGGCCTGGCCGGGATCGGCTTCGATTTTTCCGGCGGCGACCAACGCCGCATAGCGGGTGCTGAAGGTTTCGGACATCGGGGCAAGGACGGACGGATGGCGGGCGCGCTGCGAGACCTAGGGTGAACTTTGCCGTCTGTAAATCGACGACGCCTACGGGTTAAGCATATTGCGCACAAAAGCTGCGGTAACACATTGGAAGCTATGCGTTTTCCGCAGGTAAGCCCTCCCGGAGCAACATCCAAGTCGAATTCTTGCTGCAATGCACCATATAAGTGGTTCGAGGCGATTCGGGGGTGTCCCGGTGCCTCAGGGCAGGAACCGCAGATTAGGCAGGGCGACGTGACATTGAGGAGAACCGAAATGGACGAGCCTTTGCCCGATGGTGGCGTGGTCCGCAAATTGTGGATCGGCGAAACTGACGCCTACCGTGACCACTTGCTGCGTCTCGACCGAGAGAGCCGGAACCGGCGCTTTTCCGGCGCGATCTCCGACGAATTCATTACGCGTCATGCGGCCTCAGCCAACGGGCTCGGCGTAGTCGTCCACGGCTTCTTCGTTGATGGCGTTTTGCGCGGGGCTGCTGAGCTCCGCCCCTTCGGTCCGGTGTTCGCGCGCGAGGGAGAAGCCGCCTTCAGCATCGAGCAGCCATGGCAAAGTCACGGTGTCGGCACCTTGCTGCTCGAACGCACCCTCCTGAGCGCGCGCAATCGCGGCATCAAGTTGCTGCAAATGAACTGCCTTGCCGACAACCAACGCATGCAGCAGCTCGCGCGCAAGTTTGAAGCTGATCTCAAGTTTGATTTCGACAGCGTGGTGGGTGAAGTCGATCCGCCCCGGTCGACACCTCTCTCGCTGATGCGCGAGGCCGTTAGCGACGCACACGGCGTCGCGGCCGCAATCCTCGACGTGCAATCGCGGTTGTTGAACCCAGCCTAGTTGTCATTCCGGGTTCGCGCACAACGTGCGCGCCCCGGAATGACAAAGTATTATTCACGGGCTGAGCGGGTAGCTCGCCTCAACCACGTAGGGACCGCCGCCAACCGAGGCGCGCGACGAAAACAGCACGAAGCGGGAGACGCGAAAGGACGACGTCCGGAAATAGCCGCGGGCCGCGAGATAGTCGGCGACGTCGCGGCTGGACGATTCGCGCAAGCGCGCGAGCGTCACGTGCGGCGTGAACTTGCGCCCTTCGGGCTCCAGGCCGATACGCTGCATCAGGCGTTCCTGCTCGGCCTGCGCATCGAGCAAAGCCTGCGCCGGCGCGACACTCGCGACCACAGCCCGCGGCTTGCGACCGCCAAATGACGTCAGGCCCTCCATATAGAGCTCGAATGGCCCACGTTTCACGCGACCAAGCATGGAAGCGACTTCATGGGCGATGACATCATCGACATCGCCAATGAAGCGCAGCGTCAGGTGATAATTCTGCGGATCAATCCAGCGCGCGCCCGGCAATCCACCGCGCAGCATACCAAGCGCCTGCCCGACGTCGGACGGAATTTCGACTCCGGTAAAAAGGCGCGGCATGGGTAGCCCACTTCTTATTTCCCGCGCACGGCGCGGGATCGAACGATCAGCTCTTCTACTCGTGGCAGAATACGCGCCACGACCACGTCCACGCCGGCGGCATTCGGATGTATCCCGTCGCCCTGATTTAATTTGGGATCGGCGGCCACACCGTCAAGGAAGAACGGATAAAAGACGACCGGGTGAGTCGAGGCAAGTGCCGGATAGATTGCGTCAAAATCACGCGCATAGTCGGGGCCCATATTTCTGGGCGCGCGCATGCCGGCGAGCAAGACAACGATGTGACGATCCTCAAGCTTGCGCAAAATCCTGTCGAGCGCGGTCTTGGTCAATTTCGGATCGAGTCCGCGCAATGCGTCATTGGCGCCGAGCTCAAGGATGACCGCGTCGGTATCGTCCGGCACCGACCAGTCGAGACGGTCGAGCCCCCCTGATGCCGTGTCGCCGGACACGCCGGCATTTACAATTGAGACGCCAGAAGTTTTGGCTTTCAGCGCCCCGGCCAATCGCGACGGGAACGCAGCCTCCGCCGGCAGACCAAATCCGGCACTCAGCGAATCGCCCAAAACCACGATTTTGACTGGTCGATCAGCCGCCTCTGCCACGCCCACCGCCAGCACGGATATCAATGCGACCAGCAGGCAGGCCGCAAGGCGCTGGACCCGGGCAGGGTTCCTCCCATATGAGCGGGGTTGTGAAGAATGAGGTCCCATGACGAATAAATCCCAGGCGGGGCCGGCCATTGCGCTTGCCGGTGTGAATCTCTCGCTCGGGCAGGGTGCGGCCCGTGTTCATATTCTCAAAGATATCGACCTGCATATAGGCAGCGGCGAGGCAATTGGCCTGGTCGGCCCCTCCGGCTCGGGAAAATCGACCCTTTTGATGGTCATGGCGGGCCTCGAGCGCGCGGATTCCGGAACGGTCACCGTGGCGGGCGAGAACCTCAGCGTCCTGGACGAAGACACGCTGGCACGTTTCCGCGGGCGCCATGTAGGCATTGTCTTCCAATCGTTCCACCTGATCCCGACAATGACCGCGCTGGAAAACGTGGCTGTGCCGCTTGAATTGGCTGGCGTGCATGACGCGCAGGCGCGTGCGCGCGACGAACTTGCCGCAGTCGGCTTAGGTGAGCGGCTTTACCATTATCCGGCCGAGCTTTCCGGCGGCGAGCAGCAACGTGTCGCGGTTGCGCGTGCGCTGGCCCCCAATCCTGCAATCGTGGTCGCCGACGAACCGACTGGAAATCTCGACGAGGACACCGGCAAGCAAATCATTGACCTGCTGTTTGCCGGCCATGCCAGGCGCGGCACGACGCTGGTGCTTGTGACGCATGATTCCGCCCTCGCCGCGCGCTGTGGCCGTGTCGTGCGATTACGCTCTGGGCGCGTCGACGGCACGGGCGCAACATGAGCGATGCAACGATAGTTTCATCGGGTGGGCGCTGGCTGCCGCTGCGATTTGCCATGCGCGAGCTTCGCGGCGGCCTGCACGGCTTTTACGTATTCATCGCCTGCATCGCGCTTGGCAGCATGGCGATCGCCAGCGTCGGCTCGCTCGCGGCGAGCCTTGCGGACGGATTGGCGCGCGAGGGCCGCGTTATCCTTGGTGGCGATCTCGCATTCACATTGATTCAACGCGAAGCCGCGCCGGCCGAGCGCGAATTCCTGCAGGCGCACGGCCAGGTATCAAGCGCCGCCACCATGCGCGCCATGGCCCGCACATCCGCCGGCCAGGCAACTTTGGTTGAAATGAAGGCCGTCGATGGTGCCTATCCATTGTTCGGTGAAGCGCTGCTTGACCCGCCTGGTCCGCTCGCTAACGCCTTGGCGCAACGCGACGGCGTTTTCGGCGCAGTCGCCGACCCGACACTCATGGCCCGGCTCGAGCTCAAGCCGGGCGCACGAATTGCAATTGGAAACGCCAACATCGAGATTCGGGCCGCACTGGCGAGCGAGCCGGACAAGCTGGCCGGCGGCATCGGCTTTGGGCCGCGCCTGCTGGTGAACCAGGACGCTTTGCGCGCCACCGGATTGCTGCAACCCGGCAGCCTGGTGCGCTGGCACTACCGGCTGCGCCTGCCGAACAACGATGCATCCGATGCGGCAGCGAAAGCAATTTCCGCGCAAGCGCGCACGCAACTGCCGGAAGCCGGCTGGGATATCCGCGGCCGCAGCAATGCCTCGCCGCAACTTGAGCGCAATGTCGAACGCTTTACCCAGTTCCTCACGATCGTCGGGCTGACCGCGCTCCTCGTCGGTGGTGTCGGCGTCGGCAACGGCGTTAAAAGCCACCTTGACCGGAGGCGCGAGACGATCGCCACCATGAAAGCGCTCGGCGCCAGCGGCCGCCGTATCTTCACGATCTATCTGACACAAGTCCTGTTGCTCGCGCTGCTTGGGGGAGCGATCGGCGTGACCATCGGCGCTGTTTTGCCATTTGTGGTGTCGTGGACTTTTGGCGCAGTCATTCCTTTGCCGATCGTGCCGGCATTGCATCCTGCCGAACTGTTCCTGGCATTGATCTATGGAATGCTGACGGCGCTGGTCTTCGCGCTTTGGCCGCTTGGCCGCGCGCATGACGTACCGGTGGCTGAATTGTTCCGCGACATGGTGGCGCCTCAGCCGCGGCGCCCGCGCAAGCGCTATGTTGCCTTCACCGCTATTGCCGTGAGCGTTTTGGCCACGCTCGCCGTGCTGCTTGCCTACGACCGCCGTGTCGCGATCATCTATGTCGCAACCGCCGCCGGCGTGTTTCTCCTGCTGCGTGTCGTCGCGTCATTATTGATGCTCGTCGCGCGACGGGCGCCACGCGTCAGCGCGACCGGCCTGCGCATGGCCATCGCAAACATCCACCGGCCGAGTGCGCTGACGCCGACCATTGTGCTGTCACTCGGCCTCGGCATCACGCTGCTGGTCACCGTAATCGAGATCGATGGCAATTTGAGCCGGCAATTCGCCAACGAGCTGCCGGCAAAGGCTCCATCGTTTTACTTCCTCGATATCCCGGCCGATCAGGCCGAACCCTTCGGAAATTTTGTGCGCGCGCAGGCGCCTGCCGCAAAGCTGGAAGACGTGCCGATGTTGCGCGGCCGCATCATTTCCGCCGGCGGAACGCCGGCAGAGAACATCAAGCCGAAGGATGAGGCGGTTTGGGTGTTGCAAAGCGACCGCGGTCTTACTTATTCAAATCAGATTCCCGCCGGCTCGCATCTCGTCGAAGGACAATGGTGGGCGCCCAACTACAACGGGCCACCGCTGGTTTCGTTTGAGAAGCGGATCGCGGATGGTCTTGGTCTCAAGCTCGGCGAGCCCGTCACTGTCAATGTCCTTGGCCGCAACATCACGGCGACAATCGCGAATATGCGTGCGGTCGACTGGGAGACGCTCGGCATCAATTTCGTAATGGTGTTTTCTCCGAACTCGTTTCGTGGCGCGCCGCACACCCATCTTGCAACCCTCACTTATCCCGGCGGCAGTTCGGTGGCGCAGGAAGCGGCAGTTATCCGCGCCGTGGCCGAGAATTTCCCGATGGTCACCAGCGTTCGCGTCAAAGACGCGCTCGAAGCGGTCGGCAGCATCATTGGCAATCTCCTGCTTGCGATCCGTGGCGCCAGCGCCATCACGCTGATCGCCGCTGTGCTGGTGCTCGGCGGCGCACTAGCGGCCGGCCACCGATACAGGGTCTATGATGCAGTGATCCTCAAGACGCTGGGTGCGACGCGTCTTCGCCTGCTGACGGCCTATTGCATCGAATATTTATTGATCGGCGGCGCTACGGCCTTGTTCGGCGTGATCGCGGGTTCGCTCGCGAGCTGGCTGATTGTCACGCAACTTATGCACCTGCCGTTTACCTGGTTGCCCTGGCCTGCGCTGGCGGCGGCGCTGGGCGCCGTGGTGGTAACCGTCACCCTCGGGCTCGCGGGGACCTATGCCGCGCTTGGCCAAAAACCCGCTTCGGTGCTGAGAAATCTGTAGTTTTTGCGACATTCCGCCGCGTCGACCGCCCGAACGGCCCCAGCCAGCCTTTTCGTCTATAATTGAGGTACCGGGTATTAACGAACTGCAATAGTGGATTGTCATCATCGGGCCATATCTGGCGCGAAGCCTTGGCAAGCACTAGATTCCGGTCACGAGCGCGACGGCACCATGCCGGCGCGCGTAACGTGGCCGGCGGAAAGCCGGGACATGAGAGAGGAAACTTCGATGTCGGACTACGACCGTAACGTAGCTGCCCGCGGCTTCGGCGCCGCGCGTGCTACCGCGATCGATGTGGGCCTGCGCGCCTACATGCTTCGCGTCTACAACTATATGGCCGCCGGCGTCGCTCTGACCGGCGTCGTCGCCTGGGTTACTTACAATGCCGCCGTGGTCACCGATGCGGCGGGACGCGTTACCTCGCTGACCCCATTCGGTCAGGCCATCTTCAGTGGCCCGCTCGCGATCGTGCTTTTCCTTGGCACGCTCGGACTGGTGTTCTTCATGAGCTTCCGGATCAACAGCCTGCAGCCCAGCACAGCGCTGATGCTGTTCATGCTCTACGCCGGTCTGCTCGGCCTGATGCTCTCGTCGGTGTTTCTCGCATACACCGGCGCGTCGATCACCCGCACGTTCTTCATCTCGGCGGCATCGTTCGGCGCGTTGAGCCTCTACGGCTACACCACGAAGCGCGATCTCTCGCCAATCGGATCGTTCCTGATTATGGGCCTGTTCGGGCTGATCCTGGCGATGGTCGTCAACATCTTCCTGAAGAGCACCGGGCTCGACTTCGCCATCTCCGCGATCGGCGTGCTGATCTTCGCGGGGCTGACTGCCTGGGACACCCAGAAGATCAAGGAGATGTACAGCGTCAACGATGACGGCACTATTGCCGGCCGCAAGGCGGTGATGGGCGCGCTGACGCTCTATCTGGACTTCATCAACTTGTTCCTGTTCCTGCTGCGCTTTATGGGCGATCGCCGCTAAGCACAACTGACAGGACTGCAATGCGCGCCCCGGCTATAGGCCGGGGCGCTTTCGTTTTGCTAGCTTGCACAGCGCATGACCGTTGCCATCCGCCCTGCCCGCGCTGCTGATATCCCGGCCATTACCCGGATCTACGCTCATGCGGTCGAACACGGGACGGCATCATTCGAACTCATCCCACCAGACGAGGCCGAGATGGCGCGCCGCATGGCTGACCTTCTCGGCAAGGGTTATCCGTACCTGGTCGCCGAAAACGACGATGCACTCGCCGGCTATGCCTATGCCGGTCCATACCGGACGCGGCCTGCGTACCGCCTCACCGTCGAGAACTCTGTCTATATCGCCCATGACCGTCACCGGCGCGGTGCCGGCCGCGCGTTGCTCGCGTCCCTGATCGAGGCCTGTGCCGCATGCGGATTCCGCCAGATGATCGCGGTGATCGGAGACTCGCGCAGGCAAGCGGCATCGATCGGGCTGCATCGCGCCCTTGGATTCCACCATGTCGGCATTCTGGAGGATGTCGGCTTCAAGCACGGCCGCTGGCTCGACAGCGTCCTGATGCAGCGGTCGCTCGGGCCGGGCAACATGTCTGGGCCCGAACGGCAATAACGCCACGGACAATCGCCGCGCTGCTATGAGCGAGCCCGCTTCCGCTTTATACTCCAGCAAAAGTGAGGATCATCCGTCATGCCGCGTTACTTTTTCCATCTGACCGACGGCAAGCAAGTTCTGAACAATCACAAAGGCATTGATTTGTCCGGCAATGCTGCGGCGCGCGAGGACGCTATGGCGCTCGCGCGCGACCTGAAGCATGGCGCGGTCATGCCGGGTTGGAACTGGAGCGGCTGGTTCGTCACAATTGTGGACCAGCACGGCCATAAGGTCGACGAACTGCCGATCGCGGACATTTGAGCGGCCCGCGCGCAAGTGGAATCGGATTGAAGAGCCGGTTCTAGTTCGCCACCACCGCCAGCGACATGTCGATCGAGCGAAGGACGCGGTCGAGTTCATGGCCGCGGCGCACGATCAGGCCCGTTGCGGAGATCACGCTGTAGGCGCCCTGACGGCGCGCGAGTTTCGGGTTTTTTTCGATGCGATAAAGCGGCACTTCGGAAGTTCGGCGGAAGACCGAAAACACCGCCCGGTCTTTCAGGAAATCGATCGCATAATCGCGCCATTCGCCGGCGGCGACCTTGCGGCCATAAAGGTCAAGAATGCGATTGAGCTCGCGGCGGCTGAAGGTCACCTGGTTCGCGGGGGCGGATGAATTGCGCACCGGGGTACCGCCCCCGTGGGACTGGCTGGGATCGATTTCGCCGGAACCGAACGTCATGCGGCGCCTCCTTTGTGCTTGGTTCGAATGATCGCGCCGGGCGCGGCACACGGCAAGGACTTCCTTCGTGCACCCGGTGGCTTTAAAACGTGCAGAAAGCCCGTTTGGGCGATCACGAACTCGTTAAAAGCTCCCACAATAACGCCCAATTTCGGTCAATCGCCCGTCACGCTGCATTGGGATAACAGCACCGTTGCCTCAAGGCCCGGTCCGGTACGAGCACCGGATTCCTCAGCCCCCCAGCCCCCCGGGGCTCGATCGGCCGGGCCAGTTGAGTTCCGCGTACGGTTCAATCCCCTAAATGCCTTCGGGCCGGCTTAACGCCGGCCCGATTTTTTCTGATCTGACGTTTCGAAGATATTCAGTTTGCCGCAGCGCCGCAGCAAGCAGCAGTCGCAGTGCCCAGCATCAGGCCGGGCTTGGACGCAACACCGCTCTGCACGACGACATCGAGCCGATCGAAATCCTTGAGCGACTCGGCGCCCTTTGGAATTTCGTTCAGCGGCAGGCTGAAGCTTTCGGCCTTGCCGGTCCAGTCTCCGAGCTTCACCCAGCGTCGCACGACGTTGTGATAAGTCAGCGTCTGGCCGTGGTTCTCGCCGCGGCCGATGTCGACGGCAACCGTGCTGGTCACCGGGCAAAGCCAGACCTCGCCGCTATTGTGTCCATTGCTGGCGGCAGGCACGTTCACCGTCACTTTTCCGTCGGCAACGGTCATGCTCACCGGCAAGGCGAGCGTAGCTGCGTCACGCCGGGTCTGCGCAATGGCTTTTTCGATTCCGGCTTTGTCGCTGCCGAGCACGTGCACGACACCGTTGACGACAATTTGCGGCGTGTAGACTTCGCGGTCGCCCCGCGCCTCGGCGTAAGCGCGCTGGCGGGTACTATGACCATGGATTGCCAGGGTGTCTTTCCAACCGAGATAGTCCCAGTAATCGACCGGCAGGCTCATGGTCACCAACGAGGGATCGCGCGACAATTCGCCGAGAACTTTGTCGGCGGCCGGACACGATGAACAACCCTGACTGGTGAACAGCTCGATAACGGCGCGCGGTCCGGCCAAGGCTGGCGCCCGCGCCTGCACGACCACGGAAGTCGAAACAATGGCGGCTGCAAAGGCGATGTGGCGATACTTCATATCGTTACCGCAATCCCCTGCCTCGCACTGTCTTTAATATGCGCTCCGTCGATCACCCGCCACTCACTTCGCAGTGAGTGGCCCACTCTGGCCCACTGCTAGCCGCTCACAAGAATACCGGTCAACCCGCCAATTGACGCAGGACGTACTGCAGAATGCCGCCGTTCTTGAAGTAGTCGAGTTCGTCGAGGGTATCGATACGGCAGATCAGCGGCACCCGCTTGAGCGTACCGTTGCCGGAGACGATTTCGGCGATCAGCCGCTGGCCGGGCTTGAGCTCGCCGTGCAGGCCACGAATCGTGACCTGCTCATCGCCCTTCAGGCCCAGCGATTGCCAGGATGTGCCTTCCTCGAACACCAGCGGCATCACGCCCATGCCCACCAGATTGGAACGGTGGATGCGTTCGAATGACTGACAGACAACGGCCCGGACACCGAGCAGCACCGAGCCCTTGGCCGCCCAGTCGCGCGACGAACCGCTGCCATATTCCTTGCCGGCAAACACAACCAGCGGCACATGGTCGGCCTTGTACTTCATGGCCGCATCGTAGATCGGCATGCGCTGCTTGGACGGATAGTGCACGGTGACGCCGCCTTCGACGCCCGGCACCATCTGGTTCTTGATGCGGATATTGGCGAAGGTGCCGCGCATCATCACTTCATGATTGCCGCGGCGCGTACCGTACTGGTTGAAGTCGGCGGGCTTCACTTTGTGCCCAACCAGATATTTGCCGGCCGGCGAATCGATCTTGATCGATCCGGCCGGAGAAATGTGGTCGGTCGTGATCGAGTCGAGCAGCAAGGCCAGCACGCGCGCGTCGACAATATCCTCAAGCGGCTTCGGATGGCGTCCCATCCCCACGAAATACGGCGGGTTCTGCACGTAAGTTGATTTCTTGTCCCAGTCGTAGGTCATGCCGCCTTTGACGCTGATCTTGCGCCAGTTGGCGTCGCCCTTGAACACGTCGGCATATTTCTTGGTGAAGATCTGCTTCGTGATGTTCTTGGCGACAAATTCGCCGATTTCCTTGTTCGACGGCCAGATGTCTTTCAGAAAGACTTTCTTGCCCTTCTGATCGACGCCGAGCGGCTCCTTCGCGATGTCGACGTTCATCGAGCCTGCGAGCGCGTAGGAGACAACGAGCGGCGGCGACGCAAGATAGTTGGCGCGCACGTCGGCATTGACACGGCCTTCGAAATTGCGATTGCCCGACAGCACGGCGGCGGCGACCAGATCATTGTCATTGATCGCCTTGGAATTCTCCGGCGGCAGCGGGCCGGAGTTTCCGATGCACGTCGTGCAACCGAACCCGACCAGATTGAAACCAAGCTTGTCGAGATCCTTTTGCAGGCCGGACTTATCGAGATACTCGCCGACCACCTGCGAGCCAGGCGCAAGCGACGTCTTGACCCACGGCTTGACGGTCAAGCCTCTTGCCGAGGCTTTGCGTGCCAGCAGGCCAGCGCCGATCATCACATTGGGATTCGAGGTGTTGGTGCAGGACGTGATGGCCGCGATCACAACGTCGCCATGCCCGAGATCGTAGTTTTTTCCCGGGACTTTCACGCGCTTCTTCGCCTCGGAACTCTTGCCGAATTCCTTATCCATCGAAGTCGCAAAACCGGATTTTACTTCCTTCAGTGCGATACGGTCCTGTGGACGCTTGGGGCCCGCCAACGAGGGCTCGACAGAGCCCAGTTCCAGCTTGAGAATATCCGTGAACATCGGGTCGGGCGTGGTTTTCACGCGGTACATGCCCTGCGCCTTGGCATAGGCGGCCACCAGCGCCACCAGCTCGGCCGGACGACCCGTATCTTTCATGTAGCGGATCGTGTCGTCGTCGATCGGCGAGAAGCCGCAGGTCGCGCCGTATTCCGGTGACATGTTGCCGAGCGTGGCGCGGTCCGCGATTGTAAGATGCGTGAGACCCGGACCAAAGAACTCGACGAACTTTCCGACCACACCGCGCTTGCGCAGCATCTCGGTGACCGTGAGCACGAGATCGGTTGCGGTGACGCCTTCTTTCAGTTTGCCGGCAAACTTGAAGCCGATCACTTCGGGCAGCACCATCGACAATGGCTGGCCGAGCATCGCGGCTTCGGCCTCGATGCCGCCGACGCCCCAGCCGAGCACCGAAAGTCCGTTCACCATCGTCGTGTGCGAGTCGGTGCCGACAACAGTGTCAGGATAGGCGACTTCCATGGTGGCGGCCTTGCCGTCCACCTTCACCTTGTCCTTGCGGCTCCAGATCACACGCGACAGATATTCAAGATTGACCTGATGGCAGATGCCGGTGCCGGGGGGCACCACGCTGAAATTATCGAACGAACGCTGCGCCCATTTCAGGAACTTGTAGCGTTCCTGATTCTGCCGGTATTCCTCGTCGACGTTCTTCTTGAAGGCCTGGTTATTGCCGAAGAACGTCACCGCCACCGAATGGTCGATGACCAGATCTACCGGCACCTGCGGATTGATCTTCTTTGGATCGCCGCCGAGCTGCTTCATGGCATCGCGCATGGCGGCGAGATCGACGACCGCCGGTACGCCGGTGAAGTCCTGCATCAGGACGCGCGCGGGGCGAAACGCAAATTCATGTTCCGACGTTTTGGTCTTGAGCCATTCGGCGACGGCCTTGATGTCGTCCTTGGTCACCGTGCGCCCGTCTTCATTGCGGAGCAGATTCTCCAGCAACACCTTCATCGAGAATGGCAGCCGCGAAATGCCTTTGAGGCCGTTTCGCTCGGCGGTTGGCAGACTGAAATAGGCGTAGGTCTTGCTGCCAACCTGCAGGGTCTTGCAGCATCTGAAGCTGTCGAGCGAAGTCATGTCGGCTGTTTCCATTCCCGACCGGAGTACCGGCGCTGGTTCGGACTAAGTGATTGGCAAGGCGATGTTTTTCTCGCTGGCGAGACTTGCGTCCGAATTCGAATAACGTAACGTCGCAAGTCCGGGCTTATAAGGTCTTTTCTCGTCAGACGCCATATTAACCGCGGAACATCGCCAAAAATGCTCAGAAAATCGAGGTTTTCCGGAGCCTGCGCGGCCGGTCCCCGGGCCCCCGGCGGGCCGTGGCGGCGGTGATGCAACTCAAAGCCGATGAACTGGCCTGCAACCGTGGCGGGCGCAACGTGTTCCAGGATTTGAATTTCAGCCTGGATGCCGGGGAGGCGATGGTTGTCACCGGCCGAAACGGCGCCGGCAAGTCGTCCCTGTTGCGCGTGATCGCCGGCCTTGTGCGAATCGCCGCGGGTCGTTTGACGCTCGACGGCGGCGGACCCGATGCGCCTGTGGCCGAGCAAGCCCACTACCTCGGCCACCAGGACGCACTCAAGCCATCGCTGACGGTCGGCGAAAACCTGAAATTCTGGACTGAGTTTTACGGCGGCTCAGGCAACGCTGTCGAACCGGCGCTGGACACAGTGGACCTTTCCCTCCTTGTCGGCCTGCCGGCTGCTTATTTGTCGGCCGGACAACGCCGCCGTTTATCGATCGCCCGGCTTGTTGCGGTACCGCGGCCAATCTGGCTGCTCGACGAGCCAACGTCAGCTCTCGATACGCCGTCGCAGAAGCGGCTGGCCGAACTCATGCGCAATCATCTCGCCGGCGGCGGGATGATCGTTGCGGCAGCACATGGGCCCATCGGTCTCGAACGAGCGCGCGAACTGAAAATGGGCGCAGCATGAACGCACCATTGGCATGGAGACGCGCGTGAAGGCGCTAATCGCCCTGCTCGTCCGCGACATGCGGCTTGCGATCCGGGTCGGTGGTGGCGCGCTGATGGGCGCGCTGTTCTTTCTGATCGTCGTCGTCATGATGCCGTTCGCCATTGGTCCGGATCTGGCGCTGCTCGCGCGCATCGGGCCGGCGATCCTTTGGCTCGGTGCGCTGCTCGCGAGCCTGCTGGCGCTCGACCGATTGTTTGCGACCGATCACGAGGACGGCTCACTCGATCTTTTGATGATGGGTTCATTGCCGCTTGAACTGTCAGTCGCGACAAAAGCGATTGCGCACTGGCTGACGACCGGACTGCCGTTGGTGCTGATCGCGCCGGTGCTTGGATTGATGCTCAATGTCGAATTGCATGCGATGGGCTGGCTCGCGCTCACGCTGCTGGCCGGCACGCCCGCGCTTACTTTCATCGGGCTCATCGGCGCCGCGTTGTCGGTTGCCCTGCGGCGCGGGGGGTTGTTGCTGGCGGTCTTGGTGCTGCCGTTGACCGTCCCCGTGCTGATTTTCGGCGTTGCCGCAGCCAATGCCGCGATCGTCGGACCTACGCCGTTCGGCCCACCTTTCACCATCCTTTGTGCGCTAAGCTTGATGAGTTTCGTGGTAGGGCCGATAGCCGCAGCCGCCGCGCTTCGCCATGGACTTGAGTGACGTGGTAAGAGACCGCCGATGGCCATAGTCGATCTCGCCAACCCGACGCGCTTCCTGAGCATCGTAAACCGCGTGCTGCCCTGGCTCGCGGCGATAACGCTCGTGCTGTTCGCGGTCGGCCTTTATCGCGCGATGAACGCGCCGGACGACTACCAGCAGGGCGCCACCGTCAAGATCATGTTCCTGCACGTGCCAGCAGCCTGGCTCGGCATGTTCGGCTGGGGACTGATGACCGTTGCCGCACTCGGCACGCTGGTGTGGCGGCATCCGCTGGCCGATGTCGCCGGCAAGGCGGCCGCTCCGATCGGTGCCGCTTTCACCTTCATCTGTCTGATCACCGGTTCGCTCTGGGGCCGCCCGACCTGGGGCACGTATTGGGTGTGGGACGCGCGGCTGACATCGATGCTGGTGCTTCTGCTGCTCTATTTTGGTGTGCTCGCGCTTTACTGGACGGCAGAAGAGCCAGGCCGCGGCGCGCGCGCCGCCGCGATCCTCTCGCTGGTCGGCGCGGTCAATCTGCCGATCATCAAGTTTTCGGTCGACTGGTGGAATACCCTGCATCAACCGGCATCTGTGTTCCGGATGGGCGGGCCGACCATCGATCCTGCATTGTTGACGCCACTGTTGATCATGGCGATCGCATTCACGCTGCTGTTCGTGACGCTCCATCTCGCAGCCATGCGCAACGAAATATTGCGGCGGCGCGTGCGCACCATGCGGCTGATGCAGGCGCAGGAATTGGTGAGCGCATGATCCCGAAAAGTGGACGCCGGTTTTCGGACAAGATCATGCGCAAAAGGGACAGCGCATGAATCTGGGACCGCACGCCGATTTTATCGTCGCCGCCTACGCGGTGACGATATTCGTGGTCGCTGCGCTGCTGGCGTGGGTCTTGCTCGACTATTCAATGCAAAGACGCATCCTTGGCGATCTCGAAGAGCGCGGCATCAACCGCCGCTCGCAGCGCGGAGCCGGACAATGAGCACCGTGCCGAGCGACCAACCAGACAAAAAGCGCCGCAACGTCTTTATCCTGTTGCCGCTGATTGCGTTCAGTGCGCTCGCGGCGCTGTTCCTCTACCGCCTCGGCACCGGTGATCCATCGGTGCTTCCATCGGCGCTTATCGGCCATCCCGCACCAGTGACCGATTTGCCGCCACTGCCGGGCGTAGAGCGAAACGGCAAGCCTATTCCCGGCGTCAGCAATGCAACGTTTCAGGGCGCGGTCACCTTGGTGAATGTATGGGCATCCTGGTGCGTGCCCTGCCGCGACGAAGTGCCGTTCCTCGAGCAACTGTCGAAGGACAAGCGCATCCAGCTTGTCGGCATCAATTACAAAGATTCGTCTGAAGACGCACGGCGGTTTCTCAACCGGTTCGGAAATCCCTTCGTGGCGAACGGCCGCGACTCCTCGGGCCGCACCTCGATCGACTGGGGCGTGTATGGCGTGCCCGAAACTTATCTGATCGGGCGCGACGGCCGCATCGCCTACAAATTGGTCGGGCCTGTCACCGCCGACAATCTCGTCCGCACGCTCGAGCCGGAAATTGCGAAGGCAGCGGCGCGCTAGGGTGATTGTCCGCGTGTTTGCGACGTGAATGTGGAATATGCAACGCCCAGCGTCACGCTGTATGTCAGCACCATCACCAGCGTGAAGAAAGTTGGCGCGATTCCAAGCTCCGTTTGAGTCGCGAACCAGCCTTTCCCGATTGCAGGAAAGAAAATGAGACCCATAGCCAGCCAGACCCCGAAACCAAAAACCAGTCCCTTGATGACTCCGGTGTGGCCAGGCAGGACTTGATAAGAGCGGCCGAACAAAAATCCGAGCACCACCGACCCATTGAAATACGACAGCGCCCACGGAATCACGGGGTTCACCGAACTGCCAATCACGGTCGTCAGCAAAGCCTGGAGGTCATCGTAGGGCCGAAAGCTCGGCAGTATTTGGGCCCAGGATTTAAACGCCATCAGGGCGGTATGTGCGGCACTGCCGCAGAGCCCGGCCGCGATCGATTTCCAGGTGCGATCGAAATCCATATCGCGCGCTAGTTTTTCTTGTCGATGGCATACTTCGTCAGCAGCGGGACCTGCAGCGCAGCGAACAGGAATGTCAGCGGCACGACGCCAAACAATTTAAAGCTGACCCAGAAATCCGTCGTCTGCGTGCGCCAGATGATCTCGTTCAATATTGCGAGCGCTAAAAAGAACAGCGCCCACCGCCAGGTCAGCTTGCGCCAGCCTTCCTCACGCAGGTGGAAGACGGAATCGAACACCATGCCGAGCAGCGGCTTGTCGAATGCCAGACCGCCCAGCAGCGTCCCGCCGAACAAGACGTAGATAATGGTCGGCTTGAGCTTGATGAAGAGATCGTCGTGCAGCACCAACGTCAGCCCGCCGAACACCAGCACGATTGCAGCCGTGACGAGCGGCATGATGGCGACATGTTTCGTCAGAGCATACGAAACCGCGAGCGCGAGCAGCACGGCCGCCATAAAGGTTCCGGTCGCAGCATAGATGCCGAACTTGGCATTGGTGGCAAAGAACAAGATCAGCGGCCCGATATCGAGCGCCAGCTTGAGGAAGGGATCCAATTGCTTTTTCTTTGCCATCGTTTGTGTTCGCTATGATTCAAGACCGACGACTGCGCGCGCAAAGTCGCGCGCAGTGAACGGCGCCAGATCGTCGACGCCCTCGCCGACGCCGATGAAATGGACCGGCAGACCGAATTTGGCGGCGATGGCGACCAGGATGCCGCCCCGTGCGGTGCCATCAAGCTTGGTCATCACCAATCCGGTTACTCCCGCGATCTTGCCAAAAATCTCCACCTGGCTGAGCGCATTCTGCCCAACCGTCGCGTCGAGCACCAATAACACCGCGTGTGGCGCGCTCGCTTCAACCTTACGTATGACACGTACCATTTTTTCCAGCTCGTTCATGAGCTCGGTGCGGTTTTGCAGACGCCCGGCCGTATCGACCAGAACGATCTCTACACCTTGCGCCTTGGCGGCCGTGATCGCATCGAACGCAAGACCGGCTGCATCCGCCCCCGCTTCACTCGCCATCACGCGCGCGCCGCTGCGTTCACCCCAGATTTTCAGTTGATCGATCGCGGCTGCGCGAAAAGTGTCGCCTGCCACCAGCATCACGCTCTTGCCTTCGGCGTGGAATCGGGCGGCGAGCTTGCCGATGGTCGTCGTCTTGCCGGAGCCGTTGACTCCGGCCACCAGGATAACGAACGGTTGCGCCGTCACTTCCAATGGCCTCGCGACGGGCGCGAGCACCTTCTCGATCTCGCCCGCCAAGATCGCTTTCACTTCGTCGGGTTCGATCGCTTTTTCAAAGCGCCCTTCACCAAGCACAGCTGCGATGCGTCCGGCGAATTCGGGGCCGAGGTCAGCACGGATCAGCTCGCTTTCCAGCTCTTCCACCGTCTCGGCATCAAGCTTGCGCTTGGAGACAAGGTCGGAGATCGCGCCGCCGAGCGACGATGACGTGCGCCTAAGCCCGCCGCTCAAGCGTTTCCACCAGCTTCCGCCCTGTGTGCTGTCGTTCATGGTGCGCCCGTGATAGCGGTTTCATCATGACACCGGAAGAGATGCTGGCCCGCCTGCTTTACCGTGATGGGCTCATGCTGGTGGTCGATAAACCGGCTGGTTTGCCGGTGCATCGCGGTCCCAAGGGCGGCAATGCATTCGAGGACTATTTCGACGCGCTGCGATTCGGCCTGCCGCGCGCACCAGCGCTCGCACACCGGCTCGACCGCGATACGACCGGCTGCCTGGTTCTGGGCCGCCACCGCAAGGCGCTGGCACTGCTCGGCAAGCTCTTTAAACAAGGCAAGGTCGGCAAATGCTATTGGGCGGTGGTCGAGGGCGGGCCCGAGGCGAACGAAGGCCAGATCGACATTGCCCTCGCCAAACGCGATGAGACGCGCGGCTGGTGGATGAAGGCGGATAAAAACGGTCTGCCGTCGACGAGCACCTGGAAGGTCATGGGCCGGGCGCCCGGCTTCACCTGGCTGGCGCTTGAGCCAGTGACCGGACGCACACATCAATTGCGTGTCCACTGTGCCGAGATGAGCTGGCCGGTCGTGGGCGACAATATATATGGCAGCGCCCCACGCACGGGCGGGCCGGCACTCCATCTTCATTCGCGCGAAGTAACCGTGCCGATTTCGAAGAACAAGCCGGCCGTCACGGTGACGGCACCGGTGCCGGAGCACATGCGCGAGAAGCTCATTGCGTGCGGTTGGCAGCCGACGGCCGAATAGTGAAGTTGATGGCCCGTTTTGGAACTTCCGGTTCACCGCGGCGTTCAGGGGCCATCCCCAACAAATAGCGGAGTGGACCATGTTCATCGGTCACTATGGACCCAGCTTCGCGGGCAAAGCTGCGAAGCCGGCAATACCTCTGTGGGTTCTGTTTCTCGCAGTCCAACTCGTCGACATCGTGTGGTCGGTTCTGGTGTTGTTCGGAATTGAAAAAGTCCGCATCGTTCCGGGGTTCACGGCGACCAATCCGCTCGATCTCTATTACATGCCGTACACACACAGTTTGCCTGGCGCGGCACTCTGGTCGGTCGGCGCAGCCATTGCCTATCGCATCATCGTGCCAGCGCAAAAATGGTCGGCTGCCGCAATTGTCGGAGCCGCCGTATTCTCACACTGGATTCTTGATCTGGTGGTGCACCGCCCCGATCTGGCGCTGTACGACAACTCTCACAAAGTTGGCCTCGGACTCTGGAATTATCCCGGCACCGCTTTCATTCTTGAGATCGCGCTTCTGTTCGGGGGAATCGCGCTATATCTCAGGATGACAGAACCCAAAGATAGCATTGGCCGCTATGGCATGCTTGTCCTCGGCGTCGTGGCGGTGGCCGCGCAGGCTTATGTGTTTTTTGGTCCGCCGCCGGTTTCCGACACGTCGCTCGCGTTTACCGCCCTTGCGCTTTATTTCGTCTTTGCCGGGGCCGTGTATTGGCTGGAAGGGAAACGCACTTAGCAACTCAATAAAGCTGCGCCTTGATGCGCTCCGGCGCTTCACGATCATATTTCTCGCCGCCGAGCTTGCCCTGGCTCAATTCGGCAATAATGGTGCCGGTCGACGGCAGGCTCTTGCGATCGATCTTGGTGGCTTCGTCCCAGAGCTTCGAGCGCACGATCGCCTTCGAGCAGTGAAAATAAATGCTCTCGACATGCACGATCAGCACGCAACGCGGCAGTTTGCCGTTGATGGCTAAGCTCTGCATCAGTTCTGGATCCACTGAGATCGAGGCGCGGCCATTGACGCGCAGGGTTTCGCCGACGCCCGGGATGAGGAAGAGCAGCGCGATCCGCGGATCGCGGACGATGTTGCGGAACCCGTCGATTCGGTTGTTGCCGGGCCGGTCGGGGATGGCCAGCGTCTTCTCATCAAGGATGTGGACGAAGCCGGCCGGATCGCCTTTGGGCGAGCAATCGAGGCCTTCCGGCCCGCTGGTCGCGATTGCGACGAATGGCGCCGCCTCGATCAATTTGCGGTAGGCGCCGTTGATGTAGTCGATTTCCTTGATGACCGACGCGCCCATCTTCTCGCCGTAGAGGGTCTGGAGCTGCTCCATATTCGTGACCAGGTGATCGCGGTAGGCCATTGCTCGTCCCCCTTGTCAGACTTTTGCGTCAGGCCGCCAATAATAGCCGGCCATCATGTCCCGTCATTGTCACGTCGAGTATTACACCAGGCTGGATCGGCGCCGAAAGCCGCACAGGCAAAAATTGCTCGGTGCGTGCAAGCCCGCGCGCCTCAGCAAGCACGCTGCGTCGCGCGCCGATTTCGAGATCGAGATGTTGGCGCAAGGCGGCCTCGCCCTTTTCACGCAAGCGACGGGCGCGATTCTTGACAATCGAGCGGTCGATTTGCGGCATGCGGGCAGCCGGCGTACCGGGCCGCGGCGAAAACGGGAATACGTGGAGCTGCATCAGCCCACATTCGTCGACCAGGTCGAGCGAGCGGGAAAACATGGCGTCGCTCTCGGTCGGAAAGCCGGCGATAATGTCGGCACCGAAAACGACATCGGGCCGCAGCCGGCGCACCTGCTCACAGAAAGCAATCGCGTCCGCGCGTGAGTGCCGGCGTTTCATGCGCTTGAGGATGAGGTCGTCGCCCGCCTGCAATGACAAATGCAGATGCGGCATGAGCCGCGGTTCGTCGGCCAGCGCGTCCAGTAAATCGGTATCCACCTCAACTGAATCAATTGAGGAGAGCCGCAAGCGCGCCAATTCGGGGACGTTCTTGAGGATGTGCTTGATCAGGGTGCCCAGGCGCGGCGAGCCCGGCAGGTCGGAGCCGTAACTCGTGATATCGACACCGGTGAACACAATTTCGCGGTAACCGTTCGCCACCAGGCGCTGCACCTGCGCTATAACATCGTCGAGCGGCAGCGAGCGCGAATTACCGCGGCCGAAGGGAATAATGCAGAAAGTGCAGCGGTGATCGCAGCCGTTCTGCACCTGCACGAAAGCGCGGGTGTGGCCCTCGATGTGGTCGATCGCATGCGGCCGCATCGATTTCACCGCCATGATGCCGGACACGGCAAGCTTGTCACCGGTTGCCCAGACTCTGGCGTCGAATTTTTCCTCATTGCCGATCACCTGATCGACTTCCGGCATGTCCGCAAATGTCATTGCTTCGGTTTGCGCGGCACAGCCCGTGACAACAATGCGCGCGTTGGGCTTCTCCCGCCGAAGCCGACGGATCGCCTGCTTCGCCTGCCGCACCGCTTCAGCGGTCACCGCGCAGGTATTCATTACGACCGTATCGTCGAGGCCGGCTGTGGCGGCAGCGCGCCGGATCACTTCCGATTCGTACACATTCAGGCGGCAGCCAAAGGTGACAACGTCGATACTCACGGCACACCCGCCTTGGCGAACAACGCGGGATCGAAGCGGCCCTTGAACTCGAATTCCACCGGGCCGGTCATCAACACGTGATCATCGCCCTCGCGCCAATCGATCATCAGTTCACCGCCAGGCAGCGTGACCGTGACCTTTCGGTTGGTGCGCCTGAGCCGCGCCGCGGCAACCGCGGCTGCGCAGGCGGCCGACCCGCAGGCCTTGGTCAACCCGGCGCCACGTTCCCATGTACGGATGACGATGTGATCGCGCGACACGATGTGCGCGAGCGTGATGTTGGCGCGCTCCGGAAAGATCGGGTGATTTTCCAAGAGCGGCCCCAACCGCGCGAGATCATGTGCGTTCACATCATCGACCCAGAAAATCGCATGCGGATTGCCCATGCTCGCAACCGATGGTGAATGCAACACCGGCTTGTCGATCGGTCCAATCTGCAATTCGATGGCGCGCGTGTCGCGGAATTCTTCAGCGAGAGGAATCTCATTCCACTTGAAACGCGGTGGTCCCATGTCGACGGTGAATTGACCGTCGGTGCCTTTCCAGCAATTGAGAATGCCGGCCGTCGTCTCGAAAATCAGGTCGCTCTTGCCACTCTCCTTGGAGACCAGGTCGGCAACGCAGCGCATGCCGTTGCCACAGGCGCCGGCCTCGGAACCGTCATTGTTGAAAATCCGGATGAAGGCGTCGGTGCCTGCCGTGCGGGGCTGATAAATAGCCATCAGCTGATCGTAAGGTGCGCCATCCGGACTGGCAGCCGCACGCGCCTCGGCGGCCTCAATTTTGGCGCCGCCCGCGCGCATATCGACAACAACGATCTCGTTGCCGATGCCGTTCATTTTTACGAAGGACTGGTTGGCGAGCGCGCCCATATTCTGTTCTGCCCGGGTTTCGCCCGTTTTATATGGCGAATAAACGCTGATTGACCAGAGGTCATGCTAGAATGCGCAATTATGCTGGCGAATCGCCGGACCGCCGCAAACGACGGAGAACCGTGATGTCGCCCTTCAGGCTTGCTTCAGGCGTTATCGCCGTAGCGCTCGCGCTGGCGGTCAACGTGGCTGCCGCCCAGAGTCCCGCGCCGAAACCCGGTGCCAGCGATCCGATGCCGCCGCCGGCGCCGCCGAAGTCAGGGTTGGCTTCCCCCTCACCTTTGCAACCGGGCGATGCTTTTGGTGAGCCAGTCACCTTGCCGGAACGCACGATCGTCTACCTCAAGGGCTACAGCCGCTGGGACAATGCCTTTGACACGCTCGTCGATGCGTTCAAATCGCTGCATGAATATCTCGACAAGCAGGCGCTTCAGCCGTCTGGCCCGGCCATCACCATTTATACGCAGACCGACGATTCCGGTTTCTCGTTCGAAGCTGCGCTGCCGGTTGCGCAAGCTCCGAAAGACCCGCCGAAAGGCGACATCGCCGTCGGACCGGCCCCGGCCGGCAAGGCGCTTAAATTCGTGCACCGCGGCTCCTATGACGCGATGGACACGACCTACGAAGCAATCACCAACTATCTCGACGACAAACAGCTGGAGGCCAAGGATTTGTTCATCGAAGAATACGCAACAGATCCTGTTAAGACCGAACCCGGGAAGCTTGTCGTCAATGTGTTCGTGCCGGTGAAGTGATGATCATCTCGCGTATTCTGTTTGCATCAATTTTGTCAGTTGTTTCGCTCGCGCCGTTGCCGTCGTTTGCAATTGACAAGCTGGTGACTGTTACGGGCGAAGCGACCGTCGCAGTCGCACCCGACGCGGCCATGATCCGCATCGGCGTCAGCAGCCAGGACAAGACCGCGCGCGAGGCAAGCGACGCAAATGCGAAACAGATGACGGCTGTGCTCGCTGCCATCAAAGGCAACAATATTGCCGAACGTGACATCCAGACGTCACGGCTCTCGTTGCAGCCGCAATATGATCCGAACAAGAGCGGCACCGCCCGCCTCACGGGCTTTCAGGCCACCAATCAGGTCACGGTCAGGATCAGAGATATCGGGAAATTGGCCGCCGTTCTCGACAGCGCCATAGGCGCCGGCGCCAATGAAATGTCGGGGATCGAGTTCATCGTATCCGAGCAGTCAAAGTTGCTCGATCGCGCGCGTGACGACGCCATTGTCGACGCCCACCGCAAGGCCGAGCTTTATGCCAAGGCGGCGGGCGCGAAGCTCGGCCATGTCGTCGCCATTTCGGAAGAAGGTTCAGCGCCGCAGCAGCGACCGATGCAGGCCTTGCGAGCCGGCGCCGTCCCAATTTCTCCGGGCGAGCAGACGTTAACGGCGGTCGTCACCGTTAGCTATGAATTGACGCCCTAAATAGGCCTCATCTTGACTTGATGGTGCGGCAACCCTAGGTTCCGCCCGTTCTCGATAGAGACGTGGAAATTCGACTTTGCCGCCCGGCCCAATGAGAGGCCGGAGGCCACCGCCCGACAGCGCAATGCGCCCTCGGGCGTGAAATTGTTTTGCAGAGGCCTCATCCTGAGGAGCCCGCGAAGCGGGCGTCTCGAAGGATGAGGCGAATAATAGGGGCGCCCTCGCCCTTCGAGACGCGCACTTCGTGCGCTCCTCAGGACGAGGTCGCGAGTAACTGATGTTCGACAGTCTGTCGGAAAAACTCGGCAGCATTCTCGACCGCCTGACCCGCCGCGGCGCGCTCAGCGAAGCCGACGTCGATGCTGCGTTGGGCGAGGTTCGCCGGGCATTGCTGGAAGCCGATGTCGCGCTCGATGTAGCGCGCGCCTTCATCGATGGCGTGAAGAAGCAGGCCGTTGGCGTCGAGGTGATGAAATCGGTCACGCCCGGCCAGATGGTCGTGAAGATCGTGCATGACCAGCTTGTCGCCACGCTCGGCGGCGACAACCACGGCGCGAACTCAAGGAATCGATCTCAACGCCGCACCACCTGTCGCGATCATGATGGTCGGCCTGCAAGGCTCCGGCAAAACCACCACCACTGCTAAACTCGCCAGGCGTCTCACCGATCGTCAGCGCCGCAAGGTGTTGATGGCGTCGCTCGACGTGCGCCGGCCAGCGGCGATGGAGCAACTTGCAGTGCTGGGCCGTGACGCACAGATCGACACGCTGCCCGTCGTGCAAGGTCAGGCACCCCCGCAAATTGCCAAGCGCGCCATCGAGGCGGCAAAGCTCGGCGGCTATGACGTGGTGCTGCTCGACACCGCCGGCCGCACCACGCTCGACGACGAAATGATGAGCGAGGCGGCGCAAGTCAAGCAAGCTACCAATCCGCACGAGGTGCTGCTCGTTGCCGATTCTCTCACTGGTCAGGATGCGGTCAATCTTGCCCGCGCGTTCGACGAACGCGTTGGCCTCTCCGGCATTGTGCTCACCCGCGTTGACGGCGATGGCCGCGGCGGCGCCGCGCTCTCGATGCGCGCGGTTACTGGCAAGCCGATCAAGCTGATCGGCACCGGCGAAAAGCTAGATGCGCTCGAGGAATTCGATCCCGCGCGGATTGCCGGCCGCATCCTCGGCATGGGAGACATCGTCGCGCTGGTTGAAAAAGCAGCGGCCAACATCGACGCCGAAAAGGCGATGCGCGCGGCCGAAAAAATGCGCAGGGGCGCGTTCGATCTAGGCGACCTGCGCGAGCAGCTTACTCAGATGCAGGCGATGGGCGGCCTTGGCGGGCTAATGGGAATGATGCCCGGTGTCGCCAAGATGAAGAACCAGCTCGCTGCCGCCAACCTCGACGAGAGTGTCATCAAGCGACAGATCGCCATCATCGATTCCATGACGCCGAAGGAACGCCGCAATCCGGACATTCTCAAAGCGAGCCGCAAAAAGCGCATTGCTTCCGGCTCCGGCACCTCGCCGGAAGCCATCAACAAGCTGCTGAAGATGCATCGCGGCATGTCCGACATGATGAAGGCGATGGGTGGCGCCAAGCGCGGCCCGCTCGCCGGCCTCGCACAGGCCATGGGCTTCGGCGCCGGCATGCCATCGCCCGAGCAGATGGCCGAGATGGCAAAAAAAATGCCGGGTGGCCAATTGCCACCGAATGCGCCGGGCGCAGGCAGTTCCTTGCCGCCGACGATGCCGAAATTGCCGCCGAATATGCCCGGCCTTCCTGGCTTGCCAGGGCTGGGTGGAAAGTTTCCTGGATTGCCGGGCGGCCTGCCGCCCGGCCTGGGGAAGAAAAAGTGAAAACGTACCTCGCAATCGTCATTCCGGGGCGCCGCGTAGCGGCGAACCCGGAATCTATACTCCGCAGCAGTGCAGATTATGGATTCCGGCTCTCGCTCGCTTTGCTCGCTCGGCCGGAATGACAGTTTCTATGGAAAGGAAAGTCTAGATGTCTCTTGTTATCCGCCTTGCCCGTGCCGGCACCAAGAAGCGGCCGGTCTATCATATCGTCGTCGCCGACAGCCGCGCGCCGCGCGACGGCCGCTTCATCGAGCGGCTCGGCTACTTCAACCCGTTGTTGCCGAAAGAAAAAACCGAGCGCCTTAAGTTCGATATCGAAAAGGCGCAAGTTTGGATGAAGAAGGGCGCGCAGCCATCCGACCGCGTCATGCGCTTCCTCGATGCCGCTGGCATCATGAAACGTCCGAAACGCAACAATCCGGAGAAGGCTGTCCCGCGCAAAGAGCGCAAGGCCAAGGAAGAAGATGCGACCAAGGCCAAGGAGGCCGGCGACGCGGCTGCCAAGACGGCCGCAACGGCGAAGGCCGCCGATAAAGCCGCCGCGGACAAGGCTGCGGAAAAACCGGCCGAAGCGCCGGCGGCGAGCTAAGGCTCGCCGCGCCTCGCCGTGGTCGACCGCATCTGCGTCGCCCGTATTGGTGCCGCGCACGGAATCCGCGGCGAGGTGAAGCTGTGGTCATTCACCGAAGATCCGGCGGCGGTTGCGAATTATGGCCCGCTGGAAACGCAAGACGGCGCACGACGTTTTGAAATCGAGGCGATGCGTCCGGCGAAGGACCACTTCGTGGCGCGCATCGCCGGCGTCGGCGACCGCGACGCGGCGGAGAAACTGCGAAATCTTGAGCTTTATATTCCGCGCGCGCGACTGCCGAAGATCGACGAGGACGACACCTTCTATCACGCCGACCTGATCGGACTTGACGCCGTCACTCCGGACGGCGCGCAGATCGGCACTGTGCACGCGCTGCATAATTTCGGCGCCGGCGATATTATCGAAATCATGCCGGTGGGCAGCCGAGAGCCTTTAATGCTGCCCTTCAATGAGACGACCGTGCCGAAGATCGATCTCGCGGCAAAGCAGATTGTGGTCGTGCGGCCGGCCGAAATCGAAGCGCGGGACGATTGACCATGTGGCGCGCCAGCGTACTGACAATTTTTCCGGACATGTTTCCAGGCCCGTTGGCACACAGCCTCGCCGGCAAGGCGCTCACGTCGAGCATCTGGTCACTCGATACGATCGATATTCGCGCGCACGCGACCGACAAGCACCGCACGGTCGACGATACGCCGGCTGGCGGCGGCCCCGGCATGGTCATGAAGGCGGATGTGCTCGCGCACGCACTAGATGCTTTGCCGCATGACACGCGTCCGCGCCTGCTGATGAGCCCGCGCGGAAAACAGCTGACGCAAGGCCGGGTCGCGGAGCTTGTTCGCCATCTCGGCGTGGTCATCATATGTGCGCGCTTCGAAGGCGTGGATGAGCGCCTGATCAAGGCGCGCCGCCTGGAAGAAGTTTCGCTCGGCGACTACGTACTCTCGGGCGGTGAGATCGCGGCACTTGCCGTGCTGGACGCCTGCGTGCGGCTGCTGCCTGGCGTCATGGGCAAAGAGGCCTCGGCGGCGGAAGAAAGCTTTGCCGACGGGCTACTCGAATACCCGCAATACACGCGGCCACCGGTGTTCGAGGGGGAGCCGATCCCCGAGGTGCTTATTTCCGGCGACCACAGCAAGGTTAAAGCCTGGCGGCGGGCTGAGGCCGAGCGGCTAACCGCCGAACGCCGCCCCGACCTTTGGGCGGCCTATCGGGCGGCCAAAAAGCCCGAAAAAGGGCCGCAATCCAAAGGGTGACAAGGCGAAATCTTTGTAATACAAGCTCGCCAACCCATTCAGACCAGATCAAGACCGCGCGCCGGTTGCTGGCGCTGCCGACGGAGAATTTAAAATGAACATCATTCAGCAGCTCGAAAAAGAGCAGGTCGAGAGGCTCTCGGCCGGCAAGGAAATTCCGGACTTCCAACCGGGCGACACCGTCCTGGTTAACGTGAAAGTTGTCGAAGGCGACAAGGCGCGCGTGCAGGCTTACGAGGGCGTCTGCATCGGACGGTCCGGCGGCGGCCTGAACGAGAACTTCACGGTGCGCAAGATTTCGTACGGCGAAGGCGTCGAGCGCGTGTTCCCGCTCTATTCGCCGATGATCGAGTCGATCAAGGTCGTGCGCCGCGGAAAGGTGCGCCGCGCCAAGCTCTATTACCTACGTGGGTTGCGCGGCAAGAAGGCCCGCATTTCCGAGGCCCAGGGCGCGGCCGGACCAGAGGGCGCCGAGGCAGCTGCGCAAAAATAATAGGGAGCTGCACGCCAAGTCACGAAGGGGCCGCTGACCGGCCCCTTTTTCATGTCTGGCGACTTCGTTGTCGAAGCCACATCGATTGGCTATATAAGGCTCATGGTTTCCATAGCTCAGCGGATTGTCCTGGTCGACCACGCGCGGCTGCCGTGGCGGTTTTTCGGCCGGCTGACGGCGGTGCAGGCGGGACTTTGACCGGTCCGGCCAAGGTCGGTCCTGATGCCGGCTGTTTGCAATCCGCTTCTCCTTTCACTCTGAGCTGGACAATCGAGTCATGAAACCGCGAACTCTGTACGACAAGATCTGGGACGATCATCTGGTGGACGAACAGCCGGATGGCACCTGCCTGATTTATGTCGATCGTCATCTGGTGCATGAGGTCACGTCACCGCAGGCCTTCGAAGGACTGCGCACGGCCGGCCGCAAGGTGCACGCCCCCGGCAAGACGCTCGCCGTGGTCGATCACAATGTGCCGACCACCGACCGCAAGAAGCCAAATCCGGATCCCGAAAGCGCCGAGCAGATTGCCGCGCTGGCGAAAAATGCCAAGGATTTTGGCATTGAATATTTCGACGAGTTCGACAAGCGTCAGGGCATCGTCCACATCATCGGACCCGAACAGGGCTTCACACTTCCGGGCACCACATTGGTCTGCGGGGACAGCCATACGGCCACGCATGGCGCCTTTGGCGCCCTCGCCTACGGTATCGGCACCTCAGAAGTGGAGCACGTGCTGGCGACGCAGACCTTGATCCAGAAAAAATCGATGAACATGCGCGCTCTGGTCGACGGCAAGTTGCCGGCCGGTGTAACCGCGAAGGATATCATCCTCGCGATCATCGGCGAGATCGGCACCGCTGGCGGCACCGGCTATGCGCTGGAATATGCCGGCGAAGCAATTCGTGCACTGTCGGTCGAAGGCCGCATGACGGTTTGCAACATGTCGGTTGAGGGTGGCGCCAAGGCGGGCTTCGTCGCACCCGATGACAAGGCTTACGTCTATCTCAAGGACAAGCCGAAAGCGCCCAAAGGCAAAGCCTGGGATGACGCCATGCGTTATTGGGAGACCCTGCAATCCGACGACGGCGCGCACTTCGACCGCGAGATCAGACTTGATGCGGCCAAGCTGCCGCCGCTGGTGACCTGGGGCACGAGCCCCGAGCAGGTCATCACGGTCAGCGGCCGCGTGCCGGTGCTGTCAGAAATTTCAGATGAAAAGAAACGCGTCGCCGCCGAACGCTCACTCGGCTACATGGGCCTGAAGGGCGGCGAGAAGATCACCGAGATCAAGCTCGATCGCGTGTTCATCGGTTCTTGCACCAATGCGCGCATTGAAGACCTGCGCGAGGTCGCGCGCGTAGTTGACGGCAAGCACGTCAATGCCAACGTCAATGCCATGATCGTCCCGGGTTCCGGACTTGTGAAGGAGCAGGCAGAAGCCGAAGGCCTCGACAAGATTTTCAAGGCTGCGGGTTTCGAGTGGCGCGAACCAGGTTGTTCAATGTGTCTCGCGATGAACCCGGACAAGCTTGCGCCGGGCGAGCGTTGCGCCTCGACGTCCAACCGGAACTTCGAGGGCCGCCAGGGTTACAAGGGACGCACACATCTGGTGTCGCCGGCGATGGCGGCGGCGGCGGCGATCGCAGGCCACTTCGTCGACGTGCGCGACTGGAAATAGCGCGCGGCGAATTCCTGCAAATGCGAAAAAGGCCCGCCATGTTGCGGGCCTTTTTTTCGACGGCGAAGCGCGAGCCGTTCGCTATTCCCACCAGCAACGCATCTGCGGCGTGACCACAGTGCCGCTGACCCGGTATTCGGTCACCAGCCACGAATAGCACTGCCGCTTGGCGTAGGGCCCCGGATAAACGCGGCGCGGATATATGGTCACGCGCGGACGCTTTTTCTGTGCGGCGAATTCGTGTGCGAGAGACGCAGCGGCGACTCCGGGTCGTAAATCATCAGCCGAGGCCACCGACGCCGTACCGACGGCCGCGGCGAATATCAAGCCGCCAAATGCCAGGCCGGTCGCAATCCTCATCATGTGAAATCCATAACTCGCACCACCACAACCAACCGTTGCGCATCCGGGGCGGTTCCGTCAACCGCTTGGTTGCAATGGTAACCTCGCCTACAACACTGCCATGGCAACCCAATTCCGCGACTGGCGAGAAGCGACGGCGCCGTCCTTGGCTGACATGGAATCGCTGGCGGCGGAGGCCTATGGCCGCCTGCCCGATCATTTTCGCAAGCTGTGCGAAGGCCTCATCATCCGTGTCGAGGATTTCCCTGATGACGAGGTCGTCGACTCAATGAAACTCGAGAGCGGTTTTGATTTGCTTGGACTGTTTCAAGGCGTCGGCTTGCCGTTCCAGTCGGAAACAGCGCCGGAACTGATGCCCAACATGATCTGGCTCTACCGCCGGCCGATCCTCGACTATTGGGCCGAACATGAAGACACTCTGGGTGAAATTGTCACCCATGTGCTGGTTCATGAAATCGGCCACCATTTTGGCCTGTCGGACGACGATATCGAAGCAATTGAAGCCAGTGCGGGATAATTGATCTCGAAAGCAGATGATGGTTATTCAAAATAGGAATTGGTCGGATGCGGCCCATTGCGCCAGCATCGCCTGTCAGGGAGATTCGCCATGATCGTTACCGTGTTCCGTTCCCGTCTCATGCCCGGCGCGCGCGAGGATTACATTGCCTTGGTCGACCGCATGGCCGAGCTTGCCGCCACGATGCCGGGCTACATCTCGCACAAAGGCTTTTTTGCAGAGGACGGTGAACGCTGCACGATTGTCGAGTTTGAATCCGAGGAAGCCCAGCGGGCCTGGCGCATGAACGCAGAACACCGCGAGGCCCAGCGCAAGGCGCGCGACATATATTATGCCGCCTATAGCGTCCAGGTTTGCGAAGTTAAGCGGGAAGCGAGATTCGACCGCAATAAGCAAGGACAAGCCGCGGAATAGCGCAATTATTAACGCAACAATATTATAGTGCGCATAGCTGGCCCGACGGCCCGGCTCTTGACCGGCTTGCCGCACGCCTTATGAAAGGACCCGAAACGCCAGCGCGCCGGAGTATTGAAGCCATGGAAAAATTCAACACGCTCGAAGGTGTCGCCGCGCCGATGCGCATCATCAATGTCGACACCGACATGGTGATCCCAAAACAATACCTGAAGACGATCAAGCGCACCGGGCTCGGCAAGGGCCTGTTCTCCGAGATGCGCTACAAAGATGACGGCAGCGAAAATCCGGACTTCGTGCTGAACAAGCCGGCCTATCGCAAATCGAAGATCCTCGTTGCCGGCGACAATTTCGGTTGTGGCTCGTCACGCGAACACGCGCCCTGGGCGCTGATGGATTTCGGGATCCGCTGCGTGATTTCAACTTCCTTTGGCGACATCTTCTATAACAACTGCTTCAAGAATGGCGTGCTCCCAATCCGCGTGTCGCCTGAGGATCTCGAAAAGCTGTTTGACGATGCGGAGCGCGGCGCTAACGCGACGCTGAGCATCGACCTTGAGAAGCAGGAAATCCGTGGCCCTGACGGCGGTGTCGTTCATTTCGAGATCGATGCACACCGCAAGCATTGCATGCTCAACGGTCTCGACGATATCGGCCTGACGAAACAGAAGCAGGACAAGATCGTCTCTTACGAAAAGAAGGCCGAAGCTGCGCGGCCATGGGCGTGAATTTGGGCGTGAATTTGGGCCTGAATTTGGGCGTGAGGCGCGCTTAATCCGGCACCGACGGCGTCCACGAACCGCCGGGCGCCACTTCAAGCCCGGCGACGCCGCTTGCCTCGACTGATTTCTTCAGGAAGCCCGACGCCCGCACGTCGTCGATGAAACGGTTGATGGCCGCGAGCACCTCCGTCTTGCCCTTGGGCACAATGATGGTCTGCGGCACGCCGAACAGATTGTCCGGCAAAATCCGGAAGCCCGGGGTCTCTTTCACGATATTGGCCAGCCTTTGCCGGTTGGCGCCGAAGGCGTCGATCTCCTTCGCCAACAGCAGGCGCTTGATCTCGGCCGGTTCGTGCGAAATTTCGCTGAGCGTCGCATGCTTGAACTTGCGCTTCATGAACAGCGAGATCGAGTCGGCATGACCGCCGGCGATTTTCTGCCCGGCGCGATCGACGTCGGCAGTGGTCCGGATGTTGGATTCCTCAAGCACAAGGAAACCCTGCCCCGACATAACGTAAGCCTGCGAGAATTCCACGGTCCCGACCCGCTCCGGCGCATAGGCGATGAAACCGATGTCGGCATCGCCGCCGGTGACCGCATCGATCACGGCTTTCGGGTTGGCCAATGGCTTGAATTCCACCGGCACGCCGATACGCCTCGCCAGTTCGCGCGCCACGTCGGCGGAAGCGCCGCGGATGGCACCGGTCGAGTCCCGCACTGCCTGCGCCGGATTGCCGCCCAGATAGGCCGCTCGCAATGTACCACCCGGCGCGATGTCGCGGTCGGCGGCCAGCGCCGGCTGCAAGCTCAACAGGACAAGAGCGAAGGCTACCAGTGCTTTCATGATTTTCCCGCAATCGAATTGGCAATGCGCGGCCATTGGCATGATCGAAACGAGCTAGTCCTCGCCGTCCTCGCCCATCTCCCCGATATGGTGTTGCGCGTAGAGCTCGAGGCCGAGTTTCGCGACGAGATCGAGCTGCGTCTCGAGGAAATCGATGTGATGTTCCTCGTCTGACATCAGCTTCTCAAACAAATCGCGCGTCACGTAGTCTGCAACTGCGTGGCAGTGCGTCGCCGCTTCCTGATAGAGCGCGCGTGCGGAAATCTCCGCCGCCAGGTCACAGTCCAGCACTTCTTTCACGTTCTGGCCGATGTGCAGCGGATCGAGCACCTGCATATTCGGAAAGCCATCGAGAAAGATGATGCGCTCGACCAGCTTGTCGGCGTGCTCCATCTCTTCGATCGATTCCTTGCGCCACTGCTTTGCCAGATCCTTGTAGCCCCAGTTGTCGATCAACCGATAGTGCAGCCAATACTGGTTGACCGCTGTCAGTTCATGCCGAAGTGCTTTGTTGAGGAACTCAACGACCTTGGCGTCACCCTTCATAACGTTACTCCTGTCACGACCGCTCAATCGCGAGAGGTCTCACTTCGATGCTAGCAAGAAATTACAGGCCGCGCTGCCGCAAGCGGCAGAACCAGTCCACATCGGACCTGCAATCGGATTGCCCTATGTCGCGTCCGCGGCGTGCATTGCGCAGGCACAGCCGACCGGACATCCTACCTTGGCACCGCCGAGTGTTTCGTCGATGATCTTGCGAATGGTGCGGGCACAACGGCCGCATTGGGCACTGCAGCCGAGACAGCCGTAGACATGGCTCGTGGAACGACGCGTCGCAGTACTCGCGGCGGTTCGCACTTCATGGTCGCTCAATACGTTGCAGGAGCAGACAATCATCGGACACCTTGTTGGGGGTATTCGCTAACCGGAGCATTGCTCTAAGTCAAAATAAAACTGCTCTTTAAAAACGTTCTAAACTATTGCTTACAAAGTATTTTTTGCTGTTTTCGTAGCCAGGATTTTGTGACGCCGGCGCGGTTTATCGAAAGTCGGCCTCAGGTCCCCCTCTCGATGGCTTCCGCGATCGCGACAGTCCGTCGCGCCATGTCGGCGTGCAACCGTTCGACCATGCGGCCATCGATCGAGACAACGCCCTTGCCTTTGTTTTCCGGCAAGTCGAAGGCCGCAATCATCTTGCGCGCCTGCTCGACTTCTGCGGGCGAGGGTGAAAACGCCGTGTTGCACGGTTCGATCTGGCTTGGATGAATCAGCGTCTTGCCGTCGAAGCCAAATTCCACGCCTTGCGCGCATTCCTTGATGAAGCCGTCGGCGTTGCCGATCTCATTGTAGACGCCGTCGAGGATATCGATGCCATGCACACGCGCGGCCGCTACGCACATCGATAGCCACGGCAGCATCGGGGCCCGGCCAGACACAAGGCGCGCGCGGGTATCCTTGGCGAGGTCGTTGGTGCCCATCACGAAGCCGGAAAGCCGCGTTTCGGAATCGCGCGCCGCGGCGGCGATCGACAGAATGTTGAAGATTGCGAGCGGCGTCTCGATCATCGCCCATATGCGCGTTTTGTGATTGGTTCCCATATCAAGCAGGCGGCGGCCGATCATTTCGAGAGCGTCAGCGCTCGACACTTTTGGGACCAGAATGGCGTCCGGCGCGGCATGAGCGGCGGCAGAGAGATCGTCGGCGTGCCAGGGCGTGTCGACACCGTTCACGCGGATGAACACCTCGCGCGCGCCAAAACCGCCGGCCTTGACGGCGTCGACCACCTGCTGTCGCGCCGCTTCCTTGGCTTCAGGGGCGACCGAGTCCTCAAGGTCAAGGATCACGCCGTCCGCAGGCAATGTTTTCGCTTTGTCCAATGCGCGCGCATTGGAACCAGGCATATAGAGTAGACTCCGGCGCGGACGGATGGTCATGGGGAACGATCTCCTCTCTCGGGGACCAAGCCTAGCGTCCGATCGCGACCCATGCCACTGCGACACGTGCGCGGGTTGCCAATGGCAATCCGCTCGTGATTGTGTGAGTGCGGGTGACAAACTTTATTGAACGGCGGATCATGGCATTTCCCCAGCAATTGCTTGACGGTTACCGCGCCTTTCTCATCGGACGGCTACGCCACGAACAGGATCGCTATCGCGGCCTCGCGGAAATCGGGCAATCCCCTCAGATCCTGGTGATCGGCTGCTGCGACTCACGCGTCTCGCCGGAGGTTATTTTTGATGCGCGTCCTGGCGAACTTTTCGTGGTTCGCAATATCGGCAATCTGGTGCCCCCCTATACTCCGGACGGCGCGCAGCGCGCAGTTTCGGCCGCGCTGGAATTTGCTGTGCAGGCCCTCAAGGTGAAGCACATTGTCGTCCTCGGCCACGCGCAATGCGGCGGCATCCGTGCATTCGTCGAGGAGTCGACACCGCTGTCGCCGGGCGATTTTATCGGGCATTGGATGGAATTGATCGCGCCGGCCGCCGCCGAAGTCGGGCCGCGCGGCGACCGGCCGCTGGGCCAATATCTCACGCAGCTTGAGCAGGCATCGGTTGTCAGAACGCTCGACAACCTGATGACATTCCCGTGGGTGAGAAGCCCGGTCGAGCAAGGCACGCTATCCTTGCACGCTGCCTATTTCGGTGTCGCCACGGGTCAGCTCTCTGTGCGCGATCCCGCCACCGGCGCCTTCAGGCAGGTCGCGGCGGAGGACTACACGCGGATGTTCGCACAACCGCGGTTCTGATTGCTGGGCTCCCCGGATCCTTACCGCGCCTTAACCGTCTTTCGGCGAATTCACGTGTGAAATCCGCACGCGCGTGCCGGCGAAGGTTACCGACAATGTGCCGTTTTCGCCTAACTTGATGGTAATGACCGACCGCTAAAAGTGGCAGGCACCCACATTGCGAAGCGGTCTGAAACTGTGATGGAAGAGCGATCGATCATCGCCGAGATTGAAGGCAGTTTCGCGTCCGGATCGGCCGATAAACAGGCCGAGATTCTTCGCCGGGTCACCGATTTGTTTCTGGCAGGTGCCGACAACTATACCGACGAGCACGTCGACTTGTTCGACGGCGTCATCTCCCGCATCGCCGACAAGATCGAAACAAAAGCCAGGGTCGAACTCGCCAATCGTCTGGCGCCGTCGGATAATGCGCCGCCCAAGACCGTGCGCATGCTCGCGCATGACGAATCG
The DNA here is from genome assembly GCA_963735285.1 of uncultured Alphaproteobacteria bacterium. Taxonomy (GTDB): domain Bacteria; phylum Pseudomonadota; class Alphaproteobacteria; order Rhizobiales; family Xanthobacteraceae; genus Pseudolabrys. Next base: position 759,648 of record CAVTKN010000008.1, on the reverse strand, counting down.
ATCGAGGTTGCCGGGCCTATCCTGAGCCAATCAAATAGATTGTCCGACGAAGATCTGCTGGCGATCGCCAGCAACAATAGCCAGGAGCGGCTGCTCGCCATCTCAAAACGGTCTTCGCTCAGCGAAAAAGTCAGCGACGTCCTGGTGACACACGGAAATCGTGACGTCGTTATTTCGGTGACACAAAACGAAGGCGCGCGCTTTTCCGACGCTGGTTATGGCAAGCTGGTCGACAGGTCGATCAACGACGAGGTCCTCGCAATCTGCGTCTCCATGCGCAAGGATATTCCGCGCGAGCATTTCAACGCTCTCATCGCCAAGGCATCCGAGGTCGTCTTTGAGAAGCTCGCTGCCAGCAACCCGAATGCCGTCTACGAAGTGCATCGGGTATTGACCGACATCACGGGGCAAGAGTCGGCTACACAGCCCAAGACCAAGCGCGATTACCGCGAAGCGGCCGCGCAGTTCGATATCCTACGACGCTCAGGCGCGCCTGTTGATCCGGTCGTGCAGGAGTTCGCCGCCAAGGGCAAATTCGAGGAAACGGTTGCGGCCCTCTCCGCGCTTTGCGGGGCTCCGACAAAGCTCGTCGAAAGCGTGATGAACGACGCCCGTACCGAAAGTGACTTCGCGCTGATCCTGGCAAAGGCCGCCGGCCTGTCCTGGCCGACCGCCAAGCAAATCTGCATTTTGCGGCGCAAGGCCTTTCGCTATTCTCCCCAGTCCATCGAAACCGCGCGCCACAGTTTCGATCGCTTGCAAACCGCCACGGCGCAGCGCCTCGTTCGCTTTTACAACGAGCGCCATTCCGCGTTGGCGGATTTCCAGGAACTGGCACAGCACATCAAAGCGCACGAAAGCCCGATGCGGGCGTCGTAGTGATCCAAACCAATCTCTGAAATGAATTGCCTGGGCAGCAATTAGGCTGCCCGGCGCTTCGCCTGGATGAGCTTGCGATTGATCAAGCACTCGGCAATCTGGATTGCGTTGAGCGCCGCACCCTTGCGCAGATTGTCCGAAACAACCCACATCTGTAGGCCATTATCGACGGTCGGGTCGGTGCGGATGCGGCTGATATAGGTCGCGTCCTCACCGACACATTCATAGGGCGTCACATAGCCGCCGTCCTCATGCTTGTCGATGACCAGGCAGCCGGGCGCGCTGCGTAAAATGGTACGCGCTTCCTCGACACTGATCGGATTCTCGAACTCGACATTCACCGCTTCGGAATGGCCAACAAACACCGGCACACGAACGCAGGTGGCGGTGAGCTTGATGTGGGGATCAAGAATCTTCTTGGTCTCCATCATCATCTTCCATTCTTCCTTGGTGTAGCCGTCCTCCATGAACACATCGATGTGCGGGATCACGTTGAATGCGATTCGCTTGGAAAACTTTTTTGTTTCGACTTCACCGAGCGTGAATACGGCCTTGCTCTGCGAGAACAGTTCGTCCATCGCATCCTTGCCTGCGCCCGAGACCGATTGGTAGGTCGCAACCACAACGCGCTTGATCTTCGCCTTGTCATGCAGCGGCTTGAGCGCGATCACAAGTTGCGCAGTCGAACAGTTCGGATTGGCGATGATGTTCTTCTTGGTGAAGCCGGCGACCGCATCCGCGTTCACTTCCGGGACGATCAGCGGCACATCGGGATCCATGCGCCAGGCCGAAGAGTTGTCGATGACGACCGCGCCCTGCGCAGCGATCTTCGGCGACCACTCCTTCGACACCGCACCGCCCGCCGACATCAGGCAGATATCGACGTCGGAAAAATCGAAATGGTCGAGCGCCTTCACCTTCAGCGTCTTGTCGCCGAATGAGCATTCGACGCCCTGACTCTTGCGCGACGCAAGGGCGACGACCTCGTCGGCGGGGAAATTGCGCTCAGCCAAAATGTCGAGCATCTCGTGCCCGACAACGCCGGTAGCACCCACCACGGCGACCTTGTAACCCATTGTTAACGCTCCGGAATAAATTACCACTCGGCTGTCGGTATCGGGCAACCGGATTGCAGCGCTTCTAGGCGAGAACAGTCGTCAACACAACGGCGGCCTGCCGCAGTCAACCCCATGCACCCGGCCCTGCACTCCTGGCGTGATGAACTGCCATCCAGTCCTGTGCGCCTCCTCGCATATCTGGGGGCTATTGCGGTGCTGTCCATAGGGGCGGCGCGGGTTTCGCAGCCAACCACGATGAATTCTGTTGAACCGGTCCAGCACCCTGAGTGGATCGAGATCGAGCGGCCTTTCCCCGCCTTTGCACTGTCGATTCCCGAGGCCGCGGACGTGCCGGCCACCTACGCTATTCGACGACACGCTGAAGGCAACGGCCGCAAAGACATCCTCTCGCTGGGCGATCCCGACAGCGCCGCGCCTTATCTGCGAGTCGAAATTTACCGGCCAGGAAGCGAGATCCGGCGCTTCGCCGATCCAGAAGCGGCGATCATCACCGGCGCCCGCGCGCTCGGGCCGATCGATCTCAAGCGCGCCGATGAACCGGTGGCGAGCAAATTTGGGCCAGTGACGATTATTTCGTTTGCAACCTCCAGCGGCACGCAACGCAGCTGCCTTGGTTTTGTCCGCGCCTACCGCGACCCACGCCTGCAGCTCTCCGGATGGTTTTGCCAGGGCGGCAGCGAGTTGATCGGACAGGGCACGCTCGCTTGCGCACTCGATCGATTGACGCTGCTTGCCGCCGGCAGTGAGCCGAAGATCGGCGCGCTGTTTGCGCAGGCCGAACTTAACCGCAGCTACTGCGGCCAACGCGATCCGATACTGGCTGCCACCCCGAAATATCACTTGCTCTGGAAAGCGCTCGCAAATCGGCCTGAGCCGCGCCGTATTGGGCGCTGAGCCGCCGCGAAGAACTCACGTGCCATCCGCTGTTCCGGTCAGCGCGGCAAGCGCTGACCGGCGTCGGACATTATTTGCGTCCGACGGTCTAGCAGCCAATCGGATGGGACCAGTCGCGCTAGGTGTGAATGAACACCCGGCTGATCAGCACCAGCGCAACGAGCAGCACGATACCGAGCGACAAACTCCAGACGATCAGTTTCTTCTCGATCGGCAGAAGCGGCTCATAGGCCATTTTCCGCATTTCATCGGCAAGCTTGGGTTGATCCTGTGCCATGATTTTTCTCCTTAACTCATGAGTGGCGGTTTAACGCCGGCAAAGAACAGCAACGAGATCACCAGCCCTACCCAGATCACAAATCCGAACAGGCAGAGCAGATAGACCGCGGCCAACCGGCCAATGCCCTCTTCCCAGAGTTTACGGAAGTTGCTCATGACCCCGATGGTGAAGAACGTGAGCACGAAAAATATGCCGCGGAAAGTATTTGCTTCACCCATCGCCGCCTTGACCTTCGCCACCGTCGGTGCGGATGCGGAGAGCGCCACCAGCAAGACGATGAGGAACGTCACAACGTAGCCGATGACGAACTTCGGAAAGCGCTGCCATATCTCGGCAGCCTTAACGGTGTCGCCAGGACGCACGTCGATATGTTTCGTCCATATCCAGGCGAGCACGAAGGCCCAGACGCCGATGAAGATATCGATGAAGACCTTCACCGTTGCAGCCGTGCCGAGAATCCAACCTGGCTGATATTTGATGCCCGCCGCGGCAGCCTTGGCGAGGATGAGACCTTCAGTGATAGCGCCGCTCGCCACCGCTGCACCATCGGTCTTGACGGACAACGCCATCCACGCGCCCGCCGCCATCGGCTGCTGGTCGAGAAAATATCCCGCGACAAACGGCAGGATCAGGAGCTCGACCACCGCAAAGATCACCACCAACGACGATACCATGATCGGAATCATCGGCCGGGCGCGGATGGCGCCGCCCGTGGCGATTGCCGCAGACACGCCACAAACGGAGATCCCTGACGCCAGCGGCGCGGCCCATTCACGGCTAAATCCGAACCAGACGCGCGCCACGTAATAAACAACCGACCAGAAGATCAGGTAGGCCACGATGATCGAAGCGAGACCGAGGAACATCAGCTGGCTCGCCAGGCCCAATTTCTCCGCCGAGACGATGCCCAGGAAGCCGCCGAGAATGACGATGGCGATCTTGATGTACAATTCGGGGCGGATCGCCTCCTTCATCCATGCGGCCAACCCGGGCAGGAAATTCCCGATGATCAGCCCGGCAAGCAGCGCGACGATGAAGCCGCCTTCATTGGTAAGCCGCAGCGACCAGCTCACGCCGAACTTCTGCATGTCGGCCGGCGTGTTCGCGGCGAAGTTGGCATAGCTCCCGATGATCCAGCAGATGTAGCTGAGCCAGAACACCACGGTGAAGCCGAGGATGAAGCGACCGATATTGGCCTTCAAGGCCACAGCCCCGGCCGTCATCAGCACCAGCAGTCCAATGTAAGTGGCAATCAGCGAGCCGACTCCGCCCAGGCCCGCATAGGCTTTCGAAACAGGCGCCAGCGCCTTGCCCAGGTCCGTCCATACACCGGTGGTTACCGCCCAACCGAGAGTGTCCAAGCCCACGGTCAAGCCTAACGCAAGGACGAACACCACCAGACCAATGATTAACGACAGCCAGTCTTCACTGATGCCTTGAGTCTTCCCGTCCATTACTACCCCCCGGCTACTCTGTTTAATCGCTCAGATTTCCCCAAATGCAGTTCGAACCGACAGCCAATTCTCGCGCCTTCCCATCCTTCGTACAAGTCGGGTGCTGTAACGAATGTCTATGCACCCGTGGCAATTCCTTCTAATTGGCCCTGTCGCACCAGAACAAAACGGTGTACATTGCGTTGCAATATTGAAAGTCACCGAGGACCGAAAATGGTTTTGAAATTCTCCGCTGCTGCAATGGTGTTTGTCCTAGGATTGGCTCTAGTAGCCGCACCGGCGTTCGCCCAGGACGGGCAGGCGAAGAAAAAGAAGACTGTCGTTACAAACCGCGACCATACGGTCCAGGTCAGCCGTGATGAGGATGGCCGCACGCGCACGCGCATCATCATTCAGAAGCGCTCCTATCTCGACCCCGGCACTGAAACCTTCCCGGGCGAGCGCGGCGACCACGATTATGCGATGTTGCCCAATCATCGCGCGTCGGGCGTGCTCGACAATACGAATTTCGGCAGCAACCAGACCGCGCTTCCGGGGCCGTGGACCTTGCCGAGCAAGAACAATCCCTGGCTTGGCTATTAGGCGAACCTGAATCCGGAAAATAAAAACGCGGCCAGGAGGCCGCGTTTTTGATTCAGATCTGTCTCGCTTGCGTACTCAGGCCGCGAGCTTTTCCAGTTCAGCCAGAATCGCCGTTCCCATTTCGGACGTTGTCACCACTTTGGTGCCTTCCGACTTGATGTCGGCTGTGCGCAGGCCCTTGGCGAGTGCCGCTGAAATCGCCTGATCGATCGATTCGGCCTGCTTGCCGAGATTGAACGAATACCGCAGCGCCATGCCGAACGACGCGATCATGGCGATCGGATTGGCAATGCCCTTGCCGGCGATATCGGGCGCCGAACCGTGCACGGGTTCGTACAGCGCCTTGCGCTTGCGGGTCTTGGCATCGACTTCGCCGAGCGAGGCAGACGGCAGCATGCCGAGCGAGCCTGTCAGCGTCGCAGCAATATCGGAGAGCACGTCGCCGAACAGATTGTCGGTCACGATGACGTCGAATTGCTTTGGCCAGCGGACAAGCTGCATGCCGCCGGCATCGGCCAGCATGTGCTCGAGCTGCACGTCCTTGAATTCGCGCGCGTGCAGCGCCGTCGTCACTTCGTTCCACAGCACGCCGGTCTTCATGACGTTACGCTTTTCCATCGACGTGACCTTGTTGCGCCGCTTGCGTGCGAGCTCGAAGGCGACGCGATCGATGCGCTCGATCTCATAGGTGTCGTAGACCTGCGTATCGACGGCGCGCTTTTGGCCATTGCCGAGATCGGTGATGGTCTTCGGTTCGCCGAAATAGACGCCGCCGGTCAGTTCACGCAGGATGATGATGTCGAGGCCTTCGACAACTTCGCGCTTGAGCGACGATGAATCGGCGAGCGCCGGATAAACAATGGCAGGGCGCACGTTGGCATACAGATCGAGGTCCTTGCGCAGGCGCAGCAGGCCCGCCTCCGGGCGCACGTCATAAGGGACCTTGTCCCATTTCGGTCCGCCCACCGCACCGAAGATGATGGCGTCCGCGGCCTTTGCCTTTTCCATGGTGGCGTCGGTGATGGCCACTCCGTGCGCATCGTAGCAACTGCCGCCGACCAGCGCTTCTTCGGTGGCGAACTTGTCCGGGCCCTTTTTATTGAAGAACTCGATGATGCGCTTCACCTCGGCCATGACTTCGGGGCCGATGCCGTCGCCGGGCAGAAGAAGGAGATTGTGGGTCGCCATGTACGCCTCGCCGTTACTGACACGCGCGGATTGCTAAAGGTCCGCGACGCGCTTGGCAAGGCACGGCCGGGCTGGACGCTTGGCGGGCAAACCGCAAAACTGGGAGCAAGGCGACCAACCTGGATAACCAGGAAAGCCAGGAAACAGGGGGAGACACTGATGACCCTTCCATTTGCGAAATTACTGGGCGCCGCGGCGCTTGCGATCACGCTGGCGCCGATCTTGTCCTACGCTGTTGAACTCGATCCGAAAGCGGTGGTCTATCAGTTGCCCGACCAGATCAAATGGGGTCCGGTGAGTCCGGCCGGTATTCAGCAGGCGGTACTATTCGGCGATCCGACCAAGCCGGGACTCTATGGTGTGCTCGCCAAGTGGACGGCGGGCAACCATTTCAGCAAGCCGCACTTCCATCCCCACGACCGTTTCATCACTGTGATTTCGGGCACCTGGTGGGTCGGCAGCGGACCGAATTGGGATCCCGCCAATGGCAGCGTGCCGATGCCAGCCGGCTCATTCGTGACGCACTATGGCAAGCAGGTGCATTGGGACGGTGCCAAGGATGTCGACGCGGTGATCCTCATTGTGGGAGACGGGCCGGCCACAACGACGCCGTTCGTGAGCGCCGATCAGCTCAAATAGCGTTACAGGCCCGAGAACCAGTTGTAGCCCTGGTTTTCCCAGTAGCCGCCCTTGTCGGTGTTGGTGACTTCCATCGCCACCACGTATTTCGGGTTCTTGAAGCCGAGCTTGGTGGGGATACGAATCTTCATCGGGAAGCCGTAGGCGCGTGGCAGCACCTTATGATCGAACTTGAACGACATCTGCGTCTGCGGATGCAGCGCGGTCGGCATGTCGATGGTGTTGGTGTAGCCCTCGGCGCATTTGAACCAGACGTATTTGGCGCGGGTATCGGCGCCGACGCGCTTGAGGAATTCCGAGAGCGGCGTGCCCTGCCACGAGCCGATCGCGCTCCATCCTTCCACGCAAACGTGGCGCGTGATCTGCGATACTTCGGGCAGCGCATGCAGTTCGTCGAGCGCCCATGATTTCTTGTTGTCGACCAGGCCGGCGACCTCGAGCTTGTACGACTTGCCGTCGACCTCCGGAGCCTCGTCCTCATCGTAATAGGCGTTGAACGGGAACGGCCGGGTGATGGCGCTCTCTGAAAATTCGGGCGCGAGCTTTGTGCGGCTGAACAGCGCCGCCTGTGCGCCGTCATTGAAGCCGGAAATCTTGCGCAGCACACCCTCAGCGGTATCGCCGTCGATGATGTCACAACCCGTGAGGAAGGCGAGCGCGCCGAGGCTCGCGGCCCCTCGCAGGAAGCCGCGCCGGCTGGCGTCAGGCATCAATTTGGCCGCGTCCTTGATCAGCAGTTTAGGGTCGACGCCGGGGATGATTTTACGTTGGCGCATTTTGGTCCCCTATTTCCCCACGATCATGGCGCGCAGGCTCTTTGGTACCAGCAGCGCCAACGAGACATGCACCACAAGAAATCCGACGATCGCGCTCATCACAAAAAAATGGACGTAGCGGGCGGCGTCGTAGCCCCCGAATAGCGCGGTTAATTCCTGGAACTGCACCGGCTTCCAGATCGCAAGACCCGACAACACAATCAAGACGCCGCACAGGATAACGCCGGTGTAAAGCACTTTCTGCACCGCGTTGTAGTGCGACAGGTCATCATGCGCGAGCTTGAAGGTGAGTGCGGCCTTGGCGTCGGCAATCACCTGTGACGGATAGATCGGAAGCAGCTTGCGGCGGAAACGGCCGGTGGCAAGCCCGAGCGCGACATAGACGATGCCGTTGATCACCAGCACCCACATGGCGGCAAAATGCCAGAGCAGCGCACCGCCGAGCCAATTTCCCAGAGCAATCGCTTTGGGAAATTCAAATTTGAAAAGCGGCGCGGCATCATAGATCTGCCAACCGGAGCCGATCATCACCAGGATCGCGAGTGCGTTGATCCAATGACATACACGCACCCAACCCGGGTGGATGGTTGCTTCGGCGGATGTCATGGTCATCGTTTCGGCGGTCATTGCGGCTTTGCCCTGTCAGTCTATCCCGGTGTACCCACGAGGCATATACGGCGCGGCCGGGCCCGGGGATGCATGAGCCCGGCCGCAGTTCCGGCCTTACTTCTTCATGTTGTCCTTGGACATGCTGTCCTTGGACATATTGTCCTTGCTCGTCGAATCCTTGGACATTGTGTCCTTCGACATCGTGTCCTTTTTCATGCTGTCCTTTGACATGCTGTCTTTGGACATCGAGTCCTTGGACATGGTGTCCTTTTTCATGTCGTCGGCAAAGGCCGCCGGTGCCAGCGGGGCGATGGCAAGGCCGGCCGCGATCAGCGTCGACAAAAGTATGCTCTTTTTCATCAGGATGTCCTCCTCCGGAAAATTGACGTTGCGCTCTTCCGCTATCACGGGACCCAAACACGTCCTCATCAGTTTCGCTTGCCACAAGCTGGCGTTCGGCTCACGGTTTTGTGAGAATGGCGTCGCCGGACATGGTCGGATCAAGGAGTGAATGTGTGAGCACGCCGTCTGTCCCGAAAACGAGTCCGGGCAATTTCTTCGAGGATTTCCGTCTCGGCCAGGAGATCCGCCACGCCACGCCGCGCACCGTGACTGTCGGCGATGTCGCCCTTTACAACGGGTTGTTTGGTCCACGTTTTGCAGTGCAATCGGCTGACACTTTCGCACAGAAAATTGGCTACCCCCGCTCTCCACTCGACGACCTGCTGGTATTCCACATGGTGTTCGGCAAGACCGTGCCGGATATCTCGCTCAATGCGGTTGCCAACCTCGGTTATGCAGACTGCCGGTTTCTCAAAGCGGTCTACCCCGGCGTCACGCTGAATGCAGTCTCCGAAGTCATCGGGCTGAAGGAGAATTCCAGCAAAAAGACCGGCATCGTCTATGTGCGCTCGCGCGGCTTCGATGAAACCGGCGAAACCGTGCTCGACTACGTTCGCTGGGTGATGGTGCGCAAACGCGACGACACATCGCCTGCTCCTGACGAACAAGTGCCCGAGCTGCCCAAGAGCGTGGAGGCAGCGCAGCTTGGGACCGGTTGCCCGCATATCAATCCGGCGGCTTATGACAACGTCCTGGCCGGAAGTTCAAATCGATTCGGAGATTACAAGGTCGGCGAAAAGATTGATCACGTCGACGGCGTCACTGTCGAGGAGGCCGAGCACCAGATTGCAACGCGGCTCTATCAAAACACTGCGCGAATTCATTTCAACCTGTTTGCCGAGAGCAAAGGACGTTTCGGCCGCCGGCTGATTTATGGCGGCCACGCCATATCGCTTGCCCGCTCGCTGACATTTAACGGGCTTGGAAACGCGTTCCACGTCGCGGCGATCAACGGTGGACGCCATGTCGCGCCACTTTTTGCCGGGTGCACCGTCTTTGCATGGTCGGAAGTGCTTGGCCGCGCTGAGTTGCCGGGCCGTGAAGACGTCGGCGCGCTGCGCTTGCGCACGATAGCAACCATGAATCGCCCGTGTGCCGATTACCCGCTCAAGAGCGGCGGCGACTACGACCCCGCCGTGATCCTTGATCTCGACTACTGGGTCTTGCTGCCGCGCTAAGGGCTACGCGCTCGCCCTGAGATGATCGACCAGCTGCCGCGCGTATGGCGGCATGGCTTCGACGTCGCGCACGCAGATCGTCAACTCGCGGAGTGCCCAGGAATCCGTCAGACGCACGGCGCTGATCGCCATGGTGCGCTCGGTACGCTTCACTGTCGTCTCCGGCACGATGCCGACACCGACATTGCATTCAACCAGCCGGCAAATCGCATCGAAGCTGCGCAGTTGCACCCGCAGACGCAATGGACGGCCAATGCGGTTTGCCTTGTCCGCAAGGAAGCGCTGGATCGCGCTGGCGCGATCGAGTCCCACCATGTCGTACTCAAGCACTTCGGAAAACGCGATACGCGAACGGCTGGCGAGCGGATGGTTCTTTCCAACCACCAGGACGAAGCGGTCGCTGCGGAACGGAAACGTGTTGAGGCCGCCGTAGTCGACCGTGCCGGCAACGATGCCGATGTCGGCATTGCCTTCGGCAATCAGCCCAACAATCTCGTCGCTCAGGCGCTCCTCGAGATCCACGCTGATGTCCGGATGGGCCATCAGGAATGAGCTCAGCGATTCCGGGAGAAACTCGGTCAGCGCATTGGTGTTGGAGAGTACCCGGACCTGGCCGGCCAGCCCGCGCGCATAGGGGGTGAGATCCTCCTGCAGCCGCTCGGTCTGTGCCAGGATGCCGCGGGCGTGCTGCAAGAGGGTGCGCCCGGCGGGCGTCGGCGTGACGCCCGCGCGGCCGCGCACCAGCAGAGCGGTCCCGAAGCCCAGTTCCATTTTGCGGATGCGGGTCGAGGCGGCGGCAAGCGCCAGATTCGAGCGCTCCGCACCATGGGTTATGCTCCCCGCCTCCACGATGTGGCGGAACAGATTGAGGTCGGTGAAATCGAACCGCATGGGACTACCTTCTTATTTTACGAAGGCAGGCTACGCAAAAGGCATATTGCAAGGCCCTATTTTTAGGGTCAAGCTTCGCAAACCATGAAGTAAAGGGTTGGTGGGCTGGGTCAAGTGGAATTTCTGGACCCCTCCCCGCGCCCCTGGCTCGGCGCATGCGCAAAGTCCGTTTCTGATTCTCTGTGGGGAATACGATTGTTGCCGGCCGGGCATTTCATGGGATGGTGCATTGTGCGCCGACCAACGTTGTTTAGGAACCGGCCGCGTTCATTGACGCGATCAAGCAATGCATTTTCCGGAGGCTGACGATGGCCGAGCTTGAGGCGGGAACGACGACGCGAGCGACGCGGCCGCGACCGCTTTCTCCCCACCTGCAGATCTACAAGCCGATGCTGACGATGATGATGTCGATCGTGCATCGCGTCACCGGCGCAGCGCTCTACTTCGGAATGTTGCTGCTTGCGTGGTGGCTGATCGCGGCCGCAACCGGACCAAATGCTTACGCCAATGTCGAGTGGTTCATGGGAAGCCTGATCGGACAGATCGTGCTCTTTGGCTACACATGGGCACTGCTCCATCACATGCTCGGCGGCATCCGACATCTGATTTGGGACACGATCCATGGATTCGAGCCGGCTGAGCGCGAGCTGCTGACGCTGGCGACGTTGATCGGCTCGATCACGCTCACACTCATCGTCTGGGTCGTTGGCTATCTCGTCATGGGGGGGCCGCGATGAGAGACACGCAGCCAATGCGTACGCCAATGCGACGCGTGCGCGGTCTGGGCGCGGCCCGGTCCGGTACGGGTCACTTCTGGCACCAACGCGTCACGTCGGTCGCTGGAATTCCTCTGACCATCGGGCTCCTGCTCATTATCACCGCCCTGCTCGGGCATAGTCACGCAGCGGTCATACAGATACTCGGCTCACCGATCGTCGCCATCACCATGCTGCTCTTCATCATCAACACGGCTTATCATATGTGGATCGGCATGCAGGAAATCATTCTCGACTATGTGCACGACGAGAAGCTGAAGCTGCTCAGTCTGATGGCGAATACATTCTTTGTTTTCGCCGTCAGCCTCGCGTCGATCTTCGCCATCCTGAAACTCTCGTTTGGAGTCTGATCCATGGCGGCGAATGGAAAATCGAACGGCGCGCCCGCGGTGAACGGCAAGGCCTACCCTATTGAGGATCACAGTTACGACGTTGTCGTTGTCGGCGCGGGCGGCTCCGGCCTGCGCGCGGTGGTCGGGTGCAGTGAGGCCGGGCTACGCACCGCGTGTATCACCAAAGTTTTCCCGACGCGCTCGCACACGGTTGCCGCGCAAGGCGGCATTGCCGCTGCACTTGGCAACATGGGCGAAGACGACTGGCGTTGGCATATGTACGACACAGTCAAGGGCGCCGACTGGCTCGGCGACCAGGACGCCATTGAATATCTCTGCCGCAACGCGCCAGCTGCTGTTTACGAGCTTGAGCATTGGGGGCTGCCGTTTTCGCGTCGCGAGGAAGACGGAAAAATCTATCAACGCCCGTTCGGCGGGATGACGACCCATTTCGGCAAAGGCACCGCCCAACGCACTTGCGCGGCGGCCGACCGCACCGGCCATGCCATGCTGCACACGATGTACGGGCAGGCGTTGCGCCACGCGGCCGAGTTCTACGTCGAATATTTCGCGATCGACCTGATCATGGATGATGAAGGTCGTTGCCGCGGTGTTGTCGCCCTCAACATGGACGACGGCACGATCCATCGGTTTTCAGCAAACATGACGATCCTTGCGACCGGCGGGTACGGGCGCACTTATTTCTCCTGCACGTCGGCGCACATCTGCACCGGTGATGGCAATGCGATGGTGCTGCGGGCCGGATTGCCGCTGCAGGATATGGAATTCGTGCAGTTCCATCCGACCGGCATTTATCCCGCCGGTTGCCTGATTACCGAGGGTTCACGCGGCGAAGGCGGCTACCTCGTCAATTCCGAGGGCGAGCGCTTCATGGAGCGCTACGCGCCGTCGGCCAAGGATCTCGCCTCACGCGATGTGGTCTCGCGCGCGATGACCATGGAAATCCGCGAAGGCCGCGGGGTTGGCAAGGAAAAGGATCACCTTTTCCTGCACCTCGATCACCTTGACCCGGCAGTGCTGCACGAGCGGTTGCCCGGCATCAGCGAAACCGCGCGAATTTTCGCCGACGTCGACGTGACGCGCGAACCGATTCCTGTATTGCCGACCGTGCATTACAACATGGGCGGCATCGCCACGAATTATCACGGCGAGGCGTTGACCAAGAAAAATGGCACCGACGATTCGGTGATTCCCGGCCTGATGGCGCTCGGTGAGGCAGCCTGCGTGTCGGTGCATGGCGCTAACCGCCTCGGCTCCAATTCGTTGATCGATCTCGTTGTATTCGGCCGTGCCGCCGCTCATCGCTGTGCCGAACTGCTTGCGCCTGGCGACAATCAACCCGCGCTGCCAAAGGATTCAGCCGAGCTGTCATTGTCGCGGCTCGATCGGTTCCGCAACGCCGCCGGCGGTACCCGAACCGCGCAGCTCCGCCTCAATATGCAAAGAGTGATGCAAGAAGATTGTGCGGTGTTCCGCACCGGCGAAGTGCTGGAGCAGGGCCACAAGCGTATCCATGAAGTCCAGGCCGGCATGAGCGATGTGCATGTCAGCGATCGTTCGTTGATCTGGAATTCGGACCTGATCGAAACGCTGGAGCTCGATAACCTGCTCGCGCAGGCCGTGGTCACCATGGACTCCGCGAAAAACCGCACCGAGAGCCGCGGCGCGCACGCGCGCGAGGATTACCCCCAACGTGACGACAAGAACTGGATGAAGCACACGCTGGCGTGGCTGGACCCGAAGGGCAATGTGAAGCTCGATTATCGTCCGGTGCACGCGTTCACGCTGACCAACGACGTCGCCTATATCGAACCAAAAGCCCGCGTTTACTGACGGAACCTTGCCATGGTCGAATTCACGCTGCCGAAGAATTCCAAGATTACCGAGGGCAAAAAGTGGCCGCGTACCTCGCACGCAACGCATGTGAGCGAGTTCCGTATCTATCGCTGGAATCCGGATGACGGACAGAACCCCAGTGTCGACACGTATTACGTGGACCGCGATGACTGCGGGCCGATGATTCTCGACGCGCTGATCTGGATCAAGAACAACATCGACCCCACGCTCACATTCCGCCGCTCCTGTCGCGAGGGCGTGTGCGGCTCCTGTGCCATGAATATTGACGGCACCAACACGCTGGCCTGCACCAAGGCGATCGATGACACGCACGCGCCGGTGAGAGTTTATCCGCTGCCGCATCAACCGGTGGTGAAAGACCTGGTGCCGGATCTGAAAAATTTCTATGCGCAATACGCGTCGATCGAACCGTGGCTGCAAACGGTGACGGCAACGCCAGAAAAGGAATGGAAGCAAAGCCACACCGACCGCGCCAAACTCGATGGCATGTACGAATGCATTCTCTGTGCATGCTGCTCGACGTCGTGCCCAAGTTACTGGTGGAACTCGGACCGCTATCTTGGCCCTGCGGCGCTGTTGCAGGCCAATCGCTGGGTCCAGGACAGCCGCGATGAAGCCACTGGCGCCCGCCTCGACAATCTCGAGGATCCGTTTCGTCTCTATCGCTGCCATACGATCATGAACTGCTCGAAAGCGTGTCCGAAGGGGCTCAACCCGGCAAAGGAGATTGCCGAGTTGAAAAAAGCGTTGGTGGACAGGCGGCTGTAGCGCTTCGAACGAGATCACTGTCCGTATCGTGGCGGGGCACGGTTGGACCTGTCCGACACGAGTTGTCGATTTACGACATACAACTATTGCTTGAATCAAGGAAACCGCTGATGCAGTCTCCGCTCCGTTCGCGGGGTTTGTTGACGTGCGTTGGCATGGGAAGGCGATTTTAGTCGCAAGCAGTTTGCTGTGCGTGGCTTGCGGGCCAATCTCAAAGCTGCCGCCACTGCCGTCGGTTGAGGTCGAAGCCGAGCGGCGTAATGAACAAATTGATCAGATTCGCAATTATTTTGTTCAACTCAACCGGCTCGACAATGTTGCCTTCCGCATCCGTGTCGCCAACCGCGATGACTGCAAGAACCGGGCCTGGGCTCAGATTGGGCTGAACGCGGGAACCGTCGCAAGTTTGCCGCGCAAGTACCGCTCATATACTCACGAGGCCCTTTCGGTCAGCTGGACACAAGCGACAGTGCTCTCGGTTGCGGAAACTTCGCCTGCCGCTGCCGCCGGCATCAAGCCAGGCGACCATCTCCTGACGTTCAATAACGAGCCTGTCCCACGCGCTCGCACCGCGCGGTGGATCGGCACATATGTCCGCGACAATGGTGAGCGGCCAATTCAGGTTCTCGTACGGCGCGACGGCGCCGACGAAATTCACACGGTGGTCCCGGTGCGGGCTTGCGCCATTCCGATCGAACTCAAGACAGATTCAGAGGCCAATGCCATAACAACGGACGACGGAATCGTCGTGCATTCCAGCATCTTGCGGCTTGCGCGCACCGACGCCGAACTCGCCCTGGTCATCGGGCACGAGCTCGCCCATTCCAACCTCGGTCATCTCGACAAGCAACGGGCCAATACAATCTTGGGATGGGCAGGCGGCGCCGCGATCGACGCCGGCATCATGCTCGGCGGCATCTCCACCGGCGGAGCGTTCATCAGGCAATTTAGTCGCGCCGGTGCGCGGGCATTCAATATCGCGTTCGAGCGCGAGGCCGACTATGTCGGCGCTTACTACGCAGCACGCGCCGGCTACGAACTTGCCGGAGCGGAAGAGTTCTGGCGCGCATTATCGCTGGAAAACCCGGACAATCTGCGCATCGCGACAGATCATCCGGTCACACCGGTGCGCTTCGTTCAAATGCGGAAAGTTGCCGCCGAAATCGCCGACAAGCAGCGGCGCGGACTTCCGCTGGTTCCGGAACTGAAATCAACGGAAACGGACGCCGAACCGGGGGCAATCAGGCCGGAAAGTGTCCATTAGACCGGCGGTCACTCGCTATTAAAGACACTTCCGCGCCTGGCAAAGTTTTTCCAGTTCCGGAAACGGCTTGTAGGCCGCGTTGCCGCATTGTTCCTTGGTCGCGTCAACGAATTGATTGAGACGCCCGGCGTAGAAAATTCCGATGCGATCTATGCGGCCTTGATACTGTTTGTTGGCGTCACGCGAATCCGAACGTACGCAGATCGTATATCGCTGATCTTTGCCGACCGTGCTCAGGACGGGCTCGCTGATATACGCGTCACGGACGTTGGTCGGATCGTCGAGCAGGTTTGTCATGGTGTTCAAGATCTCGTCCTTGTAGTCGGACGGGAACACGTTGGGATTTTCCTCAGGCGCTTTGCCGGTGGAAGAACAGCCGGCCAGAGCCAGGGCAAAAACGGAAAGTAGACACAAGCTCTTCGCGCGCATGTCCATAGTCTTCTTTCCGTCAACGCACCGCAGGTGTTCAATCGAGCTTGAGCTTGCGCCGCCGTTGACCGAGCGTACGCAGGCGCAGCGCATTGAGCTTGATGAAGCCTTCGGCGTCGCGATGGTCGTAAGCCACCGCGCCCTCTTCGAACGTCACCAGATCCTGATCGTACAGCGAGTATTTGCTCTCACGGCCGACAACGGTGGCATTGCCTTTGTAAAGCTTGAGCTTCACACGGCCTGTGACGAACTCCTGGCTCTTGTCGATCGCGGCCTGCAGCATTTCGCGCTCGGGCGCGAACCAGAAGCCGTAGTAGACCAGCTCCGCATATTTCGGCATGAGCTCGTCTTTCAGGTGAGCCGCGCCACGATCAAGCGTGATCGACTCGATGCCACGATGGGCGGCGAGCAAAATCGTTCCGCCCGGCGTTTCATACATGCCGCGCGATTTCATGCCGACGTAGCGGTTCTCCACCAAATCAAGCCGGCCAATGCCGTTGTCGTGGCCGAGATCGTTGAGTTTTTTCAACAGCGAGGCGGGCGTGAGTTTCTTGCCGTCGATGGCCACGGCATCGCCACGCTCGAAATCTACGGTGATGTACGTTGCCTTATCGGGCGCCTTCTCCGGATCGATCGTGCGCGAGAATACATAGTCGGGCACTTCCTGGTTTGGATCTTCCAGCACTTTTCCTTCCGAAGATGCGTGCAAAAGATTGGCGTCGACGGAGAATGGCGCTTCGCCCCGTTTGTCCTTGGCAATCGGGATCTGATGTTTTTCGGCAAACTCAATGAGCTTGCTGCGCGAGGTGAGATTCCATTCACGCCAAGGCGCAATTACGGTCACGTCGGGCTTGAGCGCATAATAGGCAAGCTCAAACCGCACCTGATCGTTACCTTTGCCGGTGGCGCCATGCGCTACGGCGTCGGCACCGACTTTCTCCGCGACCTCAATCTGTTTCTTGGCGATCAATGGCCGCGCGATCGACGTACCAAGCAGGTACTGGCCTTCGTAGACTGAATTCGCGCGGAACATCGGGAACACGTAGTCGCGCACGAATTCCTCGCGCAAATCCTCGACGAAAATATTTTCTTTCTTGATGCCGAGCAGCAACGCCTTCTGCCGGGCTGGCTCGAGCTCCTCGCCCTGACCCAGATCGGCGGTAAACGTCACCACCTCACATCCGTATGTGGTTTGCAGCCACTTCAGGATGATCGAGGTATCGAGCCCACCCGAATAGGCAAGCACGACCTTCTTTACTTTCTTGGCAGGCTTGCCGTCGGACATTGGATGGTTGCCGCATTGAAAAATCGCGGCGGACTATAGGGCCAAAGACAAACCGCGCAAAGTGCGTCCTGGTTAACGCCGCTTCGATTAGCGTGATTTTCGTGGGCCACCAAACAGGCGGACGACGAAATCGTATCCCGGCCGCCCGAAACGCTCGAGCGCCCGCTCAATTTCTTCATCCGACAATCGTGTCCGCGGCCAGCGATAAATCAGGGCGTACGCAAGCCAAATGAGCAAAAACGTGAGCACCCCGGCGAAAATGACATCCGACGGGAAATGCGCGCCGGCCATGACGCGGAACGCTGCCATGCCGATGCCGAGCGCGAGCGCCGCGCCATAGGCCAGGGCGCGCCATTGCGGTGGCGCGAGCGCCGCCGGCGCAATCGTCCAGAAAGCGCCGGCCACATCGCCGGAGACAAAAGCGCAGTTCGCCGGGCAATCGCCGCGCGGATCCCACCAGGCGACGAAATGCTCATTGCCGCCGAACTGCGTCACGTCGATGGGCCGCGGGCGGCCCCAGTGATCCTTAAGCAGAACATTGACCAGCAAACCCGGTCCAAGCGCCATCGTGGCCATCAGGAAGATGATCGCACGGCCGGACATCAACAACTTGCGCCGCGGCAGGATCAGCTTGATTACCAGCGATACCACCGCCGGCATCACCAACACCGTGCCGATCCACAGACCGATATCGCGCGCCCACAAAACCGCCGGATGAATCCGGAGCGCGAACATATTGTGGTTGGCGTCTTCAAATGAATAAAAATACCGTGCAATACGCAGGTCGAGATCGGGATAGACGCCAAAGACTCCGCCGGCGACAGCGGCGATGGCGAGCGCGATCAGCAATCCGGTGCGGTTCATGCGGGGTTCGTCTAGCCGACGCGCCGCGAAATGGAAAGGCGATTGCCTCTCCGCTCAAACGGGCGGCGTGCGCGGATCGCGCCAGCGGCCCGCATTGCGCCCGGCAATAAGCCAATAGGCAAGCCCGCCGATGATCCCTGCCGCGGCTGCCAGCTGCAACGAATGGCCGACGGGCACGACGTCGGTGGTGTTTTCAAGCCGTTCCGACACATCGGAACCGAAATAGGATGCCAGCCCGACCAGCGCGCCGCCGACGCCGTAATAGAGAAAGCTGCGCATGCGTGCGGCTTCCGCGACCACGATGACGACCAGCGCTGGCAACATCGCGACAGCGCCGGCGAAGCTGGTGGCAAAGAATGAAACGATAAAGAAGTTCACGCGCTCGAAAGGATCGGAGTCGACGCCCGTCCAATCCGGCGAAACGATGCCGATGGCGAGCGTGATGCCCGCGATCATAATCGCAACCATGAGCGCAATGAAGATGACTATGATCCGGCCAAGGAGCGACATTTACGGTGTCCTTCAAATAAAATGTAGCGCCATCACTCCACCATAACCATGGCACGTAACGCCATCCGCTCGCGCGCCGAGAGCTTTTCAGTCGCGCTTTTTAGCTGACCGCAAGCCGCCAAAATATCGCGTCCACGTGGCGTGCGAACCGGCGAGGCGTAACCGGCGTCGAACACGACCTGCGAGAACTTCTCGATCTGTTCCCAGTCCGAGCACTCGTATCTGCTGCCCGGCCACGGGTTGAAGGGGATGAGGTTGATCTTGGCGGGAATGCCTTTCAGCAGACGCACCAGCGCCTTGGCATCGTCGATCGAATCGTTGACGCCCTTGAGCATCACATATTCGAAGGTGATGCGCTTTGCGTTAGATACGCCGGGATAGTTGCGGCAGGCGTCGAGCAGTTCAGCAATCGGATATTTACGATTGAGCGGCACTAGCTCGTTGCGGAGCTCGTCGCGCACGGCATGCAGCGACACCGCAAGCATGCAACCGATCTCCGCGCCGGTTCGTTGAATATTGGGCACCACGCCCGAGGTCGACAGCGTAATCCGCCGTTTGGAAATGCCGATGCCCTCACCGTCGGCAACGATCAGCAGCGCATCGCGCACCGCCTCAAAATTGTAGAGCGGCTCGCCCATGCCCATCATCACAATATTGGTGATGCAGCGATCGCCGCTTGGCACCACGCCGTCGGTCGGCCGTGTCCCGCCCGGCCAATCACCCAGGCGGTCGCGCGCGGCCAATACCTGACCGACAATTTCTCCCGCCGTCAGGTTTCTGACGAGGCGCTGCGTTCCGGTGTGACAGAAGGTACAGGTGAGCGTGCAGCCGACCTGGCTGGAAACGCATAATGTGCCGCGCTCGGTGTCGGGGATGTAGACGCACTCGACTTCGTGCGGGCGCTCACCTTGCACCTCGCCGGGCAGCCGCAGCAGCCATTTCCGCGTGCCGTCAACGGAAACCTGCTCGGCCACGACCTCGGGGCGCGCCAGCGTGAAACGTGCGGCCAGCGCGGCGCGCAATTCCTTCGACACGCTTGTCATGTCGTCAAAAGACGTAAAGCCGCGGAAATACATCCAGTGCCAGAGTTGCTGCACACGCATCTTGCGGTGCGATTCCGGCACACCGACCTCACCAAGCGCCTCCGCCAATTGCGCGCGGGTCAGGCCAATCAGCGACGGCTTTTCCGGCGCGACGTAGCGCTCGAGCGGAGTTTTCTCGACGAAGTCGGCACTTTGCGACGTTAAGGTCATTGCAACCAGCTAACCGCTGTCATCGCCAGGCTTGGCGTCCGATAGTCTATGTATGCGAGATCACCGGGCCCCGCCACTCCGTGGCGGCCCGGTGATGGCCCTAGCGGGTCACTTGCACTCCTCCGCCACCTTGTCGAGTGCCTGCGCAATGCCTTTGAGCGAAAAGGTGTCGGTGGTCTTGGTGCCGCGGGCGGATTCGCTCTTAACCACAAGATCGGCGCCTTTACGCATGGTTTCCACCATCTGCGCTTCTTCTGCCGCGTTCTTGACCCAGGCGCCGTCATTCTGGGTGTACATCGAATAGTTGCTCGAACCGATGGTGGCCGTCGCGTCGTGGGCGGGCTTCTGCGGATAGCCAACGATCACCGAAACTTCGTTCCTGACTTTTTCCGCGGGCCGCGTGGACACAAAAGCGTACGACGGGTCGCGGTTGCGGCCGGCCGGCTCACTCGTCGCCGAGGTCGGCTTGGCAAGCGCGAAGCAGACCTTCTTGCCGCCGGGCGTCGCCCGGTAGGCGCCCCATTCGCCGAATTGACCGAGCAGGACAGCCTGATCCGTGGGACTGGCGGGTTTCTTCTGCTGGGCCGACGCCGTGTCGATGAATGCGCAGAGACCCAAAAGGACAATGGACGTGCGGAATAAAGCGGTGATGTTCATCGGGCCCTACCGGTGACGATAATGACGGTCGCTGAGCCGCCCTCAATCAGAATCGCAAGGATATTAGCCCATTAGATGCGAATGTCGGCAATGTGAAGGCGACATTATCCGCCAAGGGGCTGACGGCCGGCGCTGGCGTGCTAGAACCCGCGACACTTTGACCGTTCGCGCCGCACAATTCCCCACGGAATGACATGAAAGCCCTGCTCTGCACCCATTACGGCACGCCCGACGACCTGACGCTGGCTGACATTCCCGATCCGGTTCCCGGGGCGGGCGAAGCGGTCGTGCGTATTGAAGCCGCCGCGCTGAATTTCTTCGACACGTTGATCATCGCCAACAAATATCAGACCAAGCCGCCCCTCCCGTTCTCGCCCGCCGCGGAGTTCGCCGGGACGATCGAGAGCCTTGGCGCGGGCGTCACCCAATTCTCGATCGGCGACCGCGTCATTGCATGTTCGGGCTATGGCGCGGCGCGTGAGCGCATTGCCATCGCCGCGACCATGTTAATCAAAATTCCGGATGGACTCGATGCGGACCGTGCCGCCGGCCTCTGCGTCACTTATGGCACGACGCTGCACGCGTTGAAGGATCGCGCCAATCTCAAGCCTGGTGAAACACTTGCCGTGCTCGGTGCGTCCGGCGGCACAGGCCTTGCCGCGATCGAGCTAGGCAAGATCATGGGCGCACGCGTGATTGCCTGCGCTTCGTCAGCGGAAAAAATCGCTTTCGCACGCGACCACGGCGCTGATGACGGCATCAATTACGGCAGCGAAGATCTCAAAGAGGCGCTGCGCCGCGTCACGCAAGGCCGCGGCGCCGACGTGATTTACGATCCGGTCGGCGGCGCTTATGCCGAAGCGGCGTTGCGCTCGATCGCCTGGCGCGGTCGGTTTCTTGTCGTCGGCTTTGCCGCCGGCGAGATTCCAAAGCTGCCGCTCAATCTCGTGCTGCTCAAAGGCTGCGACGTACTCGGCGTATTCTGGGGCTCATGGATCGAACGCGACCCCGACGGTCATCGCGCCAATACCGAACGGCTATTAGCGTGGTGCAAGGAAGGAAAATTGTCGTCGCACGTGCACGCGGTCTATCCGCTGGCGGAGGCGCCGTCCGCACTCAAAGCCATCGCCGCAAGGCAGGTGATGGGCAAGGTGATCTTGCGGCCGTAGGCTTTATGCGAATTCGGCCAATTTGGCTTTCGCCACCGCGCGATGTTCCGGCAGGATATGGCTGGCGACCAGTTTGATTGTGCTCGCCAGCACAGCGGCATCGTCCGTGAAGCCAAGCACCGGCAGCACGTCGGGAATCGCATCGAACGGCAATACAAAATAAGCGAGTGCGCCAATCAACGACATCTTGACCGGCAAGGGCGTGGCCCGGTCGAAGGCGCAGTAATATGCGGCGAGCAAATCCTCCGCGAATGGAATGGACGCTGCCACGCGACGCGTCTTGCGCCAGAAACGATGGCGCAGCGCATCCTCATCACCGCCAGCCTGCCAGAATGCGGATTGTGCAAAGGTCATACGCATTTATGTGGTGGCGATTTAGGCGGCCGCAAGGCGCGGCTTTAGCGGGTTCCCGCACTAGGCGGCGGCAATCTTGTCCATGGCCTCGGCGAGCTTCACGTCGAGCTCCGTCAATCCGCCTGCATCATGAGTTGACAGCGTGACCTCGACTGTCTTGTAGACGTTGAACCATTCCGGGTGATGGTCCATTTTTTCCGCGACCAGCGCGACGCGCGTCATAAAGCCGAAGGCCTGGTTGAAATCCTTGAACACGAATTTTTTCGTGATGGCATCCCGGTCGGTTGCTTCCGACCAGCCATTGAGGCGGGCCAGTGCGGATTTACGGGCTTCTGCGGTCAGTTTCTGCGCCATGTGACACCTCGTCGAGACGAACGCACCACCCTCGCAAAGGGTCCGCGCCAATACTACCTTTTACTCGTCGGTCCCGGCCATACGAGGAATCCATGTCCTGGTCTTTGAATATCGGCAAGGTGGCAGGCACGGTTGTCCGCATCCACCTCACCTTCCTGTTGTTTCTCGCCTGGATCTTCGCAGCCAGCTACGCCTCGGGAGGCGCCGCGACGGCCTGGGGCAGCCTTGTGTTTATGCTGCTTCTGTTCCTCTGCGTGCTGCTGCATGAGTTCGGTCACATCTTTACCGCTCGCGCCTTCGGCGTGCCGACGCCTTACGTAACCCTTTTGCCGATCGGCGGTGTGGCGCAGCTTGAGCGCATCCCGGAAGAGCCGTGGGAGGAATTTCTCATCGCCATCGCCGGGCCGCTCGTCAATGTCGTGATCGCGGTGGTGCTGGTCTATGGCTTCGGCGCAAATCTGCACGCCAGCGCGGCGGCAGCGGTCGACAATCTGAAGATTCCATTGGTCGACCGGCTGGCGGCCGTGAACCTTTTTCTCGCGATGTTCAACATGATCCCCGCTTTTCCGATGGACGGCGGGCGTGTCCTGCGGGCCTTGCTGGCGAGCCGTTTAGGCTATGTGCGCGCTACCGAGATCGCGGCCATGATCGGGCAGTTCGTGGCGTTCGCCCTCGGCTTCATCGGCCTGATGGCCAACCCGATTTTGATCTTCATTGCCATTTTCGTTTATCTCGCTGCCTCGTCGGAGGCCCACATGGTGGCGCTGCGCGCGGCGTCACGTGGTGTGCCGGTGAGCTACGCGATGATGACGCAATTCGCCACGCTGTCGCCCGACGCGCATATCGACGAGGCGGTGCAGACATTGCTTCAGACAAGCCAAGGCGAATTTCCGGTCGTCGATGGCACCGGCAAGCCGGTCGGCGTGCTCGGCCGTGCCGACCTCATCCGCACCATCAAGTCCCATGGACCGGATGTCCGCGTCGCCGACGCCATGGTGGCGGAAATGCCGACCATCAGCCATCGTGCGACGCTGGAGCAGGCATTCAAATTGTTGCAGCTGAAATCGGCGCAAGCGGTCGGCGTCACCGACGCAAGTGGCAAACTGGTGGGCTTTGTCACCAGCGAAACGATCGCCGAAATGATGATGTTGCAGGAAGCGCTGCCGAAGGGCGTGCGCTTTGGCCCATGGAGCCGTCCGGCAGGGGCCTGAATGCAAGTTATCCAATGCTGTCATCGCTCTGTCATGTGGACGTCGAGGATCTGTCAGGGGGTATGAGCAAGCTTCCCGCTTAACCTGTACGCGGAGACTTCCATGACGATACGCATTGGCTCAGCAACGCGCCGGCGCTTCCTTGCCACCGGCGCAGCCGCAACCGCTTTCACCACACTCGGCGGGGTTTGCCGCCCGTTCATCAGCCGCGCGGGCGACCGTCCCCTCATCACGCATGGCGTGCAATCCGGGGATGTCTCAGTCGACTCCGGCGTCGTCTGGGCGCGCGCCGACCGGCCTTCGCGCATGCTGGTGGAGGTCGCCACCACCGACAGCTTCAAAGACGTTCGCAGCACGACTTACATCGATGCGCTGCCGGAAAGTGATTATACCGCCAAGCTCCTGGTTGAGGGCCTGCCGGCCGCACAGGACATCTTCTACCGGGTACGTTTTCAGGACCTCGCCTCCCCGACCATTGTCGGCGAGCCTCAAGTCGGCCGGTTCCGCACCGCGCCGAGCGACCGACGCTCGATCAATTTCGTCTGGTCGGGTGACACAGCCGGACAAGGCTGGGGCATCGATGAATCGCGCGGCGGCATGCGGACTTACGCCACGATGCTGAAGAATCGGCCGGATTTTTTCATTCACAACGGAGACAATATTTATGCCGACGGGCCGATTGCGGCCGAGCAGAAGATGCCGAACGGCGAAGTCTGGAAAAACATCGTCACGGAAGACAAGTCGAAGGCAGCCGAGACGCTCGACGAATTTCGCGGTGCCTATAAATACAATTTGCTCGACAAGAACCTGCGCTCCTTTGCAGCGCAGGTGCCGGTCTTTTCCCAGTGGGATGACCACGAGGTCTTCAACAATTGGTGGCCCGGTGAGCCGATGACGCGCAGCGAATTGCTCGCAAAGAAGTACGTCGAAAAGAACGATCTGATACTGGCGGCGCGCGCCAGCCGCGCGTTTCATGAATACATGCCGATGCGCGAGACGCAGGCCGAGCCGGGCCGCGTCTACCGGAAAATTTCCTACGGGCCATTGCTCGACGTATTCATGCTCGACATGCGCTCGTATCGCGGCCCGAACGCCGAAGACAATGAAGATGCCTATGGCCCGGCCGCATATTTTCTCGGGCCGACCCAGCTCGCCTGGCTCAAACGCGAATTGCTGAACTCGCGAGCCACCTGGAAAGTCATTGCCGCCGACATGCCGCTGAGCCTCGTCATTGTCTACGACGGCGCGCGCAAATGGGGCATCGAGGGAATGGCGCAAGGCGACGACGGCGCGCCGCGCGGACGTGAACTTGAACTTGCCAATTTGCTGTCGTTCATCAAACACGCCGGTGTGCGCAACACCGTGTGGATCACCGCCGATGTTCACTACACGGCTGCGCACTACTACGATCCCAACAAGGCTGCATTCCAGGACTTCGAGCCGTTTTGGGAATTCGTCAGCGGGCCGATCCACGCCGGCACATTCGGGCCTAACGCGCTCGACAAGACGTTCGGACCGCAGCTCGTCTACGTGAAGGCGCCGGCCAAGGAGCAAGGCCAGAACCTGCCGCCGAGCGAAGGCCTGCAGTTCTTCGGGCACATCGCAATCGACGGCGGCAGCCAGCAGATGACGGTCACGCTCAAGGACGTCGATGACCGCGCACTTTGGGCGAAAACAATCGACCCGCAATTTGGCTAGCGGGCCCAAAATACCGCCTAAAACAGGCCCGGGATTGCTATCGCTGGGTTTACCTTGCTTCCGCATCTGCCACGAACAGCAGTTGCATCTCGGCTGCGCGTGACTATATTGCGCCGCAACAGAGTCGCGGGCCCCTTCGGGCCCGCGCTTGGTTTCAGGAACTCCGATGGATCTTCGCAACGTCGCCATTATCGCGCACGTCGACCATGGCAAAACTACCTTGGTCGACCGCCTGCTGCAGCAATCCGGGGCGTATCGCGAGAACCAGCGCGTGGTCGAGCGTGCCATGGATTCCAATGATCTCGAGCGGGAGCGCGGCATCACCATTCTTGCCAAGGCTGCGTCGGTGATCTGGAACGGCACTCGCATCAACATCGTCGATACGCCTGGTCACGCCGATTTCGGCGGCGAGGTTGAACGCATTCTCAACATGGTGGACGGCGCGCTGGTGCTGGTCGACGCCGCCGAGGGTCCGTTGCCGCAGACCAAGTTCGTGGTGTCGAAGGCGCTCAAGATGGGCCTCAAGCCCATCGTCGTCATCAACAAGGTCGACCGCGCCGACGCGCGCGCCGTTCAAGTGGTCAATGAAGTGTTCGACTTGTTCGCTGCGCTCGATGCAACCGACGAGCAGCTCGACTTTCCGATTTTGTACGGTTCGGCCAAACAGGGCTGGATGGCCACGAGTCTCGATGGATCGCACGACGACGGCATGAAGCCGCTGTTCGATCTCATCCTCAAGCATGTCAAACCGCCGGTGGTCGAAAGCGGCCCGTTCCGGCTGCTCGGTACAATTCTGGAAGCCAATCCCTATCTCGGCCGCATCGTCACCGGCCGCATCACGTCGGGATCGGCGAAACCCAATCTACCGGTGAAGGTGCTCGACCACGACGGCAAGCTGATCGAGACCGGCCGCATTACAAAGTTGCTGGCGTTCCGTGGGCTCGAACGCGTGCCGGTAGAAGAAGCTGACGCGGGCGACATCGTCGCCATCGCCGGGCTGCCGGAAGCGACCGTCGCCATGACGATCTGCGATCCATCGGTGGAAACACCGCTGCCGGCCCAGCCGATCGATCCACCCACGCTGGCCATGATTTTCCGCGTCAATGATTCCCCGCTCGCCGGCACCGAAGGCGACAAGGTCACGGGCCGCATGATCCGCGACCGCCTGCTGCGCGAAGCAGAAGGCAATGTGGCGTTGCGCGTACGCGAATCCGACGAGAAGGATTCCATGGAAGTCGCCGGACGCGGCGAATTACAGCTGGGCATCCTGATTGAGACCATGCGGCGCGAAGGTTTCGAGTTGTCGGTATCGCGCCCGAAGGTGCTGCTGAAGGAAGATCCCGCTACCGGCGCAACGTTGGAGCCGATCGAGGAAGTTGTCATCGACCTCGACGAAGAGCATTCCGGCATCGTTGTGCAGAAGATGGCGGAGCGCAAAGCCGACATGATGGAGATGAGACCGTCCGGCGGCGGCCGCCTGCGGCTGGTCTTTCATGCGCCGACGCGTGGCCTCATCGGATACCAGGGCGAATTGCTCACCGACACACGTGGCACCGCGATCATGAACCGCCTGTTCCACGCTTACGCGCCGCATAAGGGACCGATCCAGGGCCGCCGCAATGGCGTGCTGATTTCCAACGACAAAGGCGACGCGGTCGCCTACGCGCTCTGGAATCTGGAAGATCGCGGCCCGATGATGATTGAGCCCGGCTGGAAAGTTTACAACGGCATGATCGTGGGCGAGCACACGCGCGGCAACGACCTCATCGTCAACGTGCTCAAGGGCAAGAAGCTCACCAACATCCGCACCACCTCCAAGGACGAGGCTGTACGCCTCACTCCGCCAATCCGCATGACGCTGGAGAAGGCGCTGGCCTATATCGAGGACGACGAGTTGGTCGAAGTCACGCCAAAGTCGATCCGCCTGCGCAAGAAACTGCTCGACGAGAACGACCGCAAAAAAGCCGACCGCATGAAGGAAGCCGAGCCGGCCTGACGCCGGGCGGGCTTACCCTGCTTTTTCGTTTTTTCCGACGGATTGATTCGACTCAGGTTGTCGAATCAGCCGCCGACACGCGCCTTTGACCGGCCACATGCCGCCCGGCGCAATCGCGGAACCGGACGCCAGTCTGCATCAGCGTTGATGATTCAACCATCGTTTTCCGCCATCACTGCCGGCCTTTTGCAGACGTGTGACCAGTAATCCACACCGTTAACCCATCATTTACGATAGGGCTTGAAGGCCGCAAAGTTCGTTGCTTCTATCGCGCAATGAGCACGACCCTCATAGAGATTCGTCGCGCAAAGTCGGCAGACGCACTGGACGTCGCCGACACCCATGATGAGGCGTGGCGCGCGGCCTATCAGGGCATCATCCCTGGCAATGAGCTCGACAAGCTGATCAACCGCCGTGGTCCGGACTGGTGGGATTCGGCCATCCGCAAAGGCAGCCGCATTACAATCCTTCAGTTCGGCGATCGCATCGCGGGCTATGCCAACTATGGGCGCAACCGCGCACGCAGCCTGTTTTACGACGGCGAGATCTACGAAATTTATCTGCGGCCGGAATTCCAGGGCCTGGGTTTTGGGCGCCGCCTGTTCTCCGCCGCACGCAAGGATCTCAACCAAAGTGGTTTGAAGAGCCTGGTCGTGTGGGCGCTGTCCGACAACGAACCGGCAATGGAATTTTATCGCGCACTTGGCGGTCGCGCGGTCGCGCGCTCCTCGGAACGCTTTGGCAGCAAGACACTCGATAAAGTCGCTTACGCCTGGCAGGCGTAATCACACGTTCGGTGCCGGCAGGCCCTTCTGCGCGCACGCGGCGCGCAAAGTATTCAGCAACAAGCACGCAATCGTCATCGGGCCGACGCCGCCCGGGACCGGTGTAATCGCGCCGGCGACTTTCGACGCTTCGACAAAATTGACGTCACCCACAATACGCGACTTGCCGCCCTCACCCGGTACGCGGTTAATGCCGACGTCAACCACCGTAGCGCCCGGTTTGATCCAGTCACCGCGAACCAATTCCGGCCGCCCAATCGCGGCGACAAGGAGATCAGCGCGGCGGCAGACGGCAGCGAGATCGACCGTCTTGGAATGCGCGATCGTCACGGTCGCGTTTTCGGCCAGCAACAATTGAGCCATGGGCTTGCCGACGATATTCGAGCGGCCGATGACAACCGCTTCTAGTCCGGCGAGCGATGAACGCACGGTCTTGGCCAGGCGCACGCATCCCATCGGAGTGCACGGAATAAGGGCGGGAAAGCCGCTGGCAAGACGCCCGACGTTGTTCGGATGGAAACCATCCACGTCCTTGGCTGGATCGATGGCCGCGATGATTTTGTGCGCATCGATCTGCTTTGGCAGCGGCAACTGCACCAGGATGCCGTTGACTTGCTCGTCAGCATTGAGCGCCGCGATCAGATTGATCAGCTCGACTTCACTGGTGATGGCGGGCAGCTTGTGGTCGAAAGCCTGCATGCCGGCTTCCGTCACCGCCTTGGATTTATTGCGGACGTAGACTTCGCTTGCAGGGTTTTCGCCGACCAGAACAACGGCGAGGCCCGGCACGATACCGCGATCGCGACGCAGGCGATGGACGGCATCCGTCACCTTGCCACGCAGGTCCGCCGAGATTGTCTTGCCGTCGATAATACGTGCGGTCATGGTTCGCCTGCCGGCTACCCCCAGTGCCTTAGCGCGGTATTGCGATTTTCTCCAGCGCCGCGATCAAAGTTGGGCCGTGGCCGGAAATGGCGAGCCGCTTAAGGCGGGATGTAGCACCCGCAACGAGCGTGACATCCCGCAAGGGCACACCAACGGCCTTGGCAATCAAGCGGATGAGGGCTTCGTTGGCCTCTCCGTCGGCCGGCAGCGCACGCACCCGCGCGGTCAGTACGGGTCGCCCGTCTGCAAGCACATCAACGCCATCGATTGCGTCACGGCCACCCTTCGGCGTCAACCGCACCGCCAACACGGCGCCGCCCGGCGTAAGCGACCAGGGAATGGCCGCCATCCGTTAAAACACGTTGGGATAGATGTACCGGATGATTACGTTTTCGAGAAACAGGATGATCAAAATCAGGATCACCGGCGACACGTCAATTCCGCCCAGGTTGGGCAACATTGAACGTATCGGACGCAAGACAGGCTCGGTAATGCGATAAAGAAAGTCGGCGACCATCGCCACCACCTGGTTACGGGTGTTGACCACGCTGAAGGCGATCAACCAGGACAGCACAGCAGAAGCAATCAGGAGCCAGATATAAATCTGGAGGATCAAAAGAATTATATCGAGTAGCGCGCGCATGAGTGTCTGCCTGTTCGTAATCCGGGCGCAAAGTAGCGGGTCGAGTGGCCCCGAACAAGCCGATCGCGGACCGCGGCCCCCGCATCCTTGACAGGGCAAACACCTGGTCCTAAATGGCGCCCACTCGCCGCAAATTTCGCGCAACGATAATTATCGTTGCCATTTGGCGGGGCCGTAGCTCAGTTGGGAGAGCGCCTCGTTCGCAATGAGGAGGTCAGGGGTTCAAATCCCCTCGGCTCCACCAGCCTTCGCGGCCTACGCCGCTTCGGTTGGCAAGCCAGCGAACAGCGACGGTTGCCCGTCGTAGTCCGTAGGGCGAAGACGGGCGTGTTCGCTCGCTTCGCGAGCTACGGCTCGGCAAGCCATCCCGACCTCTCGGGCGAAGCGAGCGAAGATTGCCCGTCGTAGCCCGCGGGGCGAAGACCGGCTCTATTTTTAAATTGACCAGTCCTCGCCGCTCTTGGTCCGGGTATCGATGGCGGCAATCTCGATCGGAATGAGGATTTCACAGCCCAATCCTTCCGGCGCGAACGCGAGGCGAGCGCTTCCGCCGAGCTCGGCGGCGATGCTGCCTTCAATCAGCTTGGAGCCGAAACCGCGCTGCTTGGGTGTGGCGACCGGAGGGCCGCCCTGCTCTGTCCAATCGATACGCAACATCAGGTGGCCGTTCTCAGCGCGTACCGGACGCCAATGAATTTCGATGCGGCCTCCGGGCACCGACAGCGCACCGTATTTTGCAGCATTGGTCGTGAGCTCGTGCACCGCCATCGCGAGCGTCAAGACCGCGCGCGGCCGCAGTACGACGTCTTCCCCGCGCAGGACGACGCGGTCGGCCCCAGCATAGGGCGCAAGGGTGCCCGACAGTAGCTCGCGCAGATCGGCGCTTTCCCAGTGATGGATCGTCAGCTGGTCATGCGCCTTGGATAGCGCGATCAAGCGCCCTTCAAACCCCTCTCGGAATGCCGCCGGTGTATGTGCGCTTCGCGCCGTCTGCGAAGCCAAAGACTGCACGGTGGCCAGCGTATTTTTTACCCGGTGATTCAGTTCGTCCATCAGCAATTTCTGACGCTGTTCGGCCGCCTTGCGTTCGCTGATGTCCTGCACGACCCGGACGACATAAAGCAGTCGATTACCGGCATCGCGCACGGGCGAGGACCGCACCGAGAGCCAAATGATGCGACCATCCTTGCGGATGAAACGCTTTTCGACCGAATAGAAATCGAGCTCGCCACCGACCTGTTTGCGAAATCCCTCGCGGTCGGGGTCGGCATCGTCAGGATGCGTGTAACGAAACAGCCTGGACGCCAGAAGCTCTTCGCGGCTGTAGCCGGTGATCGCGCAAATTGCTTCGTTGACACGCAGGAACAGACCATCGGGAGCAATTTCCGAGATTCCAATCGAAGCATGCTCGTAGGTCGCCGCCAGGCGTTGCTCCTGTTCGCGGGCATGTAGTTGCGAGCGCTCGAGTGCGACGTCCATGCGCTTGCGCTCGGTGATATCGAGAAAACAATTTACCGCACCGACAAGTTCGCCCTTCGCGTTGAGCAACGGATCGATATTGACCGACACAATCAGGCGCGTGCCATCAGCGTGCTCGACGATCCGCTCGACGTCTCGCACCGGCGGGCCGCCCGCCAGAACCTCGGACACCATCGATCGTGCGACGGGCGTTCCGTCCAGTTCGAAGAATCGCGCGCTTTCCCTGAACTGATCATGCGTCTGTCCTGGTTCCGGAGAGCCGCCCCAGACCGCAACCGCATGACGGTTGTACTGTAGGATCGTACCTTCGGCGTCGCAGATAAAAGTCGCGATCGGCAGAAGTTCGAGAATCCCGTCCGACGCCCGCAATATTTTGCTCAATGCGGATGGCGTTGGCCGCGTGGCGGACGGGCTACGATCGTCCGAGTCAAGCATCCGCACGTCCTCGTGTGGCCATCGATCCCCAAAGCCCGTTGCAAACGATCAGGTTGAACGACGATTTGTCAATGGTGTGCGGGCGCAAGCGCCAACGAGGAACGACCTAGGCCGTTTGATTGGCCGGCGTACGACCGATCCAGTGGTCAATAAATGCGGCCAACCAATTGCGTGATGCCAGATCGTGCACGGCGCGATCGGCGATGTGCTCGTGGCGTTGCTTGGCGCCAGGCAACTCCATTCGGTGCGCGCCGCGAACCAGCCATCGATACATCATGGCGTGGGTGACCTCAGGATGAAACTGCAGCGCATAGCCGGTGCCATAACGAAACGCCTGAATCGAGAAAGCGTCGCCCTCGGCGAGCAGCTCTCCGCCCGACGGCAACTCGAAACCTTCGCGATGCCATTGATAGACGTGATCCGGCCAGTCGGCGCACACCTTGCGTCCGGCCTCAGTCGGACGGATCGGATAGTAGCCGACCTCGGCATGGCCCTTCGGATGTGGGAAGACGCCGGCGCCGAGATGACGCGCCATCATTTGCGCGCCGAGGCAGATGCCGAGATACGGTTTTTTGTCGCGCAGCGGAACGCCGATCCAGTCGATCTCGCGGTGCAAGAATTCTTCGTTGTCATTGGCGCTTTGCGGGCCGCCAAAAATGGCGGCTCCCGCATGATCGTCCATCGTTTCCGGCAGCGGATCGCCAAATCGCGGGCGCCGGATATCGAGCGGATAGCCGAGCCTCGCCAGCGTCTGACCGACGCGGCCGGGCGACGAGTGCTCCTGGTGCAGAATGAGAAGTACGGGTTTCAACATATTTCAAAATGGCAATTCAGCACGTCAACCGCAACGGTGACTAGTAACCGCTCCGACGGCGTTTGCAAATATGATCGGCGGGATGCGGCTATGTCCGTTGCGCGGATCTGCGCCGCGCCTGCCGGGAATCCACAACTGCCAGCACGATGCGGCGCGGGATCAGGCGGATCAACACGGTAACCAGTCTATTAAGCGCGCCCGGCACGATCGTCCGGTGGCCTCCCATCAGGCCGCGATAGCCGGCCTCCGCGACATCGTCCGCCGACCGGGTCAATCTGCTTGGTGCCAATGTGGGGCCTTTCACACCGGCGCGCGCCGCAAATTCTGTCGGCACCGGGCCCGGACACAGCACAGCAACCTTTATTCCACGCGGCTTGAGCTCGCTGTGCAGCGCCTCGGAAAATGACAGCACGTAGGCCTTGGTGGCGTAGTAGACCGCCATTCCCGGCCCGGGCAGAAATCCCGCCATCGAGCCGACATTGAGCAGTCCGCCACTGTTACGGGCGAGGCTGTCGATAAAGCCGAGCGACAATTCGGTCAGAGCGCGCACATTGAGGTCGACCATCTGGAGCTGCTCGTCGCGATCGAGCGAAGCAGCCAGGCCGACCAGACCAAAGCCGGCATTATTGACGACGTATTGCGGCTCTGCGCCCTGCCCCGCCAAAGCGTCACCGATCTGCCGTGCCGCGCCGGGCTTCAACAGATCGGCAACAATCACAATCGGCCGGCGCGCGCCGCTCGCGGCAATTTCGTCGGCGAGAGCATGCAAGCGCTCCGCTCGCCGCGCGACCAGCGCCAGTTCATGGCCGTGACGAGCAAATACGCGCGCGAGCGCCGCGCCGATCCCGGCTGATGCTCCGGTAATCACTGTCACTGGCCGCAGTTGGCTCATTTCCTGTTGATCTCCTAATGCAATCGGCCGCCCTTTATCCGGGCGGCCGACTATATCGCAAGATAGGCGCGGCTAGGCGAGCTTGGGATCCAGTCCTTCCAGTGAGCGTTTTGCCGGCTCAACACCCCAGAAGAAGACCGCGATGATCTGCACGGTAACGAGGCCTATCATCAGCCAGAGCACGCCTGGCAGCCCATAGTTCACCATCAAGTAGCCGACCAAGAATGGCGAGGCCACTGTCGCGCCACGGCCGAGCGTGTTGCAGATGCCGTTCGCGCGCAGGCGGATCTCGGTCGGGAACAGTTCCGGCGTGTAGACGCCAAACAGCAACGCCGTCTGGATATAAATCGCCACGATCAGCACCGCGCCCACGCTCAGCACGATGACCGGATCGGACCCGGCGTTAAAGCGGGCATAGGTCCAGCCGAACACGATGGTGAGGACCGACCCGAGGATAATGCTCCACCGCCGCCCGATCGTATCGGAGAGATAAGCGCCGCATGCACACCCCACCAGCGACGCGGCGGCCAGCACGACGGTGTAGCCGAGCGAGTTGGTGATGGTGAGACCTTGCCGCAGGAAGAATTGCGGCAGGAAGATCACGAAGCCAAAGATCAGCGTGTTGATGGTGATCAGTAGCCAGCAACCGACGAGCAACCGTTGCAGAATTGGAGGCCTGAACATTGACGCGGCGGTAAGCTGTGGAGTCGGCGCGGTGATCGCCGGCGCCGGAAGCGAGCCCGCGGTGGCGGTCACTTCTTTTTCGATCGTCTGCATCAGCGCTTCCGCTTCGGCGGTGCGCCCCTGTGCTTCAAGCCAGCGCGGTGACTCTGGCAAATTCTTGCGCAAATACCAGACGATCAGCGAGCCTATTCCCGCGATGATGAACATCGGTCGCCATCCCCAGGTCGGGATGATCAGGTATCCAAGAATCGCTGTGACCGGAAATCCGCAAACCGTCAAAAACGCCATGAAGGCGAGCCATCGACCGCGCGTTTTCGGTGGCACAAATTCGGTCAGCGTCGAATAGCCGACTACGATTTCGGCACCGAGACCGAGTCCCTGCACGAAACGACAGATGATCAACTGGTTCATGTCCTGCGCAAACGCGGCGGCAATAGAGGCAAGACCGAACACCAGAAGATTGACTTGATAGGTGAAGCGGCGACCAAACTTGTCGCCGACGAAACCTGTGACAAACGAACCGATCGTCATGCCGACGAAGGTCAGTGAGAGGAATTGCAGATTCTGCGGCAGCGTGGAAAATTTGGTTTGGATCGTTGATGCCAGAACACCGCCGGCGACATAGAGGTCGTAACCGTCAAAGAACATGCCGGCGCCGACGAGCCAGAAAATACGATAATGGAACGATGAAATCGGGAGCCGGTCGAGACGTGCGCCGGCATTCACTGCAGTAGCCATTGGTTCCTCCCCCTGGGGACCGAAGTTTATGACCGGTCTACGCCGGTTCACACACGATGGTAATCGAGACGGCGTACAGGCGCCATGGCCTTGCAAGGCAGCAGCGAAATTTCGCAGGGCCTGTCGATAAACAACCGATTGGGAGATTTAGTCCGCGGGCCACGGCGGATTGCCGGACCAGCACGCTATCACCGAGGCCTATTGGATGGCCTTGCCTTTGCGATAGCTCTCATCCAGCAGACGAATATTGTTCTGCACGTATTTGTTGGTGGGGTCTTTACGCAGGGCGACAGCGAGAGTGGCATGCGCGCGTTTGTAGTCGCCGCGCAGCATATATGAGTATCCCTGATTGTTGAGAATCGCGACCGTCGGGCCGACGATGCCGATCGCCTGGGCATAAGCGCGGTCCGCCAGATCGAAGCGACGCAGGCGATCATAAGAGGCAGCAAGACCGAGCCAGGCCTCTGCGTCACGCGGATGCTTTTCGACCGCGGCGCGGAAATGTTTCTCGGCCAGACCGAAATCATTCGCGCGGTAGTGTTTTTTGCCGAGACTCAATTCATCGTTCGGATCGCTGCCGAGCAGGCCGGGCTCGGCCGCCGGCGAAACGCCCAATGGCGGCGGCACTGAACCGGTTGATTCAACAGCCGGCGGTGGCGCGGATGTTTCGACAACCTGTTGCGGCGAGGATGTGTCGGCGGACGCCTGCGCATCAGTCGCCTGTGGCGCGGAAGCGGTGGCGGTTCCCGTCTTTGATTTCAGGAAGTCGGAAAAATTATTTGAGGTGCTGCATCCCGCCAACCACAGGCCCGTGACGGCGATCAATGAAACTCGGGCAATTCCAATAGCCATGTCAAAGCCTTGCGGAAGCACCCGGTATCGGGACGCCGTCAGGCTAGGGGAGGATGGTTAAGAAAATCTTCACCCTGTCGGCGCCTACCATATTTCTGGCGCCTCAGGCCGCATATCGGGCTGTTTAGAGCGGCAGCGCCCTCAGAAATAGCCGCCCACGTGCAGTTTGACGATCACTGGTAACAGGATGACGACGAAGATGACCGGAAAGATACAGACCATCATTGGTACCGCCAGCTTGGCCGGCAGGGCATAGGCCTTTTCCTCGGCGCTCGAGAGCCGTTTGTGGCGCATGTCGTCGCTGTAGACGCGCATCGCGTCCGTGATGCTGGAGCCAAGGTCAATGGACTGGTTGATCAAGGTCGCAAAGGCGCGCGACTCTTCGAGTGCGAGGCGGTCGGAAAAATGCTCGAGCGCTTCCTTGAGCGGCCGGCCCGCGCGGATTTCAAGGTTTGTCAAATGAATATTGGCGGAGAGTGAAGGATAAGTCTGGCCCAGTTCGCGCCCGACGCGCTCCAGCGATGCTTCCATCGACAATCCAGAGTCCGCACACACGACAAGCAGATCCATGAAATCCGGAAAGCCCGAGCGATGCTCGAGCTTACGGGCGGAAATCCGTTTGTCGACATAGACACTCGGGCCGACATAGCCGGCAACGCCGCCCGCCATGACCAACATCCAGAGAAACGAGCTTGTTGTGGTGGGCCGTAGAATTGGCAGAAATATGAAAACTGCGATGGCCAGACCGATCGCTAACAGCGTCCGCGCGATGAAGAAGAAAGCCACCGCGCGCGGATCGTAGATTCCGGCCTGGATCAGGCGCCGGCGCAGCACCTTCATGTTCTCGCCGTTGCCCTCGCCGTAATGCTTGGTCGTGTATTCGATCAGTTTGCTGACGGTCTTGGCGCTGGAATTCTGCAGCGAGCGCGAGCTCCCCCTGCGTTCCTGATCGTCCATGATCCGCGACGTACGCTTCTTGACTGCGCCGCGCACGCGGACCGCCGCCATCAGTGAGAACGCGAGCGTTCCCGCCGCCAGAAATACCAGCAGCGCCATCAGGATGGTGCTGCTGTCGCGGAACGCATTGCCGAACACTGAGGTGATGCTGTCCATGGTCAGATCCTGAAGTTGACCATGCGGTACATGATGAAATTACCGACGCCCATCCAGCACGCTGCGAGCCCAAGACCGATCTTGGTCATATCCTGGTCCCAGACGGCCCCGTAGAAATTCGGCACCAGAAACTGGATGACCAAGAACATGCCTATCGGCAGCGACGAGAGGATGAGGGCCGATGCACGGCCTTCCGCCGCCAGCGCGCGAATCTTGCGCCGCATCTTGAACCGCTGGCGGATCACCGCCGAAAGATTTTCCAGGATTTCGCCGAGGTTACCGCCGGTCGATCGCTGAATCGCAACCGCGGTCACAAACAGTGGCAGGTCGTCAGTGCCGACGCGGAAATACAGGTTGCGCATCGCGGTTTCCAGATCGGAGCCGTAGGTGAGCTCGTCGGAGACAATGCCGAACTCAGTGCCGATCGGGTCCGTCATTTCCCGCCCCACCATCGTAATGGCGATCGGCACCGGATGACCGGCTCGCAAGGACCGCACAATGATGTCGATGCCGTCGGGAAACTGGGAACTGAATTTTTTCTGCCGGCGCTTGCGCAAGATCCGGAGAACGAGCGGGGGCAGCACGATACCGCAAAACAGAGCGGCAATTAAAGCGTAAGTCGCGTTGCCCTTGAAAGTCAGCACGGCCATAAAGACCGCGACCACACAAATCACGATGAACAGAACCAGCCGGCCCAGACCGATCGTCAACCCGGATTGCAGCAGGAGCTGGTTGAGATTGACGAGCGGCAATCGATAGTCGCCGCCGCTGGTCAGACCGCGCTCGCGGCGCAGCTGCACGAGCACGCTTTCGCGGTCGGTCTTGTTGTCCATCACCTTGAGTTGGCGATTGATATTCTTGCGGTAGGACGCGTTGTTATAAACGAGCAGATAGATACCTTCTGCGAACATCGCCGCCGAAAGGCCGATCAGCGCGTAGAACAAGTAGATTGAATTGAAGTCGAACATGGCCGGTCAGAGCGGCTGCGAGGGATCGAAATAGCTGCCGGGAATCTTGATGCCCTGGTTGGCGAGGTGCGCGAGGAAGCGCGGACGCACGCCGGTCGCCTGGTAATGTCCCTGCACGGTGCCGTCGGGCGCGGTGCCGGTGCGGACATATTTGAAGATTTCCTGCATCTGGATGATGTCGCCCTCAAGACCGGTGACTTCGGCGATTGAGGTGACTTTGCGCCTGCCGTCCGATTGACGCTGAAGTTGCACGATCATCTGGATGGCGTTGGCGATCTGGCTGCGGATCGAAGCAACCGTCATCGGCAGGCCGGCCATGCCGATCATCTGCTCGAGACGGGAAATCGCATCGCGGGGCGTGTTGGCGTGAATTGTCGCCATCGAGCCTTCGTGACCGGTGTTCATCGCCTGCAACATGTCGAAGGCTTCTTCGCCGCGGCACTCACCGAGGATGATGCGGTCAGGCCGCATACGCAGGGCGTTTTTCACCAGTTCGCGTTGGCGGATTTCGCCCTTGCCCTCGATATTCGGCGGCCGCGTCTCCATGCGGCCGACGTGCGGCTGCTGCAACTGCAATTCGGCGGCGTCCTCGATCGTGAGCAAGCGCTCCTTTTCGGAAATAAATGCCGAGAGCGCATTGAGCATGGTCGTCTTGCCGGAACCGGTACCACCGGAAATGATCGTCGTGACGCGGGCTTTCACCGCGGCGGCCAGCACTTCGGCCATTGGCGGGCGCAGCGCACCGACCTCAACCAGCTTCGTGAGGTTGAACGGCTTCTTGGAAAACTTACGAATGGAGACCAGCGGGCCGTCGACGCCAATCGGACGCACCGCCACGTTCACGCGCGAGCCATCCTGCAAGCGCGCGTCGCAGAGCGGATGGGATTCGTCGACCCGGCGACCGACCGCGGAGACGATCTTGTTGACGATGCGCAGGAGATGCTGCTCGTCCTTGAACCGAACGGACAGCGGCTCAAGCACGCCGTGACGCTCCACGTAG
Organism: uncultured Alphaproteobacteria bacterium; assembly: GCA_963735285.1. GTDB lineage: Bacteria > Pseudomonadota > Alphaproteobacteria > Rhizobiales > Xanthobacteraceae > Pseudolabrys. The sequence continues at coordinate 720,711 of CAVTKN010000008.1, read as the reverse complement.
ACGCACTCATGGCCGTTGATCAGGATATCGTTGATGCTTGGGTCCTTGAGCAATGGCTCGAGCGGACCGAGACCCGTCATCTCGTCAAGAATCTCCGAGACGAAATCCGCGAGCTCCTGGGTATTTAGCGGGAGACGCTCGACCAGGACATATTGCGCAACCAGCTGCTGCACGTGCTTGCGCAGCTCTTCTTCCGGTACTTTATCAAGCGCGGATAGGTTGATCTCCTCGATCAGCCGGCGGTGCAAACGCACTTTGGCATCGAGCAGCTTGTCGCTGAGCAGTGTGTTTTCGGATGGCTGGGCAGCCGCGGCCGGCTGCTCGCCCATCTCGGGGAATACCGTCCACGTCACGCCTTCGAGCGCGGTGGGCGTCGGTTCCTCGGGCACCGGCAGTTCCGGTGCGGCAGCGCGTCGAACTGTGAAACGACCGGCCATATCAGCCACCCACCACGGAGAGCTTGAGTTTCTTCATCAGTGCCATGGGCTGGCTATCAGCCGCTGCCTTGGCGTCCGGCGCGTCCAGCACCAGTTTCTTGAGCTCTGCCGTGATCTTGTTGCCCGGCTTGACCTCATCGAGCGGCACGCCGCGATCAATTGCCTCGCGAACAAGCGCATAGTCATTGGGAATTGCACTCAGGAACGCATCGCCCAGCGTGTGCGCGAGATCGCCGCGGCGCAGGCCGGAATCAAACATGCGCTGGCTGAAGCGGTTGACGATCACCCGCGGGTTTGGCCCCTCGCCCAGCCGCTCATTGATTGCAGCCACCAATTGTTTGGCGTGGCGAAGCCCCGGCACCGTGGTTTCACTGACAATGAAAAGCTTGTTCGAGCCAAGCAACACGCTGTCGGTCCACGAGAACCAGGTGCGCGGCATGTCGAACACGACATATTCGAAATTGCTCGAGACGAGATCGAGCAGGCGCGTCACGACGTCGGGATCGAACGAGCGCATTTCCGCCGGCCGATTCGGCGCGGCGACCACGGCGAGGCCCGAGGCGTGATAGGAGAGCATGACCTCCAGCAGTTGCCGGTCGAGGCGATCCGGGCGCGGTTCGATCTCCGCGAGATTGAGGCGTGGCTCGAGATCGAGATAGTCGGCGACCGAGCCGTGCTGAAAATCGAGGTCGACCAGGCAGGTTGACGGCCGCGCGCGCGGGCCGCCGCTGTTGAGCAAAATCATGGCACTCTGCACGGCGAGCGTCGTCACGCCAGCCCCGCCGACGGCCGGAAGGAACGTATAGATCTTGGCCTCGGTCGGTTCGGCCGCTCCGCCGGGGCCTTTGGCGACGCGCGCGCAGGCACGAACCAGGTCAATCGGTTGAACTGGCTTCACCAGGAAGTCGGCGGTCCGCATCTGCAGCAAGGTACGCGCAGTGTTTTCATCGAAGGTCTGCGTGACGGCGATGACCGGCGGCCATGTACCGACTCGCGCCATCAGCCGCGCGAGCGCAGCCATTTCGTCGGCACGGCCGGCGTCGAGATCAACGACGACGACAGTGGCATCGGTGATGTCGAACGTGTCGCCCTGCTCGGCGAGACAGCCCGTGGCCACGGCGAGTTCGATCGCGGACGACGCGCCAAATGTTGCACGGACTGAACGATCGAACTCCGCGTCGGCGGTGAGTACCGCCACGCGGGTCCGGTTCGTGCTGGAATTCCGTCCAATGCGCATGGTGCAATTGCCCGAGGTTTATTTCACCGCCGCTGCCGGCGCCGTTACAGGGGTTCCGACCGGCCCTGCGCTGTTCTGGCCGCCACCACCGCCGTCCGTGTAGCTGCCGGACGTGCCAATTCCGCGCGGCGGAATGACCCGGTTGGTGCGATAGCGCTCGACGGCCGTTTCCATCTTCTGGCCGTTGAACGCGATGTTGCGATTGGCGCTCGCGGGCGGCCAAGGATCGACCGTCTGGGTCACGATGTTGGTCGCAACCGCATTGCCACCCGAAAGCGCGACGGAGTCGCGGCGATCGAGATATTCCGAGCAGCCGCCGAGAACGGCAAACAACCCGGCAAGCGCGACAGTGCGCATGACCTTACTGAATTGCCGCATTGGATTCTCCCTTCGGCATGTCGAGCATGTGACCGGTGAGCGGACGGTCGCCGGCGACCGCAATACGCGCCGTAGCGGGCGTAAGCTTGCGTGCCTCTTCCCGCGTGACTTCCATCTTTCCGAGCAGGAAGAAGTCGGTATCGTTCGGCGGCAAGGTGTCGTCGGTCGGCGCCTTGATCACATCACCGGGCCGCGCCGGACGCACGAGGCGCGGCGTAACGATGATGGCGAGGTCGGTTTCGTTCTTCTGATAGGACTTGCTGGAGAACAACGCGCCCAGCACCGGCACGCTGCCGAGCCATGGCAGCTGTTCGATGGAGTTCTTGTTGTCGTTTTGCAGCAAGCCGCCGATCACGAAGCTCTGCCCATCCGTCAGTTCAACGGTGGTGGACGCGCGACGCACGATCAGCGCGGGCACCGAGACGCCGTTGCTTACCGAGACCGTATGCGTGGTGTCGATCTGGCTCACTTCCGGCTCGATCTTCAGGTTGATCAAGCCACGGCCGAGCACCGTCGGCGTGAACGCGAGACCAACGCCGTACTTCTTGTAGTCGACCGTCACCTGGCCAAACGACCCGGACACCGGGATCGGATATTCGCCACCGGCGAGGAAGCTCGCGGTATCGCCCGACAGCGCAACCAGGTTTGGTTCCGCCAAGCTACGGGCGATGCCTTTCTCTTCAAGCGCACTAATCATCACGTCGGTCGTCGCTCCGCTTGCCGCGATGCGGCCGACCAGAAACCCGAACGGTGAAGAGTTGGAGATGACGCCCGCCGCAGTTTCGCCGGCAATTGTAGCCGCCGTCAGCGGCAGGTTGTTCGACGAGACACGGTTGCCGATATTGGTGATGGTGCTGCTGCCGAAGCGGTTCCACTGCACGCCCAATTCGCGGCTGGCCGTGCGCGAAATCTCGATGAACCGCACTTCCAGCAACACCTGCTGCGGTGACATCACCGAAACCGTGTTGATGATTTCGGGCCCGAATTGCCGCGCGATTGTCACCGCCTTGTCGAGCGTGGCAGCATCCGCGACCTCACCCGACAGCATGATGCGGCCGTTGACGCTCGAAGCCTGGATTCGCGAGCCCGGGAAACGCCGCAGCAGCTCGTTGCTGAGCCGCGTGATGTCATAAGACACCTCGATATCGAAGATGCCGACAAGCTTCTTCCCTTCGGCATAAACCGACACGCGGGTCGTACCGATCTTCTTTCCGAGGATCGACAGCGCGTGGTCGGTCAGCGGATTGACGTCGGCAACTTCCGGATCGCCGACGGTGATGTCGACGAAGCTCGCATCGGTGTGCACGTCCTGCGACTTGCCGATCGGCACGAGCACCATGACCGTACGATTGTTGCCGCTGATCTGGATCAGCTTCGTCGGCGCCTGTGCATACGCATCACCGATCATTCCCAGGATCGATGCAGCCAAGGCAATGACCAGAGCGATCGCAAGATCGCGCAGCCAATTGCCACGCTTGGTGGCCCTGTCCTCAACGCGCCAGCGGAAGCCGACGCCGATTTCATTGTGATTTTTCACGACACACTCCCCACCCCTTTAATAATCCCAAGCCTGGAGTCACCAGGCGGCTCGCCTCCGCTCCGTGTCGGCCGAGGCCCCATCATGTCCCTCGACTGGCACGGTGTAGTCCTGCTTGGCCGACGCACGCGTCACCACCACAGTCGTGGTGGCGCCCTTGTCGCCGGCCGGTTCATTGGTCCCCAAATCGTTGAGCGTGACTTTGCGCGTCTTTGTCTCGGCGGTTTCACCGGCCTTGCGCAGCAGCAGCGAGAGGCTGCCGACTGAAGACGAGAGCCACAATTTCTGAGCTTCGATGGTGTCGACTTCCAAAGTCACAGACTTCGCGACCGTCGCCTTGGCTGCGCGATCATCGGCGACTTGATCAACCGCGAGCACGCGCGTGTTCTGCAGCACGACCTGAGTCGTGGCCGATCCCTTTTCGAGCTGGCGCGTCAGCACGACGTCGACATGATCGCCGGGCAGCACAAAGCCGCCGACGCCTTCCACATCATTGACGCGGATCGTCACAGCTTTCATGCCTGGCTTGACGAGCGCGGATAGTGTTGCGCGCTGACCGGCGCCGGTAATTTTCAGCGCGAGCACCGGCTCGTTGGCTTCGATCGCGGCCAGCACGACACGGCGGCCGCCCGACATAACGTCGCTGATTTTTGCGAAGGCACCCGCCGGCAGCGCGTCAGACGGCCACGGCGCTTCGTGCAACATGGACGCATTGAGCTCGGTGCCGAAGCGCAGCGGCTGCTTGGCGACGACGACCGTCTGCGACGCGACCTGCGTCGGCTTCGGTGCGTTCCTCGCCTGCATGCTCGCCTGGTTGTTGAGCCAGACCTGAGCGATGAACACAGCGAGCAAGCCGAAGACAACGGCAAACCCGATCATGACAATGGTACTGGCACGCACGACAATAAGCCCCGTTTGACGCGACCGAATACTTGCGCGGTCTGTTCAAACGAACACTAGGGGCGAGGAAGTATTGAATTACTAAAATCACTGTCGCAATTGTGTCTATGCTGAAGAGCCCATGAACTCGTAGCGTTTACGACGCGTATCCTAACTGCGATAAACTTTAGAGTAACCTTGCACGAAATTAACAATACTGGTGCGAATGCTTATCGCGACAGTAATCAGCAGTTAAGCGTAATCCGCGCGCGGAACCGCAAAAGACGCCGCAAATACGGGGATTTTGCCCACTGTGCGGAGTGGGCTTCGACGCGTTGGGAGAACGTCAAGACTAAGGCAGAGTTACCGAAATGCAGCGGCCAGCGTTGCCCGTGCGGCGGTGTTGCGGCAACATGCCCTGCCTGTCGCCAAGACCAACAAGGTCGCATCGAAGCCGGTGCGCCGATACTTTTTCTTCCGGGAGAAAACACCAATGTCGAAACCTCGCATTAGCTATGTCGATCCTTCGACGATCAAGGATCCTGCAATGATCGCCGAATTCGAGCGCTGCGCGCGCGAGGGGACACCGAGGCCGGAAAGCCAGGCTGTTCGCGCCCACGTGCCGGCAACGTTCTGGTCGTTCGCCAATACATGGCGCGACGTTTTCAAGAATGGCGTTGCCGATCACAGGATCAAGGAGCTTTGCCGGATCTATGTGTCGCGTTCAGTGCTGTGTGAGTTCTGCGGCAACCAGCGTTCGATCAAGGCGGCAAAATCCGGGCTCAAGGAAGATGACTATTCCGACCTGATCAATTTCGAGAGCTCGTCACGTTATGATGAACGCCAGAAGGCGGCGTTGGCATACGCCGAGGCCATCACCTGGGATCTGCCTTCGACCGACGAATTGTGGAACCGGCTGCACAAGCACTTCAGCGAGCCCGAGCTGGTCGAGATCGGCTACTTCGTCGCCATTACGATGGGCCAGCAGCGCTGGCTGCGCACGCTCAACATCGAACATCACCAGGTTCTCGCCGGCACCGACGGCTCGATGGCGCCGGGCTTCGAGACACTCGACGCGCTCCAGCGCTCGAAACAGGCCGAAGATTATTGGGCCAAGATCAACAGCAAACCCTCAAAACAGGCAGCCGAGTGACAAGTCAAACGTCAGCAACACCGACCATCCGTCCCGCTTCTCAGTCCGCGAAAAGCGAGCCACGCATCCGCGTTCGCAGCCTGGGCAAGCACTACGGCACGCTCGAAGTATTCCGCAATATCGATTTCGACGTCGGTGAGCGCGAGATCGTCGCAATCGTCGGGCCTTCGGGCTGCGGCAAGACCACGCTCCTGCGATGCATCGACGGCCTGCTGCCGCACGATGCCGGCGAGATCAGAGTCGGTGCCGAGCGCGTGACCGAGCCGATCGCCGGTGTCGCCATGGTGTTCCAGCACTTCGGGCTGTTTCCCTGGAAGACCGTGTTCGAGAACGTCGCCTATGGCTTGCGAATGGCGGGCGCATCGAAAGCGGAGATCGAACACAAGGTCCCCGACTTCATCAAGCTGGTCGGGTTGACCGGCTTCGAGAGTGCATTTCCCTACCAGATGTCCGGCGGCATGCAGCAACGTTGCGGTCTAGCGCGCGCATTGGCGGTTGAACCGAACGTCCTGCTGATGGACGAGCCTTTCGCGGCCGTGGATGCACAAACTCGCGAGATTCTGCAATTCGAACTGCTGCGCATCTGGGAGCAGCGGCCGACCGCCATGGTTTTCGTCACGCACTCGATCGAGGAAGCGGTGCTGCTCGGGCATCGCGTGATCGTGCTCAAGGGCCGGCCCTCGAGCATCCATGAAACGATCACGATCGATCTCCCGGAGCCGCGCACCCGTGAAACGCTCCGCGAACCGCGCTTTGCCGAACTGCGCGAACGCGTCTGGGGCACGCTGATGCGGGAGGCGCGCGAAGCCGAATTTGTTCTCGAACGCTGAAAAGCCGAACAAGAAAATAGTAAAGCCTACAGGGAGGATTCCATGATCCGCAGGACCATTGCAGCGGCAGCCGCTGGGATGCTGCTGGCAACGTTGCTGGCGAGCGCACCAGCCTCGGCACAAGGCAAGAAAATCACAGTGGCAACGCCGGGCATTCCGCCGATTTTTTCGGTCATGATCGCCTACGTCGCCGATAAACAGGGCTTCTTCAAAAAGTACGGCGTTGATGTCGAAATCAAGCCGTTCGACAACGGCACCGCCGCGGCACGCGCGGTGGTCGCCGGCGACGTCGACATGGCCTGGTCGCCAACGCCGCCCGTCATCAACCAGGTGTCCAATGCCGGCGTTCCGCTGGTCGCCGTCTACGGCATGCCCAATCCAGACTGGGTGATCGGCACGACGGAAACGGGCAAGGCTTGCAAGGATATGGTTGGTCAGGACGTGGGCGTCGATTCAATCAACGGCGCACGTTCGGTGGCGCTGCGCTCGATGCTCGTCGGCTGCCCGGGCGTGAAGATCGAAGACGTCAAGCAAGTGGCCCTCGGCTCGAGCCCGGGCCCGGCGCTGCTCGCCGGTCGCCTGCATTATTCAGTCTTGCATCTCGACGACCTTGCCGAGATCGAACATCAGGGCAAGAAGCTCAATATCCTGCTGGCCATGAAGAACACCAACCCGACCAGCCACTATCTCATCATGGTCGTGCGCAAGGATAACCTGGAGAAAAACCGCGACGCCATTGTGCGCACGGTTGCCGGCATGGTCGAGGCCGCGCGGTTCATGCAGGACCCGAAGAATGCCGATACTGTGGCCGAGATCGCCGCCGCGACCGGACATAACAAAGAGGTCAACAAGGCCGCGCTCACGGCATTTCTCGGGATCGACTTCTGGGCGGCCAAGGACGATGGGATGCCTCGCAACAAGATCGAGGCGGTCGCCGCGCTCATGAAGAAAATCGGATCGATCAAGCCCGACAAGGAGCCGGTGACTTATGACGCCTTCGTCGACGGATCGGTGTGGAAAGACGCCAACGCGATGGTGAAGTGACGCGCAGCGTCATCCCCGCGAAGGCGGGGATCCAGTAATCCCGACGTTCGCTCGAATTCCGGAGCGGGGTTTACTGGATCATCCGCTTTCGCGGATGATGACAGCCGAATAAGTGAGAGACAGTGCCCATAGCCTACATCCGCCACCACGCACCGCTCTGGCTCAGCCTCATCGCCGGGATCGCCGTATGGGAGATCGCGGGGCGTATGACCAGCGCGGCCTTCATGGTGCCGTTCTCCGAGACGCTGGTCCGGCTCTGGCAGCTCACGACGCGCGGCGAATTTCTTGCCCAACTGCTCGATTCCGCGGAACTCTTCCTGACCGGCTTCGTGCTGGCAATCATCGTCGGCGCACCGCTCGGCCTGCTGCTGGCGCGCGTGCGCGTGCTGCGCGTCGGCATCGAGCCCTACATCATGATACTCTATGCCACCCCGATGGTGGCGCTGATCCCCTTCATCCTGTCGATGATGGGCTTCGGTTTCGCGCCCAAGGTGCTCGTTGTCTTTCTCTTCACGGTGTTCCCGGTGCTCTACAACACCGTGGAAGGGGCACGCAGCATCAAGCCCGAGCTGATCGAGGTGGCAAAATCCTTCCGCTCGAGCGAATGGTCGTTATGGCGCGAAGTGATGCTGCCTTACACCTTGCCTTACATGATGACCGGCGTGCGCCAGGCGATCGGCCGCGCTTTGGTCGGAATGATCGCCGCGGAATTCTTCCTGTCTTCAACCGGTCTCGGCCAGCTGATCATGGGAGCATCGCAGGACTTCGACACCGCCGGCGTGTTCGCGTCCATCCTTGTCATCGGCATCATCGGCGTCGGACTGACGCGGCTCGGCCTGAAAATCGAGCAACACTTTGCGCACTGGAGGCAATGACGATGAGTCAGGCCGCCATTACCGCACCCGCGCCCGCCGAATCAAGGACATCGATTCTGACCAACGGCGCGCTGTTGCCGCGCTTGATCACGGGGCTGGCCATCCTGCTCGTCTGGGAATTTGTGGTGCGCGCCTTTGCTCCGGCCTACGTGGCAAAGCCGAGCACCGTGGTGCTCGCCATTCCGCGCGTCATCACCGATCCCACGTTCCTGCAGGCGCTTGGCGCGACGCTCACCGCCGTAGCCGAGGGGCTGGCGATCACGATCGTCGTCGGCACCGCGATCGGGCTGCTGATGGGGCGCAGCAACACCGTCGACCGGATGATCCGCGTCTACATCAATGGCTTTAACGCAATGCCGATGATCGTCGCCCTGCCGCTGTTCTCGCTGTGGTTCGGGTATTCGGGCGCGGCCCGCATCGCCACCATCATCTTCGCCGCAATTTTCGCCATCACCATGAACGTCGCCGATGGCGCGCGCTCGGTGCCGCGTGAATATCTGGAGGTTGCCCATTCCTTCCGTTCCGGCCGGATGCGCATGCTCACCGATATCGTGTTGCCCGCATCGATGCCCTATTTGCTCGCCGGCTTCCGGCTCGCGGCCGGCCGCGCGCTGATCGGCGCGGTGGTGGCGGAGTTCTTCCTCTCGATCGGCGGGCTCGGCTACTACATCCTCTACAATTCGCGTTCCTATCACCACAACGAGGCCTTCGTCGGCGTGCTGCTGCTCGCCGCCTTCGGCGTCGGCTTCGAAGTGCTGGTGCAGTGGGCAACCAAGCGCTTCATGCCCTGGTATCGCCGCGACGAAAAGGCGAATTGATGCATCTCCACTCTCGTCATTCCGGGACGGCGCGCAGCGCCGGACCCGGAATGACGAATGAATGAAGGAAAATATCCATGGCTTCTGACTCTTTACTGACGGCCGCGATCACGCATTGGGGCCCCCGTTTCGTTGCCAATGGCGTGGTGCTGACCGACTTCGAGGAGGTCACTGGCTCTATCACTTCATATAACGAGTGGTGCAGCGCCTGGTCCGCGCGCGCCGCGCACCATGAGCAGCTCGGGCGCGAGGCGCTTGCAAAAAAGCGTTTCCTTACGGCGGGCGAATGCCTGCAGCGCGCCGGGGTCTACTATCACTTCGCTTCGTTCCTGTTCGTACATGACCAGGCGCAGATGAAGGCCGCGCACAAGAAACAGATCGAATGCCGGCAGGCCGCGCTTCCGCATCTGCGGCCGTCCGGCGAACGCGTCGATATCCCCTACCAGGGGAAGACGCTGGCCGGCATCCTGCGCAAGCCTGCGGGCATCGATAAGCCGCCGGTGGTTGTCATGGCCGTCGGCCTCGACTCGACCAAGGAGGAAGGCGATGCCTACGAAGCGCCGTTCCTTGCGCGTGGCGTCGCGACACTCATCTTCGAAGGGCCCGGCCAGGGCGAAGCGCAATATGATTTTCCCATTCGCGGTGACTACGAGGTTCCGGTGAAGGCCGTGATCGATTTCGTCGAGAAGCGATCTGATCTCGACGCCAGGCGCGTCGGCATGTGGGGCGTCAGCCTCGGCGGCTATTACGCGCCGCGTGCCGCGGCTTTCGACAAGCGCATCAAGGCCTGTATCGCGCTGGGGGGACCATTCAACTGGGGCGCCAACTGGGACAACCTGCCGGAATTGACGCAAACGGCATTCCGCGTGCGCAGCCATTGCCAGACCGCGGAGGAGGCTCGAAAGAACGCGATGACGCTATCGCTGGAAGGCGTGGCGCAAAATATCACCTGTCCGTTGTTCATCGTGAACGGGCGGCTCGACCGCATCGTTCCGGCCAAAGACGCCGAGCGTCTTGCGCGTGAGGTGAAAGGTCCGGTCGAGCTGATGATGATCGAGGATGGCAATCACATCGCCACCAACCGCGCCTACCGCTGGCGCTCGCAGAGCGCGGATTGGATGAAGGAGCAGCTGGGGTGACCCGACTGACTTTCTCCGTCATCCTGAGGTGGCCGTGCGCAGCACGGCCCTCGAAGGATGAACGGCCGCCACCCTTCGAGGCTCGCTTCGCTCGCACCTCAGGGTGACGGCGAGATCGTGGCAAACCCGCGCGGAATGGTGTGTAACCGTTCAACACCGGTCGCGGTGATCAACATCATCTCGCCGGTCTGCACCCCGGCTTTGCCGTCGCGCGTCACAACATTGGGCTGGACCACGACGGTCTGTCCGGCGCGAAACGGCTCAGTCGGGATCGGGCCCGCCGGGCGGCTCTTGCAGCCGAGAATGGGCGGCAGATAGCCCCCGCCATAACCGTGCAGGAGATCGTCGATGATCGTGAAGCCGGCCTCTTCGATTGCGCCTGAAGCCTCGATCACTTGAGCAGGCGTGGCGCCAGCCTTGAGCACGGATACAATCGCATCGAAGGCCGCATCGGCGGCCGCATGCAGGTCGCGATAGAGCTTGCTTGGCTCGCCCAGCGCAAAACTGCGCAGCACCTGCCCCGGATGGTCCCAGAATGCAGCAGTGATCTCGGCCACCACGGCGTCGCCTGCCTGCACACGCCGCATGCGTGGAAACTGGCGCGGCACACCGAGATCGGGCGCGTTCATCGACGTCGCACCGATGTAGTGAATGACATTGATTGCGCCCTGCGCAACGTAAGCGCGCTCGACCAGATCACCCAACTCGCGTTCGTTCAAACCAGCTTTGAGCCCGTCGCGCAGCGCCGCCATGCCGAGATCGCTGAAATGCGCGCCGATGCGCAGCCAGTCGAGCTCCTCGGCGGATTTCACCTGCCGTAATCGGACATACCCGCGATTGAGACTTTTCAGCTTTCCGAACTTCGCGGAAAGCGCCGCGTGTTGATCCGCGGTGATCGGTCCAAGCGTCGCCACGCGGTTTTCGCGCGCGCCGCGTTTTGTCAGCACTTCGATCGCAGCCGCAATCGATGACTCGCCACCCCACGCCACCTCTGCCTTGTCGGCGAGTATCCGTGCCTGCGGCGCGTGATTGACGTATTGCACGAACAGTGCGTCGCGCGCGCCGGGTGTCAGAACGCCCACCGCCTCGGCGGTCACCGGCCACTGCGTGAGCCATTGCACGGACGAGCCGAAGCGATTGGCGCCACAGAACACCAGATGGTCACAGTCGGCTTCGGCCAGCAGCGCTTCAATGGCCGCGCGGCGGCGCGCCATTTCCGCGTCCGAGAACCGCGGGTATTCAGCTTCGACAATGCGCGCCAAATTTGTGGGTAATGTATTCACGACGGTCTCAGGTCTGTCATCACCGGGCTTGTCCCGGTGATCCCCCTTAGGTTTTCACGGCAATGCGTCCCTGATCGAGATGGCACTCGAACTCGGGTGTTCCCGAGTTCGGTTTTATTGATTGATGGAAGTCGGGTAAACCCGACTTCCATTGTCAAGCCCGGCCATGACAATCTCAAATCACGTGACTTTCTTCGGCAGCGCGACGATCATGTCCAGCTCGATGCGCGCGCCGGGCGACGACAGCGAATTGATGCACACCGTTGTGCTGGCCGGCCGCCAGTCGCCAAAATACTTGTGCATGGTCTTGTGCATGGCGTCGGCTTCGCGGAAGTCGGTGAGATATTTCGTCACCTTCACGACGTCGCGCCAGCTCGCCCCGACATGATCGAGGATAGACTTGATCGCCAGCATGGCGCGGTCGGTCTGCTCCTCGATCGAATGCGGATGCACGTGCTCCGCATCGACATGCGGGTGCTTGTGGTAGAGCGGCGATGGCGTCGCGCCCGACAGGAACATCAGGTCGCAGGCCCCGACGATATGCACGGCCGGGGCATAAGGCATCGTGTGCGCCTCCTCCGGCTTCGGGTGCACCGGCTCGAGCCGGAAGCTTTGCTGCGGCTTGGTCATGACGGTCATGGCGGTCCTCCTAACAACCTGATCGCCGCCATTTGGGACTGAAAATCATTCTGACGCAACGGGCACTAAGTCTGTCATGGCCGGGCTTGTCCCGGCCATCTCGCTTAGGCGGCCAATGCCGTGCCCCACCAAGCGGGGTCACCGGGACAAGCCCGGTGACGACGAGAAATTCATAACGCGCAAGTTGATCGCCGCGCGAGAAACGCTAACGTGCGCGCGACAGGAGAGACCGGATGCCCTCAACGATCCTCGATTCCGCGGTGTTCCGCGATATTTTCACCACGCCGGCAATGCGGGATGTGTTCTCGGACGAGAACCGCGTGCAGAAATATCTCGATTTTGAGGCCGCGCTGGCACGCGCGCAGGCCAAGCTTGGCATTATTCCGAAGGATGCCGCTGACGAAATCGTCCGTCACTGTTCGGCCGACAAAATCGACATGGCGAAACTCAAGGAAGCCACAGAGCGGATCGGCTATCCGGTGCTGCCTGTCGTCCAGCAGCTTGTGAAATTGTGCAAGGACGGGCTTGGCGAATGGTCGCATTGGGGCGCCACCACCCAGGACATCACCGACACCGCGACGGTGATGCAGATCCGCGAGGCGCTTGAGATCGTCGAGAAAGAGATCAATGCAATTTCGGATGCACTCGCCGCGCTTGCGAAAAAATACCGCGACACACCAATGGCGGGCCGCAGTAACCTCCAGCAAGCCGTGCCGATCACCTTCGGCTACAAGATGGCAACCATGTTGGCGGCCTTCGAACGCCACAAGCAACGCCTGAAGGAGCTCAAGCCGCGTGTGCTGGTGGGCGAATTTGGCGGCGCTGCCGGCACCCTGTCGTCACTCGGCAAGGACGGGCTGAAAGTCCAGGAAGAGCTGGTGAAGGAGCTCAAGCTCGGCCAGCCGGCAATTTCCTGGCACACGGTGCGCGATTGCATCGCCGAGGCCGGTTGTTTCCTCGGGCTTGTCACCGGAAGCTGCGGCAAGATCGCCTTAGACGTGAAGCTGCTGATGCAGACTGAAGTCGAGGAAGTCTACGAGCCGTTCCATGCCGGCCGTGGCTCATCGTCAACGATGCCACAGAAGCGCAATCCGATTTCGTCGGTGTATATCACCGCACAGACGGCGATGGTGCGCCAGCTTGTCGCCGCGCTGCTGGAAGCCCAGATCGAGGACCATGAGCGGGCCACCGGCCCCTGGGAAATCGAATGGATCGCTCTGCCGGAAATTTTCATGCTCTCGGCCGGCGCGCTCGCGCAGACGCGGTTTCTGGTCGAAGGCTTGCAAGTGAACGAGAAGAAGATGCGCGAAAATCTCGACATCACCAAGGGGCTGATCATGTCCGAAGCGGTCATGATGGGGCTCGGCGCTGAGCTCGGCCGCAACAAGGCACACGATCTCGTCTACGACATCTGCCGCGAGGTCGTGAAGACCGGACGGCCGCTGATCGATCTCCTCGCGGAGGACAAGGAAATCAGCAAGCACGCCGACCGCAAGAAACTGGAAAAGCTGGTCGACCCGGCCAACTATCTCGGCGTCGCCGGCGAAATGGTTGATCGCGTCCTGAAGATGCGGAAGTAGTGATTGACGACGCTTAGGTAGCCTTCGGCATCGTTCGCCAGATGGCGAACGCAACACCGAGCGTGGCGACGCCGATCAACACAAACAGCGCGGGCACCGTCACGCCGAATTTCTGCATGATCGCCACGGCGATGGTGGCGCCGGTCATGAATGCCGCATTGAGCACGTTGACCGCGGCGATCGTGCGCGCGCGATGACTGGAATCGCTCCAGGCCTGCACGGCGGCAAAGGCCGGCACGATGAACAGCCCGCCAGCGATCGCGAGGCCGCAGAGGTCAATCGCTGCACGCAGGCCAAGGCCCGATGACAAAACGATGGCCGGGCCGTGCAGTGTTTGTGGCGGTGCAATTGCATACGCCGCAATACCGAGATCGAGTGCGAAAGCACCGAGCAGGACTGCGCCCGTCAGCGTCGTCTTGAGAACAATGCGCCCGCGCGCGATGACCGCGGCAAGGCCAGAGCCCACACCGACGGCAATCGAGAAGACCGCGAGGTAAACGGTCAGTGTATCCTCATTACCGCCGAGTTGCGTCTTGATGAGTGGCGGCAGCAAGGACAGCACCACGATTCCGACAAGCCAGAACCAGCTTGTCACCATCGCGCCCCACCACAGCCGCGCATCCGCGCCCAGGTAGCGCAACAACTCGACGGTCGAAGCGGCGATATTGCTGGCGATCCTGAGATGGGGCGCGCCCTCGCCGGTCGGCGGAATCAAAAGTGCAGCGACCCAGCAGGCGAGCGCGAAACTCATGACCAGGGCGGCAAACGTCGCGGCAGCTCCCTCGCCGCGCGCAGCCTGTCCACCGACAATCGTTCCGAGCAAGATGGCGACGAAGGTGGCGCCTTCCACCAGAGCGTTGGCGGCGGGCAAGTCTTCGCGTCTGAGATGATCAGGCAGGATGCCGTATTTGATCGGCCCGAATAGCGCCGCAAGGACACCAAAGCCGAACAACGCGACAAACAGCGTCGCGAGTGACGACCGCGTGTAGCCCCATACCGCAAGCGCCGCGATGAAGATTTCGAGAAACTTCAGCCATTGCGCGACACGCGCCTTGTCGTAGCGGTCGGCGATTTCGCCGCCAAGCGCAGACAAAAAGAAATAGGGCGCGATGAACACCGCGCTTGCGAAGGTAATCAGGGATTCGGCGTCGGGCGCGGCGGAGTGGAATAGAATGACAAAGACCAGCGCGGTCTTGAGGAAATTGTCGTTGAATGCCGCGAAAAACTGGCACCAGAACAGCGGTGCGAATCGTCTCGAGAGCAGCAGGGGCCCCGGCATTCCGGCAGACTAGCGCAGAGTTCCGCAAGACCGCGCGGCCATTCACAACAATTAAATGGGCGGCCCGGAGGCCGCCCATCTCAATCACGCGAACGGACATCAAATACTATGAATTGCGCACGACCCGGAAACCCCGTGCCGAACGGCGCCCGTATTGGCGCGGCGCCTTTTCGTCGGATTCCATGACGACCGCGCCCATGGCCAGGCCGAGGGCGATGCCGATAACGATAGAAAACAACGTAATCCACATAGCGCGCCTCCTACGTTGCCGCGACTTGCGCGGGATTCCGGCGGGAGCAACGCATCAAACCGGGGTCCGTTCCCTTATTTTAGAAAAAGATAGTTTCGGCGGTTTCTTCGCGGTTGCGGGAAAACACCGCAAATTTATGTCGATTGCGACTGAATGCGGATCGAAGACTGAAGATCGGCCAGCAATATGCGTAGATCGAGTTCCCGGAACTCCAGATAAATTCGCCGTAGCCAGCGTTGCAATTCGATATGGCTATCGAGCGGAATACCGACTGCGTTCCCCATATTCGAATTTGCGAATGAGAATGGCGGCTTGTCGATATGCCTGCGCAAGCCCGGGGCCAGCACCGGCAAATGCACCAACACGGCGGCGCCGCTACCCGCAAGCATGTATTTGTCGCGATGCTGCGCCGGCCCCAGCAATTCATTGTGCACTGGCGCCAGCGTTGCCTGCGCGAAGCGGGCGCGCAGATTGCGATAGGCCTCCACCGAAGTTTGATCGGGGGTCACGACGAACAGGATTGCAATCGCAATCGAGCGTCGTCGCGCCTCCTCGACAAAGCCAATCTGATGGGCGACTGCGAAAAAAGACTCAAACGATTCGTTGCCGAGATCGATGACCTTGGTGGCATCGTCGTCGGCAACCAGCCGGTCGAACAACGCCATTTGCCCATTGATGTCGCGAATGTTTGCCGTAACGACGCGCTCTGGCAGAAATTGCGCCAGCGTGTGCTCGCCGGAATTGAGATCGAACGCCGCGACCGTACGGCCTTCCTGCGAATGAAAATCAGTGAGAAGCCGCGCCAGCAGAGTTTTCCCGACGCGCTGACGGGGCGATGCGACAATGGTGATGGAGTTGCGGAATGACATCACCTGACCGGACGCCGCCCGCTCAACCGGCGTAACTGGGGATGGAGGTGCTAGCCAGCAACCTGACGGACGTTGCTTTCCATCTTCGGCGAAACCATGTCGACCAGCTTCACGCGATCAAACTCGCCCCAGACATTGCCAAGCCAGTGCCGGACATAACCGCGCAGAACGAACGAATAATTGGCCGGTTCGCCCTTGGCGCCTTTGTTGCCGACAAACGACACGAAAGGAACGCTGGCGACTTCCACCTGTTCGTAAGCCATCTCGTTGAGTTTCGGGATGGTGATTTCCTCGGCACCCTTGATCTTCTTGAAATAGGAATTGTAGGTGGCCGGATCCCATTCAAAGAACGTCGTGTTGTTGATGAAGTTCTTGACCAGGAAGTAATTGGCATCACCGACGGTGCGGGCGGTCTCCGCGATCTCCTCGAGCGAGGCGATCGACGAACCGAGAATATGAAACACCGCGAAAGTGATCTGACCCTTCTTGGCGGATTCGAGAAATCCGATTTCGCTCAGCGCCTGCAAGGTCGACGACAACAGACCCGCGCGCACGTCGATCACCGTCACCTTGGCGTCGGCGCTGCCCAGCGTGTCAAAGATCTTCATCTGATCGGAGACCGAGGTGACGTCGACAACTTCGGTCAGCTCGGGATGAAATCGCTTGAGCGTGCCGCGCGGCGACTCGGTATCGAAGGCGCGGATCGGCGTCTGATGCGCGCCAAAATAATCGATCAGGGTGCGGGCGACGGTGGTCTTGCCGACGCCTCCCTTGTCCGCGCCGACGAGAATGACAGCAGGTCTGGCCATAGGGCTACTCTACAGAACGAAGTGACTGATCCGGTTGGAATTATCTTACTACCCCATGAACGGGGGAAAATGACAGGAATAACATTGGCTCGGTTACCGACGCCCGCCCGCCAGACCTTCGGCCGTTAGAAAATAGTTCCATTATTTCAACGAATTGGCAAAACAGGTCGCCGTGGCATCAGACCGCGTGAAATTGCGATTTTTGGAAGGTTGGTGCCGGCGGAGGGATTTGAACCCCCGACCACCCGCTTACGAAGCGGATGCTCTACCGCTGAGCTACGCCGGCTGAAGGAGCGCCACAGATATCGGCGCAAGCCATGATTGGCAAGCAAAACGCCCTCGCCCAATACGCCCTTGTCATTGCCCGCTGCTTAACGGAACAACTGCCGCAGCCGCTGCCAGGTGTCCCCCGCCGGCGGCGTCGAGGCCTCCGGCACCGGATCGCGGTCGAGGCCCGGATCGAGCCCCGGATCGTCCGGCGCATGCACCAGGGGGATTACCGGTTCGACAGGCCGCGCCTTGGCCGATGTCTTTGATGTGGCCCGCGAGTCAGCCCTGGATTTTGCGGCCTTGCGCAACGGAATATCGACCGGCGGCTCCGGCTTTGCTTCCGGCAAGGCAATCACAGCCGGTTCCACTGCGGGCGGCGCGGCCTCGATGACGGGCCGGCTCACGCCGATTTCGGCCAGAGGCACCTTCCACTCAAATCCGTCGAGCCGGCCGTTCGGTGACACCGGCAGCCAGCGATCGGATACCACGCCATCCGCGGTCCACACCGGATCGCCGGAGGCACGCATGGCGCGCGCCATCCATTCGCGCACGCGGCCTTCGTCGCCGTGCTCAGCCTCCTCGATCTCTGCCATCAAGGCGGCGACACGGCGCGTCGGCGCCGAGAGATAGGGCGCCAATGCCGCGCGCGCGGTGGTGAATTCTCGCGCATCGAGCGCGGCGCGCGCCACCGCCAATGCGCCTTCGAGTTGGCCCGGCACCTTTTCAGCAAGCTTCTGCATGCGCGCGAGACGCTCGCGCGCGCTATCCCCCAAACGGAGGTTGGCATAACTCTCCGCTATGTCGGGATGCGGATTGATCGTCCATGCGGCTTCCAGGATCTTTCGCGCCTTGCGCGGCTCGCCCGCTTCAGCAAGTCGCCTTCCCGCCAAGGCCGCGGCCGGCACCAGATCGGGCGCGAGCTTGACGGCGTCGAGCACCAGCGTGCGCGCGGCATCGCGCTCGATGTCTTCGAGCGCCTGCGCGCGGGCGGTCAGCAGGACCGCGCGCTTGCGCCGGTAGTCGGCCTTCTCGAGCGCCGCTTTCATCGCATCGAGCGCCTCGATAGCGCCGGCCCAGTCGGACGCCGCGCAGCGATAATCGAGCACGGCCTCTCCGGCCCAGGCCGCGGCAGGCCGTATCTTCGCCGCTTCTTCCGCCGCCAGCCGCGCCGCATCGGCATCGTTGCGCCGATGTGCCTCGATATAAAGCCCGCGCAGCCCAAGCAGCCGCGTGTCGTCGCGCGCGGTCATTTCGCGGAAGGCGCGCTCGGCGGCGCTACGGTCACCCGCCATCTGCGCTGATTGCGCGGTCAGCAGCAGAGCGAGCGGATCGCCGGGCGACAGCCGCGCCGCTTCGTCGGCAAACTTTCGCGCAACGCGCAGTATCGCCCGCGCCGATCGCAATCAGGCCGCGGCTGACGGCAAGATAGCCTTTGACGGCGCGGCGGTGGCGAAAGAACAGCGACACCTGCTCGGGCGAGCGAATGATTGCGCGCACCAGCGACCACACCAACATCGCAGCAACCACCAATGCGACGATGGCGAAGGCCGCCACCAACACCGAGGTTTCGGTCCTGTAGCCCATCCAGCTGATGGCAACTTCGCCCGGACGATCGGCCACCCACGCAAAGCCGACGGCGATGAGCGTGACGGAAACCAGGAACAGGACGATTCGGATCATCCCGCCCTCACCGTTTGCCGAGCGCGCGCGCCGTGTCGGCGGCGAGTTGGCGCGCGGCTGCAAGCGCGGCCTGCCGCGCCTGTACCTTGGCAACCCAGGCCTGCGCCGGCGCGCGCACAGCGGGATCGAGATGTTCGAGATCGGCAAGAGCGGCCGGGATATCGGCGCGCGTCGTATCGATGTCGAGATGCGCCAGGATGGCGGTAACATCGTCGCCGGCCGGCGCATCAAGCGGGCGTATCCGCACCAGCTTGCCGGCGTTGGCCTGCAAGCGCTCGAGGAACCCGCCGGCCGGCATCTGCGCGCCAGCCTCTTTCTGAATTGCCGGAAGCAATGCGCGAAGTTCCTGTGCCAGTGCCGAAGCTTGCGAAACGCCGGTCGCCGCAAACGGCGCCAGTGATGCCAGCGCCTTTTCGCCGGCGCCCAGCGACTTCACTTCGTCGAGCTCAGCGCTGAAAGGCGCCCCGCTCACGACCGTGTCGCGCAACGTTGCGGCACTAAGCGCCAGCCTCGCGCCGCGGTCGGTCGGCGCATTTTTGACGACTTGTTCAAGGATGGCGAGGCGTTTTTGTACGCTATCGACATCGGCGGGCGACAGGCCGGCCGAGGAATTCTTCGTGAGATCCTGCACGCTGTTGCGCAAGTCGGTCAGAGCTTTTTCCGATGCGTCCGCGCGTGCGCGCGCTTCGGCCGCATTTGCGGCGACCTCATCGCTGCGCTTGTTGATCGCGGTGAGCGCGATGCCGAGCGACTTGAGCGCGTTGTCGGCGGCCGACAACCGTTCCGACGTGCCCTGATCGCTGGCGGGAAGCTTCGCGATCGACGACTCGATCTTTGCCAGGCGCTGGTTGAGCGCGGCAACTGACGACGGATCCGCGGGTGCCGATCCGGCGTCGCGCGACGGCACCAGCCCGGTAAACCAAAGGCCGAGCAGCGCAACCGTCATGATGGCCGCGCCCACAAATCCCGCAATGAAAACTTGCCAGGCGGCCGGCGCGGCACCCGCCGAACGATTGTGCACGCCGGGCTCGTGATCGTGGGCAGCATCGGCCTCATCATGCGCGGCAGATGGCTCCGGCGACGCGGCGGCCGCGGCTTGTGGTTGCTCAGCTGCGGCCTCCGGCACCACGCTTGCCTTGAGGTCGATAGTGGGGGCCGGGCGCTTGCGGCGGCGAGCACCTTCGGCAGGATCCGGTGGTGTGGGCTTATCGGCCATGTACTTTTCCTTGGCGAATTGGCTCAACCCCGCAAGCAGCAAATAACGCAAATGGCGCGGGCGCGCCAATTATCAAGCGGCAGGCGCCTGCAAAAGCGCAATCAGCGCGGCCTCTTCGGGGCGCGCGGCGATCGTTATTTGACCGGCGCCGGCAAGCGGTTCGGCCACCTGTGCCGACAGGCAGAGATGGCGTACCGCGAGCGCCGGACCGGCAATGCCGGCCTGACTTGCCCCGGCCGCGTAGTTCTCGGCGCTACGCCGCGAAAAATGCAGAACGGCGTCGACCTCGCCGGCCTTCAAGGCTTCGATCAAAGCTGACGGAAACGGCGCGGTGACCGCGCGATAGACGACGCGCATCTCGGCGGCGATGCCGCGCGCCGACAACTCACCGACGAGATCGGCCGCGCGATCTTCGCCGGCAAGGTAGAGCAGCGGGGCATTGGCATCGGGACGCTGCGTGCTTAGCGTGCGCACCAGATCGCGCACGTCACCGCCCGCCGCGGTGACATTCCTGAAGCCGGCCTCTAGCGCCGCATCGGCGCTGCGTTGACCGACGGCAAACAACGGCAGCTTGATCAGCGCGGCCTTCGCGGCATTGTCAGCAATCGCAATGAGAGCGTTAGCGCTGGTAATGATGATCGCGCCCCAGTGTCCCGACAGGTCAGCCGCCACGCTCTGCACATTCATCAGCGGCGCGACCAGCACCTCATGCCCCTGCGCGCGTAACGCGGTCGCGGTGCGCTTGCCATCTGGTTCGGGGCGAGTGACGACGACGCGCATGGCCGTTTCCGTCTAGTCGAAGAAGCCGGGGCCGGCACGATGCTTGAGCTCACGTCCGGCATCATTGCCGATCGTCGCCGCATCCTTGCGATGGCCGGTTCCGCTGATGTCATGCGCGGCGGCACCATCCGGCCGCGCGATCAAACCACGAAACTGCACGGCGTCACCGGAGATCGTGGCGTGACCAGCGATCGGCGTCTTGCACGAACCATCAAGCGCCGCAAGGAAGGCGCGCTCGCAGGCAACGGCCGTCGAGGTGTCAGCGTGATCGATGCGCGCAAGAATATCGCGCATGCGCTTGTCGCCGGCGCGCACCTCGATGCCGATGGCGCCTTGCGCGGCCGCCGGCAAAAATTTTTCCGCGCTCATGATGTCGGTGGCGTGCTCAACCAGACCGAGGCGTTTGAGCCCCGCGAGCGCCAGCAACGTGGCATCGACGTCTCCGTTGTCGAGCTTGCGCAGCCGCGTCTCGACGTTGCCGCGCAACGGCACGATATTCAGGTCAGGCCGCATGCGCTTGGCGATCGCCTGCCGGCGCGGCGATGTGGTCCCGAGGCTCGCACCACGCGGGAGCTCAACAAGGGTGCGCGCCTTGCGGCTGATGAAGACATCGCGCGGATCTTCGCGTTCAAGGCACGCGGCCAGCAGCAAATCCTCGGGCAGGATGGTCGGCATGTCTTTTGCGGAATGCACGGCGAGATCGATACGCTGCTGGAGCAAGGCTTCTTCAATCTCCTTGGTGAAAAGGCCTTTGCCCCCCTCCTCCGCCAGCGTCCGGTCCTGGATGATGTCGCCGGTGGTGCGGATGACGACGAGTTCGATCGTGTCTTCTTTCACCCCTGCGGCCGCCGCCAACCGCGCCCGCACGGTCCTCGCCTGTACAAGCGCAAGCGGGCTTCCGCGCGTGCCGATGCGCAAGGAGGCTGAGGATTGCGCCATATGACCTCACGATGCTAGGCGGAACCGGGGGTAGGCCCCGGGATGCTCTTTGGTCAGGACTAGCTATTATTTGGGCCGCCGTCACCTCGCCCGGCGGGGCATAAAGTCATAAAGGGCAAATGAGGAACCATGATCGTCCTCGGCATCGAGACGACCTGCGATGAGACCGCGGCGGCATTGGTCGAACGTTTCGAGGATGGCCGAGGCAAGATACTGTCCGATGTCGTTCTGTCGCAGGTGAGCGAGCACGCTGTCTTCGGCGGTGTGGTGCCGGAAATCGCTGCGCGCGCGCACGTGGAAGCACTCGATTTCGTCATCGCCAATGCCATGACGCAGGCCGGCTGCGACTTCGAGTCAATCGACGGGGTCGCCGCGGCGGCCGGCCCCGGACTGATCGGCGGCGTCATTGTCGGACTCACCACCGCCAAGGCGATTGCGCTCGTGCGGAAGAAGCCGTTGATCGCGGTCAATCATCTTGAGGCACACGCGTTGACCGCGCGGCTGACCGACAACGTGCCGTTCCCTTACTGTCTGTTTCTCGCATCGGGCGGTCACACCCAGATTCTGGCGGTGCGCGGCGTCGGAGATTATGTGCGTCTCGGCACCACACAAGATGACGCGATCGGCGAAGCCTTCGACAAGACCGCCAAGTTGCTCGGCCTCGGTTATCCAGGCGGACCGCAAGTAGAAAAGGAAGCCATGCGCGGTGATCCCGCGCGCTTCGCGTTGCCGCGGCCGATGCATGGCCGCAAGGAGGCTGATTTTTCGCTATCCGGCCTCAAGACCGCGCTGCGCCTGGAAGCGGAAAAGATCGCGCCGCTCAGCGACCAGGATGTTTCCGATCTGTGTGCCGGCTTCCAGCAGGCCATTGTCGATGTCGTGTTCGATCGTTTGCGCGCAGGCCTGACAATATTCCGCGCGCGTTTTGGCGCCCCGAGCGCACTCGTCGCCGCCGGTGGCGTGGCTGCCAACCAGGCCATCCGCAAGGTGCTCAATCGCCTTGCCTTCGAGGTCGGCACCACGCTGATCGCGCCACCGCTTGAATTGTGCACCGACAATGGCGCCATGATCGCATGGGCCGGCTGCGAGCGGCTTGTCCTGGGTCTCACGGACCCGCTCGATGTGGCACCACGCGCACGCTGGCCGCTCGATGAAATTGCCGCCGCCGAGGGCGCGCGGCGGCGGACGGCGGCGTATAAGTAAGCCGGGTAGCGGATCAGGGGACATGACAATCCAGCGGATCGCGGTGCTTGGCGGCGGCGCCTGGGGAACAGCCCTGGCGCTGACCTGCGCGCGCGCCGGGCGCCAGGTCACGCTGTGGGAACACGAGCCGGGCAACGCCGCCAATCTCGAACAAAAACGCGAAAGCAAATTTCTGCCGGGCGTGCGGCTCGACAATGCCATCAGCGTGACGCGCGATATTGCCGAGGCGGCAGCGAGCGAAGCCATTCTTCTTGTCGTGCCGGCGCAAGCCGTGCGTTCGGTCGCAAAATTGCTGGCTCCGGCCATCGCCGCACGCACACCGTTGATTGCCTGCGCCAAGGGCATCGAACACGGCACCCACAAGTTCATGACGGAGATTATCGCCGAATGCGCGCCCAAGGCCGTGCCGGCAATTCTTTCAGGGCCGAGCTTTGCCGCCGATGTGGCGCGCGGACTGCCGACCGCCGTCACCATCGCGGCAACCGATGCGACAACCGCGGCGGATCTCGCGCACGCTCTCAATGCCGGTACGTTCCGCCCCTATCATTCGAATGATGTGCGCGGCGTTGAAATTGGCGGCGCTATCAAGAATGTGCTCGCGATCGCGGCCGGTATCGTCACCGGTCGAGGGCTCGGCGCCAGCGCATCGGCGGCCCTGACCACGCGCGGCTTTGCCGAGCTGGTGCGGTTCGGCAAAGCCTGCGGCGCCAAAACGGAAACCATGATGGGACTGTCGGGCCTTGGTGATCTCATCCTGACGTGTTCGACGCCGCAGTCGCGCAACTTCTCGTGCGGCGTGGCGTTAGGCAAAGGCGAGAAACCGGACACCGCCGCGCATGGCAAACTGGCGGAAGGCGTCTTTACGGCGCCGGTGCTGCTCGAGATGGCGCGCGCCAAGAATGTCGAGATGCCGATTTCGAGCGCCGTCGCGGCGATGCTGTCGGGAAAAATGAGCGTCGATGCAGCGATCGAATCGCTGCTCACCCGCCCGCTGAAATCGGAGGCGTAGCTCTATCTGTCATGGCCGGGCTTGTCCCGGCCATCCCGCTTAGGGAAGCACGGTGCCCGCCTAAGCGAGATCACCGGGACAAGCCCGGTGATGACAAGCAGAAAGGTTGGAGTAAACGATGGCGTATTGGCTGATGAAATCCGAGCCCGGCAGCTGGTCGTGGGATCAGCAAGTCGCGAAGGGCGCCAAGGGCGAGGCCTGGTCGGGCGTGCGCAACCACCAGGCCAAGCTGAACCTGATGAAAATGAAGAAAGGCGATCGCGCCTTCTTCTATCATTCCAACATTGGCAAGGACATCGTCGGCATCATCGAGATCATCCGCGAGGCGCATCCGGATCCGACTGCGAAGGCTGGCGAGCCATGGGTTGTGGTCGATGTCAAAGCGCTTGAGCCGATGCCGAAGCCGGTATCGATCGATGCGATCAAGACCGAGCCAAAGCTGAAGGCGATGGTGTTGATCAACAACACGCGGCTGTCGGTGCAGCCGGTCACCGCCGACGAATGGAAGACCGTTTGCAAGATGGGTGGCCTGTAAGGCCGATTGGAGTAGCGCACATGGCACAACTACAAAATTTGCACGCCCTGCCGATCATCCTCTCCGCGATCGCCGCCTGGTTTTTCGGCGCCGTTTATTACGGCATGCTCGGGCCGAAGTGGATGGCGGCGCAGGGCAAGACCGTCGAGCAGTGCAAGGCGGAAAACGCCGGCAAGTCCACCGCAGTCAAAGTCACGCCGTTCGTACTGTCCTTTATCGCCGAAATCGTGATGGCGGCGGCGCTCTCAGGCATCATGTTCCACGTCGGCATCTACACGATCACCGCCGGCGTATTTTCGGGCTTCATGTGCTGGCTCGGCTTCGTCCTGACCACGGTTGCGGTCAATAACGCCTACACGTTCCGCAAGCTCACGCTGACCGCAATCGACGCCGGCCATTGGCTCGGCGTGCTGGTCATTATCGGCGCGATCCTGGGCTGGTTTGGCGCCTAACTGCCGGTAAAACCAGCCAAATCCACGACCAAAGTGGCAGGGCGTCCGCCTTGTCGCAAATCAAAGCGCTGGCGCATAATGACCGGCAAATGAAGTCACCCGCGGGGTCAAGCGGGGACGGGAGGAAGCCAATGTCCGACGAAAAGATCTATGACGTTCCGGCTGACTGGCGCAAACGGGCCTACGCCGATGACGCCAAGTATCAGGAGATGTACGCGCGTTCGATCAAGGACCCGAATGGCTTCTGGGCTGAGCAGGCCAAGCGCATCGACTGGATCAAGCCGTTCAGCAAGGTCAAGAACACCTCCTACGACCCGCACAACGTCTCGATCAAATGGTTCGAAGATGGCACGCTCAACGCCTGCTACAATTGCGTCGACCGTCATCTTGCCAAGCGCGGCGACCAGACCGCCATCCTGTGGGAAGGCGATGAACCGAAAGACGACAAGAAACTCACCTACAAACAATTGCACGCCGAGGTCTGCCGTTTCGCCAACGTGCTGAAAGCGCGCGGCG
Source organism: uncultured Alphaproteobacteria bacterium (assembly GCA_963735285.1). Classification (GTDB taxonomy): domain Bacteria; phylum Pseudomonadota; class Alphaproteobacteria; order Rhizobiales; family Xanthobacteraceae; genus Pseudolabrys. The sequence goes on along the minus strand of CAVTKN010000008.1, from coordinate 695,075 downwards.
TCAAGAAGGGCGATCGCGTCACCATCTACATGCCGATGATTCCGGAAGCGGCTGTTTCCATCCTCGCGTGTGCGCGCATTGGCGCGGTCCATTCGGTGATATTCGGCGGCTTTTCACCTGACTCGATTGCCGGGCGCATCGAGGATTGCAAATCGACGGTGGTCGTGACTGCCGACGAAGGCGTTCGTGGCGGCCGCAAGATTCCATTGAAAGCCAATGTCGATGCCGCCTGCGACAAGGTTGGCGGCGTAGCAACCGTGATCGTCGTCAAACGGACCAACGCGGCCGTCAACATGAAAGCCGGGCGCGACGTCTTTTACGACGAGATTGCCAAAACGGTGCCGGCCGAATGCCCGTGCGAAGAAATGAGCGCGGAGGATCCGCTGTTCATCCTCTACACGTCCGGCTCGACCGGAAAGCCGAAAGGCGTGCTGCACACGACCGGTGGCTATCTGGTCTATGTATCGATCACCCATCAATACGTCTTCGACTATCACGACGGCGACATCTACTGGTGCACCGCCGACGTTGGCTGGGTGACCGGCCACAGCTACATCATCTATGGCCCGCTCTCGAATGGCGCCATCTCGATGATGTTCGAAGGCGTGCCGAACTATCCGACCACGTCGCGCTTCTGGGAAGTGTGCGACAAGCACAAGGTCAACATCATCTACACCGCGCCGACCGCGATCCGCGCCTTGATGCAAGGCGGCAATGACCCGGTAAAAAAGACGTCGCGCAAATCGCTACGCCTGCTCGGCTCCGTCGGCGAGCCAATCAATCCGGAAGCGTGGGAATGGTACTATCACGTGGTCGGCGATGATCGTTGCCCGATCGTCGACACCTGGTGGCAGACCGAGACCGGCGGCATTCTCATTACGCCGCTGCCCGGCGCAACCAAACTCAAGCCCGGCTCGGCGACACTGCCATTCTTCGGCGTGCAGCCTGAGATCGTCGACGCCGAAGGCAAGGTGCAGAACGGCGCCACCAGCGGCAATCTGTGCATTTCAGATTCCTGGCCGGGACAGATGCGCAGCGTCTATGGCGATCATCAGCGTTTCGTCGACACCTACTTCAAGACCTACCCGGGCAAGTACTTCACCGGCGACGGCTGCCGCCGTGACGAAGACGGCTACTACTGGATCACCGGCCGGGTCGACGATGTGATCAACGTCGCCGGTCACCGTCTGGGCACTGCCGAAGTCGAAAGCGCACTGGTCGCGCATCCGAAAGTCTCGGAAGCCGCGGTTGTCGGTTATCCGCACGACATCAAGGGCCAGGGCATCTACGCCTACGTGACCTTGATGGCCGGCGAAAAACCCACCGAAGAGTTGCGCAAGGAGCTTGTCGGCTGGGTGCGCAAGGAAATCGGACCAATCGCTTCACCCGACTTGATCCAATTTGCGCCCGGGCTGCCGAAGACGCGCTCGGGCAAGATCATGCGGCGAATCCTGCGCAAGATCGCCGAAGACGAGTTCGGCAACCTCGGCGACACCTCGACGCTGGCCGACCCGGCCGTCGTCGATGATCTGGTCAGCAACCGCCAGAACAAAAAGGCCGCAAAAGCGGGCGCGTGAGCTTCCTGGCGTTTCGAATTCGAGGCCGGCGAGCGGCCTCTTATTCTTAATTTACGCTGTTTCGAGCTTTCGCCCGCACCTGCCCCGCAGCGCCTTAATATTGCGGCGACTTATCGCCTCGGGGCCAGACATCATGAATCCGCTGCTGCGGCGTACCGCTCTCTTTATGATCATTGCGGCGGCCATTGCCTGGCCACCTGACGCGCGCGCCGTCACGCGCAATGTCGTCGCTTTTTCCGGTTTCGCACCCGGCACGATTGTGGTGAAGACCAGTGAACGCCGTCTGTATTTTGTCATCGATGGCGACCGCGCATTGCGTTTTCCGGTCGGCGTCGGCCGCGCCGGCATGAGTTGGACTGGCAGCGCGCGCGTCGAAGGCAAATTCGTGCGCCCGGCCTGGTCGCCACCCGACATGATTCGCCGTGAAAACCCGAATTTGCCCGAGGTGATTCCCGGCGGTGCCGCCAACAACCCGATGGGCGATGCCGCGCTGACATTGCGGGGTGGCGAATACGCCATCCACGGGACCAACCGGCCGTCTTCCATCGGCGGGTTCGTCTCCCATGGCTGCATCCGCATGTACAACAGCGATATCCGTGAACTCTATCGCCTGGTCAGCATCGGCACGCCGGTCGTCGTCGAGCAGTAGTCCGCACGCGCCATATCGCATTTCCTGCCTGTACAATCTTTCGTTGCACTGTTGAGCGCCGCAATCAGCGCTGCGATCCCGTCCAGCTAAAGCTGTGTGCTGCTGAAGTTTTTTCCTCGAACTTCGCGACCTGGACACAATTTATGGGCAACTATCCGGGTATGGCGCGTCCGCGCACTTCCCCCCAGCCGGAAGTTCCCGGCCTCGCCGCTCGAAGAATCGCCGCCGATATTCTCGACGGCGTTCTGCGGCGGCGAATTGCGCTCGACGATCTCCTGTCCGGCAAAAACGCCCATCCCGGCCTTCCCGCGCTGGCTGACCGCGACCGTGCGCTGACGCGCCGGCTGGTCGCCACTGTGCTGCGGCGCCTCGGCACCTTGCGTCATATGGTCGGCGGATTTCTCGAAAAAGGATTTCCCTCTGATGCGCCGCGTGCGGAAACCATCCTGCTGCTGGGTGCCGCGCAAATTCTGTGGCTTGAAGTTCCCGACCATGCCGCGGTCGATCTGTCGGTGCGGCTGGCGCAAGCCGACCGGCGTGCCGGACGTTATGCCGGCCTCGTCAATGCCGTGTTGCGCCGCGTCACGCAGGCCTCAGCTGCGCAAGCCGGCGATGTCTCGCGCGACACGCCGCAATGGCTGATCGAGCGCTGGAGCAAGACCTATGGGTCGAAGACCGCGCGGGCGATCGCGGCAGCCAACGGTCATGAACCCGCGCTCGACCTCACGGTAAAAAGCGATGCCGAGTCCTGGGCCGAGCGGCTGCGCGGCCGCGTGCTGCCGACCGGAACCGTGCGCACACTGGCGCATGGCGCGATTTCGCTGCTGCCGGGATTTTCAGAGGGCGCCTGGTGGGTGCAGGACGCCGCCGCGGCTTTGCCGGCGCGATTGTTGGGCGATGTGCGGGGCAAGGCGATTGCCGACTTGTGCGCGGCGCCCGGCGGCAAAACGGCACAGCTTGCACACGCCGGCGCCCGCGTGACCGCCGTCGACCGCTCGCCCGCGCGCCTCAACCGCCTGCGCGAGAATCTTGCGCGGCTTGCCCTCGAAGTCGAGACCGTCGCCGCCGACGCCATGGAATGGCAGGCAGGACCGTTCGATGCGGTGCTGCTCGATGCACCTTGCTCCTCCACTGGCACGATCCGCCGTCATCCGGACATTCCCTGGCTCAAGAATGAAGCCGATATTCCCGTACTCACGTCAATTCAGCAGCGGCTCCTCGATCGGACGATCGATTTGCTCAAGCCGGGAGCCACATGCATCTATTGCGTCTGCTCACTCGAGCCCGAAGAGGGCGAAGACCAGATTGCGGCCTTGCTGGCCCGCGACCCGCGCGTCGAACGCAACCCGATTTCGCCGCAGGATGTGTTTGGTCACTCCGATTTCGTGACCGCGGACGGCGACCTGCGGACATTGCCGTTTCATCTCCCTGATTCGGACGCGCGCTGGGGTGGCCTGGATGGCTTTTATGCGGCCCGGCTGACCCGAAAAATGGCCTAATCCACGGTCAGGATTGGCATATTGGCCGTTCCCCGACCCTTCGCTATCGTGTGGCCAGCGCGTATGGATGGGGACGCGCGACAGGGGACGAGCGATTTGATGATGCGGGTTTCGGTCGCGGAGCGAGCCAGGCTCTCCGTGCTCATCGGGCGCCGCGCATTACGTAGCCTCCTTGGCCGTCTCAAGGTGCATCCGCTGCTGCGCTGGCAATTCGGTGCAACCAAGACCGACCGTCTGGTCATTGCACCCCAGGACTTGCGCACCGCGGACGCCACGCGCGCCAGCGAAATTTATTCCGGAAGATTTGCTTTCGCCGGCAAAGTCGTGATCTGCGATCGCAGGTCGCCCTTCGAAATGAATCCGCCATCCGAAGAGTGGGCCGTGACGTTGCTTGGATTCGTCTGGCTGCGCCACCTGCGCGCCGCCGATTCCGCAATTACGCGTGCCAATGCCCGCTCCTTGATCGACGACTGGATCAATATGCAGGGTGGCTGGCACCAGACCGGCTGGCGTCCCGATATTCTCTCGCGGCGGATCATCTGCTGGCTCAGCCAGGCGCCGTTCGTCCTGCAGGATGCCGACGCGCGGTTTTATCGCCGCTTCATCCGCAGCCTGTCGCGGCAGGTGCGCTATCTGCGCCGGAGCCTGAATGAATCACGCGATGGTCTGCCGCGGCTGCAAGCGGTGATCGCGCTCACCTATGCGACGCTTTGCATGCAGGGTCAGTCCGGCCATCTTCGCACGAGCGTGCGCCGCCTGATCGAAGAACTGCGTAAACAGATTCTGCCCGACGGCGGGCATGTCAGCCGCAATCCTGGCGCGCTGATTGAACTGCTGGCCGACCTGCTGCCGTTGCGCCAGTTGTTCTCCGCGCGGCAGCTACAACCGCCGCAGGCACTCAACAATGCCATTGACCGCATCATGCCGATGTTGCGGTTTTTCCGGCACGGCGACGGAAATTTCGCGCAGTTCAACGGCATGGGACCGACGCCGGTCGACCTGCTGGCCACAGTGCTCGCCTATGATGATGCGCGTGGCACGCCGGTATCGAACGCGCCACATTCCGGCTACCAGCGCATCGATGCCGGCCAGACCGCACTATTGATGGATACCGGCCGGCCGCCGCCCGTGGTCCTGAGCCAGGAAGCGCATGCCGGCTGCCTGTCGTTCGAGCTGTCATGGAAACTCCACCGGCTCGTCATCAATTGCGGATTGCCGGCGGTGAACAAGGAAAACTGGCGGCAGGTGGCGCGGGCGACGCCTGCACATTCGACTGTGACGCTTAACGAGAGGTCGTCCTGCCGCTTTCTGGAATCGAACGCGGCACGGCGGCTGCTGGGCGGCATGCCCATCATCGCCGGGCCGCGCCATGTGCCGATCGAACGCGAAACACCGGCGGGCGGCGTGATGTTGCGCGCCTCGCATGACGGCTACGCCGGTGATTGCGGCGTCATTCATACCCGGGCGATCCGGCTCAGTGCCGACGGCCGCACGCTCGATGGCGAAGACAGCTTCACGGCAGCGGCCGGCAACACATTGTCCGAGCGTGCCGGGGACGAATACGCCATCCGGTTTCACTTGCACCCCGCGATCAAGGCAAGCCGGCTGGCCGATGGACGCGGCGTGATCCTGCTGCTCAGCGACCGCGAACTGTGGACCTTTGCAACCTTGGCCGATGCCGTTCAGATCGAGGAAAGCGTGTATCTTGCGGGGACCGACGGTCCACGCCGGACGGTGCAGATCGTGATCTATGGCCACGTGGCCAGCCAGCCTGCGGTGCGCTGGAGCTTCCGTCACACACCGCCCGCGACGCCCGGCGCGCGTCCCGACCGGGCCTATGAGCCGGAATTACCGCTTTAGGATCGATGCTTGTGGATGCCCCGCTCGGGAGCCGCATTCGCGAATACACTTTGGCCCGCTTGATATGCTAGCTCGTGCATCATGAGCAGCCATCCGCGCCGCATCACCCGGGCCTTGCTGTCGGTATCCGACAAGGCCGGGCTGATCGATTTCGCAAAACAACTTGCCGGCTACGGCGTCGAGCTCGTGTCCACCGGCGGGACGGCCAAGACCCTGAACGATGCCGGGCTCGACGTGATTGACGTCTCGCAGCTTACCGGCTTTCCCGAAATGATGGACGGCAGGGTCAAGACGCTGCACCCGAAGGTGCATGGCGGCCTGCTGGCAATCCGCGGCAACAGAGAGCACGCCGCCGCGATGGAGCAGCACCACATCAAGCCGATCGATTTGCTGGTGGTAAATCTTTATCCGTTCGAGGCGACCGTTGCGAAAGGCGCCGCGTTCGACGATTGCGTCGAGAACATCGATATCGGCGGCCCGGCGATGATTCGCGCCGCTGCCAAAAACCACGGCGACGTGACCGTGGTGGTCGAACCCACCGACTACGAAAAAGTGCTCGACGAAATGGCGCGGCACAAAGGCATGGTGTCACTCGAGCTGCGAAAGCGGCTTGCAGCCAAAGCCTATGCGCGCACCGCCGCCTACGACGCGGCCATATCGAACTGGTTTGCCGAGACATTGCACGATGAAGCCCCGGATTATCGCGCCTTCGGCGGCAGATTGATCCAGCCTTTGCGCTATGGCGAGAACCCGCACCAGAGCGCCGCTTTCTATCGGGCGCCGGGTGAACGCTTTGGCGTTGCGTCGGCGCGCCAGTTGCAGGGCAAGGAGCTGTCCTACAACAACATCAATGACACCGACGCCGCATACGAGTGCGTGGCCGAATTCGACCCCAAGCGCACGGCCGCTTGCGTGATCGTGAAACACGCCAATCCTTGCGGCGTGGCCGAAGGCGCAAATCTCATCGATGCCTATCGCAAGGCGCTGGCCTGCGATTCAACGTCGGCCTTCGGCGGCATCGTGGCGCTCAATCAAAAACTCGACGCGGAAGCGGCGAGGGCGATCACCGAGATTTTTACCGAGGTGATCATCGCGCCGGAAGCAACCGATGAAGCCGTCAAGATCGTGGCCGCGAAGAAGAATCTGCGGCTCCTCATCACAGGAGGGCTGCCCGATCCGCGCGCCATGGGTCTCACCGTAAAATCCGTCGCCGGCGGGCTGCTGGTGCAGTCGCGCGACAATGCCGTTGTGGACGACATGCAGCTCAAGACCGTCACGAAACGCGCGCCGAGCGAAGCCGAGCTCGCTGATTTGCGGTTCGCTTTCCGCGTCGCCAAGCACGTAAAGTCGAACACCATCGTCTATGCCAAGGGCCGCGCGACCGTCGGCATCGGCGCAGGACAGATGAGCCGCATTGATGCAGCGCGCATTGCCGCACGCAAGGCGGAAGATGCAGCGAAGGAAGCAAAGCTTCCGGCATCGCTCACCAAAGGCTCGGTGGTGGCGTCCGATGCATTCTTCCCGTTCCCCGACGGTCTATTGGTGGCGATCGAGGCCGGCGCAACGGCGGTGATTCAGCCCGGCGGTTCGGTGAACGATGCGAAGGTGATCGAAGCGGCCGACCAGCACAACATTGCAATGGTGTTCACCGGCACGCGCCATTTCAGGCACTAGCGGGCGAACTACTGCCTTGCCAGATCGCCCAGCAGGCTCGCCGCAACCGACAGCTTCGACAGCGTAAGCCCCGACCCGGCAATCTGGTGGATCGCCGAGCGGATCCGCTCGACCTCGGCCTGTCTTGGGCGAACCCATTCTTCCACCGCGCCCGCCCCCGCGTGGCCGTTTCCGACCATGGCTGCCGTCAGCCGCCGCTCGGCATCGCCGATGGAGTCGAGGGCGCGATCGAGTGCCAGCCGGTCGAAATAATCCGACACCACGATAGTCGGCACCGCGCTGGCAACCTGGTCCAGCTGGAAGAAGGCTTCGGTTGCGAAATAGGTCGCGGTCACCTCATTGACGGGCTTGCCGGCACGATCCGCCACCAGAACGATGTCAGGCGCGGCCTTCAACACCGGCAGGCTCGCCATTTGACGCGCGAGCGCTTCGGGAACGCCCGCCTTGGCGAGCTCGCCGCCCCGCGTTTCACGGGCAGCAGCGGCTGGACTTCGACAGCGCGCCATCGAGCGCTGCCGTGACCTGCGTAATTCCCTCGCGGTAATGGCCGATAATCTTCTCGAGACCCTGGGTCAGGTCCACATTGCGCAGGAACCAGACCAGCCGGTCGAGCAGCAGGTCCTGCACCGCGGTGTAAAGATCGAGCTGCACCTTGCCGGCGATTTTGTTGTCGAGCGCGTCGATTTCGCCATTGAGGCCAATGAGATCGTAGCTGTTGCGAACCGCCGCAAAGGCTGCCGCGATTGCAGGCGGCGCGGCCCCGGTCTGGTCCGCAATGCGGACAATCAACGTGGCGCCGCCGCGGTTGATCATTGAATTCGTCAGCTGGGTCGCAATGATCTCGCGCCGCAGCCGGTGGGTATGCAGCGCATCGGCGTAACGCTCCGACATTTCCTTGGGAAAATAACGACCCAGTTCGCGGCCGAGATAGGGATCGTCGGGCATCTTGCTGTCGAGCAATTCGTTGTAGAGCGAGAGCTTGGCATAGGCGAGCAACACCGCAAGCTCGGGCCGCGTCAGGCCGGCATTGCGCTTGCGCCGCTCGGCAATCGCCATCTCGTCCGGCAAAAACTCCACGCCGCGATCAAGCTCCCCACGCACTTCAAGTGTCTGCATCAGTCTCTGCTGAAAGCCGAGATCTTCGAGGCCGCGGCGCTGCGCCATCGAGAGCGCCAGCGTCTGCTGATAATTGTTGCGCAAAACCAGCCGCGCGACTTCATCGGTCATTTCCGCAAGGAACACATTGCGCGCATCAACTGTCAGCGCGCCCGAGCGCACGGGCCCGCTGAGCGCGATCTTGATGTTGACCTCGACGTCGGAGGTATTGACGCCGGCGGAATTGTCGATGGCATCGGTGTTGAGCCGGATGCCGTGCTGGGCCGCCTCGATGCGCCCACGCTGGGTCATGCCGAGATTGGCGCCCTCGCCGATCACCTTGCAATTGAGATCCGCGCCGGTGATGCGAATGGAATCATTGGCACGGTCGCCTGCCGCCTCATCGCCTTCATTCGACGCGCGAATGTAGGTTCCGATGCCGCCGAAGAACAAAAGGTCGACTTTTGCCTTCAGGATGGCCTTCATCAACTCCTGTGGCGTCACGGCCTCCGCGACGCCGAACAGCTTGCGCGCTTCGGCGCTCAACCGGATTTCCTTTGACGCGCGCGGGTAGACGCCGCCGCCTTTGGAAATCAGTCCTTTGTCATAGTCCTGCCAGCTCGATCGCGGCAGCGCGAACATGCGCTTGCGCTCGGCAAAGCTCGCTTTCGGATCGGGATCCGGGTCGATAAAAATATCGCGATGGTCGAACGCGGCCAGCAGCCGGATCGTATCCTCGCGCAACATCCCGTTGCCGAAAACATCGCCCGACATGTCGCCGACGCCAACCACGTTGAACGGCGTCGTGCCGATATTGACGTCCATCTCGCGGAAATGACGTTTGACGGATTCCCACGCGCCGCGCGCGGTGATGCCCATCGCTTTGTGGTCGTAGCCGGCCGATCCGCCCGATGCGAAGGCATCATCAAGCCAGTAGTCGTGTTCGACCGAAATCGAATTGGCGATATCGGAAAAAGTTGCGGTGCCTTTGTCGGCGGCAACGACCAGATAGGGATCGTTGCCTTCGTGGCGAACGACATCGGCGGGCGGAATAATCGCGCCGTCCGGAGCTATGTTGTCGGTTATGTCGAGCAGCGACGAGATGAACAGCTTGTAGGTCGCGATGCCTTCGGCCTGCACGATTTCGCGTGTCGCACCCTTTGGCATCAGCTTCGGCACAAAGCCGCCTTTGGCGCCGACCGGCACGATCACTGCGTTCTTGACCTGCTGCGCCTTTACCAGCCCAAGAATCTCGGTGCGGAAATCCTGCGGACGGTCGGACCAGCGGATGCCGCCGCGCGCGACCTTGCCGAAGCGCATATGCACGCCTTCCACGCGCGGCGAATAGACAAAAATTTCATAGAGCGGCCGCGGCAGCGGCAAGTCTGTGAGCTTGCGGCTTTCGAACTTGATCGAGATCAGCGGCTTCGGCTGACCGTCTTTGTCGATCTGGTAGTAATTTGTGCGGATCGCAGACTGAACAGCGTTGATAAAGCGGCGGAGGATTCGATCCTCGTCCAGACTTTCAACCGCCTGCAATTTCTCTTCGATCTGCGCGCCGATCGCGCTCTGTTTTTCGTTCCGGCCGGCATCCGCGCGCGGATCGAAGCGGGCGTGGAACAGGTCGACGATATCGGCAGCAATGCCGGCGTGCTTGACCAGCGTCGACCACATGTAATCCTGCGAAAAAGGTACGCGAATCTGCCGCAAGAACCGCGACAGCGTGCGGATCAGCGCAACATCCCGCCAGGCGAGGTCGCCCTGCAGCGTGAGTGCATTGTAACCATCGTTCTCGGCCGCACCCCTCATCACCATCAGGAAGGCGGTTTCCAGCAGTGACTTGCCCTCGTCGAGCGCGATCACGCCGCCATCGGCGCGCTCAAGCAACATGTCGTGGAACCAGACGCCGGCGCTGCCCTGCGGCTCGATGTGGTAGGTCCGTTCGTCCACCACGCGGAAACCCATGTTTTCCAGCACCGGAACGCGCTCGGAAAGCGGCAACGGGCGCGCGAAACTCCACACCTTCAGGCCGGCCGACCGCTGGTCTTCCTCGAGACGGTGAAGAAAGTCGACACCGAGCGGCCGCTGTTCGGACAGCCCTTCAATGACGCGGATGTCACTGGCGGCAACCGCCGGCGCATAGGCTTCCCGGAAGCCGTCGGAGAATGCGTCCCGGTAACGACCGAAGAGAGCGCGCGCCTTGTCCGGTGAGTTGGCCAGCGCCAACGCCTGGTTCAATCCGTCGCCCCACGTGCGGATGATTGACTCGACTTCGCTCTCCAGCACGCTGCGATCGACCGCGGGCGTTGCGCCGCCTGATCGGCCGATAATGAAGTGCACGCGCACCAGCGGGCCTTCATCAGGAAAATACGGGTAGAATGCGGAAACCCGCCCGATGAATGCTCGTGCGAGGTATGTACCGATCTTGACGCGGATGTGGCTGTCGTATCGTTCGCGCGGCACGTACACCAGAACCGACACGAAGCGATCGAAGCGGTCACGCCGGGCCAGCACGCGCACGCGCGGCCGCTCGTCGAGCTGAAGAATTGCGAGCGCGAAGTTGTAGAGCGTGTCTTCGTCGATCTGAAACAGCTCGTCGCGCGGATAGTGCTCCAGCACATTGGCCAGCGCCTTGCCGGAATGCGTGCTCGGATCGAATCCGGCGCGCTCCTCCACCGCGGCGATCTTGCGGCGCAAATACGGGATGCTGTGCGCGGTGCGCGTATAGGCGGTGGACGTGAACAATCCGATGATGCGGTGTTCCCCGACCAGATTGCCCGACGCATCAAAACGCTTCACGCCGATGTAATCGAGATAGACGCGCCGGTGCACGCGGGCATGGATATTGGCCTTGGCAACGATCAGCGGCCGCGGCTCCTTCAGAAACGCCATGATTTCCGGCGTAAACTCGAGAAGCTCCGTGCCGCGCCGGAGCACGCGCAGTTCGCGCGAGCGCATGATGCCGAGCGCACTGTCGAACTCCGGCTCAAGCGCCTGTCCGTCGACGGTGTAATCGCGCACCCCGAGGAACGTGAAATTGTCGGCCAGCAGCCATTGCAGGAACTGGATCGCCTCGGCAATTTCGTCAACAGGCAACGGCGGCGGATTGGTCTTCAGTTCGGTCACGATGCCGCCGACGCGGTCGCGCATGGCACGCCAGTCCTGCACCGCCAGCCGCACCTCGCCGAGAACGACTTCCAACGCGCGCACGAGTTCTTCGCGCACCGCAGCGTCGGCGATCGGCGCGAGATGAATACTGATCAAACTCTCGCGCTTCCCTCCAGCCTCGGGGGCATCGAGTGCCGTCAGCTTGTTGCCGTCGCGACGCACGCTGAAAATCGGATGCGCAACCAGACGGACGTCGAGACGACGATCCGCAACTTCCCCCATCACGGAATCAACCAGGAACGGCATGTCGTCGTTGACGATTTCGATCAGCGAGACCGACTTGCGCTCGCCGGACGCTGTGAGCGGCACGGTTTCGCAACGAACCTTTGACGTGCCCGGTTCCCGCGTTGCCGTGAATTCATATGCATGCTCGGCCAACGCCGCGAGATCGTCGGCGCCGTATCGCACCAGATCCTCGGGTACCGAGCGGCCATAGAGTTGCGCGACAAAGCTTGCGGAAATTTCCGGCCGCCGTCGGCTCAGCGCTTTCCCGGCCTGCTCGATCAAGGCGCGAGCGGCGCGGTCTTCCTCATTGGCGGGAAGCTCAACGGGCATGGAACCTCGTGCGCTTAGCATAGGCGCAGCACCCCGTCCGAAAACCGTTCGTCACATTTCGGGATCATGCGCGAGAGAGAATCGGTCGAGGCGAATGCGGAGTCTTCACGTTCTGCGCAGGTGCGTCGAGAGCAACACACCATTTGGTGACGCAGTGGTGACAATCCGCCGTCAGACGGCTCAAAGAGGCCCGTTAACTGTCTGATATGAAAGGCGAAAGAGCGGCCGGCGGCTCGTATCGCGACGACGCATAACATTGTACTCTGGCCCAGGGTGAGCAGTGAATTAAGGGACGGGGAAATGCCCAAGGCCAATAGATCAGCCAAAACCGCCGGCAAGGCGGCGAGCGCGAAGCCGAATAAAGACAAGCCGATGCTGCACGCCATCAAAGGCGGCAAAGCAGCGCCCGCGAAAGCAGCGCTGGCCAAGCCCTCCCCGGCCAAACCGACGCTCAACAAGCCCGGCGCAAAGCCGATCCCGCTCAAGCCGGCGCCGGCGGCGGCCGACGATGTACCGGTGATCGGGCTCAATCTGGAACCTGTGAAATTGTCGCCGGCGATGGCGGCCTATTTCCGGAAATGCCAGGACCGGCTCGGCTTCGTGCCGAACGTGCTTGCCGCCTATGCCTTCGACATGGCGAAGCTCGAGACATTCGTCGCCATGTACAATGATTTGATGCTTGGCGACTCTGGTCTTTCCAAGCTCGAGCGCGAAATGATCGCGGTGGCCGTGTCGTCGCAGAACCGCTGCTACTATTGCCTCACCGCGCATGGTGCGGCAGTCCGGCAATATTCCGGCAATCCGCTGCTCGGCGAGCACCTCGTGATGAACTATCGCGTTGCGCGGCTGAACAAGCGCCAGCGCGCCATGCTGGATTTCGCGGTCAAGCTGACGGCATCACCCTGGAGCGTTGAGGAAGGCGACCGTGAGCGCCTGCGGCGTGTTGGCTTCACCGATCGCGACATTTGGGACATTTCGGCCGTTGCGGGCTTCTTCAACATGTCGAACCGCGTGGCGTCGGCGACCGACATGCGGCCGAACATGGTCTATCACGGCCAGTCGCGGTAACGGTCCTTTTGCGCCGCATGCCTTTGGGTCGCTCATTCCCGCGAAAGCGGGAATCCAGCTATACAATCTATGCCGGGCGCAACTGGGTCCCTGCTTTCGCGGGGACGAGCGGAATAAAGTTCATGGGTCGAATCTTTCTCGCTATCGTTGCCCTCGCCTTCACCACGCTCGCCACCGCGCAAGTTGCGCCACTGTCGCGCGCGCCGGCAATTGCACCGGCGCAGACGGTCCGCGCGCATAGCGGCGTGGTGACGGCTCAGGAACAACGCGCTGCCCGCATCGGAATCGGAATTCTCGATCGTGGCGGCAACGCGGTTGATGCCGCCGTCGCGACGGGCTTCGCGCTCGCGGTAACCTATCCGCGCGCCGGCAATATCGGCGGCGGCGGCTTCATGGTGATTCACCTCGCCAAGGACAATCGCGATACCGCAATCGACTACCGCGAGACTGCGCCGGCGGCAGCGAGCAGCACGATGTTTCTCGACGCGCAGGGAAATGCGGATCCGGCAAAGTCGCGCGACAGCGCGCTCTCGGTCGGCATCCCCGGCACCGTAGCCGGTCTTGCGATGGCGCACGAAAAATACGGCTCGGGAAAATTCACGCTCGCCGACCTGATTGCGCCGGCAATCTATCTCGCGCAGAACGGATTCCAGGTTGAAGACGACACCGCCGACTCGCTGCCGCTCGCGCGCGAGCGCCTTGCGCGCTGGCCGGCGACGAAGTCGATTTTCTTCAATGGCGACCGGCCTTATGGCGAAGGTGAGAGGCTGCTCCAGTTTGACCTCGCCGACACCTTACGAGCCATTGCGAAGGACGGCCCGCGCGCATTTTACCAGGGCCGCACTGCCGACCTGATTGCCACCGCCGTCACCAAGGCCGGAGGCATCGTCACCAAAGACGATCTGGCAAACTATCGTCCGGTCGAACGCGCGGTCGTGCGTGGCCGCTATCGCGGCTATGACGTGATCTCCGTGCCACCACCCTCATCGGGCGGCGTGCATCTGATCGAGATGCTCAATATCCTCGAAGGATACGACCTCGCCAAACTCAGCCGCGAGCAGTCCTTGCATGACATGATCGAAGCGATGAAGCGCGCTTATGCCGATCGTGCGGCCTTCATGGGCGACCCTGACGCCGTGAAAATGCCGGTTGCCGGCCTGCTATCGAAGGCCTACGCCGCCTCCTTGCGCTCGGAAATTGGCGAGCGCGCAACGCCATCAGCCGACATTCGTCCCGGCAAGCCTGACGATTTTGAAGGCCGCAACACGACGCATTTTTCGGTGATCGACCGCGACGGCAATGCCGTGTCGAACACCTACACGCTGAATTTCTCGTATGGTCTCGGCCTTGTCGCGGACGGCACCGGCGTCCTGCTCAACAACGAGCTCGACGATTTCACCGCCAAGCCCGGCACCGCGAATGCGTACGGCCTCATCGGCTACACGGCCAATTTACCGGGTCCGGGCAAGCGGCCGTTGTCGTCGATGACCCCGACCATCGTGCTGAAAGACGGCAAGCCATTCCTGATCACCGGCTCGCCGGGCGGCAGCCGGATCATCAGCACCGTGCTTCAGGTCATTGTGAATGTGATCGACTTTCATATGCCGATCGGCGAAGCGGTGAGCGCGCCTCGCCTGCACCAGCAATGGCAACCGGAAGAAGTGTATGTTGAGCCGGGTTTTGCGCCGGAGGTGCTCGACGCGTTGACGGCGCGCGGCCACAAACTTTTGCCGACTCAATCTTTCTCGTCTGCCAATTCCATTGAAATAACGCCGGACGGACTGGTCGGTGCCGCCGACAGACGGACGCGCGGCTCTTTGGCGGCCGGATATTGAGGTGTCCGGGATTTATCTCAGTTCTTGATCACCAGCCCGAGCTTCTTGATGACCGCCTGCCACTTGCCTTCTTCGCGCTGGATGTTCTGCGCGTATTCGGCGGGCGTGCTCGGCAGTGGATCGCCGCCGGCATCGAGCAGGCGCTTTTTCATGTCGTCCGAACTCACGATCTTGCGCAGCTCCTTGTTCAGCCGGTCGATGATCGGCTGCGACGTGCCGGCGGGTGCGACGAGGCCGTAATACTGCACGATCTCGAGGCCCGGCAGTCCGGCTTCGGCGATGGTCGGGACATTGGGGATCGCGGCCATACGCCCCGGTGAGCCGACGGCAATGGCACGCAGCGTACCGGCCTGGATATTGCCGATTGCCGGCGGGAGCGTGTTGAACGCGATCATCACATGACCACCGACGAGATCGTTGGTGAGCGGTCCCGTCCCCTTATAGGTGACGATCGTAATCTTGGTGCCGGTCATCGCCTTGAATTGTTCGGCGCCAAAATAATTCAGTGTCGGCGCCGGTGGCGTTCCGACGGTGACTTTGTCGCCATCCTTCTTGGCGAGCGCGATCACTTCGGCGAGTGATTTCGCCGGCACCGACGGATTGGACATGATGACGATCGGAACCGAAGCAATCAGGCCGATCGGTGCGAAATCCTTGCCCATATCGTAACCGGGTTCTTCCGGAAGGCCGGCACCGGTGACCAGCAGAAGCAGCGTGTAGCCGTCGGGCTGCGCTCTGGCGACGTCACGTGTGCCGATGACCGAACCGGCGCCGGGACGATTGACGACAATCACCTGCTGGCCAAGCGCGTCGGTGAGCTTTTGCGCAACGACTCGGCCGACCGTGTCGACACCGCCGCCGGCGGGAAACGCCACGACCAGCGAGATGGTGCGCGCGGGATAATCCTCTGCGGCCGCGGGTCGGGGTGCTACGAAAGCCATCGCCAATGCAAAAGCGAAGGCCGCGCGTTTCAAGTGAATAGCGAGCACCACCTTGGTCATATTTTTGTTCCCCGATTGTTTTGCGCCGGCGTTGAGCCCCGGCGTCATATTATGGTTGAAAAAGGCGGCCGGAATCCAGCGGGGTGTCACGGCTCAATCAACGCGGACTTTTTTGAACGCCCGATATAAGGCGGCCGCGGACGAGATTGATATGGCTGCGCAGCGTATACACCATGCTTGCATAGGACCTCGGCAGTGACAGCCGATTGGCGCGTTGGCCCAGGTCCTCAAGCCTTGCGTCGATCGCGTCGACGTTCTTTTCCCCCTGCAATTCCATCTCGTTTTCAATCGCCCTCATCTCATCATAGAGGCGCCTGATTTTGGACTGCATGGCCCAGTCGTAAATTTGCGGCAGGAACCTGAACATCGGGTACAGAACGGCTGCCAAAGGCAGGAGCACGACGAGCAATCGCTCGACCAAGGTCGCGACCCAGAACGGAAGATATTTCTGGAGGAATGGCAGGCCTCGTTTGTAGAAACGCTGCGCTTCATCGCTGAGAGGAAGATCAATCGATTCCGCGGCTGGAAACTGCCCGGCTTTCTGGAAAATTCCAGGCTGCGAATGAATCTGCTGGGCGGCCGTCAGCAGCAGATGCTGGATGGCGGGATGCAGGTCCGCGCGCACGGCGAGGCTCGCCTTCGGCGCCAGCATCACGGTATCGATCGGCGGACGATTGTTCAGAAGATCGCTGACACCGGCGGGCAGCACGAGTTTATTCAGAAAGGGATAGTGTGCGATGTAGGCATCCGCGCGCAGGATGCTTGCGAGCGCGATGCCTTTGGCATCCATAAGCTGCTGGACGACCGGCGAATCCCAGGCGGTTACGATGAATGCGGCGTCGATGTCGCCCGCCATCAGTTTGTCGGCGGCCACCTGCGGCGTAAACCCGGATACTTCTCCAATGACGGTATCGAGCTTGAATCTTTTTATGAGTTCGAGCGCAAGCGCGCGTGTCCCGCTTCCTTCCGGGCCGATTGAAATTCGTTGACCGCGCAACGCTCGGATATCGTCACCAGGTTCACCCCGGAAGAAAAACCACAGCGGCTCGTAAAATACGGTGCCGAGTGACTCCACATCGGGCGACTCCTTTTCGGTGGTCGTGCCGCCCTGAATGAACCCGACGCCAACGCCGGACTTGGGGTCTTTCAACAACGCCAGGTTTTCCAGCCCGCCGCTTGTCGGTACCAGCCGCAATCTAACTCCGGATTGCGCCAGGATATCGCGGTAACGGAGACCCATTTGGTAATTGGCGCCACCCTCGGCACCTGTTGCCATGACGACGGTCCGGGGCGGCATCGTTTCGACAATGAAGACGGTGGCCGCCAGAACAATCACCGCCAGCGCGGCAAACGTCAAAATGAGCCAGGATCTTTGCAGACGGTCCATGTCGATCATCGCGCTTTGTCCCGTTTCCGTTTTCGCTCGGGTTTCGTATCCCCGATTTCCAGCGTGACCAGCCGCGCGAGCAGAATTGCTGGATAAAGCTGACCAATGATGGATTCCAGATTGCAAAGGCTGCGTGCGATCGGATGCACCGGCACCACATCGCCGTAGCCGGTTGAAGTCAGCGTCACGAAGCTGAAATAGATCAAGTTGCTGGCGAGCGCCGTGTTGTCGTCGATCGCAATGCCGGAAAAAGCCTTCGGATCCGCCTGGCCGACGATCGCGAACAGCGCGACGAATATCAGCGAAATCAGAAAATACAGAAGGATCGCGCCGACAATCCGATGATACGTCACGCGTCCCGCCGCGAAGACCTGGCGAGCGACCACCCAGCCCAGCGTGATCGCCAGGATCAACCACGCTCCCGCTACGAGGTGAATATCGAGCGCGGAAGGACTGCTGAGCCTGTGCAGAGCCGCCGTTATATTCATGCCAAACGCAATTGACATCGCGATGAATGCGGCTGTGCTTCCCGACAAAAAGACGGCGCCGGCGATGATCGCCAGCGCCAACAAAAATCCGAAGACTTGAAAAACGATATGTCCGGTTGCCAGAAGCGGCGCGACGACAAACAACAACACCAGCAGAAGGACTGTAAGGGCCGTCAGGATCGGGTCGCCATATTGCTTCTGAAAATCTCGGAAGCGTGTTTCAAAAGTTGCGGCCATGTCGCACCCCCATCATTGCAAGACTATGCCAGCCGATGCCGCGCGCGATTGAGTTGATGGTCTTTAGTTCCAGTCTACGTCGGAAGCGCCTTTTCGTGCGCCCGAGGAAGCACAATAGGCGACATGCGTTGGCCAGGCCGTCACGACGATGCGCCACGATCCGCGGCCATCAACCGCAGCCGATTCAGTTTGGCCTGGGGTGAAGTGAGTTAAGTATTGGAGCGGGCGAAGGGATTCGAACCCTCGACCCCGACCTTGGCAAGGTCGTGCTCTACCCCTGAGCTACACCCGCATCCGTTAGATATTTGGCCGAAAAGCATTATCGGCCGCCAAGGCCGTTCCTATAGCCAAAAGGCAGGCCTAAAAGCAACCACGACGACCGGCAGGGCTTTAACCCTTTTTGGGCTTGCGCGGTGCAACTTCGGCCTGCCAGCGTGGATTTGGATTGCAGAAGCCCCGGAATCCCGCAACCACGGTGACCCGGCACTCTTCAAATGTGCGGAACTGGCAGTCTTCGGACAGGTCGCTGCCGAAATTGCGCAACGCGCACCACGGCCCTTCGGACGCATGGGCTGGACTTAAGTTGGCACAGGCAATTGCGGCGAGCACGAAGGTCATCAGGACGAGGCGCAACATATTAAGCCTCCTTTGGAGTACTCTTGGCTTTGCAGCCATTGATGGGACGGCGAACATCCCAGCCTATGGGATGCAAACGTTCGGACGGTCAGTCGTGAACACGACGCTTGGCGCGCTTGGTCGCCACCGGACCGACGTAGCGCGGATTTTGATTGCAAAACCCGCGATTGCCGGACAGCACAACCGGACGGCAAGCCTCGAATGTGCGGTATTGGCAATCTTCGTAGACCACGCCCGGTCCCAGGGAAATAACTGCACACCACGGGGCCTCGGCAGCCTGTGCGGCAATAAACGACGCGGGATAGAAAGTCATGGCGGCGATAGCGGCGCCGGCAATCAATAAAATGCGTGTCATCTTTTACCTCTTTGATTGGCTCGTCATAATAACACTCAACCGGCCTCAATTATTGCGTGATGTCAAAAACCCCCGATCAACTATTCGTGGCGCTCGATGCCCTTGGCATCAAGTATTCCACGGTCAAACACCCACCATTGTTCACGGTCGAGCAGTCACGAAGCCTGCGCGGACAAATTCCGGGCGGCCATACCAAGAATCTTTTTCTGCGCGACAAGAAATACGCGATCTATCTGGTGGTTACACTTGAAGACGCCGAGATCGACCTGAAAGACCTGCACCGGCGGCTCGGCGCCACCGGACGATTTTCGTTCGGTTCGGCCGATTTGATGCGCGAAGTGCTGGGTGTTGAGCCGGGTTCGGTGACCCCTTTCGGTGCTCATCAACGACACCGAAGGCCGCGTAACCGTCGTGCTCGATGCCGCCATGATGGAGCACGAAACGCTGAATTATCATCCGCTTGTGAACATTATGACGACGTCGATAAAGCGTGACGATCTGGTAAAATTCCTCGAATCCACCGGCCATATGCCGCGAATCGAACGCCTTTCGGGCCGCGCCTCGAACATGCCTTGATGATTGCGTTACCTTCCCCGATAACCCATCTAATCCGGCACCGAGCCTAGGTTTTCGGACCATTGATGGCGGAGAGGGACGACGAAAAATGTTGCAGGACGGCGGGGCAATGACGGCGGCCGATGTGGTCAAGGACACGACCACACAAGGCTTCATGAAAGATGTGATCGAGGAATCCAAGCACCAGCCAGTGCTGGTGGATTTCTGGGCGCCCTGGTGCGGCCCCTGCAAGCAGCTCACGCCTGTCCTGGAAAAGGCCGTGAAGGCCGCAAAGGGCAAGGTCAAGCTCGCCAAGATGAATATCGATGAACATCCGGCGATCCCCGGCCAGATGGGCATCCAGTCGATCCCCGCGGTGATTGCCTTTTCCAACGGTCAGCCGGTCGACGGCTTTATGGGCGCTCTGCCGGAGAGCCAGGTCGCGGCGTTCCTCGAGCGCATCACCAAAGGTGCGGTCGGCGCTGAAGAAAAAGATTTACTGAAATCCGCCGATCAGGCGCTGGCGGAAGGCAATGCCACCGGCGCCGCTGAACTCTATGCGCAATTACTCGCCGAAGACGGCGCCAATGTTCACGCGCTCGCCGGCCTCACGCGATGCTATGTCGACACGGGCGCACTCGAGCAGGCCAAGCAGACGCTCGCGCTCGTGCCCGAAGCCAAACACAACGAAGCAGCGGTCGCCGCCGCGCGCGCCGCGCTCGATGTCGCCGAGCAAGCCAAGTCCATCGGTCCGCTGGCGGAGCTCGAAGAAAAAGTGAGGGCAAATCCGCTCGATCATCAAGCCCGCTTCGATCTTGCCGTGGCGCTCAACGCCAATGGGAAACGCGAGGACGCCGTTAATCACCTGATCGACATCGTCAAGCGTGACCGCAAATGGAACGACGACGGCGCGCGCAAACAACTCGTGCAATTCTTCGAAGCGTGGGGCGTCACCGATCCCGCGACCATCGAAGGGCGGAAACGCCTGTCCTCGATCTTGTTCTCCTAGAGGTCCGCCCTGGCAACGGCACCGAGGTGAGAGTGAAGCGAAGATGCCGATGAACGCCCAATACCGTGGACCGATCGAAATGCCCGGCGTCATCCCGGTCTTTCCCTTGCCGGGCGCGCTGTTGTTGCCGCGCGGGCAGATGCCACTCAATATATTCGAGCCGCGCTATCTCGCGATGGTCGATGACTCGCTGCGTGACGGACATCGGCTTATCGGCATGGTCCAGCCCGATGTTGCGCACGGCGGCGCAGCCGACAAACCGCAACTCTACAAGATCGGCTGTGTCGGCCGCATGACCCAGCTCGCGGAAAGTGGCGACGGGCGCTATTTGCTCGAACTGACCGGCGTCGCGCGCTTCCGCATTGAAGAGGAACTCAAA
The DNA here is from genome assembly GCA_963735285.1 of uncultured Alphaproteobacteria bacterium. Taxonomy (GTDB): domain Bacteria; phylum Pseudomonadota; class Alphaproteobacteria; order Rhizobiales; family Xanthobacteraceae; genus Pseudolabrys. The sequence continues at coordinate 674,048 of CAVTKN010000008.1, read as the reverse complement.
GTTGCAACACAGTACCGGCAATGCCGCGTGACCTACGCGCCGTTCGCCGACGATTTCATTGCGCGCAAAGGGGAAAACGCCGTCGACCGCAAAGCGCTGCTCGCCGCACTGACCAATTTTCTCAAGGCCAATGATCTCAAGGCCGACTGGGAAGGAATCGAAAAGGCCCCCAATGAAGCGCTGGTCAACGCACTTTCCATGATGTCGCCTTATGGCACGGCGGAAAAACAGGCGCTCCTTGAAGCCCCCGACCTGAAGACGCGCGCCGAAATCCTGATCGCCATCACCGAAATCGAACTCGCCAAGAAAAACACCGAAGGCGAGCCACAGCTGCAGTGATGCCCGGCTGTCGTCCCCGCGAAAGCGGGGACCCATACGCCGCAGCCCATCGAGAGTCCGGTGCAGCGATCCCGGGCCTCCCTCGAAACGCTTTCGCCCGGATGATGACCGGGAGTGCCTATCGCCATGCTATAAACCTGCGAACCGCTCGGGAGTCTATTGCATGTCGACTGTCCCGCCCACCGAACGGCCCACCGGAAGCGTGGATCCGAAGCTACTGGAAATCCTGGTATGCCCGCTCACCAAGGGCCCGCTGGAATATGACCCCACAAAACAAGAGCTGATCTCCCGCAAGGCCAAGCTCGCTTATCCGATCCGCGACGGCATTCCGATCATGCTGCCGGAAGAAGCGCGAAAGCTGGAGTAGGCGAATCCACGAATTTTCGATTTGTCATCGCCGGACTTGTTCCGGCGATCTCGCTTAGGTGAGTAGGGCCGTGCCTTCCTTGTCGGGATGGCCGGGACATAGGCGAGCAAAGCGACGCCGTCCTTTGGACAGCTATGCCCGGCCATGACAAGCTAAAAACAAGCGCAAAGAAATAGGGAGCGAACGCAATGATCAAGATCTGGGGCCGCAAAACCTCGTCCAACGTGCAGAAAGCCATGTGGGCGGTCGGGGAGCTCAAGCTCGAACACGAACGCATCGACGTCGGTGGCACATTCGGCAAAACCAAAGAGCCAGCCTATCTGGCGATGAATCCAAATTCCCTGGTCCCGACGCTGGAAGAAGAAGACGGCTTCACGCTGTGGGAATCCAATTCCATCGTGCGCTATCTCGCCGGCAAGCATGACAAAAGCGGCGTCATCGAACCGAAGGACCCGAAACAACGCGCGCTTGCCAGCCAATGGATGGATTGGCAGCTGTCGGTCGTCGGGCCCGCGATCTTCGCTGCCTTCTGGGGCCTTATCCGCACGCCGGCGGAAAAACGCGACATGGCTGCGATAAAGACATCGCAGGAAAAAACTACCGCAGCGATGCAGATCATGGATGCGCAACTGGCGAAAACAAAATTCCTCGCCGGTGACGCCTTCTCCTATGGCGACATTCCGGTCGGCGTCATGTGCTACCGCTTCGTGCAACTGGTGCCGGATCGGCCGTCAATGCCGAACCTGGATCGCTGGTATGCGCAGATTTCCAGCCGCAAGGCATTCCAGGATCACGTCGGCAGCGTGCCGCTGTCTTGAACGCAACCGCGAAAGAAGGCCGCTGCCTCGGCCTGATCGGCGGCCTCGGTCCGGGCGCAACCGTTCATTACTATCGCGAGCTCATCGCTGCACACGAAAGGCGGGCGCGCATACCGCGCCTGCTGATCGCCCATGCCGATGTTCAACGCGTTTACACCGAAGTGACTGCAAAGAATTTTGACGGTCTCGCACGCTATCTCGCGGGGCTTGTCACCCAACTGGCGGCGGGCGGTGCGGAGGTCACGGCGATCGTTGCTGCCACGCCGCACATCTGCGCCGACCGACTTGTGTCGCTGTCACCACTACCGCTCGTCAATATGCTGACCGAAGTCGCGAGCGCGGTGCGCGGGCGGGGCTTGAAGCGTATCGCCCTCCTCGGCACCCGCTTCACCATCGAAACCCGCATGTTCGGGTGCATGCACGACATCGAAGTGGTCATGCCTCCGGCGGATGAAATTGACCGGATTCACCGCATCTATACGGACTTCGTGTCGGGGCGCGGTTCGGACACGCAAGCGGATGAATTGCGCAAACTCGCGCAGACTTTCGTTACACGTGACGGTGCGCAGGCTGTGCTGATCGCCGGCACCGATCTCTCGCCGGTGTTCACGGAAAACAATGCCGGATTTCCGATGATCGATTGCGCCGGCGTTCATATCGACGCGATCGTTCGGCGCTTGCTCGAGTAGTCTCGAGCTGCCAGTCTACTGGCGGATGCACATCATTTGTCGTCCCCGCGAAGGCCGGGACGACAGCAGAGATCACAACGCCTCACCCTTCAGCAGCTTGGGCACATCGCCGGTAAATCCGGCGGCCTCGCGAATAAACATGCGCTTGAGCGCCGGCATGCGTTCGACGACGCCAAGCCCGATGTCGCGCGCAAGCCGCAGCACATCCGAGTGATTGGAAAACAACCGGTTCAGCCCGTCAGTCGCCACACCCATCGTCATTGTGTCGAAGCGCCGCCAGCGCTGATAACGTTCGAGCACGTCGACGGCGCCAATATCGAGCCCGAGGCGCGCCGCATCGGCAATTGCTTCGGCCAGCGCCGCGACATCGCGCAAGCCCATGTTGAGCCCCTGCCCCGCAATCGGATGAATGATATGCGCGGCATCGCCGATCAGCGCGAGCCGGTCAGCGATGAACCGGCGCGCCGTGAACAGGCCCAATGGAAAAGCCCGGCGCGGCCCCGCAACGGCGATATCGCCGAGTTGCAATCCAAAACGCTTTTCGAGTTCAGCGTGGAATTGATCGTCCGGCAGCGCAATGATCCGCTCGGCTTCACGCGTATCTTCAGTCCAGACGATCGAACAGCGTTTTCCGGTGAGCGGCAGGATCGCGAAGGGGCCGGCAGGCAGGAAATGCTCTTCCGCGCGGCCGTTGTGATCGCGCTCGTGCGCGACCGTCGTGACGATCGCCGACTGATCGTAGTTCCAGCCATGCGTGGCGATCCCCGCATGTTCGCGGATTTGCGACCGGGCGCCGTCGGCACCAGCCAGCAGACGGGCGGAGATTGTTTCGCCATCGGCAAGCGCAACGTCAATTGTGCGGCCCGTATTCTCAAAGCCGGTCACCGAACCCGCGCGCAAATCGATGCCGAGTTCTTTCGCCTTTGCCACCAGCGCATCGACCAGATGCCGGTTCTCGACCATGTGCGCGAACGGCTCACCCGCCTCGACCTCGCCGCCAAACGTGAGGAATGTCGGGCGCACGACGTTGTCGAGTTTTGAATCGGTCACCACCATATCGAGAATTGGCTGTGCATCGGCCGCCACCGCATCCCAAACCTCGATCGCTTCGAACAAGCGCCGGGCAGCGGCGGCTATCGCGGAGGCGCGCGGGTCCTTTGACGTAGCGTGCGCGAGTCCGGGGTCGACGACCGTTACGCTGAACGCCTGGCCCAGCGCCTGACGGAGCGCGATGGCCAGCGCCAGACCGGCAAAGCCGGCGCCGCCGACAACCAAGTCCGCCCGCTGACGTATGGAATCGCCTTTATTCATGCGTCTTCCTTGTAAAACTCGCCGCAGCATAGCAGGTTGAGAAGCCTCTTTTGACCCATCCCAGGCCCTTGCCATGACGTCCGCCGTCCAGGATTTGCTCACTATTCTCGATCTCGAGCCGCTGGAAGAGAATCTGTTCCGCGGCCGTTCGCCGCAAGTCGGCTGGCAGCGGGTTTTCGGCGGACAAGTGATCGGCCAGGCCCTGGTCGCCGCGGTGCGGACGGTCGAAAGTCGGCCGCCGCATTCCCTACACGCCTACTTCCTGCTGCCCGGCGATCCCAAAGTTCCGATCATCTATGACGTCGACCGCATGCGTGACGGCAAGAGTTTCACGACGCGGCGCGTGACCGCGCGGCAGCACGGGCATCCCATTTTCTCGATGCTGGTGTCGTTTCACACCGACGAGCCGGGTCTCGACCATCAAGCCAAGATGCCGGACGTGCCGCCGCCGGAAAAATTGCCGAGCGACGCCGACATGCGCGAGAAGTTGCTGCCGACGATGCCGGATCCCGTGCGCCGCTACTACGAGCGCGAGCGGCCAATCGAATTTCGGCCGGTCGAGTTCGAACGTTATCTCGGCAAGAAAATTCCCGGTGGTCAGTTCAATATCTGGATTCGCACGACGGGAAAATTGCCGGATCTTCCTGCCATCCATCAGTGCGTGCTCGCTTACGCTTCCGACATGATGCTGCTCGATACAGCGCTCGCGCCGCACGGACGTACCTTGTTCGAGAAAGAATTCATGGCTGCCAGTCTCGACCACGCCCTGTGGCTGCACCGGCCATTTCGTGCCGATGAATGGCTGCTTTATGCGCAGGATTCGCCCAATCTGCACGGTTCACGGGGCTTCGCGCGCGGACTTATATTTACGCGTGACGGCACGTTGGTCGCTTCGGTGGCGCAGGAAGGCCTGGTCCGCCAGCGACGGGAGACTTGAAACGGCTATGCAGCGGTTGCTTGCGGCCTCTTGTGTTCTGATTGCGATGCTGTCGGGCGCGTTCGCCGCATCGGACCGTCAGCCGGCGCCGCCCGGCGCGTTCGAAGGCGCGCCGGCCCAGTACACACAATTTTCCGCGGCCGAGCTTTCGCGCGGATTTCTCGCGCTCGCGTTTGGATCCGATCTGCGCATCGGCGCCCGGCCGACCGGCATCCGCCGCTTCGATCATGCCATCACTGTGCATGTCACGGGTGGCGGCACCGTCGATCGCCGTGCCGCGATGGCGCGTGTCATCGGTGACTACGCGCGCGCGGTGCCGGCCCTGCGTCTGAGTGAGACATCGGCGGAGTCGGCCGATATCGAGCTGCGGCTCATCGACGAGAAGGATTTTCAATCCGCGTTGCAGGCGGCCTTCGGCGCCAGGATTGCGAGGACGTTCGTTACGCGCACTGATCCGCAATGCATGACCAGCGTGAAATCAACCGCCGACGGAAAAATCGTGCACTCCGTCTCGTTCATTATTGTCGACAAGGGCGACGATGTTTTTCTGGACTGCGCCTACCACGAATTGCTGCACGCCTTCGGGTTGTCGAACCACGACCAGCACAATCCGTGGACCACGCTCAACCAGAAGCGGATGGTCGGCTATCTCACGGGCTACGACCGCGCGCTGCTGACAATGCTCTACGACCCGCGAATCAGCCCGGGGATGACGGTCCGCCAGGCGCGATCGGTATTGCCTCAGATCATCGAAGAGCTCGGCATCGCCGGTACGCCAAAGGCCAGATAAGACAGCATTATTGACCTAGTTTGCCCGCTAATGCAGCGCGCTGCCTGTGGGCTTGGCAATATTACCGCTTAAACTTTAGGCCCCCTGTCGCTAGCTTATGCAGATCAGCCCGTACCGGTCCCAGCCGGGCGGATTTTTTCTGCGCATGGCTCGGCGCCGGCCCTGTCGCCGTCAACGCGATGCGCAAACCAGAGTCGGCGTGCCGCAAACACGCCGGGGGGAAGCAAGCCATGAAGCTCGTCATTGCCGTCATCAAACCCTTCAAGCTCGATGAGGTGCGCGACGCGCTCACGCGCCTGGGCATCCACGGGATGACGGTCTCGGAAGTCAAAGGCTACGGCCGCCAGAAGGGCCACACGGAAATCTACCGCGGCGCCGAATATGTCGTGAACTTCCTGCCGAAATTGCGCGTAGAGGTCGCCATCGCCTCGGAGCAACTCGACCAGGTCGTGGATGCGCTGACTGCCGCCGCGCGCACCGGTCAGATCGGCGACGGAAAAATCTTCGTCACGCCGATCGAACAGGCCCTGCGCATCCGCACCGGCGAAACCGACGTCGACGCACTCTAAAAAAATATTTGAAATTGGGGGATGACATGACACGCGCATTCCTGCGCCTCGCTCTGACCGGAATCGCAGCACTCGCCGCATCGCCGGCTTTTGCACAAGCTTCCAATGTTGCATCAAAGATCGACGCCGCAGACACGGCGTGGATGATCGGGGCCACCGGCCTCGTGCTGATGATGACGATCCCGGGCCTTGCATTGTTCTACGCCGGCATGGTGCGCAAGAAAAATGTTCTCGCGACCATGGCGCAAAGTCTCGCCGCGACATTTCTGATTTCGATCCTGTGGGCGCTTATCGGCTACAGCCTTGCCTTCACGGGCGAGGGTGCCTTCATCGGGACGTTCGAACGCATTTTTCTCAATGGCGTGACGCTCGATGCGATTTCGCCGCTGGCGAAGACGATTCCCGAAAGCCTGTTCATGATCTACCAGATGACCTTCGCCGTGATCACCGTCGCGCTGGTGGCCGGCTCGGTCGCCGATCGACTGCGTTTCTCGGCGTTCCTGCTGTTCTGCACGTTCTGGCTGTTGCTGGTCTATGTGCCGATTGCGCATTGGGTCTGGGGCGGCGGATTCCTCGGCACCTACGGCACCATCGACTTCGCCGGCGGTCTCGTTGTGCATCTCAATGCCGGCATCGCCGGTCTCGTCGCAGCTTATGTTCTCGGCGCGCGCCGCGGTTATGGCAGCGAGAACCTGGCGCCCTATGATCTCACGCTCGCGGTCGTCGGCACCGGATTGTTGTGGGTTGGCTGGTTTGGATTCAATGGCGGCTCCGCGCTCGGTGCCAATTCGCGCGCGGCCATGGCGATCGTTTCGACGCATCTTGCAGCCAGCGCCGGCGCCTTCACCTGGATGGCGCTCGAATGGTGGACGCGCGGCAAGCCGTCGGTGCTCGGCATGATCTCGGGCGCGGTGGCCGGACTCGGCACCATCACGCCGGCGTCGGGTTTCGTGATGCCGATGCAAGGCATCCTGATCGGTATTGCCGCGGGCGCGATCTGCTTCTGGGCCTGCACATCGCTCAAGCTCAAGATAGGTTACGACGATTCGCTCGACGTCTTCGGCGTGCACGGGATCGGCGGGCTGACCGGGACATTGCTCGCCGGCGTCTTTGCGGTCGGCGCGTTGTCGGCAAGTCCCGAAATGCCCGGCGGCGTTCATGGCCTGCTCGAAGGCAACCCGCAGCAGCTGCTGGCGCAGCTTTACGGCATCGTCGTCACATTAGTGTGGTCTGGCGCGGTGACCTTCGTCATCCTCAAGGTGATCAGCGTGCTGGTGCCCTTGCGCGTGCGTAACGAGGATGAAGTCATGGGCCTCGATGTCAGCCAGCACGGCGAAGCGCTCCAATAATTAACGACTGGTTTCCGCGCCGGTGACCTGCCGGCGCGGTTCGCACCATTCCGTGGGCATCTGATTAAATTTTAAGCACGTCGTTTGAGTCTTGGCGCGTCTTTGGGCGCAGGGTTGCGGCGGTATTTGGGTGGCCCCCTCGCCGAATCAATTTCATCTGTCAAATCAAATGGATAACGCCTCCGCCGGCAACTGGCACGGCGTTTGATTCTATCTCATCGGTCATGCCTGCGAAGCAAGCTTCGTTGGTCGGGCCCAGTGAACCCGCCCGCACTGCGTGAAGGTAGAAAACGGGCCCAAGCGGGGATCGAATCCATGAAAATCGTCATGGCCATTATCAAACCTTTCAAGCTCGACGAGGTCCGCGACGCTCTGACCTCAATCGGCGTGCAAGGACTGACCGTTACCGAAGTCAAAGGATACGGGCGTCAAAAGGGGCACACGGAAATCTATCGTGGCGCCGAATATGCGGTGAGCTTCCTGCCGAAGATCAAGATCGAAGTGGCAGTGGACACCAAGCAAGTCGACAAGGTCATCGGGGCCATCACCGGCGCCGCCAAGACCGGTCAGATCGGCGACGGAAAAATCTTCGTCTTCAATCTGGAAAACGCCGTGCGAATCCGCACCGGCGAGACCGATGCCGCGGCGCTTTAGTAACCCGCACCGCAACAATACGGACAGGAGTAAGACCATGACGTTGAAGAAATCCTCCCGTGCGGGGCTACTGGCTCTCGCCTTCGGGATAGTACTCGGCCTCTTCCTGAGCGTGGCGACGTATGACGCCTCCTTCGCTCAGGCACAGGCTCCTGCCGCGGCGGCGCCCGCGGCCGCACCGCCTGCACCTGCGGCTCCGCCGCCGGCTTGCGCTAACGACCCGGATCCGAAGAAAGCCGTTCTGGAAAAGTGCACGCCCAACTCGGGCGACACCGCCTGGATGCTCACGTCAGTCGCTCTCGTGCTGATGATGACCATCCCGGGCCTCGGCCTGTTCTACGGTGGCATGGTGCGCAAGAAGAACGTGGGCGACACGGTGATGACGAGCTTTGCCGTCACCTGTCTCGTCACGATCCTCTACGCATGCGTCACCTACACGATGTCATTTACGACTGGCGGGCCATTCCTCGGCGGGTTTAGCCGAGCCTTCCTGCAAGGCATCTTGAGCGACATATCGACAGGCGTCGGCACGCCAAACGGTTTGGCCGTGACGATTCCTGAAACCGTCTACATCTGCTTCCAGATGACCTTCGCCATCATCACGCCGGCACTGATCGCCGGCGCCTTCGCCGAGCGCATGAAATTCTCCGCCATGCTGTGGTTCATCGGCCTGTGGGCGGTCCTGGTCTATGCGCCGATCGCGCATTGGGTCTGGGGCGCCGACGGCTTCATGTCCAACGGCAATTCGGACGCCTGGTTCAAGGTGCTCGACTTCGCTGGCGGCACGGTGGTGCATATCAACGCGGGCGTTGCCGGCCTGATGTGCGCAATCTGTCTTGGCAAGCGCAAGGACGCTGGCCCTGGCCACAACATGGTGCTCACCTTCATCGGCGCCTCGCTGCTGTGGGTCGGCTGGTTCGGCTTTAATGCCGGCTCCGCCGTCACCGCCGGCATGCAGGCGGGCATGGCGATGACCGTGACCCAGATCGCGACCGCGGTTGCCGGCTTTACGTGGATGCTTGTGGAGTGGATTGCCCGTGGCAAGCCCACTGTCATTGGCATCTGCTCTGGTGCGGTCGCCGGTCTCGTCGCCATCACTCCGGCATCGGGCTTTGTCGGCCCTGCCGGCTCGATTGCGATCGGCGTTGCTGCCGGCATCCTCTGCTACTGGGGCGTGACTGGCCTCAAGCGGATGCTCGGTCAGGATGACGCGCTCGACTGCTTCGGTGTGCATGGTGTCGGCGGTATCGTCGGCGCGCTGCTCACCGGCGTGTTCGCCATCAGTGAATACGGCGGCACCGCTGGCCTGATCGAGGGCAATGCTGCCCAGATGATCAATCAGGTCGAAGGCATCGCCGTCGTGATCATCTACGATGCCATCGTCTCCCTGATCCTTCTCAAAGTGCTCGATGCGATCATCGGCCTGCGCGTCTCCGACGAAGTGGAACGCGAAGGTCTCGATCTCGCACTGCACGGCGAGACGGTACAGTAAAGCTCCCTAGCGGTAGGGGCGGAAACCCGGCACTGTCCCTTCCGTCGAGGCCCCCGGTTCGCAAGGACCGGGGGCCTCTCTTATTTTCTGTGTTGATTTTTTTGGCGACTATTTTTTGGCTCACGCCGACCATCGCCCAATCGGACGATGAGTTCTATTCACATCGCATTCAAATTCCACATGGCATTCGGTTAGCAGTTCCAGGGTCGATCAGGTCCCTGGTCAATCAAGTTCGGGGCGGAGGCCTGCGAACAAAACCGGAGACCAGAAAATGCGCCGCTCATTCCCGATGGCTCTCGCCTTGGCCGCGTTCACTGTGGTTGGTGTCTGCGGAACGGCATCTGCCGTCATGAATAATCCGAACCCCTCGACGCCAGCGCCAAAGGCGCTCCTCAAAACAAAACCAAAACCGCCGGCAGCCCAGACAACATCAACGTCGCCGGCTGTGACAACGTCAAACGCAACAGCGACGGCACCTACAACTCAATCGACAGCGCCGAATTCATCCGCGACCCCGCCAGGTTCGAAGCCCGGAGATCGATCAGGCCGTCCTCCAGCCGTTCAACTGAAACAAGACATTAACAAAGAAGAGCAACTCATAAATAAGAACAAGGATTACATCGCAGAGATGCAAAAGTGGAAAGCTTCGCACTTCAATCCAGACAGGATGGGGACAATGGGGTCCCGCGTCCTCGGTTGCCATTCCGGCGTCTGCTTCAAAACATATAACGCCTATATTCCTGGTCGTTCTCCCGTTACAATTTCGGTTCAGGTTGACGAGACAGGACTCCTGTTGCCGGGAGAATTTGACAAGTTGGTGAATGCCCGAAAGGCCGCACTCGACAAGGCAATCGCTGTCGATACCCAGCGGATTGCTGCACGCCAAGAAGCGGGTTGCTGACGATTACTCGGCGCTCGGTCGAGGCAACGACGGCCAGGACTGACGACACAAGCGCGAACCAGAAACCTGCGCCAACGCAAAAAGCCCCGGTCCTGATGGACCGGGGCTTCTCGCTTTATTGTTTGCGATTGTGATCAGCAGCGAGCGACGATCACGTTCCACGGCGTGTCCGCCTGCGGGCGTTCCACGCGGATGTCGCCGAAGCCGCATGCTCTTCAGCGCGGCAATCACGTCCTCAGGTGCGCGCAACGTAAAAATATCGGCCGGCATATTCATCCGCGCCATGCGCTCCTTCGGCAGGAAGCCGACGACGACATGCCCGCCCTGTGCGAGCACGCGGCGGATTTCCGCAAAGCCGGCCTCGAGTGATTTCCAGAAATAAACGGTGTTGACGGTGCAGACTTTTCCGAACGCGGCGCTCTCATAGGGAAGCGCCTCGACATGACCCTCGCGGAAATCCGCGCGGCCTGACGCAATGTGCCGGGCGTATTTCGATGATGCCCAGCCTACGGCATCCGCCGAGCGATCAACGCCTGCAACAAAACCTGCACCTGTCATAAGCGCCGGCAGAGTCACGCCACCGCCAAACCCGATCTCGAGCACGCGATCGTCCGGCGCCAGCGCCAGCATCTTTACGGCGAACGCATTCATCCTGGCGTTGTGCCGGTTCATCAGGAAACCGACGAACCTGCCGAACAGGCCCTGCGGCCACGAAAGATGCCGGGCAATAAGCCGTGGTGCCATTGGACGTGCTTTCTTTGAAAACGAGGGCGGTTCAGGCCACAAAAGAAGGGCCTCAAAAAGGCAGCAAATCCCGCCAATTTGGCCCGGCCTGAGCAAATTCCGCTGCGAAATCCGATGGTTAACGGCGTCTTAACCTGGGCTTATCTAAAGTGTCGAAACCCTTGTGCGGCGGCCTCTGCCGCCTCGTCAACGCATGTCCATGATGACCGCCAAGCGCGAACCTGCCTCTCCCACTGCTGCGGCGGTCGACGGTCGCTCGCCTTTCGTGCGCCTGACCGAGCTCATTGCCGGCATCGAGCCCGGAAAGCCGGTCATCAATCTGTCGGTCGGCGAGCCGCAGCATCCGGTGCCGCCGTTCGTCGGGCCGACGCTCGCCGCGCATCTTGCGGACTTCGGGCGCTACCCCGCCAATAAAGGCGTCGAGCCATTCCGTCACGCGGTCGCGGCCTGGCTGAACCGGCGCTACAAACTCACACGGCCGGTCGATCCGGAAAGCGAAGTGCTGGTGCTCAACGGCACGCGCGAGGGTTTGTTTCTCGCAGCGATCGCCGCCAAGCGCTGGGTGGCGCGCCGCGCCGGCAAGCCGGCGGTACTCATTCCAAATCCGTTCTATGCGGCCTATGCCGCCGGCGCACTCGCCGCCGAATGCGAGCCGGTCTATATGCCGGCAACGCGCGAGAGCGGCTTCCTGCCCGATCTCGATGCGCTCGACGATGCGCTGCTCGCCCGCACCGTCGCGTTCTATATCGCGTCGCCATCAAATCCGCAGGGCGCGGTCGCCGATCGCGCCTATCTGGAGAAACTCGCAGGGCTTGCGCGCCGTTTCGGTTTCCTTGTGTTCGCGGACGAATGTTACTGCGAGATCTACAGCAAGGACGCGCCACCCGGCATGCTGGAAGCATCGGGGCCGGATTTCGCCAACGTCGTTGTCTTCCACTCGCTGTCCAAGCGCTCGAACCTGCCAGGCCTGCGCGTCGGCTTCGCCGCCGGCGACCGCCGCTTTCTCGCCCCCTATCTTGAATTGCGCAACATTGCCGCGCCGCAAGTGCCGACACCGGCGCAACACGTGGCGATCGCCGCCTACGGTGACGAGGCGCATGTCGAGGACAATCGCGAGCTCTATTCCGCCAAGTTCGATCTCGCCGACCAGATCGTGGGTGATCGCTACGGCTATCAGCGTCCGGCCGGCGGATTTTTTCTGTGGCTTGATGTGTCGAAACAAGGCGGCAGTGAAATCGTCACCAAGCGGCTGTGGGCCGAAGCGGGCGTGCGCGTCGTGCCGGGGCGCTATCTCGCGCGCGAGCAGGCCGACGGCAGCAATCCAGGCGCGGATTATATCCGCGTCGCAATGGTGCAGGACAAAGCGGCCACGGCGGAGGCGCTGCATCGCCTCGTCGCCGTGCTCGGTTAAGGGCTAAGGATGTAATCGCATGCGGGCAACCGATCGCAGTCTCGATGTCATCGCCTTCCTCTCGGAGCATCTCCGCGACATTGTGCGGCGTCGCCTGAGCGAACTTGCCGGCCTCGCGTTGATCACGCTGGCGCTGCTTGGCGCCATCGCGCTTGCGACATGGTCGGTGCAGGATCCATCGCTGAGCCACGCGACACAGAAGCCGATCCACAATCTGCTCGGTTATCCCGGCGCGATTTTCTCCGACCTCGCCATGCAGTTGCTCGGCCTCTCCGCCGTCCTGCTGCTGGTTCCGGAGGCATTGCTCGGCTGGCGTTTGATCGGGCATCGTCCGGTCGGCGAAAAGTGGCGAAGCCTGATGTGGATCGTCGCGACCTTGCTGGCAGCAGCTTTTGCATCCACGTTGCCGCGCATCGGTTCCTGGCCATTGCCGACCGGACTTGGCGGCGTCGCGGGCGACGCGGTCCTGCGCATGCCTGCGATGATTCTTGGTTCGCCGCTGGCGGGCGTGACGCGGCTTATCCTCTGCATAGTGTTCGGCCTTTCCACGGCCGCGGCGGTGCTGGTCGCCGCCCGTGGCGGACAGCGCGTCGAAAAACGCGCCGCCCGCAGGGTCGAGGAAGAAGACGAGATTGAGGAAGACGAAGTCGACGACGATCATGGCTCCGCATGGATCGGCATGATCGTCCATGCCTTGCTGAGCTGGAAAGCCCGCATCGGCCGCATGATCCGCGGCGACGTGCGCGCACGCACGCCATTGCCGGTGCCGCGCGGCCCGCGCCTTGAGCCGCGCTTCGGCGGAGGTGCAGCCGATTACGAAGACGATTTCGAGGATGAAGAAGAAGCGCCGGCACCGCGCCGGCGCGCCGCGCCGCGCGCGCCCGTGCGCCGCTCCGGCAACGGCTATACTTTGCCCTCACTCAATCTGCTGGCTGCGGCACGCGCCAGCGAACGCACGACAGTGTCGCGCGATATCATCGACGCCAATGCCGCTGCACTCGAAAGCGTGTTGCAGGATTTCGGCGTGCGCGGCGAAATCATCAACGCACATCCAGGTCCGGTGGTGACACTCTACGAGCTCGAACCGGCGCCCGGCATCAAGTCGTCGCGCGTCATCGGGCTTTCCGACGATATTGCCCGCTCGATGAGCGCGGTATCGGCGCGCGTCGCGGTTGTTTCGGGCCGCAACGCCATCGGCATCGAACTGCCCAATCCGACGCGCGAGAAAGTCTACTTGCGCGAACTGCTGACCGGCGATGACTACAACGAGAGCACGGCCAAATTGCCGTTGTGCCTGGGCAAGACCATCGGCGGCGATTCCGTCATTGTCGACCTGTCGCGCATGCCACATTTGCTGATTGCAGGCACCACCGGCTCCGGTAAATCGGTCGCCATCAATACGATGATCCTGTCGCTGGTCTATCGCCTGCGCCCGGACCAGTGCCGGCTGATCATGGTCGACCCGAAAATGCTCGAGCTGTCGGTTTACGACGGCATTCCGCATCTTCTCACTCCGGTCGTGACCGATCCGAAGAAGGCGGTGGTCGCGCTCAAGTGGGCGGTGCGCGAGATGGAAGGCCGCTACAAGAAAATGTCGAAGCTCGGTGTGCGCAACATCGAGGGCTATAACGCCCGCGTGGCCGAGGCGAAGGCCAAGGGCGAGACGCTCACGCGCACGGTACACACCGGCTACGACAAGGAATCCGGACAGGCGATCTACGAGAAGGAAGATCTCGAGCTCGAACCGCTGCCATTCCTGGTCGTGATCGTCGACGAAATGGCCGACCTGATGATGGTCGCCGGCAAGGACATCGAAGGCGCGATCCAGCGTCTCGCGCAAATGGCGCGCGCGGCCGGGATTCACGTCATTCTCGCAACCCAGCGTCCGTCCGTGGATGTGATCACCGGCACGATCAAGGCGAATTTCCCGACCCGCATCTCGTTCCAGGTCACATCCAAGATCGACAGCCGCACGATTCTCGGCGAGCAGGGCGCGGAGCAGCTGCTTGGCCAGGGCGACATGCTCTACATGGCCGGCGGCGGACGCATCAGCCGCGTGCATGGACCTTTCGTCTCCGACGACGAGGTCGAGAAGGTCGTGCGCCACCTGAAGGCGCAAGGCACGCCTGAGTATCTTGAGGAAGTGACCGCCGGCGGCGACGAAGAGGGCGAGGACGGGGCGGTTTTCGACGCGACTGGCATGGGGCTGGCCGAAGGCGGCGACCTCTTCCAGCAGGCCGTCGCCATCGTAAAGCGCGACCGGAAAGCATCGACTTCCTACATCCAGCGCCGCCTCCAGATCGGATACAACCGCGCCGCCACCATCATGGAGCGGATGGAAGAAGAAGGCATCGTCGGCCAGCCGAATCATGCCGGGAAGCGCGAAATCCTCATTCCCGAGAACCCTGCCGACGATCGCTATTGAGAATCGTCCTGTTCGCGATTAAGCCGAATCAGGCCTAATTTACCGGGTCGCGAAATCGCCACAGCCGGCCCATATAGGGGCTACCAATCGACGTGAGGGCGCGAGGCGGAGAACGAGATGGCGGCACACCGAAAGACGCGAATCAGCCGTAAACTGGGCTTCGTCGCGTTGTTTGCCTGCCTCGCCGGCCCTGCGATCGCACAGACAGTTCCGATGCCTGCCCCACGTCCCGCCGCACAACAGGCGGTTCCGTCACAGGCGCAGGGAGCGCGCGCGCAGGCTTCGCAGCAATCGACCCAGGCGCCAAATCCGATCTCCAACCCATTCGCGGCCCTGCTCGGAAGGGCCACCACCGCCGGCGTGCTCACGAACGACCAGCGCGCCATTGTCGAGCGCGTCAACAGCTACCTCTCCGGCGTACAGGCCTTGACCGGTAATTTCATCCAGGTCGGGCCGGACGGCAGCCGCACGCAGGGTGATTTCTTCATTTCAAAACCGGGCAAGGTGCGCTTCGAATACGACGACCCGAGCCCGATCGAACTGATTGCCGACGGCTCATCGGTCGTTGTGCGTGACCGGCGTCTGGCAACCCAGGATGTTTACCCGCTGTCGCAAACGCCATTGCGTTTTCTGCTCGCCGACCACGTTGACCTGACGAAGGATACGCATCTGGTCTCCGTTTTTGCCGACGACGTATTCGTCACGGTCGTCGTCGAGGAAAAAAACGGCATCGTCGGCACCAGCCGGCTCATGATCATGTTCAGCGCCAAGGACATGCAGCTCAAGCAATGGACCGTGACGGACCCGCAGGGCTACGACACCACCATCGCTGTGTATAATCTCGATACCAGCAAGCGGCCCGATCCGGCGTTATTCAAGATCGATTACACGCGCTATCATAATTGACGTTCAACTCGGGACCTTAAATTCGTCATGGCCGGCCATAGCCGTCCGGAAGGACGGCGTGCTTTGCACGCCTATGTGCCGGCCATCTCGCTTAGGGACGCACGGCCTTGCGAAACTAAGCGGGATGCGCGGGACAAGCCCGCGCATGACGGTGACAAACGCCAATACCGACGGTAAATATTCGCCATGTCCTTGAAAATCACCACCTGGAACATCAATTCGGTTCGGCTGCGCATCGATCTGGTTGCGAAGTTTCTGAAAAGCGCGCGGCCGGATGTGCTGTGTCTTCAGGAAACAAAATGCCCTGACGACGCTTTTCCGATCAAGCGCTTCAGGCGGCTCGGCTACGAGCACGCCGCGCTCAACGGACAGAAGGGCTATCACGGTGTCGCGGTGCTCTCGCGCGTGCCTTTCGAGCAGGTCGATATTCAAAGCTTCTGCGGCAAGACCGATTGCCGGCATGTTTCAGTGGTGCTCGGTGAGCGCGCAAAACTAAAAGATCAGATCACCGTGCATAACTTTTACGTTCCCGCCGGCGGCGACGAACCGGACCCTGAGATCAATCCGAAATTCCAGCACAAACTTGATTTTCTCGATGAAATGCGCGCGCATCGTGGTTTACGGCCCGCGCAGAAATCGCGCGCTATTCTCGTCGGCGACCTCAATGTGGCTCCGCTTGAGCATGATGTCTGGAGCCATAAACAGATGGTCAGGGTGGTGTCGCACACGCCCGTCGAGTGCGACAAGCTCACCGCCGCGCGCAAGGCGGGCGAATGGGTCGACACCATGCGCGTGCTTACGCCCGAGCCGGAAAAGCTCTACACGTGGTGGAGCTACCGTGCGATGGACAATTGGCGCGCGGCCGATCGTGGCCGCAGGCTCGACCACGTGTGGACGTCCGATGCGCTCGCCGACCGCGTATCGAAAATAAAAATCGCCAAGGAGTATCGCGGTGCCGAGCGTCCGTCGGACCACGTGCCGGTCACAGCGACAATTGAGCTTTAGATTCGCGAACTGTAGATCTGCCTGGCGCGAGCTGCGCTATTGTTTGTCGCTGGCTTCCAGGGCCCGCTTCACAGTTCCGAGCTCCTTCGTCCAGGCCTGCAAGCGCTCGGTCATGCTTTCGCGTAATTTTTCCGCCGCGCCCGGGTAGCCTTCCAGCATTTTGCGGAAGAGATTGCGCGGAATTCGCACGACAACTGTGGGCTCTTTTGCAATCGCCGTCGCCTGGCACACCGTGTTGGTGAGCAGCGCCAGTTCGCCCACCAGCGTGCCAGGGCCGACAGTAATTTCCTTGCCTTCCGACAAAGTGCCCGGCTCAAGCAGCAACGAACCTTCCTGTACGACGTAGCCGCCGTCGGCAAGTTCGCCGGCATAAAATAGCACTGCACCGCTTTGCAGGTGGCGGGTCTCGGCGCCGATGGCCAGAATTCGCAAAGCTTGCTTGCCGAGCGCCGCCAGTGGCGGCACCTGCTCGAAGAAAGCGATGTCTTCCTCGAGTCCCATTAATCCCCCGTGCGAGGCGCGCTCAAGCTCACGGCACCAGCTTGTAGCCGCCGGCTTCCGTCACCAGGATTGCCGGTGCAGCGGCATCTTTTTCAACTTTTTGCCGCAGGCGGTAAATGTGGGTTTCCAGGGTATGCGTGGTGACACCGGAATTGTAGCCCCACACTTCCTGCAGCAGCGTTTCGCGCGACACCGGTTTCTGGCCGGCGCGATAAAGAAAGCGCAGAATTGCCGTTTCCTTCTCGGTGAGCCGCACCTTGCTGCCCTTCGGGCTGAGCAGCAATTTTGAGCTCGGCCGGAATGTGTACGGACCGATGGCGAATACCGCGTCTTCGCTCGCCTCGTGTTGCCGAAGTTGCGCGCGGATGCGCGCCAGCAGCACGGCAAATCGAAACGGCTTGGTTATGTAGTCGTTGGCGCCGGACTCAAGACCGAGAATGGTGTCGGAATCGGTATCGTGGCCGGTCAGCATGATGATCGGCGCCTTGAAGCCGTTCTTGCGCAAAATGCGCACGGCTTCGCGGCCATCTACGTCCGGCAAACCGACGTCCATGATTACCAGGTCGATCTGGCCATTCTTGGCCGCCTGTACCCCCTTGGTGCCGCTGTCGGCCGAAATAGGGTCAAACTCCTCGTGCAGCGCCAGTTGTTCGACCAGCGCCTCACGCAGCTCGGCATCGTCATCGACAATCAGGATGGTCCGTTTATTGGCCATCGGACAAAAACCTCTTGAGAAATCGCCCCTTACGCCCCGTCTTGGTCGCGAAGTAGAGCATTAGAGGCTAAAAGAGCAAGCGTGAATTGACATTTACGTCAGAACCGCGCGGGGCTGAAACACCAATAATTATGCGAAAAAACTCGCTGTCCCGCATCACTGTGCGTCGCAAGCCCGGAGATTTCCGGCGGGGCTGGCTAACCGCTGGGGCGCTGACAATCCCGGTGGCGCTCGGCCGCGGCGGCATCAAGGCCAACAAGCGCGAAGGCGATGGCGGCACGCCGCGCGGCAGCTTTCGGCTCAGGCGCCTGTGGTGGCGCGCCGACAGACATCCGCGCCCGCCAACCTCATTGCCGGCGCAACGGATAGGCGCGAACGACGGCTGGTGCGAGAATCCTGCCGATCGTCACTACAACCGGCCAGTGAAGGTGTCCCCGCAATCCAACGCAGACCGGTTGAGGCGGGTCGACAACCTCTATGATTTTATTGTCGAGATCGACCACAACACGCGCCCCCGCGTGGCGGGCCGCGGCAGCGCCGTGTTCATTCACGCCGCACGGCAAGGTTTCGCACCAACGGCCGGCTGCGTTGCGCTTGAACTCAATGCACTTCGCCGGCTGCTCGCCCGCATCGGACCGCACACCAGGATTGTGGTCGAGTAGCGGCCCAAGCGCGCAATCATTCTCACGTAGGATTATCAAGGCTGAACGTCTTGGTGCGGGCGTCGTAAGCAAATGCTTCCGCAAAACGCGCCCACGCGATCACCGCCCGTAAAGTCTGCTCCGCGGCTTCGGAAGTCATGTGATCTTCGAGCTCATTGAAGAACCGGCTCCTTGGCGCCGAATGGTTGATGCGTTCCTGCAGAACACGCCGGATATGCGTGGCGAGCGGAACATGGTCCAGCACCTGGCGCTGGAAAAGCCGCTTGCGATCGTCGACGCCCGCGCCGGCAAATTGCTTGCCTGTATCCGTGAGCCGGATGTCGCCACCCTCGATTTCCGCGAACCGCAAAAGCTGCAAGGCCTCCGCGATGGGAAACAAGTCGTCCACCTCCATTTGCAGCGCGCTCGCGATGACCGGAAGGTCGGCTTTGCCGTCGTAAGGCGCGCCAGCGACCGCTTCGATTAGACCGGACATCGCATTGGCGGACACCCGCGGGAGAACCATGTCGATACCGATACCGACGACGCGCTCGGGCGTGATGCGCGGAGCTACGGCGGCGGGACGCGCTGTCATGGCGACGTAAATGCGCTCGACCAGATCACGGAAATCAGATTCGAGACGATTGCGTGGCTGCGGCAGGTCGACCTTGATCTCGTCGATAATGTGACCAGGACCTCGCGAGAACACGAGAATGCGGTCGCACATCAGCACCGCTTCCTCGATATTGTGTGTCACCAGAATCACGCCCTTGATCGGCAACTTGCCTTCGGTCCAGAGATCAAGAAAGTCCGTGCGCAGTGTTTCGGCGGTGAGCACGTCGAGCGCGGAAAATGGTTCGTCCATCAGCAGAATATTGGGGTGCACGACGAGAGCGCGTGCGAAGCCGACACGCTGGCGCATGCCGCCCGACAATTCGCGCGGATAGGCGGACTCGTACCCATCAAGGCCGATCAGATCGATGCCGGCGAGCGCCCGCCGACGAATCTCCGCCTCAGGCAGGCCAAGCGCTTCAAGGCCCAGCTGCACGTTTTCAAGAACTGTCAGCCACGGAAACAGCGCGAATGTCTGGAACACCATCGCGATGCCGGGCGCCGGACCCGTCACCGGCTGCCCGCTATAAACGACATTGCCCGAGGTAGGCCGCGCCAGACCGGAAATCAGCCGCAACAGCGTCGACTTTCCCGAGCCGGAGCGGCCCAGCAATCCGACGATTTCGCCCTCTACAAGCGTCAAATTGATGTCATTGAGAACAAGCAGCTGTTCGCCATCCGGCTTGGGAAAGGCCTGGCAGCACGAATTGATTTGCAGCAGTGCTTCGCTCATGGGCTTTGCTCCGTCATCCCAGCCGGAATTTCCGCTCGGCATACCAATAGAGCGGCCGCCAGAACGCGCGATTGATGGTGACCACGAAAAGGCTCATCACCGCGATTCCGAGCACGATGCGCGGCATGTCGCCCGCCTCGGTTGCTTGCGCAATATAAGCACCGAGCCCGGTCGCTTGTAGCTTGGTGTCACCCCATGAGGCGACCTCGGCAACGATGCTTGCGTTCCACGAGCCGCCGGACGCGGTGATCGCGCCGGTGACGTAGTACGGGAATACGGCCGGCAGCGCGATCTTCCGCCACCACAACCCGCCGCGCACCTGAAGATTAGTACCAATGTCGCGCATCTCCGTAGGGATCGACGACGCTCCCGCGATGACGTTGAACAGGATGTACCATTGCGTGCCGAGGATCATCAGCGGGCTGAGCCAGATATTGGGATCGAGCTTAAAAGCAACGATGGCCGATACCGCGACCGGAAAAAGCACATTGGCCGGAAACGCGGCCAGGAATTGCGCGATCGGTTGAACGAATTGGGTAAGGCGCGGCCTTGTACCCACGAAAACCCCGATCGGTACCCAGATCACGCTGGCGATCGCAATGAGGACAATCACGCGGCTCAGCGTGGCTAAACCCGCCACAAAAGCCTTGATCACGTCGGGCAGCGAAATGCTGGTCGAGATAAAAACCTCAATGCGCCATACGGCAAGCGCCGCCAGCGCGACAACGCACCCGATCCAGAGGCGGTCTCCCCAAGATCCACCTGCACCGGATTGCCTGGCCGTGTCCGCACGCATACCAAGCAAGCGCCACTGAAACGTACGCCGCCACAGCCTGGACAGCCGATCGGTCAGTACTGCGACGATTCGAGAACGGCGCAGCACGTCGAGCACCCACGACTGCGGCGGCAACAAGCCCATTTGTTGCTCGAAGCGAAAACGGTCTGCCCAGGCCACCAACGGCCTGAACAGAAGTTGGTCGTAGAGCAGGATAACGATCAGCATCGCCCCGATGGCCCAGCCGACGGCGGCAAGGTCTTTTTGCTCGATCGCCAGCGCGATGTAGGAGCCGATGCCCGGCAGCGTGACCGTTGTGTTGCCGACACTGATCGCCTCGGAGGCAACTACGAAAAACCAGCTGCCCGACATCGACACCATCATGTTCCAGACCAGCTGCGGCATCGCGAACGGTGCTTCCACGCGCCAGAAATACATCCAGGGTGAAAGCCGGAACGTGCGCGAGGCCTCGACCAGCTCGACCGGCACCGTACGCAGCGACTGATAGAAGCTAAAAGCCATATTCCAGGCCTGGCTGGTGAAAATCGCGAAAATGGCCGCGAATTCCGCACCCAGCACGCGGCCGGGTGCCAGCGACATGAAGAACACGACTGTCACCGAAATGAATCCGAGGATCGGCACGGACTGCAAAATATCGAGCAGCGGCACCAGCAAGACCTCGGCGCGGCGGCTTTTGGCCGCGAACGTCGCATATATGAATGTGAAAACAAGCGACAGCACCAGCGCCAGCAGCATGCGCAAGGTCGTGCGCGCGGCATATTCGGGCAGGTTTTCCGGCGCGAGCGACAATGGCGCAAGCTGCAATTCGGCGATCGGCTGCAGCAGGTGGCGGCTCGCTTCAGCGACAAAAACCAGCAGACCAAAAGTGAGCAGGACCGCCAGCACGTCCCAACGCGTGAGCCCACGTTCGCCCTGCTCGACGGAAATCGGGATGGTCCCGCGCATCGTTGGCGTCTCGGATTGTTGGCGCTGTGGTCGGATGGGGCCCGGCGCGCGCAGACGAACCGGTCTTCGTTAGAAGAGCCGATCCGCCCGATAAATGCCGCCCGCCGTTGGAGGGCTTAGAATGGTCATGTGCCGACTGCAAGGGCAGATGTCGTTCGCGCAAATACCATCACGGGGCATTGCGAAGGGGGACTACCCCCGAATTCGATTTGGCTCAGGTCCGCTTCCCGAAGATAGCGCTGCCGACGCGCACGTGTGTGGCGCCAAGCGCGATTGCGGTCGCAAAGTCTGCGCTCATGCCCATCGACAGGAGCTTCAGCCCATTGCGACCCGCTATTTTGGCCGTGAGCGCGAAATGCGGTCCCGGTGCCTCGTCAAGCGGCGGAATGCACATGAGGCCGGAGATGGTCAGCCCATACTTATCCCGACACGCCGCAAGAAACGCATCGGCATCCTGGGGCAGCACGCCGGCCTTTTGCGGTTCTGCGCCGGTATTGATTTCGACGAACAGCACAGGCTGACGGCCCTGTTTACCGATTTCTTTTGCCAGAGCCTCGCACAGGCTGGCGCGATCGACAGAATGGATGGCGTCGAACAGTGCCACAGCCTCCTTGGCTTTATTTGACTGGAGGGGGCCGATCAGATGCAACTCGATGCCGGCGTGCCTGGATAGCAGCGGTGGCCATTTGGCCTTCGCCTCTTGCACGCGGTTTTCCCCAAACACGCGCTGGCCCGCAGCAATCACCGGTTCAATTGCTTCCACTCCGAAGGTCTTCGATACAGCCACCAATGCCACGTCGGCCGGATTGCGATTGGCATCGCGACACGCCCGGGCAATTTCCGCTCGAACGTGCTCAAGGCCGAATACTTGTTGGACCGCAGTCATTGTTGTCATCGCCGGGCCTGTCCCGGCGATCCCGATGAGGCGCGCACAGTGCCTACCTAAGCGGGATGGCCGGCACAAGGCCGGCCATGACAAAATCAAAAATCAAATGAATGGCCGGTGGCGATGCGGAACGACGTCGCTTCCCGCAATCCCGGCGAGCGCCGCGCGATCGACCATTTCGAATATGCGGTCCTTCCAGCGAATCGCCTTGCTGACGAACAACCGCTTGAGCGTCTTGTTGGTGTGCACCAACGACATGCCGAGCGTATCGGCAAGATGTTGTTGCGTGAACGGAAACTGTATCACCCCATTTTTCACCAGGCCCGCTTCATCGGCGCGCACGAACAGATGCAGCAGCAGATAAGCCGTGCGTTCGAGCGCGGTACGGCGCCCGAGACTGACCAGATGCTCATCGACGAGTTGCTCTTCGCGCGCGGCGAGCCAGGTAATGTCGAAAGCCAATGACGGAAAGCGGCTGTACAGATCCCACAATTTTGCGCGGGGAAAAACGCACAGGACCAGCGGCGAGAGCGCCTCCACCGAGTGCTCCATCTCGTGCATCAAGGTGCCTTGCAGGCCGAGCATATCGGCAGGCAGCGCGTAATTGAGAATCTGCCGGCGGCCGTCGTCGAGCATCTTGTATCGAAATGCCCAGCCGCTCAGCACGGTATAAAGATGCTCGCTGCGCATGCCTTCCCGCAAAAAGCTTGCACCCGCGTCGACGCGCAACTCGTCGATCTTGAATTCTTTCACAAAGCCCAATTCGTCAGCAGTAAATTCGCGCAGGCAGGAACGCTTGCGCAGCGGACACTGCTCGCAAGGTGTTATGTGATTAGTTGAGCGGTTATTTCCAACGATCATGCCAAGCCCCGCCAGGACCCCTAATTTGCTGCCTTATTGTCCGAAAGCGGCACGCTTGTGAGCCAAAGCCGAAATAACTCGCGAATAAACCGCAAATAAAATCGTCTGGCCTGTGTCTTTTTTAAATGCCGCCCAAATCAATTCATAAGACAACAAAAAGTTCCATTGGTGCCAGGAGGGTAACGTACGGTGGCCGGTCAATCAGCCTTGAACGGGAAGCGCTGTCTTGTGCTCGACGATGAATTCCTGATCGCGCTCGATATCCAGCAGATCCTCGAACGCGCGGGAGCGACACAGGTTATCTGCGTCGCAAGCGCCGCTGAAGCACTCGATCTATTGCGGAATGAAGCTAGGTTCGACATCGCCGTACTCGACGTCAAACTCAGCGGCCCGGAGGGCACCAGCCTTGGGGTTGCTGAGGCACTGACGGGAAAGGGTACGCCGTTTGTCTTTTTGACTGGCATGCGCGTCGACGACGTGCATGCGAAACGGTTTCCGGAAGCACCCGTAATTGAAAAGCCCTACGACGCGATTGCGTTGCTCGACGCCGCTCGCCGCGCGCTTGAACCCAGGTAGCGCGCGGCGATCAAACCACAATCGCGATCAGGCGGCGGTCTGCCATTGCGTCATGGCATCTTTGGCGGACTTCTTCAGGCGCACCTTATCGTCGATCTTGTCGACCCAATCGAGCGGGATGATGTGATGCTGCCCGCCCGACTTGGGATCACTCTTGGTCAGCACGATCTTGTTTGAATCCTTCGTGCAATCCACCGTCCCAACGTGAGCGCCGTCGGAGCCGCAAACCTCCATGTGTTCCTTGATCTGTTGGGCCTGAACCATCCTGCACCTCCTGTTTTCACGAGGCTAACTTGCGCGGGCGGCGGCTGGTTCCTGCTGATTTTTCAGGCGAATTTTGTTGCGACGGTTGACCCTACGGCCTCTTTCGTGTCTGTTCCGCGCGCCATAAAAAGACGCGCCAATGACCGCCGATTCGAGCAAAAACGAGCGCTACAATGCCGGCGAGGCTGAAGCCCGCTGGCAGAAAATCTGGGCCGAGCGCAATATTTTCGCGACCCAAAATGACGACCCGCGTCCGAAATACTACGTGCTCGAGATGTTCCCCTATCCATCGGGGCGCATCCATATGGGACACGTGCGCAACTACACCATGGGGGACGTAGTCGCGCGCTTCAAACGCGCCATGGGCAACGCCGTATTGCATCCGATGGGGTGGGATGCCTTCGGGATGCCGGCTGAAAACGCCGCCATCGACCGCAAGGTACATCCGAAGGCCTGGACCTACGACAACATCGCCGCAATGAAAAAGCAGCTCCAGTCGATGGGGCTATCGCTCGACTGGGCACGCGAGATCGCGACTTGCGATCCGGCTTATTACAAGCATCAGCAGAAGATGTTTCTCGATTTTCTCAACGCCGGATTGGTCGAGCGGAAACAATCGAAGGTGAACTGGGATCCGGTCGATCAAACCGTTCTCGCCAATGAGCAGGTGATCGACGGGCGCGGCTGGCGCTCAGGTGCGGAAGTCGAGCAGCGCGAATTGACGCAGTGGTTCTTCAAGATCAGCGAATATTCGGAAGATCTGCTCGAAGCGCTCGACACGCTCGACCGCTGGCCGGACAAAGTCCGGCTGATGCAGAAGAACTGGATCGGTCGATCCGAAGGCCTCCTTGTACGCTTTTTGCTCGATCCGGCCACGACGCCAAACAAGGAAGGCGAGTTGGAAATTTTCACGACGCGGCCCGACACCTTGTTTGGCGCAAAATTTATGGCGCTGTCGCCCGATCATCCGCTTGCGCAAGCCGCAGCTTCGAAAAATGCCAAGCTCGCGGCATTCATTGCCGAGTGCAAGAAGATGGGCACCGCTCAGGCGGAAATCGACACGGCTGAGAAGATGGGCTTCGACACAGGCATAAAGGCCGTGCATCCGTTTGACCCGAGCTGGAAGCTTCCCGTTTACGTCGCCAATTTCATCCTGATGGACTATGGCACCGGCGCCATCTTCGGCTGTCCCGCGCACGACCAGCGCGACCTCGATTTCGTCAACAAATATGGCCTCGGCAACACGCCGGTGGTCTGCCCGCCGGGCCAGGATGCCAAGACCTTCGTCATCACCAACGTTGCCTATGACGGCGATGGCCGCATGATCAACTCTCGTTTCCTTGATGGAATGACAATCGACGAAGCCAAGGAAGAAGTCGCGAAGCGCCTCGAAAGGGAGACACGCGGAAATCGCCCGGTGGCCCAACGGCAGGTCAATTATCGCCTGCGCGACTGGGGCATTTCACGCCAGCGCTACTGGGGCTGCCCAATCCCGATCATTCACTGCGCCAAATGCGGCGTGGTTCCGGTACCGGAAAAAGATCTGCCGGTGACGCTTCCCGATGACGTTACCTTCGACAAGCCGGGAAATCCGCTCGATCGTCATCCGACCTGGAAGAGTGTCGCCTGCCCCAAGTGCTCGGGTCCAGCGCGGCGCGAAACGGATACGATGGACACATTTGTCGACTCGTCCTGGTATTTTGCGCGCTTCACCGATCCGTGGATCAAGACAGCGCCCACCGATCGGAAGATGGCCGACGAATGGCTCCCGGTGGATCAATACATTGGCGGTATCGAGCACGCGATCTTGCATCTGCTCTATTCGAGATTTTTCACCCGCGCGATGCACAAGACCGGGCACGTCGGCATGGACGAGCCTTTCGCAGGGCTGTTTACGCAAGGCATGGTCGTGCACGAGACCTATCGAACCAAGGGCGGCGACTGGGTTGAGCCGGCCAACGTCAAGATCGATGGCATAGCCGATACACGACGCGCGACCCTTGCTTCGACTGGCGAGCCGATCGAGATCGGCTCAATCGAGAAAATGTCCAAGTCGAAGAAGAACACCATCGATCCTGACGACATCATCGCCGCTTACGGCGCGGACACTGCGCGCTGGTTCATGCTGTCGGATTCGCCGCCCGAGCGCGACGTTATCTGGACCGAAGAGGGTGTGCAGGGCGCATGGCGTTTCGTTCAGCGGCTCTGGCGATTGGTGGGCGAGATCGCCGGCGTGAAAGCGCCTGCGTCGCGCCCGGCGAGTTTCGGGGAGCTGGCGCTTAAAGTGCGCAAGGCCGCGCATCGAGCGCTTGCCCATGTGACCGACGATGTCGACAAACTTCGTTTCAATCGCTGCGTCGCCCATATCTACGAGTTCTCTAATGCGCTCGGCGACGCCATCGGTGAGATCGAAAGCGCACCAGCGGATGACCTTGCGTGGGCCTTGCGCGAGGCGGGCGATATTCTCGTGCGGCTGTTTCATCCGATGATGCCGCATCTGGCGGAGGAGTGCTGGGCCACCCTTGGGCACAAGACGCTGGTCGCAACTGAGACCTGGCCGAAGGTCGAACCCGACCTGCTGGTGGAAAATACAGTCACCCTGCCCGTCCAAATCAACGGGAAAAAGCGCGCCGAGGTCAGTATCGGGCGCAACGCCACAATTGCAGAGATAGAGGCTGCCGTTTTGGCTCTTGATGAGGTAAAAAAGGCCTTGAATGGCAAAAGCCCGAAAAAGGTCATCGTCGTCCCGCAAAGGATCGTCAATGTCGTGGTCTGAAATTCCGCGCTTTGCCAGGTTTTTTGCAGCCTTGGCGCTGGCCGGCCTCACCGCAGGTTGTTTTCAGCCGCTCTATGCCGAGCGACCAACACCCGTTGGCAGTGCCGGACTTTCCGGTCAGCTCAGCGCGGTTGAAGTTTCACCAATCGATACTCCAAGGGGCAGCAGAATCGACCGCGTCAGCGTCGGCGTACGCAATGAGCTGATTTATGACCTGACCGGTGGCAGCGGCGGCATTTCGCCGACGCATCGCCTGGACGTCAAACTCACGGCCACCCAGCTTCAAGTGATCGTCGACATCAATACGGCACGGCCGGACGTCAGCAATTACGGAATCGACGCGACCTACATTCTGACCGAACTGGCAACGGGAAAGAAAGTTGTGACCGGACAGACGTTCTCTCGCGTGTCTTATAACATCCCCGGCCAGCAGCAGCGCTTCGCCGGCGATCGAGGCCTGCGTGATGCAGAAAACCGCGCGGCGAAGGTGATCGCCGACAATATCCGCTCGCGCCTTGCCTCGTATTTTGTGGCGGGGACTTAGGCGACACTCGGCTTCATGGTGAGAATCGAGAGGATTTGCCATGACCGCCGTTAAAGCTGCCGACGTCGATCGCTTCATTGCCAAACCAAATCCTGCGCAGCCAATCATGCTGGTGTTTGGACCTGACGCCGGGCTCGTACGCGAGCGAGTCGACGCGCTGGTGCGTGCATCAGTCGACGACCCTAACGATCCCTTCGCGCTGGCGCGTATCGAAGGCGACGAGCTGGCTGGAAATCCTGCAAGGCTTGTAGAGGAAGCGCATACCGTGCCGTTGTTCGGCGGGCGCCGCGCCGTGCTGGTGAGGGCGGGCGCACGCAATATCGCGGCCGCTGTCGAAACCGTGATCGCTTCTCCGTCGAGCGAATGCCGTGTCATTATCGAGGCAGGCGATCTCCGCAAAAATGCACCGCTACGAGCGGTTTGTGAAAAGGCAAAGGTTGCGGCCGCGCTGCCCTGCTATGCCGACAACGAGCGCGCGCTCACCCAGCTTATTGATGAGGAATTGCGCGCGGAAAACCTGGGCATCGCACCGGACGCGCGTGCAGCGCTGCTGGGCCTGCTTGGAGGCGACCGGCTCGCATCCCGCAGTGAGATCAGGAAACTTGTTCTCTATGCGAAGGGACAGGAAAGCGTCGAACTCAACGACGTCATGGCGGTCGTGGCAGATGCCTCAGAAATGGCGCTCGATAGCGTGATCGATGCTGCCTTTGCCGGGCGAACAGGCGAAGTTGATAACGAATTCAGCAAGGCCCGCGCCAGCGGCTCGTCCCCTGCGGCGATCGTCTCGGCAGCCATCCGCCAGGTCGCCAATCTGCACAAGATGAAGCTGGCGATCGAGAGCGGAGATTCAATTGAGTTCGCGATGAAACGTGCTGCGCCTCCCGTGCATTTCAGTCGCGAACGCCAGGTTGGCGAAGCGCTGCGTGCATGGTCCCCGCTCCGCCTGCTGCGTGCCATGGAGCAATTGGCTGAGGCTTCACTCGAAATGCGCCGCAATGCGCCAATTGCCGAAGCTATGGCGCAGCGTATCCTGCTGGCGCTGGCGGTGAACGCGCGAAAGAAGGCCTAAATCGGCCACTTAACGCTCGGTACTTAAATCGAATTACCTTGACGATCCCAATCCGACCCAAGGCTTTTAGAACTGATCAATGCTTTTCCGTTAAGCATGCTGAAATGAACGCGAGCCGCGACATGGCGGATAGTTCCGGAAAAACACAGGCCGCCGAGGCCCGCCGGGATTTTCAGCGAGCACAGGAAACGCGCGCCGGATTTTGGCGGGCAGCGATCGTGTCAGCGTTTTTTGTTGTTGTGGTCGGGGCAAGTCTGTTTCTAGGTGGGGTGATGATGATCGCGACATTTCGCGATCAGGAAAGCGAACTGCGCGCTGACGCGCGAACGACGCGCGTCGCCCGCGCCTTGCGCGATGGGACGCTTTGTCACTATGTCGTGATCGACAACAAGACCGCGCAGGCGTTGGAAGATCGCATCGGCCGGTGCGATGAAAATAAGCCGAAGCCCAAGCCGGTATCAGTTCCTACATTTCGCTGGGGCGGCGGCTGAGCCTTGCTTCACGCGCGACCCTACAAATTCAGCTGGTAGCTGTGCGGCACCCAACGATAGCCGTTCTGCCCCTTTTCCATGTAGCCAATGCCAGGAAATGGCATGTGAAAACTCGCGAAAAAGAGTTTGTCGGTCGCAAGCATGTCGAGGAGGCGCTTACGGGTGGAAACCGCTCTATCCTTGTCGTCGTCCATCTCGAAGTGCCACTCGGGCCGTTGTACGGCCATCACGTATTGGGTGAAGGTATCAGCGGTGATCATAAAACGCTTGCCGCCGCTTTCGATATGAAATGCCATCAAGCCGGGTGAATGCCCGGCGGCATCCACTGCCGTGATACCTGGCACGACTTCGTCGCCCGGTTTTATGAACGTCGAACGTTCGGCCAAGGGCACGCAAATCTTAACGAAGAGCTCGCGGTTGAACTTGCGCGCCTCGCGCACGTTTTCACCGCGCTTCCAAAAATCGAACTCAGCCGCACCAAAGACATAGCGCGCATTCGGGAAAACCGGCTTGCCGCCTTCCGTCAGGCCACCGATGTGATCCGGATGGCCGTGCGTCGTGACGACGATGTCGATATCTTCCGGCCGATAACCGGCCTGCGCCAGCCTTGCCGCGGTATTTCCCGGCGGCAGCCGTTTGCTGAGCTGCTCATATTCGCGTGGCAGCGCGCCGTTGCCGGTGTCGAACAGCACAAGTTGATTGCCGGTATTCACCAGCGTCGGGATATTCGGGTGCTCAAAGCGCTGGGTGTCGATAGTGTTGGCGCGCGCGAGCGCATGCACTTCTTCGACGGATGCATTCGCACCATAATGCGGATGCAACCCATCGCGGATTGCCTTGGCGTCCAGCACGGTAACCACTTCAAAGCCACCAAGCTTGAACCCGTAGATTGTCGGCTGCAATTCGCCTTGTAGTGATGCGGCCACTTCTGGTCCTCCCCGATTGTTGGCGCCGGCCGGACTGCTTAGCAGTAGTGGCCAGAGGCGATCCAGCACAGAAAACGAAATTCACGGGCGCGGCGGCGTAATACGCCTTTCGATCGAAGCGCGTACGCTCTATGATTAAATCTGAAAACGTCATGAACCAGGGGGCATCATCGATGGCTCGAAAATCGCGCAAGTCGGCCGCCGCCAAACGAAAGAAAAAATCCAGATCCATGACCAGAAAGAAATCGCGCGCCCCGGTCAAAAAGCGGAAGCTTCGCAAGCGGCGTCCAAAAACCCTGGGCAGCAAGGTCTCAAGCGCCTATCGCACAGTGGTTGACACCATCAAAGGCACAGACGCGCTGCGCAATAAGATGGAACTCCCGTCAACCTCAGAGACAGAATAGCTTGAGCGTTCGCCTGGCGGATTCTGCGGCGGCTAGATCCGGCCCAGCAGCAGCAGAATCAAAAGGATAACCAGAACCAGGCCAAGCCCGCCCGAGGGATAGTAGCCCCACCCCGCGCTGTACGGCCACGCGGGCAGCGCACCCAGCACGAGCAACAAAAGAACAACCAGAAGGACAAAGCGCATCCTCGTACAAATCCTGCGTTCCGCTTCGGGGTTTCGCGAGGACGGTCCGCAAGATCGCGCAAATACGCGGTAAAATGGGCATTTGATCTAGCGCAACGCCAACGTTGGCGGATCGTGCAAGAAAAACTCCGCTTAATATTTTCGATGGAGCGCGCGATGCCCGATGGCAACATCCAACGGCCGGACTATCCCACGGTTGATTTTGTGGTGAACGCCATTGCCAATTGGATCAACAAATATCGTTTGACGCACGGTATGCATGATGAGTTAGGAGAATGCAGCCCCGAAGACGTCATGCGGATTGCTGCTGACATCGGCGTGCCAGCGGGCGAATTGCGTGCACTGGCCGCCAAAGGCCCCGACGCGGCCAACTTACTGGAGAAATTACTGGTCAAGTTGTGCGTCGATCCGGCGCAGCTGGCCAATACGAACCCCGCGGTCATGCGTGATCTGCAAAGACTGTGTGTCGTTTGCGGCCATAAGGATCGTTGTCAACACGAGCTAAGAGACGGTACTGCGGCCGAACACTACCGCGAATATTGCCCCAATGCCTTCACGCTGGATGCTTTGTTCAGGGAAAATGCGGAGTCGCCTAAGCACTAACTGAAGAAATGCGAATTGGCACTCTTGGCTATTTGTCAATCGAACGGCTGTCGAGAACCTGGCGGATTTTCCGCGCCATGACGCGCTCAATGAGCGGTTTTGGAATGAGTTCGGTACCTGCATCCAGGCGCCCATGATGGACGATCGCATTCCTTGAGTAGCCGGTCATAAAGATAATTTTTACCTCAGGGCGGCGCTTTTCGACTTCATTGGCCAATTCCCGGCCGTTTTTGCCCGGCAGGACGACATCCGTCAGCAACAAATCAAATTTTTTGTCCGCGTCGAGGAGACGAAGGGCAGTCGCCGAATCTTTGGCTTCAATGACCTGATAGTTCAGGTCTCTCAGGATCTCGGCCGCGTATTGGCGTACGCCATCATCGTCTTCCACGACCAGGATTGTCTCACCGCTTCCGCGGTCGGAGCCTTCGCTGTCGTCTGCGGAAATTAATTCTTCGTCACCATCGCGGCGCGGCAGGTAGAGCTTGATTGTGGTTCCGTCATCAGGCTCGCTGTAAATTTTTACGTGACCCTCGGATTGCTTCATGAAGCCGTAAACCTGGCTGAGACCGAGGCCCGTGCCCTTGCCGGCTTCCTTTGTTGTGAAGAACGGCTCAAACGCACGGTCAATCGTTTCAGTGGACATCCCTGCTCCGCTATCGCTGACGGCGATCAGCACATATTGACCTGGAGCAACACCGTCGTGCTGACGACAATATTCGTCATCAAGATAGGCATTACTTGTTTCGATTGTCAGTTTGCCGCCTTCCGGCATTGCGTCCCGCGCATTCAATGCAAGATTGAGCAAAGTCGATTCCAGT
Source organism: uncultured Alphaproteobacteria bacterium (assembly GCA_963735285.1). Taxonomy (GTDB): domain Bacteria; phylum Pseudomonadota; class Alphaproteobacteria; order Rhizobiales; family Xanthobacteraceae; genus Pseudolabrys. The sequence continues at coordinate 641,995 of CAVTKN010000008.1, read as the reverse complement.
TCGGAGGCGTCGACCTCAACACTCCAGAGCCCGGCTCCGCCTATCGTTTCAAGTTCGATGTCCTCGCCAAGCGTACGGGCCAGAAGGTCGGAGATCGATAAAATGAGCTTGTTGGCGTCAAGCACTCTCGGATTGAGCGGCTGGCGGCGCGAAAAGGCCAGTAATCGTTGAGTCAATTGCGCGGCACGCTCCGCGCCCACCAGCGCATTATTAAGGGCCCGCTCCGCGCGCGCCTCAACGACGCCGCGTTTGGCGATTCCGAGGTTGCCAATAATGATCGTGAGAAGATTGTTGAAGTCGTGTGCCACACCGCCGGTTAGCTGACCAACGGCTTCCATTTTCTGTGACTGTCGAAGAGCCTGCTCCGCCAGTTCGCGGCGCTCGGCCTCCGCGTAGAAAGCCTGGGTTCGCCGTATGGTCAACAAGACAAGGATAAAGAGAAAAATGGTCGCCGGTACGCCGAAGATCAGGTGACTGGCCATTAGTCGAACCCAGTCGGCCGTTATCGACTGCGTCTCGAGTCCGTCCGAAACGTATAAATTGGCGTATCCTAACTTGCGGTACGCAATGCGCCGCTGAACGCCGTCGACCGAATTGTTGCTCGTGACAATTCCGCCCTCGGGATTATTGGTGACGTTCAGCATGAATCCGCTGCTGCGCCCAAAATGGGTTACGCCGCCTGGCGGTTCAGGGTGACGGGCCAGAATTGCGCCGTCACTTCGCGCGAGCGAGAAGCTACCCGTACTGTCGCGGCCAAGTTCGTCATAGAAGTCGGTAAACACCTGCGGCACCACCGCAACCATAATGACGCCAGCGAATTGCCCTCCGGGCGCAGGTCGCCGGCGGCTGACACCGAAGAACGGCACCTTCCTGACGCGCGGCTGCAATATCTGACCGACGAACGTACCCACGTCGCGCTCCGCCTGGGCAATGAAGTAGTCGCGGTCCGCCACGTCTGCACCTTCGGGGATCGGGAAGCCCGCGGAAGAGACGAGCGGGTGTCCGTTTTTGTCGATGACCAATATGCCGTCGACAGCCTTCAGTGCTTTCTCGAGTTTGCTGAGCTGGAGATGTATTGCCTGCGCAGATGCCGTGATCTGTTGGTCGCTGAGATCGCCAAGAACAGCATCAACACCGGCGAATGTCAGATCAACCGATTGAAAGACCTTGGAGGCCTGCTCGGAAAGGATATTCAGGGACGACGCAAGCTGTTCGTCGGCGCGTGCAAAGGCATTCTGGTAATTGATCCAGCTGGCATACAAAAAAAACGCCGCCGGAAAGAAGACTGACGCCACCAGCATGGTCTTGAGGAGGCGTAAGGCGGCATCGCGGCGTGCGCGCATTCGAAAAAACTCATTAAATAGACACCCGAATGTATTTCGAGATGCCCGGAGCTGCAAAGACAAAAAACCTAGTATCGCGCAATGGTTGTAGCAACAGGGGGCGCAAGTCCACAACTAATGAGCCACTGCGCTTGGCGGTGAACGATTGTTCCGTTGAGCGTGGAGCTTGCGGGCCGTGTATCGCGTTTAACGCTAGCTGATCACCCGGCTTGATTGTGCAACGGCGCGAATCAAACTGTGGCACGGAATTGTGCCAGGTGCTGACAATTTGCCTTCGTGGTGTCGGCGCTGATGCAAACCAAAACCGTACCGTGAAATTCATCGCTGTGGCGAAGACCGGGCGATGAATCACCTGGAGTGACATGCTGAGTAAGTTTGTATACCCGCCTATCGTCAGCGCGCTGGCGTTCTCGGCGGTTATTCCGAACGTGTCAGCTGCCGTCGCCGTGGGTTGAATATTAACCTCCCAATGCCCGGTCTTGCACAAGGTCAGGCGCGAGTAGCACTAAGCTTTGCGCGACAAACGCAATTGACTGCATGGCCGGAGAGGCCGCGGAAATGCGGTCTCTCATCTTTTCAGGCAATAGGCCGTGTCGCGTTGCAGGCTTAACGTTGGAAAGGACAGCGCCGTCATAACATCCGTGCATTTGCATCAAATTCTATGAATGTTTTCACGACGTATTTTACGCGCGTTTTATCGGCACCCGGTAGAGCATTACTTCTCGAATGTAATTCAAGTGCCGACGGTGTTGATGTCCCCGCCAGCGTCGTCTTCCAAGCGTAATCGAAGAGTCCCTAGCCCCCCCGCACACCGCGGCCGGGCAGTGATGACATTCATTATCGCGCTGAGTTTTCTGGTCGGCATGGTCTGGGACTCAATCGAGAGTCGCTATGCGGCTTCGTTGGCAGCTGCAACTCAGATCAAGCTGGATTCCGACGTTGTCGTGTTGTCACTGGGTACCTTCAGCAATCAAACGGAAACGTCTATCGAAGTGGCGCAGGGCACCGGAATTGATGGTCTGGCGAATGCCGTTGAGACGTGTGACGTAACACCATTGGCGGCGCTGTCGCGGCTCATTCTGCCAGTGGTAGATAACCAGCCTGCATCGTTTCCGATCGTTCCTCAGATCCGCAATGACATATTTGAGCCGATACGAAATGCATCGGCCAGTGCAAGCGCTGGCGGCACGGATCTGATTTCGTTTGCGCGCAATAAAGTGCTGCCTGGATTTGCGCCTGCCTATCGCTCTGTATTGAAGCTCGCGGCTTTTTTGGGATTACCGCGCATACAAAGTGAAGCCGCGCTCAAGAATGCGATGATCTTGGGGACCGTCTCGACATACAATCCGTACCGTGACGGCCTTGAAGAAGGCGGCACTTTGACCGCCTCGGGCGAACTCTATGATCCCGCCGCCTGGACCGCCGCCGTTCAAACTGATTTGCGCGAACAATTTGGCGGCGTGCGCTACGGCAAACTCTACCAGCCCACTTTTGCACTTGTGGAGAGTGGCGAAAAACAGATGATTGTCAGGATCAATGATGTCGGCCGGCTAAAGCCTGGTCGCGTGCTCGACCTCAATGAGCGCAGCATGCGCTATTTCGATCCATTCCTGTCCCGCGGCCTGATAGAGGACGTCCGGATCACGCTCTTGCCTGGCGAAGATTGGACGCCGGGGCCGCTCGGAGGCGTTCAACTGATCAGCCTCGCGAGCACGTCGGAATAGCACGACGTTAGCCGCCGAGCTTTTTCAACACCGCATCGAGCTGATCGAGATCTCGATATTTGATCCGCAGCGTGCCGCCCTCGCCGCGATGATCGACACTCACTTCGAGCCCGAGCACGTCGGACACGCGTTTTTCGAGCGCGCGCGTGTCCGCATCTTTAGCGCCACTGGTGTGGCCCTTTGCCTCGCGCTTTATATCGCGCGCCTGGGCAGCACCGTCTTTGCGCATCTCGACTTCAAGTTGGCGGACGCTCAAACCTTTGTCGATGATCTCATGTGCAATCTGTTCGGCGTTGGGCTGACCAAGCAACAGACGCGCGTGTCCGGCCGAAATTTTACCAGATCGCACCAACTGCTTGACGGGTTCGGATAGTTTCAACAATCGAATGGTATTTGCGACATGCGGCCAACTCTTGCCGACGATCTGGGCAACTTCGTCCTGCGTGCGGTTGAAATCGTCCATCAAGGCAAGATAGCCGCTCGCCTCCTCGATCGGATTGAGATCGGCGCGCTGGACGTTCTCGATGATGGCAAATTCAAGCGCTTGCGCGTCGGTTGCTTCCACGACCGCGATTGGCACGTCATGCAAACCGGCGCGCTGTGCCGCACGCCAGCGACGCTCGCCGGCAATGATTTCAAACGCGTCATTTTGCAGGGTGCGCACGACAATCGGCTGAATAATGCCGCGCTCGCGAATTGAGTCGGAAAGCTCTTGAAGTTCTGTGTCGGTGAACAGGCGGCGTGGGTTACGCGGATTAGGCCGCAAACTTTCGACTGGCGCACGGCGTGGCTTGCGACCACTGTCGGTACCGGACGTTTCGTCACCCACGTCGCCAATCAGTGCAGCCAGGCCGCGTCCCAATCGCGAGTGATCCGCCATTGCTGCTCCTGAACTCCGTGCCACGTTATGCCTTTCCGCAGTCGCTGCCTATCGTCGTCAAAACGGGTGTGCCCGCCCGAAATAAACCCACGCGCTGCTATCCGGCTTTCAATGCTTTCTCGCGTTGGATGATTTCAGTGGCGAGCCTCAGATAGGCTTCGCTGCCCACGCATTTGAGATCATAGACCAGCACCGGCTTGCCGTAGGACGGGGCTTCCGAGATACGAACGTTGCGTGGGATCACCGTTTCGTAAACTTTGCTACCCATGTGTTGACGCACATCGGCAACGACCTGGTTGGAGAGATTGTTGCGCGAGTCGTACATGGTCAACACGATCCCATGGATCGACAATGTTGGATTGAGCGTGGTCTTGACCTGCTCGACGGTCTTCATCAACTGCGACAAACCTTCGAGCGCGAAAAATTCGCATTGCAGCGGTACGAGAATCGAATCTGCCGCAGCCATTGCGTTGACCGTCAGTAGATTGAGTGACGGCGGGCAGTCGACCAGGACATAAGTGAAATCGTAATTACGTGTTCCGCTGTTAAGTGCGCGGAGCGCATTGCGCAGCCGAAAGGCGCGGTCGCGTTGCTGGCCGATCTCAAGCTCGAGACCGGAGAGATCGAGCGTTGAAGGCGCGATGAACAATTGCGGCACGGCGGTCTGCAAGACGGCGTCGCGCATCGGTGCGGCGCCGGTCAACACATCATAGGTGGACGTACGGCGGGATTTCCGCTCGATCCCGAGGCCGGTCGATGCGTTGCCCTGGGGATCGAGGTCGACGATCAGCACGTGCTCGCCGATCGCGGCCAAGGCGGTACCAAGATTGATCGCCGTTGTGGTCTTGCCGACCCCGCCCTTTTGATTCGCGATCCCCAGCACCCTCGGGCGAACTGCATCCGGCTTGGCGGCGACTTTGCCGAACGCAACAACCTGGGGGTCGCCGAACGTCTCAGGGGTCGGGGTGTCGGTCATGGTCGGCATTCCGTCGGTTTGGGCGATTGGCCTGAGGATTTCGGGGTCGTTCCGGGCCCCTAAACGCTCAAAAGAGGCTCAAGAGTGCGGATCACCACGATCGAGCCATCAGGACTGGTCTTGCTGGGTACTTTCCTCGCTTCAAGTCTCCAATATTTAGCGGCATCGGTCAATTCAGCATCTACATCTTGTCCCTTTGGGAACAAGGCAATGGCACCTCGGCTCGTCAGAGGAAACGCCTGATCGCACAAGGTTTTCAATGGGGCCAGGGCCCGGGCGGTTACGACATGCACGGGTTCTGCACAGCTTTCCCCAAATTTCTCGGCTCGCTCAGGGTGCACTAGGGCAGGCACGCCGGTTGCCCTCACCGCCTCCCGCAGAAATGCTGCCTTTTTTCCATTGCTTTCAATGAGATGGACCATGACGCCCGGCGTGTCCGCGAGGGCGCAGGCTATGGGCATCCCAGGGAATCCTCCGCCCGACCCGAAATCCACCCACACCCGCGCCTGTGGCGCCAGCGGCAGGAGCTGAAGCGAGTCGGCAATGTGCCGGGTCCACAATGCGCGAAGCGTTGATGGTGAAATGAGGTTGAGTTTGCTTTGCCAGTGCAACAGCACGTCGACGAACCGATCGAGGCGCTCTTCTGTTTCACGTGAAACAGGAAAGAGCGCGAGAGCGCGTGCCTTGTCCGACTTGAGGTTGAGAGTCCCCTGCCCGCTTTTGCTCACGCTGATTTCGCGGAATTTTTCTTGCCGCGCCGAACGTGTGCAACCAACAACGTCAACGCCGCCGGCGTGACTCCGTCGATGCGGCTCGCATGTCCGATCGTGCGCGGACGATGCGTTTGTAGTTTTTGTTTCATCTCATTCGACAAACCCGGCAACGCCGCGAAATCGAAATTGTCCGGCAGCTCAAAACTTTCATCGCGCCGATAGGCCGCGATATCGGCAGCCTGGCGCGACAGATAGACGTCATACTTGGCATCAATTTCGATCTGCTCCGTGATGTTCGGCGCAAACTCGCCGAAGCGTGGCCAGATCTTCACGAGATCTGATGCCGTCACGTAAGGATAGGACAACAACTCGAAGGCGGTGCGACGTTGTCCGTCTTTGTTGAGAGACAATCCGTGCCGCTCGGCTTCTTTCGGCGTCAGCGAAACGGATTTGACGAAATCGCGCGCATCTTTCAACGCAGAAAGTTTTTCACGGTGCAGTCGAGCACGCTCGGCGCCAATGCATCCGATGGCAATTCCCGTTTCGGTCAAACGTTGATCAGCATTGTCGGCGCGCAGCTGCAAACGATATTCGGCGCGTGATGTAAACATGCGATATGGTTCACTGACGCCGCGCGTGACGAGGTCGTCGATCATTACGCCGATATAGGCTTGCGCGCGATCAAGGATGATCTCATCGCCCTCGCCCGCAAAAGCCGCCGCGTTTAGTCCTGCAAGAAGTCCCTGTGCCGCAGCCTCTTCGTAGCCTGTCGTGCCGTTGATCTGTCCCGCCAAAAATAATCCGCGCAGACGTTTTGTTTGCAGGGTCGCAGTGAGCTCGCGTGGATCGACGTAATCATATTCAATTGCGTAACCTGGACGAACAAATTTCGCGTTCTCCAATCCGGGAATTGTTGCGACCAGTTCGTGCTGGACGTCTTCCGGAAGCGATGTCGAAATCCCGTTCGGATAAACGGTGTGATCGTCGAGACCTTCTGGCTCGAGAAAGATTTGATGACCGTCGCGTTCGCCGAACTTCACGATCTTGTCTTCGATCGACGGACAGTAGCGCGGGCCGCGGCTCGCGATCTGTCCGGAATACATCGGCGAGCGATGCACATTTTCGCGAATGATCTTGTGTGTGGCTTCAACGGTGCGCGTGATGCCGCACTGGATCTGCGGATTTTCGATACGCGTTGTGAGAATTGAAAATGGCTCGGGCGGATCGTCGCCAGGCTGCATTTCGAGCGCCGACCAGTTGATTGTACGGCCATCGAGACGCGGCGGCGTTCCGGTTTTCAAGCGACCGAGTCCGAAGCCAGCTTTTTCCAGTGTGCGCGAAAGTCCGAGCGCTGGCGCTTCACCGACGCGGCCGGCTGGAATTTGTTTTTCGCCGATGTGGATGAGACCACGCAAGAAGGTGCCGGTCGTCAGAACAACGGCGCCCGCAGATATTTCGCGGCCATCGGCAAATTTAACGCCACAGACTTGGCCATTTTTCAGAACCAGGTCGTCTACCTCGGCTTCGATCACTTCGAGGTTGGGCGTTTCGCAAATGGCGGTCTGCATCGCCGCCGCATAGAGCTTGCGGTCAGCCTGCGCGCGGGGGCCCCGCACAGCTGGGCCTTTTCTGCGGTTGAGAACCCGGAATTGGATGCCGCCACGATCAGCGACCCGGCCCATAAGGCCGTCCAAGGCATCGATTTCCCGCACCAGATGGCCTTTTCCGAGCCCGCCAATGGCGGGATTGCAGGACATCGCCCCAATCGTGCGGAATTGGTGGGTGACAAGGGCGGTTTGAGCGCCCATGCGAGCTGCTGCAGCCGCGGCTTCACAGCCGGCGTGGCCGCCGCCAATGATAACGACGTCGAATCGACTAGGCATCAAAACCCTCGGATGCCGCCTTGTAGCGGAGGCGCGAGAAGGGGTCAAAAACAATGGCTTTTTCTGAAAATGTTTCACGTGAAACACTTTCGGTCCCATTCATGGCCGTTAGAGCGGGCCGGTGCTGCGTCTATATGCCGATTTCCTGCGGTGGAGACCCTCATGCGGGCCCAGTACCTGTGGCGCATGGCCAATGATAACGCTATTTGCCGATGCAGAAATCGCGGAAAATCACATCCAGAACATCTTCCACGTCCACGCGGCCCGTGAGGCGTCCCAGTGCACGACCAGCAATTCGCAGCTCTTCTGCCAGTAGATCCTCACGACCAGCGAGATCACGCGCCACTGCACGCCGTAGAGCTTTTTGGACGTCCTCCAGCGCACGCCGATGTCTTTCACGCGTTACGAGCGCCAACTCGCTGCCAGCCAGGCAGCCCTCGGCGTATCGCGCGAGCCGCGCCAGCAATGTTTCAAAGCCTTCGCCGGTGATGGCTGAAATATTGAATATGGATTCATTACTATTGAATTTAAATTCATTCTTACCCGTTAACCTTCTGTTAGCTATATTTTTTAATGGCTTGTTAGGATGAGAATAAGGTTCATTTTTATAGTTATTTTGGGAAAGTTGTTCATTTCTTATGCTATCTTGTTGAAGAAGATCGACTTTATTGCGGATGAGCCAGGTCGGCGGGGTCGGGCGTCCGGATTCGGGCCAATCCGGTAGAGCGGGATCGCTCGCTTCAATCACCCACAGCACCAAATCAGCGCTTTCTGCCCGCGTACGCGCACGCAGCACACCTTCTCGTTCGACCGGATCATCGGTCTCGCGAATGCCCGCGGTGTCGAGCAGGGTCACCGGGAATCCTGCAAGATCCAAATGCACTTCAATAACGTCACGCGTTGTGCCGGCGTAAGGCGAAACGATTGCCGCGTCGCGCTTCGCGATCCGATTGAGCAGCGTGGATTTCCCAGCATTAGGCGGACCCGCGATCGCAACAACCAGACCCTCGCGTAGGCGTTCACCGCGGCTGTCGTCCGCCAGCACTGATGTAATTTCACCCTCAAGCGCGCGCGCAATCTGCAAAGCCGGCGTTACGAGGTCCTGCGGCACGTCCGCTTCATCGGAAAAATCAATGCGCGCTTCAACCATGGCCAGCGCCTGAATCAATTGCGAGCGCCAGCCTTCCGCGCGCTTCCCAAGTGCCCCCGTCATTTGGCGAAAGGCCTGCCGCCGCTGGCCTTCAGTCTCCGCCATCACGAGATCAGCGAGGCCTTCGACAGCGGTAAGGTCAAGTTTCCCGTTTTCGAAAGCCCGCCGCGTAAACTCACCGGCTTCCGCGGGACGCAAACCATCGATGCGTGAGAGTGCCGACAGCACGCCGGCAATCACCGCACGCCCGCCGTGTAATTGAAACTCGGCCACATCTTCGCCGGTCTCGCTATGAGGCGCCGGAAACCAAAGCACCAACGCCTGATCGATGACCTCTCCATCAGGTCCGCGAATCTGCGCCAGCGCTGCTTTTCGGGGATCGGGGACTTTGCCGATGATAGCCTCGAGCGCGGCGCCAGCGCGCGTACCGCTCACACGCACAACCGCAATCGCCGCCGGAGGCCGTCCGGACGAAAGTGCGAAAATGGTCTCACGCGTCGGACCAGTCATCGCGCGCACAAAAGCGCCAGGCAGGGCAGGGGGTCAAGCCCCGAACGGTCAGGCCAATTGGCGCATCCGGCAAAATCGTCCTAACTTGACCCACCTGTTGCACAAGCTGTCACCGGTCGATTGGCGGACTGCCACATGGTGGGGCGGCTGACGTGAAACCTCCGGAAACGCGCTACGCCAAAAGCGGCGACATTCGCATCGCCTATCAGATTGTCGGCAACGGGCCGCTCGACCTGGTTTTCGTTCCCGGGTTCATCTCCAATCTCGACGCCCATTGGGAAGATCCCGGCTTCAGCCATCTGATGACGCGGTTGGGTTCATTTACCCGCCTGATCATGCTCGACAAGCGCGGCACCGGGTTAAGTGATCGCGTCGACACCCAACATCTCCCGTCGCTGGAGACGCGCATGGATGACGTGCGCGCCGTCATGGACGCGGCCGGTTGCGGGCGAGCCGCCCTGCTTGGCGCTTCGGAAGGCGGCCCCATGTCGATTCTGTTTGCGGCGACTTATCCCAAGCGCACCCGTGCTCTGATTTTGTACGGCGCCTACGCGCACTTTTACACATGGGTGATGGGCCGCGAGGCGCTTGAAGACTTCATTCGCGGTATCGAAAGCTCATGGGGCACCGGCGCCAATGCGCCGCGCTTTGCTCCCGAACAATCCAAGGATGGACGATTTCCCGCCTGGTGGGGACGCTACGAACGTAATTCCGCCAGCCCAAACGCCGCCATCGCTCTGGCGCGCATGAATGCGGCCATCGACGTCCGTTCGGTGCTTCCGACGATCCGCGTTCCGACGCTTATCATTCACCGGCGCGAAGATTCGAGAATCAAATTCGCCGGTGGTCAATATCTCGCCGAGAAAATTGCCGATGCGCGCTTCGTTGAATTTCCCGGGCGCGATCACCCGATCTGGACCGGTGACATCGATCCCATCATTGACGAAATCGAGGAGTTTCTGACCGGTGCAAGACCGTCGCCAGTCGGCGACCGTGTACTCGCCACCGTGCTCGCTGCCAAGTTGGTATCGCCGGTCCGGCAAGCCGCGCGGCTGGGTGACCGTGTCTGGCAGGAACGGATCGAAAAGTTGCGTGACAGCGCCGCGCAAGCTTTCGCGCGCTACAATGGCCATCTTGCTGTGGTTAGTGCCGAAGAAATGATCGGCTATTTCGACGGCCCCGCACGCGCGGTTCGTTGCGGGCTCGCCCTGCGCGATGCGGCGCATGCATTCGGACTGGAGCTCGCCGCCGGCATACATACGGGCGAGATTGAAATTCGCGATCAGGAATTCAGCGGCCTGACTGTCCACGTCGCCAAGGATATTTCCACGAAGGCGCGGGCAACCGAGGTTTTGGTCTCCGGAGTAGTCGCAGATCTGGTCGCAGGTTCAGGTTTGAATTTCGCGGAGCGCGGCAGCCAGGCACTCGATGGAATACCAGGAGAGCTCAGATTGCTCGCCGTCACCGACGCCCAACATCTCAATCCAATTGCGCCGGCCGCACGGTCTGCGGGCGTCGAAGTGTTGACCGCGCGCGAACGCGAAGTGCTTGGCTTGGTCGCCGATGGTCTCAGCAACGCCGCAATCGCCAAGCGGCTGAGTTTGAGTGACCACACCATCAAGCGGCACGTCGCCAATATCCTGCTCAAACTCGACCTGCCGACGCGCGCAGCGGCCGCGGCCCTTGTCGGGCGCTCAAGCCCGCGCGGCGGGCTATAGCCCGTACGGGCCATACGACAATGGCCATTTCGGGCGAAGCGATGCCCGTTTTTTCCGTCCTAACTGCCACCCTCAGAAGCCGCGGGAGCCATCCCCGGCATACGAAAGAGGAGAGCAGTCATGCGCAGAATCACCGGATTTGGTGCGGTTCTTGGAACGGCGGTTGCAATTGGGCTCGTCACGAGTCTGGCACAAGGAGCGCGTGCCGCTGACGATTCCTCACAAGCGGCTTATCGCGATATCGAGCAGACGCTCGGCATGGTGCCGGCATTCTTCAAGGCCTTCCCGGAATCAGGCATCGCCGGAGCCTGGGCCGAATTCAAATCAGTCCAGCTCAGCTCCAAAACCAGCCTCAACGTCAAAACTAAGGAGCTGATCGGCCTCGCGGTCTCCGCGCAGATCCCATGCCAATACTGCGTGTATTTCCACACGGCGGTTGCCAAGGCCAATGGCGCCACCGACGAGGAGATTCGCGAAGCGGTGGCAATGGCTGCGATATCGCGCCACTGGAGCACCGTGCTCAATGGCATGCAGATCGATCTGGCGTCGTTCAAACACGAGACAGACACCGTCCTGAAGCTGGCCGGGGAGAAAGCAAAGACCACCACAGGAATGGCGAAATAGCGCCGCCGCCAAACTCATGCCGCTTCCGTTCGGCGGAAGCGGCCACTGCTCACAGCGAACACCGGAGGACACCATGGACGCAAAGACCGATGCCGTGACAGGCGCGGGCCTCAAGCGCGCGATCGAAATGCGCGACGGGCGCGCGTTGACAAATTTTTACGCAGACGACGCCGTCTTGCGGATCGTTGACCGCAACAATCCGCCGAGCAAACCACGCGAAGTGAACGGCAAAACTGCTATCGGCACATTTTGGGACGACATCTGCAGCCGCGCAATGACGCATCGCGTCGAAACCAGCGTCGCGGACGCCCACCAGATCGCATTCAGTCAGGCATGCGCCTATCCCGATGGGCTAAAGGTGCTGTGCATGGCGTTGTGCGAACTCAAGGGCGGCAAGATCGCGCGTCAAACCGTTGTTCAGGCCTGGGACGAGTAGGGGACACATCATGATGATTGCACGTTGGCAAATCGACGCCCGCTTCGGGCACAAACAGACTGTCATCGACATGCTTCGCAACTGGGCGCAAAGCATCGCACCGCAGATCGGCTGGACCGCCGAAAAAGGGCGCATGCTCACCGGCTCGATCGGCGCACGTGAAGCGACCGTCATTCATGAATGGCAGGTGACTGATCTTGCCGATCTCGAAAAGTGCTGGGCTGCACTCGGTAAGATCGACGCTCACAAGAAATGGAGCAAGGACATGGAACCTTATGTCGTGTCCGGCTCGGCCAAATGGGAAATCTACCGGGTGGTCTGACCAATCCCACCTTATGGGCATAACGCAAACTCTCATCAACCGGGTTGAACCGGGCATCCTTCCAGTGCGACAGAGGAGGGTGCCCGGCATTCCGGGCGCGGGGGGATTTCGCGTGCCCACGCCAAATAAAGCATCGCCGGCAAGCGTCGGCATTGCCGCCGGCTTGAGCATCATCGCTCTGCTGTTGTGGGCATTGCAGTTGGCTTTACTGCACGACCTGACCGGCAGCGATGCCGCAGGGAATGCACTGACGCAGGCCTACGGCGCTATTGCCATCATTTTGCTGTGGGTGCTGCTCGCCGTCCTCGCCCTTACGGCATTTTTCAAAGGCGCTATGCCGGCTGCCGGCGGCAATCGCAGCGCTGGTCCTGATTCCGGTCTCTGGCGATGCCGCGCTCAGCGCACTCGAACTGTTGCGGGCTCCGGAGCTGGCTCCCCATCGCTGGCCCATCATCATTCCTGCGCTGGCGCCGCCAATCGTGGTGGCTTTCTGTTTCTGGGCACTCCTGCCTGGCATCCATGCCCGCGTTCCGGCCATTTACGCCGGTGTGATTGCCTGGGGCTCTGTCCTTCTCCTCTGCATTGCTCTTGTGCCGTTCCAGCAAATGCGCGGCGCCGTGGGTGATCAAATGGAGGCGGTCCGCGCAAAAAATGCTGCTGATTTTGCCAAGTTGTCGGCGAATTCTCCGCTGTGGGATTGGGTACCGTTTTTGGCCGTTCCCGACCAAACGCTCGTCAGCAATGCGCTCGACCGCATCCGTCATCTCGAGCGCCGTCAAACCGACGCTGAACTCATGCTTGATCGCGGCGATTTTCCGCTCGGACAACTCGGCGCCTTCGACCTCACACCAACGCCAATGCTGTGCGATAGGGCACGCAAGCTTCTACGCAAGCGCGCCGATGCGCTTACGCCTCAAGAGCCTAATTCAAAGCCATTCAAGGATATCGCGGTTGCGGTCGGCGATGCGGTGTCCGCGATGACGTGGCTGATTGACTACGACTGCCCCTGTGCCGCGGAAGCCGAAACATGGGAAGCCATGGCCAAAACCTATCGTGATCCCGGCTACGACATTTACCGCCTGGCCGAACTGCGCGACCCCAAACTGCTCGGACGCGCGCTCTATGAAAATCCCGAACGGTTTTCCATGCTCACGTCGCGTGCGCATCTGAAGGCCTGGCTTAAATTCGCCGACGACAAATCTCTGCGTGAGCAGGTATTGGCTGGCGCCCGCAAACTCGACCACCGCACCGCCGACGCCGTGGAGATCCTGAACAAGGATGAATTTGGCACGCGTGTATTACTGGAGACCTTGCCGATCCTCGACCTCGAAGCAACGCCCGCCCTATGCAGCGCGGCGCTCGGCAATCTTCATAAGCAATTCGGCGCAATTTATCGGCCGAAAGTGGATGACCCACGCTCTTACCAGGAACTGCTCGGCCGGCTCGGACGCGGCGAACAATTCATCGCGCTGCGGTGGCTCGCTTCGCACGGCTGTGACGCCGACACGGAATTAAACGAGGCGGAATCGCTCATTGCCGCCTATCAGCCATCGCCCGACAGCGGCTTGATTCTGGGCCAACTGGAGCGGCTGCATCGCAAGCCATAGCCCATTGGTCCGACGCACTAATCCGCGCTAGCCTGCGCCGATGTCCGGTTCCAATAGCGCGCACGAAAACCGCCTCGCGCAGGCGACTTCCCCTTACCTGCTCCAGCACAAAAACAACCCCGTCGACTGGTGGACCTGGGGTCCCGAGGCGCTGGCCGAAGCCAAGCGCACCAAAAAACCGATCCTGCTTTCAGTTGGCTATGCCGCCTGTCACTGGTGTCACGTGATGGCGCACGAGTCCTTCGAGGACGCACCCACTGCCAACGTAATGAACGAGCTCTTCGTAAACATCAAAGTGGATCGAGAAGAACGGCCCGACATCGATCAGATCTACATGAATGCGCTGCATCTCATGGGAGAACAGGGCGGCTGGCCACTTACGATGTTTCTCACCCCCCAAGCCGAGCCGGTCTGGGGTGGCACATATTTCCCGAAAAACTCGCGGTTCGGGCGGCCGGCCTTTGTGGACGTATTGCGCGAGGTGGCACGGCTCTTTCGAGAGGAGCCAGCCCGCATCGAGCAGAACAGAATTGCGCTCCTGGCGCGGCTTGCGGACAAAGCTCGCCCCGCCGGCAAGGTCACAATCGGGTCGAAGGAGCTCGATGCCGCGGCCATGCAGGTCGGGAATATGTTCGACCCGCTCAATGGTGGCCTGCGCGGTGCACCGAAATTTCCGCAGCCGGCCATTCTCGAAATGCTGTGGCGCGCCGGCCTTCGCACGAACGACATCCGCTTCTTCGAAACCGTCGAGCATTCGCTCGAAAGAATGTGCGAGGGCGGAATTTACGATCATCTCGGCGGCGGTTTTTCGCGTTATTCGGTCGATGAGCGCTGGCTGGTGCCCCACTTCGAGAAGATGCTTTACGACAACGCTCAACTGCTGGAGCTGCTGGCGTTGGGACATCAGCGCAGCGGCAATGCGTTGTTCGCAACGCGCGCCCGCGAGACGGTTGAATGGCTCAGGCGCGAGATGACCACGAAGGAGGGAGGCTTCGCCGCTTCACTCGACGCCGACTCTGAAGGCGAGGAAGGTAAGTTTTATGTCTGGTCCAAGAATGAGATCGTCGAGCTGATCGGTCCCGAGGCCGGCGAATTCTTCGCGCGCCACTATGACGTGACTGACGAGGGAAATTTCGAAGGCCACAATATACTCAACCGTCTCAAGAGCGTGCCGCGCGCTGAAACGGATGAAGCGCGACTAGCGAGCCTGCGCGCAATCTTGCTGGAAGCACGTGCCGGACGCGTGCGTCCCGGCCTCGACGACAAAGTGCTGGCCGACTGGAATGGCTTGATGATTGCAGCGCTCGTCAATGCCGGCATCATTCTTGAAGAGCCATCGTGGATCGAATTGGCCCGCCGCGCCTTCGATTTCATTGCGCGGGAAATGACTCGACAAGAGGGGGAAAATAACCGGCTCGGCCATTCCTGGCGCGCCCAAAAGCTGCTGTATCCGGGCCTTGCGTCCGATTTCGCTGCCATGATCCGCGCCGCACTGGCGCTCTATGAGGCAACCGGCGAGCGCGGCTTCCTTGATCGTGCGGTATCCTGGCAAAATGCATTCGACGCCCACTACGCTGACAGCGACACCGGCGCCTACTATCTCTCTGCGGACGACGCATCCGACTTGCTGCTGCGGCCGCATTCGACCAGCGATGATGCCACGCCCAATCCCAATGCGGTTGCCGCGCAAAATTTAGTGCGGCTCGCGGTTGTGACAGGGCAAGACCGTTGGCGCGAAAAAGCCGACCGGCTGATCGAGGGCATATTATCTGCGTCAGAACGAAATTTGTTTGGCCATATTGCATTGCTCAATGCACTGGACCTGCGCCTGCGCGCCGCCGAAATCGTTACGACAGGCCCGCAAGCCGAACGCTTTGCACACGCAGCATTGAAGTTGACATACCTCGATCGGATCGTTCTGCGCGCAGCGACCGGCAATGATTTGCCGCCTTCGCACCCGGCGCACGAAAAATTGAAAGTCGCGTCCAGCAGTGCGGCCTTCGTTTGCGTCGAAGAACGATGCTCGTTGCCGCTAAGCGAGCCTGGTCAGATCGCCGAAACAGTCGCAGCAATGCGCGCATCTTGATCCGTCCCCTGAAGGGTGGATGAGCCGATCATCCGATCGAACGGACGATTAACAATCATTCAAAATTGATGCCTGTCCCATTCGTTCAGGCGACGCGCGGCGCGTTCGCCCCTCCCAGTATCCAAGAGCCGGAGCTTTTGTTGCGGCCTTGTCTGGAGGGACAGCATCATGAACTCATGTTCTAGAACATTCATCGCATCTGACATCATCAAAACTTCGAAGCCCTTCACTGTCGGCGTCGTTTTTGTCTGCACCCTCGTCAGTGCATCCCAATTTGCGATAGCCCAAAAGATACCCGAAGTGACAACCATGCCGGACTTTGCGCCGGCCATGATCGATCACATGCAGAACATGCGCAGATACAAAGACCCTGATCGCGGTGAACAGCCAACGCCGCGCGCTATCGACCGATTCAGCGCGCACTCCGATTCCGGTGGAGCAATTGCGTCGTTCCAACCCAATGGAGCGACGTTCACATCTAGCAATGCATTTTTTAAAGACATGGGGACCAACGGCAGAACCTGCTTCACCTGCCATCAGCCGCAGAGTGGCTGGTCGATAATCCCAGATGATGTTGCGGAGCGTTTTGAGAGCAGTCGCGGCAGCGATCCGATCTTCCGGCTTGTCGATGGCGCGACATGCCCAAGCGACGATGTCTCGACGCTTCGTGCAAAGCGGCGTGCTTATGAATTGGTGCTTAAACGAGGCCTGATCCGTATCGGCCTGTCAATTCCGGCCACAGCGGAATTCAAGGTCGAGGTAAAGCCGGGCGATGACCCCTATGGCTGCAACACAAATCCTGTGACCGGAATTCCCGCAGGCATTGTCTCGACGTATCGACGCCCATTGCCGTCCACCAATGTTGGCTTCCTGAGCACGGTCATGTGGGATGGCCGCGAACCCAGCCTCGAAAGCCAAGCCGTTGACGCCACTCTCGGTCATGCGCAGGCAACAACAGCCCCTACCGCTGACCAGGTAAAACAGATCGTCGATTTCCAGAAGGGCATCTTCACGGCGCAGATCTTCGACAGGAAGGCGAAATTCCTCACCGACGATAACGCCAGAGGGGGCCCAGTTGCGTTGTCGCTGCAGGAATTCTTTATCGGGATAAACGATCCGCTCGGTCTCAATCCAAATAAAGACATTCCATTTACGTCACAGATCTTCGACCTCTACCGTCCGTGGCTCCACGCCGAAGCACGTCGCCAGATCACGATGACCATCGTCGGTCCATGGGTGACAACGACGACGACATATTCCGGCGTATCAATGCCAACGACGAATGGCGTCGCAATGATCACGATCGCGACATGGTGAGTGAACATCGCCGGTCGGTTGCGCGTGGTGAGGCGGTCTTCAACAATACCAAGATCAACATCACAGGCGTTTCGGGCCTCAATGACGACCTTAATACTCCGAGCATTCCGGGGTTTTGCGGCACCTGCCATGACTCGCCGAATATCGGACACCATTCAGTAAAAGCACCGTTGGACATCGGCGTACCCGACGCTGGCGACAAAAAGCCTCCAGTGCTCGATATTTCGGGGCTTCCTGTGTTCACGATCACCTGCCAGCTCAAGGACGGTCCGCTCGCCGGAAAGGTCTACAAGGTGACAGACGCCGGGCGCGCCATGATCACAGGCAAGTGCAAGGATATCGGCCGGTTCAAGGGACCCATCCTGCGCGGGCTCGCATCGCGCGCGCCCTATTTCCACAACGGTTCAGCGGAAACCTTGGACAAAGTGGTCGACTTCTACGACCAGCGATTCAGCATTGGCCTTACGCGCAAAGAGAAAGCCGACCTCGTTAACTTCCTCAATACACTCTGAGGTCGCCGGACGACGCGGCGATGCTGCCGCTAACAAAAAGGCCGGGCAAAAGCCCGGCCTTAATTTGTAGAGAAAGACTGTGTCTCGACGCAGTTTACGTCCGGCCGCCTCGACTACGTATTCATGCTCTCGAAGAACTCGGCGTTGTTCTTGGTGTTGCGCAGCTTGTCGAGCAGGAAGTCGATGGCGTCCATGGTGCCCATCGGATTGAGGATACGGCGCAGGACGTACATCTTCTTGAGCACAGCCGGCTCGGTGAGCAGCTCTTCCTTACGCGTGCCTGAGCGCGTGATATCCATGGCCGGGAAGGTGCGCTTGTCGGCCACCTTGCGGTCGAGGATCAGCTCCGAGTTGCCGGTGCCTTTGAACTCTTCGAAAATCACTTCGTCCATGCGGCTGCCGGTATCGATCAGCGCGGTCGCGATGATGGTGAGCGAGCCGCCTTCCTCGATGTTGCGCGCGGCGCCGAAGAACCGCTTCGGGCGCTGGAGAGCATTGGCATCGACGCCGCCGGTCAGCACCTTGCCCGACGAGGGAACGACGGTGTTGTAGGCACGGCCGAGACGGGTAATCGAGTCGAGCAAGATCACCACATCGCGCTGATGCTCCACCAGGCGTTTGGCCTTCTCGATCACCATTTCCGCGACTTGCACGTGGCGTGATGCCGGCTCGTCGAAAGTCGAGGAAATCACCTCGCCCTTCACCGAGCGCTGCATGTCGGTGACTTCCTCCGGCCGCTCATCGATGAGCAGCACGATGAGATAAGTTTCCGGATGGTTGGCGGTGATCGAATGCGCGATATTTTGCAGCAGCACGGTTTTGCCGGTGCGGGGCGGCGACACGATCAAGGCGCGCTGGCCTTTGCCGATGGGCGCGACGATATCGATAACGCGCGCTGAAAGATCCTTTTTGGTCGGATCCTCGAATTCCATCTTGAGCCGTTCGTCGGGATAGAGCGGGGTCAGGTTATCGAAGTTGACCTTGTGGCGCGCTTTCTCGGGATCTTCGAAGTTGATCGTATTGACCTTGAGCAGCGCGAAGTATCGCTCACCCTCTTTCGGGGAGCGGATGTGGCCCTCGACGGTATCGCCGGTGCGTAGGCCGAAGCGGCGGATTTGGCTCGGCGAGACGTAGATATCGTCAGGCCCGGACAGATAGTTCGATTCGGGCGAGCGCAAAAAGCCGAAGCCATCGGAGAGTACTTCGACGACGCCTTCGCCGATAATGTCGACTTCCTGGGTCGCGAGCTGTTTAAGGATTGCGAACATCAGCTCCTGCTTGCGCAAGGTGCTGGCGTTTTCGACCTGATGTTCTTCAGCGAAAGCGACGAGTTCGGGAGGGGTCTTGGACTTGAGGTCTTGGAGTTTCATTTCCCGCATTGGGGGCTTACGTCCTTGGGAGCGTCACCGGCGAAGATTCAAAAATGAAATGACTTGCGCCGTGTGACTTAGGAGAGAGAGATCGCAGGTCTAGGGTGACGAGGAGGTTGGGAAAGGGGCCCGGAACCCGATGCTGCGACCGGCCCTAGCTTTGGGAGCCGGAACGCGACTGCATCCGCCTGCGTTCGGTGGGATGTATTCAAGATAAGTTGAGCCGGCGTTTCGCGCAAGAGGCGGAGGCGGCGTTCTGGTGGTTGTCAGCGCGAATTAAAACGGCTTGACCGTCGCAAAAACCACGATCGCGATCAACAAAATTGTCGGTATCTCATTGACAATACGATAGAATTTCTGAGTGTGACGATTCCGATCAAAGCGGAATTCATTTACCCAATGCGCAAAAAGGCCATGGAGGACCGTCATGGCGAGTACCGCGATAAATTTGGCGTGAAACCAGCCGGCGCCGAACCATTGGCCTTGCAGCACCAGCACAATGCCGGCGACCCAGGTCACCGTCATTGCCGGGACCATGATGAAATTGAGCAGCCGCCGCTCCATTGTCTTGAAGGTCTCGGACAGGTCGGAGTCAGCCTCGGCCGCCGCGTGATAGACGAACAGCCGCGGCAGATAGAGCATGCCGGCCATCCAGGCGATGACAGCAACGATGTGCAGGGCCTTGAGCCAGAGATACATCGCCGTCACCCCCGCACACGCTTGAGCATGCGTTCGACATGTGCGATCGGCGTTTCCGGCAGAATGCCGTGGCCGAGATTGAAGATGAGCGGACCGCTGCCAAGGTGCGTCATGACATCATCAACCTCGTGATCGAGCGCCGCGCCGCCGGCAAGGAGCGCCAATGGATCGACATTACCCTGAACCGGCACCCGAGACTGCAGCGCATCGCGAGCAATCGACCGCTCGAAGGCCCAGTCAATCCCAATGGCGCTGACACCTGTCATTTCCACATAAGGCAGAGCCATTGCGCCGGCGCCGCGTGGGAAACCGATGATTTTTGCGTTGCCAATCTGACGCCGCACGCCCTCAACAATTTTTTGGGTTGGCGCAATACACCATCGCTCGAACTGCTCCGGCCCCAGCACACCGGCCCAGGTATCGAAAATCTGGACAACTTCAGCTCCAGCTTTCAACTGCCCGACCAAATAGTCGATCGAAGCTTGCACCAGCCGATCGATCAATCGTCCAAAGGTGTCGGGGTCCCGATAGGCCAATAGTCGTGCGGGCGCCTGGTCCGGGGTTGCCGCACCAGCAACCATATAAGTTGCAACGGTCCATGGCGCGCCACAAAAACCAATCAAGGTTGTTCGGTCGTCCATGGCCGCTTTGACCCGACGGACCGTGTCATAGACGGGCGCCACCACGTTCTGATCGATTGTATCGCGCAGACCAGCCAGATCCTCAGCTCCGCCAAGTGGCTCCAACCGCGGTCCCTCGCCGCTAAGGAATTCAACCTTCCGCCCCAGAGCAAGCGGCACCACCAGAATATCCGAAAATAAAATCGCCGCATCGAATCCGAAGCGCCGGACAGGTTGTAACGTCACCTCGGCTGCCAGTTCGGAATTGAAGCAGAGGTCGAGGAAGCCTCCAGCTTTTTCTCGCAGCGCCCGATATTCGGGGAGATAGCGTCCCGCCTGACGCATCATCCAGACCGGCGGTACCGACTCATGCCGGCCTGCAAGCACGCGAAGCAGTTTTTTCCCCATGGCACCTGCTAATCCGGCTTCTTCCATAAAGACTCTACTTAAGAATCTGTTGTGTCTATTAGAGGGTGGATTGGACTCATGCCTGCCACCCAACATTCTGTCCACTGGATAGAAAGGATTGGTCCAGAAGCAGGCTCAATCCATTGCCGATCCATCCACAGGATAGGGTGTTGTTTTGCGGCACTATCTTCGTCTTGTCCCCATTGGCTATTCACATTGAAGCATCATGAGCGTGCGGGCTCCTGGATATTATCCCGGAGGCAGTGATGTGGATGGAAATTGAACACATTGCCGAAGATGGCTTGCTTGTGGGGTCAAGCCATGGCCTCCTCCCGTGCTATCCACATTCTGTACGGCAGCTATACAGACACTGATGCCTGACACAGGTTACTTCCATCTCCATCTGGTATCCGACGCGACCGGCGAAACTCTGATCACGGTCGCGCGCGCGGCCGCAGCGCAATATGCCAACGTGTCGCCGGTCGAGCACCTTTATCCAATGGTGCGCTCGAAGAAGCAGCTTGACCTTGCGTTGACGGAGATCGGCGAGGCCCCGGGCCTGGTGCTCTATACCCTGCTCGAAGAAGACCTTATCCAGTTGCTGGAAAAGAAGTGCCGGGAACTCGGACTGCCTTGTATGTCGGTGCTTGGTCCGGTCTTGCGGCTATTCCAGTCGTATCTTGGCGCGGAGACCATTCATCGCGCCGGCGCCCAACATGTTCTCAATGCCGAATATTTCCAGCGCATCGATGCGCTTAACTTCACGATGCTGCACGACGATGGTCAACACGTGGAGGGTCTCGAAGACGCGGATGTGGTTTTGGTCGGGGTCTCGCGGACCTCGAAAACGCCAACCTCGATTTACCTCGCCAATAGAGGCGTAAAGACCGGCAATGTGCCGCTGGTACCCGGCGTGACGGTTGCTGAAGCGGTGGAAAATTTAACCCGGCCGCTCGTGGTCGGACTCTATGCAAGCCCGGAGCGCATCGTTCAGATCCGTGAGAACCGTTTGCTGGGCTTGAAGGCCCATCGCGATGATGATCAATACATCGATAAGAGCGCAGTGGCCGAGGAGGTTTCATTTTCACGGCGGCTCTGCGCAAAGCACAATTGGCCCACGATTGACGTGACACGCCGCTCGATCGAAGAAACAGCCGCGGCAGTCATGCGGCTATTGAGCGAGCGCCGGCGCCATCCGGTGCTTTAGTCATTGAAGCCAAAATGCAGAAAATGGTTTTCGGAGATTCTCTCGCGCGACGTGGTAAAGGAAAGCCATGGCGCTCTGGCTAAATTCCCAGCCCCTGGTGCTTGCCTCGGGAAGTGAAGTTCGTGGCAAAATTCTTGCCGCGGCTGGCCTGCGCGTCGAGATAAGGCCATCTCAGATCGACGAGCGAGCCGAGGAAGCCAAATCAACCATTGCCGATGCGGCTGGCGGTTGCGCGCCACCTCGCGCGCGCCAAGGCCTCAGCAATTGCAGCTTCGCTGCCTGGGCGAGTTGTGCTTGGCGCAGACCAGACCCTGGCGCGGGGCAGCAAACGTTTCAGCAAGCCGCTCGATCGAGCAGGAGCGGTCGAGCAATTGCGCGCTTTACGCGGTCGAACCCATGAGCTTCATTCCGCGCTCGCTTTAGTACGTGACGGTACGGAACTGTTCGTGTGCGTCGATACCGCAAGGCTCACCATGCGTGATTTTTCCGAGCGCTTTCTCGAAGACTACCTCGACATGGCCGGCCCTTCGGCGATGAGTAGCGTCGGCGGTTACCAGCTCGAGGGTGTCGGGATTCATCTTTTCGAGCGCGTCGAGGGAGATTATTTCACAATTCTTGGTTTGCCGATTTTGCCGTTGCTCGGCTTCTTACGGCAGAACAAGTTCATCGACGGTTAGCGCATGATCCCGAAAAATGGACATCGGGTTTCGGTCAAGATCGTGCGTAGGTAAGACGACATGTTTATCCTTGGTCTCACCGGCTCGCTCGGCATGGGAAAATCCGCCACGGCGAAAATGTTCGCTGATGAAGGCGTGCCGGTGCATGATGCAGATGCCGTTGTGCATCATCTTTACGAGGCTGAAGCGGTACCCCTCATCGAGGCGGCATTTCCGGGCACCACCGCTGGCGGCAAAGTAGATCGCGACAGACTTGCGATCCAGGTACTCGGCAACGGCGCCGCTATCAAGCGTCTTGAATCGATTGTCCATCCGCTGGTAGCCGCGGCGCGCGATCGCTTTCTGGCCGAGTCCGAACGAAAAGGTGCCGCAGTTGCGGTGCTGGATATTCCGCTTTTGTTTGAGACCGGCGGCGATATCCGCTGTGACGCCGTCGTCGTGGTTTCGGCGCCGCCCGACGTGCAGCGTTTTCGGTCATTCGAGAGGCCCGGGATGACCGAACAGAAATTTGCCGCGATACTCGCCAAACAGTTGCCGGATGCCGAAAAGCGCGCTCGCGCTGATTTCGTGGTGGATACCTCAAAAGGCTTCGACGCGGCACGCGCACAGGTACGTGATATTCTTGGCCGTATCGCTACAATGCCGAAGCGGCGCCGGTGATTCTGCCGCTGGAAAACAATATGCGCGAAATCGTTCTTGATACCGAAACCACGGGCCTTGATCCTGGCCAAGGCCACAGGCTCGTTGAGGTCGGTTGTGTCGAGTTACTCAACCGCATCCCGACGGGGGCAACGTTCCACGCCTACCTCAATCCTGATCGCGATATGCCCGCAGAGGCCTTCGCCATTCACGGCCTTTCCACGGAGTTCCTGAAAGGACACAAACGCTTCATTGAGATTGTCGACGAGTTTCTTGGATTCATTGGCGATGCGCCGCTTGTGATTCATAATGCGGGATTTGATCACGCCTTTCTGTGCGCGGAGCTCAAGCGCACCGAGCGAGTATTGATCGCGCGCGAGAGATTAATTGATACGTTGCTATTGGCCCGCCGCAAGCATCCCGCGGGCCCAAACCGGCTCGACGATTTATGCGCGCGCTATGGCATCGACAATTCCCGCCGCACGAAGCATGGGGCGCTGCTCGATGCAGAAATCCTGGCCGAGGTCTATGTCGAATTGATCGGCGCACGTCAGGCGCAACTCGGACTTGCCGAAAGCAGTGAGCGCCGCATTAATGGAGTCGAAGGCGTGGCCGTCGTACGCGCGCGGCCCGAAAAATTGGCGCCACGACTAAGCGATGCCGAACTCGCGGCGCATCGCGATTTCGTGGCGAGCCTTGGCGAGAATGTGCTGTGGCGGAATTACCGGCCAGGCGAAGTGTGACAGCCTAGCTTTGCGTCATCGGCGCGGGCGTCGGCTGGATCTGCGCCATCTTCTGCCGATACAGACTGGCGAAATCGACCGGATCGAGCAGGAGCGGCGGGAAGCCGCCGTTGCGAACGGCGGTGGCAATAATTTCGCGCGCGAACGGGAAGAGCAGTCTTGGGCACTCGATCAGCACGAGTGGATTAAGACTTTCCTGTGGGACGTTTCGAATGCGAAACACGCCGGCGAACTCCAGTTCAAAACGGAAGAGCAGGGTGCTTCCGGTTTCGCCTTTGCCTTCGAGCTTGATCACCACTTCGATGTCGGTATCCGATAGTGGTGTGGCGCCCACATTGATCTGGATCCCGATCTGCGGCTGTTCCTGGCGGTTGGTGAGCGACTGCGGGGCGTTCGGATTTTCGAAAGAAAAATCCTTGATGTATTGAGCCACCACAGTGAGTTGCGGCTGGTCTTGTGCCGGGCCGCCGTTGGTCGTCGTCATGAACACTCCTTTGCACCACCCACCTGGTCGCGCGGCGGTTGGCTAACATAGGGCCTATGAGGGAACAAGGACGCTATCGCTTTATGGATCCGCGGTTATTGGCACGTTGACGCCGACGCTAGCGGGTCTCAGTTCCGTTCGTCGTTGCTGCGATCGGGCAATGTGGGATCGGGCACCTGATGCCACTGCTCAGGTGGGAGATCGACCACGCCGTCGTTTGAGGCCATGGAAGCACCGCCCGACACCGATCGCCACAGCGCTACAAAAAGCAGAATTACCGCCAGGGCATCAGTGATAAATCCCGGAATTAACAGCAGAATTCCGGCAAATAGGACAAGGCCGCCGTCCTGGTCCGTTTGCAGGGCGGTGAGGCGGCCTTCGCCAAAAGCAACCCGGACGCGCGCAATATGACTGCTGGTCGCGTGGCGCAGAATCCAGGCACCGATGAACGAGCCGGCGAGTACGAGGACCAGTGCCCACCCAAAGCCGATTGTCGCAGCCATCGCAATGAACGCTGCCAGTTCCAAAAAAGGCAGCGCCAATAACATTAACAGCAGCCATTTTGCCACATTCATCGGTGTTTCTCTATTTGGGCGATGTTGGCCTCAGCGCCTTGATCGTCTAAGGTCCGCCTAAGAGAACTGATTTTGCGCCGAAATGCTGGCGCGAGGCACGGCCTTCAGGTTTGGTGCGGCCATCTGCGGAGAGAGATGAGGCCGGCCACGCCGCCGTCCAGCCAGCGACAGGCTGGAGACGCTTAAATCCGGCCGATGTGCCGCCACGGTAGCCGAAAGCATGCGAGACGTGTTCGATATTTATACCATCATTTTTCTGGCGCTCGCCGTGTTCATTTTCCTGCGGCTGCGGAGCGTATTGGGCCAGCGCACTGGCCGCGAGCGGCCGCCTTACGATCCGTTTTCCGCGCGGGAACCGGTAAGGCCCGCACCGGAAAAAGTTGTTGCGCTGCCAAATCGTACCCCTGAGACGGTGACGGCAAAGCCGGCCGAGCCGGTGGAAAATGTTGCCGAACGCTGGAAGGGCATTGCCGAACCAGGATCGGCAATCGCGACGGGTCTCGATTCAATTTCCGGCGCAGACGCCAACTTCAATGGTCAGCACTTTCTGACCGGCGCGCGCGCGGCCTACGAGATGATCGTGAACGCCTACGCTGAAGGCGACCGCCGCACGCTGAAAACTTTGCTGGCGCGCGAAGTCTATGACGGCTTCGAGAGCGCCATCAGTGAACGTGAAAAACGCGGTGAGACGGTCGAGAGCCGCTTTGTGTCGATCGACAACGCCGACATCACGTCTGCCGAACTGCGCGGACGAAATGCGCAAGTGACCGTTCGCTTCCAGTCCAAGCTTGTGTCAGTGACGCGTGACAAAGACGGCAATGTCATCGATGGCAATGCCGAGAAGGTGACGGATATCACCGATGTCTGGACCTTTGCGCGTGACGTCACTTCGCGTGATCCGAACTGGAAATTGCTCGCGACCGAAGCGGGACAATGAGCGCATGCCGGCGACTTGCCTCCGCTCTCTATTAAAATTTGGTTTTGGAATCTTCCTGATCACGGCCGCAAGCACGCCCTCAATGGCGAGTAGTGGCCTCAATCTTCGAAACGCGCAGATCGAGCCGCTTAGCTTCGCGGCGCTTGATGGCTGGAAGGATGACGATCACGCCGCAGCGTTCGGCACGTTCCTGAAAAGCTGTGGTGCGATTCTCAACGCCGGCAAAGGTGTCAGAACGGCGCGCCCCTTTCTTGGCGCTCTTTTCAAGGCGTGCGAGCGTGCTGTTGCGGCCGGGCCGCTTGATCGCGCACATGCACGCGCGTTTTTCGAGGATAATTTCAAACCGGTTCGAGTGATGCCGGGTGGACAGCCGGATGGTTTTTTTACCGGCTACTATGAAACCGAGGTAGACGGCTCGCGCTTTCCAAGCGACGAATACACAATACCCATATACGCCGCTCCGGCTGAGACAGTACGCAAGCGTCAGAGCAAGGTGTTTTCCGATCTTGATCGCACCAAGATCGAGGACGGCGCGCTTGCCGGCAAGGATCTGGAAATCTGTTACGTCAAGAATCCGGTCGACGCATTTTTTGCGCAAATCCAGGGTTCAACCCGGGTGAAGCTGGATACAGGCAAACTTTTGCGCCTCAACTATGTTGCGAGCAATGGCCAGCCCTATACACCGGTCGGTAAATTCCTGATCGACCGTGGCATCGTGTCCAAAGAAGACATGACAATGGACAAGATCCGAGAATTCATGGAGTCCAATCCGGACGAAGGCAAGGAACTGCGCCGCAAGAATCGATCGTTCGTGTTCTTTCAGGAAACGTCCTTGGGTGCGCAAGACGAATGCGTTGGCGCGCAAGGCGTGACGCTCACGCCCGGACGTTCTCTGGCTGTCGACAAACATGTTCATGTTTATGGCACGCCTATCTGGGTGGATGCGGCTTTGCCGATCGACAGCGAGAAACCGGAAACTAAATTTCAGCGCTTGTTGTTCGCGCAGGATACGGGCTCGGCGATCGTCGGCCCGGCGCGCGCTGATATATATTTCGGCCATGGCGAGGAGGTCAGTCACGTCGCAGGCCGCATCAAGCAATTCGGAAAATTCGTTATGTTGGTGCCGCAGAGCGTTGCCGTGCGCGGCAGCACGATCGTGGCGGCAATGGACGTTCCGTTGCCGAAGCCCCGTCCCCAAATGACAGTCACGGCTGCCGCGCGGGCGGCTACCGGAACGACGGGGAGTATTTCGGCGCCGGTGGCCAAGCCGCTGCCGAAGCCGCGACCCTGACACAATGAAGTCCGGCGACGGCAGGCGGCGCCGCGTACTTTCCCAGGAAGAGCGCGTCCTCTGGACGACCGTCACCAAATCAATTGCGCCAATGCGGGCATTGCCTGCAGCCGAGATGGATGATGATGCCGCGGAGGCGCCTACGCCGGCGCGGCCCGTCAAACATGCCGCAAAACATAGGCCAACGGTGACGTCGTCGGCGGAGAAAAAACCGCCGCCCCCGCTTGTACCGCTCGGCCGCCGCATGAAGCAGCGGGTTGCTCGGGGCAAGGACGAAATCGATGGCCGGCTCGATCTGCACGGTCTCACGCAAAGCGAGGCGCATGCCGCATTGTTGCGGTTTTTACGTACGGCAAGTTCGCGCGGCGCCCGGTTGGTGCTGGTTATCACCGGGAAAGGTGCGCGTGCGGCCGAAGGCGAACGCGGTGTCCTGAAGCGGCAGGTGCCGCATTGGTTGGGGCTGCCGGAATTTCGCGCGCTGGTGATCGGGTTCGAGAACGCCCACATTGCGCACGGCGGCGAGGGCGCGCTGTACGTGCGTGTGCGGCGCGCGCGCGAGTAAACCCCACGTAGAATATCGCGCGTCAGTTAAAGGATGAAGCGGCTCAAATCTGTGTTCTTGGCAAGATCGCCGATGTGTTTTTGCACATAGGCGGCGTCGATCTTCACCGTCTCGCCCGAACGGTCGGGTGCCGCGAACGAGACTTCGTCGAGGACCCGCTCCATCACCGTCTGAAGGCGCCGCGCGCCGATATTCTCGATTGCGGAGTTCACTGACACAGCAATGTCGGCGATGGCGTCGATGGCATCTTCGCTGAATTCAAGCGTCACGCCTTCTGTGCTCATAAGAGCGATGTATTGCTTGATCAACGATGCTTCCGGCTCGGTCAGGATTCGGCGGAAATCGTCGCGCGTGAGGGCCTTAAGCTCGACGCGGATCGGCAGGCGGCCTTGCAATTCAGGCAGCAGGTCGGACGGCTTAGAGATGTGAAATGCTCCGGAGGCGATAAACAGGATGTGGTCTGTTTTCACCGGCCCATGCTTGGTGTTGACGGAGGTGCCCTCGATCAGCGGCAGCAGGTCGCGCTGCACGCCTTCGCGCGAAACGTCAGCACCGCGCTGGCCTTCGCGCCCCGCGATTTTGTCTATCTCGTCAAGGAAGACGATGCCATTCTGTTCAACTGATTTGATCGCCTCCTGCACGAGCTGCTCATCGTCGAGCAGCTTGTCGGATTCCTCATTGACCAGAATTTTGTGCAATTCATCCACGGTGACGCGCCGCGTCTTGGTCCGGCCGCCGCCGAGTTTGCCGAAAATATCGCCGATATTGATCGCACCCATCTGCGCGCCCGGCATGCCGGGTATTTCGAACATCGGCATGCCGCCACCGCCCGTCTGTACCTCGATCTCGATTTCCTTGTCGTTGAGCTCGCCGTCGCGCAACTTCTTTCGGAAACTTTCGCGCGTCGCCGGGCTGGCGCCGGGACCGACGAGTGCATTAAGGACTCGCTCTTCGGCCGACTGTTCGGCGCGCGCCTGCACGTCTTTTCGTTTACGTTCGCGCACGAGTGAAATTCCGATCTCGACCAGATCGCGAACGATTTGTTCGACATCGCGGCCGACATAACCGACCTCGGTAAATTTGGTGGCTTCGACCTTCAGGAACGGCGCGCCGGCGAGCCTGGCCAGTCGGCGGGAAATCTCGGTCTTGCCGACGCCGGTCGGGCCGATCATCAGAATGTTTTTTGGCAGAACTTCCTCGCGTAATTTTTCGTCGAGCTGCAAACGCCGCCAACGGTTGCGCAGCGCAATTGCGACTGCACGTTTGGCGTCGCCCTGGCCGACGATGTAGCGATCCAGCTCGGATACGATTTCGCGGGGGGAGAAGTCGGTCATGCCTGGCATACCATGAGAAGGGCGGGGCCGTTGGGAGTGTCGACGATGCGGTCTTTGCGAAAGCCCGCCTTTTCATAAGCGCGAATGGCGCGGGCATTGGCAGGGTCGGGATCGGTAATCACGCGCGTCGTTCCAGCTGCCAGTTGTCGATCGACAAATGCTCCGACAAACGCGGAGCCGTGTCCGCGGTCAATCATATCGGGCTCGCCGATAAACTGATCGATGCCACGTGTGCCGTATGGCTGTGCGCCGAAACCGTTCGCTGGCCACGCCGCCGGGTCGTAGCATTGCAGGTAGGCGAATGGCCGGTTGCTGGCCTCGATGATGAACTGGTCTATCGCCGGATGTTCGAGGTCGCCAGCAATCAATCCGAATTGTCTGTCAGCATCGCCCCACCATTGCTTGACCTGCGGCATTTCCAGCCATTGCCGTATCAATGGAAAGTCAGCAACCGACATTGAGCGGAATTGGTAACTCGCCATGCTCAGGCGCTCTTCAACGACTCGATGGTCACATTGCGATTGGTGAATACGCAAATCTCGGCCGCGATATCCAGCGACTTACGTACAATCGTCTCGGCGTCGAGCGCGCCATCGAGCAGCGCGCGCGCGGATGCCAGCGCGTAGTTACCGCCGGATCCGATGCCCATGACGCCGTTTTCAGGCTCCAGCACATCGCCGGTACCTGTGAGCACCAATGATACCTGGGCATCGGCGACAATCATCATCGCTTCAAGACGGCGCAGATAGCGATCAGTGCGCCAATCCTTGGCAAGCTCGACCGCGGCGCGGGTGAGCTGCCCCGGATACTGCTCAAGCTTGGCCTCCAGCCGTTCGAACAGCGTGAAGGCATCGGCCGTTGCGCCGGCAAAGCCGCCGATTACGTCGCCTTTGCCCAGACGACGCACTTTCTTGGCGTTGGATTTGACGATGGTCTGCCCGATCGTGACCTGGCCATCGCCGCCAATGACCACGGTGCCGCCCTTGCGGACGGTGAGGATGGTGGTGCCGTGCCAAGTGACACTTGAGGGAGTTTCGTTGGATGACATACGCTCAATACCCCGAGACCAGCGTCATCTAGGCATGGTGCAGCGCGTTTGCAAACGGTTCGCAACGGCTGTGGCGAATCCGTCAAACCCCTGATAAAAGGCGCGCGAATAAAGGATATCCGCCATGCGCAAGGGCGCCATCAAGCGCAAGACCAAGGAAACCGACGTTGAGGTCGAGGTTGATCTCGACGGAGCCGGCCGTTCGCAAATCGCGACCGGCATCGGCTTCCTGGACCACATGCTCGACCTGCTGGCGCGGCACTCGCGGATCGATATCGTGGTCAAGGCCAAGGGCGACCTGCACATCGATCATCATCACACCACCGAGGACGTGGGTATCGCGCTCGGTCAGGCAGTGAAGCAGGCGCTCGGCGACATGAAGGGCATCACGCGCTATGCCGACGTGCATGTCCCGATGGATGAAGCGCTGACGCGCGTCGCGATCGATATTTCAGGCCGGCCATTTCTGGTCTTCAAGGCCGAGTTCGTCCGTGACAAGGTCGGCACGTTCGACACTGAACTGGTGCAGGAATGGTTCCAGGCCTTCGCGACGAATTCGGGCATCACGCTGCACGCAGAAACTTTATATGGCACGAACGACCACCATATAGCGGAATCCTGCTTCAAGGGTCTGGCGCGGGCGCTGCGGGCGGCGATTGCGATCGATCCGCGCGCCAAAGATGAAGTGCCTTCAACGAAAGGTTCGCTCGGCGGGTAAGGGCGAGATCTTCGTTGTTGATATCGCCGGACATAGCCGGCCGAAGGACGGCGTGCTTTCGCAAGCCTATGTCCCGGCGATCCCGGTGAGGAGCGCAGTGCTTCCCTAAGCGAGATGGCCGGGCCAAGCCCGGCCATGACAAAGCCGAGTTGAGGACGAGTAATGCCCACTTACACGGTGCATGCACCGCCGCCGCGGCAAGGCGAAACAACGAGCGCTCCGGAGCGCTTTGTATTCGTGCGCGACGGCTTTCATGTCTGGGCATTCATTTTGGCGCCACTGTGGTTGCTGGCGCACCGGCTGTGGCTGGCCTTCATCATTTATGTCGTCGGCTATGGCTTGCTCGGCGGAACCTTAGTCTTCCTGCGCGTGCCGGCGAACGCGCAATTGCTGGCCGGCATGGCCATCGCTTTGCTGGTTGGCTTCGAGGCGCCCAGCATCTGGCGATGGACATTGACCCGGCGTCGCTGGACCGCACTTGGCTTTGTGGTGGGCGAAGACGCCGAAATGGCGGAGCAGCGATTTTTTTCAAATTGGGAAAAGCCCGCGGCCGAAGCCCCTGCTTCCCGGCCGGCATCGCCCGCGCCAGGCTACTCCACGCCCGTGCGCCGCGGACCACCATCGCCGTCCGACGTAATCGGTCTGTTTCCCGAGCCGGGAGGCCAACGGTGAGCGTTGCGATTGTTGACTACGGCTCCGGTAATTTGCACTCGGCAGCGAAGGCATTCGAACGCGCCGCGCGCGAGACTGGCCACAGTCAACCGATTGTCGTGACCAATGACCCTGCCGCGGTTGCTCGCGCGGATCGCGTCGTTCTGCCCGGGGTCGGCGCGTTTGCCGACTGCCGTCGCGGCCTCGACGAAATTTCCGGCATGATCGATGCGCTCGAACAGAGCGTGCGTAAGAATGGAAAACCATTCTTCGGCATTTGTGTCGGCATGCAATTAATGGCCGAGCGCGGTCGTGAATATCAGGTAACACCGGGATTGGGCTGGATTGCCGGCGAAGTCGATCGCATCACGCCATCCGATCCGGGTCTCAAAATTCCGCACATGGGTTGGAATACGCTCAGCATGCTGAAAATGCATCCGTTGCTGGCGGATATTCCGCTCGGACCTGACGGGCTGCACGCCTATTTTGTGCACTCATACGAGCTCAAGACCGCGCAGCAGTCGGATCTCGTGGCGCAGGCGGACTATGGCGGGCCACTCACCGCGATTGTCGGGCGCGACAACATGGTCGGCACGCAATTCCACCCGGAGAAAAGTCAGCGGCTTGGGCTTGCATTGATTGCAAACTTTTTGAAGTGGTCGCCGTGATGAAAACAGCTGTTATTCCGGGGCGCGGGCGTAGCCCGCGAACCCGGAATCTAGAACTAGGTGCTGAGCGTGCATCTGGATTCCGGGTCCGGCACTTCGCGCCGTCCCGGAATGACGAGATAAATAGATGATTCTCTTTCCAGCCATCGACCTCAAGGAAGGTCTCGCCGTGCGGCTCGAGCAGGGCGACATGAAACGCGCGACCGTGTTTCATCGCGACCCGGCCGCGCAGGCGCGCGCCTTTGAACAGCAGGGCTTCGAGTATCTGCACATCGTCGATCTCGACGGTGCCTTTGCAGGCAAGCCGGTCAATGCGGCGGCCGTCGACCGGATCCTGGAAACCATCGGTATTCCGGTGCAACTCGGTGGTGGCGTGCGTGACACCGCGACCGTCGAGGCCTGGCTCGAGAAGGGCGTCACCCGCATCATTATCGGCACGGCCGCGGTGCGCGACCCGCCGTTCGTCAAGCAGGCGGCGCGTGATTACCCCGGGCGCATCGCAGTTGGGCTCGATGCGCGCGACGGCAAGGTAGCGGTGGAAGGCTGGGCGGAGTCATCGGAACTATCGGCGCTCGAGATTGCACGCCGGTTCGAGGACGTCGGTGTCGCAGCGATCGTCTATACCGACATCGCGCGCGACGGCATGCTGCAAGGACTCAATCTCGACACGACAATCGCGCTGGCGGATGCGATTTCCATTCCGGTGATCGCGTCCGGCGGGCTGGCCTCCATTGCCGACATCAAGGCGTTGCTGGAGCCGCGCTCGAAAAAGCTCGCTGGCGCCATTGCCGGCCGCGCGCTTTATGATGGACGGCTGGACGCTGCTGATGCGCTCGCGTTGATCCGTGCCGCAAGGACATCCGGATAATGTTCAAAGTCCGAGTCATACCGTGCCTTGACGTAAAAGACGGTCGCGTCGTCAAGGGCGTCAATTTCGTCAACTTGCGCGACGCCGGCGATCCGGTCGAGGCCGCCATTGCCTATGATGCGGCGGGAGCGGACGAGCTGTGCTTTCTCGACATCACCGCAAGCCACGAAAATCGCGACACCATTTACGATGTGGTGACCCGCACCGCCGAAGCCTGCTTCATGCCGCTCACCGTCGGTGGCGGCGTGCGCTCGGTCGATGATATCCGGAAGTTATTGACGTGCGGCGCCGACAAAGTGTCGATCAATACTGCCGCAGTTGACCGGCGCGCTTTTGTGAAAGAGGCGGCGGAGAAATTCGGCGACCAATGCATTGTCGTCGCGATCGACGCCAAGAAAGTGTCAGGCGCGGGTGAAAAGGACCGCTGGGAAATCTTCACGCACGGCGGACGAAAGCCGACCGGGCTCGATGCGGTTAACTATGCCGGGGAGGTCGTCGCGCTTGGCGCCGGCGAAATCCTGCTCACGTCGATGGACCGTGACGGAACCAGGAAAGGCTATGACATCCCTCTCACCCGCGCGATCGCCGACGCCATCACGGTGCCGGTTATAGCTTCCGGCGGTGTCGGCACGCTTGGCCACATGGTTGAGGGTATTCGTGATGGTCACGCCACGGCGGTCCTGGCGGCCTCGATCTTCCATTTTGGCGAACATAGCGTGCGGGAAGCTAAGGAATATATGGCGAAAGCCGGGCTGCCGATGCGGCTCGATCCCTAGGCGCAACAATGCTATTGAGCCGCGTGGAAGGGCTTGCATGAGCAAATTCACTGTTGCCGATCTGGAAAAGCGGGTGCACGAGCGCGCCAAGGCGAGCGCGGTGGACTCATATACACGCTCGCTCATCGACAAAGGCATCGCTCACTGCGCCAAGAAGCTCGGCGAAGAGGCAATTGAAACCGGACTTGCGGCGGTGCAGGAAGATAAAAGCCGCTTGATCGCGGAAGCGGGTGATCTTCTGTATCATCTGCTGGTGCTGCTCGAAGCGCGCGGCGTGACGCTTGCCGAGGTCGAGGCCGTACTGGAAAAGCGCACGTCGCAAAGCGGCCATGAGGAAAAAGCATCGCGCTCGCGTTGATCGGATGTCGTGATGGAACAGCGCACGGAAGAAAATCTTTCACCCTACCGCACGTTTTCGCGCGCGGAATGGGCGGCATTGCGCGAGGACACGCCGATGACGCTGACCTCTGAAGAGGTCACCCGTCTGCGTTCGCTGCACGACCGCCTCGACATGAAGGAAGTGGAAGAAATCTACCTGCCGCTGTCGCGATTGCTGTCGATGTACGTAGCGGCAACGCAGCGGTTGTTTCGCGCGCAGGAGCGCTTCCTTGGTACCACCGACGTGAAGATGCCTTACATTATCGGTGTGGCCGGTTCGGTCGCGGTTGGCAAATCAACCACGGCGCGCGTGCTGCAAGCGTTGCTGGCACGCTGGCCAAATGTGCCCACGGTCGATCTCATCACGACCGACGGCTTTCCTCTATCCGAATTCCATTCTCGAACGCGAAGGCCTGATGGAGAAGAAGGGTTTTCCCGAAAGCTACGATCTTCCGGCCCTGCTCCGCTTTCTGTCCGATGTGAAGGCGGGACGCCGTCCGGCACGGGCGCCGATCTATTCGCATCTCATCTACGATGTCATGCCGAACCAGTGGGTCGAGGTTGACCGGCCCGACATTCTCATCGTCGAAGGATTGAACGTATTGCAGACGGGGCGCCTGCCGAAGGATGGCAAGGCAATCCCGTTCGTTTCCGACTTTTTTGATTTCTCCGTCTACCTCGATGCCGATGAAGACGTGCTCAAGTCCTGGTATGTGGACCGGTTCCTGACCTTGCGCGGCACGGCGTTCCGCGATCCAAAGTCATACTTCCATCGCTATTCGAACTTGTCGGATGAGGAAGCAACGGAGACAGCCGCGTCCATCTGGTCGCGCATCAATCTGGTCAATTTGCACGAAAATATCCTGCCGACCCGGCAGCGTGCCGACCTTATTTTGAAAAAAGACGAAAGCCACCTGGTCGAGGACGTCTCGCTGCGGCGGTTATAACGCGTAACGCATCTTCGATTGTTCCTGTCATGGCCGGGCTTGTCCCGGCCATCTCGCTTAGTTGGGCACAGTGCCTCCATAAGCGGGATCGCCGGGACATAGGCGTGCGAAAGCACGCCGTTCTTTGAACGGCTATGCCCGGCGATGACAACCAAATTGATGCGAAATGCTACGCCGCGCGGCGACTTAAATCGAAGTGTTCCAGGTAGCGCTTTTTGATTGCCGACACCGGCAATACGATCAACACGTCGGTTGTGCCGAACTCGTAATCGATCACCGCGCCGTCACCAATATAGGCGCCAAGACGCAAATAGCCTTTGATCAGTGGCGGTAGCCCTCGTAGCGCCTCCTTCGGGTCGATTGCTTCCTTCGACATCCGGCTCATTTCGACAAAGCGTTCGGGCAACGCCCGTGCGCGCCAGGGCTCCGGCGCGCGCGCATAATGATGAAGAAACGAGAGCGGCAGCGCGAGGCGCTTGGGGTCGGTGCCATCCAGGCTCGCGCAGCCGAACATGACGTCGCAACGGTTCTGCAGGATATACGCATGAATGCCGTGCCAGAGCAGTTCGACGGTCCGCTTGTTGCGGTAGGGCGCCAGCACGCAGGAACGGCCTAGCTCGAGGAACTGCAGATTGCCGTGGTGCGCGATCAACGACCCGATGTCGAACTCGCCGGCGGTGTAGAAGCCGCCATATTCTTCGGCCAACGGCTGTCGCAGCAGCCGATAGGTTCCGACAACAGTTGGCCTGTTAAGCGCGCTGCGATCACGCGTGCCGTGGTCGAGCACCAGCAAATGGTCGCAGATCGCGTCATATCCATCCATATCTCGGCGCGCCAGGAGGCGTCCGGGAGTCGGGATGGCCGGGCCTTCCTGGTAGAAAACGCGGTAACGAAGTTTTTGCGCCTGCCGCACTTCGGCGGCGGTTTGCGCCAGACGCACCTCCAGGGAGCCGACGCGGCCGAGGCTCTGCGAGGGCCGGTGCGTGCGTGCGGCCCATGCCTGTAGACCACCATAGGCTTGAAGCGATGAGATCAGGCCGGGCACGCTGGGTCCGGCCGGCGCGGGACGAAAGCGCTCGAACAGACTGCGCGGCAACTGGAGGGCAGCGCGGTTGGTCATGGGTATTTAGGTCCCTTTTGGAGCAAAATACGCACAATCGAAGCTATTGGAGTTCCAGCCGGCGAATCATTACTCGATCGATGGTCACCCCTACACCACGGGCCGGACACGGAATTATGACAATGTGGGGAAGTGGTCGTCAGGCCGCAAGCGGGTTGGCCGCAGCGCCCGAACTGGCCTCCAGCACCTCGCGCAGGCGCTCGCGATCAAGCGGTTTCATGAGAAGGTCGTCGAGCCCGGCGCCGAGCGCAGCTTCGCGGTCTTCGATCTGGACGTTGGCGGTGAGGGCGATCATCCGGGTGGGCTTGTCACCAGCCTGCGCTTCGACCGCCCTGATGCGGCGCGCGGCTTCAAGACCGTCCATGCCCGGCATTTGCACATCCATCAGCACAAGATCATAGGGGCTGCCGGAAGCGCGAGCCGCCAGCCAGGATTCGACCGCCGCTTCGCCGTTGGTCGCGATGGTCGGGCGGTGACCAAGACGCGTGAGGAGCGCCCGCGCAAGCAGCGCGTTGATCTCGTTGTCCTCCGCAACCAGGATCGAGAAGTCCTTTGTTAGCTGGAGCAGACGCTTCCGCGCTTTCTACTTCGATCTCCGCCGGAGAATGTTCGAAAGCATCCTCGACAGTCAGACGTGCCGCCAGCGAAGCGGCGCGCACCGGCTTGATCAGGTAGCCGGTAAAGCCGGCCGC
This sequence comes from uncultured Alphaproteobacteria bacterium, assembly GCA_963735285.1. Taxonomy (GTDB): domain Bacteria; phylum Pseudomonadota; class Alphaproteobacteria; order Rhizobiales; family Xanthobacteraceae; genus Pseudolabrys. Next base: position 604,782 of record CAVTKN010000008.1, on the reverse strand, counting down.
CTTGAGCGCCGGCAGTTCGTGCCGGTCGGTGGGCCGTATCAACACGATACGTTTTGGCACGCCGAGCCTGGCGACGTTGACGTTCGCAATCATCGCCGAGGCGAGCGGATAGTCGACCAGCAGCGCGTCCCACGGACGTTCCGGCAGCAAGGCCGCCGCGATATTTTCGTCGATCACGGCGCAGGTTTTTGCGCCCCAGCGCCCGAGTTGCCGCGCCAGCAGCGACGCCTCGATTTCCGCCGCGGCTACCACCATCACAGCAGCATGCCCGAGATCGGGCGCAATGAAGGATGCTTCCTGGGCATCTGGCGCCGGTAGCAACGGCACGCGCACGGTGAAGGTCGAACCCGCGCCCACTTCACTCTTGGCTGCAATATGCCCGTCCATGCGCTCGACAATGCGCTTCGAGATGGCGAGGCCTAGGCCAGTGCCGCCGAACTTGCGCGTCGAAGAGCCGTCGGCCTGCTCAAAGTCAAGGAAGATGCGCGCGAGGTCTTCCGTCTTCAGCCCGATGCCGGTGTCGCGCACTTCGAAAAGAATTTCATTCTCGTGGTTACCCTGTTCGACCGTGACTGCAACGCCGCCCTTTTCAGTGAACTTGATGGCATTGCCGACAAGATTGAGGATCACCTGCCGCAAGCGCGCAACGTCACCGACGACCTGGGTCGGTACGCGCTCGTCGATGAACGAAGCAATCTCAATGCCCTTGGCCTGGGCGCGCGGCGCCATCAGCTCAACGGCTTCCTCGATCATGGAGCCCGGCGCAAAAGGCCGCGCCTCCAGGTCGAGCTTGCCGGCTTCGATCTTCGAGAAGTCGAGGATCTCCTCGATGAGCGACAGCAGCGTTTCGCCCGAAGTCTTTGCCGCCTTTGCATAAGTGATCTGATCCGGTGTCAACGGGGTGTCGAGCAGCAAGTCGGCCATGCCGAGCATGCCATTGAGCGGCGTGCGAATTTCGTGACTGACCATTGCAAGGAAACGCGACTTGGCGCGGTTGGCGGTCTCGGCCTGATCGCGCGTTTGCGCGAGTGCATGCTCGGCCTCGACGCGATCGGTGACGTCGCGGCCGACGCTTTGCACTTCGGTGCCGTTTTCGCTGCGGATCGTAACTTCCCGCCATGCAATCCAGCGTGCGCCGTCGCCGCAGGCAATTTTCTGATCGTGCATGCGCGTGCCGTCGGCCTGCGCCGCAGGCGTACCCTGCTCGAGAACGCGCAGCTCGATGGTGTTGCCGGTCAATGCCTCGCGTGGTTTTCCGGCGAGGGCGCAATAGGCGTCATTGGCGTATGTAATGAGGCCGGTACTATCGCGGCGAACGATCACATCGCCTTGCGCGGCCAGCAGGCTGCGCGCGCGCTCTTCCGCCTCGCGCAGCTCCCAGTTACGGTCCGACAGCTCCTCATTGCGTGCTTCGAGCAGACGCATGGCGGTTGCGATTGCGCGCTGACGCACCAGCAGGAATCCGATCACGGCAAAGGCCGCGACGATCAGCGCGCCAATGCCGATGGCGGAGCCGGCCAATTCGTAGCCGGAGCCCTGCAGGCGCGCGCCGGCAAGAAAGCCGGCCGCAGCCGCAAGGATCGCCAATGCAATGAAAGCCGCCCGTGCCGGGCGCTCGGCCCGATCGCGTGACGTTGATTTCGCCGATCCGCCTGTCGATCGTAATTCGGGTCGCATGGCACCAGCGCCGTGATGGCAACCATTTGGCCCCGCGAACCTTGCAATTTTATTCCTGATTAACCGCGTGCGGCCTGCTCGCGCGAACGTGGTAAATGCCGGGTTAACGCCGCGAGATCCGCTGGCTTACGCGGCCTTGCGGGCGTCGTCGGCGAGCGCGCGGTACGACAAAGCTTCTGCAAGGTGGACTCGCCCGACGCTGTCTGCCGCGTCGAGGTCGGCCAGCGTGCGTGCCACCCGCAGGACACGATGATACCCGCGCGCCGACAGGCGCATCGAGTCGGCGGCATCTCGCAGCAAAGCAAGCCCCGCGCGGTCGGCACGCGCGACCTCTTCCAGTGCAGGGCCGTTGATCTGCGCGTTGGTGCGCACGTTTCCCCCGCCCATCGCCGCATAGCGCTCGACCTGGATGTCGCGCGCACGCGCGACTCGGGCCGCGACTTCGCGACTTCCTTCGCTCGGCGGCGGCAAAATCAGGTCGGCTGCCGTCACTGCCGGGACTTCAATGTGCAGGTCGATGCGGTCAAGCAGCGGCCCGGACAACCGGCCCTGATACTCGGCAGTGCAGCGGGTGTTTTGTCCCCGCTTGCAGATGAAGCCCGGGTCGTTTGCGCGCCCGCAGCGGCATGGGTTCATCGCGGCGACCAGCATGAAGCGGGCGGGATAAGTGACGCGATGATTGGCGCGTGCGATGGAAACTTCGCCGCCTTCGAGCGGCTGGCGCAGGGAATCGAGCACCTGGCCGGAGAACTCGGGCAGTTCATCGAGAAACAGCACACCATTATGTGCCAGCGAGATTTCTCCCGGCCGTGCGCGCAGTCCGCCGCCGACCAATGCCGGCATCGATGCCGAGTGATGCGGTGAACGAAACGGGCGCCGATTGGTGAGCGCGCCGCCTTCGATCTCGCCTGCAACGGATGCAATCATCGATACTTCAAGCAATTCAGCTGGCGAGAGCGGCGGCAGAATTGTTGCAAGCCGCGCCGCCAGCATCGATTTGCCCGAGCCGGGTGGACCAATCATCAACAGGTTATGTCCACCGGCCGCGGCAACCTCGAGCGCGCGCTTGGCGCTCTCCTGTCCCTTGATGTCGGCAAGATCGAGCGGGGCATCTTCACGCTCGCGGATTTTCGGCTGTGGCCGCGCGAGAACCTGCGTGCCCTTGAAATGATTGGCGAGCTGGATCAGCGACTGCGCGGCAACGACCTCGATTTCTGGACTGGCCCATGCCGCTTCGGGTCCGCACGATGCGGGGCAGATCAGCCCCTGGCCACGGCCGTTGGCGCCGATCGCGGCCGGCAGCACGCCGGCAACGCCGGCAATCGAGCCGTCGAGGCCAAGTTCGCCCAACACTGTAAAGCTGCTGAGTGCGCCGTGCGGAATGGCGCCGATCGCGGCCATCAGGCCAAGGGCGATCGGCAGGTCATAGTGGCTACCTTCCTTGGGAAGATCGGCAGGCGCGAGGTTGACGGTGATGCGGCGGGCGGGGAGCGCGAGTCCAGAGGCAACCAGGGCCGCGCGCACGCGCTCCTTGGCTTCGGAAACCGCCTTGTCTGGCAGGCCGACGATGTTGAAGGCAGGCAATCCCGGCGCGACCTGCACCTGCACGTCGACGGCCCGCGCCTCGATGCCCTCGAACGCCACCGTCGCCACCCGCTCGACCATACAACCGAACCTCACCGGATACTCGCATAAGTAGTATCGTAGGGCGTGGCCGACGGCAAGGATGAACCGGTAGGTCTGTTGGAAACACTAAATTAGGTTGGTGGTAGATAACTCCGCTCTGGTCTTGAAGTTAAAGATCCGCTTTTTGTCGCCAAAAGGGATCACAACCGGATGCTCGCAATGTTGGCTAAGCTCATTATGCCGCTCTCGGGTCTTGCGATGATCTCTCCCATTGCCGCAATCGTGGCCGCGTGTGTTCTTTTCGCCCGCCACCGCAAACGTGTCGAACCGGCGCGTCAGGTGCCGGTGATCGGATTTATCCTGGCCATGGTCGTTTGCGGCGCTATTGGGGGCACTTTCGGTTTGTTTCTCGGAATTGGTCTGGCCTGTCCGGGAATGGGCAATCTTTGTGGCTTGTGGGGATTCCTCGTAACTGCGCCAATCTCTCTTGCCCTGGGAATCCTGCTGGTTGGGATTGCGATTTCTATGATTCCTCCCCGCACCGAGCTCGACACGCACTGAGCGCTAGTACACGCCTGTCGCATTGGGCGCCGGCGACGGCCAGTGCCGGCGCCATCAAAGACCATTGGCGTCAACGAACATCGCCAATAGCGTCATTGCTCTCGGACCTTTGACCGTCGATCATGGCTATCTAAAAGGACGTGGAGGAACGCCGCATGACCGTCCGTCGTGGACTTGCCGTTGCCCTGCTAATGGCCGCGTGCGGCTCGCAGGCAGCCGGGCAAGAGCTCAAGCCGTGGAAGCACGGGGTGATCGAGCCCAAGGGCGATGCCGGCTTCATGGTGATGGTCGCTCAACGCGATTTTGCTTCACGCAACGGCCTCAAGGTCGAAATCGTATCGCTGAAGAACGGCGCCACGGCTCACAAGGCCTTGCTTGCCGGCGAACTCGACAGCATCGAATCATCGCCGGGCGCGGCAATCCTGGCGGGTGCGCATGGCGCCGATATCAAGATTCTCGGGTGCGACTGGCCCGGCGTGCCGCACGGCCTGATGGTGCGATCGAGCATAAGCAAAGTCGAAGACCTTAAGGGAAAAACCATCGCGGTAGCTGCGCCGGGCTCGCTGCCCAATCTGCTGGTCAATGCAATTCTCGATCAGAACAAGATTCCGCAAGCCGACGTGCGCTTTGCCAATCTCGGCGGCGACCTCGATCGCTTCAAGGCGGTGGTCGCCGGCGTCGCCGATGCTGGCATCGTCGCCGCCGAATTCATGGCGGTCGCGCCCAAGGACGTAAGGATGCTGATCGCCGGACACGATGCGCTACCGAACTATGTGCGGCTATGCCTTACCATGACCGGAAAGACGATTGCATCGCGGCGCGAGGACGCGATCGGTTTTATTGCCGCGGAAATGAACGCGTTGAAATTCTCGGTCAGCCATCGCGACGAAACGATCAAGCTCACGCGAGAGACCATTAACGCCAAGCCCGACGATCCTCGCCCCGCTTATGCCTACGACGATACGCTCAAGCAGGGCGCCATCGATCCGGCAGTCAAGCTGCCGCTCGACAAGTTGAACTGGATGCAGGGCGAACTGGTGAAAGCCGGCAACCTGAAAACGCCGGTCGATCTCGGCAAGATCACCGATGTTGATATTCGCGCTGAAGCTTCGAAGCGCGCGGACAAATAATCAGATCTTCACCGAGGCCATCACGCCGGCGGGAAAAATCTCGTCCGGCGTGGCGAGACGGTGCGCGATGCCTTGTTCGTAAGTGTAGCGCAGAAACAGTTCGAGCGTCTGACGGTTCGCCTCGATGCCGTAGGGGAACATGTCGCCGCCGAACGCCTGCTGCGTGCGCATGGCATAATTGGTCAGCCACGGCACCGGATAACGCGACACGGCGGGATCGAGAATGCGCTCGAGGCTGCGCCGTTTGGATTCCTCGAATGCGTTGTAGAGATTACGCGCGATCCACGGCTGGCCTTCGAGAATCGATTTACGCAGCGCAATCACGTGCATGATGGGGTAGACGCGCGTCTGCTCGTAGTATTTCTGTTCGATCGCCTCGTAGTCCGGGAACAGACGGACCACGTCCGGATGCTTTTCGCGAAATGAATTCGGTGGCCGCGCAATGATGACGCAATCAAGCTCACCCGATGCAATCATTCCGCTCAACGTCTTTTCCGGCATGCTGGTGAGCCGAACGCCTTTTGGCAGCGATATTTCGACCTTTTCGATGCGCCCGGCTTCATTGGTGCCCGCCTGAATCCACTCGATATCGGACAGCGCAACGCCACCTTCGTGCATCAGCCAGCCGCGCATATAGACCGCCGCGGTGTGCGCCCATTCCGGCACCCCGATGCGTTTGCCCTTCAGGTCCCTGGCGCTTGTGATGCCGGCCTTGCGGTTCACATAGAACGAGGCAAACCGAAACAGCCGCGAGGCATAGACCGGCAGGCCGATGATGTCGGAATCCTTGCGTGTCACCTGCGCCGCGAACTTGGCAAAGGATAATTCGGAGACTTCCCATTCGCGGTTGAACGTGAAACGCGAAAATATTTCGTGATGGCCGAGCGTGAGCCAGGTGGCGTCAATGCCTTCCGCCCGCACCAGTCCCATCCGGAAATCGCGGAAGTGGTCGTAGTCCGTGGTGGCTATGGTGAGGGCGACACTCATGGCACTTTCCCGAGTGCGATCTCATCCGAATATGAGCTCGTGCTTTTCGCGATCATGCGCGCCGCTTTTTCTCGATCGTGTCCCAGATCAGCGCCGCAACGTCCGGCCCGCCGAGATTCTTGATGGCGCGGATGCCGGTCGGCGAGGTGACATTGATCTCGGTCAGGTAGCCGTCGATGACGTCGATGCCGACGAACAGCAGGCCGCGCTCGCGCAACGCAGGACCGATGCGCTTGCAGATCTCCGACTCGCGTTTGGTCAGCTCGGTCGCCGCCGGCGCTCCCCCGCGCACCATGTTGGAGCGGAGATCATCGGGCGCCGGCACGCGGTTGACCGCGCCGGCATACTCTCCGTCCACAAGGATAATGCGTTTGTCGCCATGCTTGATGTTGGGCAGGAATTTCTGAATGACCCATTGCTCGCGGAAGGTTGCCGAGAACAGATCATAGAGCGACCCGAAATTGAGATCTTCGCGTTCGAGCCGGAACACTGCCTCGCCGCCTTTGCCGTAGAGCGGCTTCATCACGATATCGCCGTGCTCGGCGCGGAACGCCTTGATCTCCGTCAGGTCGCGCGACACCAGCGTTGGCGGCATGAGGTCGGGAAATTCCGTAACGAAGACCTTCTCCGGCGCGTTGCGCACATGGGCCGGGTCGTTGACCACCAGCGTCTTGGGGTGGATGCGCTCGAGCAAGTGTGTCGTCGTCACATAAGCGAGGTCGAAAGGCGGGTCCTGGCGCAGCAGCACCACGTCAAATTCAGTGAGCTCCACGCGCCGCGGCTCGTCGAGCGTAAAGTGGTCGCCGACCTTGTCGCGCACACTCAGGGAATCGACATGGGCAAATACGCGGCCGTTGAGCAGCGCCAGCCGGTCGGGCGTATAATATGCAAGCTGGTGACCCCGTTTTTGCGCTTCCAGCAGCAGGGCGAAGGTCGAGTCACCTTTAATATTGATCCGCTGGATCGGATCCATTTGCACCGCGATTTTGAGGCTCATGACTACCTATGGGCGAACAAAGCGTTAACAATTTATACGCACTATAGCCGCTTCGGGACTGATGTTGCACGGGCCGGGGGGCCAGACGGGTGAATCTGCCGAAGCTTTCGATTGCCGCCAGGCTATACGCGATTTTCGCCCTGATGGCCCTGACAACCGTGGCGCTGTCCATGGTCGCGGTATCGAATGCCCGCTACCATGCGGCGCTGACCGACGAATTTGAATCGGCCAATGCCGGCAGCTGGAATGTCGAGCGCATCAACAGCCTGATCTACGCGACGGTCATGGAATCGCGCGGCATATATATGTCGGCCGACACCGCGGAAGCCACCAAATACGCCGACGGCCTTCTCAAGGTCACCGACCAGATCAGCGGCGTGATTGGCGATTGGCAGCGCAGCGTCCGCAACAGCGACGCGCTCGCGTTCAGCAATTTTGCCGTCCGCATTAACGGATACCAGGATTCCTTATACGCACTCGCCCCGATCGCCAAAAAGTCCGGCCCGAAAGCTGCGCTCGAATGGGCCGATAAAAACCAGCCTGCCGAAATCCGCGCCGTGCTCAGCAAGGACCTGGCGACGCTGAGCGGTCACTACAGTGATACGGCGAGCCAGCTCTACACGCAGATCGACGAGGGCATTGACCATACGGCTATGCTGCTGACCGCGCTCGCAGGCATCGCCGTGGTGCTGGCGCTTATCGGCGTGGCAATCATCGCACGCAGCATCACCAAGCCGATTACCGAAATCACCAAGGTGACCGCGGCTGTCGCGGCTGGCGACTCCGCTATTTCCATCCCGTTCAGCGATCGCAGCGACGAGATCGGCGCGCTCGCCCGTTCGATCGGCGTATTCCAGAATGCGATGCGTAATAATGAAGAGCTCAATCGCACCGTTCTCAACAACGCCGACCTGAGGGCAAAGCGCCAGCAGCAGATGTCGAACGAAATATCGCAGTTCTCCGCCGAGGTGGAAAATACCCTGGCTGAGCTGGGACGAATTTCGGATGAAATGCTGGCGGCGTCGACCCAGCTCGGCGCGGCTGCCGACGATGCATCGAGCAAGACAAAACGGGCGGAGGAAGCTTCGTCAGAAGCATCGTCGAATGTGCGCGACATAGCGTCGGCCGCGGACGAACTCTCCGCATCGGTCAACGAAATCGACCGGCAGGTTGCGCAGTCCAACGCCATCGCCACCAAGGCGGTGAACGAAGTGGAATCCACCAATATGGCGGTCAAGGAGCTGGACGAGGCCGCGGCCCGCATTGGCGACGTGGTCAAGCTCATCACCGACATTGCCGAGCAAACCAATCTGCTCGCACTTAATGCGACCATCGAAGCCGCGCGCGCGGGCGAGGCCGGGCGCGGCTTTGCCGTGGTGGCGGGAGAAGTGAAGGCGTTGTCCGGCCAGACCAGCCGTGCGACCGAAGAGATCGGGGCGCAGATTGCCGGCATGCAGCGCGCGACACAGCGCTCGATTGCGGCGATCACCGGCATCGAACATACGATCCGCGAAATCGGCAATATCAGCAGCGCGATTGCCGCCGCGGTGACCCAGCAGGGCGCGGCGACGAGTGAAATCGCCCGCGGTGTCGAGATTGCCGCCGAGCGTACGGTGGAGACCGCCAATCAGGTCAATCTCGTCGGCACCGCCACCCAGGACACGCGTTCGAGCGCGGCCGCGGTAAAATCGGTTGCGGACGATCTCGGCGGTGTCGCCAGCCGCATCCGGGCGCAGGTAGACCATTTCTTCGAACGCCTGAGCGCCTGACCCTCAGACGGTTTCGAACGCGGCCGGAATGTGCCGTGGAATCTTGCCCGGCGCCACCAGGATCGCATCGAAACGAATGTCGTGGATCAATTCATCGGGATTTGCCGCGAGCCAAATTTCGGCAGCGGCCGCGATCCGCCGCCGCTGACGTTCGTTGATCAACTCGGCAGCTTCATCAAGACTGGCGCGCGCTTTCACCTCTGCAAACACCAGCAATCTGCGGCGGCGCGCGATGATGTCGATTTCGCCGCGTGAGCTTCGCCACCGCCGTGCCAGAATGCGGAATCCCTTTGCGATCAGGAAGGCAGCAGCACGGCTTTCGGCGGAAATACCAACCCGAAATGCTGCCTGCCGCTCGGGCCGTGGAGGCGGCTTTAAGGCGCGCTGCGGTCGATCATTCTGCGTCACGATCCGTATCCTTGGCGAGTGCGAGCGCGCGTTGATAAACCTCGCGGCGTGGATGGCCTGTAGCCGTTGCCACTTCGGCGACCGCCTCCTTGACCGAAACGCGCGATAGCGCTCCGCGCAATAGATCGTCGAGATCGGCCACGTTGCTCTCGCTGGCCTCAGGCGGCGCAATCACGATCACGAATTCCCCTCGTGTCTCTCCGCCTCTGGAATACTCATGCGCCAGTGTCGTGAGATCGCCGCGCTTTATCTCCTCATGCAGTTTCGTCAGCTCGCGGCAGATCGTGGCTGCGCGCGCTCCCAATGCGCTGGCAAGATCGGCGAGCGCTGCTGCGACGCGCGATCCGCCCTCGAACAAGACCAACGTTGCCGGAATATTAGCGAGCGCGGCAATTCGCTTTTGCCGCGCGCCTTGTTTGGGTGGCAGGAAGCCCTCGAAAAAGAAGCGATCGGTCGGCAATGCCGCGACAGACAGTGCGGCGAGAACGGCGGATGGGCCCGGCGATGCAATCACCGTATGTCCCGCTTCGCTTGCGGCCCGTACCAATTTGTAGCCGGGATCCGAGATCAAGGGCGTCCCGGCATCCGACACCAAGGCGACCGCTTGGCCATCCACCAACCGCGCCAATAATTTCGGCCGCGCCTGTGCGGCATTGTGCTCGTGATAGGGTGTCAGTGGCGTCGTGATGCCATAGCGCTCGGTCAGTTTGCGGGTGACACGGGTATCTTCGCAGGCGATGACGTCGCATCCCGCGAGCAGTTCGAGCGCGCGCAACGTGATGTCGCTCAAATTTCCGATCGGCGTAGCGACCAGATAGAGGCCGGCCGCAGGTTTGTCCGCCGCAATCGCGGTTCCAAATGGCGCGTAGCTCTGGGACCGAATTTTGCTTTCCGGTGTCATGGACCGGCACTCTAGACGTCCACCTCTGGCGCGTCATCGGGAACAAATATTTTCGTTTATTCAGAGCCTTAACTTTTGCGGGACAAAATCCCCGATACCGGTTACGACTGACACAGAACTGTCGCGTGGGGAGCGACCATGTCGGGTACGTCGCGTGAGGAGGGGGCACTGATGCGCGTGTGGGCTCGCACGCGCACGGCTCTGTCTATCGCGACAACCGCAACGCTCCTGGCGGCATGTACAACCCAGTTCGGAGGTGGGGGCACGGCGGAGCCCCAGCCGGGCGAGCCGCCGCCAACAGCGCAGGCGGCCGATGGCCAGGTCCGGGTCGGACTGGTGTTGCCGCTTTCCGCGCAAGGCAATGCCGGCGTCGCGGCACAGTCGATGAAGAATGCCGCCGAGATGGCGCTGGCGGAATTCAAGAGTCCGAACATCCAGCTCCTGGTGAAAGACGACGGCGGCACGCCGCAAGGCGCGCAATCGGCTGCACAGCAGGCGATCAACGAAGGCGCTGAAATCATCGTCGGCCCCCTGTTTGCTCAATCGGTGAGTGCGGTCGGTCAGGTCGCGCGCGGGCGCAATATTCCGGTGATTGCTTTCTCGACCGATGCGAGCGTGGCCGCACGTGGCGTCTACCTGCTGAGTTTCCTGCCCGAAACCGACGTGCGGCGGATTGTCGATTTTGCCGTTTCGCGCGGCAAGCGATCGTTCGCTGCGTTGTTGCCGGACAATGCTTACGGCACGGTTGTAGAGGCGGCCTTCCAGCAGGAAGTATCGCGCCGCGGCGGCCGTGTTGTTGTTTTGGAAAAATATCCGACCGATGCCAACAGAATGGCGGAGGCCGCCCGTCGCGTCGGTCAGGCTGCGAACCAGGTTGACAGCATTTTTATTCCGGACGGTGCCGATGCCGTGCCGCAAGTCGTGCAGGCGCTTGCCGCCAGCGGCGTCAATCTCAAGCGCGTGCAACTCCTCGGGACGGGACTATGGGATGACCCGCGCATCTTCTCGACTGCGGCACTCGATGGCGGCTGGTATGCAGCGCCTGAGTCCACCGGCTTCCGCAATTTCTCGGCGCGCTATCGCGCTCGTTATGGCCAGGACCCGGTGCGCACGGCGACGCTTTCCTATGACGCGGTGGCGCTGGTCGCAGCATTGGTGAAGACGCAAGGTCCGCAACGATTCAGCGAACAGGTGCTGACCAACGCGTCGGGGTTTGCAGGAATCGATGGCGTCTTCCGGTTTCGCCCCGAGGGCCCCAACGAACGCGGGTTAGCGGTATTGCGCGTGGCGCCGGCGGGCGGCCAGGTGATAAGCCCGGCTCCGCATACATTCGCGTCGGGGACCTGAGGTCAGGCGGCGAGATCCGCCACCACTGCATCCAGAAGCGGGAAACCGCTCTTGGTGACGCGCAAGCGGCCATCGGTGGTCGTTTCGACGGCGCCTTCTTCGCGTAATATCGAGATACGCTTTGGGTCGAGATCGCGGCCTGACAGTGCGCTGTAGCGCGCAGTATCGATGCCTTCGGCCAATCGTAGCCCCATCAGCAGATATTCATCGGCCGTTTCGCCTGACGTGAGCTTCTCATCGACGGTGAAGCCGGTGCCGGTTTCTTCCACGCGCATGAGCCATGCCTCCGGCCGTTTCTCGGTTGCAGTCGCCACGCGGCGGCCGTCAATAGTGAGACGGCCATGCGCGCCGGGTCCGACGCCCGCATAGTCGTGGCCACGCCAGTAAACCAGGTTGTGGCGGCACTCCGCGCCCGGCCGTGCGTGATTGGAAATCTCGTAGGCGGGCAGGCCGGCAGCGGAGCAGATTGATTGCGTGAGATCGTAAAGATCACGCGCGAGATCCTCGTCGGGCACAGTCAGCTTGCCGGCCTTGTGCAGGCCGAAGAATGGCGTGTCCGGTTCGATGGTCAACTGATAAAGCGAAAGATGTTCCGCGGCCTCTGCGATCGCGCGCTTGAGTTCCGCCGCCCAGGCATCGAGCGATTGCTGCGGCCGGGCGTAGATCAGGTCGAATGAGTAGCGGCCGAAGATCGAACGGGCGACCGCAACGGCGTCCAGCGCTTCCTGTGCCGTATGCAGGCGTCCAAGCTCTTTCAGCGCGGCATCGTCGAGCGCCTGCACGCCTAGCGAAACGCGATTGACCCCGGCCGCGCGATATCCGCGAAATCGCGCCGCTTCCACACTGGTGGGATTGGCCTCGAGCGTGACTTCGACGTTTGGCGCGACGCTCCAGTGCTTGCCGATACAATCGAGGATCGTTTGCACCGTCGAAGGTTGCATCAGCGATGGTGTGCCGCCACCGAAGAATATGCTCGACACAGTTCGGCCCGGCACACGCGCGGCGGTCGCAGCAATCTCGGTCTCGTAGGCGCGAAGAAACCGCGCCTCATCGACGCCACCATGACGCACATGGCTGTTGAAATCGCAGTACGGGCACTTCGACAGGCAGAAGGGCCAGTGCACGTAGACGGCAAAGGGCGATGTTAACGACATGTTAAGCATCATAGGTCGCACGCATCTTCGCAGCCAGCACAAAGCAGGCGATAAGGCGAGAGTTGATTAAAATTGTAATGATTGGGAACAGACTCAAGGTCTGGAAAGACACGCGTCAGCCAGTTTGACGAATGCACGCGCACGGTGCGACAGGCCTTTACCTTTCGGGGGCAGCCCGTGCTTTTCTTCCGCATCCATCTCGCCGAACGTCCTATCGAAGCCATCGGGACGAAAAAGCGGGTCATAACCGAAGCCTTTGTCGCCACGCGGCGGCCACACCGCAACGCCGTCGACACGGCCCTCGAACTCTTCGATGTGACCGTCGGGCCAGGCAATGCACAGCGCGGCAATGAAATGTGCGCGCCGTTGGTCGGGTGTCTTTGCGCCGCGCTCGATCAGCAATGTCTGGATACGATTCATGGCGCCGCGAAAATCCTTGTCGGGTCCCGCCCAGCGCGCGGAATGGATGCCCGGCTCGCCGCCGAGCGCATCGATAACCAACCCCGAATCGTCGGCAAACGCCGCCTGGCCGCTCGCCCGCGCCGCGGCTTCCGCCTTGATGCGTGCATTGGCCGTGAACGTTTTGCCCGTTTCGTCCGGTTCGGGCAGGCCGAGGTCGCCGGCTGATCGCGTGGCAATTCCGAACGGCGCCAGCAGTTCGCGCATTTCCTTCAGCTTGCCGGGATTGTGAGTCGCGATCACAACCGGCCCGGTGAGTTTTCTGCTCACATCACCGCCATTTTTTGCAGGCCCACGAGCTTCTCGATGCCCTTGCGCGCGAGCGACAGGAGGGTCGTGAACTGGTCTTCGCTGAACGGCGTTTTTTCAGCCGTGGCCTGGATTTCGACGATGTTGCCAGAGCCGGTCATAACGAAGTTGGCGTCGGTGTCGGCTTCGGAATCCTCGGCGTAATCGAGATCGAGCACCGCGGTGCCTTTGCACACGCCGCAGGAAACAGCGGCGATGTGGTCGCGCAGCACTTCGGCCTTGACCATATCGCGCGCCTTCATCCAGCTCAGGCAATCGGCGAGCGCGACCCATGCGCCGGTGATCGAAGCCGTCCGGGTGCCGCCGTCGGCCTGGATCACGTCGCAATCGAGCGTGATCTGACGTTCGCCAAGCGCCGGCAGATCGATGACCGAACGCAGGCTGCGTCCGATCAATCGCTGGATTTCGACGGTGCGGCCGCCTTGTTTGCCGGCGCTGGCCTCTCGCCGCGTTCGTTCCGACGTGGCGCGCGGCAGCATCCCGTACTCGGCGGTGACCCACCCACGCCCCTGGCCCTTGAGCCAGGGCGGCAAGCGCTCTTCGAGGCTCGCGGTCACCAGGACGTGGGTATCGCCGAATTTCACGAAGCAGGAGCCCTCGGCATATTTGACCACGCCGCGTTCGAGCGAAACGGCACGCAATTCGTCGACTTGTCGGCGGCTCGGCCGCATCGGGCTGCTCCTTTACGATCGGGCGCACACCTTAACCATACGCCCGGCTTGAACAAGACCGCACTAATGGTCAATTGTTGGCTGGTATTTCAGGAGTTGGGCCTTGGCCTCTCACGACATCCCGATCGGCGCGACACAGGTGAGCCTGGCGGCTCTCAACGAGCGTTCGCGCGAGATCTTCCGCCAGATCGTCGAGAGCTATCTCACGACCGGCGAGCCGGTCGGCTCGCGCAATCTGTCGAAACTATTGCCGATTTCGCTGTCGCCGGCGTCGATTCGTAACGTGATGTCGGATCTGGAACAACTCGGCCTGATCTATGCCCCGCACACCTCGGCCGGACGTTTGCCGACCGAAATAGGTCTGCGGTTCTTCGTCGATGCATTGATGCAGGTCGGGGACCTGACCGAGCAGGACCGCCGATCGATTGAGGCGCAGATCGCAGGTTCGCAATCCGCCAAATCGATCGAGGCCGTGCTGACCGAAGCCTCGCAGATGCTGTCAGGGCTGACACGCTCGGCGGGCGTCGTGCTGACTGCCAAGATCAATGTGCGGCTCAAGCACGTCGAGTTCGTGCGGCTCGAGCCGGAACGCGCCTTGGCAGTTCTTGTTGCGGAAGACGGGCAGGTCGAAAACCGCGTGCTCAATGTGCCCGCGGGGCTTCCAACGTCCTCGCTTGTCGAGGCGGCCAATTTTCTGAATTCACGCATTCGCGGCAGAACGCTCGCCGACTTGCGAGCCGAAATCGAACGGACGGTTACGGAAGGCCAGGCCGAGCTCGATCAACTCACGCAGAAAGTCATCGCGACGGGCCTCGCCAGCTGGTCGGGCGGCGAGAGCGAAGACCGCCAGCTCATTGTGCGCGGTCATGCCAATCTTCTGGAAGATCTGCATGCTCTCGAAGATCTGGAGCGTGTCCGCTCGCTGTTCGATGCGCTGGAAACCAAACGCGGCGTGATCGACTTGCTGGGCCGTGCCGAGCGCGCCGACGGCGTCCGGATCTTCATCGGTTCGGAGAACAAGCTGTTCTCGCTTTCCGGCTCTTCAACCATTGTTGCGCCCTACCGTGACAGTCAGGGCCGCATCGTTGGTGTGATTGGGGTGATTGGGCCTACAAGGCTCAACTATGCCCGCGTCATACCCATGGTTGACTACACGGCACGGGTCGTCAGCCGCCTTCTGACACCTTAAACGCTTGATTTTTCACGCCGGAGCCCTGATATCCCGGGGATCCGGATATTGTTGAGGATGGATTGAGCACGATGACGGACCCGACCGCCCGCGAGGCCGAGACCATGGCTGCAGACGCTGACAACGCCACGGCGTCCGAGGCGGCCGATCCCGTGCAGGAAGCCAAGCGCGAAGCTGCGGAATTCAAGGACAAACTGCTGCGTACGCTGGCCGAAATGGAAAACCTGCGCAAGCGGACAGAGCGCGAGGTTCTTGACGCGCGCATGTACGGTATCGCCGGTTTTGCGCGCGACGTGTTGGCGGTCGCCGACAACATGCATCGTGCGCTGGCGGCGATCGGACCTGAACTGCGTGAGGCCGCCGACGCCAAGGTGAAGGCCCTCATCGAAGGCGTCGAGCTCACTGAGCGCGAACTGCTGAAAAGCCTTGAAAAGAACGGCGTGAAGAAATTCTCGCCGGAGGGTGAGAAGTTTGATCCCAACGTGCATCAGGCAATGTACGAGGTCCCGACGTCAGATCTGCCGCCCGGCCAGGTCGCGCAGGTCATCCAGGCCGGTTATATGATCGGCGATCGCGTGCTGCGTCCGGCAATGGTGGCGGTCAGCAAGGCCGCTCCTAAACCATCGTCTTCCGCCAACGACAACCCGCAGCCCGGCGACCGGTCCAAATAATCGCTCCCCGTAGTCGCTCACCGCGCCTCGATGCCATCGCGAACTGTTCGGAAGCGGGTGAACGATTGATCCCATTTGTCCGCCGGGCTCACGGCGATCACGCGCAAATAGCCGCTGGCGCCGAACCGAATCCATTGCACCATGGATACGGGATCGCCTGCGGGCCCTTTCCCTTGCGCCCTGATCTCATGACCCGGTGCGCCGCCGATCCGCATCGGTTCGGCTGATTGCAAGGAAAGGTCACGCACGGGCGCTGTCACCATCAAGTCACGAGCAAACCGTGCGCGATCGCTCTGTTCGGCAGGCCCGCCCCGTTCCACAGATATGACCATGAACGGCTGGGGGGCATTGATGTCGGTCGTTGTGTCCGCGAGGATAACGCCGCCCGTTGGGGATATCTGCGCAACGCGGAAGCCCGCCAGATCGCCGAGCTTGAAGGGCAGGAGCGCCAGCTGTTCCTGGACCGGCGTCGGCCGGAACGTGACGCTTGCGAGTGTCTTGCGAATGATCGCGTCCGAATAGACCGAAAGCGCACTCTCAGGCACTTCCACATTGATAAGCGCCGTCAGATTTTGGACGGATCCGCCAACGGCCTGCGCCAGGAGCGACCAGCGGTGGACAGCGACCCCATTTTGGTGGCCGGTGCCACTAATCAAAAATCCAATGCCGCTTTCAAACGGGAAGCTCTCGCGTTTCGGCTGATCAAGATCTTGCTGGATTTTGTTGAATGCCGCGGTTTCGAGCTCCTGGTAGGCGCTCAAAGGCAGATCAAGAATTGCGATGATGGCATTGTGCCCGGTGTCCTCGAAACCAGGAAAACGTGCGCTCGGGGTCATACCCACCGGAGGCTCCAGGCCGACCCGCAGGCCAGGCGGGAAGACCGGCTCGGCGATGGCGCCAGTGGCGCCGAGGGTGAGGCTTGCCAAGCTGGCCCAGGCCAATAGGACGTAAACAAACAGTCGGCGGAGCATGAGCACCACGGCCTTTCAGGGGAAATGGGATGGATGTGCCTACCCGGCCCGGCCCCAAGCGGCAATGCCCCGATAACCATCAGGGCGATGTGCAGCCGTCTCCTCGCGATTTCGTGACCGACTGTCTTGCGGCCTTAGGGGGCCCTCCTATATGAGCCATAAGCCGTGAAATTGCGGCGAATTGCGTATCCAGGGGGCTGGATCGGGGGTCTGCGGATGAGCCGCTGACATTCCCACTCGGGCGCCAAGCGGCCCGACCGGCCTGCCGCAATTGAGAGGAAAAACCATGGGCAAGGTCATCGGCATCGACCTCGGCACCACCAATTCGTGCGTCGCCGTCATGGAAGGCAAGACGCCAAAAGTTATCGAGAACGCCGAAGGCATGCGCACGACGCCTTCGATCGTCGCCTTCAGCGACGACGGGGAACGTCTCGTCGGCCAGCCGGCCAAGCGCCAGGCGGTCACCAATCCGGAAAAGACCATCTTCGCGGTCAAGCGGCTGATCGGCCGCCGCTACGACGACCCGATGGTCGAAAAGGACAAGAAGCTCGTCCCCTACAAGATCTCCAAGGCGTCGAATGGCGATGCCTGGGTCGAGGAAGACGGCAAGCAATATTCACCCTCGCAGATCTCCGCCTTCATCCTGCAGAAAATGAAGGAAACGGCGGAAGCTCATCTCGGGCAGAAGGTCGAGCAGGCCGTCATCACCGTCCCGGCCTATTTCAACGATGCGCAACGTCAGGCCACCAAGGACGCCGGCAAGATCGCCGGCCTCGAAGTGCTGCGCATCATCAACGAGCCGACCGCTGCCGCGCTCGCCTACGGTCTCGACAAGCAGAAGACCGGCACCATTGCGGTCTATGACCTTGGCGGCGGCACCTTCGATATCTCGATTCTCGAGATCGGGGACGGCGTGTTCGAAGTGAAGTCCACGAACGGTGACACGTTCCTGGGCGGCGAAGACTTCGACATGCGGCTGGTGAATTATCTTGCCGACGAATTCCAGAAAGAGCAGGGCATTGATCTGCGCAAGGACAAGCTCGCGCTGCAGCGGCTGAAAGAGTTGGCTGAAAAGGCGAAAATCGAGCTGTCGTCCACCACGCAGACCGAAATCAATCTGCCGTTCATCACGGCGGATGCTTCCGGTCCGAAGCATCTGACGATGAAGCTCACCCGCGCCAAGTTCGAGGCGCTGGTCGACGATCTGATCCAGAAGACGATTCAGCCCTGCAAGCAGGCCATCAAGGATGCCGGCATCTCGGCCGCGCAGATCAATGAGGTCGTGCTGGTCGGCGGCATGACGCGCATGCCGAAGGTGCAGGAAGTCGTGAAGCAGCTGTTCGGCAAAGAGCCGCACAAGGGCGTCAACCCGGATGAAGTGGTTGCGATCGGCGCCGCCATTCAGGCCGGCGTGCTTGCCGGCGACGTCAAGGACGTGCTGTTGCTCGACGTGACGCCGCTTTCGCTCGGCATCGAGACGCTGGGCGGCGTGTTCACGCGCATCATCGACCGCAACACAACCATCCCGACCAAGAAGTCCCAGGTCTTCTCCACCGCCGAGGACAGTCAGAACGCGGTCACCATCCGCGTATTCCAGGGCGAGCGCGAGATGGCTGCCGACAACAAGATTCTTGGTCAGTTCGACCTGGTCGGAATTCCGCCGGCCCCGCGTGGTGTGCCGCAAATCGAGGTTACGTTCGACATCGATGCCAACGGCATCGTCAACGTCCAGGCCAAGGACAAGGCCACCGGCAAGGAGCAGCAGATTCGCATCCAGGCCTCGGGCGGCTTGTCCGAATCCGATATCGAAAAGATGGTCAAGGACGCGGAAGCGCACGCCGAAGAGGACAAGAAGCGCAAAGCGGCGGTTGAAGCCAAGAACCACGCTGAGGCGCTGGTGCATTCCACCGAGAAGGCACTGTCCGAGCATGGCTCGAAGGTCGGCGATGCCGAACGCACTGCGATCGAGAACGCGATTGCCGATCTGAAAGAAGCGCTGAAAGGCGACGATTCATCGGCGATCCAGGCCAAGACCAATACACTCGCGCAAGCATCGATGAAGCTGGGCGAGGCCATGTACAAGCAGCAACAGGAAGGTGCTCCTGGTGCCCCTGGCACTCCCGGTGCTGATGGCGATGGTTCAGCGGAAAAGAAGGAAGACGTGGTCGACGCGGAATTTACCGAAGTCGACGACGACAAAAAGAAATCCGCCTGATTGCGTGGCGAGAGCCATGCGCAGGTCATTCGCAAAAGTTGCCACCCCCGGGCCTATGTCCGGGGGTGCATCTTTGCAGGGACCAGGAGTGGCCGAATCAAGTACGGCTGTTCCGGCGCGGTGAATTAGGGCGGTATCTGGATGTCGAAGCGCGACTACTACGAGGTCCTGAGCGTAACCCGCACCTGCACTGAGGTTGAACTCAAGGCAGCGTTCCGCAAGCTTGCCATGCAGCATCACCCGGATCGCAATCCGGGCGACAAGGACTGCGAGCACCGCTTCAAGGAAATCAACGAGGCGTATGACGTGCTCAAGGACGGCGACAAGCGCGCCGCCTATGACCGTTTCGGCCACGCGGCCTTCGAGCATGGCGGCATGGGCGGCGGGGCGCATGGCTTCGGCGCCGATTTCGGCTCGACCTTTGCCGATATTTTTGAAGGCATTTTCGGCATGGGATCCGCGCGCGGCCGCGGTACTGGCCGTGAGCGCGGCTCCGACCTGCGCTACAACATGGAAATCAGCCTCGACGAGGCATTTACCGGCAAGACAGCGCAAATCCGCATTCCGACCTCGGTCACATGCGAGGCCTGCTCAGGCAGCGGCGCGAAGGCCGGAACCAAGCCAAAACAGTGCGCGACTTGCGGCGGCGCCGGCAAAATCCGGCATGCCCAGGGTTTTTTCACGCTGGAGCGCACCTGCCCGACCTGTCAGGGCCGCGGTCAGGTGATCGACGATCCTTGCAAGGTTTGCGGTGGCGGCGGGCGTGTTACGCGCGAACGCACGCTGTCGGTCAATATCCCGACGGGCGTCGAGGATGGGACCCGCATTCGTTTGGCCGGCGAGGGCGAAGCCGGCTTGCGCGGTG
Organism: uncultured Alphaproteobacteria bacterium; assembly: GCA_963735285.1. GTDB lineage: Bacteria > Pseudomonadota > Alphaproteobacteria > Rhizobiales > Xanthobacteraceae > Pseudolabrys. The sequence continues at coordinate 584,875 of CAVTKN010000008.1, read as the reverse complement.
GTCCGCCCGGCGACCTTTATATTTTTCTGGAAGTTGCCCCGCACGAGTTTTTCCAGCGCGACGGCGCCGATTTACACTGCCGCGTGCCGATCTCCATGGCGAGCGCGGCGCTCGGGGGCGAATTCGAGGTGCCGGCGATCGACGGCAGCAAGGCGAGGGTCAAAGTCCCGGCAGGGACACAGACCGGCCGGCGCTTCCGGCTCGCGGGCAAGGGTATGCCGGTGCTGCGTGCGAAACAAACTGGCGACATGTACGTTCAGGTAGCGGTGGAGACGCCGCAAAACCTGACTAAACGCCAGCGTGAACTGCTGGCCGAGTTCGAAAAGCTGTCTTCTGAGGATACTCAGCCCGAATCGGCCGGTTTCTTCAGTCGAGTCAAAGAGTTTCTTGACGGTCTCGGAAGCCGGGGCAGCCAGTCGGGGTAACCCATCTTGACCCCCTGCCTTGGTCGCTATACCCGTGGATGCTGCGGCGGGGCCCGCCGCGTGTAAGGCGTGACCTCGCAACTATGCAATCACCCTCAATAGCCCGAGTTGAAAAAAAGAGCCTGCGTCTCGACGACGAGATGCAGTTCATCCGCACGTGGATGGAAAAGCCGATCTCGACCGGCGCGGTGATGCCGTCGAGCAAGGTGCTCGCCCGCGCGATGGCGCGTTACGTCGACCCCAATTCGAGCGGTCCCGTCATCGAACTCGGCCCCGGCACCGGCCCGGTGACGGAGGCGCTGGTCCGGCACGGGGTCGACCCCGCGCGTCTGGTCCTTGTCGAGTTCAATCCTGATTTCTGCCGCCTGTTGCGCACGCGTTATCCGGCGGCGACCGTCGTGCAAGGCGACGCCTACCGGTTGCGGCGTGTGCTGGAGACCCACGTGGACGAGCCAGCCGCTGCTGTCGTCTCGGGATTGCCGCTTGTCACCAAGCCGCTGCGCACGCGGCTTGCGTCTGATTTCCGATGCAATGTCGCTGCTCGCTGAGGGCGCGCCGTTCGTGCAATTCACCTACGCGATGCTGCCGCCCATTCCGAAAGAGCTGTCCGGCATCCGCGCGGAAGCATCGGAACTGATCTGGATGAACCTGCCGCCCGCGCGCGTGTGGGTCTATCGCGGCCGCTGATGGTGTGGTGTCATCGCCCGCGAAAGCGGAGTCGTTGATGCCAATCCCGAAAATCCTGGTTTTGCCCGGGTCGACCCGCACCGGTTCTTACAACGTCAAGCTTGCGGCATTGGCTGCCAAGGAACTGACGCTGCTCGACGTCGATGTCACCCGTATTTCGCTCGCCGACTATCCGCTGCCAATCTATGAGGCGGATCTCGACGTGCGCGCCGGACAGCCGGCCAATGCTCTCAAGCTCAAGCAGATGATCATGGCCCATCAAGGCGTGTTCATCGCGAGTCCCGAATACAGCGCGTCGGTGACGCCGCTCCTCAAGAATGCAATCGACTGGGTGTCGCGTGTGCGCGAACGCGGCGATCCGACTTATGCGGCATTCAAGGGCCGTGTGTTCGCAATTGCGTCGGCCTCACCCGGACGAGCCGGCGGCCTGCGCTCACTGATGGCGTTGCGGCAAATTCTCGAACTTGGGTGCGGCGCCTTGGTAATCCCCGAACAGGTAACGATCCAGCGCGCAGAGAGTGCGTTCGACGACATGGACAATATCGCCGATGCCGGCACCGCTAATCTGTTTCGCACCGCGCTCGAGCGTTTGGTAGAAATGTCGCGGATGATGGTACGAGGAGGGTAAGCGTTGTCGTTGGATGCGCGCGAAAGATTGATCGTGGCCCTCGACGTGCCGTCGGTGGCGTCGGCCGAAACCATGGTGACCCGCCTTGGCGATTCGGTGTGGTTCTACAAGATCGGCTATCAGCTCGCGTTCGCCGGCGGCCTGCCGTTTGCGGCCGGGCTGATCGCCGCCGGCAAGCAGGTATTTCTCGATCTCAAGCTGCACGACATCGGCAATACGGTGACCAAGGGTGTCGAAAGCGTCGCGCAGCTGGGCGCGACTTTCCTCACGGTGCATGCGTATCCGCAAACGATGAAGGCGGCGGTCGAAGGCAAGCAGGGTTCGAGGCTGCGCATTCTCGCCGTGACCGTGCTCACGTCATACGACGATGCCGATCTTGCCGCCGCCGGCTACGAGATGAACGTCAAGGAATTGGCCGCCGCCCGTGCGGCGCAAGCGCGCGATACCGGCGTCGACGGGCTGGTTTGCTCGGCGGAGGAAGCCGCGTCGCTGCGTGATATTGCCGGACCCGGAATGGTTTTGGTGACGCCCGGGATCAGGCCGGCGGGCAGCGCGCAGGGCGATCAAAAACGCATCATGACGCCGACACGCGCGATCGAGGCCGGCGCCGACTATCTGGTGGTTGGCCGTCCAGTCGTTGAAGCGCGCGATCCCAAGGCTGCGGCCGACGCGATCGTTGCCGAGATCGAACAAGCCAAGAATTAGCAACGGAGTACGTGCAATGCCGAAGGGCTACTGGATCGGCCGGGTCGAAGTGAAGAGCGATGAGGGCTACAAGCCCTACGCCATGGGGAACCAGGCCATCTTCAAGAAGTTCGGCGGTCGCTACGTGATCCGGGCTGGCAAGTTCGAGTGCGTGGAAGGCAGCGCACGCTCGCGCAATGTGGTGATTGAGTTTCCCGATTACGCCACGGCGCTTGCTTGCTACAATTCGCCCGAATATCAGCAAAACATGAAGCTGCGCCTGCCGCACGCCACCGCCGATATCGTTGTTGTCGAGGGCTACGACGGCCCGCAGCCGTAGTGACGGGCGCGCGCCGGCCCGCTATACCCTCGCCCACGTTTCAGGCGTTGGACCCGGAGTTCGACCTATGGCCGAGATGCGGCTCGTGGTTGCCGGCGCTGGCGGGCGGATGGGCCGCACGCTGGTCAAGGCGATTGCCGACAGCAAGGATTTTGCGCTCGCGGGCGCCCTCGAGGACGCGCGTTCGCCGCTGCTTGGCTGGGACGCCGGCGTGCTCGCCGGCCTTCCGGAGAATGGCATCAAGCTCACGGGCGATGCCGCGGCGCTGCTCGCAAAGGCCGATGGCATCATCGATTTCACCGCGCCGGTTGCCACTGTCGCCATTGCGGCGCTTGCGGCCAAGGCGAACAAGGTGCACATCGTGGGCACGACCGGCCTGAGTGCGGCGGACGAAGCCAAAATCAAGGATGCCGCCAAGAGCGCCGTGATTGTGAAGTCCGGCAATATGAGCCTTGGCGTCAATTTACTGGCGGCCCTGGTCCGGCGCGTCGCCAAGACGCTCGACAATTCATTCGACATCGAAATTCTGGAAATGCATCACAACCAGAAAGTCGACGCGCCATCCGGCACGGCACTCATGCTTGGCCGTGCGGCGGCGGAAGGCCGCGGCATCGACCTCGACCGAGAATTCGGTGCGCAGCCGGGACGGCAATACCGGCGCGCGCCATGCCGGCGATATCGGATTTGCGAATTTGCGCGGCGGCAGCGTGGTCGGTGAACACAGCGTGATCTTTGCCGGCCCCGCCGAACGCATCGAGCTCACGCACAAGGCCGAGGACCGCATGATCTTCGCGCGCGGCGCGCTCCACGCGGCGGCCTGGGGCCGCACGCAAAAGCCGGGACTTTATTCGATGACGGACGTTCTGGGATTGAAGGATTTCTGAGGACACCAATGACCGATCGTCTTCTTGTGCTCGTGCGTCACGGCCAGAGTGACTGGAATCTCAAGAACCTGTTCACCGGATGGCGCGATGTCGATCTGACCGACAAGGGCATCAGCGAAGCGCGCGAGGCCGGCCGCAAGCTGAAGGCACAGGGAATTAAGTTCGATGTCGCTTTCACGTCGGCGCTCAAGCGCGCGCAGCGCACGCTCGACCTGATGCTCGGCGAACTGGGCCAGACCGCAATTCCGGTGTTCAAGGATCAGGCCTTGAACGAACGCGACTATGGCGATCTCGTCGGTCTCAACAAAGATGATGCGCGCAAAAAATGGGGCGAGGAGCAGGTTCATATCTGGCGCCGCTCTTATGATATTGCGCCGCCGGGCGGGGAATCCCTGCGCGACACGGCGGCGCGCGTCTTGCCTTATTACATCCGGGAAATCCTGCCGCGGGTGCTGCGCGGCGAGCACGTGCTGGTGGCCGCGCACGGCAATTCGTTGCGCGCGCTGGCGATGGTGCTCGACAAGCACACGCCCGAAACCATCACCAAGCTCAATCTGGATACCGGCGTGCCGATGATCTACCGGCTCAATGCCGATTCGACGGTGGCCTCGAAACTCGATCTGGCCGCGTAACTAGGCCGCCGCCATTCCGGCCTCCCAGCCGAGAATCGCGCGCTTGCGCGTGAGGCCCCAGTGATAGCCGGTGAGTTCGCCGCTTTTGCCGATCACGCGATGGCACGGCACCACGAAGCAAATCGGATTCTTGCCAACCGCCGCCCCGACAGCGCGCGCAGCTTTCGGTGAACCGGCACGCGCGGCGAGCTCGGAATAGGTCGTGAGGTGGCCCATCGGAATGTCGAGCAGTTTTTCCCACACGCGCACTTCGAAGTCGGTCCCGATCATCACCACGCGCAACGGCTGATCCTTGCGCCATAGGGACGGATCGAAAATGCGCCGCGCTGTTGCAGCGGTTGCCGCAAAATCTTCCACGTAGCGGGCTTTTGCCCAGCGCGCGCGCATGTCCTTGAGTGCCGAGCGCTCTTTACCAGCGTCCGCAAGTGCAAGACCTGCCAGCCCGCGCGGTGTCGTCATCACCAGCGCCATGCCGAAGGGACAGGGATGAAATCCGTAGGTGATGGTGAGACCTTCGCCGCGGGCTTTCCATTCGCCTGGCGACATCGCTTCATGGGTCACGAACAGATCGTGCAGGCGCCCTGGGCCGGAAAGCCCCACTTCATAAGCGGTGTCCAGAACGCTCGCGGAGGAGCGCAGCAGTTCGCGCGCGCTGTTGAGCGTCAGTGCTTGAAGGAAGGCCTTCGGCGTCAGTCCGCACCAGCGGCGGAACAAATGATGCAGGTCGGTGGGCGTCACGCCGGCGGCGTCGGCGATGACATCGATTTCCGGCTGCGCGCGCCAGTTGCCACGGATATGGGCAATCGCGCGACGGACGATGTCGTAATCCGCTGCTGCGGTTGAGAGCGGAGCGAACTCTGTGAAGCGGTCAGTCAATGTTGTTTTTGCCAGTGTCATGTTCATGACCGCTATTTAGGGCGGTTGGCCGAGCCCAGCCACCCGATTTCTGTCTATTCGAACACGGTCCGGGTAGGCCCGCGCCGGGCTTCATTCAGGGCGTTTCCGAGTTCCTTTGCAAAGCTTGCCTTTTCGTCGGGCCCCAGAAACGTCGCTATCGACAGTTTCCGGCCGCGCGATACCAGAAAAAGCCGATCTATGCCGAACTCGTCGAGTTCGACCTTGTCGAGCCGGACCCAAAGCGGATTAAGCACCCATTCGCGGGCGCGCCCCAGATGGCTGACCTTGCGGACTTTCAGGGTAGATGAGGTCACCGTCACCTCTTCGTACGCCTCGGCGTGGCGATAGTTGAGCCGGAAGGCCCAATAGAGCAGCAACACGTCGAGGCCAAAGAAGCCGAACACGGGCCAGGCGCCGATGACAAGAAAGAGGACACCGGTAATGAAGCTGACGCCGCCGAACAACAACATCAGAACCAGAAATCCGATGTGGCCGAGCGAACGGTGAGGGGTCAGCGTCGCTGAAAAGATCGTGGGTTCGAGATCATCGGCGTTGTCCGCGGTCATTGCGCTCAGTATACCGAAATCATGGCGAAAAAAACGGTCCGCAAGGCGTCGGCGAAATCAAGGAAGAAAACACCGCGCAAGGCGCAGCGCGCAAAGGTAAAGCCGGTGGGCAAGCGCGCAGCCGCCGACAGCAAGGCTGCGGCTGGCGCCTTGCCGCAATGGACAACGGCACAGATCGAAGAAGCGTTCCGCCGCTTCAAGGCTGCAAACCCGGAGCCGAAAACCGAGCTGCAACACATCAATCCCTTCACGCTGCTGGTTGCCGTGGTGCTGTCCGCACAAGCGACGGATGCCGGCGTCAACAAGGCGACGCCGGCGCTCTTTGCGCTTGCCGACACACCGGAAGAAATGGCCGCGCTCGGTGAAGACCGGGTGCGCGACTTGATCAAAACCATCGGTCTGTTCCGGAACAAAGCCAGGAATGTCGTCGTGCTGTCCCAGAAACTTATCGCCGAGCATGGAGGACAGGTCCCGCGCTCACGCGAGGCGTTGGAGGCGTTGCCCGGCGTCGGACGCAAGACCGCGAATGTTGTTCTCAATGTTGCTTTTGGCGAGCCGACGATCGCGGTCGATACCCATATATTCCGAGTCGGCAATCGCACGGGGCTGGCAACCGGCAAGACGCCGTTCGACGTCGAAACGAAACTGGAGCAGGTGGTGCCGGCGCAATATAAACTTCATGCGCACCATTGGCTTATCCTGCATGGGCGCTACACTTGCGTCGCACGCAAGCCGATGTGCGAGAAATGCATCATCAACGACTTGTGCCAATGGCCGGGCAAGACCGTCGTATAGAACGATAAGAGTCTGGGAGAGTGCGTATGGAAGGCTCCGGGATCGCGAAGCCCCTTATTCGCGGGGACACCAACGAGATCTTTCGCCGTGCCGGGCTGCCTGCCAGTGCCGCAGCTGCATGGGTCAAAGCGCGCCCGCGCGTGAAGGGTGCCCTTAAACGCGATAGTGTTGCCGGAACGAAATTTCTGGCATCGCGCCGCCGCTCTATTGGAAAAACTGCCGAAGAAGTCCAAGCGGACGCCCGAGCAACAATTGGCGGCGGATATCATCCTGTCCGACGGTCGTCGCACGCGCGAAGAATATCTGGCCCATCACGCCGAAGCGATTTATCGGAAGCTCACCAAAAATCTTTCGGAATTTCGCCGCGTGGATGATCTCGCATACGCCGCGGCGAAATTGGTTCCCGGCCTGACGCCGAGCAAGAAGCAGGTCGATGCCGAAAGTGCATCGATGCAAAGTGAAAAAGATGGGGTTGAAGTCGATCAGGGCATTTTTCTCGCCCAAGTACTGGCCATCCCCGGCACGGGGTCGCATCTCTGCGAAGCGATGCTGATGCCGAAAGCGGAAGCCGTGGAGCGCTGCGGGGAATTCATCAAGAATGGTGTGATCGACTTCGGCCCCGCTCGCGTCGAGCGGCAGGGCAAGGCCGCGGTGGTCACTGTCAATAATCCGCGCTTCCTTAATGCCGAGGATGACGACACGCTCGACGATACCGAGACGGCGGCCGACATCGCCATCCTCGATCCACTGAGCGAAATCTGCGTGCTCCGTGGCGCCGTGGTCGATCATCCGAAATACAAAGGCCGCAAGATTTTCTCCGCCGGCATCAATCTCACGCACCTCTATCGCGGAAAGATTCCTTTTCTCTGGTACATCCGCCGCGACATGGGCGTCGTGAACAAGATGTTTCGCGGGTTGGCGATGGGTAGCGCCAGTCCCGACGAAGTCTACGGCGGCACGCGTGAAAAGCCCTGGGTCGCGCAGCTTGACGTCTTCGCGATCGGCGGCGGCTGCCAGTATCTGCTGGCGATGGACTACGTGGTTGCGGGCTCTGATGCTTACATGACGCTGCCGGCGCGCAAAGAGGGCATTATCCCGGGTGCCGCCAATTTGCGTTTTCCGCGCTTCGTCGGCCCGCGCATCGCGCGGCAGGCAATCCTGATGGGCAAGCGGCTCGATTGCGATTCCCCGGAAGGCCGCATGGTCTGCGACATTGTCGTTCCGCCCGCCGAGGTGGAGCGGACGGTGATGAAGGTGTGCGACGATTTCACCGGCTCCGGCGTGGTCAGCGCGGCCGGCAACCGGCGTGCCTTGCGGGTTGGCGAAGAGCCATTCGACACTTTCCGCCGGTACATGGCGACCTATTGCCGCGAGCAGGCTTATTGCCATTTCAGCCCGGCATTGATCGCAAATCTCGAGAAACACTGGAACGCCGCGCAGCGAAAAATCTAGCGCAAAACGCGCCCGGGGGGACGTATGCCGCGATTGCAGCTCAAAGGCGTCAATCTCACGCCGCGCCGTGAGAATTTCGATGCGATCGAGATCGCCTCGCGCGATGAGATTGCGGCGCTTCAGTTACAGCGCCTGAAAGCAACACTCAATCATGCCTACAACAACGTCGCACACTACAAAAAAAGTTTCGAAAAGGCGGGCGTTCACCCCGATGATCTGAAATCCCTCGAAGACCTGCAAAAGTTTCCGTTCACGACCAAGGACCATTTGCGCAATCATTACCCGTTCGGAATGTTCGCCATTCCGCGTGAACAGGTCGCGCGCGTGCACGCCTCCTCCGGCACCACCGGCAAAGCGACTGTTGTCGGCTACAGCCGACGCGATCTCGACACCTGGGCCGACGTCATGGCGCGGTCCATGCGGGCGGCGGGCTGCCAGTCCGGCATGCTGGTGCAGAATTCCTACGGCTACGGCCTGTTCACTGGCGGCATCGGCTTTCATTACGGCGCCGAGCGGCTCGGGCTGACTGTCGTGCCGGTGTCAGGCGGCATGACCGAGCGGCAGGTGCGCTTGATCCTGGATTTCAAGCCAGACATTATTTTCGTAACACCCAGCTATTTGCTCGCAATTCTCGATGAATTCCACACGCAGGGGGTCGACCCGCGCCAATCCTCGCTCAAGATCGCAATGTGCGGCGCCGAGCCCTGGACCAATGCCATGCGCGCCGAGATCGAAAACGCGTTCGATCTGCACGCCATCGACAACTATGGGCTCTCCGAGATTATCGGACCGGGGGTGTCTTGCGAGTGTATCGAAAGCAAGGACGGACCTCACATCTGGGAAGATCATTTCTATCCGGAGGTGATCGATCCGGCGACCGGCAAAGTGCTGCCGGATGGCGAGGTTGGCGAGCTGGTTTTCACGACCTTGACCAAGGAAGCGATGCCGATCGTGCGTTATCGCACCCGGGATCTATCGCGTTTGCTGCCAGGCACGGCGCGTTCGATGCGAAGAATGGAAAAGGTTGCCGGCCGATCCGATGACATGATGATCGTGCGTGGCGTCAATGTGTTTCCAAGCCAGATCGAGGAGATCATTCTCAAAGACGAGCGGCTGGCGCCGCATTTTGTGATCGAGTTGCGGCGCGCCGAGCGGCTCGACGAAATCAGCGTGGTGGTGGAGGCACGCGCAGATGTCGACAGCGGTGCATATGCCGCCTGCGACCGCGATCTCGCTCACCACATCAAGGAATTGATGGGAGTGACGGCAACCGTTCGCACGGTGAAGCCCGGCACCGTGGAGCGTTCCGTCGGCAAAGCCAAGCGGGTGATTGATCTCCGCTCGAAAAACTGACGGTTACCTGAGCGGCTCGATCAATTGAGGACGCGAGCCAGATAGCCTCTTGTGGACGTGCACCATGAAGGCCATGGCAAATATAGGTGTCGCGAGGTTGACGACGGGAATTGACACGAATACCGCGACGACCATACCCGCAAGAAAAACATAGATGGCCTTGCTTTTGCGCAGGGCCTTGGCCTCATGCGGCGGACGAAAGCGCATGGCCGCCAGCTCGAAATATTCCCGGCCGAGCAAGTATGAATTCGCCAGAAACAGAATGATCACGCCGAGACCTGCAAACAAAATGAACGGCAGCGCGCAGAGGTAGACCACCAGCGCCATTGCGGCAAAACCCACGCCTTCCATCAACGCGCGGAAAAACGGCAGAGCGCGGCCTGGCGGTTCGGCCGGGTAGTGCTCGCGCTCGACGGCGTCGGCGACCTCATCGACAAAGAAGCTGCCGACGAAGGCCGTGACGACCGGCATCAGAAACAGCGCGCCGGTGATGATGCCGAGGCTCGCCATGATCGACAGGATCCAGGCAAGCGCCGACCAGACCGCGTGCGGGGCGACCCCCGTTGCCTGTTCAGCCCAGTTGGCGCCGGTTTCCGCCCACGCAGCCAGCAGGCGCTGCATCAGAATGCCGATGATGACGATCAGGATCAGCGCCAGTCCGACGGCCTTGAGCAGCACCTGCCGCAAGGCGGGTGCGAACATCTGCGAAAAGGCTTTGATGGCGCCGTCGATCATGCCGGCACAGGTAGTGCCAGCCGCGGCGCAGGGCAAGGCCGAGGCACTGGCCGGTTACGCGACGGGGGTGAGGTCGTCGTCGGCCGGCACCAGCGCGACGATCTCGTCGGCATCCGGGGCCGGCAGATCGGCCCAGGCCATCGCCTTGTAGTCGAAGCCGCGCACGATGGTCGGCTTCACCACCTCGAAATAGGGGGAAATGTCGAAATCGCGCGGCGCGTACAGCGAGGAATGGCGAATTTCCAGAATTTCCTCGCGCGCCGCCTCGCTCTCGAGCCGGGTGATTTTCGGCAGGATCGGATAGCGCACGGTTTCGAACGCCTGTGCAATCAGCGCCGAGCAGATGATACGTGTCGGATGGCCGGAGCCGAGCGCGATCATGCGGCGGCGCCAGCGTTGCGGCACCGGCATGGGAAACAGGTAGCGCAATAGATCTATGACGTTCTTGAGGTCGTAGTCGAAACCGATGCGCTCGGCCGCATAAGCGCAAACGCGCGCCCGGTCTTCCTCGTCAAGCTGCGTCGGACGGCAAATGCGCGTGTGAAAGCGTGCGTATTTCGACAACGGTGCCGCAACCACGCCTTGCCCGATATTGGCCTCGACCAGCACCAGCGGCTCGCCGTCGGCGGTTTCGCGATCGCCGATCGGACCGACATAAAGCGCAGCATGCGACCACGTCGACTGTGTTAGATATTTGATGACGCCGGAGATGTGGTTGTTGCCTTCGACCAGCAACACGTCGCCGGTCCGCAACGTCGCGCGCAAGGATTCAGGATCGGACGGCGTGAACGGCTCATAGCCGTGCACCGGCTTTTCCAGATAGTGCGCCAGAAAGCGCCCAACCCCATCGACCATCCAGCTCATCACCGGCCCTCGGCGCCAGTTCTTGGCGCGCAAGACATTCCCCGGGCGCTGCGAATGCTTCGCGCCCTTTCCCTTGCCGGCGAATTTAGCGAGGAGTCATTGCAATTTGGTTCACCGGTAAATCCGGCGCGCTCCGGAATTACGGATTGTTAGGCATATAAGTTGCGGCACTTGGCGCGCTCCGGCATCCTGCCGGCGCGTTCAGCAACAATTTGGATACCATGTCGGGCCTTGATGCCGATGACCCCGAAAGCCCTAATCGCATGGTCGAGCGGCAAGGACAGCGCCTGGGCGTTGCTCGAAACGCGCCGCGCCGGCGATCACGAAATCGTCGGTGGCTTGACCACCGTCACCGAAACGTTCGGCCGCGTCAGCATGCACGGCGTGCGCGAGGAATTGTTGCGGGCGCAGCTTGATGCCGCCGGCTTGCCCGCCATTGTCGTGCATATTCCCTTTCCATGCCCGAATGAAACCTACGAGCAGAAGATGGCGGCCGCGATGGCCGATGCGAGGCAAGCCGGCATCACGCACATCGTCTTCGGCGATCTATTTCTGGAAGATGTGCGCGCCTATCGCGAGCGGCAACTATCAGGCACCGGCATCACGCCGGTTTTTCCGTTGTGGGGCCGGCCGACCGCGGCCCTGGCGCGCGAGATGATCGACGCAGGCGTCGAGGCCCGCCTGTCGACCGTGGACCTGAGGAAGTTGCCAGCGTCATTCGCCGGCCGCCGCTTCGACAGCGCGCTGCTGGCTGCGCTGCCCTCCGAAATAGATCCATGCGGCGAGAACGGAGAATTCCATTCGTTCGTTTCGGCGGGGCCGATGCTCTCGCGCAAGATCGCGGTGAAAGTGGGTGACACCGTCGAGCGCGACGGATTCGCTTACGCGGATTTGTTGGCGGGGTAAATTCTGCTCGTCGTCCCCGCGAAGCTTGTCCCGGTGACCACCGCTGTAGGTCTGGCAGAGGCTTTGCGTCCCTGATCGAGATGGCCGGGACATAGGGGCTACGCCCTTAACACGCCGCCGGTGCGCTTGGTGACTTCCGCGACAATCCTGCCGGACAGCGCGTCGATTTCGGCATCGGTCATGGTTTTTTCGCGCGGCTGGATGGTGACCGCGATAGCGATCGATTTTTTGCCGGGCTCGATCCCTTTGCCTTCGTAGACGTCGAAGACAATCACGTTGCTGATCAGCTTTTTATCGACGTTCTGCGCGGCGCGGACAATGTCGGCGGCCTTTACCGCGCTGTCGACCACGAACGCGAAATCGCGATCGACCGGCTGGAACGGCGACAGTTCGAGCAACGGCTTGGCGCGCGTCGGCTTTGCCTTCGGCTCCGGAATTTTCTCCAGGATGACCTCGAAGGCGACCAGCGGTCCCTCGGCCTTTAGCCCGGAGACAACTCGCGGATGCAGTTCGCCAAAGTGACCGAGAACATTCTGCGGACCGATCTGGATGGTGCCGCTGCGGCCGGGGTGAAACCAGGCCGGGCCACCGGGCACGACCTGCAAGGCCTGCATCGGCGCGCCGGCCGCGGCGAGAACTGCAAATGCGTCGCCTTTCGCATCGAAGGCGTCGACCAGCCCGGCCTTGCTCGACCAATGCCGGCCGATGCCGTCGGGTTTGGCGAGCGCGCGGCGCACGCCGCTGGCCGCCGTGAACTGGTCTTCCGGACGATCGCCCTTAAAGACCTGTCCGACCTCGAACAGCGCGGTATCGGGGAAACCGCGGTCGGCATTCCGCTGCGCCGCCATGATCAGGCCGCCAAGGAGACTTGGCCGCATGTCGGACAATTCGGCGGCGATCGGATTAGCCAGCGCCAGTGCCGCGCTGCCGCCACCGAAAAGCTCGGCCTCTCGTTTCGATACGAATGACCAGGTAACCGCCTCAACCAGGCCGCGCGCGGCGAGCGCGCGTTTGGCCTTGCGAGTCCGGTTTTGAATTGCCGTGAGCACTGGCTTGCGCGCGAGATCGCCGCGCGGGAACGGCGTCGACGGCACCCGGTCGACACCGACAATACGCATGATCTCTTCGACAATGTCGGCGCGCCCATGCACGTCCGGGCGCCACGTGGGCACCGCCACTTTCATGCGCTCGTCCTTGCCGACCGCAAAAAATCCGAGCTTTTCCAGAATGCGGCGCGTATCGGCGAGCGGCAACTTGAGACCGGCCAGCCGCGATAAATCGCTCAAGGGGAAGTCGACGACTTTTTCCTTGGGCGTCGGATCGCCGGCAACTACGATCTCCGATGCTTCGCCACCGCATAAATCGAGCACCATCTGCGTCGCCAGCTCGAGGCCGGGAAGCATGAAGGCGGGGTCGACACCGCGCTCGAAACGATAGCGTGCATCGGAATTGATGCCGAGCTTGCGGCCGGTCTGCGCGATGTTGAGTTCGTCCCACAGCGCGGATTCAATCAACACATCGGTCGTTTTTTCCGAGCAGCCGGTGGCCTCGCCGCCCATGACTCCGGACAGGGATTCAACTCCCTTTTCGTCGGCGATCACGCAAGTGGCTTCGTCGAGCGTGTAGGTCTTGCCGTCGAGTGCAAGCAGCTGCTCGCCGTTTTTCGCGCGCCGTACCGTCAGGTTCCCGTTCACCTTGGCGGCGTCGAACACGTGCAATGGCCGGCCGCGGTCGAAGGTAATGTAGTTGGTGATGTCGACCAGCGCGTTGATCGGCCGCAAACCGATGGCGGTAAGCCGTTTTTGCAGCCAATCGGGTGAAGGACCATTCTTTACGCCGCGCACAAGGCGCAGCCCGAAGGCGGGACACAGCGACGGCGTTTTTCCGAAATCGAGCGTCACCTTGACCGGGCAGGGGAACGTTCCCTTCACCGGCTTTGGTAATTTGTTTTTGTAGGTGCCGATGGAGGTCGCGCCCAGGTCGCGCGCGATGCCGGAAACGCCGGTGCAGTCCGGCCGGTTGGGTGTGAGATTGATCTCGATCACAGGATCGCTGACGCCCGCCCATTCCGCGTAAGGCTTACCGACCGGCGCATCGGCCGGCAGGTCGATGATGCCGTCGTGGTCGTCGGAGACCTCGATCTCGGCGCCGGAAATGAGCATGCCGCGGCTCTCGACGTCGCGAATTTTGCCGATGCCGAGCGTGATTTTTTTGCCCGGAATATAGGTGCCGGGCGGTGCGAACACCGCTTTCATGCCGGCGCGCGCGTTGGGCGCGCCGCAGACAACTTGGATCGGCTTGCCGTCGCCGATATCAACCATGCAGACGCGCAAGCGGTCGGCGTTCGGGTGTTTTTCGGCCGAGAGTACTGACGCGACGACCAGCGGCTTGAGCTGAGCCGCCTTGTCTTCGACGTTTTCCACCTCAAGCCCGATCATGGTGAGCTTGTCGACGATCTCCGGCAATGCCGCGTCGGTGTCGAGATGGTCCTTCAGCCAGGGGAGGGTGAACTTCACGGCCGGCTCCTCACGAGCTCAATCCTCCGGCCAAGGTCGGAAAGTCGAGTGGTCGGAATCCATAATGTGCAAGCCAGCGCACGTCGGCTTCGAAGAACGCCCGCAAGTCGTGCATGCCGTATTTCAACATTGCGATGCGGTCGATGCCCATGCCCCAGGCAAAGCCCTGGTACTCGTCCGGGTCGAGACCGCAACTGCGCAATACATTGGGGTGCACCATGCCGCAGCCCAAAATTTCCAGCCAATCCTCGCCTTCGCCGAAACGAATTTCACCTTTGTCGCGCTTGCACTGAATGTCCACTTCGAGTGATGGCTCGGTGAACGGGAAGAACGACGGGCGAAAGCGCATCTTCACGCTGTCGACCTCGAAGAAGGCCTTGCAGAATTCCTCGAGAATCCATTTCAGGTGGCCGAGATGTGAGCCCTTGTCGATCACCAGCCCCTCGACCTGATGGAACATCGGTGTGTGGGTCTGGTCGGAATCGCTGCGATAGGTACGGCCCGGACAGATCACGCGAATGGGCGGTTTCTGGCTGAGCATGGTGCGCACCTGCACTGGTGAAGTGTGCGTGCGCAGCAACAGGCGCGAGCCGTCGGCCTTTGGCGGGAAATAAAACGTGTCGTGCATCTCCCGCGCCGGATGGCCTTCCGGGAAATTCAATTTTGTGAAGTTGTAGTCGTCAGTCTCGATGTCCGGCCCTTCGGCGACGGCAAATCCCATATCGGCGAAGATGGCCGTCAGCTCGTCCGTCACCTGGCTGATCGGATGCACGCGTCCGGCTTCGGCTGGCGCCTCACGCACCGGCAAGGTGACGTCGACCGTTTCGGTATTGAGCCGCGCATCGAGTGCGGCAGCGCCGAGGGATTCCTTTGCAGTGGCGATGGCTGCCGTAACGCGGTCCTTCAGCCCGTTGATCACGGGGCCTTGCGTCTTGCGTTCGTCCGGCGTCATCGCGCCGAGCGTCTTCAGCAGCGCGGACACCGAGCCGCTCTTGCCCAGCGCAGATACGCGCACGGACTCCAAGGCCGCCTCATCCTTGGCGGAGGCGACGGCAGCAAGAATTTCTTGTTCAAGCTTTGCGATGTCGGACATGGCTCACCACCCTGTCATGCGCGGGCTTGACCCGCGCATCCCGCTTAGATTGGCACTGTGCCTGCCTGATCGGGATGGCCGGGACAAGCCCGGCCATGACACCGAAGGACGTTACGCCGGCAACGCGGCCTTGGCCTTTTCGACGATCGCCTGGAATGCAGCCGGTTCGCGGATGGCGAGATCGGACAGCACTTTGCGGTCGACCGTAATCCCGGTCTTCGCCAGCCCGGCAATGAACCGGCTGTAGTTAAGGCCGAACGGACG
The DNA here is from genome assembly GCA_963735285.1 of uncultured Alphaproteobacteria bacterium. Lineage (GTDB taxonomy): Bacteria > Pseudomonadota > Alphaproteobacteria > Rhizobiales > Xanthobacteraceae > Pseudolabrys. The sequence goes on along the minus strand of CAVTKN010000008.1, from coordinate 569,154 downwards.
CACCGCGGCGTTCAGACGCTGGATCCACAGTGCGCGGAACGTTCGCTTGCGCCGCTTGCGATCGCGGAAGGCGTATTGATTGGCCTTTTCGACTGCTTGCTTGGCAACGCGGATCGTATTCTTGCGGCGGCCGTAGTAGCCCTTGGCGGCTTTGTAGACCTTCTTGTGCTTGGCGTGCGATGTGACACCACGTTTGACGCGGGCCATGGGAAATCTCCTTGCAGTTCGTGCGGATTGTCGACGGGGACAGCCGCCAAACGGCGGCCAGAAATAACGATCAGCCGTTTGGCAGAAAGTATTTCTTGATGTTGTCGCCATCGGTCTTGAACAGCACGCGGGTCCCGCGATGCTCGCGAATCGTCTTGGTGGTCCGCTTGATCATGCCGTGGCGCTTGCCGGACTGTTGGTATTTCACCTTGCCCTGCGCGGTGATCTTGAAGCGCTTTTTAGCGCCCGATTTGGTCTTCAACTTGGGCATTTGGCTCTCCTCATCGGCGCGTTACGGGACAAGCCCGAACGGCCAAGAAATGCTCCCAAGGCCCGAGGGCCTCAGAGCTGTGCTCGGAATTGAGCGTAAATCGCCGCCACGGCAGCCCTGACTGGCCGGTCGGCGAGAGGCGGCGTTATGGCAGAGGCCGCCGCACCATGCAACCGCGCGGCTGGCGTGGCCTTAACCTCTTGTTTTCGCGATCCGGTTACCTTATGGCCTTCGCTGGTGCCCTGAGGACCGGCTGTGGCTCGGTCGTAAAATGGGCGCACATCATTGAAAATCCGCACCAAATAAGGGGTTTGTCGTTATGCGGCGTTTTATTGCGCAATTGGTTCTTGGTTCGATTCTTGGTTTATTCTTGGTTTTTGTCTGATTCTCCCGGCGTCGACCGGTGCGCGGGCGACCGCTGTGCACGATGGAAATTGGAGCGTTTTGATTGTCACGGAGCAGGGCACCTGCGATCGCGGCTACCGCTACAACGTCAACATCAACAACGGCCACGTCAGTTACCAAGGCGATGCGTCAGTCGACCTCAGCGGTACGGTGGCGCCGAGCGGTCTCGTGAAGGTCAACATCAAGCTTGGCGACAGCGGAGCCAATGGCACCGGCCAACTGTCGGCGCATTCGGGCACCGGCACGTGGCACGGCATTGGTTCGAGCGGCAGCTGCGCTGGCCACTGGGAAGCCGAACGCCGCTAAAAAGAAAGCGCCGCCCGCAATCTGCGAGCGGCGCGTTTTTGACCCGACAGCGAATTCGTTGTGGCGTCAGCGCGGCGCCAGCAGCATGACCATCTGGCGGCCTTCGAAGCGCGGCTCCGACTCGACCTTCGAAATCTTCTCGGTGTCGTCTTTCACGCGCTGGAGCAATTTGTAGCCGAGCTCCTGGTGCGCCATTTCGCGGCCGCGGAAGCGCAAAGTGATTTTGACCTTGTCGCCCTCTTCGAAGAAGCGCTGCATCGAGCGCATCTTCACCTGATAGTCGTGGTCATCGATCATCGGCCGGAGCTTGATCTCCTTGATCTCGACGACTTTCTGTTTCTTGCGGGCTTCCGCCGCCTTCTTCTGCGCCTGGAATTTGTATTTGCCGTAGTCCAGGATCTTGCAGACAGGGGGCGCCGAGTTGGGGGCGATTTCAACCAGGTCGAGCCCTGCGGCCTGCGCCATTTCTAGCGCGGTTTGGATTGGTGTGGGGCCATGGTTATGACCACTAGCATCGATTAATTGGACCTCGCGAACGCGGATATCCTCGTTAATGCGCGGGCCGTCCTTCTGAACGGGCAGCGCGGACTTCATCGGACGACGAATGGCTGAGTGTCTCCTCATGACTGTTGCAACGATCCCTTGGCGCGATCCAGCGTACGCCTCGGGAATAGCGAAAGATTGGTAGAAACGGTGCAGAAGTCAACGCAGTTCCGTCAATATTGTCGTTAGTTGGATCGGAATCCGCGGTCAAAGTGTTCAAATCGCTCTTATTTTGGCTTGCTTTAGCTTTGTGCGGCCGAAGTTGTCCGGCTTCTGCTCTCGGCCAGGCCGGCAATCTCGCCGTAAAGGCGCAGCGTCTGCTCCGCAATAATCTCATCATTGAAGTGGCCGAGCACCCAGTCGCGGCCACGCCGGCCGATGGTCGCGCGGTTCTGTTCCGGCATTGAAAATAGCCTCAGCAAGGTTGCCGCCAGCGCCGCATCGTCGCCGGCCGGGAAACGAAAGCCCGCGACCCGGCTTTCCGGGACTGCCGGCGCGGTCAGCACAACGTCGGTTCCTGCGCCGAGGTCTGAAACGATGACCGGCCTTGCCATGGCCTGCGCCTCCAGGATTGCGCGCTGGACGCCCTCCGGCTGTACCGCCGCGGACACGACGACTGAAGCCGCGGCGTAGGCCGCAGGCATATCGGAGACGGGCGCGGCCATGCGGATCACGTCCATCGTGCCGGTCGTCAGCACCAGGTCCCACAATTCGCCGGTGTAGCGCGTGCGGCCGCGGTCCTCGCCGACGAAGACACACAAGAAATCTTTCAGTCCCATGTCCTTGAGCCGCCGGACGGCCTTGACCACCACGTGATGGCCCTTGCGGCGCAGAATTCGTCCGGTGATCAGAATGACCTTGGTGTCGCGTTTGACGCCCCACGCGGTCCGCATCGCCTCGATTTGCTCGCGCGTGACGCTTTCTGGATTGAAGCGATCAAGATCAACACCGCACGGCACAACCGAGATCCTGTCCCACGTCGTCCCGTATCGGTCGTTGATCAGTTGAGCGATCTGCTCGCTTGATGCGATCACACGATCGCCGCGCGCCATGATGCCGTTGTACCATCGCTTCAGGAAATTCTGCTCGCGGAAGCCTTTGTACCAGCTGGTCACAAAGGGAATTCCGCGCGCGCGTGCCGCAATGAAAGCACTCCATGCTCCGGCGCGCCCCAAAGCATGAATGACATCGCAGTGGCGTTCGCGCGCCAGCCGCGTGAGAGTGAGGGCGCTACGCAACATCACAATGGGATTGTTGCTCGATACATCGAGCGGAACAAATTCGCCGCCCGCGGCGGTCACGTCGGCGACGAGGCGTCCCGCGCGCGACGCAACAGTAACGCGATGGCCGGCCCCGGAAAGAATGCGCACCAACTCGACAGCGCCGGCATCGGCCGCGCCAACCTCGAGTGTCGGTACAACGATCAACACCGCCATTGACGCACGTGCGACGTGCGCTTGACCGTCCAACTGGATGTCCTGCTCCCCTGCGGGCGCGGGCAAACTCGACATAACTTCAGGACCTCGAATTACCGGAGCTTTTCAGGCGTATTTCACCTGTCCCGCACCAATAAAGACGTATAGACGCCACGAATGGCGGCGGCAACGCTTTCTGCCGAAAATGCAAATTCGGCAAACTGCCGCGCGCGGGCCCCCAGCGCCTCGTAAGGCGTTGCATCGAGCGTGAGCGCGGTCGCGATGGCGCGGGCGATATCTGCAACATTGCCGGGCGGAACGAGCCAGCCGGTACGCAATTCATCGCGCATGCGTGGCGGGGCGAGCACGTATTCTGGAAGCACCCCGACTGTTGTCGTCACCACAGGCCGGCCACTCGCCTGCGCCTCGGCAACGACACGGCCCGACAAAGGCGGCTCGACGGCGGGGACTGCCACGACGTCGGCGACGGCAAAGGCAGCGGGCATATCCGGACATTGGCCGATGAACCGGCAAAGTGTGTCGATGCCGTGCATGCGTGTCTGGCGGCGCAGCGCACGCACATAGCGCGGTTCGCTTCGATCGTCGCCGGCAAACACGAATACAATATTGCCGTCGCTTCCGGTGACCAGAAGACGCGCGGCGTCGACCATGTCGAGTTGCCCATTCCACGGAGCGAGGCGACCCGGCACCAGAACGACACGCGTGTCCGGCAATACACCCCAGGCGCGGCGCAGCGAATTGGCGCGATCCGCGCTGACAGCACCTTGATCGAAAGCAGTGGTGTCGATGGCGCGCGGAATAACGCTGATGCGCTCGGTGGGGAGTTTGTAGCGCTCGATCATGGCGCGCGAGACGTAACTCGACGGTGCGATGACACGGTCGCCACGCGCAAGCGATCGTCGGAGCCAATCCCCGGCCCATGAGCGCGCCGGCACCCGGTCGGGAAACGAAGTCACAAGATGGATCGGCATGCGATCGATGGCGGAGTGCGCACTCCAGGCGCCGGCCGCAGATTGCGCATGCACGATATCGATGCGCTCGTCGGCGATCAGGCGTGCCAGGCGGCGCGCGTTCTGGAAAATCCGCAACGGATTGATCGTATGATGGGTCATTGGCAACCACTCGCCGCCGAAGGCGCAGAGCTTTCCGACCAGCGCGCCTTCATCACCCGCAACGATCGCGCGGGCGCCTGATTGCAGCAAAGTAAGGGCAATATCGACCGCGGCATTCCCTGCCGGATCGTCGTGGAGTGCAGGCACAAGCTGGAGGATGGTTGCGCCGGCAAGTGAGCGCCGGCTTCCAGGGTTGCCCGGGATCATGGCCGCGTGGCCCTTGCATTTTGGGTCGCGTTGCGGCGAGAAGAAACCGCGTCCACCGGATTGTCGGCCCGATCACCCATGAGCGAAGCTCGCCTGACCACCATCACAATAGGTTCGTCGCCGGCGCAGCGGACAATCGCCGTACGCGTGCGCGAGGGCAAGAGCCCAAGCTCGGGACCAGGCCTGTTCTGGCTCGGGGGTTTCAAGTCCGACATGAAAGGAACGAAAGCCGAGGCGCTCGACCGGTGGGCCGAAAGCGCCGCCCGCGCCTGCGTGCGGTTCGACTACTCCGGCCACGGCGAATCGGGTGGTGACTTCCAGGAGGGCACCATCGGGCGCTGGCTGGAGGAAAGTCTTGGCGTTTTCACCCGTTTCGCCGAGGGCCCGCAGATTGTCGTTGGTTCATCGATGGGCGGCTGGCTGGCGTTGCTGCTGGCGCGGGCATTGTCCGGCCGCAAGGATATTCCGCCGATCGCCGGCATCGTGCTGATCGCACCGGCAGTGGATTTCACTGAAGAGTTGATGTGGAAGCAGTTTTCCGCAGAGGCCCGGCGGGAAATCGAGGAGAAGGGCAGGTGGATGCGGCCCTCGGCCTATGGTGAGGAGCCCTATCCAATCACGCGTGGGCTGATCGATGATGGTCGCAAACATCTCATGCTGGGGGGCCTGATCGAAACGCGCTGCCCCGTGCATATTTTGCAAGGCGTGCAGGATCCGGACGTGCCGTGGCAGCACGCGGTCGAACTGGTCTCGCGCTTCTCTCGCGACGACGTCGTACTGACGCTCATCAAGGACGGCGACCATCGGCTGTCACGGCCGGAAGATATTGAGCGGCTGATTGCGGCGGTAAAGGAATTCTGATTTGCCCGTCGTCACCGGGCTTGTCCCGGTGACCCCGCTTAGGGACGCACCGTGCCCACCTAAGCGGGATGGCCGGGTCAAGCCCGGCCATGACAGCTTGAGAGCGCCTCGTTCCATTCCTCTTTCACTGACATATCGTCTTCGGGTTGCTTCTTTGCCAACACTGCAAATTGCTGCGGCGGCAACAATCTCGACAATGCCCACACCGCTGCGCCGCGCACCAGAGGCGACGCGTCGTCGAGCAGGCGCTCGGCTTCAACTGCAAGATTGACGTCGCCCGAGTTGCCGATCGCGATCAGGACGTTGCGGACAAAACGGTCGCGTCCAGTGCGCTTGATTGAGGTTTTCGAAAAAAGCTTGCGGAATTGCGCATCGTCAAGGCTGACCAGATCGGCGAGCCGTGGTGCCCGCAAGGCGTCGCGCGCGCCCAATTTTGCCTCGCGTCCCTGGCTTGCGAACTTGTTCCACGGACATACTGCAAGGCAGTCATCGCAACCATAAATGCGGTTGCCGATCGCCGCACGCAGTTCGCGCGGGATCGGACCTTTGTGCTCAATCGTGAGATAGGAAATGCAGCGCCTTGCGTCCAATCGATAGGGCGCTGGAAACGCGGCCGTCGGGCAAATGTCGAGGCACGCCCGGCAACTGCCGCAGCTGTCAGGTTCGGCTTGATCGTCCGGCAGATCGAGGGTGGTGAAAATGGCGCCGAGAAAAAGCCACGAGCCGTATTGGCGCGACACCAGATTCGTGTGCTTGCCCTGCCAGCCTAGTCCGGCGCGCGCCGCAATCGGTTTTTCCATCACTGCCGCCGTGTCGACGAAGACTTTCACATCGCCGCCGGCACTAGCGGTGAGCCAGCGTGCCAATGACTTGAGTCGTGACTTGATCAGTTCGTGGTAGTCATCGCCTTTGGCGTAGACCGAAATCGCCGCGCGCTCGCGTATTTTCAAGATAGCCAACGGGTCGGTATCCGGACCGTAATTCAATCCAAGCATGATGATCGAACGTACATCCGGCCATAGCGCCGACGGCGCCGCTCGCCGCTCCGCCGTGGATGCCAGCCAGGCCATGTCGCCGTGCGCGCCTTCGGCAATAAAATTGTCGAGCCGCGTTTTCAGTTCCGGCACGGCGTCGGGCCTGGCAACACCAAACGCATCAAACCCAAGCGCGTGTGCTTGTTCCGCAAGCGCCGTTTTGATTGCTGCTGGTTCGCTTAGAAGTCGAGATCGGCGTAGCTTTTCGACGGCGGCAGGCCGGCCATTGTGTCGGCGAGAATCGCCCGGAATGACGGACGCGACTTCACCCGGGCGTACCAGCTCTTTGCTACTTCGTCTTCGGTCCACGGCACTTCGCCTAGATAGTCGGCAGCCGACAAATGCGCAGCTGCGGCAAGATCGGCAAGGCTCAGTTGATCGCCGGCAAGCCAATCGCGGGTCCGCACCAGCCAACCGATATAAGCGACATGATAGCGGATATTGTGGCGGGCGGCGCGCAGGGCTTCGGTATCGGGCGGACCGCCGCCCTGATCCTGGGTCATATGGCGCTTAAAGACCCGCTCGGTCACCAGCGGCCGGCTGACTTCCGAATAGAATTTGTCATTGAACCAGCTCGCCAGCCTGCGAACTTCAACCCGGCGGCCGGGCCGTTGCGGTAGCAGCCTCTCGCCGCTGCTCTCGCCTGTATACGTTTCCTCGATGTATTCGGCGACGATTGCGGCGCCCGGAATCGGCGGCTCGCCCTCGGCCACCAGCACCGGCAATTCTCCCGCCGGGTTGAGCAGCAGGAATTCCTGCCGTCGTTCCCAGAACCGCTCTTCCACAAGCCGCACTTCGATGCCGTACTCTCCGAGAATCAACCGCACGTAGCGTGAATGCGGGCACAGCGGGTGGTGAAACAATGTCAGCATGGACACTCGGCATGGCGCGGCGACGCCGCTCTCGGCGGGAATCAACTTCCGCACTATAGAAATCTGCGGCGACGGAGCAAATCGCCAGAATTTTCGCGTTTTTTCGTTGCCACGCGGGCGCCTTTGCGCCAAAAGCGCACGCCCGCATCATATCTGGCGGTAAACGCCATAGTTCCTCCGGAGCAATTCATGGATTTGGTTGCCATCAAGACGGCCGTGCTTGGCCCAGCCGTGGCACACATCGATATCATCAAGGCGGCGGCGCTCGGTATCGTCGAGGGCCTGACGGAATATCTGCCGGTATCGTCGACCGGGCACTTGCTGCTGATGGAGCACTTGTTCGGCTGGGGCGATGATGCCTTCGGGAAATCATTTGCCGTGCTGATTCAGCTTGGCGCTATTCTGGCGTTGCTGAGCATTTACTTCGGCAGGCTTTGGGCGCTGGCCAGAGAAATGTTTACCCAATGGGCGGCGGCGCGTTTCGTCATCGGGATCTTGCTTGCCTTTCTTCCCGCGGCGGTGATCGGCGCACTCGGCTACCACATCATCAAGACGTATCTGTTCGACGTCCGCATCGTGTGTGTGTCGCTCATCGTCGGCGGTTTCGTCCTGTTGTGGGTCGACCGCTTGAACCTGCAGGCGCGCTATCACGAGGCAAACGCGTTCTCGTTGCCGATGTATCTGGGCATCGGCATCATCCAGTGCATTTCAATGATACCGGGCGTGTCGCGCGCCGGTGCAACGATCGTCGGCGCCATGCTGTTCGGTGCAGATCGCCGGTCCGCAGCGGAATTCTCGTTCTGGCTGGCAATGCCGACGATGGTCGGCGCCTTCGCTTACGAAGTCTACAAGAGCCGCGGCGAACTCGCGCTTGGCGGCAATTTCACGGTGACCGCAGTCGGTTTCGTGTTCTCGTTCATATTCGGATGGATCGTCGTGAAAACGTTCCTGCGCTACGTGCAGCGCCACTCCTTCGCGCTCTTTGCATGGTGGCGCATACTGGTCGGCGGCGCCGGACTCGTTGTGTTGTACGTACTTTGAGTCCTAAGCGACGCGGCTGCGGAATTGGCCGGCCTTGCGGAAGCGCCAGAGATAAGACGGCACAATTGCCTCGATCGGCTCGGGCTCGATACCGAGGCCCTGCAATGTTCGTTTTTCCGTCTTCGCCGCGTCAGAAACGATATTGTCGGTACGTAGCAACTCGACCTGGTCGGGCGTGAGCAACGGTGTCGGCAAGTATTGCAAAAACATCGCCTGCATTCTGGCAACGAAGAATGGAATTGGCATCAGCAGCCGCTTGCGCTCGATCGTCGCCAGCACGAATTGCATAAGCTCCTTGAACGTCCGCACCTCCGGTCCACCCAGTTCGTAAGCGGCGCCTGCCCGCACGGTGCCGTCCACTGCATCTGCAATTGCAGTTGCAACGTCTCCCACAAAGACCGGTTGGAAACGCGTAAGACCGCCGCCGATCAACGGCAGCGCGGGCGACAGGCGTGCAAGTGAGGCAAAGCGATTGAAAAAATCGTCCTCGGGTCCAAACATGATCGACGGCCGCATGAGGACTGCTGACGGCTGCGCAGCCAACACCATCTGTTCGGCTTTCGCCTTGGAACGTGCGTAGGAGCTGGCAGAATTCTCATCGGCGCCGATTGCGGAAACCTGGATCATGCGCGCGCCATGCGCGTTGGCGGCCAGCGCGACCTGCTCGGCTCCGTATGCGTGCACCGAATCGAAACGTTGGCGGCCACGTTCGAACAGGATCCCGACAAGATTGATAACCACCTGCGCGTCACGTGCCGCTGCTTCCACCGAAGGTGCATGGCGAAGATTGGCCTGCACGGCGTGGATTTGGCCGACGCGGCCGAGCGGTTGCAGGTAGCCGGCGAGTTCGGGGCGGCGCACCGCCACCCGGATGCGATAGTGACGCTTGGCCAAGGCGCGAACGACGTGACGGCCAAGGAAACCCGAACCGCCGTAAACGGTGACGAGGGTGTCGTATGGGCTGCGTGCGGTCATGCCGCTCTCGATCTTGTGCGGGCAGGGATGCCTGAAGCTCGGCAAATACAGGATCGGCCATGGGCTGTACAGGCCCCGAAGCCCCTTCATTGACAAGCCGGAAACGGCTCCGTATCTGGTCCCGACAAGCCCAGGTGGCGGAATTGGTAGACGCACTAGTTTCAGGTACTAGCGGTGAAAGCCGTGGAGGTTCGAGTCCTCTCCTGGGCACCAACGTTCCGAGCCTTAGAACCTGAATGACCATCCGTTTGCACCGCGGCGACCTCCCCGACCTCAACGCCTACAAGGGCGCGGTGGCGATTGATACCGAAGCCATGGGTCTTGATCCAAACCGCGACCGGCTTTGCGTCGTGCAGCTGTCACCCGGCGACGGCTCGGCGGACGTCGTGCAAATCGGCGCGGGCCAGCACAAAGCGCCGAAAATCGAACGGATGCTGGCCGACAAGTCGATCCTCAAGATCTTCCATTTCGCCCGCTTCGACATGGGCATTCTGGCGAAGACGTTTGGTGTGATGCCGGAGCCGGTCTACTGCACCAAGATAGCCTCCCGCCTTGCACGCACGTATACCGACAAGCATGGCCTGAAGGATTTGGCGCGTGAGGTCCTCGGCGTTGATCTGTCAAAACAGCAACAGTTGTCCGACTGGGGCGCCAATGAACTCACCGACGCGCAAGTGTCGTACGCGGCGACGGATGTTCTTCATCTGCATGCCCTGAAAGAGAAGCTCGACGTCATGCTCGCGCGCGAGAGTCGCGCTGACCTGGCGGCAGCCTGCTTCCATTTCCTGCCGGATCGCGTGCGCCTCGACCTCGCCGGCTGGGCGGCCGAGGATATTTTTTCTCATTCGTCGTAAGCTGTTGTATTCTGGCGGCTATTGGTTAACGACCGAGCGCTTGTTGCCGCGTCGGGGCCATATTCGAGCCGCATGTTGCGGCGTGGGGCGTGAGATGATTTCCGGGATATTCCCAAGGTGAAGACGGATGCCAGGCTTGGCATGAACCGTGTGATCACAGCCAGAACTGACCAGGACGCCGCGCATGCCTATTGGACAATGGGCCGCGGCGACTCTGAGCGCGCGTTCAAGGCCGCGCGCCGGCATAGCCGCGTGGTTCGTATCCTGCGCATTGCTGTTCCTTTGAGCGTGAGTTTCGTTTTCGTCGTCGTTGCGCTGGTCACTTACCTCAACCCGTTACGCTTGCTCACCAAGCTGCCGATCAATGTCGACAATCTGGTGGTGTCCGGCACCAAGGTCACCATGGAACAGCCGCATCTGTCCGGGTTCACGAGTGATGCGCGCGCTTACGAATTGACAGCCGACACCGCGGCGCAAGACATGACCAAGCCGGACATGATCGAACTGCGCAACATCCGCGCCAAAGTGGAAATGCAGGACAAGAGCAAGATGGAGTTGACCGCGATCAGCGGTCTCTATGACTCGAAAGGCGAAACGCTGAGGCTCGATCGAGACATCAGGATCAATACGTCAGGTTACCGCGCTCGCCTGAGCGAAGCGATGGTCGATATCCGCAAAGGCAACGTCGTGTCCGAGCATCCGGTTGAGGTCAAGATGTTGCAGGGCACGCTCAATGCCAATCGGCTTGATATTATTGATTCCGGCGACGTTGTTCGCTTCCATGATGGCGTCGTCATGGACATGATGCTTAACCAGCCCCCGCCAAAAGCAGATTCGGGAGCGCAATAATTCAGATGCGCCGAACGAGTTTGACATTGCTGACTGCCGCAGTGCTGGGCATGTCCGGAGCAAGCCTGCATGCGCAAACCGCGCCGCAGGGCCCTCCGAATGCGCTGCAGGGATTTTCGCAAAATCGCGACCAGCCGGTGCATATCGAGGCCGCCACACTGGAAGTACGCGACAAGCAGAAGCAGGCGACTTTCAGCGGCGACGTGCGCGTTAAGCAGGGCGACACAGGCTTGCGTTGTAAATCGCTGGTCGTGTTCTACGAGCAGGACGGCGAAACCGCCGATCAAAGCAAGACCTTGCAGGCGGCAACTCCCGGCCCGGGCGGTGAGCAACGGATCAAGCGCCTAGAAGCGCGTGGCGGCGTCATCGTGACGCAAAAGGAGCAGACCGCCACTGGTGATCTCGGCATCTTCGACATGAAGTCAAATACGGTGACCCTCACCGGAAATCCGGTGGTGATGACGCAAGGCCAGAACGTGTTGCGCGGGGAAAAACTGGTAGTCGATCTCACCAGTGGAACCTCGCGCGTGGAATCGAACAAGGGCAGCCAGGGCCGCGTTCAGGGCCTTTTCCTGCCGGGCAGCAATGGACTTGAAAAGCCGGGCAACAACGGGGCCCAGGCTCCGCGGCCCGTGCCCGTGCGGCCGTTCAATTGATTTGCAAAACACTCGCCATACACGCGGCAGCCCGTGCGCTCGGGAATCAGCTAGTGTCACACGCCGCACAATGGCGCATGCACGGGCGGGCACATTGATGCGTTGCGAGGTAGGCCGGTGAATATCCTCTCGCTGTTCTGGCGCCGCCAGCCCGCCCGGAGCAGGCGCGTTTTGTCGCCGGAGGCCCGTGCGCAACAGGCGGCCGCGCTCAACGCGCAACCAACACAACAGGTACACGGCGCGGCGCCGGCGCAGAGCCAGGCGCCCGCTCGTCCGCGCCGCGATGGCGATGGACGGCAGGCTCAGCGTCACGCCTACCTGGCGGCACACGGCGTTGAAAAAAGCTTCGGTGGCCGCATGGTCGTGAAGGGCGTTACACTCTATGTGCGGCGCGGCGAGGCGGTGGGCCTGCTCGGCCCGAACGGTGCCGGCAAGACAACCGTATTCTACATGATCACAGGCCTGATCAACGCCGACCGCGGCCGCATCGAACTCGATGGATATGATGTCACCGTCCTGCCGATGTACCAACGCGCACGGCTCGGTATCGGCTATTTGCCGCAGGAAGCGTCGATTTTTCGTGGCCTGAGCGTCGAGGACAACATCCGGTCTGTGCTCGAAGTGGTAGAGCCCGATCGCCGCCGGCGTGAGGCAGACCTCAATGCGCTGCTCGAAGAATTCAATATCGCTCGCTTGCGAAAAACACCGAGCATCGCGCTATCGGGCGGTGAGCGACGGCGAGTCGAAATCGCGCGCGCGCTGGCAACGCGCCCAAGTTACATGCTGCTCGACGAACCATTTGCCGGCATCGATCCGATTGCTGTTGGTGACATTCAGACGCTCGTCAGGCACCTGACGAATCGCGGCATCGGCGTCCTGATCACCGACCACAATGTGCGCGAGACCCTGGGCCTCACCGACCGGGCCTACATCATCTACTCCGGTGAAGTGCTCATGGAAGGCCGGGCCGACGACATCGTGAATAACCCGGACGTGCGCCGCCTTTACCTGGGCGAAGAGTTTCGCCTTTAGGCGCGCCGGTTAACGTTTAGTCCGCCCAACATTTGTGCAGTCGCGTGCGGCGATATTGCATATCGCTGCCGCCGGCGGGCTGCTATAAACAAGCAAGAATCGGACCAATTCCGCCGGGATACTTATGGCGCTGTCACAAAGACTGCAGTTCCGCCAGACACAAGCGCTGGTGATGACGCCGCAGCTGATGCAGGCCATCAAGCTGCTGCAGCTCTCCAGCCTTGATCTGGCGGCCTACGTGGACGGCGAGTTAGAGCGTAACCCGCTGCTCGACCGTGCCGGCGAGGACGAGTCACCCGCGGCAGGCGCCGAACCTGACGCTCCGGTGACCGAACGTGACGAAGACACCGCCAGCACCCCGGACTGGATCGGTGACGACCTTGAGACCAGCCGCAGCTCCATGGAGCAGGGGCTCGGTACCGAACTGGAAAATGTATTTCCCGACGACGGCGGTGAAAAAACCGCGCCCGCCGAGATGCCGCCGCCGGCTTATTCAGAATGGTCTGGTGTCGGCTCGGGTGGCCAGGACAACGATCACAACCTGGAAGCTTACGCCTCGGCGCAGGTCACCCTTGCTGACCACCTCGCTGAGCAGATGGCGCTAGCGATCTCCAATCCTGCTGGCCGCATGATAGGTCAGTACTTGATCGATATGGTCGACGAGGCCGGCTATCTCACCGGCGATCTCGATACGGTTGCCGACAAACTCGGCGCACAGCGGAGTGACGTCGAGCTGGTGCTTGCGGTTCTGCAAACATTCGAACCGCTCGGCGTGTGCGCGCGCAATCTGACCGAGTGCCTCTCCATACAGCTGAAGGAACACAACCGTTTCGATCCGGCAATGCAGGCGCTGGTCGGGCATCTCGATCTTTTGGCCAAGCGCGACCTCGGCGCGCTGCGCCGGTTGTGCGGCGTCAGTGACGAAGACCTGGCCGACATGATCGCTGAAATCCGCAATCTCAATCCCAAGCCAGGGCTCGCATTCGGCTCCACGGTGGTGCAACCGATCGTGCCCGATGTTTACGTGCGGGCGGCACCAGATGGCACCTGGCAGGTCGAGCTCAATTCCGACACGTTGCCGAAAGTGCTCATCAATCAGCGCTACTACGCGCAAGTGTCGAAGAACACGCACAACAACAAGGAGAAAGCCTATATCGCTGATTGCCTGCAAACCGCGACCTGGCTGGTGCGCGCACTCGATCAACGCGCAAAGACCATTTTAAAAGTATCGAGTGAAATTGTGCGGCAGCAGGACGGCTTCTTTGCCAAAGGTGTGCAGCATCTCCGCCCGCTCAATCTCAAGACTGTTGCCGACGCGATCAGCATGCACGAATCAACGGTCTCGCGCGTTACCGCCAACAAATACATGGCGACCAGCCGCGGCATCTTCGAGCTCAAATATTTCTTTACGTCCTCGATCGCGGCGGCCGACGGCGGCGAGGCGCATTCCGCCGAAGCGGTTCGACACCGCATTCGTCAATTGATCGATGACGAGAGCGCCGAGGACGTTCTGTCTGACGATACGATCGTGGAAAAGCTGCGTGGTGTGGGGATCGACATTGCACGTCGCACGGTCGCCAAGTACCGCGAGGCGATGCGTATTCCGTCTTCCGTGCAACGGCGTCGCGAGAAACAGGCCGCGAGTGCTTGAATGCACTTATCCTGACGCATTGACGCCGGGAACATTTCTGAGCTGAAATCTTTAGAGCCGGGCGAACTCGAGGGCGCTGCCGTGCGCCCCAAAGAGGCGGCAGGGAGGCAATCATATGCCTTTACGCGTTTCAGGACGAAATATCAGTGTCGGTGCGGTACTACAGCGGAAAATCACCGATCGGGTCGAAGAAGCTGCCTCGAAATATTTCAGAGGCGGTTTTTCGGGCCATGCAACGGTAGGCAAAGACGGATTCGGTTTTCGCACGGAGTGCATCTTGCATCTCGATTCAGGCGCACTCCTTGAAGCCAAAGGAATGGCGGCGGACGCATATGACAGCGCGGAACAGGCCGCCCTCCGCATTGAAAAACGGCTGCGCCGGTACAAACGCCGCCGCAAGGATAACCAGGCCCGCCGTGGCCGCTAAATAGGACGAAAACGCACGAAAAATGGCCAATTGCAGGCTAAGTTGGGCCATTGACGGCAGGACGGGCCGCTCTTATGGTCCGCCGCCTTCAACACCCCCCATTGCAAACTTCGGCGCAGCCATCCCCGATCATCGGACATGTCCATGACGCTTACCGATCTCGTCGCGCCGAATGCTGTCATTCCGGCACTCAAAGTTAACAGCAAGAAGCAGGCGATCCAGGAACTTGCGACGCGTGCGGCCGAGCTTACGGGCCAAAACGAAAAGGCAATTCTGGAGATCCTGCTTCAGCGCGAAAAACTCGGTTCGACGGCTGTCGGAAACGGGGTGGCGATCCCGCACGGTAAACTGCCCAAGTTAGGCAGGTTGTTCGGTCTGTTTGCGCGCCTGCCCAAACCGATCGACTTCGAAGCGCTCGACAACCAGCCTGTCGATCTGGTTTTTCTGTTGCTCGCGCCGGAAACCGCGGGAGCTGATCATCTCAAGGCGTTGGCACGCGTCGCGCGGCAGCTGCGCGATCCGGAGATCGCGCGCCGCCTGCGCGAATCGAATGATGGTGATGCTCTCTACGCCGTGCTGGCAATGCCGCCGGCAAGTAGCGCCGCGTAATACCGACCGCGAGCAATCAGTGAACGCTGACTGCTTCGAGCTCCTGGCTCCATGCATTCGCGACTGCCGCCTCACGCGTATCGGTGAGCATGATCGGCGTTCCGTCAGCTGCGTGCAGTGAGAACAGCTTGATGCCCGGCTCGATTTTCGGCGCCTGCGGAAACAGGTTGGCGACTTCTTCCGAGCGGATCGTCTTGACGTATGCCAGACGTCCGTCGCCGAGTTGTGCCAGTGCCTCCTGCGTGATCACAGGATGAGTCGTGTTCGGTTCAGTTTGTTTGTCGTTGGTCATGGCCCTCGACTCCTTTCTGAGTAAACGCTTGACGTGGTCGAGTCCTGCTTCACGAGTCCGTCATTCCTGGTCGTTGATCGCGATAGTCTTCACGATTCGTTCCGGCTGTGGCCGGACCAGATCGATCGACAACAAGCCGTTCTTGAGGTCCGCGCCCATAACTTCCATGCCGTCGGCCAGCACGAAGGTGCGCTGGAACTGGCGCGCGGCAATGCCGCGGTGGAGGTATTGGCGGGTCTTATCGTCTTGTTGGCGCCCGCGGATCACCAACTGGCTTTCCTCGATGCAGACATCGAGCTGATCACGGGTGAAACCGGCGACGGCGAGCGTGATACGCAGCCGCTCCGGGTTTTGCCCATCGCGGGGCAGCCGCTCGATGTTGTAGGGCGGGTAGCCGTCAGCTCCCTTGGCAACGCGATCGAGCACACGCTCGATCTCATCGAAACCCAGGAGGAACGGGCTGGACAGGGACGGAACTCGCGACATTGGTCTCAAAGCCCTCGCTTGAAGCGACTTTGACGGGGCCCCTTTCAGGCACCCCAACCGGGCGGCAACCGCCATCCGATCGCTCCTAATATGGGCAGGGCAGGTTAAAGGTTCAAGAACAAGGAGAAATCAGCCAGACCGCCGCTATAGTCGGCTTTCGAGGGGGTTTTCATGAAAATTGGGACTGCGATGCCGTCTTTGACCGTGCGAGCGGTTCGCGCGACACCAGTCGAAGTTCCACTGAATTTTGTGCTCGGGACCAGCGCCACGGCAATTCGCCGGGCGCCGCTACTCCTGATTGACCTTGAAACGGAGGAAGGCGTTACCGGTCGCACCTATGTGTTCTGCTACCTGCCCGCCGCCGCCCCGGCGATCATGAGCCTGCTCGGCGAGGTCGAGCGAATAGTGCAGGGCAAACCGGTCGCGCCGGCCGAACTCTGGGCAACGTTGACGCGCCGCTTCACCCTGATCGGTGTCCAGGGGATCGTGCGCATGGCGATGTCAGGTCTCGATACCGCCTGCTGGGACGCGCTTGCGATTGCAGCCGGTGTGCCGCTCGCCACATTTCTCGGCGCCGAGCTAAGACCAATTCCGGCCTACAACAGCTGCGGTCTTGGTTTGACTGACGATCTTGGCGCGCTGGCGGATGAAGCGGAGAAGCTGCTCGCCGCCGGTTTCCGGTCGGTGAAGTTGCGGCTCGGCTATCCGTCATTGCGCGAAGACATCGCGGCCGTGCATGCGGTGCGCAAACGCATCGGCGATGATGCGACATTGATGGTCGACTACAATCAGGCCCTCAGCGTCGAGGAGGCGTTGTTGCGAGGTCGCGCGCTCGACAAGGAAAAAATTTATTGGCTGGAAGAACCCATCCGACACGATGACTATGTCGGCGCTGCCAGGCTGGCGCGCGAACTCAAGGTCCCGATTCAGATCGGTGAGAACTTCTCGCTACCCGCCGCTATGAGTGTTGCACTCGATCAAGGCTCTGCCGACTTTGTAATGCCCGATCTTGAACGGATTGGCGGCGTCACCGGTTGGCGGCAGGCGGCCGACATTGCGGCGGGCAGGCGCGTTCAAATGTCGTCGCACCTTTTCCCGGAAGTGAGCGCGCATTTGCTTGCCGCGACGCCGACCTGCCATTTCCTGGAATATGTCGACTGGGCGAATGTCCTGGTCGAGCAGCCGCTCGAAATTTCCGATGGCCACGCAATTATTCCGCCGCGTCCCGGCAACGGCATGGTGTGGGACAAAAGCGCGGTCGAACGCTTTCGTATGGTCTGATCTAGCGCAGCGGCAGCTTGAACAGCTTGATGGCGTTGCTGCGGCCGATCTTGGCGCGATCCGCTTCACTGATCTCTGACTTGTCGAAGGACTCTGCGCCTTCCTCGATACTCTCGAATGGCCAGTCTACCGAGAACAGGACCTGATCAACGCCCATTTCGATCATGGCATTTGTCAGCGCCGGCGTATGGAAATTGCCCGACGTGGTGAGATGGAAGTGCTTGCGAAAATAGTGCCCCACGCCGTGCTTGGCCGGATATTTATGCGGCGCCTTCATCCAGCCGTTGCGGTTGTCGATGCGCCACAAATAGATCGGAATTCCTTCGCCCAGATGGCCGAGCACCATTTTCAGTCGCGGGCATTCGTCGAACAAACCGCTGCCAATCAGTCGTAGCGTGTGCACGGCTGTTTCGGCCGCAAAGGCCCAGTTCGGCCCCAGCAACCAGTTGTGGCCCTCATAGAATTTCGTCCAGCTTGGCAGCGGATTGCGCGGATGAAGATAGAACGGAACGTCGAGCGCCTCGACGGCGCGCCAGAACGGCCGATATTGCGGCAGATCGTAGTAAGTGACGTTGTCAGGCGCGCCGATCTGCGAAAAACCGTTGACCAGGGCGCCGACCATGCCGAGATCCTTGATACAGCGTGTGAGTTCGGCGATTGCTGCATCAGGGTCCTGCATCGGCAAGGCAGCGAAAGCAGCAAATCGAGAGGGCCGCTTGCGCACTTCATTGGCGACATGATCGTTGGCTTGCTTGGCGACCTCGATCGCGCGCTTGGTTTCATGGATCGCCTGTACCGCAGGAGCGTTCAGCGAGAGGATCATCATTTCGATCCCGTGCTTGTCCATTTCACCTAAGCGCGTGTCCTGAATGTCGAGCAGGCGGTGACTCAGATCTTTCCAGACGTGCGCGCCGAACACTTGCGAGTCACCGAGTGTCGGCTCGATGGCGAAATGTTCTTCAAGCGCGATTTTGCCTTGCATGGTGGTTCCCCGGGTGGCCGTCCATCATGCAATGCCGACCGCGGCTTGTCAGCAGCGTCGATTAGCGAAGTCGTTTTTTTGCGAAGGCCCGACCAGACGAAGACTTGAGATAGCGCTCGAACTGCGACAGCTTTTTCTTTGCTTGAAAAAGCGATGTACGTCTGAACGCCGCCACGGCTCGATACTTTCTCGTATGAGTAGCCTGACCCGCATTGTGCGCTTTAACGACGAGACCGTAAATCGTCAGTCAGTCCCGACGTATGTTATGCGCTAGGGAAATTGTGCTTTCGAGAAGATAAACGTAGTGCATTAGAAAAAACTTAGCCCGTCTTCGCTCCTTCGGGCTACGACGGGCAACCTTCGCGCCTTCGCTACGTTCAGGCAAGGCGGGCTTGCCGACCGTAGCTCGCGAAGCGAGCGAAGGTTGGTGGAGCCAGGCGGGATCGAACCGCCGACCTCCTGCATGCCATGCAGGCGCTCTCCCAGCTGAGCTATGGCCCCAATTCGCGATTTCGACTGCCGCCCTTGCGAGACCGCGGGATTCAGGTTTCCTCTTCCTTCTCGATCGACTCGCCGATGATGTCGGTCACGTCGGGTGCGCCTTCTTCCTGCTCTTCGATGAAGGCGGCATCGTCGAGGCTCTCGTCACCAATCTCGACTTCTTCCTCCTCGCCCGCCGCAGCGGCACCTTCGGCTGCCGGTTTCTTGCCCTGCTGTTCGGCCTCGGCGTCCTCGAGCGAAACAAATTCAGCGTCTGCGGTCTCCGGCTCGACGCTGACGGTCGGCACAACAGGCGCTGGTCGCGCTGCTGCCGGTTCTGGGCGCGCCCGCGACTGCGTTGGCACGACGATCGGCACAACTTTGCCGGTATAGGGTGAAATCACTGGCGTCTTGTTGAGGTCGTAGAATTTACGACCAGTGTCTGGACAGACGCGCTTGGTACCAAGATCGGGTTTCGCCACAGTCGAGGTTCCTCGGGGGACGGGGTCGTTTAAATCGGTGTTTCACTTGGCTAGTTGCAAGGCCCCTGTCAATAGCGCAAGCGCGCCCGGCAAGGCCAAAAGCGCCGGCAAAAGCGGCGGGATGACGGCGCGCGCGGCTGCGTGGTAGGACGGCGCAGATTTTAAGGATACCGCCTGGTGAACCCTACCGATTCAACGCCTTTGACCGCCCGCCAGGGCGGCCCCGTCCAAGGCCGGGCCCGCGTTCCGGGTGACAAATCGATCTCCCATCGCGCCTTGATCCTGGGAGCGCTTACCGTCGGCGAAACTACCATCGGCGGCCTGCTGGAAGGCCAAGATGTTCTGCACACTGCCGATGCCATGCGGGCGCTCGGTGCGCGCGTTGAACGCACCGGCGATGGTATCTGGCACGTTCATGGCGTCGGCGTCGGTGGCTTTACCCAGCCGGGTGGAGCGCTCGATTTCGGTAATTCAGGGACCGGCTGCCGGCTGGCAATTGGTGCGGTCGCGGGCGCGCCGGTTACGGCCACCTTTAGCGGCGACGATTCCCTGCGCAGCCGGCCGATGCAGCGCGTGCTCGATCCTTTGCTGAAGATGGGCGCGCGCGTTCTGCAAGTCGCCAACGAAGGACGGCTACCGCTGACGCTGCAAGGCGCCGCGGACCCGATTCCAATTGTCTATGAGCCGCCGGTGCCGTCGGCGCAGCTCAAGTCGGCGGTGCTGCTCGCGGGGCTGGCGGCGCCAGGCGAAACAACGGTGATCGAAGCAGAAGCAACGCGCGACCACACAGAACGGCTACTGAAACATTTCGGCGCGAAGATTACGAGCAAGCCCCACGGCGAGCACGGCCGCCGGATTGTCCTTCAGGGTCAGCCGGAGCTCGAGCCGGCCAATGTCCTGGTGCCGGCCGATCCGTCTTCAGCGGCCTTTCCTCTTGTCGCTGCGCTGATCGTGCCGGGTTCCGAACTCATTCTGGAAGCAGTCATGACGAACCCGCTGCGGACAGGCCTTCTGACGACTTTGCGCGAGATGGGCGCCAATATCGAAGCGCTCGACAAGCGCGACGACGGTGGGGAGGAGGTCGCGGACCTTCGCATTCGCACGTCGGTACTCAAAGGCGTGGACGTGCCGCCTGAGCGAGCTCCGTCGATGATCGACGAATATCCAATTCTGGCAGTGGCGGCGGCCTTCGCCGAAGGGATCACGCGGATGCGTGGCCTGAAGGAGTTGCGGGTGAAAGAATCCGATCGCCTCGCCGCGACGGCTGAGATGCTGCGCGCCAATGGCGTTGTCGTCGAGATCGAAGGCGACGACCTGATCGTGCACGGCAAAGGCCGGCCCGCCGGCAACGGCGAGGTGAAGACGCACATGGATCATCGCCTCGCGATGTCGGCGCTGGTTATGGGTCTCGCCACGGAAAATCCGGTGCGCATTGATGATAGCGCGTTCATCGCGACAAGCTTCCCGGGCTTCGTCGAGCTGATGCGCGCGATCGGTGCGGATCTGACATGATCATCGCGACACATTCTCTTCACCTCCCCCTGGAGGGGGGAGGTCGATTGCGCGCAGCGCAATCGGGAGGGGGTGATGTTTCTTCGCAGAAAAAAAACACCCCACCCCGCTCACCTTCGCTGCGCTCCGGTGAGCGACCCTCCCCCTGCAGGGGAGGGTAAAGATGATCATCGCGATTGACGGACCTGCCGCGTCGGGCAAAGGCACGCTCGGCAAGCGGCTCGCCGCTCACTATGGATTGCGCCATCTCGACACCGGTCTGATCTATCGCGCTGTCGCCAAGGCGCTGATCGACAGCGGCCGTAACCCGGCGGATACCGTTGCCGCCGCCGCCGCTGCGCAATCGCTCGATCCGTCGCGCTTCGAAGAAGTCGCGCTGAAGGCCTACAGCATCAGCGAAGCCGCTTCGATTGTGTCTGCCATTCCGGCGGTGCGTGCCGCATTGTTGGCATTCCAGCGCGACTTTGCCGCCAAGCCGCCTGGGGCCGTCCTTGATGGCCGGGATATCGGCACCGTCATTTGTCCCAATGCTGACGTTAAGATTTACGTGACCGCAACGCCGGAAGTGCGTGCCCGCCGGCGCGCCGCCGAATACCGGGCCCAGGGTCGGGATATCGACGAGGCCGCGGTCCTGGCCGACATCCGGAATCGTGATGAACGTGACCAAAACCGCGCAATTGCCCCCCTGAAACAGGCGCCGGATGCGCACTTGCTCGATACCACGCATTTGGATATAGACGCGGCCATCCGGGCCGCCATCGACATCGTCGAGGCTACCCGAGCGGGCCGAGGGAGTGGCTAAGCACCCCTCGTGTTGGAGGACAAAGCCCCGCTCGAGCCTCTGCGTATAGCGCGCCTGATCGAACCATCGTTCCGAAAGCACGGTATTTTGCGCCGGTCACCGGGATTCCGGGGGCCGCCGTTGGTCTGCGGGACCTTCGGCCCGCGCATTCGGAACGCCATTCAAACCTGCCGGCGCGCCGCATACAGGAGACTCCATGGCCACTGCTACAGCACCCTCGCGTGAAGACTTCGCCAAGCTGCTCGATGAAACCTTCGGCGGCGGAAACCTGCAGGAAGGTTCCGTCATCAAGGGCAAGGTCGTCGGCATCGAAAAGGAATTCGCCGTCATCGACGTCGGTCTCAAGACCGAAGGACGTGTGGCGCTTCGTGAGTTCACGGGCCCCGGACGGCAGAACGATCTCAAGGTTGGCGATGATGTCGAGGTCTATCTCGAGCGAGTCGAGAACGCGCTCGGTGAAGCGGTGCTGTCGCGCGACAAGGCGCGCCGTGAGGAAAGCTGGGGCAAGCTGGAAAAAGCCTTCAACGCCCAGGAAAAGGTCCAGGGTGTCATCTTCAATCAGGTCAAGGGCGGCTTCACCGTCGACCTCGATGGCGCGGTGGCCTTCCTGCCGCGGTCGCAGGTCGATATCCGTCCTATTCGCGATGTGACGCCGTTGATGAACGTGCCGCAGCAGTTCCAGATCCTGAAGATGGATCGCCGCCGCGGCAACATCGTCGTCTCCCGCCGCACTGTGCTGGAAGAGACCCGCGCCGAGCAGCGCCAGGAACTGGTGCAGAATCTTGAAGAAGGCCAGGTCATCGACGGGGTCGTGAAGAACATCACCGATTACGGCGCGTTCGTGGACCTCGGCGGCATCGACGGCCTGCTGCACGTCACCGACATCGCCTGGCGGCGCGTCAATCACCCGACCGAAGTGCTCAATATCGGCCAGCAGGTGAAGGTCAAGATCATCAAGATCAACCACGAGACCCACCGTATCTCGCTCGGCATGAAGCAGCTGCTCGACGATCCGTGGCAGGGAATCGAAGGCAAATATCCGGTCGGCACGCGTTTCAAGGGCCGCGTCACCAACATCACCGACTACGGCGCATTCGTGGAGCTCGAGCCCGGCATCGAGGGCCTGATCCACGTGTCCGAAATGTCGTGGACCAAGAAAAACGTGCATCCGGGCAAGATCGTCTCCACCTCGCAAGAAGTCGAAGTGCAGATTCTCGAAGTCGACCCGGTCAAGCGCCGCATCTCGCTCGGTCTCAAACAGACCACGCGGAACCCGTGGGAAGTGTTCGTCGAGAAACATCCGCCGGGTTCCACCGTCGAAGGCGAAGTCAAGAACAAGACCGAGTTCGGCCTGTTCCTCGGCCTCGATGGGGACGTGGACGGCATGGTCCACCTGTCGGATCTCGACTGGAAGCGCCCCGGCGAGCAGGTGATCGAGGAATACAAGAAGGGCGACATGGTCAAGGCGCAGGTCCTTGATGTCGACGTCGAGAAGGAGCGCATTTCGCTCGGCGTCAAGCAGCTCGCGGGCGATCCGATGGAGTCCGCCGGCGATCTCAAGAAGGGATCGGTGGTCACTTGCGAAGTCACCGAGGTGAAAGAAAGCGGCCTCGACGTCAAACTCGTCGGCACCGATCTCGTTGCCTTCATCAAGCGCGCCGACCTGGCACGCGAGCGTGGCGATCAGCGTCCTGAGCGATTTGCCGTTGGCCAGAAGGTTGACGCGCGTGTCACCCAGTTCGACCGCAAGACCCACAAGGTCGGCGTCTCGATCAAGGCCCTGGAAGTCGCCGAGGAGAAGGAAGCGATCGCCCAATACGGCACCGCAGACTCGGGTGCATCGCTGGGCGATATTCTGGGCGCAGCACTCAAGCAGCGCGCCGGCGACAAGCCGGAAGCCGAGACAGAAAAGGCCGAAGAATAAGCGGCTTTTTATGCATCGCTCACGGGACCCCGGGGCCTTCCCCGGGGTTTCTTTTTGCCATGACCCTGCCAAACCTTTGCAGCATGACCGCGCCAAGCCCCTTGCCGAGGGGTAGAATTCACCTACGATTCGATTGAAGGAGCACCCATGTCGCTCGATGCCGATGCCATCGTCGATCGCCGCCGGATGCGGCGCAAGCTCACGTTCTGGCGCGTCAGCGCCGTGGTGATCGCGTTGCTTGCAATTGTCGGGGCATCGTTGCTGTTCGTGCCGGGCAGTCGTCTGATGCCGCCGGGTGCCTATGTCGCCCGCATCAAGATCCAGGGATTGATCCGCGGAAATCAGGATCGCGTCGAAGCGTTGGCGCGGCTCGGACGTTCGCGCGCGCGCGCCGTCATTGTGCACATCGACAGTCCGGGCGGCACGACCGCTGGCTCCGAACAGCTTTATGACTCGCTGCGTGAGCTACAAGCCAAGAAGCCGATGGTCGTCGTGGTCGACGGGCTTGCCGCATCCGGTGCCTATATCGCCGCCCTGTCTTCCGAGCACATCGTGGCGCAGGAGACGTCGCTGGTCGGCTCGATTGGTGTCCTGTTCCAGTATCCGAATTTCACGGATGTGCTCAAAACCATCGGCATCAAGGTCGAGGAGGTGAAGTCGTCGCCGCTGAAGGCCGCGCCCAACGGCTTTGAGCCGACCAGCCCTGAAGCGCGGGCGGCCATTGAGGCCATCGTGGTCGACTCCTATGCCTGGTTCAAAGGGCTGGTGAAGGACCGCCGCAAAATGGATGACGGGCAGGTCGCAAAGGTGTCCGACGGACGCGTCTTTACCGGCCGTCAGGCGGTCGGCCTCAAGCTGATCGACGGCCTCGGCAACGAGAAGACCGCGTTGGCCTGGCTGGAGAAGGAAAAACAGGTTCCGGCAAATACGCCGGTGCGCGATTATTCGTTGCAACCGCGGTTCAGCGAGCTGTCCTTCCTGCACGTGGCCGCCTGGACCTTCGAGGCGATGGGCTTGACAGCGATTGCGCACCGCATCGAGGAATGGGGTGCAGTGCAAGCGGTCGAGCGACTCAACCTTGACGGTCTCTTGGCGCTTTGGCACCCTCCGTCGACCAATTGATTTCCAGTTGACCGGGCAGGGCGGCGTCAATGATCAAGTCAGAGCTTGTCCAACGTATTGCCTCGCAGAACCCTCATCTCTATCAGCGCGACGTTGAGAATATCGTCAACGCCATCCTGGGTGAGATCACGAGCGCGATGGCGAAGGGCGACCGCGTCGAACTGCGCGGCTTTGGCGCCTTTTCGGTCAAGCACAGGCCGGCCCGTACCGGCCGCAATCCGCGCACCGGCGCCCATGTTGCGGTCGACCAGAAATCCGTGCCGTTCTTCAAGACCGGCAAGGAAATGCGCGAGCGCCTGAACAGGCCTGGCGCGATCTAGGGTCCCGCTTCCTCCGATCATCGAGAGTGCTATGGTTGTGGCCGGGCTTAGCCGTCCGGATGGCGGCGTTGCTTCGCTAGCCTGCTACGGCCATCGATTTTTTGCGAGAGGCGCCACCTGTGTTCCGCAAAATCGTCTCAGCGTTGATTGTCGTTCCGCTGGCGGCCGTCATCATCGTATTCGCCGTGGCCAATCGACAGTCGGTGACCGTTTCGTTTGATCCGTTTTCTTCGAGCAGCCCGGCTTACGCGGCTACGCTCCCATTGTTCGTCGTTATCTTCACGGTGCTGATCCTCGGCGTGCTGGTCGGCGGCATTGCCGCCTGGATCGGCCAGGGCAAGTGGCGGCGCGCCGCCCGCAAGCGCGATGCCGACGTGCGTGTTCTTCACCAGGAGCTTGATGCAGTCCGCCGCCGCTTTGCACCCGAACCGCCGCCGGCATTGCCGGAGCCCAGCCCCTACACAGTCGTGCCGCCGCCAATTCCTTAACGCAGGTGGTGGTTCTGCTTTGCGGCGCGGTGGAGAAGGCGGTAGAACGCGCCCACAATGCCTCTGACGATCAAAATCTGCGGCCTCACGACCCCGCAAGCGCTTGATGTGGCGCTGGATTCCGGTGCGGACCTGGTGGGCTTTGTGTTCTTTGCCCCAAGCCCCCGCAACCTTGGGCTGGAGCTCGCGCGCACGCTCGGGGAGCGCGTGCGTGGCAGAGCCGGCAAGGTCGCGCTCACGGTCGATGCCAACAACCACATGCTTGGCGACATTGTCGACGCCCTCAAGCCCGACATGCTGCAATTGCACGGCAAAGAGACGCCGGATCGGGTCGCGGTCGTGCGCAGCCGTTTCGGCCTGCCGGTGATGAAGGCCTTGCCGATCGCAGAACGTGCCGACCTTTCACCGATCCGCGAATATGCGCAGGTGTCCGACCGGCTGATCTTTGATGCGCGCGCGCCGCAGGAAGCGACCCGGCCTGGCGGGCTCGGCAAGCCATTCGATTGGACGTTGCTCAGCGGCATCGCTCCCGGCGTGCCATTCATGCTGTCGGGCGGGCTTGATGCGAGCAATGTGGCCCAGGCGCTGCGCATCACGCGCGCGCCGGGCGTCGATGTGTCTTCCGGCGTCGAGCGTACGCCGGGCGAGAAAGATCCGGACATGATCCGGACCTTCATCCGCGCCGCGCGCGCTGCGGAGGCTGAACTGTTTTCGCCACCTCTTCAGCTTGGAGAGGCATCGATCGTACGGTCGACCAAGTAGGGGCTCATCGGATGACCGTGCAGCCCAATTCATTCCGAACTGGCCCCGACGAGCGCGGACATTTCGGTATCTATGGCGGCCGCTTTGTCGCCGAGACGCTGATGCCGCTCATCCTTGAGCTCGAAAATGCCTACGCGCAGGCGAAGGCCGATCCCGCATTCCAGAAGGAAATGGACGGGCATCTCGCGACTTATGTTGGCCGGCCGTCGCCGCTCTATTTCGCCGAGCGGCTCACCCAACATGTCAGAAAGACGGCCTCCGGCCGTTCGGCGGGCGGCGCGAAAATTTATCTCAAGCGCGAAGAGCTCAACCACACCGGCGCGCACAAGGTGAACAATGTGCTTGGCCAGATCATGCTGGCCTTGCGCATGGGCAAGACGCGCATCATTGCCGAGACCGGCGCCGGCATGCATGGCGTTGCCACCGCCACGCTTTGCGCCAAGTTCGGACTGCCTTGCATCGTCTATATGGGCGCCGTCGACGTCGAACGGCAGAAGCCGAACGTGCTGCGAATGAAAATTCTCGGCGCCGAGGTGCGCCCGGTCGAGTCCGGTGCCCGCACGCTCAAGGATGCCATGAACGAAGCGCTGCGCGATTGGGTGACCAATGTCAGCGACACGTTCTACTGCATCGGCACGGTCGCCGGGCCGCATCCTTATCCGGGGATGGTGCGCGATTTCCAATCGATCATCGGGCGCGAGACGCGCGAGCAGATGCAGGCGGCCGAAGGCCGGCTTCCCGATTCACTCATTGCCTGCATCGGCGGCGGCTCCAACGCCATGGGTTTGTTTCATCCGTTCCTCGACGATCGCGCAGTTGAAATCTACGGCGTCGAAGCGGCCGGCCATGGACTCAATAGCGGCAAGCACGCGGCTTCGATCGCCGGCGGCAAGCCAGGTGTCCTGCACGGTAACCGCACCTATTTGCTGATGGACGACGACGGCCAGATCGAGGAAGCGCACTCAATCTCCGCCGGCCTCGATTATCCCGGCATCGGCCCCGAGCACGCGTGGCTCAAGGACATGGGCCGCGTGAAATTTTTATCGGCGACCGATGACGAAGCGGTGGCCGCATTTCAATTGTGCAGCAAGCTTGAAGGCATCATTCCCGCCCTTGAATCGGCCCACGCTCTGGCACGCGTGCCGGAGATTGCTGCCGCCAAGCCGAAGGATCACCTGATGGTGGTCAATCTTTCCGGCCGCGGGGACAAGGATTTGACCAGCGTGGAAGCGTTTCTCGAAAGCAAGAAGCGATGACCACCCGCATTGAACGCCGCTTCGCCGCGCTTAAACAGGAGGGCCGTGCCGCTCTGGTAACGTTCACCATGGCGGGCGATCCCGACTACGACACCTCGCTTGCGATCGCGAAGGCTCTGCCGAAGGCCGGCGCCGACGTCATCGAGCTCGGCATGCCGTTTACCGATCCGATGGCGGATGGACCGGCGATTCAGGCCGCCGGTCTGCGCGCGCTCAAGGCGGGTCAGCGCATGACCAAGACGTTGGCGCTGGTACGCGAATTCCGCAAAGGCGACGACGAAACGCCAATCGTGCTGATGGGCTACTACAATCCGATCTATATCTACGGCAACGACCGATTCCTCACCGATGCCAAGGCCGCCGGGGTCGATGGCCT
The DNA here is from genome assembly GCA_963735285.1 of uncultured Alphaproteobacteria bacterium. Lineage (GTDB taxonomy): Bacteria > Pseudomonadota > Alphaproteobacteria > Rhizobiales > Xanthobacteraceae > Pseudolabrys. Next base: position 541,241 of record CAVTKN010000008.1, on the reverse strand, counting down.
CATTGTCGTCGATCTGCCGCCGGAGGAAGATGACGAACTCTGCCTGCCAACCCTGAAGGCCGGCCTCAATTTCATCCGTCTGGCGACACCGACCACTGATGATAAGCGTCTGCCGACGGTGCTCAAGAATACCTCCGGCTTTGTCTATTACGTCTCCGTGACCGGTGTTACCGGCACCGCGGCGCCCGATGCCGGCAAGGTCGCCACAGCGGTGACGCGCATCAAGCGCCACACCAAGCTCCCCGTGGCGGTCGGCTTTGGCGTGCGCTCCGCCGAGCAGGCGCGCGCCATTGCCGAAGGCGCCGACGGGGTGGTCGTCGGCTCGGCGCTGGTGGACGCGCTCCGGCAGACCCTCGACAAGAATGGCAAAGCCGGCGCCGGCACCGTAAAGGCGGTGACAGGGCTTGTGTCGGCGCTGGCGCAAGGGGTGCGTAGCGCCCGCCGCGTGCCGGCGGTGTGAACAAATAGCCGCGCCGGCTGTTATAATTTCGCCGAATCCGTCCTATAGAAACGAGCCATGAACTGGATTTCAAACGTCGTCCGGCCAAAAATCCGCAGCTTCCTGCGCCGCGAAACGCCGGAAAACCTCTGGATTAAGTGTCCGGAGACCGGCCAGCTGGTCTTTTACAAGGACGTCGAGGCCAACCAGTTCGTTATCCCGAGCTCCAACTATCATATGCGTATCAGCGCGCCGCAGCGGCTGAAATCCATGTTCGACGGTGGCGAGTTCGAAGAAATAGCCCTGCCCGAAGTGCCGCTCGATCCGCTCAAGTTTCGCGACGAACGCCGTTATGCCGATCGCCTGAAGGACGCCCGCATCAAGACCGGATTGCAGGACGCCGTAAAGCTCGGCATCGGGCGCCTGGAAGGACAGATGGTCACCATCGCCGTACAGGATTTCGACTTCATGGGCGGCTCGCTCGGCATGGCGGCGGGCGAGGCAGTGATAACCGGTTTTGAGACCGCCGCGCGACGGCAAACTCCACTGATCATGTTTGCGGCGTCAGGCGGCGCGCGGATGCAGGAAGGCATTCTCTCGCTCATGCAACTTCCGCGCACGACCGTGGGCGTGCAAATGTTGCGCGAGGTGCGCAAGCCTTACATCGTCGTCCTGACGAACCCGACCACCGGCGGGGTCACCGCCTCCTACGCCATGCTCGGCGACGTCCAGATCGCGGAGCCCGGCGCACTGATCGGCTTTGCCGGGCCGCGGGTGATTGAACAGACCATCCGCGAGAAGCTGCCGGAAGGCTTCCAGCGTGCCGAATATCTTGCCGAGCACGGCATGGTCGACATGGTGGTGCACCGGCACAAATTGCGGGCAACCCTTGCCGAATTGTGTCGGCTGTTGACCAGAACACCGTTACCGGCCGGCCAGCAGCAATTGCCCGTCCCGGCCCACGCATGAATTCATGCTGGTGTCATCATCCGCGAAAGCGGATGATCCAGTAACCCCGGCTCTTGAATAATCGAAAGGCCAGTGTGTACTGGATGCCTCGCTTTCGCGGGGCATGACAGAAAATAAAATGACACCCATCGACTCTATCGTCGCGCGGCTGACCTCGCTGCACCCCAAACGCATCGACCTGTCGCTCGATCGTGTGCAGCATCTGCTATCCGCGCTCGATCACCCGGAAAAAAAATTGCCGCCGGTGATCCATGTCGCCGGCACCAACGGCAAGGGATCGACGGTCGCATTTCTGCGCGCGATTCTCGAGGCCGCGGGCAAGCGCGTGCACACCTACACCTCACCGCATCTGGTGCGTTTCAACGAGCGCTTCCGGATCGGGGCAGCGGGTGAGGGCAAGCTCGTTTCCGACGAAGAGCTTGCAGCGGCGATGGAGGAGTGCGAGCGCGCCAACGCGGGCGCGCCGATTACCGTGTTCGAAATCACGACGGCGACCGGCCTGTTGCTGTTCGCGCGCAATCCGGCGGACGTCGTTCTGATGGAGGTCGGTCTTGGCGGGCGGCTCGACGCAACGAATGTGATCGATCATCCGCTGGCCACGATCATCACGCGGATTTCGATAGATCACGTCGACTTTCTCGGCGACTCACTTGAGAAAATTGCCGCCGAGAAGGCGGGCATTCTCAAGCGCGGCGCGCCGGCGATCATTGCGGCGCAAGACCGCGATGCATTGGCCGTCATTGAGCGACAGGCGGCCAAGCTCGGCGCGCCGCTGAAGGTCGCCGGCGAGGATTGGACAGCCACCGAAGAACGCGGAAGGCTGGTCTATCAGGACGAAGAAGGCCTGCTCGATTTGCCCGCGCCTAGACTTTACGGCCGGCATCAATTCGAGAACGCCGGATTGGCGATCGCGGCATTGCGCACAATCAAGCAATTCAAGCTCCCGCCGGCGGCCTACGACGCCGGCATCGGCAAGGCCGAGTGGCCGGCGCGACTCCAGCGGCTCGGACATGGCCAGCTGGTTCAACTCGCGCCGGCGGGCAGCGAGCTTTGGCTCGACGGCGGGCATAACCCCGATGGCGGCCGCGCGATTGCGGCCGCGCTTGCCGACCTCGAGGAGCGTGTGTCGCGGCCATTGGTGTTGATCGTCGGAATGTTGGCGAGCAAGGACTGCGAGGGGTTCTTGCGAAACTTCGCCGGGCTGGCGCGCCGCTTGATTGCCGTGCCGGTGCCCGGCGCAGAGAAAGGCCTGACGGCGGAAACGGTCGCCGACGCTGCGCGCGCGATCGGCCTGTCTGCGACCAGCCGCGATAACCTCGCCGAGGCGCTCGATGCCGCGCGTAAACTCGATCTCGATCCGCCGCCGCGTATTCTGATCACCGGGTCGCTTTATCTCGCTGGCGAAGCCCTGCGCGAAAATGGCACGCTGCCGACATGAAATAAAAACGGCCGGCGAAATGGCCGGCCGTTTCTAAAATCTTTTCAGTCGCGTGTCACACCGCGCCGCTGATCCATTGATGCAGCTTTTGCTTCGGCGCAGCACCGACCTGGCGTGAGGCGATCTCGCCGTTCTTGAACATCATCAAGGTCGGGATCGACATGATGCCGTATTTCGCGGCGGTGTTCGGATTTTCGTCGACATTGAGTTTGACGATCTTCACCTTGTCGCCCAGCTGGCCGGCGATTTCTTCCAGGGCCGGCGCAATCATGCGGCACGGGCCGCACCATTCCGCCCAGAAGTCGACGACGACCGGTTCGGCAGATTTCAACACATCCGATTCGAAGCTAGCGTCCGACACTTTGCCGACGGCCATGGCCATTACCTCTTGTCTATTGAGCGGGAGAATCAGCCCCCGAAATATTGCGAGGGCAGGAAGCTATGAATGCGGTCCGGCAGCGTCAAGGCGGGCTCACGCGGGGGTGATGCCCGCCAAAGCGTCATCCAGCATGGCGCCGGAAAGCTCCATGAGATCAGGCACTTCCGTCCAGATCAGCGCCGCGCGGACCGGCTTTTCCGGGTATAATTTTTTGAGCACGGCGCGGTAGAGCGCGAGCTGGCGGATGTAGCTTTTCGGCGCGTCACCGATTCGGCGCGGGGCAGGGCGGTTCGTTTTGAAATCGCCAATCAGAACCGAGGCTTGCGTTACCGCCAGGCGGTCGACCTGACCGGAAACGCGCCACTTTTCTCCGTGTAGTTCAACCCAGCCAACAATGGGCACTTCGGCCCGGCTGCCGGGCAAGAACAACGCGGAGAATTGCGCATCGTCGAGCAAGGCCAAGACCTGTTCCGCGATCTTCTGGCGTTGTTCGCTGTCTAATTCTTTGCCTTTTCTGGCGAGGTATTCTTCTGCAGCCTTGGCGCGGCGGGCGGCGGGGATATCCGGCAGCGACTGCAGCAGGCGGTGCACCAAGGTTCCACGAAGCAATGCGTTGGCGTTGGCCGCGGCGGCAAACGGGCGCGCTGCGTCGTCGTCCTCGACGCTCGACGGCGTGATGACGCGCGGCCGAGAGGTGACGGACGTTGCGTCCGTAGTGAGCCACGACTCTAAAGAAGCAGGCTTGATCACCGCCGGCACAATGTTCTTCTGAACATCTGCCGGTGGTTGTCCGCCCTTGCGATACCGCAACACCTCGCCGCTGCCGTCATCGGCCGGTTCGCGCACGCATTTGTCGGCCATCGCATTTTCAACCAGCTGATACCAGCAGCCTTCGGGAATCTTGTTCTTGCCGCGCGCACCGCAGATCACCAGCCGTTCGGCAGCGCGCGTCATGGCTACGTAGAGCAGGCGGCGGTATTCGTCGCGCGCATCCTGCTGCGCGAGTGCACGCGCGTCCATCATGGCGTCGACATCGTTGGCGCGCGCCGTCGCCCAGACCAGTGCGCCGTTGTCCAGCGTCAGCAATCGCGGATCGCGGGGGCCGCCGGGCGGGGTGGTGGTGTCGGCGAGGATCACGGTATTGGCTTCCAACCCCTTGGCACCATGCACGGTCATCACGCGGACTTCGTCACGCGCCATCTCCATGTCGCGGCGCACTTCGCTTTGGGCGGCGCGTAGCCAGTTGAGGAAGCCCTGCAGCGACGGCGTCTCGCGCGCCTCATAGTCGAGCGCCAGATTGAGGAATTCGTCGAGCGCGTCGTTGGCTTCTGGCCCGAGGCGGGCGAGGAATTTCGCGCGGCTCCGCATCGCCCCCAGCACGCGCGCAAAGAATCCAAACGGCGTGAGGCTTTGCGCGGCCTGCGCCAATTCGTCGAGCGTGCTATTCGTCGCGGCAAAAGCCGGATCGGCTTTTGCCCTAGTGCGCAAACTTACGCGCAGCGATCCTTTGCGGTCCCAGGCCAGGGTAAACAACTGCTCCTCGCTCAAGCCGAACAGCGGGCTCTTGAGCACACTCGCCAGCGCGAGGTCATCGTCTGGCAGCAGCAGCGCGTCCGCCAGCGCTATCAGGTCCATCACCGCAATATGTTCGGTCAAGACCAGACGGTCGGCGCCGGCCACCGGCACGCCGCTGTCCTTCAGTGCGCGGATGATGGCCTCAAACAGCGGCCCGCGTTGGCGCACCAAGACGAGCACATCGCCCGGCTTCAGGCCGCGCGTCATCCAGAGTTTAACCTGCGCGGCGATTCTGCGCGCCAGCAGCACGCGCGGGCTTTCCTCGCTCTCGGTGTCGAAGGGTGCGTCCCAGCCTTCCATTTCCTTTTTTTCGGCGGGCTCGATCAGCGGCCACAGTTCGACCAGGCCCGGGGCGGCATCCGGCAGCGAGGTGTGCGGCGGCACGCCGGCCTCGTCGGTGGTGACGCTGACAAACACCTCGCGCGCGCCGAACACCTGATCGACCGAGCCGAGTACATTCTTGCCCGAGCGGAACGAGTGGTGAAAATGCAGGTATTTCCAGCCCAAATCGGGCGTGTCGAACTGCCTGCCGAACTCACGGCGCATCTCGTCGAAGGCGCGCGGCGCCGCGCCCTGAAACGAGAAGATCGACTGTTTCTCGTCGCCGACCGCGAATACCGTGCGCCGCACGTTCGGTCGCGCGCCGCCGGGCGTGAATTCCGAGACGATGGTGCGCACGATCTCCCATTGTTTCGGGCTGGTATCCTGCGCCTCGTCGATCAGTACATGGTCAATGCCGAGATCGAGCTTGTAGAGCACCCATGCGGCCGAAGCACGGCCGAACAATTCAAGCGCCTTGTCGATCAGGTCGTCGTAGTCGAGCAGTGCGCGGCGTTCCTTCTCTTTGGCGTAACGGGCGATGACGTCGGCGGCGATGGTGATCAGCGCGCGGGTGCGCTCGCGGGCGCGGACCGCGCGCTCGCGCTCCAGCAGCTTGCAGACGCGGTCCTGTTCGGCCATGAGCCGCGCCAGCCAGTCGGGATGGCTGTCGCCGAGTTTCTTGGTGACGATATTCTGGCGCGGTTCAAGCTCGGCGGTGCAGAATACCTTGAGATAGTTGTCGATGCGCTCGCGGCCCGATGCGGCGCGGGCAGCTTCAAGTATCGCTATATGTTTCTTGTCGTTGGCCGAGCCGGAATCGAGAATCTCGATCAGCGCCGGCCATTCCGCCGCCGGGACCAGCGACTGAGCGAAGAATTCCTCCTCCAGCGATTCCAGCGTGTCGGTGGGGGCGATGCCAAAGCTCGCTGATAGCTCCGCGATGGCCTTTTCAACGCTGCCGGTACGCGCGACCCAGGCCGATAGCACATCGCGTTTACGGATGGCATCGCCGATCACATCCTTGAAAGTCTGGTCGGCGGAAACCACGATGGCGGTGGCGAGCGCCTTGCCAAGCGCGCTATCGGGCGCTGCCGACGCTTCCAGCAGCACTTGCAGAGTGAGATGGTCGAGCAACTGCGTGGTCGAGGCCTCGTCCAGCACGGTGAAGCGCGCCGCGACATTGGCCTCGAACGGAAACTGGTGCAGCAAGCGCGTGCAGAAGGCGTGGATGGTCTGCACCTTAAGCCCGCCCGGTGTTTCCAGCGCCGAAGCGAACAGCCTCCGCGCCCGCGCGCGTTGGCCCGCATCCGCTTTCTTGCCGGTGCTGAGCAGAATCCTCTTGTCGAGCGCGTTGTCGTCGAGCGTCGTCCATTCCGCCAGCGTGCCGAACACACGATTAGCCATATTGGCGGCGGCTGCCTTGGTGAAGGTGATGCAGAGGATCTTCGCCGGATCGACGCCGCGCAGCAGCAGATTGATGACACGTTGTGCCAGAACATGAGTTTTGCCCGAGCCGGCATTGGCAGCGACAAACGCGGATACGTCGGGGTCAGCGGCCTCGACCTGTACGCGGCTGACATCGGGTGGAATGATGCGAGGGGCGCTCATGACTCGCCCTCATCGCCGCCGCCGGACAGCGACCATTCCTTGACGCGGGCAAGGTGGTCGTAGTCGCCGTAATGCGTCGTCCACATTGGATGTACCAGCGACAGATAGGGCGTTGCCGGGTTCTCGAATTTCGTAGCGATTTCCTTCAGCCGCGCCAGCGCGTGGTCGGCCTGCGTATCGGTCGTGCCGTCCTTAAAGTCGATCTTGTTGGGTTTGCCGGCCGGTTCGCCGCCTTTCAGCGTGACATAGGAAATTTCCGAGACCGAGCCGGCGGGAAGATCGGCGAATTTTCCGGCACGTAAAATGGCGGCTTCCAGCGTCAATTGCGGCGCGAGGCCCGTGCGCACCTGCTTTTCGGTACGCGCGCTGCCGGTCTTGTAGTCGATGATGGCGTAGCTGCCGTCCTTGCGTTGCTCGATGCGGTCGGCGATGGCCGAGAGCGTGAATTCGCGCTGACCGTTGGGGAATTTCAGTTCGCCTTTGATTTCCGCATGCAATGTCTGGATCGCGGCGCGGCGCTCGCCGTCCCAGGCCACGAACCATTGGGCGATTCGCATGAAGCGCGGCCACCAAAAGGCCTTTGCTTCCGGATAATCATTCAGCGGCGCAAAGCGTTGTTCACCGAGCTTGCGCAATTCCTCGAGTGGCTTGGCGGGCAGGCCGGCGGCAAATTTTCCGGTGAAGTCGCCGATGGCGCCATGAATGACGGTGCCGCGGTCGCGCGCGCCGGGCGGGGTGTCGACCGGGTCGAGCACCGGCAGACGCAGCACGTAGCGCGCATAGATCGTATAGGGGTCGCGCAACCAGTCTTCGATGGCGGTTACGGAGAGTCGCGATGGCCTTGCTGCCAATGGCGGCGTCGGCGCCGGGCGCGCGGTGGCTTTCACATCCGCCGGTTGGTCGAGCGCGCGGGCGAGCGCAAGATAATTTTCGCCGCGCTCGCACACGTCATTCCAGCGCGCTCCTGCGAGCGCGGCGATGCGTTGCACGAAACGCGAGGTCACAGTTGGTGCGCCGGCGAGCTTGGCTGCGCGCGACAGGATGACTTCAGGTGCGCCCAACGCCTGCGCGAAGTCGTGCGCCGACAGGCCAATGCGCCGTTCGGGCGGATCGAGGCCGAGAGCGCGGCGCATGGGTCGCGAGAGCCATGGGTCGCTGCGCGTCTCGGGCGGCCAGGTGCCTTCATTGAGCCCACCCAGCACGACGCGGTCGATGTTCTGCAAACGCGCTTCCAGCGGACCGAATATACGCACCTGCACGTCGACAATCTCCGGACGGCGCACGACGCGGCCCTCAATGGTGTCGTGAAATAGCTCGGGATAATCGCCTCGGCTGACGGCGAGGCCGCCGGCGGCCTGGCTGAGGACAAGGTCTTCAAAAGCCTGAGCCAGCGCATTTCCGTCGTGGCCGACGAGGGCGTCCGGACTCAGTGCCGCGATGACGTCGCGATGACATTGCGCAAGCGTTGCGAGGCGATGATCGCCGGCTTTCAGCGCTTCAAGCGGCGCCAGGCCGGTCGCAAGGTGGGCGATCAAGTCGGCGGCGGCGTCGAGCTCGGTGTCGTCGATCAAATGGCGTGGGTCGCTTCGGTGAAGCTGATCGCGATTGGCGCGGAAGGTTTCGAGTGCATGGGCAAGGCCGCCGCTGCCGGGGCGCGGCCGCGGTCCGCGCAGTAAGGCTTTTTCGAGCGTTGCGATGGCGGCATCATGCGCGCCCGCAGACTGGCCAAGCCGCAACAGCGGATGTTTCAACAACGCCAGCAACGTCACCGGCTCCAGGCCGCCGAAGCGCGGCTTGTGACGCCAGCATCGCAAACACGCCTGCTTTGGTATCGGCCAGCGAGTCGCCGCCGGAGTCGTCGACCGGGACATGCCAGCGCTCCAGCGCCGCAACGACACGGCGCGCCAGCGCACGGTCGGGCGTCACCAAAGCCGCATGTTTTTCGGGTGTTTCGACCGCTTCACGCAGCGTCACCGCGATGGCAAGCGCTTCCTCTTCGGCGTTCGCGGCTTCGATCATGGCGAGTGAGCCGAGCGCCTGCGCAGCGGCTATTTCGAAATCCTTTGTGCTGCGCCGCGCCTGCCAACGTTCAGTGGTAGACGCCGGGCGCAGCGCTTCCGATACCAGTAGCTCGCGGCCGTGCGGTGCGGGTGCGCGCAATTGCGCCACGTCTTTTCGCGTGATGCCGAGCGAAGCGAGCAGCGCCTGCATGGCGAATTGTGCATGGCCGGCGGCGGGCGCACCATCATGGGTCTTGTCATCTTTGTCGCCGGCGATCAGCGCCCACGATGCGTCGTCGAGATCCATGTCGAGACCGGGCAGTACCACGGCGCCGTGCGGCAATTTCGCGACGGTCGAAAGAAGTTTGGCGGTCGCCGGCATCGATCCGGTGGAACCAGCTGCGATGACCGGCGCATTGCTGTTGGCGAGACGCTTGGCTTCGGCCTCGATCAACAGATCGCGGCGCGAGGTCGCTTCGATCGCGCCCAACTCCTTGAGGCGCTCCGGCCAGAATTCGCGCGCAATCTTGAGAAAGCGCAGCGACAATTGCCAATACTGATCGAGATCGTCCGGCACCAGCCCGTCGAGTTTTTTCCAGTCGACTTGGCGCGTCGTCATGTCGTCCATGAGGCGGGCGAGATCGTCGGCGAGGCCGAGCGCGGCCTGTGGCGTATTGGCGATCAACGGAGAACCATGCGCGCCGCGCACCGCGGGCGAATTCGCCCATTTCAGAATGAGTTCCGCGAGCAGCAGCCGGCGCTCCAGCGGCGCGATCGCTTCCGGCAGAGCCAATGCGGGTTCAGCGAGATCGCCGGTGGCGGCTTGTGCAAACGCGATCTCGTCCTCGTCGAGGTCGCCGATGGCGACGATGCGCGGCAGGATGGCGCTGCCGTCTTTCATGGTGTCCAGAAACACGTCGCGCGCCAGCCGGCACGCGCGCCGGGTCGGCAGAAAAAGGGTGGCACGAGCCAGCTCAAGCGGGTCGTCGCTGGCCGGAAAGCCGGGCACCAATTTGCCGGCGCGCAGCGCCTCGATCAGCGTGATCAGAAACGGTGCCGAAGCGGGAATATTGAAGACATTGGCGCGAGCGATAGCCATGGGCGAATCATACACGCGAAAGCGTGCGGCCGTTCAACTCGTGCTTGCGCGGATGGCGGCCTCCGCGGCGGCCACGGCCTCCGGTGTTCCGACATGCATCCACAATCCCTCCAGCCGCAGGCCGTGTAGGCGGCCGGCCGCGGCCGCATGATCGAATAGCGTCGTAAGCGAGAAGTCCCCGGATGGCGCGCCGGTAAACAGCGCGGGCGAAAGAATTGCAGCCCCGGCGTAGACAAACGGCGAAACCTCCTGCTCGGGGCGTTTTTGCAAGCGGCCATCCGCCGCCATGGCGAAATCGCCGCGTCCGGTATAGCCGATGCTGCCCGCGGTCGGCGCGAGCAACAGCAACGCGTCCATTGTGTCGGGGTCAAAGGTTTCGGCGAGGCGCGCGAGGTTGGGCTGTACGCCGTCGATCCAGATGGTGTCGGAATTGATATGAAAGAAGGGTGCCTGGCCCAACTGGGGCAAAGCCCGCGCCACCCCGCCGCCGGTGCCGAGCAGCAGACCGCGCTCGTCGGAGATTACGATCTGCGGGCGCGTGCGGTAGGCAAGATGTTGCTCAATTTGGTCGGCCATGTAGTGCACGTTGACCACTGCACGCGCGACGCCAGCGTCGGCCAGGCGATCGAGCACATGGTCGATGAGCGGCTTGCCGGAAACCGGCACCAATGGCTTCGGAATTCTGTCGGTCAGCGGACGCATGCGAGTGCCGAGGCCGGCGGCAAGGACCATGGCGCGGCGCGGTGTGGATTTTGTCGGCGGTGTGTTCATGCGTTCACGTCTTCAGCGGCGGCACGTTGGTGCGGTACCAGGCCGCGAGCGGCTTGAGCGCCGGATGCGCCAGCGAACGCTGCAAATAGCCCCATATTCGGGGCAAATGCCGCAAATATTGCGGCTTCCCGTCGCGCCGCTCCAGGCGGGCAAAGATGCCGAGGATTTTGGACGCGCGCTGCGCGGCGAGCGTGGCGTAGGCTTGCGCAAAATTTGCGGCATCAAAAGCAGGATAGGCGGCACGCCGCGCGCGCGTGTAGCGCGAGAGCAGTGCGATCTCCAGGGTTTCCGGCACGTCGACACGCGCGTCCTGCAATAATGAAGCGACATCATAGGCGGGTGGTCCCATGACCGCGTCCTGGAAATCCAGCAGGCCCACGCGCGCGATCCCTTCTCGCTCCGGCAGCCAAAGGAGGTTGGGCGAGTGAAAATCGCGCAGGACCCAGGTCGGCTCATCCTCGACTATTGGCAGTAGTGCTTCATGCCAAAGCGCCCGATAGGCGCCGCGCTTGGTATCGGAAATCCTGATTTCGAGTTTGGGGAGATACCAGTCGAGCAAGAGTTCGACTTCAATGAGAAAGGCATCCATATCGTAGGGCGGAATTCGGTATTCGACGCCTGGCTCGACCGGAACCACGCTCTGCATTGTTTCACTATGCAATTCGGCGAGCAGGCTTGTTGCCGCTTCATACCGCGAATCATTCGGCGCCGGCGGGTCGCCGCCAACGATCACCTCATCACCGAGGTCTTCGATGATCAACAGGCCCGCGTCGCGGTCGGCGGCAAATATCGCTGGCGCCGAAAGCCCGCGGCTGCGCAACGCATGGGCCATTGCGACAAACGGCGTCACGCTTTCGGCCAAATGCGCGATTGCGCTATAGGGCTTGCCATCCCGCACCGGCGGTCCATCGGGTCTCTTCGGCGAATTCATCAGGATATAAGTTGCGAGGTCGCGGGTGAGCCGCTCGTAGCTGCGGGTCGAGGCATCGCCCTGGATACGGCGGCGTTCGGCCTGGCCGAATCCGGACCGGTCAAGGAATTGGCGGATCGTCAGGATGCGCTCGGCGCGCGCGGCAAAGCTGCCATAACCCGTGACGCGTGCGCTGCGCGCGTTCGGTCCGTGCTGCGGTACCAGCGTCAATGCAATATCGAGCCGGTCTGCCGGCAGGAATCCCGTGGCGCGGTCCGGCCACTCCAGCAGTGTTACGGCGCCGTCGGACGCCTCACCAAAGCCAAGCTCGGTGAGTTCACCTGGCCCCGACAGACGGTAGAGATCCGTGTGCACCAGTGAAAAGCGCGGCAGCGCGTATGTCTGCGTCAGCGTGAAGGTCGGGCTCGGCACCTCGATTGTGCTGTCGCCCGCAACGTGGCGGATGAACGCGCGCGCAAATGTCGTCTTTCCCGCGCCAAGATCGCCGGACAGCGTAATCATGTCACCGGATTCGATCAGTGCGGCGACATCGTTCACCAACCGGTACGTTGCCGCTTCATTGGCAAGATCTACCGTGAAGCTGTAACTGCCGGAGCTCGTGAAAAACATCGAATCATCCGTTGCGCGGTAGGATCCTTATAAGCGGATCGCGCATCCCCAGGCCAGAATTGCATCGGCAAGCCGGCGTCAGTTAGCTTTCGAGAGGCCGGCCCGCTCGACAATCTCCTTCCACATCGGCACTTCGCGCACCATGCGTGCATGCAGTTCGTCAGGCCCCTCGTATTTCACCATGAAGCCCGCTGTGAGCATTTTGTCTTTGACTTCGGGCTTTTGCAGGATCAGCCGGGTCTCTTCGCTGAGGCGCTTGATAACCTCCGGCGGCGTGCCAGCCGGCGCGAGAAACATTTGCGAAGTCTCCACTACCGCGTTGGGAACGCCGGCTTCCTGCATGGTCGGCACGTCCGGCATGTCAACCCAATGTTCTGCACCGGTCTGCGCCAGCGCCTTCAGCGTTCCAGCACGGATGTGGCTGATCAATCCGGCGATGCTGACGGACGCAATATCGGTCGTACCCGACAGTGCGGCTTGCAGCGAAGGTGCGGCACCGCTGTACGGCACATGTGTCATGTCGATATTCGCGCGAAGCTTGAGCAATTCGACCGCGAGCTGCGAAACACTTCCCAGGCCTGGTGACGCATAGGTCAATTTGCCCGGATTTGCCTTCGCCTTGGCAATCAGGTCGGCGACACTGGTGATGCCCGACGCTGGCCTCGTAATGATGGCGTTGGGCGCGGCGCCAAGGAAGGCGACCGGTGCGAAATCCTTGATCGGGTCATAGGCAACTTTTGTGACGCTCGGGTTGATCAGGACCACGCCAGTGACGACGACGAGCGTGTAGCCATCGGGGGCCGCACGGGCGCCTGCAGTCAGGCCGATATTGCCGACTGCACCGGCCCGATTTTCGACGATGACATTCTGCCCGAGTTTCGGTGCGAGCTCGGCTGCCAGCAGCCGTCCCAGCAGGTCATTCGGCCCCCCCGGTGGAAACGGTACGATGATGGTGATGGTGCGCTCAGGCCAGGCGGCATGCGCCGCACTGAAATTAAACAGTGCAGCCGTGACAACGGCGGCCACCAACAGTCTGTGCCAGATCGATCGCGTGCCCAATAGCTGCATCTTGCTCATGCGCATCCCCCGAGGCGGACAACGGCCGCATTTTTTGTCTTGATTGAATGGTAGTGGAGAGCCTGCGCACGCGCCAGCGCAGCCGGCATTCAAATTGGCTAGCGTTGGCTGCGGGCCTGATCGCGCAGGAAACGCCGGCCAGTATTGGTTACGACCACCTGCGTGCCGCGTCCGGACGCTGTTTCACGTTTCACCAGCCCGCGATCCACCGCGTCTTCCCAGACCGTGAGGCGTGGGCATGAGGTGCGCCAGGCATCGATGACTTCGGCATAGGAGCGGGGCTCACGAGCGATCCACTCGACGAGGTCGAAAACCAGGGCTTCAGGGGCGACACCCGCCGCGGAGCGCGATTTCGTATCGTGGTCTGACAAGCAGCAAACTCCGGTGATGCGTGAGACGTTTACCCTGCAAGTAGACACTCGGGCAAATCGATTTTTTGTGAGGACGTCAGGCCGCCGTCTGTTTCGCCGCCTGCTCTGCGGGAAATACGCAGGTCACGGTCGTGCGGCCCGGCGCGGAATTGATTTCGACCCTGCCGCCATGCAGTTCGACAAAGGAGCGGACCAGCGACAGCCCGAGACCGGGGCCGCGGTGCTGCGAGCCCTTGGAATTCGTTTCGAACCATTCGAAGACTTTGTCTTTTGCTTCCGGCGGAATGCCTGGGCCGTGGTCGGTGACTGAGAACACGACCGCCTCGGAGCGCCGCTCGGCGCCGAGCATTACGGTTCCTCCGGCGGGCGAGAAGCCGACCGCGTTGGAGAGCAGATTGAACAGGACCTGGCGCAAGCGGCGTTCGTCGGCGGTAAAGCTGCCGATATTGGCGGGAGAACGAATGTCGAGCGTGATGCGGTTTTTGACCAGGCGATCCTGCACGCCTTCGGCGGCGGCTTCCATGCTGGCGCGAATATCGACCTCGCTCAGGTTCAGTGTCATGGCGCCGGCATCGATCGTGGCCAGGTCGAGAATGTTGTTGATGAGCGCCAGTAGCGCGTTGGTCGATACGGTGATGTAACCAAGATATTCTGCCTGCTTTTGCGTCAGCGGACCGAAGGCCGTATCGCTCAGCAGGTTTGCAAAACCGATGATGTTGGTCAGCGGGGAACGCAGTTCGTACGATACATGATGCACGAAATCGATCTTGATGGAGTCAGCGGCTTCCAAAGCTTCGTTGCGTTCGCGCAAAGCTCGCTCGACGTTGATTGTATCGGTTACGTCCTGGAACGTGACCAGCGTTGCCCCGTCGGGTAATGGCATGGTCGCGATGTTGATGACAGCTCCGTCGCGCCGTTCGACGCGCGCGCCAAGCGGCTCACGGTTATCGATCGCGGTGACCGCCGCACGCAAGTTCCGCCATACCGTATTGTCGTCATGTTGAGCCTGACACCACGCAGTGACGGATTCGACATGCGGATGCTGGTCAAGCGCTTCGTGCGATAGCTTCCACATCCGCTGAAAGGCCGGGTTGTGCAACCAGACCCGGCCGTCGCTACCGAACACCGCCACTGCTTCGGCCAGGTGATCGAGCGTTTCACTCTGGACCTTGATGAGCGCGTCGTAGCGGCGGTGCATATCCAGCCGCTCCGTGACGTCGTCGTAGAGGTAAGTGACGCCGCCTTCCGGATTCGGCGTTGTGACGACGCGCAGAGCGCGTCCATCCGGCAAATGCCACATATGCTCTTTTGGTTCGACCACGCGATAGGCCTCGTACAGCTGCTGTTTCCACTGCCGGAAATCCTGCTCCTCGGGCAATTTGCGTTTACTGCGCAACGTGTCGAGCACCGCCGCATCGGTCGGCGTCTGGTCAAGGAAACCGGCATCGAGTTCGAATAACGAACGAAACGCGGCGTTATAGAAGGTCAGTTTGCGGTCGACGTTAAAGACAGCCACGCCGGTTGCGAGCTGGTCGAGTACGCGACGATGTGCCTCGTTCATGCGCGCGAGTTCGGCGCGCATGGCTTCGACTTCGGTGCGGTCGATCGCAATGCCCGAGCTGCCCGCGCCGGTCGGAGCGTCAACAACCTCAAAGATTTCGACGCATGCCTGCGGCAATCGCCGGCAAGCGGCCGACATATGTCTCGCCTGCAGCGAGCGTGCGGGCGAGTTCTGCGCGGGTCGATTGGTCGAGCAATTCCAGTCCGCGCGTTACCGCGTCGGCCGGACTTTCCGCATCCACCGCGCGGGCATAAGCCGAATTAACGAAGATCAAATGCCCGGCGGGATCACGGGTCCAGACCGGTGCTGGGAGCGAATCAAGCATCGTCCGCAAGGTTTCGATGTCACTCAGCAATTGATCGTGGCGGCCGGCAAGATCCAGCAATTCCTGCTCGATGCCACTGACGTCGCGCAGTCGCAGGACGGCGCGGCCGCCGATGGCGCGGCCTTCCGCCTCGACCGGGTGACCGGCGCGGGTGGTCAGTGTCATGACAAATCCGCGACCTTCGCTGCGCAAGCCGTCGACCGCCGCTTCCATGCGATGGGCGGCGGCGGGCTCGAGCCAGGTACCGAATGCGAGAATCCGTTCGGGCACGCTGCCGGGCGCAATGATGCCGGCGTCGCCCAGAATTTCGGGCTGCTCGGCTGCCGCTGCCCAGGTCACAAGGACCTGCGGCTCCGAGAGCAACAACGTCTTGAGGCGATCGATCTCGGCCTGCAATGCGGCCGTCTCGTCGTGCGAAGAGGCTTGCGCGCGGCTTGCATTTCGGTGCGTCCGCAACAAAAAGAGGCTGGAAAGCAAAATAAATCCGATGAATGCAAGGACCAGCGTCAGCGCGTTGATTTGCTGGCCACGAAGCATTGCAACCGTGCGATGGACAGCATCGACTGTCGTCGTGCCGAAATGCACGTCGGCGTGAGCCGAAGTGTCGGGCACGATGGAAAGATTTGCGGCCGCGAAGGCGGCGAGGAATCCGTCTCGCCACGGACGAGAACGCAGCCTCTCGTTCGCCGTCCGGATTGTCTCCGGCATTCAGGCTTGCCCCAGGATTGCGGGAGGCGTCCGCCACGCCGATCCGCGAATTGCTGGACTTTACCCCTAAGGGGAATCGCGCCGAAAGAGTCCAGACCGTGAACGACTCGCGCACGTGATTGAAAAATCAGGTGCTATTTCAACATTTCAGCGCGTTTGATCATATCGTCGATGTTGATGCGGCCAAGTGCGGTGGAAAATGTACGCTCCGTCTCGACCAACGCCGGCCGCACCACCTCGTTGAGCAATAAAGAGTTGGGCAAGGCGAGGTCGTCGGCCTCGTCGGCCGTGATGGCGGCACGCAGAATATCGTCAGCGGTAATTCGATCGCGTTCACGACCGAGTTCGTAACCGCCATGCGGTCCGCGGATACCCTTGAGGATGCCATCCCGGACCAGCGCCTGCAGCACAGGCTCGAGGTGGCGCGGCGGTAACTGATGACGTGCGGCCAATGCCTTGGCCGACACGGGGCGGCTGTTGGCATGAATGGCAACATCGATGACAGCGGCAATGGCAAGAAGACCCTTGCGGGGCACCAGCGGCATTTTCGGACCAGTTACAACGGTAACTAAGCGTGCGGTAATAGGCTACGGTCCAGTGCCCGTCTAGCCGTAATCGAGGTCTCTTTTATTCAGCTTCCGGTAGAACCGAAACCGCCGCTGCCGCGCGCGGTTTCGTCAAGAGATGCAACATCCAATATATGTGCGCGTACAACCGGAGCGATTATCAACTGGGCGATCCGCATGCCGCGGGTGATCGTGACAGGCTCGGTGCCGAGATTGACAAGCAGCACCTGGATCTCTCCGCGATAGTCGGCGTCGATCGTGCCAGGTGCATTGAGCACAGTGAGCCCGTGACGTGCCGCAAGACCTGAACGCGGGCGTATCTGGCCTTCGTGATTTTCAGGAAGTGCGATGGCGATGCCGGTCGGGACGAGCGCGCGGTCGCCGGCCGCGATTGTCAGCGGCGCCGTGGCCGGCACAGCAGCCAAAAGATCGAGCCCGGCGGCGTGCGCGCTCTGATAGGAGGGCAGCGGCAAATCCTTGCCGTGGGCCAGGCGTGTGACCCGCACTTCGGGCGTGGCCTCGCTTGGGATTCTCTTGAGCTGAAAATTCGTCGCCATCACATCACGGTATGTCGATTGATGTGAGAATGACACCTGGCAGCAGTGCCGACAATCGAACCTGTGTGTAACTGCCGCGACTACTGCTTAAGTGAATCCGCAATTCGCGCGACAAGCCGGCTCGCCACCTCGTCCTTGCTTTGCGGTGGCCAGGCTTCGACGCCCGACGCGCGCACCAGCGTGATTGTGTTGCGGTCACCGCCCATTACGCCCGATTTCGGAGAAACATCATTGGCCAGAATCCAGTCGCAGCCCTTGCTGGCAAGCTTCGCCTTGGCGTTTGCGGCGACATTCTCGGTTTCGGCGGCAAAACCGATGACCAGTTTTGGCCGCTGGGATTTCCGCTTTGCGATGGTTGCGAGAATGTCAGGATTCTCAACGAGCAACAGTTCAGGCGTCGGGTTGCCGGCCTTTTTCTTCAGCTTCTGTTCGCCGGCATTTGTGACGCGCCAATCGGCGACAGCCGCGGCGAATATCGCAATATCCGCCGGCAACGCCCGTTCGACGGCGTCCAGCATTTCCTCCGCGGTTTCCACCTTGATGACCTTGACGCCCGGCGGGTCGGGCACATTCACGGGGCCACTCACCAGCGTTACGTCCGCGCCGGCCGCGGCTGCCGCGGCTGCAATTGCGTGGCCCTGCTTGCCAGATGAGCGATTGGCGATGTAGCGCACCGGGTCGATCGGTTCGTGGGTCGGCCCGGACGTAATGAGCACGCGCTGACCTTGCAGTAGCCGTGTCTCTTCGACGTTCAAAAGTTTTTCTACGGCAGCCGCAATTTCCAACGGTTCGGCCATGCGGCCCAGGCCGCGCTCGTTTGCCTCCGCCATTTCACCTTCGTTCGGGCCGACGAGTGCGACACCGTCTGCGACGAGCTGTGCCAGATTACGCTGAGTGGATTTGTTCGCCCACATCCGCGAGTTCATTGCCGGCGCCAAAACAATTTTCGCCGTGGTTGCCAATAAAACTGCGGTCGCGAGGTCGTCTGCGTGACCGCCGGCCATTTTTGCCATGAGGTCAGCGGTCGCGGGGGCGACAACAATTAAATCGGTTTCGCGCGCGAGCCGAATGTGGCCGACGTCAAATTCGCCCGCGAGATCGAACAAATCGGTGAAAATGCGTTCACCGACAAGCGCGCTCGCCGATAGAGGCGTGACAAATTGTTCGGCGGCTTTCGTCAGGATACAACGCACGGCGATGCCGCGCTCCTTGAGCCTGCGGATCAGATCGAGCGATTTGTAGGCAGCGATGCCGCCGGCAATAATCAGCAGCACGCGTTTCGTATCGGCGGCCACGGGGCTGGAGCGTGTAGGCCTTGCGGCAGATCTTTGCCGCGACGAGGGTGGCTCGATCAGGTCGAGCGCTTCGTGACCGGTTTCTTCTGCGGCGTCGCGCAGGATGGTGCGGACTTCATCTTCGACCGAACGTCCGCTGCGAGCGGCGCGCAGGCGCAGCAGCTTTTTAAGTCTCTCGTCGAGCTGGCGAACCGTGAGAGAAGCCATCAATTCCTCTTGTATTGAAGTAAGTTAGCATAGGAATGATTGCGTTGCAATCAGTGCAATCAAAGCGGCTGCTGAGAAATATTTTGCGCCGCTTGACGGCTGGACTTTTCTTTTGTATTTAACCGGCAAGTTATTTAACTGAGATGGTTCAATTCAATGACAGCCGACCGCCTCAGTGCCACCTTCGCGGCTCTCGCCGACCCGACGAGGCGCGCAATTCTCGCGCGCCTCGCGCTCGGTGAAACCTCGGTGCTCAAGCTTGCCGAGCCATTCGAAATGAGCCTGCCGGCGGTGTCGAAGCATCTCAAGGTGCTGGAGCATGCCGGCCTGATCACGCGCACCCGCGATGCACAGATGCGCCCATGCCGCATCGACGCTCGGGCGCTCAAGGAAGCGGACGACTGGCTCGAGGAATACCGGCGGCTCTGGGAAGAGCGCCTTGATCGCCTCGATGACTACCTGAAGACGCTGCAGGCAGCGCAGAAACAAAACAAGCGAGAAAAAACTCATGGCCGTAAAAAGTAACCTCGACCTTGAGCGAGATCCACGCTCGATTATCGGCACGCGCATATTCGCCGCCCCGCGCGACCTGGTGTTCTCGGCATTCACCGATCCGAAGCATCTGGCGCAATGGTGGGGGCCCGACGGCTTTACCACAACGACGCACTCTTTCGACTTTTGCCCTGGGGGTGTTTGGCGTTTCGTGATGCATGGCCCGGATGGGCGCGATTACCAGAACCGGATTACCTATGACGAAATCATTCCGCCCGAACGTATTGTCTATCACCATGGCGGCGGCGACGATGTTGAGCCGGTGCAATTCAGCACGACCGTTATTTTCGAAGATCTCGGCAACGGCCTGACGCGTCTGACCTGGCAAGGAAAATTCCCGTCAGCCGAAGTACGTGCCCGCGTGATTAAGGACTACGGCGCCGACAAGGGCCTGGTTCAAACTATGGCGCGGCTCGATGAGTATGTGGCCACACTGGCAACAGCGGGGCGCGCGTAAATGTTCAAGTGCTGTCGCCAGCTACGACAAAGCGCGCAGCGCAGCGCGCAGGTCATCGGCGCTGCCACGGGGTATCAGCCGTTCAACATCCGCGTGCGTCCGTTTCCACAGCGGAACCGCTCTGCCGAGCAGCCTGCGTCCGGCAGCGGTAATCGCCAGCCGCCGGCTGCGCCGATCTTCCTTGTCGATCGAAACCTTCACCAGGTCCCGGCGTTCAAGAGGCTTGAGGGCCGCGGTGAGGGTCGTGCGGTCCATGGCGAGCAACGCCGCAACGCTGCCAATACTTGGCGGTTCCGGGCGGTTCAGCGACATCAACAGCGAGAACTGCCCTTGGGTGAGATCGAGCGGACGAAATACCTCATCAAAACGCCGCGCCAGCGCGCGTGCGGCGCGTTGGACGTGCAGGCAAAGGCAGGCGTCGCGCACCAGGTGGGTGACGGCAAGCGGCGGCTCATGACGGGTTGACATGAAACATAATATGTTGATATCAACCTATTTGTCAATGACCGGAACATGAAGGAGCAAGAGTTATGCAAGTGCAGTCGTATCTGTTTCTAGACGGCCGGGCCGAAGAGGCGATCGAGTTCTACAAGAAAACGCTCGATGCCAAGGTGACGATGTTGATGCGTTGGAAGGACAGCCCCGATAAATCCATGTGTACGCCGGGCAACGAGAACAAAGTCATGCATTCCTACATGACCATCGGCGAGACCGGCGTGATGCTCTCGGACGGCCGCAACACTGGCAATCCAAAATTCGAGGGCTTTGCACTGTCGATTGCCACCAAGACCGAAGCCGAAGCCGACAAGCTTTTCAATGCGCTCGGCGATGGCGGCAAAGTGACGATGCCGCAGACCAAGACATTCTTTTCGCCGCGCTTCGGCATGCTCGCCGATAAGTTCGGCGTGAATTGGATGATCCTGGTCGACAAGTAGGTGCCGCCGCTCGCGCAGAAGTGCGCGCGTTCGAAACGGGAACAATGGGACGATCAGGCGATGTCGCTCAAACTCTATTTTCACCCCCTCTCGTCCTTTTGCCACAAGGCACTGATCGCGTTGTACGAATGCGGCGCTTCTTTCGAGCCGATCCTGGTCGATTTGTCTGACGAGAAATCGAGCGCCGCACTCCGATCGCTGTGGCCGATGGCAAAATTTCCGGTTCTGCGCGACGAAGCTCGGAACCACACTGTCGCCGAGGCGACCGTGATCGTTGAATATCTGGGAGCCCATTATCCGGGAGGCACGCAATTTGTGCCGGCCGAGGCGGACCTCGCCTGGCAAACCCGGATGTGGGACCGCTTTTATGACAACTACGTCCACCTGCAGATGCAGAAGATTGTGGGCGACTTCCTTCGTCCGGCGGGCGCCGCCGATCCCTTCGGCGTGGAGCACGCGAAGACGACGCTCCAGCGCGCCTACGAAATGATCGAACATGCGATGGTCGGCAAGACCTGGGCGGTCGGTGAAAATTTCAGCCTGGCCGACTGTGCCGCCGCACCTGCGCTGTTCTACGCGAACACGGCCATGCCCTTCGGTCCGGCGCAGCCGAATCTGCAGGCCTACTTGGACCGCTTGATGTCACGGCCTTCCTATGCGCGAGCGCTCAAGGAAGCGCAGCCGTATTTCGATATGTTCCCGATGAAAACAAAACCTCGGCTGGTCAAGGAGAGACAGTAATGCAGGACCAAGCAACCCAGGCGGCATCCAAGGACTTCGTGATGTCGCGCGTGTTCGATGCGCCGCGCGATCTGGTGTGGCAATGCTTCACCGATCCCGAGCGTATGAAGCAATGGTGGGGCCCCAAGGACGTCAAGGTCATCAAGGCCGAAATGGATCTGCGTGTCGGCGGCACCTACCTCTACGGCATGGAAACGCCCGACGGGAAAGCGATGTGGGGCAAATTCGTCTACCGCGAAATCACCCCGCCGGAAAAACTGGTTTTCATTAATTCGTTTTCCGACGAAGCCGGCGGCGTGACACGTCATCCGATGGCGCCGAGTTGGCCGCTGCAGTTGTTGTCGACGTTCACCTTCGAAGATGTGCCCGGCGGCAAGACCAAATTCACCGTGCGTTGGGCGCCGCTCAACCCGACCGAAGATGAGCGCAAGACCTTCGACGCCGGCCACGCCAGCATGACAGGCGGCTGGAGCGGCACCATGGACAAGCTCGAGGGCTATCTGGCGAGCGCAAAGTAACTGTAAGGAGTTCGAAATGCAGATTTCGGCAAAAAAACTGTCAACATGTCTTTGCTTCGATACGCAAGCCCAAGAGGCCGCAAACTTTTATGTGTCGGTCTTTAAGAACTCCAAGGTCGGTCGGGTGAGCCACTATCCGCAGGATGTGGCCGGTGTGAAGGCCGGCTCAGTCATGATGGTGGAGTTTGACCTAAACGGGCAGTCTTTCACCGCGCTCAATGGTCCCCAATTCAAGTTCACTGAGGCGGTATCGTTTCAGGTGGCCTGCGAATCCCAGGAGGAGATTGACTATTTCTGGGGCCGGCTGACCGAGGGCGGCGAGGAAGGTCCCTGCGGCTGGCTCAAGGACAAATTCGGTTTGTCGTGGCAGGTGTTTCCCTCCGTCGCGCCAAAAATGTTGATGGATCCTGACAAAGCCAAAGCGGCACGTGTCATGGGCGCGTTCATGAAAATGAAGAAGTTCGATCTTGCACAGCTCACGCGCGCCTACGAAGGAGAAAACGCATGAGCGATATGGTCGCAAAATCGGCGGAAAACCAATTCGGCGAAGGAACCGTCGAGATTGTCCGCGTGTTCGACGCGCCGCGGGCGCTCGTGTGGCAGGCCTGGACCGATCCGAAAATGATGGCGCAATGGTTCGGCCCACGCGGATTCAGCAGCCGGGTCCCCGAGTTGGATGTGCGCGTCGGTGGCAGCCTTCGCATTGTCATGCAGGGACCGGACGGCAACGACTATCCGATGAAGGGTACGTTCCGCGAGGTCGCCGCACCCGAGCGTCTCGTGTTCAGCAATATCGCGATCGACAATGAAGGCAAGCACCTGCTCGAGGGCCTGACCACCGTCACGTTCGCGGAGCAGGGCGGTAAAACCACGCTGACGTTGCATACGTACGCAGTCGGTTGCGTCTCGGTCGCCAGGCAGATGCTGGCCGGCATGGAAGCGGGTTGGACGCAAAGCATCGATAAACTGGAAGAACTTCTGGAAAGCGCGGCGTAGCTGCTTTTACCGAAGCATCCAGACGATCGTGGCCAATAATAACGCGATCATCCACAAGGCTGCCGCGGTCCAGCGGTTGCGGCGCGCTTCCGCGGCGCCGATCGCCGCAACGGTCTCTCGCGAGAGCACCAGCCCATCGCGGGTGATGTCGTCCACCTGATCGAGCAGCGTGCCGGCGCGCGTCAGCAGGCCCGGCACTTCGCCAAGGAAGCGGCCAATTTCGCCGGCGCCTTCGACGGCATCTTCCAGCCTTCCGACGGGACCGAGGTTGCGCGCGATCCATTCGCGCACAACCGGCTCGGCTGTGGTCCACATGTCGAGTTGGGGATCGAGAGAGCGCGCCACGCCTTCCACCACCACCATGGTTTTTTGCAACAACAGAAGTTCCGGCCGCGTGCGCATATCGAACAAACCGGTGACTTCAAACAGCAACATCAAAAGCTTGGCCATCGAGATATCTTCGGCGGAGCGATTATGAATTGGCTCACCGATGGCGCGGATGGCCTGCGCGAAGTCATCGACCGAATGATGCCGCGGGACATAACCGGCGTCGAAATGCACCTGGGCGGTCCGGTGGTAGTCGCGCGTAATAAAGCCGAGCAGGATTTCCGCGAGAAATCGCCTTTCCTTCGGACGCAACCGTCCCATAATTCCGAAATCGACCGCCACCAGCCGTGCTTCGTCATCGACGAAAAGATTGCCGGGATGCATGTCGGCGTGAAAGAAACCGTCGCGCAATGCGTGACGTAGAAAGCTCTGAATCACATTGCGGCCGAGCGCTGCCAGATCGAAGCCCTTCGCCTCAAGTGCACCGTGGTCACTCAGGCGGACGCCGTCGATCCATTCCAGGGTGAGCACCTCGCGCGCGGTGCGATCCCAGTCGACCGTGGGCACTCGGAAGTCGGCGTCCTCGCGAGTGTTCTCCGCCATTTCGGAAGCCGCGGCGGCTTCCAGCCGGAAATCCATTTCGATGGCGACCGAGCGGGCGAGCGTCGACACGACCTCGATGAGCCGCAGCCTGCGCGCTTCCGCGGAGAAAGCCTCCGCCTTGCGTGCCGCAAAGAAGAACGCGTCCAGATCGGACTTGAATCGCCGCTCGATGCCGGGACGAAGAACCTTGACCGCAACCGGTTTGCGTGCGCCGTCAACGTCGATCTCCGCGCGATGCACTTGTGCAATCGATGCCGCCGCAACCGCCGGACCGAAGCTCGCATAGACAGAGGACAGCGGCTTGCCGAGAGCGGCCACGACGGCTGCCTCTGCCTCGCCCTGCGGGAACGGCGCCATCTTGTCCTGAAGACTTTCCAGGTCGCGCGCGATCGTCGTACCGACAACATCCGGTCGCGTCGCGAGGAACTGGCCAAGCTTGACGTAAGTCGGGCCTAATTTGCTGAGCGCGGCGGCAAGCCGACTCTCGCCGCTTTTCGTACTCGGCCGTTCAAGAAGCCGCGCGGCCGCGATGGCAGCCCTGGCCGGCAAGGGCAGGGGCCGGGTATCGACCAACGCAAACACGCCTTCACGCGCAAACACGAAGCCGGCGCGGAAGAGACGGAGCAAGTGGGACGTGGCAGCAATCACAAGCGCCAACCCGAATGCAATGCGACCACGCCGCCGGTCATGGGCGTGAACGATGCCCGACGAAATCCGGCAGCCTCGATCATCTGTGCGAAGGATTTCGGTTTTGGAAACTTTCGGATCGACTCGACGAGATATTGATAAGCCTCGCGGTCGCCGGTCACCGCTTGCCCGACGCGCGGAATTACCTGAAATGAATAGAGTTCGTAGAGCGCATCAAGGCCGGGAATGTCGACCGAAGAAAACTCAAGGCACAGGAAACGGCCGCCGATCTTGAGTACGCGATAGGCTTCGGCGAGTGCGCGCTCAATGCGCGGCACATTGCGAATACCGAATGCAATGGTGACGCAATCGAAGCTACGGTCCGCGTAGGGAAGGTCTTCGGCATTTCCCTCCTCGAAGCCGACAACGCCATTGAGCCCGCGCTCGGCGGCACGCTTGCGGCCGACCTCGAGCATGTCGGCATTGATGTCGCAGACGGTCACGCGCGTTCCAGTGCCGCCGGCTGCCGCGACGCGAAAGGCGACATCGCCGGTTCCGCCGGCGAGATCAAGCAGCGCAAAGTCGCGATCGGAGCGCGGCGGGTTCACCGCCGTCACCAGCGCGTCTTTCCACGCCCGGTGCAGGCCGCCCGACATCAGGTCATTCATGAGGTCATAGCGGCGGGCGACCGAATGGAAGACATCGTCGACCCGCCGCTGCTTGTCCTCAAGCGGCACGCTGTCATAGCCGAAATGGGTCTGTTCGTTGCCCCGGGCCATCGCCAATAATCCTTTGCGGGCAGGACCATAGCGCGGTGGCCCCGGGGGCGCTATGTGTCAGCGCGGGAGCGGTTAATCATGCCCGAATTGCCTGAGGTTGAGACCGTGCGCCGGGGCCTGGCGCCCGCCATGGAAGGCGCGCGCTTTGCAAAGGTGGAGGTGCGCCGTGGCGATCTGCGCTGGCCATTGCCCAAGGGCTTTGCGCAGCGGCTGCAGGGCAAGACGGTGGACGGGCTGGGTCGCCGGGCAAAGTACCTGCTGGCCGATCTTTCGTCAGGCGACGTGTTGCTGATGCATCTCGGAATGTCGGGCTCTTTTCGGGTCGGCAAGGATGCCGCGCCCGGCAAATATTATCACGAGCGCTCCAAGAGTACCGCGCACGACCATATTGTCTTTCACATGTCGAATGGCGCGACGGTGACGTTCAACGACCCGCGCCGTTTCGGTTCGATGAAGCTGGTGCCACGCGCCAAACTCGAACAAGAACCGTTGCTGCGCGCGTTGGGGCCGGAACCACTCGGAAACGAATTCGACGCGGCGATGCTGGCCAAGGTTTGCGCGGGCAAGAAGACTTCGCTTAAGGCCGCCTTGAGCGATCAACGTGTCGTTGCCGGCCTCGGTAATATTTATGTCTGTGAAGCGCTGTTCCGCGCGCGGCTGGCCCCGAAACGGATCGCCTCCACGATTGCCGGTCGAAACGGCAACCCGAATGAACGCGCCGAAAAACTGGTCGATGCCATCAAGGCTGTGCTCAAGGATGCAATCCAGGCGGGCGGTTCTTCATTGCGCGATCACCGTCGCGCCGATGGCTCGCTCGGCGATTTTCAGCATAATTTTCAGGTCTATGACCGCGAAGGCCAGCCGTGTCCCCATTGCAAAGGAAAGATCAAACGCATCGTGCAGGTCGGACGCTCGACCTTCTATTGCCCCTCATGCCAGAAATAGTCCACGCTGGCCGTCTGAACGCCGGGGTATGGACATGCGAAAGCTTGGCCTCATTGCATTCATGCTTGCTGCCGCGTCGACCCTCGCGGGGGCCGCTGAATTTCCCGACCACCCCATCCGGTTTATCGTTCCACAGGCAGCGGGAAGCGCGACCGATACCGTTGCACGCGTTCTCGCGGCGGAATTGACCAAGGAATTCGGCCAGCAGGTTATTGTCGACGACCGGCCGGGCGGCGCGCTCACCATCGGCCTCGACCTGGTCGCGAAGTCCGCGCCTGACGGATACACGATCGGCATGGGGCCGATCGGCGCGCTGGCCATAACCCGTCACATGGTGGCGAAGCTGCCCTACAACATTGAGAAGGATTTCCAGCCGATCGCGCTGGTTGCGCGCGGCCATTTGCTGCTCGCCGTTTCGCCGAAACTGCCGATCCATTCGGTGAAGGAGCTGGTCGACTATGCGAAGAAGAACCCGGGCAAGCTCACCAATGCGTCGTCAAGCAACGGTTCGCCAGGCCATGTCGGCGGCGAATTGTTCAAATACATGACCGGAACCGAGATCGTGCACGTGCCCTACCGTGGCGGTGCGCCGGCGATCACCGATCTGATTGCCGGTCACGTCGATCTCATGTTCGAGAGCCTGCAATCGATCGCGCCCTTTGCGCGCGACGGCAAGGTGCGCGCGCTTGGCGTCAGCGGCGCTGAGCGCTCGCCGGCATTTCCCGAGCTGCCGACAATTGCGGAGGCAGGGGTCCCGGGATATCTGGCGCCGACCTGGACCGGCGTGATCGCGCCCGCCGGTGTGCCGCGTCCAATCGTCGACAAGCTCAATGCAGCGATCAACAAGGCGCTCACATCCGAGTCATTCAAGGAAAAATTTGCCAAGATCGGCGATGAACCCGCCGGCGGAACGCCGGAAGACTTTGCCGCGACCATCAAGGCCGATTCCGCCAAATGGAGCGAGGTCGTGCGGCGCTCCGGAGCAAGATTAGACTGACCCAGGGATTGAGACATGACCTATCAGAATATCATCGTCGAAACGAAAGGCCGCGTCGGCATCATCCGGCTCAACAGGCCGCAAGCGCTCAACGCGCTCAATAAGGCGCTGATTGACGAGCTCACCAAGGCCATCGAGACATTTGATGCGGATGATAAAATTGGCTGCCTGCTGGTCACCGGCAGCGAAAAGGCTTTCGCCGCGGGCGCCGACATCAAGGAAATGGCGGACAAGCCATTTGTCGAAGCCTATCTCGGCGATTTCGTTTCCAACTGGAACGCCATTGCGCAGGCGCGCAAACCGGTCGTCGCCGCAGTCGCCGGCTTTGCGCTCGGCGGTGGCTGTGAACTCGCCATGCAAAGCGACATCGTCATTGCCGCTGACAATGCCAAGTTCGGCCAGCCGGAGATCAAGCTCGGCGTCATTCCCGGAATTGGTGGCACACAGCGGCTGGCCCACGCCGTCGGCAAAGCCAAGGCGATGGATATGATCCTCACCGGCCGCATGATGGACGCGGCAGAAGCGGAAAAGTCCGGACTCGTGGCCCGCGTGGTGCCGGCGGCAAGTCTCATGGACGAAGCGATGAAAGTTGCCGACGCGATCGCGAATATGTCGTTGCCGTCGGTGCTGGCGGCAAAGGAATCGGTCAATGCAGCGTTTGAATCGTCATTGGCTGAAGGCATGCGCTTCGAGCGGCGGATCTTCCATTCACTGTTCGCGACGGACGATCAGAAGGAAGGGATGAAGGCCTTCATCGAAAAACGGCAACCGGCCTGGAAAAACAAGTAGCTATTTCCGCACGCAAATAATTCTGACAACCGCAGCCGTGACATCGCCGCCAAAGGCGGCAGTCTGGGCGGCAGTCTGTGTGGCGGGCGCGACATTATGCGCCGCAAGGAAATCGCGGATGACTGGCGCCGTGATGAGCCGCACCGGCGGCGCACTTGCTTCCGTGCTGGCAAGCACGAAATCCCGCATCTGCATCATGCCGAGAAACTGGCCTTGTCCATCGAGCGCGGCAGCGCCGGAAAAACCCGCCATTGGCACCGGCTGCCGTAATTCGATTGCGTTGCCGTCGGCCAGCCGTGCCTTGATCTCAGTGAGCTTTTTGCTGCCGTTCTGCTCTTTTGGGTCGGGAATACCGACCAGCGTCACATTGCCTTTCCTGGCCGCATCCGGCGACAGCGCAAGCGGCGAGAGCTTGCGCGGGCCGTAAACACGCAGCAGCGCCAGGCCAGTGTCCTTGTCTTCGGCAATCCGGTCGGCGTCGCCAAGACCGGCCGCGACGATCACCTGGCATCCGGACGCGAGCTTGCGATCGGTCACGATATGGCCGCGCGCACTTACGACGAGCCCGTTGCCGTATTCGACTGATTTCGCCATCGCAGCGAACGGCGCGCTGCCTTCGGGAAACGGCGAGAAAGCGCTCGCCATCGCAACCGTCACCGGCGCGACGATCGTTTCCATCATCTGGTCAAAGAGGATCGTGACCCCGCGCACTTCGCCGTTGCGAAGCTGGGCGCGCACGGAAAACTTTTTCAATCCCTGCATGCCGCTGATGTAGAAACTATCATCGCGCAGCGCGCTCGATTCAATTTTGCGCGTGGCGGGCTCTTTCTTCTGTTGCTCGAAGAGCGCCGACAGCTTGAGATCGGGCTCTTTGATCCGGAACGTTTCCACCTGAACTTCGCCGTGTGCCGACGACCAACGCGTCCCGTGCGCGGCGTCGCGCGCCTGCGGAACCATTTTGACCGGCAGGCCGATGCGCACGCCGGTGGCCGGATCGACAACCAGGGTCCAGCCGTATTCGTCCTCGTGCACCTTCGCGGCAGCCAACAAGTTGGCGCGCTCGGCCGGCGTGAGGACGCCCGTGATCTTGGTCTTCGCGCGTTTCTGGTAATTCTTGATGGCGGTCAAAAATGGATCATCGCCACCGAGCGAGCCCGTATAATCGCCGGACCACGACAACGCCGATTGGATTTTCTGACGATCGCCTGCGGAAATCCCCACAACGGCGTCCTGGGCGGGCTCAGCCTTGGCTGGCTGAGGATCAAGCGCCGCGGATTTCGGGGCGACGGTCGCAGGTGCAGCAATGCTTGGTGCCGGCGGCGTTGCTGCCGCGGGCTTCGCAGCAACCTTGATGGCGGGCTTTTTCGGGACGACGTGGACCGGTTTTGATTTTTCCGCGGGCTGCGCGGATCCGGGCATGATGCCAGGCGAATCCTGCGCCAGCGCCGGGACGGCGCCGAGCAAGACAGCAAGCATGATAGTTGGCCCGCAAAAGCGCATTACGGTAACGCCCACCCCTTCGTTTTGCGGCCACCTTAGCCGATGGAGGCGAAGGCGCAAGGCGACCAAGGACCGACCCTGGGGATGACCACAACAGGAATGGTGTTGCGTATGCAACATTTTGCTCGGGCATTACCTTTTTCCAAAAGCGATTCACACTTTTCGAGGTCATGCGCTAGGTTAACCACAATGCTCGATGCCCAAGAACTCGAACGCTACGCCCGTCACATCGTGCTGCGCGAGGTCGGTGGTCCCGGCCAGACGAAGCTGAAGGCAGCGCGCGTGCTGGTCGTGGGTGCCGGCGGTCTCGGCGCGCCTGTGCTGCTCTACTTGGGCGCGGCCGGCGTCGGCACACTCGGTGTGGTCGATGATGATGATGTGTCATTGTCGAACTTGCAGCGTCAGGTCATTTTTTCAACGCGCGACATCGGCGAGCCTAAAGTTGAGCGTGCCGGCGAAGCGGTGCAGGGCCTCAATCCGCATGTGAGCATCGAGGCACACCGCGTGCGGCTGACGGCAGCCAATGCGCTCGATCTGATTTCGCGTTACGACATCATCGCGGATGGATCGGATAACTTCGCAACCCGTTATCTCGTCTCCGATGCCTGCTACTTTGCAAAGAAACCTCTCGTCACCGCGGCGGTCGGCACCTTCGATGGCTCGCTCACGTCCATTCGCGCGCACGAAACGCGCGCTGACGGAACGCGCAATCCGACTTACCGCTGTCTTTTTCCCGAGCCGCCACCGGCCGGCACCGTGCCGGCGTGCGCCGAAGCCGGCATCCTGGGCGCGCTCCCGGGCGTGCTCGGCTCGCTGATGGCGTTGGAAATCATCCGTGAAATCGTCGGCTTCGGTGAAGGTCTTGTCGGCCGCCTGCTCATGGTCGACGCCCGCTCGATGCGGTTCGAGACGTTGAGCTATGCGTGGGATCCGGACAATCCACTGAGCGGCAACAAGCCGACGATCAGGGATCTCTCACAACATCGAGGGTAGCACTCGGTCCGGCTGCAAAAGGCCCGCGCACGCGCGGGCCGTCTTCACGTCATAAGGGCCGTCGGCCCCGACTTACAACATCGACGGCAGGACGCGATCCGGCGGCCGATGCCCATCCATGAAGGTCTTGATGTTGATGATGACCTTCTCGCCCATGTCGATCCGGCCCTCGATCGTCGCCGAGCCGGTGTGCGGCAACAGCACAACCTTTCCTGCGCGGGCAAGCTTGACCAGCTTTGGATTGACCGCGGGCTCGTGCTCAAACACGTCGAGGCCGGCACCGGCGATGTCGCCTGAACTCGATCAGGCGGGCGAGGGCATTCTCGTCGATCACTTCACCGCGTGATGTATTCACGACAAACGCTTCCGGCCGCAACATCTTGAGCCGGCGCGCGGAAAGCAGGTGATAGGTTGCCGGCGTGTGCGGACAATTGACCGACACGATGTCCATACGGGCCAGCATCTGGTCGAGGCTCTCCCAATAGGTGGCGTCGAGTTCCTCTTCGATCTTGGGCGCGACGCGTCGGCGGTTGTGGTAATGGATTTGCAGGCCGAAGGCGCGCGCGCGACGTGCGACCGCCTGGCCGATGCGCCCCATCCCGATAATGCCGAGCCGCTTGCCCCAGATCCGGTGGCCGAGCATCCAGGTCGGCGACCAGCCAGTCCAATCCTTGTCCGATGTCAGGACCTGCGAGCTCTCGACCAGCCGGCGCGGCACCGTCAGGATCAGTGCCATGGTCATGTCAGCGGTGTCCTCGGTCAGAACGCCCGGCGTGTTGGTGACGGTAATGCCACGCTGAACAGCGGTCGCGACATCGATATTGTCGACGCCATTGCCGAAATTGGCGATCAGCTTGAGCTGTTCACCAGACTTGCTGAGCACCGAGGCGTCGATGCGGTCGGTGACGGTGGGCACCAGGACATCGGCGACCTTCGCCGCTTCCGCGAGCTGACTTTGCGTCATTGGCTTGTCGTCGGGATTGAGCCGGGCGTCGAAAAGTTCCCGCATTCGCAGCTCGACGGAGTTGGGCAGCTTGCGGGTGACAATGACGACCGGTTTCTTGGCTTTCGGCATTGCTCTCAACCGTGGCGATGGCGCCGATACCACCCAAGGGAAGCGCCGATTCAGCCCTCATTAACCGTGCTCGCCCACACTGCGCACACGCGCGTTGGGGACGAAACTCATTCTTTTTCCTACCAGATGGCCGTGACAACACAAAGCTTCCGGACTGCGCTTTGCGGGGCCGCACTGGCGGCCGGCTTCATTGCAATGCAGGGGGGCCTGGCCTGGTCTGCCGGCGACGCCACGACCGGCTCCGTCAGCGGCCTCCCGATTCCGCGATTTGTCAGCCTCAAGTCCGATCGGGTCAATGCTCGCTCCGGTCCCAACAAGGATCAGGAGGTCCGTTGGGTCTATACCCATGTCGGCATGCCGGTAGAGATCACGGCCGAGTTCGAGAACTGGCGGCGCATTCGCGACTGGGAAGGCGCGGAAGGCTGGGTCTATCACACGCTGTTGTCGGGCAAGCGCACGGCAGTCGTCGTGCCCAAATCGAAGGATGAGCTGGTCCCGCTCTACGAAAGTGCGGATGTCGAATTGCCGGTTACGGCCAAGCTCCAATCGGGCGTGCTGGGCGCGCTGAAATCGTGCAATGGCAGCTGGTGCCAATTCATCGGTAGGGGTTTCGACGGATATATTCAGCAGGAGCGGCTGTGGGGCGCTTATCCGAATGAAAAGGTGGACTAACTAATTCCGGTGCACTTTTTCTGTCATCGCCCGACTTCCGGTGCGATCCCGCTTATGGACGCACAGTGCCCAACTAAGCGAGATGGCCGGGACAAGCCCGGCCATGACTAACCAAATTCCCCAGCTGGTACGATAAGTTTTCTCAGCTCTTCCGGCGTAGGCGCACGACGACGTCGACACGCGTAATCTCGAAACCTTCCGGCGGCGTCGGCGTCTTGCCGATGAGAACTTCCGCACCAGGAATATCGAGTACCTCATCCTCGCCTTCGATGAAGAAGTGATGATGCGCCGTGGCATTGGTGTCGAAATAGGCCTTTGAGCCGTCGACCGCGACCTGCCGCAGCAAGCCGACTTCCGTAAACTGGTGAAGCGTGTTGTAGATCGTGGCCAGCGATACCGGCACTTTCGCGCGGCTCGCTTCTTCGTAAAGCATTTCAGCGGTGAGGTGGCGATCGCCCTTGCCGAAGAGGATCCAGCCCAGCGCCATGCGCTGGCGGGTCGGACGCAAGCCGACCTGGCGCAGCATTGCCTTGACGTCGTGCCACGGACATCCGGTCAGCGCCGAGCGGTCCGAAGCGTGCTCGGCGGCTTTTATCTTCGGCAATGCCGTCTGTCGGGTCGGGGTCATTTCTGGTTACGCCTGAACAGCCAGCTTGCGATGCAAGCCAGCGAAAAACTGTTTCATCTGCAACATATACGAAATTGACCCCGTTGATGCAACTGGCTCGCAACTAAGAGTAACATAGTGTTTTCAAGGGTTTTGGCGAGAGAAACCCGCACGCGTCTCGCGCTCTCGCCACCTTTGCCGCTTAGACTTGGTATGTTACCAACTCGGGCATGGGAATTCAGCCAAGCCCCGTGGCAGGGGACGCAACGCCAATGGACAGCCGACGGCACAGCTTCGAATACGAAGATTTGCTTGCTTGTGGCCGCGGGGAACTCTTCGGCCCCGGCAATGCACAATTACCGCTTCCGCCAATGCTGATGTTCGACCGTATTGCCGAAATCAGTGAAGAAGGCGGCGCGCATGGCAAAGGGATGATCCGCGCCGAACTCGACGTAAAGCCGGACCTCTGGTTTTTCCTTTGCCACTTCAAGGGCGATCCGGTGATGCCGGGATGCCTCGGTCTCGACGCGTTGTGGCAGATGGTTGGATTTTTTCTCGGCTGGCTTGGCGCGCCAGGCAAGGGCAGGGCGCTCGGCCTGGGCGAACTGAAATTTTCGGGCCAGGTGCTGCCGACCGTCAAGAAAGTTATCTACGGTATCGATATCAAACGTGTCATGCGCTCGAAGCTGGTGCTTGGTGTTGCCGACGGTTGGCTCTCGGCGGACGGCACTGTCATTTACCGCGCCAGCGATTTGAAGGTCGGCCTGTTCAAGCAGGAAGAGGCTTTGCAGCCGAGCGGGGCCTGAGCCCGGCGGGGGGCCTTGCGGAAACGCTTCAACCGGCCAATCTGTGGTCTGATCAGCAACAACCGCGGTGAGTTTTTAAGGGTAAAACGACTATGCGACGTGTCGTCGTCACCGGAATGGGCATTGTCTCATCCATCGGCAACAATACGCAGGAAGTGCTGGCGAGCCTCCGTGAGGCCAAGTCCGGTATCGTGCGCGCCGACAAATATGCGGAACTTGGCTTCCGCAGCCAGGTGCACGGTGCGCCGAGCCTCGATCCGGAAGGGGTCGTCGACCGCCGCGCTCTGCGCTTTCTCGGTGGCGGCGCTGCCTGGAACCACGTTGCCATGGAGCAGGCGATCCGCGATTCCGGCGTTGAGGAATCGGATATTTCCAATGTGCGCAGCGGGATCATCATGGGCTCGGGTGGCCCATCATGTCGCGCGCTGATCGACGCGGCTGATACTGCGCGCACAAAGGGGCCGAAGCGGGTCGGTCCATTCGCGGTTCCAAAGGCCATGTCGTCGACAGCTTCCGCGACACTTGCCACCTGGTTCAAGATCAAGGGCGTGAACTATTCGATTTCATCCGCTTGTGCGACATCCAATCATTGCATCGGCAATGCTGCCGAGCTCATTCAATGGGGCAAACAAGATCTGATCTTCGCCGGCGGCTGCGAGGAACTGGATTGGTCGCTCTCGGTCCTGTTCGATGCCATGGGCGCGATGTCATCGAAATATAACGATACGCCGCACAAGGCGTCGCGCGCATACGATAAGGACCGCGACGGCTTCGTCATTGCCGGCGGCGCCGGCGTGCTGGTCCTGGAAGAGCTCGAACATGCCAAGGCGCGTGGCGCCAAGATCTATGCGGAAGTTGCCGGCTACGGCGCGACGTCCGATGGCTACGATATGGTGGCGCCTTCCGGCGAAGGCGCGGTGCGCTGCATGAACCAGGCGCTGGAGAACGTCAAAGCACCGGTCGACTACATCAACCCGCACGCGACCTCGACGCCGATCGGCGACATCAAGGAAATCGAGGCGATCCGCGAAGTGTTCGGCGCGAAGTGTCCGCCGATCTCCGCAACCAAATCACTCACCGGGCATTCGCTTGGGGCCACCGGCGTCCAGGAAGCCATCTATTCGCTGCTGATGATGCAGAGCGGGTTCATTTGCGAAAGCGCCAATATCGAGAATCTCGATCCAGCTTTTGCAGACATGCCGATCGTGCGCGAGCGTCAGGACAACGTGAAGCTCGGCTGCGTGTTGTCGAATTCGTTCGGGTTCGGCGGCACCAATGCTTCGGTTGTATTCAAGCGGCTTGATGCGTAGTCAAACTTCCGGTCATTCCGGGACGGCCCGAAGGGCCGGACCCGGAATCCAGAGCCAAGTATCTGGATTCCGGGTTCGCTCGCGCCCCGGAATGACGACGACCTAAGGTGCAAAATGCCGGGGCTGATGGACGGAAAGCGCGGACTGGTGATGGGGGTCGCCAATGACCACTCGATCGCCTGGGGAATTGCAAAGACGCTGGCCTCGCACGGCGCCCAGCTTGCCTTTACCTATCAGGGCGATGCCCTCGCCAAGCGCGTGAAGCCGCTCGCCGAGCAGACGGGCTCAACGTTTGTGATGCCTTGCGACGTGGAGGACATCGCCTCGGTCGATGCGGTGTTCGATGAGATCAAGAATAAGTGGGGCACGATGGATTTCCTCGTGCACGCCGTCGCCTTTTCCGACAAGAACGAGCTGAAGGGCCGCTACGCCGATTCCACGCGCGAGAACTTCATCCGCACGATGGTGATCTCCTGCTATGCGTTCACTGAGGCTGCAAAGCGAGCGTCCGCGCTGATGCCGAACGGCGGTTCCATGGTGACGCTGACCTACAATGGCGGCCTGCGCGCCATGCCGAACTATAACGTCATGGGCGTTGCGAAAGCCGCGCTGGAAGCTTCGGTGCGCTACCTTGCAGTTGATTTCGGTCCGCAGAAGATCCGCGTCAATGCGATTTCGGCAGGACCGATCCGCACGCTTGCCGGCGCCGGCATTACCGACGCGCGCTACATGTTTGCGTTCCAGCAGAAGTACTCTCCGCTCGGGCGTGGCGTGACGCTGGAAGAATTGGGCGGCGCCGGACTTTATCTGCTGTCCGATCTGTCGACCGGCGTTACCGGCGAAGTGCACTTCGTCGATAGTGGCTACAACGTCATCGCCATGCCGCACCCGGAGGCGCTGAAATCAGCCGGCGGTGCGGTGGAAAACGGCGGTAACGACAAGTAACCCGTTCGTCCCCGCGGGACGCGGAGACCCAGCCTTTCGTTTTCCATCCCTGTCATGGCCGGACTTGTTCCGGCCATCTCGCTTAGGAAGGCACTGTGCTCTCCTGAGCGGAGCCACCGGGACAAGCCCGGTGGTGACAATCATAACTGCAGCGATCAGGCCATATCGAATCGATCGGCGTTCATCACCTTGGTCCAGGCTGCTACGAAATCCCTCACGAATTTTTCCTTGGCGTCCGCGCAGCCATAGACTTCCGCCAGCGCCCTGAGCTGCGAGTGCGACCCGAAGATCAGGTCGACGCGCGTGCCGCTCCACTTGATCGCCTTCGTCTTGCGGTCGCGGCCTTCGTACACGTTGTCACTGGCCGGAGACCACTCCGTGCTCATGCTGAGCAGGTTGACGAAGAAGTCATTGGTGAGCGTCCCGACCTTCTTGGTAAAGACGCCGTGCTTGGACCCGCCGGCATTGGCGCCGAGCACGCGCAGGCCGCCGACGAGAGCCGTCATCTCCGGCGCTGTCAGCCGCAGCAGTTGCGCCCGATCCACCAGCGCTTCCTCCGGCGCCATAAATTGCTGCTTGCCTGCGACATAGTTGCGGAATCCGTCGGCACGCGGCTCGAGCGGCGCAAAGCTATCGACGTCGGTCTGCTCCTGCGATGCGTCCATGCGGCCCGCCGTGAAGGGAACCTTCACGGCAACCCCGGCGGCCTTTGCGGCCTTTTCGACCGCCGCGCTGCCGCCGAGAACGATCAGGTCGGCAAGCGAGACTTTCTTGCCGCCCTTGGCCGACTTGTTGAACGTCTGCTGGATCGCTTCGAGTTTCTTGAGCACCTTCGTCAGCTCGACGGGATTGTTCACGTCCCAATCCTTCTGCGGGCTCAGGCGAACGCGTGCGCCGTTCGCGCCACCGCGCTTGTCTGAACCGCGGAAGGTCGAGGCCGACGCCCATGCTGTCGAGACCAGTTGCGACACCGACAGGCCGCTCGCCAGGATCTTGCGCTTCAGTACCGCGATGTCCTTATCGTTGATCCGGTTGCGATTGGCAGCCGGGATCGGGTCCTGCCAGATCAGCGTTTCCTTCGGCACGAGCGGGCCGAGGTAGCGCGCGCGCGGGCCCATGTCGCGATGCGTGAGCTTGAACCAGGCGCGGGCAAACGCGTCCGCGAACTGGTCCGGATGTTCATAGAACCGCCGCGAAATCCTCTCGTAAGCTGGGTCGAACCGCAGCGACAGGTCCGTCGTCAGCATCGTCGGCACATGCTTTTTCGACGTGTCGAAGGCGTCCGGGATGTCGGCTTGCGCACTCTTCGCCTTCCACTGCTTGGCGCCGGCCGGGCTCTTCGTCAGTTCCCACTCGTTTTCGAACAGGTTCTTGAAGAAGAAGTTGCTCCACTTCGTCGGCGTCTGCGTCCAGGTGACTTCCGGGCCGCCGGTGATGGCGTCGGCGCCAATGCCGGTGCCATATTTGCTCTTCCAGCCGAGGCCTTGGTCCTCGATGTCAGCGCCTTCTGGCTCCGCACCGATCAGCGACGGATCGCCGGCGCCGTGGGTCTTGCCGAAGGTGTGGCCGCCCGCGATCAGCGCGACGGTCTCTTCGTCGTTCATCGCCATGCGGAAGAAGGTTTCGCGAATGTCCTTGGCTGCTGCGACCGGGTCCGGATTGCCGTTCGGACCTTCCGGATTGACGTAGATCAGGCCCATCTGCACCGCGCCGAGCGGCTCCGCCAGCTGGCGTTCGCCGCTGTAGCGTTCGTCGCCGAGCCAGCTTCCTTCAGGACCCCAGAAGAGTTCTTCAGGCTCCCAGACATCGGCGCGGCCGCCGGCGAATCCGAAGGTCTTGAAGCCCATCGACTCCAGCGCAACGTTGCCGACGAGGACCAGCAGATCGGCCCACGAGATTTTCTTGCCGTACTTCTGCTTGATCGGCCACAGCAGGCGGCGCGCCTTGTCGAGGTTCGCGTTATCCGGCCAGGAATTCAGTGGCGCGAAGCGCTGCTGGCCGGTGCCGGCGCCGCCGCGACCGTCGGTGATGCGGTACGTGCCCGCCGCGTGCCACGCTAGACGGATGAACAATCCGCCGTAATGACCGAAGTCGGCCGGCCACCAGGGCTGCGAGTCCGTCATGAGGGCGCGTAGATCCTTGATGACGGCCTTGAGGTCGAGGCTCTTGAACTCCTTGGCGTAGTCAAACGCCTCGCCCATCGGATCGGACAGAGTGGAGTGCTGGTGAAGAACCGAAACGTCCAGCGTGTTCGGCCACCAGTCGCGGTTCATGTGTCCGCGGGTACCGCCTGTAAACGGGCACTTGCCCGCGCTTTTGTCGTTGGTCTTTGCGTCCATGAATCACGTCCTCCACTGAAACTGCGCGCGCCTAAGGTGACTGGAACAGGAAATGTGGCACGCGCCTGCGGCGCTTATATGAAGCCGTTCCAATCACGTCTAATCGAATTGTTTGGGCCAAGCGATAAGCATACCTTATCGGCCGGGTCACTACCATGATAACGCTCCGCCAGCTCCGCTATCATGCAAAATAAAAAGGGCGGCCATGCGGGCCGCCCTTTGGTCTCGTTAAAACCTTTTGCTTATTCAGCGCCGCCGCCGGCCGCCTGTTGCGGCGCGCCGCCTTTTTGCTCGAGGTCTTCGCCGGTGGCCTGATCGACTGCTTTCATGGACAGGCGCACCTTGCCGCGCTCATCTACGCCGAGCAGCTTCACCTTGACCTTGTCGCCTTCCTTGACCACGTCGGTGACCTTGTTGACGCGATTGGCGGCAAGCTGGCTGATGTGCACCAGCCCGTCCTTGGCGCCGAAGAAGTTCACGAAGGCGCCGAAGTCCATCGTTTTCACCACAGTGCCGTCGTAAATGACGCCGACCTCTGGATCGGAAGCGATCGACTTGATCCACTTGATGGCGGCTCTGATCGACTCGCCGTCGGCGGAAGCGACCTTCACCGAGCCATCGTCCTCGATGTTGATCTTGGCGCCGGTCTTCTCGACGATCTCGCGGATCACTTTGCCGCCGGTACCGATCACTTCGCGGATCTTGTCGGTCGGAATCTTGAACATCTCGATGCGCGGGGCGTGCTCACCCAGTTCGGCGCGTGCCGCGGTGAGTGCCTTTGCCATTTCGCCAAGGATGTGCATGCGGCCGTCCTTCGCCTGCGCGAGGGCAACCTTCATGATCTCCTCATTGATGCCGGCGATCTTGATGTCCATCTGCAATGACGTGACGCCCTGTTCGGTGCCCGCCACCTTGAAGTCCATATCGCCGAGATGATCCTCATCACCGAGGATGTCGGACAATACCGCGTAGCGCTTGTCCTCGAGAATGAGGCCCATGGCGATACCTGCGGTCGGCCGCTTGAGCGGCACGCCGGCATCCATCAGCGCGAGCGAGGAGCCGCATACAGATGCCATCGACGATGAGCCGTTCGATTCGGTAATCTCCGAGACGACGCGGATGGTGTAGGGGAATTCGGCCGGCGTCGGCAGCATCGGGTGGATCGCGCGCCACGCAAGCTTGCCATGGCCGATTTCGCGCCGGCCCGGCGCACCCGTGCGGCCGGTCTCGCCCACCGAATAATGCGGGAAATTGTAATGCAGCAGGAACGTCTCTTTATAGGTTCCCTGCAGCGCGTCGATGAATTGCTCATCCTCCGCGGTGCCTAGCGTTGCCACGACCAGTGCCTGGGTTTCCCCACGCGTGAACAGTGCCGAGCCGTGAGTCCGCGGCAGCACGCCGACTTCGGCGACAATCGGGCGCACGGTGCTGAGGTCGCGGCCGTCGATGCGTTTCTTGGTGTCGAGAATGTTCCAGCGAACGATCTTGGCCTCGAGCTCCTTGAACACGCCTGCAACTGCGAGTTTGTCGTATGTTGGCTCGGCGCCTTCGGGGAAGAAATGCGCCATCACCTTTTCCTTGACGGCGGCGACGGCGTTCTGGCGGTCCTGTTTCTTCACGATCGAATAGGCCGCGCGCAGGTCCTTCTCGGCGAGCCCGAGAATTTCCTTTTCCAGCGCCTTGTGATCGGGGGCGGTCAGCTCGCGCGGCTCCTTCGCCGCTTTTTCGGCAAGCTTGATGATGGCCTCGATCACCGGCTGGAAGTGCCGGTGGCCGAACATCACCGCGCCAAGCATGATCTCTTCGGACAGCTCCTTGGCTTCCGATTCCACCATCATCACCGCGTCCTGCGTGCCGGCGATGACGAGGTCGAGCTGGCTCTCCGGCATCTCGTCGAGCGAGGGATTGAGCACATACTCGTTGTTGATGAAGCCAACGCGTGCGCCCGCAATCGGCCCCATGAACGGGGCGCCGGACAGCGTGAGTGCAGCAGAGGCCGCGACCATCGCGACGATGTCGGGGTCATTCTCCATGTCGTGCGACAGCACGGTGATGGTGACCTGCGTATCGCAACGCCAGCCGTCGGCGAACAGCGGGCGGATCGGACGGTCGATCAGGCGCGACGTCAACGTGTCCTTTTCGGTCGGACCGCGCTCACGCTTGAAGTAGCCGCCCGGAATGCGCCCAGCCGCGTAATATTTTTCTGTGTAGTTGACGGTGAGCGGAAGGAAATCGATTCCTTCCTTCGGCTGCTTGGCCGCCACGACGGCGGCGAGCACGGTGGTCTCGCCGTAGGTGGCGAGTACGGCGCCGTCAGCCTGGCGCGCGACGCGGCCGGTCTCGAGGGTTAGCTTGCGCCCACCCCAATCGAGCTCAACGGAATGCTTATCGAACATTGCTTCAGTCTTTCATGGTTTTCGGCGAGCCCCGAAAGCCATGAGCAAGACGGCGAGAAGCTGTCGCACATCACCGCGGTGCGGGGAGCAACAGCGTCTGGCGATCCTGCCATGGCGTTTCGAACCTTGCCTTGCCGCAAGAGGCGATCCTTATCGGCTCTTGCCAAATTGCCGGCCGCGCCTATCGCTGCCGGCGGAGTCGAGCGAACGCGTCACACGCATTCGCTGCACGAAACGCACAGGGCACATGCGCCCTGCGCGGAATAAATCATCGGCGAATGCCGAGTTTCTCGATCAAATGCTTGTAGCTCGCTTCATTGGTGCGCCGCAGGTAATCGAGGAGCTGGCGGCGCTGCCCCACCATCTTGAGCAACCCACGACGGGAGTGATTGTCCTTGACGTGGGCTTTGAAATGCTCGGTGAGATTGTTGATGCGCTCGGACAGAATCGCCACTTGCACTTCCGGCGATCCGGTGTCTCCGGGCTTTT
Source organism: uncultured Alphaproteobacteria bacterium (assembly GCA_963735285.1). Taxonomy (GTDB): domain Bacteria; phylum Pseudomonadota; class Alphaproteobacteria; order Rhizobiales; family Xanthobacteraceae; genus Pseudolabrys. The sequence goes on along the minus strand of CAVTKN010000008.1, from coordinate 500,037 downwards.
TGGCATACGTCTTTATTACTTCGGCCTTGCGGCCGGCGGTCACCGACATCGGTCATCCTTTCTTACGCACGGCTCTGCCCATCAGGCCGGCGAGGTTGAACACGCGCTTGGGGACGATTTCGCCACGATCCAGTTCGGCCAGGGCCAAAAGTTCGCCTGATACCGTCACGTAGATTGTGCCGCGGAAATTGGGTGCGTCCCGTCCGCGCAACAAAACGGCTTGGCCTCTTTGAAGCCTTGCCGCATCTGCCCGGCTGACAGCCAGCGCCGGGATGTCGTCCAGCGCGGTTTCAACGGGCATTAGAGCGTCCGCGAGGCTCGCCTCGCCGGACGCGGCTCTATGGCATAGGGCCTCCAATTGTTCCAGTAGAATCATGGTTTCTTCGCCGAACGGCCCTACCGCCGCGCGCCGCAGGGCGCTGACATGGCCGAAACAGCCCAAAGTGCGGCCAAGATCGCGGGCCAACGAGCGCACATAGGTCCCTTTGCCGCATTCGGCCTCAAGCACGGCATGGTCGGGGTCGGGGACGTTAACGAGTTCCAGCCGGCCGATCTCGACCGGCCTTGCAGCGAGCGTTACCTCCTCGCCGTCACGGGCGAGATCATAGGCGCGCTCGCCCTCGATCTTGATCGCCGAATAACGTGGCGGCACCTGCTGAATGGTGCCTGTGAAAGACGGGAGCAGGGCCCGGATCGATTCCGCGGATGGCCTCTGATCGCTGGTTGCGATTGCACGGCCCTCCGCGTCATCAGTGTCGCGTTCCTCGCCCCAGCGTACGGTGAAGCGATAGATCTTGCGTCCGTCCATGACGAACGGAACCGTCTTGGTCGCTTCGCCCAGGGCGATTGGCAGCGCGCCGGAAGCGAGTGGATCGAGCGTGCCGGCGTGGCCTGCGCGTTTGGCGCTGAACAGCCGCTTTATGACGCTGACCGCATGGGTTGATGTCATGCCGACAGGTTTGTCGAGCACGACCCAGCCGTGCACGTCACGTTTGTCGCGCTTCTTTTGCTTTTGCCGCGCGCCTGAAGCCGCCGCTGGAGCCTGCCCTCGGGCCGCGCTCTGCGCGGACCCGTTGGGCTGCTCCTCGGCGTGCGGGCGAATAAGATCGTCGATCTCGCGCTCGCTCACTTTTCGTCCTTATGATCCAGGTCGCGTTTTACTTCCGGCGAGTGCAGCAGTTTCTCGATGCGGTCCGCCTCGGCGAACCGTTCATCGACGCGGAAACGAATATCCGGTGCGAATTTAAGGTTGATGCGGTGAGCCAGTTCGGCGCGCAGGAATTTCTTGTGCCGCTCGAATGCGGCGACGACTTCTTCGGCATCGCGGCCGCCGAGCGGCATGACGTAAACGGTGGCAAGCCGCAGGTCGGCGGTCATACGCACTTCCGGCACCGTCACGAGATGTTTCTCGATGACCGGATCGTGCACCTCGCCGCGGGTCAGCATTTCGGCGAGCGCGTGGCGCACCAATTCACCCACGCGCAACTGGCGTTGTGAGCCTCCGGGTGCCGCATCGCGGTGATTTTTCTTGCTTCGTGGCATGTTAATCCAGAAATTTCATTCGTCATGGCCGGGCTTTTCCCGGCCATCTCGCTTGGAAGGGCACGCGTCGTGCCTTCCTCGTCGGGATGCCCGGGACAAGCCGCTGACAGTGGAGAAGGCGGAGTGATTTCTACCTACGCTGCCGAGACTCGGACTTACAGCGAGCGCTGAATCTGCTCCACCCGGTAGCATTCGATCACGTCGCCTTGCCGCATGTCCTGGTAGTCCTCGAAGGCCATGCCGCATTCCATGCCGGCGCCGACCTCGCGCACGTCATCCTTGAAGCGTTTGAGTTGGCTCAGCTTGCCCTCGTGGATCACGACGTTGTCGCGGATCAAACGGACATTGGCGCCGCGTTCGACCGTGCCGTCGGTGACCTTGCAGCCGGCGATCTTGCCGACCTTGGAGACGTTGAAGATCTCGAGGATCTGCGCGTTGCCGAGCATTGTCTCGCGCAACGTCGGCGGCAGCAGGCCCGACATTGCCTTTTTAACGTCGTCTACGAGGTCGTAGATGATGTTGTAGTAGCGGATCTCGATGCCGGCGCGTTCGGCCAACTCGCGCGCCTCCTTGTTGGCGCGCACATTGAACGCGATGATCGGCACGCCTGAGGCTTCAGCGAGTGTTACATCAAATTCCGAAATACCGCCGACGCCGGCATGCAGGACACGCGCGGCCACTTCATCGGTGCCGAGCTTGTCGAGCGCCCCAACGATGGCTTCAAGCGATCCTTGAACGTCGGCCTTGATGACCAGCGGAAACTCTTTGCGGCCTGAAGTCTTGGCCTGCGCCATCATCTGCTCGAGCGAGCCGCGCATGCCGGTGGCGCGCGCAGCTGTTTTCTCGCGTTTCTGGCGGGCGCGGTAGTCGGTGACCTCGCGCGCACGTGCCTCGTTGTCGACCACGGCCAGGCGGTCGCCGGCGTCCGGCGTTCCGGAGAATCCGAGCACTTCGACAGGCGTCGACGGTCCAGCCGTTTCGATCGGCGCACCGGTGTCCGATACCAGCGCTCGCACACGGCCCCACTCAGCGCCGGCCACCACCAGATCGCCAACCCGGAGCGTTCCGCGCTGGATCAGCACTGTGGCGACGGGACCGCGGCCTCGATCAAGCTTGGCCTCGATCACGGTGCCTTCTGCCGCGCGGTTTGGATCGGCCTTGAGATCGAGGATTTCCGCCTGCAAGCCGAGCATTTCGAGCAGCTTGTCGATGTTCGTCTTCTTGGTGGCGGACACCTCGACGTCGACCACTTCGCCGCCCATCGATTCGACCTGGATTTCGTGCTGCAGCAAGTCCGTGCGCACGCGATCCGGCTTGGCATCCGGTTTGTCGATCTTGTTGATGGCGACAATGATCGGCACCTTCGCCGCCTTGGCGTGGTGGATTGCCTCGATTGTCTGCGGCATTACGCCATCGTCGGCGGCGACAACCAGCACGACGATGTCGGTGACCTTTGCGCCGCGCGCGCGCATTGCGGTGAACGCGGCGTGACCCGGCGTATCGATGAATGTGATCTTGGCGCCCGACGGCGCCGTCACCTGATAAGCGCCGATGTGCTGGGTGATGCCGCCGGCTTCACCCGCCGCCACATCGGAAGACCGAATGGCATCGAGCAGCGACGTCTTGCCGTGGTCGACGTGGCCCATCACGGTGACGACAGGCGCGCGCGGCGTAAGCAGCGCCGGGTCGTCGGCAACATCGAACAGGCCTTCTTCGACGTCCGCTTCGGCCACGCGGCGCACGCTGTGGCCCATTTCCTCGGCGATTAGTTGGGCTGTATCGGCGTCGATCACGTCGTTGATCGTCACCATTTGCCCTTGCTTCATCAGCAAGCGAATGACATCGACCGCACGTTCCGACATGCGGTTAGCGAGATCCTGGATGGTGATCGCTTCAGGAATTGTCACCTCGCGTACAAGCTTTTCTTTGGGTTCGTTGGACGCGATGCCTTTGAGACGTTGCGTGCGGCGGCGGAACGAAGCAACAGAGCGCTCGCGGACTTCGTCGGCGCGCAGCGCAGTGACCAGTGTCAGGCGGCCGCGCTGCTTTTCGACGCCGGCGCGCGGGGCAGGCCGCGGCGCGGCCGGTGCGCGTGCAGCGCCGGGCCGACGCGGACGAGGGGCTTCCTCGTCATCGGCCTCGAGCGCGAGGCGGGCTCCCGGTCCGGCCCGAGCGGTATCGTCGACGCCGAAGCGCTTCTTGGCGACTTCGCCGGCTTTGCGTTTGGTTTCCTCGTCGTGCTTGCGCCGTTCATCTTCCTCGCGCTTGCGCGCCTCAGCCGCTTCCCGCTCGCTGCGATCGACCAACTCGCGGCCTGCGCGGCGGCGTGCTTCTTCTTCGGCGATCTTGCGCTCTTCGGCTTCGCGCACGCGAGAATCGGCGAGCGCATGCGCACGTGCACTGCGCTCTTCCTCGGTGAGGGTGCGCAGCACGACGCCCGACGCTTTCGGCTTTGCCTCGGTCTGCGACGCTCCTGCGCGTGCAGTCGGCGCCGGTGCCGGTGTTTTGCTCGGAGCGGGCTTCTTCGTCTCGACGACAGGTGCCGGTTCGGCTTTGGCTTCGCCCGGCCCGCCGACGGCACGGCGTTTAACCTTCTCAACCACGACTTGCTTGCTGCGGCCATGGCTAAAGCTCTGACGCACCACGCCCGTTTCGGTACGCGGCTTCAGCGTCAGCTTGCCAACGCTGAGTTTCTTTTCGCCAGGGTTCTTCGTTTCGCTCATTCCGTACTGTGTCCTTGTGCGCCGTCGGTCGGCGCATGGGCGCTAACTGCATCGGGCGAAATTCCGGTCCGGAAGCACGTCAAACGCGCAACACGCGCGAGAAATGTCTTGCTCCCGGGCCGGGCAAGCAGGGCAGCATGTACCACATTTGGGCGGTTCAATGCCAAATCCAATTGGACGCCGGTAAACGCGTCGATCACCGCGATTCCGCGCGATTCTCCGGCACTATTGCGGCGCAACGCGGCCGCCAATTTGCGCTTGCCATCGTCGCTGGCGTCAGCGGCGTGGATCAGCGCCAGGATGTCGTCCCCGCCGCACGCCGCCTCGACCTTGGAAAAACCGGTGGCGACAGCGCCGGCCTTGCCCGCCATTGCCAAGGCGTCAAGTGCGGCACTTTCGATCAGCTCTTCGGTTTGTGCCGCCAGGTCAGAGGCAACGCGGACGTCCCGCTTGAAACCGCGAACGAAGACATTGCGCTTCCTTGCATCTTCGATTGCGTCGCGGGTTGCAGTGACCCAGATGCCGCGGCCGGGCAGCTTGCGTTTGACGTCGGGCACGGCATCGCCGGCCGGGCCCACCACGAAGCGGATCATTTCCGCCACCGGCTTAAGCTCGCGGGTCAGCGCGCAGGTGCGCTCGGTCCCCGGGGCGACACTGGTCGCCCCGCGATCGAGTTCGCTGTCCTGCGCAATTGCCAGCATCGTCGCTGTCCCGCTCCTTATGCCTGCGCTTCTGTTTCTTCTTCTGCTGGCACTTCAGCAGCCGGCGGAGGCGCAATTTCAGCCTCCGTTACCCAGCCCGCTTTCACCCGTGCCTGCATGATCATGTGCTCAGCGTCTTCACGTGAAATATCGAGGCCATCGAGGAAGCCAGGCTCGTGCTTGGATTCACCGTCCTTGCGCTCGGTCCAGCCGGTGAGATCGTCGGTCGCACAACCGGCGAGGTCTTCCACCGTCTTCACGCCGTTCTCGCCGAAGGCGACCAGCATCCTCGTGGTGACGCCCGGTACATCCTTGAGCGCATCGTCGACGCCGAGGTCGACGCGCTTGGCGTCAAGTTCAGCTTCCTGCTTGTCGAGATATTCCTTGGCGCGCTCCTGCAGCTCGCGCGCGGTATCCTCATCGAAGCCTTCGATGCTGGCGATTTCCTTTTCATCGACCATCGCGAGTTCCTCGATCGAGCCGAAACCCTCCGAAGCAAGCAGTTGTCCGACGACTTCGTCGAGATTCAGCGCTTCCACGAAAATCTTCGTGCGGTTTTCGAACTCGGCCTGGCGGCGTTCGGATTCTTCCTGCTCGGTCAGGATGTCGATATCCCAGCCAGTCAGCTGGGAGGCGAGCCGCACATTCTGGCCGCGGCGGCCGATGGCCAGCGACAGTTGCTGATCCGGCACCACGACCTCGATGCGCTCCTTGTCTTCGTCGAGCACGACCTTGGCGACTTCCGCCGGCGCCAGCGCATTCACCACAAACGTGGCGATGTCCGGTGACCACGGAATGATGTCGATTTTCTCGCCCTGTAATTCATTGACCACCGCCTGCACGCGTGAACCACGCATACCAACGCAGGCGCCGACAGGGTCGACGGAAGAATCGCGCGAGATCACTGCAATCTTGGCGCGCGAACCGGGGTCGCGCGCGACCGCCTTGACCTCGACGATGCCATCATAAATTTCCGGAACTTCCTGCGCGAACAGTTTGGCGGTGAACTGCGGATGCGTGCGCGACAGGAAAATCTGCGGTCCGCGCGGCTCGCGCCGCACGTCATAGATATAGGCGCGGATGCGGTCGCCGTTGCGGAACACTTCGCGCGGCAACAGTTCATCGCGCCGTACGATCGCTTCGCCGCGGCCAAGGTCGACGACGACATTGCCGTATTCGACGCGCTTGACGATACCGTTGACGATGTCCCCGATGCGATCCTTGTATTCGGCATATTGCCGGTCGCGCTCGGCCTCGCGCACTTTCTGCACGATCACCTGTTTTGCCGATTGCGCGGCGATGCGGCCGTATTCCAGCGGCGGCAGCGGATCTGCAATTGTGTCGCCAACCTGGGCTGCCGGGTGGCGCTTGCGGGCCTCTTCGAGCGTGATCTGATTGGACGGGTTTTCGACGGCGTCCGTCACCAGCATATGGCGGGTGAGCCGCAGATCGCCGGTCTTCGGCTCGATCTCGGCGTGTACATCGGTCTCCGCGCCGTAACGCGAGCGCGCAGCCTTGGCGATGGCGTCCTCCATCGCGGCGATGACGATGCCGCGGTCGATTGCCTTTTCACGCGCGACTGCGTCGGCAATTTGCAATAGCTCGAGCCGATTGGCGCTGACAGCCATAGCTCACTCTCCTCCTCTGGCGGCAGGCCTTTGTGGCTGGTGCCGTGATTGTCTCTCTACGCGTCGTTCTTCCTTCCGCGCTTCGCGTGCTTCGCGTTTCGCGGCCTTTTCGCGCCGCAAGGCTTGCGCCACCAGGTCGTCGGTGAGCACCAGCTTTGCTTCGCTCATCTCTTCAATCGGAAGCAGTACCTCGGCTTCTTCGCCTTCCGCCGCGTCGTCACGGCGAATGCGGGCCACCTCGCCGTCGGTCCCGGCGATTTCGCCGCGGAAACGCTTCCGCCCGTTCACCGGAATTTCCATTTCAATTTTCACCAGGTGGCCGGCAAAGCGGTCGAAATCAGATTTGCGGACCAGCGGTCGGTCGATACCGGGTGAGGAAATCTCCAACCGGTAGGCGCGATCAACCGGATCGGCCATGTCAAGAACTGGCGAGAGTGCGCGCGAGATCGTCTCGCAATCTTCCACCGTCATGCTGCCGTCAGGCCGCTCCGCCATGATCTGCACCGTGCAGCCTTCTGCGGCGGATACTTTGACCCGAACCAGCCGGTATCCGAGCTGTTCGATCACCGGCTCGGCAACAGCAGCGACACGCGCGGGCAACCCCGGTTCTATGATGATCCGAGGTTCGGTCGGTGCGGCGCTTGAAGCCGCATTCCTGTGCAACGTGTCGCTTACGGCCATTTGGTAACAAAAAAGAGCGGGCCCGGAAGGACCCACTCTCAAAACCCGTTCGGTTATGAGGGTGTCTAGTAACGCCGGAAATATAGCGATTTCGCGCGACCATGCAAGGGTCGAGGCGGCGTTAACGACTAACCCTTCCTTCAGAATCTGCCCTTAAATTTGCGTAAAAGCGCCGGCCCGGCCGATTTCATAGCGTTTTGCAGGTTTCGTATGAGCGTACCCGCCTCGCTGCTTCCAGAGCTGGAAGATGTCGTCCTGCATGGCTCGGCCGACAAGCGCGCGGAGACGCTGCGCCGTATCACCACTCTGTTCCTCGACTACGCGCCGAGTTTCAACGCGGAACACATCGCGCTGTTTGATGACGTCATCGGCTGCCTGGTCGTGGAAATCGAGGCCAAGGCGCTTGCCGAGCTTGCGCGTCGGGTCGCGCCCATTCCAAATGCGCCGCCCGGCGTCGTCAGCGCGCTGGCGAAGAATGACAATATCGATGTCGCCGGCCCCGTCCTCAAGCAAGCGCGGCTCACCGATCTGGACCTGATGCACATCGCCGAGACCAAAAGCCAGGCGCACCTCCTTGCAATGTCGGCGCGCCTTAGGATCAGCGAAGCATTGTCCGACATTCTGGTCGAGCGCGGAGACCAGGAGGTCGCGCGCTCAATTGCGAACAATCGGCAAGCACAACTGTCGGACAACGCGTTCAGCAAGTTGGTGAAACGCGCCGAACAAGACGGCGTGCTGGCGGAGAAAGTCGGCATGCGCACCGACATCCCGCCGCGCCTGTTCCGCCAGCTGCTCATTCAGGCGAGCGAGGTCGTGCAGCGGCGTCTCCTGTCAAAGGCCAAGCCCGAGACCCAGGCGGAAATTAGGCGCATTCTTGCGCAAGTGACCGACGAGGTTGCTGCGAAAGCCGCGCCGCGCAATTACGCCGCCGCGCTTGCGGCCGTGCGTACACTTCATAAAGAGCGCAAGCTCGGAGAGGCCGATATTGCCGAATTCGCCAAAGCCGGAAAATACGAAGAGACAATTGCCGCCCTGGCTACGATGTGCGCGGTGCCGGTCGAGGTAGTGGACCGGTTGATGAATGGTGAGCGCGCCGATCCGGTCTTGATTCTCGCGCGTGCTATCGGATTTGGCTGGCCGACGGTGAATGCGATTCTCAATGCGCGCCCCGGCAGCAGACCGTCGGCTCAGACGCTCGATGCCGCACTGGAAAATTTCGATCGGCTGACCGCAACCACGGCCCAGCGCGTCGTGCGTTTCTGGCAAGTCCGGCAAGGCACCGGCGAGTAATCAAACGCGGCGGAATATGAAATAGGCCGGGATGCGACCCTCGCGCTTGGCCTTCGCCTCGTAGCGTGTTCCTGAAAATTCCGGCCAGGGCAGGCGCCAGTCGCCGGCGCTTTCCGCAGTCCAGATGAAATCCGGCGAACGCAGCACGCGCGCCAGCACATAGGCCATATAGTCCGGGATGTCGGTTGCGAAGCGAAGTTCGCCGCCTTTCCGCAAGACGCGCGCCAGCCGCTTGAGACTCTCATCCTGGATAAATCGACGCTTCCAATGGCGCCGCTTTGGCCAAGGGTCGGGATAGAGCAGGTCGATCCGCGAAATCGCCGCGTCGGGCAACCAATCGAGCAACTCGCTTGCGTCGCCAAAATAAAGCCGGATGTTTGTCAGTGTGTCCTGGTCAATGGCAACAAGGGCCTTGCCGATGGCATTGACGAAAGCGTCCGTGCCGATGAAGCCGGTCCGCGCGCTGGCTTTTGCCCCTGCGATCAAATGCTCAGCGCCGCCAAAACCAATTTCGAGTCGCAGATCGTCGACCGTTGCTGCAAATAGCGTGCGCAGATCGGCGGAGCTTGGCTTGGCGAGATCGAGTGCCAATCGCGGCAATAGAGTCTCGAACAGCGCGGCCTGGCGCGGTTTTAGCGGGTGCCCTTTGCGGCGACCGAAAAAGGCGCGCTTTGCCTCTTTGTCATCACCGGGCCGGCGCGGAGCGCCGTGTCCCGGTGATCCCGAATCATGTGGCACGGCCCTGCGTCCCTAAATGAGATGGCCGGGACAAGCCCGGCCATGACAGCATAGTGCGAAAGCAGAGAGACAGAAAACGCCGGAGCTACTTCACCGCGCTTCTGATCGCGGCTGCCAGGTCGGTCTTTTCCCATGAGAAGCCGCCATCTTTATCGGGCGCGCGTCCGAAATGACCATAGGCCGCGGTCCGCCGGTAGATCGGCTTATTCAGCTTGAGAGTCCGCCGGATATTGGTCGGCGTGAGGCGGAACAGCTCGGGCAGAATTTTTTCGAGCTTTTTCTCGGCAACCTTGCCGGTGCCATGCGTATCGACCAGCACCGACATCGGATCGGCCACGCCAATTGCGTAAGCAACCTGGATGGTGCAGCGCTCGGCCACACCGGCGGCGACCACGTTCTTGGCAAGATAGCGCGCGGCATAGGCTGCCGAGCGATCGACCTTGGTCGGATCCTTGCCGGAGAATGCGCCGCCGCCGTGCGGCGCATAGCCGCCATAAGTATCAACGATGATCTTGCGGCCGGTGAGACCGCAGTCGCCGTCCGGTCCGCCGACCACGAAGTTGCCGGTCGGGTTGACCAGGAAGTCGGACGGCCTCTTCGGCATCCAGCCTTTCGGCAATGCAGACTCAACCGCGTCGGCGATCAGGTCCTTGACCATGCCGGGCGTGTACTTCTTGCCGTTGCGGCTCTTTTCATTGTGCTGCGTCGACACCACGACCTTCGTGCAGCCGACGGGCTTGCCGTTGACGTATTGGACCGTCACCTGGCTCTTGGCATCGGGCTGAAGATCGAACAGCTGCTTGGAGTGACGCTTGGTCGAGAGAACCTTCAGGATCTTATGCGCGAAATAAATCGGCGCCGGCATGAACGAATTCTTTTCGTAGACCTCGCTCTCGGTGCAGGCGAAACCGAACATCATGCCCTGGTCGCCGGCGCCTTCTTCCTCGCCGCCCTTTTTCTTCTTGGCATTTACGCCCATGGCAATGTCCGGCGACTGACCATGCAACAGCACCTCGACGTCGGCGCCGTGGTACGAAAAGCCGTTCTGGTCGTAGCCGATGTCCTTGACTACGCCGCGCGCGATCTCGGTGATCAGCTCGCGATCAACCACTGATACGCCATTGATGGTTTTGAAAAGTTGGCCGCGCCCTTCGCCGGCAATCACGATCTTATTCGTGGTGCATAGGGTCTCGCAGCCAAGCCGCGTGTTGATCTGGCTATCGTCGGCGATACCGAGCTTGATGTCCTTCTCGATAAAGGCATCGAGGATCGCGTCGGAAATCTGGTCGGAGACCTTGTCCGGGTGACCTTCGGAAACCGACTCGCTGGTGAATAGGAAATTGGTGTGAGCCACCGCTGAACTCCTCCCGTGGCGCGACCGTACCGCCGCGTCGTGTGATGTCGGGCAGGTTCTTGCAGCGGCGGCGAAGGAGGTCAAGATGCGGGCAGTGGTGGGCAGATGCGGCGTTAACGATGGGATTGGGCCCTAGCGTCAGTCCACACCGGCGATTTGCTCGACAAGATCGACGATGCGGCGGCGCAGCTTGCTGCTCTTGATGCGCATAAACGCCTTTGTGAGTGAAAGCCCATCGGACGTCGCCAGGAAATCCGCCACATAGGCGGGCGAGGGCGCTTCGCTCATACCGCCGGAATGGCCCAGCGCATGTGGCGCGCCATCAAAGAAAAATGAAACCGGAACCTGCAGAATTTGCGCGATCTGCTGCAATCGGCTGGCGCCAATGCGGTTTGTGCCTTTCTCGTACTTCTGGACTTGCTGGAAGGTAAGGCTAAGGGCGTCGCCGAGCTTTTCCTGACTCATGCTCAGCATCATCCGGCGCATGCGCACGCGCGAACCGACGTGTTTGTCGATCGGATTCGGTGCCTTCTTAGCCATAGATTTCTCCTATGCCCCCATTTGAGGGGTAGTTGTCACAAGAGAAGGCGCCAATGCAATCTGCGAATTCCCTGTAATCGGGAAATAAGCGAAAGATTTCAGCAGTTTTCGCAGGATGACAATTCGCCGCTGAAGGTAGATTGCGAGCCGCGCAACGCACGCGGCGTGGGGCAACTTTGGTGCTAGTCCGGTAAAGTCTTCAATTTACGCGCGAATTCGGCGCCGTCCCACAATCAGCAAGCTCAGCAGGACCACGAGACCTACAATGTAGTTGCTGTAGCTCAGGGCGGGCGGCGGGTCGATTGCGGCCGGCAGACGCGCGTCGAGCACGCCTTCTACGCCCAGCGGTAACGCGCCGACGATCCGGCCGAGCGGATCGATGACCGCCGATATTCCGGTATTGGCCGCACGTACCAAGGGTAAGCCTTCAGCGATGGCGAGGACGCGTGCCTGCTGGAAATGTTGGTACGGGCCGGTACTGATGCCGAACCACCCGTCATTGGTGACATTGACCAGCCAGCCGGGCCGCTCGCCGCGCGGTACCGCAGCGTCGGGGAAGATCGCCTCGTAGCAAATCAGCGGCAACATTTTTGGCGCGCCGTTCATGTCGATGGCGCGCCGACGGTCACCCGACAGAAAGCCGCCGACGACCTTGGTGAGTTGCTTCAGGCCGAGCCGCTCAAGCAGCCGCTGAAATGGCAGGTATTCGCCGAACGGAACCAGGTGGACTTTGTCGTAGACCGCGCGGATCGAGCCATCGGGCTCGATCACGTAGATCGAATTATAAGCTTGAGGGTTGCGTTCATTGGCGTTCGATGCGGCACGCACGGCGCCCGTGATCAATTCTGTCGACGGTTTCAGCAGTGCAGAGATCTGAGCCAACGCGTCTGGCTCGCGCGTCAAGAAGAATGGAAAGGCTGCCTCCGGCCAGATCAAATGCGTCACATCGCGAATGCCGTTAGATTGCGGTCCTGTGGCCCGATCCGAAAGGCGCAAGTAGCGGTCCATCACCTGCGCCTTCGCCGAATAATTGAATTTGTCATCCTGCGGCAGATTGGGCTGCATGATGCGCAACTTGACGCCATTCACGTAGCTGGTCGGATGCGACCATAGCCTTGTCGCTCCGTAGCCGACAAAACCCGCCAGCACCGCCACCGCGAGAAAAAGCGGAACATATCGATGCCGGGTATCGGCTGGGTCGTCCGCGAGCACCGCTGGCGTGGCGCAGATAGCGATACAGAGAAATGTCAGAGTCCAGATGCCGACGAGCGAAACGCTTTGTGCCAGCACCAGCGGTTCGGTCAGCGCATAGCCAAATGTATTCCAGGGAAAACCGCTGAGCAGATGGCCGCGCAGCCATTCGGCAATGGTCAACGTGGCGGCAAGCGCCAGGATCCGTTCCGGTCCACGCACCCAGATCAGTCTGGCGGCGGCCAATCCGAGACCGGTGTAAATTGCCAGATAGGCCGGCAACCCGGCGACCGCCACGGGTAGGAGCCAGCCAAACGTCTTTGCGTCGACGAGAAAAGCATAGCCAATCCAGTAGAGGCCGGCCGTGAAATAGCCGAAGCCAAAACACCAGCCCGCCACAGCAGCATTTGTTGCCCCGCTCCAGCGGCCGGCAGCCGAGCCATCGACAAGCCAAACGAGCACTGGAAACGTGACGAACAAGATCGGCCAGGCATTAAACGGCGCGATCGCCAATGCCGATGCCGCGCCGGCCGCGAGTGCGATGGCCGCGCGGCGCCAGCCGAAGGCGAGGACAACAGCGTGGGAAAATTGGGCGAGCGTCACGGTCGGCGGGCGCCTGTTGTGGACTCTGGATCTTTGGAGGTTGCGTCGTCGCTCGGCGAAGGGGATGCGGTCTGCCCGGCCAATAAATTATCGCCGTCGCCACGGCGGCGCGGCTCGCGTGGCCGATCGCGGCGCTCTTTTAGCCGGGTAATTCGTACGCGCTTGACGCGGCGTGGATCGGCATCGAGCACTTCAAATTCGAACAAGTCGGGACCGGGAACGATTTCGCCACGGATCGGCAAACGCCCCGCGCGGGTCACGAGATAGCCTCCGATCGTGTCGACATCGTCCGCCGCGTCACCAACGTCAAAATCGTTGCCAACGACGCCAATGACGTCGTCGATCTTGGCACGCGCGTCCGCGATGAAGGAACCGTCGGGCTGTTGCGCAACCGCCGGCGTTTCGTCCTCGTCATGCTCGTCGGCAATCTCGCCCACGATCTGTTCGACGATGTCCTCGATCGATGCCAGGCCGTCGGTGCCGCCGTATTCGTCAACCACCAGTGACAGGTGAATGCGTGTTGCCTGCATGCGCGCCAGCAGGTCGATCACCCGCATGGACGGCGGCACAAACAGGATTTCGCGCACGATCTTGGTGGCCGACAGCGGCATGCCGAGATTGACGGCTTTCAGATCGAGATCGGCGGGCAGCGGCTTCTTGCGCTTGGCGTTCTTTTCCGGATCGACCGCCGCGCGTGCGGTCATGAAGGCGATCAGGTCGCGGATATGCACCATGCCGACGGGATCATCGAGCGTGTCGTCGTACACGACGAGCCGCGAATGGCTGGCGCCTTCGAATACGCGCACGAGCTCGCCAAGCTTGATGTCCTGCTGCACGGCAATAATGTCGGCCCGCGGAACCATGACGTCGCCGACCCGCCGCTCGCGCAAGCCAAGGATGTTCTTGAGCATCCGGCTCTCTTCCGGCGAAAAGCCGGATTCGCCGGGGCTCATGGCTTCAAGGATGTCCGTGAGGTCGGAGCGCATCGTGCTCGGTTTCCAGCCGAACAACGTACGCAACGCGCGCATGAACCAGTTTTCGCCGCCGTCCTGCGACGAAGGCACCGGCACCGGCAAATTGCGAGGCTCGAAAGGCGCGCCGCCGGCTGGAACAGAACTCGATGGTTCGCTGTCAGGCATGGCGGTCAGGCGTCGCCAAGATCGCGGGCAATATACGGATCGGGCATGCTCAAGCGTGTCATGATCTTGCTTTCCAGCCCTTCCATTTCTTCGGCCTGCACATCGGTCTCGTGATCGTAGCCGGCGAGGTGAAGAAAACCATGCACTGTGAGATGCGCGAGATGATGCAAGAACTTCCGATCTTCATCGTTGCACTCCCGAACAAGCGTTTCGTACGCAATGACGATGTCGCCGAGGAAACGCGAACTTTCACTGCCTTTGTGGCCGGACGCGGGGAACGACAACACATTGGTCGGCTTGTCGATTCCGCGCCAGTCACGATTAAGGGCAGCGATCCCCGAATTGTCCGTCAGCACGATACTCACTTCGCCTTCCGCTGTTGAGAGCGCGACAGCCGCCGCGGAAACCGCGTCGCGCACGGTTTGTTCGGCCAATGGCTGCGCCTTCCAGAGCGGCGATTGGATTTGAATGTCGATTTGCGGCGGGGATGCGCGCCGCTCAGGCGTCCGCCTCATCCCTTGCCCTCGTGCGCCGCCGTGCCGCGGTCATAGGCCTCCACAATGCGCCCCACCAATTCGTGGCGGATCACATCTTCATGGGTGAATGCGACATGGCCGACATTCTCGATTCCCGCGAGCAATTTCACCGCCTCGGCCAGTCCGGACTTCTGGCCGGGTGGCAGGTCGACCTGGCTTGGATCGCCGGTGACGATCATGCGGCTGTTCTCGCCCAGGCGCGTCAAAAACATCTTCATTTGCATTGAGGTCGTGTTCTGCGCCTCGTCGAGGATAACGGCGGCATTGGACAAAGTGCGTCCACGCATGAAGGCGAGGGGCGCGATTTCGATTTCGCCGGCCTGCAAGGCGCGCTCGACAATGCGTGCATCCATCAGATCATAAAGCGCGTCATAGATCGGACGCAGATAGGGATCGACCTTCTCGCGCATATCTCCCGGCAAGAAACCCGAGCCGCTCGCCGGCTTCGACGGCGGGCCGGGACAGGATGATACGGTCGACTTCCTTGCGTTCGAACATCTGCACCGCCTGCGCAACGGCAAGCCACGTCTTGCCGGTGCCTGCAGGTCCGGTGCCAAACACAAGCGAATGGCGCTTGAGCGCGCGGATGTAGGCATCCTGCGCGGCCGTGCGCGCACGCACCGGCCGCTTGCGCAAATTGATTTCTTCGAAGGCCGGACGTGGGGCCGCCGGGTCATAGTCGAACAGCGAACCTTGGGCGATGGCCTGACGGATGGCGCCGTCGACGTCTCCCTGGCTCAAATCGTGGCCGCGCTTGAGCTGTTCGTAGAGACCTTCCAGGACGCGGCGCGCCTGCTCGCAAGCGCCACGCGATCCCTCGATGGTGACATGATTTCCGCGCTGTTCCGCGACCACTCCGAGCCGGCGCTCGATGAGCGCGAGATTCTGTCCGTACTGGCCGAACAGCATCGAGGCTAGCCTGTTGTCCTCGAAGGCGAGCACGGTCTGCGTGGTGGCCGTCTCCTCGGAGGCGGCGGCGGGCGGGATCACGGGATCCGTCGTGCGCAAGGTTGAATCAAGCTCCTGCTGTGGTGAGGGCGGGCGTCTCGGCCCTTTCGGCGAGCGTGCCGAAAAGAGTGTTAGTGCCGACCTCGGTAATCGTCACGCGGTGTATTGAACCGATCATGCTTGTCGGCGCCATGACCTGGACCGCGTGCAAATATGGGGAGCGGCCGACCAATTGCCCAGGGAGCCTGCCCGGCTTTTCCAGCAATACGTCCAGCGTACGGCCGATAAATCCCGCGAGGAAACGGTGCTGGTCACGCGTGACAACGGCCTGCAGCCGCTGCAGGCGCGCCGACTTCTCCGCTTCGGCGACCTGGCCGTCCATCTCGGCGGCGGGCGTGCCCGGACGCGGCGAATATATGAACGAATAGGCGCCGGCGAAGCCGACTTCGTCGATGAGCGTGAGCGTGTCGCGGAAATCAGCTTCTGTTTCGCCGGGAAAGCCAACGATGAAGTCGGACGTAAAAGCGAGATCGGCGCGTCCGGATCGCAGACGCGCGATCGCGTCAAGATAGTCCCGGCGTGTATGCCTGCGGTTCATCGCTGCCAGAATGCGGTCCGAACCCGACTGCACCGGCAGATGCACGCACGGCATTACTGCCGGTATATCGGCGTGCGCCGCGATCAGGTCATCATCCATGTCGCGCGGATGGCTGGTGGTGTAGCGAAGACGGAGTATGCCGGGCACCTCCGCAAGACGATGCAGTAATTTTCCGAGTGATGATGAGGAGCCATCATGGTCGACGCCGTGGTAGGCGTTCACATTCTGCCCGATCAGCGTCACCTCGCGCACGCCGGCATCGGCCAAGCGTGCGACCTCTCTGACGATCTTCTCCACCGGCCGTGAAATTTCAGCGCCACGCGTATAAGGCACCACGCAGAATGTGCAGAATTTGTCGCAACCTTCCTGCACGGTCACAAAAGCCGCGATGCCGCGTTTGGCAATGGCATCGCGTCCGGGCGCGGCCAGTAGGTCGAATTTGTCCTCGGTTGGAAATTCCGTATCGATGACTTTTTCGCCGGCCTGCGCGCGCGCGATCATCTCGGGCAAGCGGTGATAATTTTGCGAGCCGACCACCAGATCGACGGCGCCGGCGCGCCGGATAATCTCTTTGCCTTCTGCCTGCGCGACGCATCCGGCGACCGCAATAAGCATGCTGCGGCCGTCGCGCGCGGCGGCCATTTTCATTTCGCGGATCCGGCCAATTTCCGAATAGACCTTCTCGGCGGCCTTTTCGCGAATGTGGCAGGTGTTGAGAATGACGAGGTCGGCGTCCTCAGGATTTGCGGTTTCGCTGAAACCGGCGGGCACCAGCGTGTCGGCCATACGATGCGAATCGTAGACGTTCATCTGGCAGCCGAAAGATTTGACGTGGACTTTGCGGGCTTTGCTCATGCTTTTCGATGTGAGGCGGGTCCAATCTAGCGGTCGCGTCAGGATTTGTCCCGCTCGACTATAGTGTTGATTTTACAACAAGTTTAAGACGCGGTCCGGCCGCGAGGCGAGGGTCTTAGCGGCATTCGGCGGAAAAATAAACGCCGCTTATTCGGCCGCCTGCGCAACCAGGGGGCGTCCGCGCAGCGTGGTCGCCAGAAGGCGGCGTACGGCGGTCTCCAACTGCCTGGTCACGGCCTTGCGATCAGTGGCGCTGTTTACCGCTACCGGTTCGCCAAAACTGACAACGGCATCGACTGCTCCGCTTTCGATGAACGTCTTGATGTGCGGCATGAAATCCAGATCGCCATACCAGGCCACGAGCGGCCGGCGTTGGTGCCCCATCGGAATGCCGTGCTGGCTGGTATACGTGATCGACATCGGCTGGATCAGAATGCTGCCGGCGTCGCCTTGGCTCGCAGCCTCTTCGACGGCACCGAGCAAGGCCGAGCGAAACGGCAGGACACGGTTTCCATCACTCGATGTGCCTTCGGCAAACAACACCACCGAGGTTCCGCCGGCAAGACGTTTGACAATCTGGCTCACGGACTCCGGTGTCTGATGCCGGCGCGTACGATCGACGAACACGGTTCGTTGCAATTCAGCAGTGATGCCGACCAGCGGCCAATTGCGGACTTCGCGCTTGGCGACAAAGGCGACAGGAGCAATCGAGCCGATCACGAGAATGTCGGCCCAGGACACATGATTGGAGACGAAAAAAACCGCACGGTTACGCACGGGCTCACCGTCCACGCGCATGCGAATACGCAAAAGGGAACAGAGCACACGATAATAGTTCGATGCGATGAAACCCCAACCGGGCAAATCGAACTTGCCGAGCAGCCACTGCACCGATATCAGCAGTGGCGTCATAGTGAAGAAGAAAGCCGCGATGATAAGCGCGCGCGCCATCAGGGCTTGGTCTTATCGTCCAGCGGCACGGCATAGAGCTCGAGCCGGTGGTCGACCAGCTTATAGCCGAGCTTGCGCGCGACTTCGGCCTGCAAGCGCTCGATCTCCTCGGACTGGAATTCGATGACTTCGCCGCTGCGTAGATTGATGAGATGATCGTGGTGTGCCTCGGGGCTGGGCTCGTAGCGCGCCCGGCCATCACGGAAATCATGCCGCTCGATGATCCCGGCATCCTCGAACAGGCGCATTGTGCGATAAACCGTCGAGATCGAAATACGGTCGTCCACCTTGGCGCAACGCCGGTAAAGCTCCTCGACGTCGGGATGGTCGTCCGAATCCGCCAGCACGCGCGCGATCACGCGGCGTTGCTCGGTCATGCGCATGCCCTTGGCTGCGCACAGAGCCTCGATGTTTTTGCGGTCAAGAGTGGATTTGCTTGTGTTGGTCACGGTGCCGTCTCTGGCGACTTCTCGATCGGGGTCTTGCAACCATTGATATCATATTGAGCGTGTCGGGGTTGTGTCCATTGCATCAGTCTAGATCCCGCCGCAGCACCAGCGCTGCCGCGGCTTTGCCGGCGCCTCCAGGATAGTAGTTGGGGCGGCGCGAAACTTCGCGAAAACCCGCGCGCTGATACAGCCGAAGCGCTGGGGCGTTATGTTCGTCGACTTCCAGAAAGACGGTGCGCGCGGCCAGTCCTGCCAGGCGGCGCAGATGAAGATCGAGCAAACGGCGCGCAAGTCCACGGCCACGCTGGCGGTCGTCGACCGCCACCGACAGAATTTCCGCTTCGTCCTCGACCAATCGCGACATGATGAAGCCACCCAACTGCGCGCCGGCCAGGGCGCGATGCGCAATGACGTGTCGGTCGAGCAAGAGACCCTCGACCTCCTGTTCGCTCCAGCCGCGCCGGAAGGATGTACCGTGCAACGCTGCGATGGCCGATGCGTCGCGGGGTCCTGCCTCGGAAATTGCCGGCTCGCCGCGCGAGAAAAGACTGCTGATGAAGCCGATCATCGGCGGGCCAATTGAACGGCGTCCTGCGGATGAGCGTCGGGCGCGCGCAGGTAGAGCGGCTTCGGCGGCGTTCCAGTGTCGGTTGCGGCCGCGCCCAGCCGCGCCACCCAATCGATATCGGGCGCGCCGCGTTGGTCAATCGATGTCGGCGCGCGTTCGCCGGCTGGCCAAAGTTTTGCGAGCAGGTTGGCCGCATTGCCGGTGACGCGGGGCGCGCCGGATGTCGACACCCGCAATGCTTCACGTAGTGGGGTTATCCGGGGCGCAACCAGCGTGCGGCCGCCGGGCCCGAACACTTGCAGGTAAACGTGATCGTGGCGTGCATCGATTGCCACCACAACAGGTAACGTGTCGTCGGCGGCGATCAATGGCGCCGCGAACGCAGCCAGTGTTGACAGCCCGATGGCGGGCTTGCCGGCGGCGAGCGCTATTCCGCGCGCAGCGGCAATGCCGACACGCAGGCCCGTGAAACTGCCGGGCCCGGTGGTAACAGCCACGCGGTCGAGTGCGGAAAAATCGAGGTTGCTGCGCGCGAGGACGCGCGCGATCAACGGCATCAGTGCTTCGGCATGTCCGCGCTGCATCGGCAACGATTCATGCACGTGTGCGTCGCCGTGCTCGGTGTCGAGAACGGCGACCGAGCAGGCTTCCAGCGCTGTATCAATGGCCAGGACGCGCATGCATCGAGCTTAACATTGTTTTGCGGTGTCATCGCCGGGCATAGCCGTCCTAAGGACGGCGTGCTTCCGCGCGCCTATGTCCCGGCGATCCCGCTTAGCCGGGTAGAGTGCCACATGAATCGGCAGGCCGGGACAAGCCCGGCCATGACGAAGAAATCGTGGTTTCGCGTGGCTGCCGCGGGCTACATCGGCCGGACTTCGACCACGTCGGGCACGAAGTGGCGCAGCAGGTTCTGGATGCCGTGCTTGAGGGTCGCGGTGGACGACGGGCAGCCCGAGCAGGCGCCCTTCATGTTGAGATAGACAATACCTTCCTTGTAGCCACGGAATGTGATGTCGCCGCCGTCGCCGGCAACCGCTGGCCGGACGCGTGTCTCAATCAGGTCCTTGATGGTTGCAACGGTCTCGGCATCCTTGGCGTCAAAGAACTCGTCCGCTGCCGCGTCACCGACGCCGTCCGCAACCAGCGGCGCGCCCGACATAAAGTGTTCCATGATCGCGCCGAGGACCGCCGGCTTCATCTGTTGCCAGTCGCCGTCGGTCTTTGTCACCGCGATGAAATCGGATCCGAAGAATACGCCGCCGACATTGTCGATATCGAACAACCGGCTTGCGAGCGGCGATTGCGCGGCGGCCTCCCGGTTGGGCATATCAAGCGTGCCGCTTTCGAGCACGGCGCGGCCGGGAAGGAATTTCAGGGTCGCCGGGTTCGGCGTGGCTTCGGTCTGAATGAACATCGCTGTCTCCTTGCCTCAGGCGGGTTAAAGGCCCGCAGGGCATTGCAACTATAGCGCATAAATGGCGATTGCGCGCGTTGCGGTCAACCACCGCAAAACCGCGCAAATTCACGAGCTGGCGTCGATGTCGTCGTCGCTCAGATGCCCCGGTACAACCGCGACGGGGATCGGAAACGTCCCCGCCGTTTTGGCCAGGTTGGTCACCAGCGGACCCGGGCCCTCTTTGCCCGTGCCGGCGGCCAGCACGAGGATGCCGATGTCGGCGTCTTCGTCGATCAGCTTGATGATCTCTTCGGCGGTATCGCCTTCGCGGATCACCCGGTCGGGTGTAATGCGGGCGATTTTTTTCGCGCGCGCCGCAAACTTGTCGAGGGTGGCATTTGCCGCTTCCTGCGCTTCGGCTTTCATGAGGTCCGCGACGCCGAGCCATTGCTGATTGCGATCGCCGGGTTCAATCACGCGCAGCATCACGATCTGCGACTTGGTGCGCCCGGCACGCTTGGCGGCCCAATAGATTGCACGATCGCATTCCTCGGTGTCGTCGATGACCACGAGGTATTTGCGCTTGTGCCCCTTTTCGTAGCTTTGGCGCTTGCTGCTCATGGTCGCCACGCTCCGGTCTGATCATATGCGCGGAAATGCACGCACAAGCAGACAATGGTGGCATGGCCGCCGCCGCCCAGACAAGACGGGTGTCCCGCGCTGCAACTAACGGCGCACGAAACCCACGATATCCTTGACCGCCTTCATGGTTTCGGCGGCGATCGCCTGCGCGCGCTGCGAACCGTCGGCCAGGACGGAATCGATATAGACCGGGTCCTGCACCAGCTTCTTCATCTCGGAACCGATGGGTCCGAGCTTGGCGACCGCGAGATCGACGAGCGCGGTCTTGAAGGTAGAGAATTGCCCGCCGCCAAACTGGCCCAGGACTTCAGTTTTGCTTATGCCTTGCAGCGCCGCGTAAATGCCGACCAGGTTGTCAGCCTCGGGACGCGGCGCCAGACCTTTTTCCTCGCCCGGCAGCGGTTCCGGATCGGTCTTGGCTTTGCGGATTTTTTGCGCGATGGCGTCGGCGTCGTCCGTGAGGTTGATGCGCGAATAATCCGAAGCTTCCGATTTCGACATTTTCTTCGAGCCATCGCGCAACGACATCACGCGGGTCGCGGGCCCCTGGATCAGAGGTTCCGGTTGCGGGAAGAAAGCCTCGCCGTATCCATGCGCATGGATCGAGGCCGCGAAGTCGTTGTTGAATTTCTGCGCAATGTCGCGCGACAGCTCAAGGTGCTGTTTCTGGTCTTCGCCGACCGGCACATGCGTTGCCCGATAAACGAGAATGTCCGCGGCCATCAAATTTGGATAAACGTAGAGACCGACCGACGCGTTTTCGCGGTCCTTGCCGGCCTTCTCCTTGAACTGGGTCATGCGGTTGAGCCAGCCGACACGCGCAATGCAGTTGAACACCCATGCCAGCTCGGCATGCTCGGCAACCTGGCTTTGGTTGAAGATGATGTTTTTCTTCGGATCGATGCCGCAGGCAAGAAACGCGGCCGTCACCTCGCGCGTGGCGCGCGGCAATTCGCTCGGGTCCTGCCAGACCGTGATCGCGTGAAGATCGACGACGCAATAGATGCAGTCGTAGCGATCCTGCAGCGCCACGAACTTGGTGATTGCGCCGAGATAGTTGCCGAGGTGCAGGTTGCCGGTCGGCTGCACACCGGAAAATACCCGCTCCTTGAACGACATTGCCTCACTCCCTCGGGCTCGCGGCGGCCACATCGCATGATGGCGTTGGCAGCGCAACCCCAGCCGCGCCCAAGCTTTGGCCCGGGACGGAGGGCGCGACAATATCAAAGCCGCTGCCGTTCCATTATAGAGGCAAGAGCGTCCGAATCACGGGGCGAGCGGCGGGTAGGACCAAATGAGCAAAGACGAACTTATCATCCAACTGGTGAAAGTAGCGCTCGGCATTCTGATCGCCGGATATTTCCTCTGGTGGAGTCTCGAAGTGCTGAAGAGACTTCCGCCCCCCCACTAGGACACGCCCGAAAGTCCTATTCGAGCGGCCGGGAAACGTGGTGGCACCCTTCGCGTAGCCTCTTCCGCGCGAGCGGTTGGGCCTCCGCCCGCGTGTGCTTCGTCATTGGCGGTACCAAGGTGCATGAGAACGCGTACATTGCGTCACACTTCTTAATCGATATATTGCCCGCGCTTTCATCGAGGACCCCTTATGACCGCTCCCCGCTACGACGTGCTCGGCATCGGCAACGCCATTGTCGACGTGATTGCCCGCGCCGATGACGATTTTCTGGTGGCGCAGGGCATGCACAAGGGCACCATGGCGCTGATCGACGAAGCGCGTGCGCAAGCAATCTACGCGGCAATGGGGCCGGCGGTCGAAAGCTCGGGCGGCTCGGCGGCCAACACGATCGTGGGTGTCGCCAGCTTTGGCGCACGCGCCGCCTTTGTCGGCAAGATCAAGGACGATGAGCTCGGGCGCGCCTTCGCGCACGATATCCGTGCCGCCAAGGTCGCCTTCGAGACGCCGCCCGCCGCGAAAGGCCCGTCCACAGCGCGTTGCTACATCATGGTGACGCCGGACGGCGAGCGCACGATGAACACCTATCTCGGCGCCGCACAGGATTTGACGCCTGGCGACATCGATGAAGTGCAAGTAGCGAATGCCGCGGTCACTTATCTCGAGGGCTATTTGTGGGATCCGCCGCACGCGAAAGAGGCCTTCATCAAGGCCGCAGGCATTGCGCACAAGGCAGGCCATCGTGTGGCGCTGACATTGTCGGACGCTTTCTGTGTCGACCGCTATCGCGCGGAATTTCTCGACCTCATCCGGAAAGGCATTGTCGACATCATATTTTCCAACGAACGCGAGTTGCACAGCCTCTACGAGACAGCCGATTTCGACAGCGCGGTGAAAGCGCTGCGCGGTGAGGCCAAGCTTGCGGTGGTGACGCGCAGCGAGAAAGGCTGCGTGGTTGTGTCGCGTGATGCCGTCGAGACGGTAGCGGCGGAGCCGGTCGCGCAGGTCGCCGATGTTACCGGTGCCGGTGATCTGTTCGCGGCGGGCTTTCTCGTCGGGCTGGCGCGCGGCAAGGATCATCGCACCGCCGCGCGGCTCGGCGCCTTGGCGGCCGCGGAAGTCATCCAGCATATCGGCGCAAGGCCGGCCGTGTCTCTGAAGGCGCGTGCCGCCGAATGCGGCCTGCCGGTCTGACCGGCGTTTTCTGGATTATGAAGGAATTGCGTGAGACGCCGGGGCAGTCGCCTGGGCATCTCACGCTGACCGGTCGGCGCCCGGTGCGACGGAGGGGACGCCGTGCAAGGTCCTGACGATCAAATTGGAACGGCGCCGGACCTGCCGCAAGCGATTGGTAACCAATTGGTAACCGAACATGGTTACCGATTGGTGAACAGCCAATTGAGGACGTGCAGCCATGGCCAAGCGCAAGGAAATCGAGACTTCCGGCAGCGATACGGCGGCGAACCCAGGCGATGCGACCGGCGAAGCACAGGCCGGCACGGAATTGCCGGCGGTCGAGTCTCCCTCGATTTCTCCCGCGAAGGCGGAAACTGCGGCAGACGCTGCCACCGCGCAAGAGCCGGCCACACCCGCCGCTCCCACTGAAGCGGCCATTCCGCTCACCGATGAGGCGTTGGCGGCATCATTCACGCTGATAAATTTCCCACGCTTGCACTTGCGGCCACGCCACAAGCGCTATGCGCTGCTCGCCGCATCCGTGGCGATCGCGGCGGCGTTTGGTGCCGTGGTCGGCGCAGCGGCAACCGGTGGTCTCTCGAAAGCGCCGGCCGTCAACACCGCGGCGATTGAAGAGAACAAGGCGACGCAGCAATCCGTTGCGCATCTCACGAAGGAAATCACAAATCTGAAGGCGAGCCTGGAAGCCGCCAATAAAGCGGCCCACAGCCAGATTGCGAAACTCAGTGATCGTCTGAGCCGCGAGACCGCGGACATCACCGGCTCGGTCACGCCGCCGCAGACGGTCCCGCCGGCATCCGCGCCTCTGCCGGCTCCGCGCCCCGCGCAAGCCGCCGAACTACCGCCGGCGGCGCGCCTGGCAATCGTTCCGGATTGGTCGATTCGCGAGACGCGTGACGGCTATGTTTACGTGCAGGGTCACGGCGACGTCTATCAGGTGGTACCGGGCGCACCACTGCCGGGCCTTGGCCCGGTCGAGCAGATCAAACGCCAGGACGGCCGATGGCTGGTGGTGACGCCGAAGGGCATCATCGTATCGATGCGCGACCGCCGCTATTTCGAGCAGTTCTGACCACCACCACACTGCGGACGATGATCGGCGGCGCCTCTCGGGCGCCGCTCTTCATTTGCGCGTGAGGCCGGTAGCGAACGCTGCAAAACCGTGCCAGATTTCCTGCCGCTGAACTGGCACGGGTCACGTCATGCACAACTGTTGTGCGCTGAAACTCCTGACGGCGGCATGCGTCATTGCATTCGCGGGGCAGGCGGGGGCGCAAGGCGCAGCACCGGCCCCCGCAAAACCCGAAATGACGGAAAGCTGTCCTGGCCTGATCGCCACGCGAACGCCGCTCGTGCAGCCCGTATCGCTGCGCCTCGCCGCGCTTGAGCGCGATCAATTGCGCATCAGTTATATCGGCCACTCGACCTTCCTGATCGAGAGTCCGCAACTGGTTCGGATTGCCACCGATTACAACGACTATGTCCGGTCACCGCTTTTGCCTGACATTGCGACGATGAATCATGCGCATTCGACGCACTATACTTTGTCGCCCGATGCGGGGATCAAATACGTGCTGCACGGCTGGGCCGACGACGAGAAGCCCGCGCGCATCGATCTGCAATACAAGGACGTGCGCGTACGCAATGTCCCGACCAATATCCGGTCGTTCGACGGCGGCACCGAGCGGCACGGCAATTCAATTTTTATTTTCGAGGTTGCCAACCTATGCATCGCGCACCTCGGCCATCTGCATCACACATTGACGCAACAGCAGCTTAACGAAATTGGCCGCGTCGATATCGTGCTCGTACCGGTGGATGGGTCCTATACGCTCGATCTCGATGGCATGGTCGAGGTGCTGCACGCGCTCAAGGCGCCGCTGATGATCCCGATGCACTATTTCAGCGCTTATACGCTTGACCGCTTCTTGCAGCGCGTTCGCCAGGAGTGGGACGTGGAAGTGGCCGAAGTACCATCGCTGGTGGTAAGCAAGGCAAGCCTCCCGGCAAAGCCGAAGGTTATGGTTCTGCCGGGCCATTAACCGAAGCAATTAACTGCGCTCATAAGTGGAAATACGTGGCGCTTGCTTCGCGTCAAATTGCAGCCGTTATTGCCGGCTTATCAACACCCCCCATGGGAGCCAGTTGACCTGGCGGAACCAATGGTTAGTTGTCGCGTTCTTGCAGCGCATTTTTTGAATGAGATTCTGAGGGATTTTCATGGTTCAGACTTGGAGCAATTGGAAACGATTTCCCGATGCCTATAGCGGCGAACATGTTGAAGCGCCCATCGGGCCCGGTGTTTACGAAGTCCGCCATACGATGACCGGCCGGGTCGTAGCCTTCGGGCATTCCGGCAACGTCGCTAATTCGCTGGCGGACCTGAAATTGAACGACGGCGCCAGCGTGTTCACGCGGCTCTTTCGCAAGCAGCCGTTGGTGTCGCATGTCGCCGATCTCGAATATCGCACGTGTGCGGCGGCCAGCCGCGCCGAAGCCAAAACCGCCGCACAGCGTTTGATGGGCCTGCGCCAGACCGCCTGGCGGCGGCGCATGGACACGGGCTTTGCCGCGCGCCATCCGAACTAAATCCTGCGCGTTTATCGCTCATGCGGCCGGCCCAGTGCCGGCCGTTTTGCATTGCGCGCATGGGGCTGCCGGCAGCTTTTGGCCGATTGCGGATATCGTATACAGTCATCCTCTGGCGTACAGGGAGGGATGGCTGCCGATGTTGAGTGCGGAACAGAACGATCTCATCACCCGAACCGGGGCCGGCACGGCGGCCGGCGCATTGATGAGGCGCTATTGGCAACCGGCGGCGCTGGTTGACGAGCTCTCCGGCAACCGCCCGGTGAAGCCGGTGCGGCTGTTCGGCGAAGATCTCGTGATCTTCAAGGACGAGCAAGGCCGTTACGGCTTGATTGGCCGCCGCTGTCCGCACCGCGGCACCGATCTCGCCTACGGACGCCTCGAAAACGGCGGACTGCGTTGCGCCTTTCATGGCTGGCTGTTTGACGTCAACGGTAAATGCGTGGAGACGCCGGCCGAGCCCGACGACAGCAATCTCTGCTCGCAAATCAAGCAGAAATCCTATCCGGTGGTGGAGAAGAGCGGCATCCTGTTCGCCTATCTCGGACCGGGCGCGCCGCCGGCGCTACCGCACTTCGATTGCTTCGTTGCGCCCGGCAGCCACACGTTTGCATTCAAGGGCATGATCGACTGCAACTGGCTGCAATCGCTCGAGGTCGGCATCGATCCCGTGCACACCTCGTTTCTGCACCGGTTTTTCCAGGACGAGGATCCGAGCCAGGGATACGGCAAGCTCTTTCGCGACACCTCGCGCGACTCCGACATGCCGATGTCCCAAATCATGCGCGAGGTGACACGGCCGCGCATCGAGGTTGAGCCAACCGAATTCGGCTTCCGCCTGTTGACGTTGCGCCAGATCAGCGACGCGAGCATGCATGTGCGCGTCACCAACCTGATGTTTCCCAACGCGTTCATTATTCCGATGAGCCGCGAAATGACGATCACGCAATGGCATGTGCCGATCGACGACACGAAGCACTACTGGTACGCGATCTTCACTTCGTTTGGCGCGCCCGTCGACAAGGACGAAATGCGGCGCCAGCGGCTCGCGCTCTACCAGTTGCCTGACTACATCCCGAACAAAAACAAGAGCAACGACTACGGCTTTGATCCGCACGAGCAGGAACACGAGACCTATACCGGCATGGGCGCCGACATCAACGTGCACGACCAATGGGCCTGTGAGTCGATGGGCGCGATTCAGGACCGCACCGAAGAGCACCTCGGCACTTCCGACAAGGCAATCAGCGCCTATCGCAAGCTCTTGCGGCAGGCAATCGAACAGGCGGGCAAGGGCGAAAAGCCGATCATGGTCCTCGATCCCGCACATGCCGCGAGCATGACTGGTCCGGCGGCGATTGACGGCATTGGCCCCGCTGACGACTGGCAGGGCTACTGGCAGAAGACCGAAGAAGTGAAGCGCAAGGCTGCGAGCTGGGCCAACGGGCACTGAATCGAATGCCCCCGCGTTCGCGTAAATCTGCCGGTTTCGTCGAGCGCCACGGCTTGTGGAACGACGCGCAGACAAAGGCGGCCGCGCAAGTCGAACGGCACATCAAAAAAGAAAAACTCGAGATCGTGCGTTTCTCCTTTGCCGACCAGCACGGCGTGCTGCGCGGCAAGGCGCTGCTTGCGTCGGAAGCTCCAGGCGCGATGCGCAGCGGCGTCACAATGACCACGACCTTGCTTGCGAAAGACACTGCGCACCGCACGGTCTATCCGGTGTTCACGCCCGGTGGCGGCTTCGCGATGGAGCAGATGCAAGGTGGCGGCGATTTCGTCATGGTCGCCGATCCGACAACGTTCCGCATTCTGCCGTGGGCAAACAAAACCGGCTGGATGCTATGCGATATCTATTTCGCCAACGGCCAGCCGGTGCCGTTTTCCACGCGCGCGCGCTGCCGCGATGCGCTCGCCACGCTGGCCAAGGCCGGCTTCGATTTCGTTGCCGGCCTGGAAGTAGAATTTCACCTGTTCAAGCTGACAAATCCGCGTCTGACGCCTGCCGACGCGACCTGGCCGCCGGAAGCGCCTGACGTCAGTCTGTTGACGCAAGGCCAACAGTATCTCACCGAATCCCGCTACGACATGCTCGACCCGGCGGTGGAGCTGCTTCGTCGTGGCCTCGAACAATTGGGCCTGCCGCTGCGCTCGGTGGAAGTCGAACTCGGCCCGAGCCAGTGCGAATTCACTTTCCGCCCGCAAGCGGGCCTGGACAGTGCCGACACCATGGTGCTGTTTCGTGCGGCGGTGAAGCAGATCGCGCGCCGTCATGGCTATCTCGCGAGCTTCATGTGCCGGCCGGCATTGCCCAACATGATGTCGAGCGGATGGCACTTGCATCAGTCGCTGATCGAGACCAGGTCACGGCGCAACGCGTTTGCGTTCGATCACCGCGACGTACTTTCGACGGTCGGCAAATATTATCTCGGTGGTCTGCTCAGCCATGCGCGCGCCGCGGCCGCGTTCACCACGCCGACCATCAACGGCTACAAGCGTTACCGGCCTTATTCGCTCGCTCCCGACCGCGCCATCTGGGCACGCGACAACCGTGGCGCCATGGTTCGTGTCCTTGGCCAGCCGGGAGATGCCGCAACGCGTCTGGAAAACAGGGTCGGCGAGCCTGCCGCCAATCCCTATCTTTATGTGGCGTCGCAGATCTATTCAGGCCTAGACGGCATCGCGCGCAGGCTCGATCCGGGCCCGTCGGCCGACACGCCCTATGAAGCGGTGGCCGCGCTTTTGCCGAAAAATCTGGGCGAGGCGCTGACAGCACTGCGCGCCGACGAGACGTTTCGTGCCGGGTTCGGCGCGGCTTTTGTCGACTACTACACGCATATCAAGGCGGCCGAACTCGAACGTTTCCAGAAAGAAACGCGCGAGCAGCCGGAGCCGACGCCTTGGGAGCAGAAAGAGTACCTGGATCTATTTTGAGGCGCTAATAGTCGAGCCGCGGCGCGCGCAGCCGTGCCCGGCTGATGAGGCAGAAGCCCACAGTCCCCGCCATGCCGGCAATCGCGAAGATGAGCTTGATCTTTGCGGGCGCGCCGGCGCCAAACGACGCCGCGTAATCCGCAATGATCGGGTCGCTGGCGATCACGTCGCCAGCGATCCATCCCAGCAAGCCGGCGCCTGCCCAAATGATGAGCGGGAAATAATTGAGCATGGCCATGATGATGTTCGCGCCAGCGACAATGGCGGGAATGCTGACACCCAGTCCGAACACGAGCAATGCCAGGCTTCCGTCGGCCACGGCCGCTACGGCAATGACGTTGTCGAGGCTCATGACCACGTCTGCAACGGCCACAAGTTTCACGGCGCGCCAGAGACTCTGGGACGATGAATCTCCGTTTTCGGAGCCCTCGTTGGGCGAAAGCAACTTGACTGCAATCCAGAGCAGGGCGGCGCCACCGGCAATCTTGACGTAGGGCAGCAACATGAGCGTCGAGACAATGGTCGCGAAGACCAGCCGCAATAAGAGCGCTACGCCTGTCCCCAACACCATTCCGGTGAAGCGCTGCTTCTGCGGCAAATTCCGGCAGGCCAGCGCAATCACGATGGCGTTGTCGCCCGACAGCAGGACGTTGATCCAGATAATCTGAACGACCGATATCCAGAACTGCGGCTGCGTATTGACGCCGATATCGTTCAAGAAATTGATCATTCGCGATCCCTGCGCCGTTCGATCAAGCGACGTTCTCGGTGTGCGGGCGGTCAGGGCGCTTGCGAAGCGCCAGTCCGTGCCGCGCGCGCCACGCGGGATCGAGCGTTTCTCGCCACGCCGTGTAGAGAATGCTGACAAGTCCGAGCGCGCCGACAACGAGCAACGACCACTGCAGAATTTCGGAGCGCGCCGCGTCGACACGCAGATGATCGAGCAATGTCAGGTAGGGGAGCGCCCAAAGCGCAACGAGCCCCGCCCAATTGACGAGAACAGAGCTGATGGAAATCCGTGTGCTTGATTGTCCCGCTGGTCCGCCGCCGGGCCCTTGGTTGTTCTGCCATTTGTACAATGGCTGACGGCTCCTGGGTCTCCGCAGCCGGACACTTCCGGCGCGGGCCGGGGAATTCAACGTCAATGGAAGTCTGTTCGGCACGATCCCTGCCCGCTTGCGGCAATTCAGATTGCGTGCGGGAAGCATAAGGTCGCCAAACCGGGCTACAATTCAGGATGAATACCCGGGGCCGAACACTTGGGTATTTTCACCTAGGGATTAATATCCGGGGTGCGGTCGCGAGAGGGGTCTAAATTGCTGACCACCAGATTGCAGGCGGAGCGATTGCGAACGATGGCCTTTCCGCGCGTATTCGACGCACACAAATTGATCGTCGGACTTGTTTACCTTGCGGCGTACGCGGTGCTCGACTGGATCAGCTTCATCGAGCCCTACGCGCACCTCGGAATCACAGCCTGGAATCCCGGCACCGGCCTGAGCTTTGCCCTGCTCCTGCTGTTTGGCCTGCGCATGATTCCATTCCTGCTCATCAGTCCGTTGCTCGCGGACTACCTGACTCAGCAGTTCGCCATGCCCTGGCAGGTCGAGATCCTTGCTTCGGTGCTGGTCGGCGGCGGGTATTCGATCGCGTTGGCGATTTTATTGCACCCAAAGCTGCGGTTTGAACCGACTCTCAACTCGATGCGTGATCTCGTCCTTCTGATGACCGTCGCGGTCGTGAGCGCGGCCTTCGTTGCAATTGGATATGTGAGCTTGACGATAGCCGCGGGACTATTGCCGCCCGCGGACTTTACGGCAGCGGCGTTGCGCTATTGGGTTGGCGATGTCATCGGCATCACGGTGATCGCGCCATTTGCATTATTTGCGCTCACGCGCCGCCGCATCCTGCCGATGACGACGGAAACGTCGCTGCAATTTGTTGCGATCGCTGTTGCGCTGGCGCTGGTGTTCGGTCTGGCGCAAGAACAACAGTTCCAATTGTTCTATGTGCTTTTCCTGCCGATTGTCTGGCTTGCGGTCCGCACCGGTTCGGAGGGCGTCAGTGTCGGGATTCTGGTCACGCAACTCGGGCTGATCCTCGGCATTCAGCTTTTTCCTGCCGGAACATTCGACGTCACGGCCTTTCAGGCGCTGATGCTGGTCCTGGCGGTAACAGGCCTGGTTGCGGGCGAACTGGTGACAGAGCGCCGGCGTACTGAAGCACAATTGCGTTTGCAGCAGGAATCGCACTCCCGTCTCGCGCGGCTGGGAAGCATGGGCGAACTCGCTGCCGCGGTCGCGCATGAACTCAATCAGCCCTTGATGGCGGCCGGCACTTACACGCGGCTGGTCAACGATGCGATGAGCGCAGCGCCTGTCGATGTTGCGACAGCTGCCGACACTGCGAAAAAGGCGGTCGCCCAGGTTGAGCGCGCGGCCGAAGTCGTGCGCCATTTGCGTGCATTGGTCCGGCTCGACCGCAGCAACCGCGCGCCATGCCGTTTCGAGCAGATCGCGGAGGAGGCGCTCGAATTGTGCCGGCCCGATCTCGACCGAACGCGCGTGACTGCGCGGACCGACATTGCCGCAGATCTTCCGCGCATTATGGTCGACCTGCTTCAGGTCGAGCAGGTGCTGATCAATCTTCTGCGCAATGCAATTGAGGCGATCGGAAATATGCGCGGCTCGATTTTGATCGCGGCCAAGACATTCGATGCCGAATTCATTGAAGTTCGTGTCGTCGATACCGGACCCGGCTTTCCGCCCAAGCTCCTGGAAAGTGCATTTCTGCCGCTGTCGTCCAGCAAAGCCGAAGGGCTCGGCATTGGATTGCCGCTGTGCCGGTCGATCGTCGAGGCGCATGGTGGCAAACTATGGATCGATGACGGCTCGCAGGGCGGTGCCGTCCACTTTACGCTGCCCATCGCAAAAACGGCCAAGGCATGAGCGCTCGCATTCACATTGCAATTATTGACGACGACGAGGCGGTCCTCAATTCATTGCGTCTCTATTTTGCCCGGCAAACCATTGAAACGACATGCTTTGCCTCCGCGAAAGAATTTCTTTCTGCGACGGAGGGTGGTCAACGATTTGATTGCATCGTTTCGGATGTTCGGATGCCCGGCATGTCTGGCCTGGAGCTGGTTCAGCGGCTGAAGGGTGGCGGTCTGCTTGCGCCGGTCGTCCTGATTACCGGCCATGGCGACGTTGATATGGCTGTCGCCGCCATCAAGGTCGGGGCCTTCGATTTCATCGAAAAGCCGTTTGATGAGGCCCGTCTGCTCGCCAGCATCAAGAATGCAATTGAAAAGAATCAACAGCCTGAAATCGATGCGGCCGAGCTGGAAAAGTTGCGATCCCGCTTCGACACGCTTTCGGCCCGGCAGCGTCAGGTCATGGAGCTTGCCGTTGCCGGTTTGTCGAACAAGGAAATCGGATCGCAACTCAAAATCAGCCCGAAGACCGTGGAGAACCACCGCGCCTGGGTGATGGAACGTATCGGCGCTCGTAATATCGCCGATCTCGTGCGCATCGCGATGAAGATTCAAGGAATGCCACGGAGTTGATCGATCCGCCCGCCATCATGCGCATCTCGCCGGTGCGCCTTGAAAACAGAAATAAAAGTCAGGGTCCAATCTGATGCCCTATGCGCCCGCGTCGGACAACGTAAAGCTCTATTTTGAAGAAGTCGGGCAGGGCACACCGATCCTGTTCGTGCACGAATTTGCCGGCGACCATCGCAGCTGGGAGACGCAGCTGCGTGAATTCGGCAAGCGCTACCGTTGCATTGCCTACGCCGCACGCGGCTACAAGCCGTCCGACGTGCCGTCGGATCCTTCGGCCTACAGCTACCTGCATGTCATGCGCGATGCCGTCGCGGTGCTCGATCATCTGAAAATCGACAAGGCGCACATCATCGGCCTGTCGATGGGCGGCTACACGGCGCTCCAAGTCGCGCTCAATCATCCCGAGCGCGTACGCTCGCTGGTGCTTGCCGGCGCAGGATCCGGCAGCGAGCGGTGGTACACCGAGGACTTTCACAAGCGCTCGCGCGACCTCGCCGCGCAATTTGAACGCGAAGGCTCGGCTGCCGTGGCAAAAACCTACGGCCGCAGCCCGAGCCGCATTCCTTTTGAACTCAAGGATCCGCGCGGCTTTGCCGAATTTGCCAAACAGCTGGCTGAGCACGACGCGCAAGGCTCCGCGCACATGTCACGCGGATTCCAGGGTGCGCGGCCTTCTCTCTACGATTTCGATAGCGAGCTTCGAAAGCTGACGACGCCGGCGCTCATCGTGGTCGGCGACGAGGACGAGCGCTGCATCGAGCCGGGCCTGTTCATGAAGGACGCGATTGCCGCGTCCGGTCTCGTCGTGTTTCCCAAAACCGGCCACGCGGTAAATCTCGAAGAGCCGGATCTGTTCAATAAAGTGGTCGGTGATTTCCTGGCCCGCGTCGATTCCGGCGCCTGGCAGGCGCGCGACCCGCGAACGCGCCCCGCCGAGCCTCGCCGGTCGTGATGGAACTCCGTGGCGGTTCCGGTCATTATTGGGGCGGACCTGCCGAGGAGACGCCAATGCTGAAATGGGCCTTTGTTTTCCTGCTGATCGCGATTGTCGCCGGAATATTCGGCTTCACCGACGTGGAGGCGGCTTCGGCCACCATCGCGCAATGGCTGTTCGGCATCTTCCTCGTGCTGTTCCTGGGAGCGCTGATTATTGGCCTGAGCATCGGCGCCCGGCTGACCTCATGAACATTTTACCTCCGCAGGTGACGGCTCAGCGTTTCTGCGGATAGTATCGGGACGGGATATTCGGGAGGATATTTGTCATGCGTCACATCGTTTTCGGAGCACTAGGCATTGCGCTTCTCGGCGCCTTCCCGGGATCTGCCCAAGCCGCCGATCTTTATCCAGCGCACCGGTCCGTCCGCGTCTCGCAAGGCGGAGCCTACGTTGATCGCGTGGTCACGGCTGATCCCCGTATCCGCGTCGTGGAGCAGTTGCCCTACTGCGGCGATTGTGAAGCGCCCATCGGGCGGAGCTCTTCGGGCACCGTGCGGCTGCGCTACGTCGGCAATCCCGTTTGGGAGCGCGGCTGTGCGTTGGGCGGCTGCTATGGCTACTACGACGTCACGCCGAGCTGCTATTGGCGGGATGCACCGGTTCCCGATGGTCGTGGTGGCTGGGTGAGGGGCGTCGCGGAAGTTTGCGACGCGCCCTGAGCTTGGACGGCGTCAGACGTCGACGCTCGCCGCCAGCGCATTGTCCTGGATGAATTGCCGGCGCGGCTCGACCAGATCGCCCATCAGCTGGTCGAACAGCACATTCGCCTCATCGACTTCCTTGATACGCACCTGCAGCAGCGAGCGTGCATTGGTATCGAGCGTGGTTTCCCAGAGCTGCTCGGGGTTCATTTCGCCCAGGCCCTTGTAGCGCTGCATCGTGACGCCCTTGCGCCCCGCACCGGTAATGGCCTCGAACAGACCGACGGGGCCGTGGATAGCCCAGGTCTCGTCCTTGCGGCGCAATGAACCGGGCTTTTCGTAAATCTTCTGCAATGAGGCAGCATATTCGTCGAGCTTGCGGGCGTCGGCAGAGCCAAGCAAGGCATGATCGATGATGGCGACGGTTTTCACACCGCGCAACGTGCGGGTGAAAGTAAAGCCCGCGTCTTCGCTGAACTCGCCTTCCCAGCCACGCTCGGTTTCTTCCGAGAGCGCATTGAGGCGTTTGCCGATGTAGGGCGCCGCTGCCTTCGCCTTCTTTGGGTCGCCGAATATATCGGAGCTGAGCACGCCAAGAATGGCCGCCTGTTCAACGACCTGGCGATTGTATCGGCTGTGCAGCCCGTTGAGCAGGTTACGGACCGACCGCGCCTGTTCAACCAGCTTGCGCAGGTCCTCGCTGGCGCGTTCTTCGCCGGAGGCAAGGCGCAGCACCGCTTCCTCGACGCCAGTCATAATCAGATAGTCTTCCAGCGCGCGCTCGTCCTTCAAATACTGTTCTGATTTTCCGCGCGCGACTTTGTAGAGCGGCGGCTGCGCAATGTAGATATGACCGCGCTTGATCAGCTCTTCCATCTGGCGGAAGAAAAACGTCAAGAGCAACGTGCGGATGTGCGAGCCGTCCACGTCCGCGTCCGTCATGATGATGATCTTGTGATAGCGCAGCTTGTCCGGATTGAACTCGTCGCGCCCGATGCCGGTGCCGAGTGCCGTGATGAGCGTGCCGATTTCCTGGCTGCCCAGCATCTTGTCGAAACGTGCGCGCTCCACATTGAGAATTTTACCGCGCAAAGGCAGCACGGCCTGAAATTCGCGGTTGCGGCCCTGCTTGGCGGAGCCGCCGGCGCTGTCACCCTCGACGATGAACAATTCCGATTTCGCGGGGTCGCGCTCCTGACAGTCGGCAAGCTTGCCGGGGAGCGACGACACATCGAGCGCGCCCTTGCGGCGGGTCAATTCACGCGCCTTGCGCGCGGCTTCGCGCGCGGCAGCTGCTTCCACCACTTTGCCGACGATGACCCTGGCTTCCTGCGGATGGATTTCGAACCAATCCTGCAAAGCCTGGTTGATGACGTTTTCGACGACAGGGCGCACTTCCGAGGACACAAGTTTGTCCTTGGTCTGCGAGGAGAATTTCGGATCCGGCACTTTGCAGGACAACACTGCCGTCAGGCCCTCACGGCAATCGTCGCCAGTCAACGCGACTTTCTCTTTGCGTGATGTACCGGCGGTCTCGGCATATTGCGTGATCTGGCGCGTGAGCGCGCCGCGGAAGCCAGCGAGATGCGTGCCGCCGTCGCGCTGCGGTATGTTGTTGGTGAAGCAAAGTACGCTCTCGTGGTAACCATCGTTCCACCACAGCGCGCATTCGACCGTGACGCCTTCGCGCTCGGCCTTGATCATGACCGGTTTTGGAATGAGCGCGGTCTTGTTGCGATCGAGGAATTTCACGAAGGCTTCCACGCCGCCCTCGTATTTCATCTCTTCGCGCTTTTCGACCGCATGGCGCTGGTCGGCGAGGATGATGACGACGCCCGAGTTCAGGAAGGCCAGCTCGCGCAGGCGGTGCTCGAGCGTGGCAAAGTCAAACTCGACCATTGTGAATGTCTTGGTCGACGGCATGAAGGTGACTTCAGTGCCGCGCTTGTCCTTGGCATCACCGGTGGCCTTCAACGGAGCCGCCGCGACCCCGTCGCGGAACTCCATGAAATGCTCTTTGCCGTCGCGCCAGATCGTGAGCTTGAGCCAGGTCGACAACGCGTTGACCACCGACACGCCGACGCCGTGCAGTCCGCCTGAAACCTTGTAGGCGTTCTGGTCGAATTTTCCGCCGGCGTGCAACTGGGTCATGATGACCTCGGCGGCGGACACGCCTTCGCCTTTGTGGATACCGGTCGGGATGCCGCGGCCGTTGTCGCGCACCGTGCACGAGCCATCGGGATTGAGCGTCACCACCACTTCCGAGGCAAATCCCGCGAGCGCTTCGTCGATGGCGTTGTCCACGACCTCGTAGACCATGTGGTGAAGACCGGACCCGTCATCCGTGTCGCCGATGTACATGCCCGGCCGCTTGCGTACGGCATCGAGGCCTTTGAGGACCTTGATCGATTCGGCGCCATAGTCGGATGGGTTCTTGCGGGCCGGTTCAGACATCGGCGGCACCCTCGAATCGAGCAGAAAATTGAGTCGGAATGAGCAGTTTGTGTGACATGAAATATGGGCCCCGTACAGCGCAAAGTCAGTGGACTTAATATGTTGATCTAGCAGGAGTTTTTAAAGGGGAGTGGGTATAAAAATCCCCACTTTTTTCGCCCCATTTTTAGTCCGAATCGCCTTCATTTTCGCGCGTCGCAAAAGACCGGATTGCTGACAATCGAAGCCGCCTTTCGCGCGTTGAATCCATCGCTTGCACCCGGTCGTGCCATGGCATTTAAGGCACTGGCACATTGCGTCCGATTTGAATTCACTCAGCATGCACTGGCTCACCCGTCCACTCGAAGTCCCGCACCGGCTACGCGCCATCGTCCGCGCGCGGGAATCGAGTGTGATCGTGCTGGCGGTGATCATCGGGGCCATTGCCGGGCTTGCTGTCGCTGCGATGGGCGAGGCGGTCGGGTACATGCATCAGGTCTTTTTCGGCCTCGATCCGGGTGAACGTCTGTCCGGCCGGGTCGCGCTCGATCCGCTCCGGGCATTCATACCGCCGTGCCTCGGCGGGCTGCTGTTTGGCATCGTGACCGCATACATTACGCGCAGACGCGGCACCGAAGTCGACCCGATCGAGGCCAATGCGCTGCATGGCGGGCGCATGTCCATGCGCGGCAGCCTGATCGTGGCAGCACAGACAGTGTGGTCGAGCGGTATTGGCGCGTCGGTCGGATTGGAAGCGGGCTACACGCAGTTCGGCAGCGGCATTGCCTCGGCCATCGGGCGGTCATTTCGGCTGCGGCGCAGCGATATGCGCATTCTGGTCGGCTGCGGGGCGGCGGCCGCGATT
Organism: uncultured Alphaproteobacteria bacterium; assembly: GCA_963735285.1. Classification (GTDB taxonomy): domain Bacteria; phylum Pseudomonadota; class Alphaproteobacteria; order Rhizobiales; family Xanthobacteraceae; genus Pseudolabrys. The sequence continues at coordinate 462,327 of CAVTKN010000008.1, read as the reverse complement.
GCCGGCGCGTTCGGTGCGCCGCTCGGCGGCGCTTTTTACGGCTTCGAACTGATCATCGGCAGTTATTCGATCGCCTCGCTCGCGCCGGTCGGGATGGCATCTCTCGTCGGCTATTTGACGGCGCAAGTCTTCACGCCCGATCGGCTCGGCATCGAGACCGGCGCGGTATCAAATCTCGCGGTCCATGACGTGGTGATTGCGGCGTTTGTCGGCGTGCTCGCCGCTGTGTTCGGCATTGTGCTGATGCGCGGCGTGGCGGCCTGCGAGCTGCTGTTCACGCGCTTGCGGGTGAAGCCGGCATTGCGTCCGATGTTCGGCGGCGCAGTGGTGGGCCTGCTTGCGATGATCTCGCCGCAGGTTATGTCCTCCGGTCATGGCGCGCTGCATCTGACCGGCATCTTCAGGTTGCCGCTTGCCACCATTGCGCTGATTTTCGTGCTGAAGTCGCTTGCGTCCATGGTGTCGCTCGGCTCCGGTTTCCGCGGCGGATTGTTTTTCGCCTCGCTCTTGCTCGGTGCGCTCGGTGGCCAGCTGTTCGCGTTCGGTCTTGGCGCCGTTTTTCCCGGTCTGCATATCGATCCGGATTCCTACGCCATCATCGGCATGTGCGCGTTGTCGGTTTCGGTGATCGGTGGCCCGTTGACCATGACGTTTATCGCGCTGGAAACCACCGGCGACTTGTGGCTGACCACCGCTGTGGTCATCGCGGCGATCATAGCGATGCAGGTGACACGCGAGTTTTTCGGTTATTCGTTCGCCACCTGGCGGTTCCATCTGCGCGGCGAAACCATCCGCAGCGCCGCAGATGTCGGCTGGATTCGTGACCTGACGGTCGCGCAAATGATGCGGGCGGACGTGCGCACGACGCCGGTGGAATCGCCGATCCCGGCATTTCGCGAGGCGTTTCCACTCGGCTCGACCAATCAGGTGGTCGCCGTCGACGAAGACGGGCGCTATGCCGGCATGGTTATCGTGGCGGAAGCCCACGCGGCCGAGCTCAGCGCGACGGCCTCGCTGCGCGATATATTGCACCACACAGACCACATGCTTTTATCGCAGATGACGGCGCAGGAAGCCGTTGCGGCCTTTGACCGCTACGAGGCCGAGGCTTTGGCTGTCGTCGACTCGCTGGAGCGCCGGCAAGTCACCGGGCTGCTCAGCGAGGCACATGCACTCCGCCGCTATTCAGACGCGTCTGAGCGTCAACGACGCGAGCTGCTCGGGGAAACCTAGCGCCGTCGAAGTTAATCCGACGGCAGTTCGTGTTTGCTCAGATCCAGACGACGCAAATGATGGAACGTCGGTTCATATTCCGGAATCGGTGCATTGAATGCAGCAAGGCCGGCCGCCAGAATCTCGATACGATCAAGCTCAGCGCGCGTTTTATCGAACGCGCGATAAAGCTCGTTTCTGACTTTGGCGATTGCTGCGTCCTTTTCCATCTTCATCGCTATGTGTTCGCGTCAATAGTAAGGGGTAAAGCAATGCGCTCGGCGATGGTTCCTATTTTCGAAGAATTGATCGCATTTGAATTAACAAATTGTGAGCGGCGCTAAGGGAACTGTGCCCCAGCCGGTTCTACGCCGCCGCCGCGGACAACGAATACGTGAGCCCGGCCGACGATGTCGCCGAAGGCGGCAGGGTCGGCGCCCGTCATCCAGACCTGCGCTGCCAGCGACGTCAGTGCGTCGTAGAGGGCGCCGCGCCGCGCCGGATCAAGATGCGCGACCACCTCGTCAAGCAATAGCAGCGGCGCATAGCCCGTCATTTGCTTGATCAAGCTCGCATGCGCGAGCACCAGGCGGATCAGCAGCGCTTTCTGCTCTCCGGTTGAGGCGTCCGCGGCGGGGATGTTCTTGCTCGCGTGAGTGACGCAAAGATCCGATAAATGTGGGCCATCGAGCGTGCGTCCGGCCGCGGCATCGCGCGCGCGATTATCTTTCAGGAGCGCGCGATAACGGTCCTCAATATCGAGCGCGCTGTGATCGGGCAGCAGCTGCTCCATCCAGCCTTCCAGCGCGATTTCCGCCTGCGGAAATTCCGGCGCTTCGCCGCGCGATGCATAGAGCGCAGCCGAGAGCCGTTTGACTGTTTCCGCGCGCGCCGCGGCGACCGCTACCGCGACCTCGGCAGTCTCGTGCTCGACCGCGTCGAGCCAGTGTGTGTCGCCCGGTGAATTTTCCAGCAGACGGTTACGCGAACGCAGGCTGCGTTCGAGCGCGGCGACGCGGCTTGAGTGTTGCGCGTCGACCGCGAGCACCAGCCGGTCAAGGAAGCGGCGGCGTTCCGAGGCCGGGCCGCTGAACAGCGGGTCCATTGCCGGCGTGAGCCAGACCACCCGCAGGTGGTCCGCAAAGGCAGCCGCCGAGCCGACGCTTTCGCGATCGATACGGCATTTGCGTGTTGGGGCAGATTCATCGCCTACCGGTGGATCAATGCCGGTGCCGAGCGTTGCAAGACCCAACATCCCTTCGATTTCGGCTGAAACAGCCCAGGCCCCGTCGCCTTCCGAAAAGGCGAGTTCTTCCATGGTCGCGCGCCGCAATCCGCGGCCGGGCGCAAGCAGCGATATCGCCTCGATCAGGTTGGTCTTGCCGGCGCCATTGGCGCCGGTGAGGACCACCGGCCCGGCACGCTCGAGAAGAATTTGCGCGGCGTGATAGCTGCGGAAATTGGTAAGCGTCAGTCGTCGGATGAAGGCAGCGGTCATTGGCTTTGCTTTAGAGCAGCGCCGCCACGGTCTCAAGTTGACCCGCCCTCATCCTGAGGAGCGCTCGAAGAGCGCGTCTCGAAGGATGAAGGGCGGCCCTATCCTTCGAGACGCGTCGCGGCGCGACGCTCCTCAGGATGAGGCCGCAATGCCGCTACACCCGCATCGGCATCAGGACGTAGAGCGCGCCTTTGGCGTCCTTGTCCTGAATGAGCGTGGGTGAGCCGGGGTCTGCGAGCTTGAGCACGGCCACCTCGCCTTCGATCTGCGCGGCAATGTCGAGGAGGTAACGCGAGTTGAAGCCGATATCGAGTGGATCGGCGTCGTACTCGACCTCGATCTCTTCAGTGGCGCTTCCCGAATTGGGGTTGGTCACCGACAGCACCAGCCGACCGCCGGTGATCGAAAGCTTGACCGCGCGGCCGCGTTCGCTCGACACAGTAGAGACGCGGTCGACGGCGGCCTCGAAATCCTTTTTGTCGACGACCAGGCTCTTGTCGTTGTTGGCGGGAATGACCCGCGCGTAGTCCGGGAACGTGCCGTCGATCAATTTGGAAGTGAGGACCACATTGCCGATGGTAAAGCGGATCTTGCCGGAAGACATTTCAATCGCGACTTCGCCTTCACCGGTCTCGATCAACCGCTGCACTTCACCCACAGTCTTGCGGGGCACGATGATGCCGGGCATTCCGGCGGCGCCCTGCGGTAGTGGCAGTTCGACCTGTGCGAGACGGTGCCCGTCGGTTGCTACTGCGCGCAATGTACCGGCTTTGGCCGTACCAGCCGTGTGCAGATAGATGCCATTGAGGTAATAGCGCGTCTCCTCTGTCGAGATCGCGAACTGGGTCTTGTCGATCAGCCGCTTGAAATCGGCGGCGGCAACCTTGAACGAATGGGTCATTTCGCCGGCGGCGAGATCGGGGAAATCGCTTTCCGGCAACGTTTGCAGGGTAAAGCGCGACCGTCCGGCACGCAGCGAGAGCACGGCGCGGTCGCCGGATCCCTCGACGATGATCTGCGCGCCCTCGGGCAGCTTGCGTACGATTTCGTAGAACATGTGCGCCGGGACCGTAGTCGAGCCGCCGGGCGATACTTCAGCAGCGATCGAGTCGGTAACCTCGAGATCGAGGTCGGTCGCCTTCAGGCTGAGCTTGCCCTTGTCGGCTTTGACCAGCACGTTGGCCAGAATTGGAATGGTATTGCGCCGCTCCACCACGCGATGCACGTGGCCCAGCGACTTTAAAAGCTCTGCACGCTCGACTGTCACTTTCATTGGGAAACCCGCTCGGGCGCCTCTGAAACGGATATTGAAACAAGGCGCAACGACAAGCCGGCGCTCGCGGAATGCGAAGCCGGGGAGCAAAGGTGACGAAAGAGTGCGCCTTGCGCAAGGGCAGGCAACGGGGCCAGCCGTCTTTCCCCAAGGGCGTCCACAAGGCATCCGCAAAGCAAAAGACCCCGTCCAGGCGTGGAACGGGGTCGTTTGTCGATCGGATAGCGCGAGCGGCGCCTATTCCTGCAATTGCCGTTTAAGGATCTCGATTTCCTCAGCCAAGGCCATGTCGTTTCCGACGAGACCTTCGATTTTGCGAACCGCGTGCAGGACGGTGGTGTGGTCGCGGCCGCCGAAGCGCCGGCCGATTTCCGGCAGTGACCGCAGGGTCAGGGTCTTTGCGAGATACATCGCCACCTGCCTTGGCCGGACGACATTGGCGGTGCGCCGCGATGACAGCAGGTCGGACCGGCTGACATTGTACTGGCGAGCGACCACACGCTGGATGTCCTCGATCTTGACCCGCTTGGGCTCCTGGGGCCGGATCAGGTCGCGCACCTCGCGTTCGGCCATTTCCAGCGTCACGGCATGCCCGGTGAGCTTGTTATGGGCAAGCAGCCGGTTGAGCGCGCCTTCCAGATCGCGGCCGTTATGGGTGACCGTCTTGGCAATATAGCCAAGCACCGGGAGCGGGACGTCAAAGGCCGGATGGTGGGCCCGCGCCGCCAAGACCCGCGCCTTGAGGATTTCGAGCCGCAGTTCCTCGCCGAGCGCGGCCATTTCGACCACCAAACCGCCCGCCAGCCGCGACCGCACGCGGTCGTCCAGGCTTTCCAGGTCCGAAGGCGGCCGATCGGAGGCAATTACGACCTGACGGCCGGCGTCGATGAGCGCGTTGAGCGTGTGGCAAAACTCGGCCTGGGTCGACTTGCCTTGCAGGAACTGCAAGTCGTCGATCACCAGAACGCCAATGCCGCGCAGTGCTTCCTTGAATGCGAGCGCCGTCTGCGTCCGCAACGCGGAGACGAAACCGTACATGAATTTCTCGGCGGTCAGGTAGAGCACCTTGCGCTCGCCTGCCGCGTTTCCGGCCCAGGTCACGGCCTGCAGCAGGTGTGTCTTGCCGAGGCCAACCCCTGAATGAATGTAAAGCGGATTGAACATCACCGGATCGCCGCGCTTGGCACCGGCCACCTGTTTGGCCGCTGCCTGGGCGAGGGTGTTGGAGCGCCCGACAACGAATGTATCGAAGGTCAGGCGCGGATCGAGCGGCGAGCCGCCGAGCGCCTCGTGTACGCTCGGGTCGCCGACGGAAAGCGGCCGGCCAATACCGTGGCCATTCGCATAGCGGCCGCCGTTTTCGGTCGCGAGGTCTGGCTTGGCCTTCGGCAGTATGGCCGACTTCAGGACCGCCGAGCGTACGATAAGCTCGACGCGAGTGACCTTGTCTTCCTGCGCCTGCCAGCAAGCCAGCACGCGTTCTGCATAATGTGACTGGATCCAGCTCTTGAGGAACCGGGTCGGCACGGACAACCGTACGGCGCCTTCCTCAATGGCTTCCAGGTCCATGCGGGCAAACCAGCTCGAATAGACGTCGTCACCGACCTCTGTGCGCAGATGCGCCTTGACCCGTGACCAGCTCTCCTGATCCGCGTTCGACATTTTCTTCTGCTCAATCCGATGAATTGGTTGGACGGACTCGGTTGCCCGGCTTGGCGGCGTAACGCCAAACGCGCCGGAAACGGGACGCAACAGCACTCGCTCGATGATGTCAGGGGTAGGGATTCCGCCGATGTGATGAAGGCTTGGCGGAACGACATCGACAGGACGTCGAGGGGCGTTGCGCCTTCAGTCCGCCGGTGGCGGTGTGGCGCCTCGAGTACCAATCGTGAAAATGGAGGCCGTACGAGACGTATGGCGATTGGAATGTACGATATAAAAGAGTGGCGCTGATCGACCGGCGACACGGGAATAAGCGACGTGCGATTCCGCACTGGACGACGTCCATCCAATGCCACTAGCGTTGGTCACCGACCCTGTCCCTGCGCCTCTCATAACATCACCCCTCGAATGACTTGCGGGCTTTCGCCCTGCGGTTTGTTGCCTGTCAGATTTTGGCGTCCCCCCGGTGCCTGAGCTACCGAAAATTTCAATTGCGACGGCACCGAGCCCACTAGACCTGATCTTGTTTTTGGCTCCGGGTTGTATCGGCGTTTTGGAACGGTTGAATTCGACGCGAGCGGCAAACCAAATCCGTTCTCATCCGCGAATGAGCGCGACCCGGAACCTTGTTTCTGATCGCGCGCGAAGAATTCCCGCGCGCGTTTTCAAGATACACGAGCAAGGTGCTCTCGCAATGAATTTTACGACTGCGGCGGTAACAGAAATCATTGGGTGTGTTGCTTTGGCAACGCCGCCACGGCGTTACTTTATCCAACGTGTTGGAGTTGCGCGGAATTTCGTCGCAGAATTTGTTTGGCAGGGCGGTATGAGGGAGAAAATATTTTAAAATTTAAGGGACGCCAAAAATGCCTGTCACATATGCATTTTCGGGGTCCTTGCTTCGCTTTCCTCTTAAGTCTTTATCGTCGCGAAAAAAAATCTGAGCGAATTTTTGGGTAACTCCCGTCCCGAAAATGCCGATGGCAACTGCGTCACCGCAGGTGGCAGCGCGATTTGACCAAGCAAATCGTTGGTGACCAGATTTCTCTGACGTGGTGATGACGGTTTGACTACGGCCGAGCGTCGGTGAGCCACGGAGGTGCTCCACGTGGTCCGTTTGGACGACTTTTCGTCGAGTTTGATGCGAAATTGACCCGCGACTTGTCCGGCCGGGCTACCTATCTACTTACTCAGCTTGGCAATGCGATGAGCGAGCCGCGAAACTTTCCGGCTGGCATTGTTCTTGTGCACGATACCACGCTGCGCAGCGCGCATGATGACCGGCTCAGCCGCCTTGAACGCCGCCATCGCCGCCTTGCGATCGCCACTCTGGATTGCTTCCTCGACTTTGCGCACTGAACCTCGCAGCAGCGAACGGCGTGCTTTGTTCACTTCGGTGCGGCGCGCGATCACGCGCGTGGCTTTGCGGGCGGACTTCGTATTGGCCATCAATCTCTCATCGAAGCTGGCGCTTCCCGCGAAAGTCCGCGAAAGCGACTAGGATTTACAAGAAGTTAGGGTGGCGAAAGAAATCGCCGCCAAGGCTGAGGCTTATAGTGAGGGCTTGTGCGGGCGTCAACGCCCGCAAGTACTTACCTCAGGCGACACGTTTGGCCCGTACGGCATCGTGACCGGCGATCACGGCGGCGCGGTCGGCGGCCGAGAATGGCGCGAGCGGTGGCTTGACCCGTGCCAGCCCGGCATCGCCATGGATATGTGCGAGCAGCGCTTTGACGCCCGAAACCAGCGGCTTGCCGTCGAACAGCTTGCGGATCTTGACCGCGGCGTCGAGCGCGGTCGTATCACCCGCCGACCAGGCGCGCGCGCACAGATCTGGGTTGAGATTGGCGGTCGCCGAGATGCAGCCGGCAAAATCGCCCGCCCGCGCCTCGATCAGGCAGGCTTCCGTCGACGGGAACACGGCAAAGTCCGGCGAAACTTTCGCCGCGGCGCGCGCAAAAGCCATGTCACCTGAGGAATCCTTCAGACCCACAATGCGGGAGGGGTAGGATTCGAGCAATCGCTCGATCAGCGTGACGTGCCAGGGCAATCCGGACATCGCCGGGAAGTGATAGAGATAGAGTGGGATAGGTTTCGCCTGCGTTGCCTTCACCAGCGTATCGATGTACGCGACCAATCCTTCATCGGGTACGCCCTTGTAATAAAACGGCGGCAGAACCAGCGCGCCGCCAAATCCGAGTTCGGCCGCGTGACGGGTCAATGCGACCGCGTCTGACACCGCGGCCGCGCCGGTTCCGACCATCAGGCGGTGGAGCGGCAGCCCGTTCGCCTTGTAGGCGTCCATGACGCCCTTGCGCTCGTCGAGCGAGAACGACGTCGCTTCGCCGGTGGTGCCGAGCACATTTAGGCCATCGCAACCGTTATCGAGCAGGTGGCGCGCCAGGCTGACGGCACGTTTGAGATCGGGGGCGCCATTCTCTTCGATCGGGGTGGCGACGGCGGCGATGACGCCGGAAAGGGTCTTGCTCAACGTTGGCTCCGTTTGGCTGTCGGCAGTGATCTAGCCGCTGACATTGTAGGCGGCAAGCGCCGCCATGTTCACCAGCTGATTGTCCTTGGCGCCGAGTTGCACGATCTGCACGGGGCGGTCGAGACCGACCAGCAACGGGCCAATGACCGTGGCACCGCCCAGTTCCTGCAGCATTTTGGTCGAGATCGAGGCGGAATGAAACGCTGGCATAACCAGCACGTTGGCCGGCCCGGATAGCCGGCAGAACGGGTAGGCCGCCGCAAGTTCCGGGTTGAGAGCTACGTCGGCCGCCATTTCGCCGTCGTATTCGAAATCGACCCGCTTGTTGTCGAGAATTTTCACCGCCTCGATCACCCGTGCCGACCGTTCACCCGGCGGATGGCCGAAGGTGGAAAATGCGAGCAGCGCCAGCCGCGGCTCGTAGCCGAGCCGGCGTGCGACGCCGGCGGCCTCGATGGCGATCTCGGCGATCTCGTGCGCCTCCGGCATCTCGGTGACCGCGGTGTCGGCCACCAGCACCGTACGTCCACGCGCCACCACAACGGACACCCCGATCACGCGATGGCCTGGCTTCGGATCGATCACGTGCCGGATATCTTCGAGTGCGACCGAGAAATTTCGCGTCACGCCGGTCACCATGGCGTCGGCATCACCAAGCGCGACCATGCAGGCCGCAAAATGGTTGCGGTCCTGATTGACCATGCGCTGGCAGTCGCGCACCAGGTAGCCGTGCCGCTGCAATCGCTCGTACAGGAAATTGATGTAGGCGGCGTTTCGGTTCGACAGCCGTGCGTTGACGATCTCGATGCCTTCGGAAATTTCGATGCCGGCCTCTTTCGCGGATTGCCGCACGCGGTCCTCGCGGCCGACGAGCAGCGCCGTGCCGAGCCCCTGATGCACAAAGCTCGCCGCCGCGCGGATCACCTGTTCCTCTTCGCCTTCTGCGAAAACGACGCTCTTGGGGTTACGGCGCAACCGGTTGAACACCTGCACCAAAGTCCCAGCGATCGGATCGCGCCGTGCGTTCAATTGTTGACGATAGGCATCCATGTCGACGATCGGCTTGCGCGCGACACCGGTATCCATGGCGGCCTTGGCCACTGCCGGCGGCACGTGCGAGATCAGGCGCGGATCGAACGGCACGGGAATGATGTAGTCGGAGCCATATTTAGGCCGTGCGCCGTAAGCGGCGGCGACCTCATCCGGCACGTCCTCGCGCGCCAGTTCGGCCAGCGCGCGCGCGGCAGCGATCTTCATTTCCATGTTGATGGCGGAGGCGCGCACGTCGAGCGCGCCGCGGAAGATGTAGGGGAAGCCGAGCACGTTGTTGATCTGGTTCGGATAGTCGGAGCGCCCCGTCGCCATGATGGCGTCATCGCGAATTTCGGCGACGTCCTCCGGCGTTATTTCCGCATCGGGATTGGCCATCGCGAAGATAATCGGCTTCGCCGCCATCGACTTGACCATCTCCGGCGTGAAGGCGCCTTTCACGGAGAGCCCGAAGGCCACGTCAGCGCCTTCGAAGGCCTCCGCCAGTGTGCGTTTTGATGTCTTGATGGCGTAGGCCGACTTCCACTGGTTCATGCCGTCCTTGCGGCCCTGGTAGATCACGCCCTTGGTGTCGCAGAGCAGCAGGTTCTCCGGGCGGAAGCCGATCGCCTTGAGCAATTCGAGGCATGCAATGCCGGCGGCGCCCGCGCCATTGCACACGAGCTTGGTCGTGGCGATCTCGCGACCGGTCAGATCAAGCGCGTTCAGGAGACCGGCGGCGGCGATGATGGCGGTGCCGTGCTGGTCGTCGTGAAAAACCGGGATGTCGAGCAGCTCGCGCAACCTCTGCTCGATGATGAAACACTCCGGCGCCTTGATGTCCTCGAGATTGATGCCGCCCCAGCCCGCGCCAAGGTAGCGGACACAATTGATGAACTGGTCGGGGTCCTCGGTGGAGACTTCCAGATCGATCGAGTCGATGTCGGCAAAGCGCTTGAACAGGACGGCCTTGCCTTCCATCACCGGCTTTGCCGCCAGCGCGCCGCGATTGCCGAGCCCGAGGATCGCCGTGCCATTGGTAATGACGGCGACGAAATTGCCCTTCACCGTATAATCGTAGGCCCGGCTCGGATCCTCGGCGATCGCCAGCACGGGGACCGCGACGCCCGGCGAATAGGCGAGCGAAAGGTCGCGCTGGGTTGCCATCGGCTTCGTGGCGATGACCTCCAGCTTGCCCGGCCGGCCAACGCTGTGAAATTGCAGGGCTTCCTGGTCGGTAAAAGTCGGCCGGCTGCGGCCGGTGGGGGGCTTGGCGGGCATTATTACTCCATGCACACAACCGGAATGCCCGGCGGGTGAAGGTTAGCGGATGCAACCAACGCAAGGGAAGGGCGCGGAACTACACCCAACGGTACTGTTGTATGAAATCGAGGCGCGGGTTAATCGGTGCCTCCCGCGGGCGATTGCTATGATCGGCTGGCTATGATTCGTTTTCTGCTTCGCTTTTTTGGCCTGATCTTCCTGGCGGCTGGATTTATCTTGGGTGTCTATGACGGCACCAAGTCGATCGCCGGGAATACGGTTTTTTTCACCAGCGTGCGCACGCTCTGGGAGCTGTTCAACGCTGGCAGCCTGGCGAAGCTTCAGCCGATGATAGAGCCTTATGCCGGCGGCTTTCTGTGGGATCCGCTGATGGTGACCATTTTGGCGGCGCCGAGCTGGGGCCTCCTCGGCTTTTTCGGTATTCTTTTTCTGGTGCTCGGCCGCAAGAAAAAGCCGCTGATCGGCTACGTCCGGCCCTAAGGGATGATGCACGGCCTCGCGGGCGCGTGAACCGCGGAATCCAGCTGCTTGCCAAGACGTGATCGGCAGGCCGTTTCAGCAAGGTGCGGTCCGTCATATATTGCGGTCAGCAATTGCAAGGAGAACCAGCATGTTCGGCTTCAAGAAAGTTGCCATGCCCAAGGCCGGTGAGGCTTTGCCCGGCCGCGCAAGCCCGATCCGCACCGCGGCCGCGCATTTCATCAATCACCACGCATTGAAGGGCCCTTATCCGGAGGGCGCCGAGAAGGCGATGTTCGGCCTCGGCTGCTTCTGGGGCGCCGAGCGCAAGTTCTGGGAATTGGGCGATGGGGTCTATGTGACCGCGGTTGGCTATGCCGGCGGCATGACACCCAATCCGACCTACGAGGAAGTTTGCTCGGGCCGTACCGGCCATAACGAGGTGGTGCTGGTGGTCTACGACCCGAAGAAGATTTCCTATGACGCGCTGCTCAAGACCTTTTGGGAAAGCCATGATCCGACCCAGGGCATGCGGCAGGGCAACGACGTCGGCACTCAATATCGCTCCGGCATCTACGCATTCAATGACGCGCAGCGGCAGGCTGCGGAAGCATCGAAGGCGATGTACGAGCAAGAGCTCAAGAAGAAGCGCTACGGCGCTGTCACCACCGAGGTCGTCGATGCGCCCGAGTTCTATTTCGCCGAGGACTATCACCAGCAATATCTGGCGAAGAACCCGATGGGCTATTGCGGGCTGGGCGGTACCGGCGTGAGCTGTCCGATCGGCACCGGCGCTAAACTCACCCAGAGCGCGCCGGCCTGACCGACGCTTTTTACCGCTCTCCGCAAGCGGGGAGCGGTAATACGTCCCTCGGTCAGGATTTATTAACTATATAAAGCCTTAATCGGGCTCGTTTTCCTCCAGGCTTAGTGGACGCCTTGATGCGAGGAGCCCGATTTCTGTTGGCGTTTTGCGCCGCGCTGGCGCTTGCGGGCTGCGTGCATGAACAATATGCGCAACAGCCAAGCCCGCGCGCGACCTCGCAGGCGGCGCCCGCGCGTCATCTGTATTCAGCCTCTCCGGCTTACGCGCAGCAGGCGTACGAGCAGCCGGCCTATCAGATGGTTGAAGCGCCGCCAGCTCCGACTGACGATCGCGGCCTGTTCAATTCACGAGCCGCCGCGCCGGTCTACACCGCGCCGCCGCCACCGCACGCCGTTGGCGGACCTTATGTTGCTGCGCCATCCAGCTACGCCTCCGTACCGGCCGCCGTCGTCACGGCGGCGGCAAGCGACCGGCCTTACACGCTCGATACGGGCGACAGGCTGCGCGTCGTGGTCTTCGGCCAGGATGGCATCACCAACAGCTACGCCGTCGATGCCGGCGGCAAGGTCAACCTTCCGTTGATCGGTGCGGTGATGGCGCGCGGTCTCACCAACCAGCAATTGGCGGACGCGATCACCACGCGGCTCAAGCAAGGTTATGTGCGCGAGCCGCACGTGAGCGTCGAAGTCGAGACCTATCGGCCGTTCTTTATCCTCGGCGAAGTCACGACACCGGGACAATATCCGTTTGTCGTCAACATGACGGCGGAAACCGCGATTGCCATCGCGGGTGGCTTTGCACCGCGCGCTTTCAAGACAACCGTTGAGCTCACGCGCAAGGCCGGCGGTCAGCAGGTTCGCAGCAACGTGCCGCTCGACTATCCGATACGCCCCGGCGACACCATCCTCGTCAAGGAGCGGTGGTTTTAGCAACGCCGAAAAAAACAGAATTGTCTCTCGAGATCACCGGGTCACGCGGCTTCGCCGCGGCCCGGTGATGACGTCAAGAGACGTCACTTCATATGCTTCGCGAGGAACTCCTGCGTGCGTTTCCACGCGAGGTCGCCGGCTTCCTTGCGATAGCTCGCGCGCTCGTCACAATAGAAGCCATGCGGTGCATCAGGATAGGTGTAGATCTCCGCCTGCGACTGCTTCGCCTTGATGTTCGTCACCACGTCCATCGGGATGCCGTCATCCTTTTCGCCGAAATGCATCTGCATCGGGCACTTCGGCTTTTCGTCGGCAAACTTGCCGATCATGCCGCCGTAGAATGAAACCGCCGCGGAAAATCCCGGCAGGCGGCAGGCAGCCAGAAACGCCGCAGTGCCACCCATGCAAAAGCCGACGATGCCGAGCGGGCCTGTGCCTTTGAGATCCCCCTGCGCAGCGGCCACATCGGCCATCATGTGGTCCCAGTTGAGATTGCCGAGATAGCTGCGCGCATGCGCGATTTCGTCCGGCGTATAGCCGCTCTCGAAATTGCGTACGAAACGGTCGAACACCGCCGGGGCAACCGCCACGTACCCCAGCGCGGCGAGCCGGTCGCAAACCGCGCGGATGTGATGGTTCACGCCGAAAATCTCCTGCACCACCACCATCCCGCCTTTGGGCGTGCCGGCCGGATCGGCCCGATAGGCGCCGAGCGAATGCTTGTCGGTTGTGTTTAAGGTGAACTGCTTACCCAACGATGCCTCCCGTTATTTTTTGAACGCAAAACCCGGCGGGCTTTTAGCATGGTCCCTCCGCTTCGTCATTCCGGGACGGCACGAAGTGCCGGACCCGGAATCCATACTCCGCAGCGTTCGGTTGTGGATTCCGGGTTCGCGGGCTGTTGCCCGCGCCCCGGAATGACAATCAGACAAACACCTCTGCCAACAGCTCGTACGAATGCTTGCGCGCGGCGTGGTCGAACAGCATGCTTGTCACCATAAGCTCGTCAGCCTTGGTCGATTCGATCAACGGCATGAGACGGGCCTTCACGGTGGCCGGCGAGCCGACGGATAGTTTCGTACGGTTCTGCGCGACGCGCGCTTTGTCGACCGGCGTGTATTCGTAATTCGCAGCGTCTTCCGGTGAGGCGAGGGGCAGATACTCGCCCTTGGCCCGGCGCACGATGTTCAGGTCAACGGTTGCCGCCAGGCGCTCGGCCTCTTCATCGGTGTCGGCACAAACCACATGGGTCGCCAGGATTGCGTAAGGCTTGTCGTGCGACGGCGACGGCTTGAAATTGTCGCGGTAGAGCCGCATCGCTTCTGCCGCGTCGAACGTCGCGAAATGGTGCGCGAACGAAAATGCCGCGCCAATGTGGCCTGCGAGCTGTGCGCTGTAGTCCGAGGAGCCCAGCAGATAGATTGGCGGCAGCGGCACATCCGATGGCATCGCGCGCACGTTGTGAAACGGATGGCCGGCGGGAAAGGCGCGCGATTCCAGCAACATCAATTCATTGAAGCGCTCGAGGAAATCGTCTTCATCGCTGATGCCCTGGCGGCGGCGCAGTGCGTAGGATGTCGCCGGGTCGGTCCCAGGCGCGCGACCAAGCCCCAGATCGATGCGGCCTGGGAAGAGTGCTTCCAGAACCTTGAAACGCTCGGCGACCATCAGTGGAGCGTGGTTCGGCAACATCACCCCGCCCGAGCCGACACGCATATTTTTGGTGATCGAAGCAATCTGTCCGATCATGATGTCGGGCGCCGAACTTGCGATCGCCGGCAAATTGTGGTGTTCGGCCACCCAATACCGGGTGTAGCCAAGGCCATCGGCCAACCGGGCAAGATCGAGCGAATTGCGCAAGGCCTGCGCCGCCGTGGAGCCGGCGGAAACGGGTGACAGATCGAGGATGGATAACGGGATCATGGCGTAGAATTACACTAACATGTGAGCACCGTCTTTTCGCCCACATGGCTTGTCGTATGATAGGTGGGAGTTCAGTGGGAGCGTGCCGATGGCGTCTTTGGTCGAATGGAAAGTGCCGCAAGCCGTGCAGCCGCGCGCCGAGGACTATTCCTATGACCTAGAGCGCGCTTTGTCTTCGGTGGTCGGCCTCCATTCCATCGTTCCGCCGGATGCCTTCACCGCTGACACGCTGGGGGTCGAGCGCGCCGGCAATGGCGTGCTGATCGACGACGGGCTCGTGCTCACCATCGGCTACTTGATCACCGAAGCCGACACCGTCTGGCTGCACCTCGGCGACGGCCGGGTCGTCCAGGGTCATGCGCTCGGCTTCGACTCCGAGACCGGATTCGGCCTGGTGCAGGCACTCGGTAAAATCGATCTGCCGACGCTGACCATTGGGTCGTCCAAAGCGGTTGAAGTCGGCGAACGCGTCGTCGTCGGCGGGGCCGGCGGCCGCACGCGATCGCTGGGGGGCCGCATCGCGGCCAAGCAGGAATTTGCCGGCTATTGGGAATATGTCCTCGACGAGGCCATCTTCACTTATCCCGCCCATCCTAACTGGGGCGGCACCGCGCTGATTGCTGCGAGCGGGCAACTGGCCGGCATCGGTTCGCTTCAGCTTGAGCGCGCTCGCGAAGGCAAAAACGAGCATCTCAATATGGTCGTGCCGATCGATCTGCTGAAGCCGATCCTCGACGACATGCGCAAATTCGGCCGCGTCAACCGGCCGGTGCGGCCCTGGCTCGGCGTCTACTCGACCGAGATCGAGGACAAGGTTGTCGTGGTCGGCATTGCCCCCAAGGGGCCGGCATCGCGCGCCGAGATCAAGACCGGCGACGTCGTGGTGGCGGTCAAGGGCGAGCGCGTGTCGACGCTCGGCGGATTCTACCGCAAGGTCTGGGCGCTCGGGCAAGCGGGTGTCGAAGTCCCGCTCACGCTCTACCGTGAAGGCGTTACCTTCGACGTGCGGGTGAATTCATCCGACCGCGCGAAATTTCTCAAGGGTCCGCGGTTGCACTGACAGCCTCATGGGATTTCCTCAATCGCGTCCACGCGGTTCGGATAAAACGCCAAATAGCCTTTGATCTGGGCCATCGCGGGAAATGGCTGTTCGTAAGACCAGACCGCATTTTCCGCGTTGCGCCCACTGGCCTCGATCGTGAGATAGCTTGCATCGCCTTTGTAAGGACAATGCGTGTGGTGATCGCTCGGCTTGAGCAGACTTATGTCGGCATCGGCGCGCGGAATATAGAAAACCGGCTTGTAGCTCGCTTCCTTCAATGTGAGGGCATGCGTGGTGTCGGCGATGACCCGGCCCGCGAACATGACGCGCACGCGTTTGCCATTTGGGACGATGGTGATCGGATGGTCCGGGCCTGGAAGTTTCATGGCTCTTGCCTCGCGCCACTATGGATAATTCTTTCTGAACGCGGGCGCGTGCCATGATTTAAGTGCGCCATTCAGGTCTTTCCATCCCGATTGCGAAAAGTTGAACGATCGGCTCAACAAAACTGCAGAGACTTCCGCCTAGATTGCCCTAAATTTTACGCAACATTTCCTTCGGGTCTCATGGCCAACAAGCAAATCGAGAAGATGCTTCAGGATCTTAATATCCTGATCGTCGACGACAATGCTTACATGCGACGGCTCACGCGCACGATGTTGACCAATCTTGGCGCGAAGTCCGTGCTTGAGGCTCCTGACGGACTTGCCGCGCTCGAGGCAATCCGCACGTCCGATCCCGATGTCATGCTGCTCGACTGGGACATGCCGGTGCTCAACGGCATCGAAGTCTTGCGAATCGTGCGCTCGCCTGGAGTATTTCCGCGTCCGAACCTGCCGATCATCATGATGACCACGCGCGCCCAACGCACCCAGGTGAATGAAGCACTTGAGGCCGGCGCCAACGAATTCCTGCTCAAGCCAACCTCACCCAAGGCGCTGTGCGACCGATTGACCGCGATTGTGTTCAAGCCGCGGCCGATGGTGAAAATGGGCAAGCACTATGTGCCGGAGCCGCGGCGCATGCCGGCGCCGATCGAGGCAGCGCAGCTCGAATTGGAGTGATGCCAGTCAATTGTCACGCGCGCATGGAAGCGCGAGTGTCCACAAGCTTATGCACACCGCGACAATGATCTTTGCTTAAAGCGACAACGGTCGTCGCTTACTATGCTTTAAACGACAAACATTTGTCCTATGCGCAAAGTCGCGTTGACAAATTTTGCCGTCCATTGCTCGGTCCCGGCGCACTGAATTTCTACCGGGAGCAAGGCAATGACTCTGCAAAGGCGTCGA
This sequence comes from uncultured Alphaproteobacteria bacterium, assembly GCA_963735285.1. GTDB lineage: Bacteria > Pseudomonadota > Alphaproteobacteria > Rhizobiales > Xanthobacteraceae > Pseudolabrys. Next base: position 445,407 of record CAVTKN010000008.1, on the reverse strand, counting down.
TTTCTTTTCCTGGCGGCGGGTACCGCTATTTTTCCAACGCTTGGAGGCAATGCGCGCGCGCAGGCCTATCCGGCGCACCCCGTGCGCGTGATCGTCCCTTTTTCCGCCGGCGGCCCGACCGACGTTTTCGCCCGGATCGTCGCGGGAGTTCTCTCACGCAATCTCGGCCAACAGTTCTACGTCGAGAATCAACCAGGTGCGGGCGGAAATCTCGGCATGGGCGCCGGCGCGCGCGCCGCGCCCGATGGTTACGCCATTACAATCGTCAGCACGAGCTATGTGGTCAATCCAAGCCTCTATGTGAAAACTCCGTACGACCCGTTCAGGGATTTTGCCCCCGTCACTTTGGCGGCCGCCACGCCCAACGTCTTGCTTGTGCATCCGTCGATCCCCGCAAACAACGTCAAGGAGCTGATCGCGTTTCTCAAAGCGAATAGCGGCAAGTACAGCTACGCACACTCAGGGATAGGAACGACGTCGCATCTCTCCGGCGAAATGTTCAAGCATTCGCAAGGCGTCGATCTCGTGTCGGTCCCTTTCAACGGCGCAGCACCCGCCGTTCAATCGACGCTCGCCGGCCACACGCCGATCGCCTTCACCGTGCTTACGCCGGCCGTTCCGCAAGTGAAGGAAGGAAAACTGCGCGCTTTGGCGGTGACCACACCGAAGCGCACGCCGGCGTTGCCCGATGTGCCGACCATGGCCGAGGCCGGATTACCCGGCCAGGAGTCCGACACGATATCGGGCGTCCTCGTGCCCAGCGGAACGCCGCAACCGATCATTGCTACGCTCCACGCCGAGATCGGCAAAGCGATGGCTGAACCGGAAGCTGCGCAGAAGCTCGAGTCGTTGGGATTTGAGACGATCGGCAGCACGCCGGACGAGTTCTCCGCGCGCATCCGGGCCGACATCCCGAAATGGGCGAAGGTCATCCAGGCCGCGAACATCAAAGTGGAATAGGACTGTGCTGATCGGTGGAGGCGTCAGGCGTCCGCAAAGCCGTAGAGCCGCGCTGGATTATCGACCAGGATCGCTTGCTGGTCGGCGGCGGTCGTCCAGTCCAGAAATACGTCCAGCAGACGTTTTGCATCCGGCACGGGCCCTTCGGGGCGGGGATGCGGCCAGTCGGTGCCCCACACCAGGTTCCGCGGATTGGCGGCAACGAGCGCATCGTGGAATGGCCGCGCTTCGGCGTAATCCGGCGGTGTTGCGCCCAGCCGATACGTGCCCGAGAGCTTCGCCCATAATTGGCCTTCACTGACGCCGCGCAGTAACGCCTGAAAACCGGGATGCGCGGTGCCGTGATGATGTTCCATGCGCCCCATGTGGTCGACAACGACCGGAATAGGCATACCCGCAAGCCGCGACATCAAGTCAGGCAGGTCACGCGCGTCGATCCACAATTGCAGATGCCAACCGAGATCAGCGATCGCCGGCAACAACGGCTCGATCTCCGCGAGATTCACGCCGTTCTGATAGTACGGCTTGCCATCGCGACGGAATTCGTTGGCGCGCAATCCGCGCACACCGGCCGCGTGCCACAGCCTGAGCGTAGCTATGGAAAGTTCAGCCCCTCCGACCGCAACGCCGCGCAAGCGTTGCGGTTCGCGCGCGAGCGCATCGAACATTGCCCGGTTGTCGCGGCCGTAGGCGCTCGGTTGCACCAGGACGCCACGGTCAAAACCAAGGCGGTCGAGCAGCGCCAGGTAAGCTTCAAGCGGCGCATCGTCAGGCGTGTAACTGCGTGGCTCGGCGTAGGGAAAACGCGCGGCCGGGCCGAATACATGGCAGTGGCAGTCGCAGGCACCCTGCGGCAACACGCCGCTCATGTGGGCGTAAGCCCGGCGAGTTTTGCAGCCTCGCGCATATTGTCGTATTCGGCGCGAATAAATTTGGCGAAGCCGTCCGGCGTCATTTGCTCCGCCGTGGCGATTTCCGAGCCCATGCCGCGCAGTTTGTCCGGCGCTGGCCCCGTTGTAAGCCCGGCAACGATCGACTTCTGCAATTGCGCGATGATCGGAGCCGGGGTGCCGGTCGGCGCCAGAATTCCGATATAGCTTTGCGCGGTGAAATTTTTCACGCCGCTCTCGATGAAGGTCGGAATGTCAGGCGCGAGCGTGGAGCGTTGCTCAGCGGCGATCCCGACGATGCGCGCCTGCCCGCCATTATGCAGCGGCAGCGCGGTGGAGAATTCCGTCATGGCGGCCTGGATGCTGCCGCCTATCAAATCGGGCATCAGCGCGCCGCCACTGCGATAGGGTACGTGCACAATGTCCGCGCCGGTTGCCGCCTTGAAACGCTCGAGCGTCATGTGGGTGGCGCTACCGACGCCACTGGTGGCGATGGCGATCTGCTGCTTCTTCGATAGTGCAATAAGTTCTTGCAGCGTCTTGGCCGCGACTTTGTTATTCAGAATGATCACGTGCGGCACGTAGCTGGTCAGTGCGACCGGCGCAAAATCCTTGAGAGGATCGTAGCCGAGCTTGGCCTGCACGAATGGATTGACGGTGAGCGGCCCGTTCGACCCGACGAGCAACGTGTAGCCATCGGGCGCCGAGCGCGCCACGGCCTCGGCGCCGATGCTGCCGCCCGCGCCACCGCGATTGTCGACGACCACCGGCTGGCCGAGGGCGCTCGATATCCGCTCGCCAACGATGCGGCCAACAATGTCGGCGTTACCGCCCGCTGCGAACGGCACGATCAACCGGATCGGCCGGTCCGGGAAGGACGCAAAAGCTGTGCGTGGCAGGAATGTTGCTGCCGAGCTTAAGCCTATTGTGACGATCAGCGTGCGGCGCGAGATCGGCATGGTGGTCCTCCCGTTGGGTTCGGTAATGTCCGGCGTTGAGCCGCCCGTACGACCTGGGAAATTTCGGAAAGCGTTGGGTTGCAAAACAGCTGGCGCGCCCGAGACGATTCGAACGTCCGACCTTTGCCTTCGGAGGGCAACGCTCTATCCAGCTGAGCTACGGGCGCGCGTAGACCTTGAATAGACGAAACGCACCTGAGCGGCAACGGCCGGATTTCCTTGTGGCCCGTTTTGAGGCGTGAGATCTGAGCTTTCTGTGGTTAAGCCCGAGGAAAAAGCCCAACGCAGCATTCGGCCATAACCGAAAGCACTACTTGCGGTCGGCATCATATTCGGAAGAACAGAACGGGCCGCCCTGGAACCGGTCGCCGACCGGATCGGGCGGAAGCTTTGCCTGTTCGGCCAGCGCTTGCGCCTGGAAGTCCTGCGAGCGGAATTGCGGACGATAACCGAAACGCCGGGCGTTGCTGTTGTCCCACCAGCTCGCGTCGTTGTCGGATGCGCCGTAAAAAACCTCGAAGCGGATATCGGGGTGCTCAAGCCCGATGCGAACCAGTTGCGCGAGATCTTCCGGCCTGATCCAGATCGAAAGCCGGCGCTTGTCGAGCGGCACGTCGTTCACATTGCCGATGCGGAGGCAGGTCACACGCAGGCCATGCTTGTCGGCATAAAGCGCGCCGATCGCCTCGCCGAAGGCCTTGCTGACACCATAACGGCTGTCGGGCCGCAGCGTCACATTGACGCCGATCTTTTGATCGCGCGGATAAAAACCGACCGCGTGATTGGATGAGGCAAACACCACGCGCTTCACGCCGGCGCGATGGGCCGCCTCAAACAGGTTGTAGCAGCCGACGATATTGGCCTTGTGGATCGTATCCCACGATCCTTCGACCGAATGACCTCCGAGATGAACGATGCCATCGATCCCGGCGGTGATCGCTTCGACCTGCCTTAAGTCTGCAAGGTCGGCGGCGACGAAGTCTTCGTCCGCGGCGAGATTTGCGGGTTTCCGGATGTCACTAATGCGAATGCGCGGATAGACACCTTTCAGCAATGTCCGCAACCGCGTTCCGACATCCCCGGCCGCACCGGTAATCAGGATATGCATTTCTGTTTTCTCGGTTATAGTAGGACCAACAATACAATCATAAACCGGGAGGTCCGCCGACATGAAGAACTTTGCCGCGTTCCTTGCCACCACGCTCCTGACCGTCGCATATGCGAGCCTGCCGGCCGCAGCGCAACAAAAAACGGTGCTGAAGGCATCGGACGTTCATGCCGCCGGCTATCCGACGGTCGTCGCCGTCGAGAGCCTCGGCAAAAAGCTCGAGCAGGCCACCAATGGCCGCGTCAGCGTCCAGATGTATCCCGCGATGCAGCTCGGCGGTGAGAAGGAAGCGATCGAGCAGGCGCAGATCGGCGCCATCGCGTTCGCGCGCGTCAGCGTCGGCGCGCTCGGGCCAGTCGTCGATGATCTCAATGTGTTCAACATGCCCTACGTGTTCCGCAACACGGCGCACATGCAGCAGGTCATCGATGGGCCAATCGGCCAGGAATTGCTCGACAAGGTGACCAATAGTGGCAAGGGGCTGATCGGCCTGTGCTGGATGGACGCCGGCGCGCGCAATTTCTACGACACGAAGAAGCCGATCAAAACCGTCGCCGATCTCAAGGGGCTCAAGATTCGCGTCATCGGCAATCCGATCTTCGTCGACATGGCCAACGCCATGGGCGGCAACGGCGTCGCCATGGGCTACGACCAGGTCTTCAGCGCCTTGCAGACCGGCGTGGTGGACGGCGCGGAGAACAATCCGCCGAGCTACGTCTTCGACAACCACTTCCAGGTCGCCAAGTTCTACACGATCGACGAGCATCTGATCGTGCCGGAAATGCTGGTGTTCTCGAAGAAGGCCTGGGACGCAATGTCGAAGGAGGACCAGGCGCTCGCTGTTGAAGTTCGCCAAGGAAGCGCAGCAGGAAGAGCGCAAGCTTTGGGTGGCCTACGAGCAGCAGGCCATGGATAAAGCCAAGGCCGCCGGCATCCAGATCATCCAGGTGTCGGATACCGACAAGAAAGCCTTCCAGGACGCGGTCAAGCCGGTCTGGGACAAGTACGGTCCCAAATACGCCGCGACGGTCAAACGCATCCAGGAAACGAAGTAACGCAACGCAACCCATCGCGGAACTGGCGAGATGAACGCGATAGCCGTCTCCTTCCGCAAGGCGATGGATGCGCTTTATTTCGTTTGCGTGCTGATCGCCGGCACGGCGCTGGTGTTGATTTCGGCGGTGATCCCCTGGGGCGTCTACACGCGTTACGTTCTCAACAGCGCGGCATCGTGGCCTGAACCTACGGCGGTCTTGCTCACAATCTGGCTGACCTTCTTCGGGGCTGCGGCCTGTTACCGGTTGCGCTTCCACATGAACGTGTCGTTCTTCGTGAAGCTGATGCCGGCTTTCTGGCAACGTTTCTTCGATGGACTCGCCGAAGTCGCCATGGTCGCGATGTCCATCTTCATGACCGTGTGGGGCACAAAACTCGTCATCACCACCTGGAATAATTCCATCGCGGACTTTCCGGACTTGTCGGTCGGCGTGACCTACCTGCCGATCCCGCTTGGCGGTGCGGTCCTCTTTCTGTTTGTGATCGAGCGATTGCTCTGCGGGGCGCCACCGGCGCCCGCAAGTCATCACTGATCGGAAAAACGCAATGGACATCGCAGTTCTGCTGTTCACGATGTTCTTCTGTTTCTTCATCGGCGTCCCCATCGCCTATTCGCTCGCCTTGGCGGCGATTGCCGGCTGTCTGTGGATCGGCATTCCGCTTGAAGCGGTGATGCTGAAGATCTCCGACGGCGTGAGCAAGGTCGCCATGCTGACCATTCCATTTTTCGTGCTCGCCGGCGCAATCATGGCGGAAGGCGGCATGGCGCGGCGCCTGGTCGCCTTCGCCGACGTGCTGGTGGGATTTACGCGCGTGCGTGGGGGACTGTCGGTCGTCAATGTTCTCGCGACCACATTCCTGAGCGGGATCTCCGGGTCGGCGGTCGCCGATACATCCGCGATCGGCTCGGTGATGATTCCGCAAATGGAAAAAAGCGGATATCCGCGTGTCTTCGCGACCAACGTGACCATCACCGCATCGGTGCAGGCGCTGCTGGTGCCGCCGAGCCACAATGCAGTGATCTATTCATTGGCGACCGGCGGCACGATTTCAATCATCAGCCTGTTCATGGCCGGCGTGGTGCCGGGCCTTTTGCTTGGCTTTGCGATCATGGTGCTGTGCCTGGTGATCGCCTATCGCGACGGGCATCCGCGCGGCACGGCCGTACCGCTGCGCGACGCCATCAAGATCACGATTGAGGCCGCCTGGGGCCTGATCACGCTCGTTATTATTCTTGGCGGAATCCTCGGTGGTGTATTCACCGCCATTGAGGCCGGTGCGGTCGCCTGCGTGTGGGCGTTCCTCGTCACCATGTTCGTCTATCGCGACTACAAGTGGCGCGATCTGCCGGCCTTGGTTCACCGCACATTGCGCACGGTGGCGATGGTGATGACTCTGATCGCCTGTGCGTCGAGCGTGGGCTACGTAATGGCGCTCACACAAATGCCGGCAAAGATCACGGCATTCTTCCTGACCATTTCCGACAACAAATACGTCATCCTGTTCTTGATCAATATATTGCTGCTCATCCTCGGCACGCTCGTGGACATGGCGCCGTCGATCCTGATCTGCACGCCAATTCTCCTGCCGGTGATGATCAATTTCGGGGTCGACCCGGTGCACTTCGGGATGATCATGATGCTCAATCTCGGCATCGGGCTGTGCCACCCGCCGGTCGGCGCAATACTGTTCGTCGGTTGTGCGGTCGGGAAGGTCACAATCGAAGAGGTGATGCGGAAGATCTGGCCGTTTTATGCCGTCATGTTCGCGGTGCTCATGCTGGTCACCTATGTGCCGGCGCTGTCGCTCTGGCTGCCGGCCCTGGTCGTAGGGCATTGATTTGCGCTGATTTGCACTTGGATTGGCACTTGGATTTGCACTTGGCCACGCAGTCGCCTCAAGGTCTATAATAGGCGCGGTAGTTCCGAGGAGGCTTCTTTATGTCGCAAACGGCCGAAAAACGCGGTGGTCTGCCCGCTATGCTGAAAGACGCGGCCTTCGTGTGGGAAGACCCGCTCGACCTGGAAGGCGAACTCACCGAAGACGAGCGCATGGTGCGCAGCACCGCGCGCGGTTTCGCGCAGGACTACCTGATGCCGCGCGTCACCGAGGCCTTCCGTGATGAAAAATACGATCCGAACATGTTGCCCGAAATGGGCAAGCTTGGCCTGCTTGGTCCGACTATTCCGGAAGAATACGGCGGCGCGGGGCTCGGCTATGTGTCCTACGGCCTGATTGCGCGCGAGCTCGAGCGCGTCGATTCCGGCTACCGCTCGACAATGTCGGTGCAATCATCGCTGGTGATGTATCCGATCTATGCCTATGGCACCGAGGCGCAGCGCCGTAAATTTCTGCCAAAGCTGGCGACCGGCGAGCTCATCGGCTGCTTCGGCCTGACCGAGCCTGACCACGGCTCCGATCCCGGCTCCATGGTCACGCGCGCCGAAAAAGTTGCCGGCGGCTACCAGCTCAACGGCGCCAAGACCTGGATTTCCAATGCTCCGGTCGCGCATGTCGCGGTGGTGTGGGCCAAGCTCGACAATGTCATTCGCGGCTTCCTGGTGGAACGCGGCGCCAAAGGTTTCTCGACACCGAAGATCGAAGGCAAGCTGTCGTTGCGCACGTCGGTCACCGGCGAAATCGTTTTGGAAAATTGCGTGGTGCCGGAAGAAAATTTATTGCCGAACGTGAAAGGCCTCGCTGGTCCGTTCGGCTGCCTCAACAACGCTCGCTTCGGAATCTCCTGGGGCGCCATGGGTGCCGCGGAATTCTGCTGGCACCGCGCGCGTCAATACGTTCTCGATCGCAAGCAGTTCGGCCGGCCGCTCGCCGCCAATCAGCTGGTGCAGAAGAAACTCGCCGATATGCAGACCGAGATCGCGCTTGGCCTGCAAGGCGCATTGCGCCTCGGCCGCATGCTGGAAGCCGGCAAGGCCTCGCCGCCGTCGATCTCGCTGATGAAGCGCAACAATTGCGGCAAGGCGCTCGACATTGCGCGGCTTGCGCGTGACATGCACGGCGGCAACGGCATTTCCGAGGAATATCACGTGATGCGGGTGCTCTCGAACCTCGAGACGGTCAACACCTACGAGGGTACGCACGACATCCACGCGTTGATCCTCGGCCGCGCGCAGACCGGAATACAGGCGTTTTTTTAGCAATTTGTCGTCACCGGGCTTGTCCCGGTGACCCCGCTTAGGCAGGCAATGCTTTACTAAAATGATCGGGATGGCCGGGACATAGGCGAGCGAAGCGACGCCGTTCTCCGAACGGATATGCCCGTCCATGACAACATATGGACCTTCTCACCACCATCTTTCTCGCCGGCACGGGTGTGGTTGCCGGGGTCATCGCGGCCATGGTTGGCGGCGCGGCGGTCGTCATCTATCCGGCGTTGATCGCGACCGGAGTTTCGCCGCAGCTAGCGGCGGTATGCAATCTCGCTTCCATCATGCCGGCAACCATGCTGGCGGCGCTGGCGGATCGCTCGCAGCTGCCGCCCTTCGACCGCGCGTTCGTCAGCCTCATCGTTGCCTCGATCGTTGGCGCGGGCCTCGGCGCGACGCTGCTGGTGCTGACACCGGAGCGATTGTTCTCCCAAATTGTGCCACTGCTGCTCGGCTTTGCGACGCTGCTGTTTGCCTATTCCGAGCGGATCAGCGCCTGGCTGCGCGCGCGTGCCGAAGGCCGCGGTCACGCCATCGCGTTCAATTTTTCCAGCTTGAAGGTCATACTGCCGGTTTCGTTCTACGGCGGATATTTCGGCGCCGGCGTCGGCATTCTGATGCTCGGCGTGTTCTCGCTCGCGACCGGCGGCGACTACCGCGCCGCCAATGTGACGAAGAATTTCGTCTCCAGCCTCAATGGATTCGCCGCCACCGTGGTGTTCGCAACTCAAGGCGCAGTGTTATGGCCGCAAACCCTGGCGCTCGCTGTCGGCACGATCGGTGGCGGATTGATCGGCGCCTATGTGGCGCGCGTCATCCCGCGCAAAGTCATCCGTGTGCTGATCGTCGTCGTTGGCGTGGCACTGACGGTTGCCTTCGCGCGCCGCTACTGGTTTGCGTGATTTTGCCCGGTCACCGCTAGAGCGGAATGGCGTTGACGCTGTTCGCCAGGGCTGCAACGCGCGCCGTCATCGCGCTGTTTGCATCGGTGAGCGGATCGACAACTGTGAAGTGATTGGCGCCGGCGATTTCCTCATAGCGGGTCAACGCCCCGCGCTGCCGCCAGCCCTCGGCGATGGCCTTGCTCTGCCGCAGGAACTCGCTCGATTCCTGCGCGCCGACAACGGCGTCGAGCGTGCGGCCGGGCGGCACGCTCCAATAGAGCGGCGACACCCGCCGCGCTTCGCTCTCATCGAGCCGCAGGTCCTGATTTTGCGAGACCTGCACCAGCGGCAGGAGATCGAACACGCCGGAAATAGCATAGGCCGCGGGCACCAGATCCGCCGGCGCATCGGAGGCAAAGGCCTTCCAGTCCTGTGCGACCATGCAGGCTGCCAGATGCCCGCCGGCGGAATGCCCATAGATGAAAATGCGCTGCCGCCGCTTGCGCCACAGCATCAGGCAGGCGGTTCTCATCTGCCCGATAATGTCGGCGATCGAGACATGCGGGCACAGGTCGTAGCCCGCAACGGCGACCGAGATGCCGCGCGCATTCGGGCCTGCCGCCAGTTGGGAAAACATCGCAGGCTCGAGCGAGCGCCACCAGCCGCCGTGAATGAACATCGCGAACGGCGCCTTGTCGTCATTCTTGGCGGGAAACAGGTCGACGGTCTGGCGCAGAGAGTGTCCGTAGGCCATTGCGAGCTTGGGATTGTGCGCGGCCGCTCGGTAGGCCGCCCCGTCACGCTGCCAGCGGGCGAAAATCTCCGGATGTTCCGGCACGCGGGCGCGGTTGTCGTATTCAACCTCGTAATCGATCGCCAACATCCGCTATCCCCGCCGGTTTTTGACCGGCGGGGAGCTTGCGGCAAAGCCGCGGCGTCATCAAGCCAAGTTGAGCCAAGCTGAGGCAAGTTCTTCAGGGATTGCGCTGGACCTGCGTGCGCAGGGTTTCCGCCACGGCCCGGTCGAAGCTGTCGGCAGGCCTGACCGGTGACTTCTTGGCCTGTTCGAGAACATAACCGTCGCGCTGCTTGACGAGCGTAGCCATGCGTTCATTGAGCGCTTTGCGCTCCACCATTTGCTTGTCGATGAATCGCTGGCGTTCCGCGTCGTCCATTTTCCGCAAATTGTCCGGCAAGTCTTCATCTTTCAGGCTGCCGAGCTTCTGCCGGCCGGCCTTGACGTCGCCGACCAGATCGCCGGCGCCGGTGATGGCTTCGCCGGAATTTTTAGCCGCGTTGCGCGACAAGTATCCGGCCATGTCGGCGCCGGCTGACATTGGAGCAGCAGTAACTTGCCGGGTTTTCTTCTCGACATCGCCACGCTGCTGGCGCGGCCCGTAAGGGATCACGGTGCCGTTGATATGATTCTGCAGCTCGATGATCTCGGTATCGTAAGGTGTTTCGATCACCACCAGATGGCCGCCGTCCTGCGGGATCGGGATGTAGCGGCCCTGGCCCAGCTGGGCGATCTCGCGCCACACCCGCTCGGTGTCGCGCGCGCCGCCGGCCTGCACCGTATTGACCACGATGCCGCGCTCGCGCGCCATGCGCAGGACCTCTGGATATTTCACGTCCTGCGCATAGTCCATGTGCGGCGGTGCGTCGCCGACCAGGAACATGATGCGGCAGATTTCGGGCCCTTGCGTCCAGTCCAGTTTCGTCACGCCGACGTGCAGGGCCTCGTTGACGCTTTCCGGCCAGTCGCCGCCGCCGCGCGCCTTGAGTTCGAGCAGGTTGGCGTAGAGATCCTGGATGTCCTTGGTCAGCGGAAACGTCCTGGTGACGTAGTCGTCGCCGATGTCGCGATAGGCGACCAGCCCCATGCGGATTTCGGCGTCGGGATTGGCATCGACGATCGCAGTGGCGATCGACCAGATCTTGCGCTTGGCGCCTTCGATCAGCGCGCCCATCGAGCCGGTCGTGTCGAGTACGAAAGCGACCTCGACCACGGGCTTGATCCTAGCTACGGATGGAGCGATTTCATTGGCCCATCCTCGATTGAGCAAAACAAACGGCAGCATAAAAAAAGCGAGAGCCGCGGCCCTCGCACGATTGGTCAGCATGAGTTCACCCTCCGATGGAAGATTCTCAGACCGGGGAACCATGTTTTGAATTCAAGTCTGGCGCGGGCCGGAATTGCGGCGGACCACCGGCTGATTTGCGGCAGTTTTAGCCCGTGGCTTTGGCGCATCAATGTGGTTTGTCGGCCACAGCGAAGCGCGTTATGAATTGGCAATGAAGCTTGCCGCTCCCTTGGAATTGCCCGTCGACGGCCGCCAGTCCGAAACCGCGCTGGCGATCGCACGCGGCACCGCGCGGCTGCTGCATGCACACGGGCGGTGCGTGGTGAGCGAATTGCCGCTGCCGTCGGGCCGCCGCGCCGACCTCGTCGGGCTCGACTCAAGCGGAGAGCTCTGGATCGTCGAGATCAAATCCTCGATCGCCGATTTCCGTGCCGACCAGAAATGGCAGGACTATCGGGCGCATTGCGACCGGCTGTTCTTCGCCACCTCGATCGAGGTCCCATGCGAGATCTTCCCGCCCGATACCGGGCTGATCGTGGCCGACGCATTTGGCGCGGAATTTCGATGCGAGGCGCCCGAGCACAAATTGCCGGCTGCGACACGCAAGTCGATGATGTTGTTGTTCGCGCGTGCCGCCGCGCTGCGGTTGCAGTCGCTCGCCGATCCGACCGGGCCTTATGGAGATGTCGGCTGAAGGTCAGCGCGGCGCGCGCTTTGCCAGAATGCGCTGCAAGGTCCGGCGATGCATGTTGAGCCGGCGCGCTGTTTCCGAAACGTTGCGGCCGCACATTTCATAGATGCGCTGGATGTGCTCCCACCGCACGCGATCGGCCGACATCGGGTTTTCCGGCGGCTCGATCTTGGTGTTGTCCTGCGCGAGCAACGCCGCGACGACGTCATCGGCGTCCACCGGCTTGGCCAGGTAGTCAACCGCGCCGAGCTTTACCGCGTTCACTGCGGTAGCAATGTTCCCGTAACCGGTGAGGATGATGCCGCGCGCGTCCGGGCGCCGGAGCTTGAGAGCGGATATCACGTCGAGCCCGTTGCCGTCGCCGAGCCGCATATCGACCACGGCAAAGGCAGGTGCGGCCTTCTCAACTTGCAGAAGACCTTCGGCAACCGACTCGGCTGTCGTCACGGTAAAGCCGCGCTGTTCGAGCGCCTTGGCGAGCCGTTGCAAAAATGAATGGTCGTCTTCGACGATCAGCAAAGATCGTTCGGCGGGAATGTTCTGTTTCACCGCTGGTTTGGCGGTCTCGTTTGCCAAGGCGTCCACGTTATCACCTGCGCGGCGAGCCATGGCGCATGCTACTTCGCCCGGCTCATCACCACACCCCAACAAATAGTGATTACCGGCGCCCGGCTCAAGCCGCCACGAGGGTTAACGGCCGCTCGAAATCGCTGCGGCTCCAGCTCAGCCGGACGATTGCGCCATGCTCGGGTGCCGGCCGATTTTGGAACGAAAGCGTCGCGCCGGACCGCTCCAGCAAGGTCTTGGCAATGAAGAATCCGAGGCCCAAACCGCTCGATTCCTCGCTGGTATCATCGGGTTGATGATGCCGGCTGGTGACATAGGGCTCCCCGATGCGCCCCAGGATTTCCGGCGCAAAACCGGGTCCATCGTCGCTGATGGTGACGTCGACGGTCAGGTCGTCCCAGTGCACATCGACCACGGCCTGGTTGGCCGCAAAATCGACCGCGTTTTCGAGCAGGTTTCCAAGCCCGTAGAGGATTGCCGGGTTGCGCGCGCCGACCGGCTCGCTGCCGCGGTCGCTCGGGGTATTGACCGCGATGGCGACCCCGAAATTGCGATGCGGAGCCACCACTTCCTCGATCAGCGCGGTCAGCGGCATGCGGTCAAATGGCTCCCCGCCGGCCGACAACTCCGTCAGCTTGGCGAGGATATCACGGCAGCGCGTGGCCTGTTCGCGCAACAGGCGCACGTCGTCGCCGTGCGGCGCATGTGGGGCGATGGCGCGTTCGAGTTCGCGGGCAATTACCGAGATGGTGGAAAGCGGCGTCCCCAGTTCGTGGGCAGCGGCGGCCGCAAGTCCGTCGAGCTGCGACAGATGCTGTTCGCGTGCCAGCACCAGCTCGGTCGCAGCCAGCGCGTCGGACAGCTGGCGCGATTCCTCGGTGATCTGCCAGGCATAGACGCCGATGAATCCGATCGCGAGCAAAATGCAAAGCCAGACGCCCATCATGTAGATCGGCGGCAATTGCAGCGGATCGTCGCTGTCCCACGGCAGCGGGTAATGCACGAACACCAGGACGGTCGCGCAGCCGACGGCAAACGCGCCAAGCGTGAGCGTGTAGCGCGGCGGCAGCGCGGTGGCTGACAGCAGCACCGGCCCGAGAAACATGAAGGCAAAAGGATTCTGCAGGCCGCCCGTCAGGAACAGCAGGACCGCCAGTTCCGCGATGTCGAAGGCCAACAGCCAGGCGGCGCGGTCAGGCTCCAAACGCTGCGTCAATTGAAAACGCAGCCGCAGTGCCACATTAAGCCAGGCCGCAAGCGCAATCGCGGCAAGGCAGGAATAGACCGGCAGCTCGAAATCGAGCCCGTAGTAGACAGCAAGCACCGCGGTGGTCTGCCCGATGATGGCAAGCCAGCGCAGCCGCACGAGTGTATCGAGGCGCACGTTGCGGCGCGGGTGGTGCTGGGTGAAGCTGGGCGCGGCCATGCGCAGAGCCTAGCGCCATGCGGCGCGCGTGCAAAATGCCGACGCAAAGGTGGGGCTTGACGGGGCTTGCACTTCCTGCGGCGGAGCGTCACATCTTTCGCTCAATGAACGCAGAAAGCGCCCCGGCCATCGCCGTCGACAATCTGGTCAAACGCTACAAGGGCGTGGCCGCGGTCGATGGCATTTCGTTTCGGCTTGTCCCGGGCTCGATGACCGGTCTGCTCGGCGGCAATGGCGCCGGCAAGACCACCACGATCGCCATGATCATGGGTTTGGTGACACCCACTTCGGGCACCGTCTCCGTGCTGGGGGCCGATATGCCGCGCGATCGCTACCGGGTGCTGCATCGGATGAATTTTGAGAGCCCCTACGTCGATATGCCGATGCGGCTCACGGTCCGGCAGAATCTCTCGGTGTTTGCCCAGCTCTACGCGGTGCCGGACATTGACGAGCGCATCGCCAGCCTCGCAGCCGATCTCGACCTGACTGAATTTCTCGACCGGCCGACGGGCAAGCTTTCGGCCGGACAGAAGACGCGGGTCTCGCTCGCCAAGGCCTTGCTCAACAAGCCTGAAGTGCTGCTGCTCGACGAGCCTACGGCATCGCTCGATCCCGACACCGCCGACTGGATACGCTCGCGGCTCGAACGCTATCGCGCCGAGCAAGGCGCCACGGTACTGCTCGCCTCTCACAACATGGGCGAAGTCGAAAGACTATGCGAGCGCGTCATCATCATGAAGACGGGACATATCGAGGACGATGACACGCCGGCGCATCTGCTCGCGCGCTATGGCCGTGAAACGCTGGAAGAAGTGTTTCTCGATGTTGCGCGTGGACGTCGTCACCGCGAGGCCGCGCAATGATCGGCGCCGACACCGGCATGAATTTTTCGCGCAATCGGGTTGCCGCCATGGTGCGGCGCTATTGGTACCTGCTGCGCTCCTCGTGGCCACGCATTCTCGACCTGATTTACTGGCCGGCGGTGCAGATGCTGATGTGGGGCTTCCTGCAAGTCTACATTTCGCAGAATGCGGGTTTCTTCGCGCGCGCCGGCGGAGTCTTCATCGGCTCTGTGTTGCTGTGGGACATTCTGTTTCGCGGGCAGCTCGGCTTTTCAATTTCGTTTCTCGAGGAAATGTACGCGCGCAACCTCGGTAACATCATGATGTCGCCGCTGCGGCCGGCCGAATTCCTGCTCTCATTGATGATCATGAGCGTCGTGCGCCTGTCGATCGGAATGGTTCCGGTGTCGCTGCTCGCCATCGCCTTCTTTGGTTTCAATTTATGGGCGTTGGGCTTCGCGCTCGCGGCGTTTTTCGTCAATCTCATATTGACGAGCTGGTCAGTCGGCATTTTTGTCGCCGGCTTGCTGCTACGGAACGGTCTTGGCGCCGAAAGCATGGCCTGGACCATCATGTTTCTGTTCCTGCCACTGACATGCGTGTACTACCCGGTCGCGGTGTTGCCGGAGTGGCTGCAATATGTCGCCTGGGCCCTGCCGCCGACCTACGTCTTCGAAGGCATGCGCGCGCTGGTGATCGACCATGTGTTCCGCGCTGACCTGATGGCGGCGGCCTTTGCGTTTAATGTTGTGCTTTTCGCGGCTGCGTCATTGGCTTTCCTCAGGCTTTTGCAGAGCGCGCGCGTGCAGGGCTCGCTCTTGCAGACCGGGGAATAGTCGAAATAACCCTGTTGTTATTGGGACTTACCCGGGCTCGCCGCGTTGTAAACGGGACTCGAACAACTTATCGCTATGTTGACGCTATGACAGAAAAACGACAGTCTCCCGCACTGCAGCGAGGGCCGGGGTCTGATTCTATGGCAATAGGTGAATTCGGCGGAGCAGCGACGCTCTCCGGCGATGGCGGGTCGTTGTTGGCGACCCCCATGTACTGGTTCTACGAAATGGGGCATGCCGCGCTCAATCCATCGCGTGCCTTTGCCGATGCCGCAAAGCTGTTCTTCAAGAATCCCGCCAACCCGCTCGCGCACACCGCCTATGGCAAGTCCATGGCGGCGACAATGGAATTGTTCGAGCGCTCGACGCGCCGTTATCACCGCCCGGAGTGGGGAATTGAGTCAACCACCGTCGGTGCCGAGAAGATTCCGGTCAGCATCAAGACAATCTGGCAGCGCCCGTTCTGTCGGCTGCTGCATTTTGAACGCGCCTTTGCGCGTCCGCCGCGCCGCCCGCAGCCGAAACTGCTGATCGTTGCACCGATGTCGGGCCACTATCCGACATTGCTGCGCGGAACGGTGGAAACATTTCTGCCCAATCACGATGTTTACATCACCGAATGGATCGACGCCCGCATGGTGCCGTTGGGCGAAGGGCGCTTCGATCTCGATACCTACATTGACTACGTCGTCTCTATCCTGCACGCGCTCGACGGCGACGTGCACGTCATTGCCGTGTGCCAACCCTCGGTGCCGGTCATGGCTGCCGTTGCTTTGATGGAAGCGGATAGCGATCCCAATGTGCCGCGTTCGATGGTGCTGATGGGCGGGCCGATCGACACGCGTATCAACCCCAATGAAGTCAACAAGCTTGCCGAGCGGCGCGGCGTGAACTGGTTCCGCAATCACGTTATCACCAAAGTGCCATTTCCTCATCCTGGCGTGATGCGTGACGTCTATCCCGGCTTCCTGCAGCTGCACGGCTTCATGAGCATGAACCTCGATCGCCATATCGAGGCGCATCACAATCTGTTCCTGCACCTGGTCAAGGGCGACGGCGATTCCGCGCAGAAGCACCGCGAATTCTACGATGAATATCTTGCGGTCATGGATCTTGCCGCTGAGTTCTATCTCCAGACGGTCGATACCGTGTTTATTCGCCACTCGTTGCCGAAGGGACAAATGACCCATCGCGGCCGCCCCATCGACCCGGCGGCTATCCGACGCGTCGCGCTGATGACGGTGGAAGGCGAGAACGACGATATTTCGAGCGTCGGCCAGACCGAGGCCGCGCACGCGTTGTGCGTGAACATCCCCGATGAGGATAAAGTGCACTATGTGCAGCCCGCGGTCGGCCACTATGGCGTCTTCAACGGCTCGCGGTTCCGTGCCGAGATCGCCCCGCGCATCGCGGACTTCGTGCTGTCGCGCAATGGCAGCCGCAGCGTACGCCCTTCGCTGAAGGTTGTTGCCCGGTAACGCACTCGCATTCGTGCGTGCGGTTGTGCCAAACTGCCGGCACACTGATTCCGGGTCGATAATGTCCATACCGCTGCGCGCCTTGCTTTTTCGCCGGACCAGCGAGCCGGCGTCCATCACGGTCGAATTCGAGGGTGAGGTTTACCTGGTGCGCGTGCGTCGCCACCGGCAGGCGCGGCGCTACACATTGCGCATCAATGCCGCCAACCGCGCGATCGTGCTCAGCATGCCGCCGCGCGGCAGCGTGAGGCAGGCGAAGGAGTTTGCGCAGAAGCACGGGGCGTGGATTGCGGCCCGGCTGCGCCGCTTGCCGGATGTCGCACCTTTTGTGCACGGCGCCGTGCTTCCGCTGCGCGGGATCGAGCACCGGATCGACCATCGCCGCGGCGCACGCGGTACCGTGTGGATCGAGGCGCAAGCGGACGAACGCCTGCTTTGCGTCGCCGGGCAGGCGCCGCATCTTCCGCGCCGTGTACAGGACTATCTCAAGCGGGAAGCACAACGCGATCTCGAGGCGGCAAGTCGGCAGGCTGCGCTCGCGCTCGGGGTCGAGATCAATCGCGTGTCGGTGCGCGACCAATCCAGCCGCTGGGGCTCGTGCTCATCCAGCGGCGTCTTGTCCTATTCCTGGCGCTTGATCCTGGCGCCGCCCTTTGTGCTCGAGTATCTCGCCGCGCATGAGGCCGCCCACCTGATTGAGATGAATCACTCGCGCAAATTCTGGCGATTGGTCGAGCGCATCTGTCCTGGTATGGGCCGCGCCAAAGCCTGGCTCGACGCGCACGGCGCCGATCTGCACCGATACGGTGTCGATACGGGCTAGCCTGGGTCGATCATAGATATAGGTAATCGTCATGCCCGGCCTTGTGCCGGGCATCTCGCTTAGGTGGGCAACGGGTGCAATCCTAAGCGAGATGGCATCGCAACTCGGGCTCGCCCGAGTTGCGCGGGTGCTCAAGCGCCAAAAGTCGTGTATACGCGACTTTTGGTGACAGGTCCGGCCATGACACGGTAGACACCGTAACGGATAGACGAATCCATATGCTCCGCACCGGCACCTTCGCGCTGACTGCTTTGCTGGCGGCTCTCAGTGCGATCGGTCCGCTCACCACCGACATGTATCTGCCGTCGCTTCCGGATATCGCGCGGCAGCTCCACGCTTCAACGGCGCAGGTCCAATTCACGATTTCCGCCTATCTGATCGGCTTTGCGGTCGGCCAGATTTTCTATGGTCCGCTCTCCGACCGGCATGGACGCAAACCGGTCTTGATGGCCGCCATGGCGCTCTATTGTGTGGCGAGCCTGGCCTGCGCGCTGTCGACGTCGATTGAAATGCTGATCGTTGCCCGCACCTTTCAGGCGCTCGGCGGTTCCGGCGGCATCGTGCTCGCGCGCGCGATCGTCCGTGACATCTATACAGGCGCCCGCGCCGGCCGGGAGTTATCGCTGATCGGCTCGGTGATGGCGCTGGCGCCGGTGCTGGCGCCGATTGCCGGCGGCCTGTTGCAGACCGGTTTCGGTTGGCGGGCTATCTTCTTCGCACTGGTCGCCGCCGGTTTGCTCGGCGCGGCAATTGTCTGGTTGCTGCTGCCGGAAACGCTGAACAGCCGCGCCGCCGAGCCGGTTTCAATAGCATCCATGGGCCGCTCCTATCGTATCGTCGTGCGGCATCCGGCCTATCTCGCTTATCTCGGCATTGCCGCGGCGAGCTATGCGGGCCTGTTCGCCTGGATTTCGGGCGCCGCCTTCGTGCTGCAGAATCTGTACAGACTGACGCCCTTCGATTTCGGCGTGGCCTTCGCGCTTGGCTCGGTCGGCTACATGACCGGCGCGGCGCTGGCCGCGCGCATCGTTATCAGGGTGGGGCTCGACGGTGTGCTTGGTCTCGGTGGCTGTGCCTGTGCCGTTGGCGGGCTTGGCATGGTTGCGGCGGTCGCATTCGGGCTGACGTCGTCGTTGTCGTTGGTATTGCCGGTCGCCATCTATCTTGCCGGTCTCGGGATGGTGCTGCCGCAAGGCATCGCCGGCGCGATGACGCCGTTTCCCGAGCGTGCGGGCGCTGCATCATCGCTGTTTGGATTCGTCCAGCAAAGCGCGGCAGCTATATGTGGCGCGGTCGTTGGCTGGTTCCTCGGACAGAGCGCCTGGCCACTCGTTCTTGGCGTGGCGGTGATGGGTTGTACGACACTGGCGCTTTGGCTGGCGACGCGCGGTATCCGCAGCCGTGCCGGCAAGCACTGAACTCAGCGGCGTCCGAACAGGTTGTTGAGCAGCCAGCCGTCGAGCCCGCCGCTGCCTGTCGTGGCGGAATTATTGGCCGCGACCGGCTGTATCGGGGCAGGGGGCGTCGGTCGTGATTGCCCGCCGAACAGTCCGGAGAACAGCCCACCGCTTGAAGAGCCCGGCAGGCTTGCAACCGGCACGCCCTGATGCGCGCCGCGCATGAAGCGGCTCCAGATTTCCACCGGCAGGCTGCCGCCGGTGACGTGCTTGGTCGGGGTGCCGTCATCATTGCCAAGCCAAACGCCCGTCACGAGGTGCGCGGTATAACCGATGAACCAGGCGTCGCGGAAATCCTGCGACGTGCCGGTTTTACCGGCGGCCGGCCAGCCCGGCAGTGTCGCCTTGTGAGCGGTGCCGATCGTCAGTGTCTCAGCCATCATTGAGTTCATCATCGTGACGTAGCGCGCCTCGATGATGCGGCCGAGTTGCTGGGAGTTGCGGCTGTAGATCACCTTGCCGTTGGCCGCGGCAATCTTCTCGATCACGTGCGGTATGAGGGCATAACCCCCATTGGCAAAAGGTGCGTAGGCGCCGACCAGCTCCAGCATCGAGACTTCCGATGTCCCGAGGGCGATCGATGCGTTGGGCTCGAGTTTCGAGGCGATGCCGAGCCGATACGCGGTGCGCACGACCGCGAGCGGCGTGACTTCCAAAGTCAGGCGCACCGACACGGTATTGAGCGATAGCGCCAACGCCTTGGTCAGTGTCACCGGTCCGAAATATTCGTGGCCGTAATTTTCAGGTTGCCAGCCTTTGACGTTGATCGGCTTGTCCTCGCGCACCGTGTCGGGCGTGAGGCCGTGCTCAAGCGCGGCAAGGTAGACGAACGGCTTGAACGCGGAACCGGGCTGGCGCTTGGCAGCCACCGCGCGGTTGAACTGGCTATCGGCGTAGCTGCGGCCGCCGACCATGGCGCGCACCGCGCCGTCCGGCGTCATGGCGACCAAGGCGCCTTGCGCAACGCCATTTTTGTCGCCCTTCTGCGCGAGTTCCTCCTCGAGAGATTTTTCCGCGCTGGCTTGCAGGCCCGCGTCGATCGACGTGTACACCACGATGTCTTCATCGACATGGCCAAGCGCGTCGTTGAGCGCATCCATGACCCAATCGGCCACATAATTCACGGCGCCGTTGCTGGCTTGCGCGACAATCCTTGGCGGGCGCGACAACGCGATGCGTTCGGTGCCGGGATTGATGAACTTGAGCTCGGCCATCGCGGCGAGCACGATCTTGGCGCGCTTTTCGGCGCCATCGAAGTTGCGCGTCGGCGCAAGCCGCGACGGCGATTTCACCAGCCCTGCAAGCAGCGCGGCTTCAGCCACGGTGATTTGCTTTGCGGACTTTCCGAAATATCGCAGCGAGGCCTGTTCGATGCCATAGGCGCCCGATCCGAAATAGACCCGGTTGAGATACATTTCGAGGATCTGCGTCTTGGAGAACTTTCGTTCGAGCCAAAGCGCAAGGAGGGCTTCCTGAAGCTTGCGCGTGATCGTGCGCTCTTGCGTCAGAAACAAATTCTTGGCGAGCTGCTGGGTAATCGTGGAGCCGCCTTGGGCAACGCCACGATGCAGAATGTTGGCGACAGCGGCGCGGCCGATGCCGAATGGATCGACGCCATAGTGCTCATAGAAGCGCCGGTCTTCGATGGCCACAAATGCTCGCGGCACATAAGCCGGCATTTCCTTCAACGGCGTCGGCGCGCCGGCGAGGTCGCCGCGGCGGGCAAGCGCGTGGCCTTGCGCGTCGACGATCTGGATCGAGGGCGGACGCTTTGGAATTTCCAGCGACTGGATCGGCGGCAGATGCGCGCCGACCCAGGCAACAACACCGGCGCCGCCGATCGCGAGCCACAGGCAGGCGACCAGGCTCCAGTATGCGATGCGGCCAATGATTGCGCGCTTGCCGCGTCCGGAGTGTGCCTTGCGTGCGCGCCGCTTGCGGCGGCGTGCCGGCGGCTTCTTGTCGGCGACCGGCCTTTCCGCGGCAGGTGCCGGCCGGTCGTCGGCGGACACGCGCAGCTCGGGGCTTTTGTCAAAGGCCGGTTCCCGGCGCGTCCCCGTATGTCCCCGCTTTGACGCCATCACGCGACCCGTTCCGTGCCGGCGGATACAATCCATCGGTCCCCACGGGCACGCTAAGCGGGCTGATTTAAGGGGCCGTTAAGGTGCATTTATTCAGGAAATCGGGCCCGTCCGCAGCCCTTTAATCGACGGCGGCTTTTTCGGCCTTGCCGCCTTCAGCGGCGGAAAAAAGCGCGACCAAAGCGCGTTTGATCGCCGCCTGCCGGGTCGGCGAATTAATCTGCGCGCCCATGAGGTCGGTCACGTAGAACACGTCGACGACGCGCTCGCCAAAAGTTGCGACGTGGGCGGACGCAATATTGAGATTGAGCTTCGACAGTGTCGCGGTCAGCTCATAGAGCAGGCCGGTGCGATCGAGCCCGGTGACTTCCACCATCGTGTAGCGGTGGGACCACTGATTGTTGATGGTGACAGCCGGCTCCACCGCGAAAGCGCGGATGCGGCCCTTGGGCGGCCCGCGCTTGGCCACGACGTCCGGCAACCGCAACTCGCCGCGCAGCGCCTTTTCAATCGAGTCGGCAATGCGGTTGGCGCGCCGTTCCTCATCTTCGTCACGATCGAATTCGCGCGACAGCGAAATGGTGTCGAGCGCGCGGCCGTCGGTAGTGGTGTAGATTTGCGCGTCGACGATGTTGGCGCCGGCCATCGCGCAGGCGCCGGCGATGATCGACAGCAGCCAGGGATGGTCGGGTGCGAGCAGCGTGAGCTCGGTGACCGCGCGCTCGGCATCGAAGGCGACCGAGGTTGCGAGGCGCTTTTCGGCATCCTCGGTGGCGCGCACGAAATTGGCATGCACGATCTTGTGCGGCAGATCGACCTTGAGCCAATAAGCGGGATAAAGCTTGGCGATATAGGCCTCGAGCCGGTCTTGCGGCCAGTTCGACATCGCCTGGCGGAATTCGTTCTGCGCGATTGCCACGCGCTGCGCGCGGTTAACCTCCGAGAAGCCGCCGGTGAGCACCGGCTCGGTCTCATAATAAAGTGTGCGGATGAGCTGGGCTTTCCAGCCGTTCCACACGCCCGGGCCGACCGCGCGAATGTCGGCCGTGGTCAGGAGCGTCAGCAATTTGAGCCGTTCGGCTGACTGAACAATGGCGGCGAAATTCTCGATGGTCTTGCGGTCGGACAAGTCGCGCGACTGTGCGACGCTCGACATCACCAGATGATTTTCAATGAGCCAGGCGGTGGTTTCGGTTTCGGCCGCTGAAAAACCGAGCCGCGGGCAAAGCCGTCTCGCCACGCGCGCGCCGGCGATGGAGTGATCCTCCGGCCTGCCTTTGGCGATATCGTGCAGGAACATCGTGACATAAATGACGCGCCGGTGTTCCGGCAGAATCTTGTGCATCAACTCGTTGGCGAGCGGGGTCTCGCTGTTGCTGCCGCGATCGATCTCGGCCAGCACGCCGATGCACCGCAGCAGATGCTCATCGACCGTGTAGTGGTGATACATATTGAACTGCATCATGGCGACGATTTTGCCGAAGGCTGGCACAAAGTGGCCGAGCACGCCGGCCTCGTTCATCCGCCGCAGCACGGTTTCCGGGTCGTTCTTCGACGTGAGAATGTCGACGAACAGCTCGTTGGCTTCCTCGTTCTCGCGCAATTTCGCGTCGATCAGCTTGAGCGAGCGCGTGACGGCGCGCATGGCATCGGGATGGAATGCGAGATTGTGCTTCTGCGCCAGATAGAAGATCCGGATCAGGTTGACCGGATCGCGCTTGAAGACGTTGGCCTGGGCGAGGCGAATGCGGTTCTTGTCGACGATAAAATCTTCGCTTTCGGCAAGCTTGCGGCGTTTCACGGGCCGCAGCCGCGCCATCACACGACTCAGGACCGGCACGCTCTTGGCGTGGCTATCCTCCAGTTCGGCGCACAGAATCGCCGTGAGATCGCCGACGTCCTTGGCGATCAGGAAGTAGTGCTTCATGAAGCGCTCGACATCCTGCAATCCCGGGTGCTCGGTGTAGCCGAGCCGCACCGCAATCTCGCGCTGGATATCGAATGACAGACGTTCTTCTGCGCGGCCCATGAGGAAGTGCATGTGGCAGCGCACCGACCAGAGGAAATCCTCGCAGGCGCGAAAGCGCTGGTATTCCGGTTTATCGAACACGCCGCGTTTGATCAGCTCGTCCGGTTCACGAACGCGATAGACATATTTGGCAATCCAGAAAAGCGTGTGCAGGTCGCGCAGTCCGCCTTTGCCGTCTTTGACATTCGGCTCGACCAGATAGCGGGATTGCCCGCTGCGGCGGACGCGGTCTTCGCGCTCCGCCAGTTTGGCAGCCACGAATTCCGCCGCCGTATTGCGGACGACCTCGTCGTCGAAACGGGTCTGTAACTCGTCGAACAACTTCTTGTCGCCCAGCAGAAAACGGGCTTCCAGGATTGCTGTGCGGATCGTCATGTCCGCCTTGGCCTGGCGAATGCATTCATCGACCGACCGCGTGGCGTGGCCGACTTTGAGCCCGGTGTCCCACAGGCAATAGAGGATTGCTTCCGCGACCGACTCGCCCCAGGCGGTTTGTTTGTAAGGCAGCAGGAACAACAGATCGATGTCGGAGCCGGGCGCCTGCAATCCGCGGCCGTAGCCGCCGGTCGCGACCACCGCCATGCGCTCGGCCTCGGACGGGTTCTGCGACGGGTAAAGTTTGCGGGCGGAATCGAACAGAATGCGGATGATCTGGTCTTCCATGCGGCACAGGCGCTCGGCGCAGCGGCGACCGTGGCGGTCTTTCAGCAAAAGCTGTTCGGCTTTCGCGCGTCCTTCGGCCAGTGCCATTTTCAGCCGTTGCGCCAGCACCGAACGCAACTCACGCTCACCGCCCGTGTGTGCCTTGAGGAGTTCCTCTATTTCGGCTGTGAGGGCGCGCGCGTCGATCAGGTCGCCCGAAGAACGGGCGGGAGTTTCGGACGCCGAACGCGTATTGCTGTCGAGAGCAAGCGAAGCCATGGGCCTAGGGGGATAGCGGAGGCGGGGCTCTAAGTCACGGGTAGGCAGAAAGATATTCGGCGGCACGCGAAAGTGCCTAGAAATTTGGCGGTGTAATGTGGTTCCTTGTCATGGCTTGTCCCGGCCAGCCCTCTGGCAGGGTCGCGGACATAAAAAAGCCGGGAGGAATTCGAAATGCGGATGTTTCAGGTTTGCGTTTGCGGCCAGCCGTTACAGCTCAACGAGCAGCCCACACCGCAACCGAAAGGCAGCGAGGTCCTGCTGAAAGTTTTGGCAGCCGGTGTCTGCCATAGCGATCTCCATCTGGCGGACGGCTGGTTTGACCTCGGCGGCGGCAAGAAAATGAGTCTGGCCGACCGCGGCATGAAGCTTCCCGTGACGCTGGGTCACGAAAACGTCGGCGAAGTGGTGGCGGCCGGACCCGACGCCAAAGGCGTCAAGATTGGCGCGCGCATGCTGGCGCATCCATGGATCGGCTGCGGAACATGCGGTCCGTGCAAGCGCGGCGAAGAAAATCTCTGCCGCGCCATGCGCAGCCTCGGTGTCTTCTCCAACGGCGGATATGCCGACTACTTGATGGTGCCGCATCCGCGCTATCTGTTTGACATCGGCGACCTGCCGCCGGAGCGCGCGGCCCCGCTTGCGTGTTCGGGTGTTACGACTTACGGCGCGCTGAAGAAGATCCCGACTCTGACGAGCGAACCGACGGTGATCATCGGCGCCGGCGGTCTCGGCCTGATGTGTCTTGCCTTGCACAAGGCGATGGGCGGCCACAGCGCCATCGTCGTCGACATCGATCCGGCCAAGCGCGATGCCGCGAAGAAAGCGGGCGCGAGTGCAGTGGTCGATGGCGGCGCAGCCGATGCAGCGCAGAAGATCGTCGACATGACCAATGGCGGCGCCTGGGGTGTGATCGACCTTGTCGGTTCGTCGCAGAGCGCGCGTGTCGGCTACGACAGTCTGATCAAGGGCGGCAAATATGTCATCGTCGGCCTCTACGGCGGCGACATGACTATTTCATTGCCGCCGATTCCGATGCGGGCGCTGACCATTCAGGGCTCCTATGTCGGCAGCCTGCCCGAGATGAAGGAGCTGATCGACCTCGTCCGCCGCACCGGCATGCCGCCGGTCCCGGTCGCAACGCGTCCGCTCGAAGACGTGAACGTAGTTATGGATCAGCTTCGTGCCGGCAAGGTGATCGGCCGCATCGTGCTGACGCCGAATGCGTGATGGCCTTTCATTCGTCATGGCCGCGCTTGTCGCCGAAGAACGGCATGCTTTCGCATCCTAGTCGGGCGCACTCGTTTTGGCACGCATTGCCTCCTATCGAGATCGCCGGGACATAAGGGCGTTTACGCCCGTCTTCGACGGGCTATGCCCGGCGATGACGATTGAGAGAATGGAGTTATCAAATGAATGGCACCGAATTGCGCGCCATGCAGGCGCCGATCAAGGAGCGCTACAAGAACGACCCCAACGCTGCCTTCATCACGCTCAGGGCCAAGGGCAGCATCGACGACGCCAATATCGCATGCAAGGTGGAAACGGGCCGCGCGCTTGCGGTCGCAGGCTTGCATCCGGCGACGGGAGGTTCCGGCCTCGAATTGTGCTCGGGTGACATGCTGCTGGAAGCGCTGGTTGCCTGCGCCGGTGTCACGCTCAAGGCCGTTTCGACCGCACTCGATATTCCCCTGAAATCCGCGACCATCTCGGCGGAAGGCGATCTCGATTTCCGCGGCACGCTGGGCGTGGCGAAAGATGCGGCGGTCGGTTTTACGCAAATCCGCCTGCGTTTCGATCTCGACACCGACGCGGTCCAGGACAAGCTTGACCAGTTGCTCAAGCTCACCGAGCGCTATTGCGTGGTGTACCAGACCATCAAGAACGGTCCGCCGGTTGAAGTGAGAATGGGGCGGGTCTAGGAGAATGTCATGGCCGGGCATAGCCCGTCGACGACGGGCGTAAACGCCCTTATGTCCCGGCCATCTCGCTTGGGAGGGCAAGGTTGTGCCCGCCTGGTCGGGATCGCCGGGACAAGCCCGGCGATGACAGTGGAATTGTTATGCCCCCCGATCTCTATTTTGCGCTCACGCTCGCTGTGAAGATGACCGTCACCGCCGGCTTCGTGCTGGCGGCGACCGTGATCGCGGAGCGCGTCGGCCCCTTGCTCGGCGGCCTGGTGGCAACGCTGCCGATCGGCGCCGGCCCGGTCTACGTCTTTCTCGCCTTGATCACGACGCGCATTTCATCGCGCAAAGCGCGATCGCGAGCCTCGCCATCAATGCGGCGAACGTGATCTTTGCGATATGCTACGCGGTGTTGGCGCAAACGCAGTCGCGTGCGGTCAGC
Source organism: uncultured Alphaproteobacteria bacterium (assembly GCA_963735285.1). Taxonomy (GTDB): domain Bacteria; phylum Pseudomonadota; class Alphaproteobacteria; order Rhizobiales; family Xanthobacteraceae; genus Pseudolabrys. The sequence continues at coordinate 418,799 of CAVTKN010000008.1, read as the reverse complement.
ATGACGCTGGCATTTCTGGTCTGGTTGATTCTCGCCAGCATCGTAGTCTCGGTAAACTGGATGTTTGTCAGCGTCGCGGTGGTGAACGTCATTGTTCTGGGCATTTGCTTGTGGCTGGCGCGGCCATTGCGCCATGTGCGCGTAGCGGGTTTTCGTACGCGCTGGACCGACATGGCGCTCCGCGCAGGCCTGGTTGCCTTGCTGGTCGGCGTGGTCGTGACCTTCAGCTTCCAGCTCGGTCCCGGCGGCAGCGGTATTCTCGCGGTTTTTCCGGTGGTCCTCATCAGTATCATGTTCATTTTGCATAATCGGGTGGGCGGTCCAGCGGCAGCGGCCGTACTGGCCAATGCGGTGCTCGGGCTCGTCGGCTTCGCCTTCGCCTGCACGGTGCTGCACTTTTCCGCCGATGCCTTCGGCTCAGTGATAGGCCTGACGCTGGCGCTGTTGACGTCGGTCGGCTGGAGCCTTGCCGTGCTTCTGGCGCGCCGCCACGGCATTGCGGTCTAGTCAATGGCACTCCTTCTGATCAGCCTGCTGCTCAAGATCGTCATGACGGCGTCGATCGTCGTGGGCGCCTCGGTCGTGGTCGAGCGCAGCGGGCCGTTTATCGGTTCATTGATCGCCGCGCTGCCGACCGCGGGCGGCGCGGCCATGATTATTCTCGCCATCGAGCATTCGCCGGCCTTCATCGCGCAAAGCGCGGTGGGAAGCGTCGTGGCGAATGCGGTGGTGGCGGTTTTTGCGATCAGCTATGCCGCGCTGGCGCAACGCAAGTCGTTGCTGGTCAGCCTGGGGTTTGCCTATCTGGTCTGGTTCGTTTGCGCCGCGTTGACGCGGCTGGTGGATTGGACCGCGACCAGCGCGGTGTTGCTCAATGTCGTGGTGTTTCCGCTCACGATCCTTGCCGGAACGCGCTTTCGCGCCGAGGGCGCAGCAAAGACGCGTGTTGCGTTTACCGGCAGAGATCTGGCCTGGCGCGCGGGCGTGGTGACGCTCTGCGTTATTATAGTGACGGCCGCCAGCAGTTCGATCGGTTCGTTTGCATCCGGCCTCTTTGCATTTTTCCCGGTTGCGATGGGATCGTTCTTCATCATTCTGCATCCGCGCATCGGGGGGCCGGCTGCCGCAAGCGTGGCCGCGCATGTGCAGGCGCCGTTGATCGGGCTGGGGCTGAGCCTGCTGGCTGTGCATTTTCTGGCGGAGCCGCTCGGCGTGTGGTGGTCCTATGCGGTCGGCCTGAGCGTCGGGATTGCGTGGAATGCGTTGTTGTGGGGCGTGCGCGAGTGGCGGAGGCCTTAGTGGATGTCATGGCCGGGCTTGTCCCGGCGATCTCGAGTAGGAGGGCACGGCGTTGCGCCTCTAAGCGAGATGGCCGGCACAAGCCCGGCCATGACGAACCATAAGGCCTAGACTATGCGCACCAACCCCTCTTCCAGCGCCTTGATCTGTAGCGCCAGGTAGCGCGAGAAAATCCGGCATTGCGCGAGGCTGCCGGCGGTGAACCAGAGCCCCGGCTGCGCGGTGCGCCGCCACATGTTGCGCAGTTCGCCGCCGTCATCGAAACCCCAGACCGGGCCGACGCGGTCGGCGACCGCGTCACCGAGATAGCGGCGCACGGTTTCCTGTTGACTGAGATATCCCGTGGCCAGGACCAGCAGGTCAGCCGCTACAAGCTTTCCATCGCGCATGCGCGCGCCTTCCGGAACGAACTTATCGATATCGGCGAATTGGATGAGGTCGATTGCGCCGGAAATGATGAGATCCGAGCAGCCGACATTGAAGTAGTAGCCGCCGCCACGGCGCAGATACATCATCTGGAAGCCGGTATCGTCTTCGCCGAAATGCAGGCGGAAGCCGCGCTTCTCCAGGCCTTCCAGCAGCGCCTTGTCGACCTCGCGGCCCTTGGCGGTTGAAATCTGATACGAGCGTTGCAGCACCGGGTAGGGGAAAGACGTCGCCAGCAGGTCGCAATCGTCGAACGGAATGCCCTCCGAATAGATCGCGTAGACGCTCTGCGCTTCCTTCAGGCTCACCACATAAGTCTTGCTGCGCTGGATCATGGTGACATGCGCGCCATGGGAATGCAGTTCCTGCGCGACGTCGTGGCCACTGGTGCCGCTGCCCAGCACCAGCGCCTTGCGGCCTCTCCAGTGTTCGGCGTGCTTGAAATCGCCGGAGTGCACCTTGACGCCGGCGAAATCGTCGAGGCCGGGTAGATCGGACGGCGTGTAAGGAATGCTGCTGACGCCGGTCGCAAAGATCAGATGGCGCGGATGCATGACGCGCTCGGTGCCATCCGAACGGCGCAGCATGACCGACCATTGCTTGCGCTTGTCGTCATAGCTGCCGCTGACAAGTTCGGTGCCGGTCCAGAAGTTCAATTCCAGCGCTTCGACATAGGACTCGAACCAGTTCGCCAGCTTGTCCTTCGGGATATAGACGGGGAAGGTCGGCGGAAACGGCAAATAGGGCAGGTGGTTCACGAACACTTCGTTGTGCAGCGTCAGCGAATGATAGCGCGTGCGCCAGTTGTCGCCGATGCGTGCGTGCCGGTCGACAATCAAGGTGTCGATGCCGAGCTGATGCAGTCGCGCGGCGATCGCAAGGCCGGCCTGGCCGCCGCCGACAACAATCACCGTTGGATCGTGGTCGGCATAAGCGCGCGTCCGGGCGAGGCGGTCGCTCCAGTTCTCGGCGCCGAAATCGCGTGTGCTGTCGGGCGGTCCGCGCCTTTTGAATTCTTCTTCGTATCCCCGCAGTTCATGCAGGTTCGTGTTGAGCGTCCAGGCGCGCAACTGCGATGGCGTCTGCGGATCAGGCACCAGACGCACGACGCCGTTGGCAGGGCCGAATACGGTTTCGAAGTCGAACAGCACCTCGATTGCTTCGGTGCCGGCGCGCGTCACCCAGCGCGGTGGCGTTCGCTTGGGTGAAATATGAAATTGTCTTGGCTGCGTGCGTGCCAGCGTCTCTTGCAGCATTGCCGCAATGGCCTGCCGGCCGGCCATGGTCTGGATGGTCCAGGTGAAGGCCAGCACGTCGCGCCAGAGACCGTCCGCCAGGAAAAACTCAGCGGCCGCTTTGGCGTCTTTCGCCTGCAATGCCGCGCCGAACTGCTCAAGCCAGCGCTGCGCATCCGCCGGGGCCGTTGCCTGTTTTCTGTCGGCGATGGTCATCATTGAATTTCGATGAAAGGAACGAGTTTGTGTCGTGAGGCACATTACTCTGTCCCGTCGTCCCCGCGAAGGCGGGGACCCATACGCCGTTCCCTATCGATAGACTGCGTGAGTATGGGTCCCGGGCCTCGCTTGCGCTCGCCCGGGACGACAAGAAAGCAGAATGTCGGGGAGTAACCGCGAGGCCTAGCCCTTACGCTCTTTCGCCGCCTGTTCCTTCAGCCGGTAAAGCGCTTCCATCGCCTCGCGCGGCGACAGGTCGTCGGGATTGATCGCGGCAAGCGCCGCCGCCAGCAGGTCCTCGGCGGGTACCCGCGCATCCTGCGCCGGCTTGGGAACAGCAAACAGCGGCAGGTCCTCAAAGCCTTTCGGCGCGGCGCGGTCTTCCTGCTCGAGCTTGGCCAGCACGACCTTGGCGCGCTCGATCACGCTGGCCGGCAGGCCGGCGAGCTTGGCGACCTGGATGCCGTAGGAGTGGTCGGCGGCGCCGGCAATCACTTCGTGCAGGAACACGACTTCGCCCTGCCATTCCTTCACCCGCACCGTCGCGTTGTGCAGCCGGTCGAGGCGGGCGGACAACGCCGTCAGCTCATGAAAATGCGTGGCGAACAGCGCGCGGCATTTGTTGACGGCGTGCAGGTGCTCGACGGTCGCCCAGGCGATCGACAATCCGTCGAAGGTCGCGGTGCCGCGGCCGATCTCGTCGAGGATCACCAGCGCGCGTTCGCCCGCCTGATTGAGAATGGCGGCGGTTTCCACCATCTCGACCATGAAGGTCGAGCGCCCGCGCGCGAGATCGTCGGCCGCGCCGACGCGCGAGAACAGCCGGTCGACCACGCCGATATGCGCGTGCTTTGCGGGCACGTAGCTGCCGGTCTGCGCCAGGATGGCGATCAGCGCGTTCTGCCGCAGAAACGTCGATTTGCCGGCCATGTTGGGACCGGTGATCAGCCAGATGCGGCCGGCGTCGCTCTCGGGCGGCGGTGACAGATCGCAGTCATTGGCAACGAAAGGCGTGCCGTCGCGCGACAAAGCCTGCTCGACCACCGGATGGCGGCCGCCTTCGATCACGAAGGCATGGCTGTCGTCGACCAGCGGCCGCGCGTAGTCGCGCTCCGCGGCCAGATGCGCGAGCGCGCTCGCGACATCGAGACTGGCGAGCGCCCCGGCGCAATCCTTGATATTGGCGCTCTCGGTCATCACGCTGGCGACAAGACGCTCGAAGATCTCCAGCTCGAGGCCGAGCGCGCGGTCGGCGGCGCTGGCGATTTTCGCTTCGAGTTCGCCGAGCTCGGTGGTGGTGAAACGGATCTGGCCGGCCAGCGTCTGCCGGTGGATGAAGATGCCGTTGAAGGGCGCCGCCATCAGCTTCTCGCCGTGCTGCGCCGTCACCTCGACGAAATAGCCCAGCACGTTGTTGTGCTTGATCTTGAGGATGCGAATGCCGGTGTCTTCGGCGTAGCGCGCCTGCAAGGCGGCAACGACACGGCGCGATTCATCGCGCAGCGCGCGCGTTTCATCGAGCGATGAATCGTAGCCTTCGCGCACGAATCCGCCGTCGCGCTTGAAGGCGGGCAAATCGGCCGCCAGCGCCGCGGACAGTTCGGCCGCGAGCATGCCGTCGGGCTTGCGGCAGGCTTGCATCGCGTCGGCGATATCCGCCGGCAAATTTTCCCTCCCCCCTTGTGGGGGAGGGGTGACACTGCGCGTTGCGAGCGCGCGGGCGAGATCGGCGGCGGCCAGCACGCCATCGCGGATGGCGGCGAGATCGCGCGGCCCGCCGCGGTCGACTGAAATGCGTGACAGGGCACGCGCGAGATCGGGCGCCGCCGCCAGCCGCGAGCGGGTCTCGGCGCGCGCGATGAGATCGTCGGTGAAGCTTGTGACCGCATCGAGCCGTCTGGCGATCTGCGCCGGGTCGGTGAGGGGCGCCGCCAGCCGTTGCGCAAGCAGGCGCGAGCCGGCCGCGGTCACGGTGCGGTCGATCGCATCGAGCAGCGAGCCGCGCCGCTCGCCGGTCAGCGTGCGCATCAATTCGAGATTGCCGCGGGTGGCCTGGTCGATGGCCATGCTGGCGCCGGCGCTTTCGCGCAAGGGCGGAGACAGTGCCGGCCGCTGTCCGATCTGCGTGCGCTCGACATACGTGACGCAGGCCGCCGCGGCGGTGAGCTCAAGCCGCGTGAGCGGCCCGAAGGCCTCGCTGGTTGCCACCGCAAAGAAGGAGGCCAGCCGCCGCTCGGCGGTGGCGCCGTCGAACACATCGCGCGTGACCGGCATCACCACCGGCAGAGAGCGCCAGTAGGCCGCGAGATCGGCCTCGCTGAACAGCGCATCGGAGACGATGATCTCGCCCGGCTCGAGCCTTGCGATTTCGGCGGAGAGCGAGGCCTGCTCGCATTCGGTGACGCGGAACTCTCCGGTCGAGATATCGATCCAGGCGAGCGCGAAGCGCGCGTCTTCGCTCGCCGATGACAAGCGCGCGCGGGCAACCGCCAGCAGGTAATTGTTGCGCCGCGCGTCGAGCAGGCTGTCTTCGGTGAGCGTACCGGCAGTGACGAGCCGCACGACATCGCGATGGACAACGCTCTTGGAGCCGCGCTTGCGCGCCTCGGCCGGATCCTCGAGCTGCTCGCACACTGCGACGCGATGGCCGAGCGCGATCAGCCGGTGCAGATATTCGTCGGCGCGCACGACCGGCACGCCGCACAGCGGCACATCCTTGCCGAGATATTTGCCGCGCTTGGTGAGCACGATGCCGAGCGCGCGTGACGCGATCTCGGCATCCTCGAAGAACATCTCGTAGAAATCGCCCATCCGGTAGAACAGCAGGCAGTCCGGGATTGGCGGCCTTGATCTCAATAAATTGAGCCATCGCGGGCGTGACGCGGCTCTCCTCGGCCGGCGGCTCGGAGTCGGGCGGGTCGATCGGTTGCGTCAGCGCCATGGCGGCGAAAGTAGCAGATGGCGTCCCGGCTGCTACGGATGAGCGCACTGGTTTGTCGCGCCATGCCCTGCTTTATGCGCGCCATCCACGGTTTTCTTTGCACAGATCGGGCTGCTTTCTGCTCGTCCCCGCGAAAGCGGGGACCCCATACGTCGCAGACGTCTCTCGGCCTCATGGTGAGGAGCCGTGCGAAGCACGGCGTCTCGAACCATAGGCCGCCTCATCCTTCGAGACGCCACGCGTTGCGTGGCTCCTCAGGATGAGGCGGAGAAATGCCGCGGCGTATGGGTCCCGGCTCGCGCTCGCTGTCGCTCGCTTGGCCGGGACGACGGCATGAAAAAATCGAACGCGCGGTCGTCTCGCCCGAACGGTCGAGTCGCAAATTTGCATCACGCACGCGCGCAATTTCAAATTTTCGGTTTTGTCCAAGCCGGAGTCGGATAACCCCAAGATTTCGCGAACCCCGCTGCTTAAGCATTTAGTCGCGCCGCGCTGAAGAAGCGCGGCCGTTTGAGCCGTTTGGGAGTTCGGGGAATGAAGCAAGTCGGATCGAAGAACAGGAATGTCGCGCGCGATGTCGTGAGCGCGCTGTTGCAGCCGGCCACGACGTTTGCGAGCGCCTCGGTTGTGGGCGCTCTCGCGATCGCATCGTTCTGGTCGCTGTCCGAGGCGCTGGCGCAGCAGCAATGTACGCCGACGGCCGACGGTCAGACCTGCGTTAATTCGCTGACGCTCTCGGGAGGAGCGATAGGGATCAATGACACCAGCACCTTGACGCTCACTAACAATACCAGCACCGGCACCATTTCCGGCACGATGCGAGGTATCAACGCAGCGAAGCCTATCGTCCAGGGCAATGACGGCACGATCGAGGCTACGGGTGCGGCCGGCAGAGCAATCGGAACTTCTGGCGATGCAGACGTGACCAATGGAAGCGGGACCATACAGGCGAATGGCACCAGTGGGGCTGCGATCGGAGCGGTCGGCACGGCCACCGTGAACAATGGCACTGGCATCATTCAGGCGAACGGCCAGGGCGGTATCGCCATCATCGCGAATATCGTCAACGTCACTCGGCAATAGCGGGACAATCCAGGCCACAGGTGTGCAACCCGCAGACCTGGATGGCGATTGCGATTCAGGCGTTGAACTCCGGCTCTGCCCCAGCACTGTGCACAACATTGTCCACAATCTTGCCAATGGCACCATACACGGGCGGCGATTTTGGCATTGTGGGCGGCGCGAACGCGATTTTTTTGACGTGACGAACTTCGGTACAATCAGCGGTGGCTTCTAAAGGAATTTTGCTTCAGGGACTAAATGTCAATACTGTGACGAACGCCGGCACGATATCGGGCACTGTGGCGTCGGTAGAATTTTTCGGTACAGGCACCAACGTGCTGACATTGCAAACCGGTTCGAAGTTGAATGGGACTGCATTTGGCAGCACCGCGAGTAGCGATAATCAACTGATCCTTCAGGGGAAGCGGCATCGCTGACAATAATTTTCAGAACTTCAACTCGTTGACGGTGCAAGGGGGCGAGACTTCATGGGCTTTGAACGGAAAGTCATACTGTTGGAACGACTACGCTCAGTTTTTTCGCTTCGCTATCGTCGGTACGGGGCCATAAGACGCTCTGCTCACCGGCAATATCATTGGAATTCTGGAACTGCGCTTTCGGGCGTGGGGACAATTGGCGGTGATGTCAATGTCGTGAACGGTGGAAAATTGTCGCCTGGCGACACGCCGGCACTCTTAAAGTGAACGGCAATGTTAGATTTCGCGCCTGGCTCAACGCTTTCTCGTCACGGTTACGCCGAACGTAGACCAGCCAATCTCGCCGTGGGCGGCACAGCCACAGTGGGCACCGCCGCCGTATCGTGCAGGCGTGTCGGATACTACATTTGCGCCCTCGACCAAATATACAATCCTGACCGCCACCGGCCCCGGTGGTATCGCGGCGGTACTGACACGTTCGACAACATGTCATCAATAAATCTCTGTTTTTCTGAAGCCCTCGCTCACCTATGACACCAATAATGTGTTCCTGACGCTGGAGCTCATTAGCGCGGGCGGGGGTGGTGGTGGTGGTGGCACAACAAGTCCGGGATCCGTATTTGCTATCGCCGCGCAGACGCGCAACCAGATTGCAGTCGCGGGCGCGCTCGATGCGGGCGTGTTGGACGCTGCCATCCCGATTACCAATCCGCTGCTGCTTGCGCTGCTCAATCTGCCCAGCGCCGCCGACGCGCGGCAGGCCTTCGACGCGCTCTCCGGCGAAGTGTTCGGCACTGTGCAGAACACGCAAGCCACGCACATGCATTTCACCCGCGAGGCCATGCTCGGCCGCATGCGGCAGGCGTCATATTCTTCTGATGCTCCACCCAATGGGCTGGCGGCGCTCAGCTTCGGCGGTCCGGAACTGGCCTATGCATCGGGAGATGCTGGTACCAATGCCATGGCCAGTACTATGGCCGCCGTTCCCGGCAAGGCGCCAGCACGGCCTGTTGGACCCTCGCGCGATCTCACCTTCTGGGCGCAGGGTCTCGGCGGCTGGGGTCATGCCGACAGCGATGGCAATGCCGCGTCGGTGAGGAGCCGGTTCGGCGGTTTCCTCTCCGGTGCCGATGTGCGTCTGGGCGAGACATGGCGTGCCGGCCTGGTGGCGGGCTATATGCGCACCGATCTCAATGTCGATGACCGCTCCAGCAGCGCCGGCATCGACAGTGTCCAATTCGGCGGCTACGCCGGCGGGAAGGTCGGCGCCTTCAATGTGCGGGGCGGGGCGTCCTACTCATATGACAAGATCGATACCAGCCGCGGAATCGTCTTCCCCGGCTTTACCGACCAGGCGAGCGCGCACTTCCACGGCAATGTCGGGCAGGTGTTCGGTGAAGTGGGCTATGGCATGGCGCTTGGCGCGAGTTGCACTCGAGCCGCTGGCGGGTCTGGCCTACGTCATGTGCGCGATGACTCGTTTGCGGAAAGCGGGCGGCCTTGCCGCACTGTCGGCGACCAGCACCAGTCAGAGCACCAGCTATTCCACGCTCGGCCTGCGCGCGGCCACGGCCGTTCCGCTCGCCAACGGCACGGTGCTGATCCCGCGCGGTTCGCTGCAATGGCAATATGCCTTCGGCGACGTGACGCCGGTCACCGCGCTCGCGTTCCAGAGCACCGGCACATCCGTTCACGGTTGCCGGCATTCCGATTGCGCGCAACAGCGCGCTCATCGAAGGCGGCTTTGACTGGCGCTTCAGCCCGCAGGCCAAGCTCGGCGCGTACTACCAGGGCGAACTCGCCGCCCACGCCGAAAGCCACGCCCTCAAGGGTGCGTTGACGTGGGATTTTTGAGCGGGGGCTTCTGAGGCTAACTCAGCGGTACACGGCCTCTCCTCCGTCATGCCCGGGCTTGTCCCGGGCATCCCGCTTATATAAGGCACGGCCGTGCCTAGCTAAGCGAGATGGCCGGGATAAACCCGGCCATGACGAATGAGGGCCCAGCGATGACGTAGAAGAACTTTGGCTTTCGCCCGGTAACAGCGCCGGACGCCAATCAGCTCTTGAACTTCACGCCGGTGATCGCCTCGAGATTGCCGTGCCAGATCTTTTCCTTGTCGGCCTTCGGCATATCGATGCCTTCGATGATGCGCAGCGTCTCGCGCGTGTACATCGTGCCCTTTTCCGGATCGAACGGGCAGTCGGAGGCAAAGACGATCTTGTCGAGATCGTAGAAGGCAAACCCGGCATGCGTTGCCGGCTCGCCGCCGAACACCGCGGTGTCGGCGTAGAAGGTGTGCTTGAAATAATCGAGCGGACGTTTTTTCAGCCGCTTGAGAATGAGGCTGAGGTCTTCATCCGAGGTGCGCGCGCCGAGCTGGTCCCAGCCGGGGCCGATGCGGCCTTCCAGCATCGGAACGATGCCGCCGAAATGGTGCGTGATGATCTTCAGGTTCGGGTATTTGTCCATGATCCCGGAGAACACCAGCCGCGCCATCGCCGCCGCGGTCTCGTAGGACCAGCCGAAGGTCCACCAGATTTCGTATTTTGATTTCGTCTCCGACAGGTAGTCGGGGAAATTGGCGGCGCGCGCCGGGTGCATCCACACCGGTTTGCCGGTCTTGTTCATGTAAGCGAAAAACGGCTCGAACGCCGGATCGTCGAGTGGCTTGCCGGCGACGTTGGTGTAGATCTGCACGCCCAGCGCGCCGTTCTTGAGTGCGCGTTCGGCCTCGCGCACGCCAGCGTCGGGCGCAATCAACGCGGCCTGCGCCACCCAGCCGGGGAACTGGTCGGGGTATTTCGTGCAGATTTCCGCAAAGCCGTCATTCACCAGCCGGGTGTATTCCTCGGTCAGCGCTGCGTCGCCCTTGGTCATGACCTCGAGCGGCGGCATCGGATAGGAAATGATCTGCGCATAATCCTTGAAGCTGTCGACGATCCTGCGGCGCACTTCGAGGTCATGGATACAGGGGATTTCGCGCACCCGCTTGCCGATATCGGCGTGCCCACTTTCCACGATCTTGTTGAAGTATTTTTCCGGGATGAAATGGGTGTAGGCGTCGATACGCATGAACTCCTCCGTGTGCTTTCGATTGTTCTTGAGGCCAATAATCCGGTCAATAAGGCGTAATGACGTTGAGCAGCGCCTGTTTCTTTTCCTTCAGCACGGCGTCGCGGGCGCGCGCCAATGCATCGGGCAGTTCGTCCGGTTTTTCCACGCGCTCGGCATGGGCGCCCTGCGCGCGCGCCATCTCCTCGAATGCGGGCGATGGATCGAGATCGGCGAGCGTGCGGCCGTCATTCTCGCCGGCCACGCCCTCCTTGAACATCGACATCGTGGCATTGCGGACCGCGCCATAGCGGCTGTTGTTGAACAGGACCGTGAGAATCGGAAGGTTGTGAACGGCGGAGACCCAATGCCCGACCATCGGGTTCGCAAACATGTACGCGCCATCACCCAGCGTCGCGACGATGAACTTTTCCGGTGCTGCAAGCTTGGCGCCCAATGCGGCTCCGAAACCCCAGCCAAGCCCGCCGGCGGGACCGAGCGCGAACAGCGTGTCGGGCTTGTCGCGCTGGATTTGCGCGGCGCGCAATGAATATTCGTTGAAGATCACCGCGTCGGGACCGACGGCTTCGCTGATGCAGCGCGACAGATATTCCGGCGAGATCGTCTGCCCCGGCGCGGAATCCTTCGCCAATTGCGCACGCCGCGTGCGCATCCGCTCGGTCAGCCGGGCGCGGCGGGCAGCGATGCGTGCCTCCGCCATCTGCAGCCGCGGTCCGATCGCGGTGTTGAGCGCCGTCAGCGTATTGACGGTGCCGGCTTGGATAGCGAGATCGCTCGGGAAGGTGCGCATCGGGTAGCGCACGAAGAACGGCTCCTCGCCGATGTGCACGACGTGACATCCCGCGGGTGGATTGTGCAGGCTCGGAATCCAGGGTGCATCGCTGTCAATGGCAATGACGAGGTCGGCATCGGCCAACAGCGTGCCCGGCTCAAAGCCGAAATGCATGGAATGGCTTGAGGGCAGACACACCGAGCGCGGGTTGCTGACGACGACGGGGATCGCCGCGCGCTCGGCCAGTTGCCCGAGGATCGCAGGCGCATTTGCCGGCAAGATGGAGGTGATGATCAGCGGCCGCTCGGCGGCGGCGATCCACTCCGCAAGTTGCGCAACCGAACGCGGATCGGGGTGCGGCGCCGCCGCCTGCGGACGCGGCTTCAGCGGACCGACCGGCTCCGGTACGGGCGCCGACAACGGTTCGCGCGGCAAAACGAGATAAACGGGCCCGCGCGGGCTCGCCATCGAAACTTCGACCGCGCGCGACACCATGTCACCGATCTGTCCCGGCATGCGCAGCTCGTAGTCCCACTTCACAAGTTCGCGCACCATGCCGGCCTGATCGAACATTTCCTGCGCCCAGTGAATCGGGCGTGAGCGCGAGCCGAAGGAGCCCTTCTCGGTGATCGGTGTGCGCCCGGCCGCAAGAATGAGCGGGATGCGATCGCGCGAGAGATTGGTGAGATTGTTGATCGTATTGGCCGTGCCGACATTGACGTGAACCATCACCGCCTGCGGATGCCCGGTCATCAGATAGGCGCCATGCGCCATGGCAACCGCGAGGTTCTCATGCGGGATGAGCACAGGCCGCGGGACCTTGGCGTTGGTTTTTTTGGCGCGGCTGAAGGCTTCAACGATGGGCGGAAAATCGGTACCCGGGTTGGCGAAGAAGTACTCGACGCCGTGATCGGCCAAGGCGCGCAGGAACGCTTCGGCGGCAATCGTTGGCCGTTGTCCCGTCGGTGTCGCGGCCATCTCGTTTCGCCCCTCGTGGTGTCCGGTTAGCGTCGCAAGGCCGCTCCGGCCGCCTTATTCACATTTGTGCCGGTCTTTTACGCGACGGGGGCAGGGGTGACAACGGAGGCGGGCGCGGTCCGGCCATGCAACCTGTCATTCCGGGACGGTCCGAAGGACCGGACCCGGAATCCAGATGCATACACCGTGCTTGTCTGTGGATTCCGGGTTCGCAGCCTTCGGCTGCGCCCCGGAATGACGTCGTGAGTATAAGGAGTAACTATTCCGCGGCCACGCGGAATGCCGGCTGGCCATCAATATCGGCGAGGCACTTGGTGAGGCCCTCGCCCTCGGGGTCGACAAGCGCGGCGGTCCGTGCGCTGGCGATGGCGTCGGCCGCGCGCGCCGGTGGGATTTGGCCCGCCAGCGCCGGCCGGATGACTCGTCCTTCAATGGCACCATAGTTGGCGAGACCGCGTGCGTGGGTATCGCCGTAGCCCTTGATCAGGCGGGCACATTCGGCGATCTCGAGCGCGAGTTCGGTCGACTGCTGTGCCGCCTCGCGGATCAGGGCGAGCCAGCCATCGATTTGCTGCTGCTCCTGCTTGTAGCGGTACCCGTAAGGCCGCAATGGCCGCATCTTCGCCAGCATCAGGAAACGCAGATACCCGCTGACCGAAGTCGAGTTGATTTCCATGCCGAAGTAAACGCGGCCGAGCCAGCCCTTGCGTTCTGCAAGCTCAAGAATTCGTCGCGCCAGAAACGGCGGCAGCAGTTGGCTCAATTCCTCGATGCCGGGCTTGAGGAAATCGTGCACCGAATAAGGTTCACTGGTGACGCGCAATTCTTCTTGTGCGATGCGGCGCATGCGCGCCGGCGTAATCTTCGCCTGCGCCACCCGCACGACGTCTTCGTACGACATGCGCACGGCAAGATGGCGCGCAACTTCCTTCAGCAGCTTGCCTTGTGCGCCGGCAACTCGGTCGGCTTCGACGATCGGCCGCAGGCGATCGAGATAAAGCCACGCATAGGCAACGCTCTGGTAGTTGATGAGCCGCCGAACGCCTTCCAGTCCGGTGGCCTGCGCAACCGCAGGAAATGTGCGCGCAACCTCGTGCTCGACCAGCGCAGGCGTGCCGGTGGCGTTTTTCTTATTGTCGGGGTGTTTTGCGGTTGGCTTGTTGGCGCGCGCCGCTTCATAACCGGCGCGGAATCCGCGCAGGTTGCTGTCGACTGATTTGCCATCTTCGCGAATGGCCGTTTCGAATTGCTCCACCGTTAACGGCAGGCGTCCGCACGCCGCAATGGTGCCGAGCATCACCGCGTTGATGATCGAGCCGCTTTGTTTTGCAAGCGCGTCCATGTCGATGAGCAGTGCGTCCTTGGCGTGCTCCTTGATGACCTTGACCAGCCGGTCCTGATCGAAGCGGCCATCGCCCATCGCGATCTTTTCGTCCATCGCATAGAAACGGCTGAGTGAGCCGATGACATGTGTGCGGTCGGGCGTGACAAAGCCGTTGGCAACGGTGCGGCCGGCTTCCAGCAATTCACTCGCAACCGCGACATCGATATCGCCGACGCCAGGTGTGAGCGCCAGCACGGGTCGTTTGCCACCGAGCTCAGCAGTCTTCACCGGCAGGATTTCAATGTAGTAAGTGGTGGCGCCGGTGCGTTGCGCGACCCCGGGAATCGACGTGCTCTGGACCGGGAAGCCCGCTTGCGCCGCGGCCGTGACGATCCATTGCGTCAGCACGCCACCGCCTTCGCCGCCGAGCGCGGCAATCAGCATTGTGATGGGGCGTGGCGATGTCATGCCGGCACCTTGGCGCCGGCAGTTTCACCGGCATAGCCGCCGAGCCAGCCGATCACCTTCTGCCGCAGGCGATGGACAAAGCGATCACGCCAGGTCGGGTTACGCACGATTTCGGCGCGATAGAACGACGGGCATAGCACTGCCGCATGGGCGACTTCGCCGCATAAACCACAACCAACGCAGCTTTCGACCACGGTTGCCACCGGATCGGTGCGCAGCGGATCGGTTGACGGCTTTCACCGTCAGAGACGGGCATCCGGAGAGCCGGATGCACGAGTGATCGCCCGTGCAGATTTCGTCGTCCACGCCATAACGAACGCGCGTAACGCGCTCGCCGCGCTTGAGCTTCTCGGCGTCCTCGGTGCGCACGCGACGCTGGCGCGCGAGCTGGCATTCACCGTCGGCGATGATCACCTTCAGCCCGCGCTCCGCAGTCTTCATTGCTTCCTTCAGCGTCGAGACCATGGTGCTGACGCCGTAGGTGCGCACTTTCCGCAGCCAGCGCACGCCCATCGAGCGCAAAGTCTGTTCGATGTCGACGCCGGGCGTCGGACCATCTCGGCTGGTCGTGCTCGAAGGAATGTATTGCTGGCCGGTGGCAGATGCGTAGCCGTTCTGCATCACGATCAGTACGCCGTCGCCTTTGTTGAACAGATTTGAGGCGACGCCCGTAATCAAGCCGTTATGCCAGAAGCCGCCGTCGCCCATGATCGCGATCGGGCGCCGTTCCATGTTGGGTGTCACCGCGGCGGCGCTTGCGAGCGACATGCCATAGCCGAGGATCGAATTGCCGAGCGAGAACGGCGCGAAGGTCGCGAAGGAATGGCAGCCAATGTCGGCGCTGATATGGGTCGGGCCCAGTTCGCGTTGCATCAGCTTGATCGCTGCGAACACCGGGCGTTCCGGGCAACCGGTACAAAATGCCGGCGGACGCGGGGGCAGGGGACCCAGCGCCGCAGCCGCTTTCGCCTTGTGCGCGATCAGGCCGCGCGCTTTTTCCGCGATCGTATCGGCATCGATGCCGCTCGGCTTTGTGCTTTGCAGAAATGCAGCGAGCCCTTCGAGCAGTGCATCGGATGAATATTCTCCCGCCATCGGCAGTGGACCCTTGCCGAGCACCTTGGTCTGGATGTCGGCGCGGCGCAGTTCGACGTTGATCGCCTGCTCGATGTAATCGGGATTGCCTTCTTCGACCACGAGCACGGCGCGCTTTGACGTGCAGAATGCGCGGATCTCTTCCGGCACCAGCGGATAGACCACGTTGAGCACAAGCACCGGGACGCGCGAAGCGCCGAAGACGTCGGCGAGCCCCACGCGCTCGAGCGCGCGCAGCACGCTGTTGGTGAGCCCGCCCATGACGATGATGCCGATGTCGGACAGATCGCCCGTCGATCACTTCGTTGAGCTTGTGTTCGCGGATGAATTTGCGCGCCGCCGGCAGGCGCTCCTCGACCTTTAGTTTTTCCTGCGTGAAGATCACCGGTGGATGGGCGAGACGTCCGTATTCGAACCGCGGCGGGCCGGCGAGCTTGTTGAGCCCGGACACGACGCCCTTGCGATTGTTCTTGGCGGCGAATTCACCGGTGGCGTGGCAGGCACGGATGCGCAGCTCCAGCATGACCGGCGCGTGGCTTGCTTCCGACAGCTCGAAGCCTTTTTCCACCGTGCGTACGATCGATGGCAGATCCGGGCGCGGATCGAGCAGCCACATGGAGGATTTCAGCGCGTAGGCATAGGAGCGTTCCTGGATGACGCTGGCGCCCTCGCCATAGTCCTCGCCGAGGATAATCATGGCGCCACCGACAACGCCTGGCGATGAAAGGTTAGACAAGGCGTCGGCGGCGACGTTGGTGCCGACGATTGATTTCCAGGTTACCGCACCGCGCAGTGGATAGTTGATCGAGGCGCCGAGCATGGCGGCGGCGGAGGCTTCATTCGAACAGGTTTCCAGATGGACACCGAGTTCGGCCATGATGTCCTCGGCATCCACCAGAACGTCGAGCAGGTGCGACACCGGCGCGCCCTGATAGCCGCCGACATAGGAAACGCCCGACTGCAACAGCGCCTTGGTGACGGCCAGGATCCCTTCGCCGTGGAAGGTCTCGCCGTCGCCCAGTCTCAGCGCCTGCACTTCTTTCTTGAACGAGCGTTCCATTGGCGGTCTCTAGATAGTTTGGTTCCCAACCATTTTAGCAAATCGGCCTTACATGCGCGAGGGGAGCCACAAGGCCAAAATTGGCAAGGCGATCAGGATCACCAGGCGGACAAGATCGGTCAGGATGAAGGGGATAACACCCTTAAAAATAGTGGAAAAACTCACATCCTTGACCACGCTTTTGATGACAAACACGTTCATTCCGACCGGCGGATGGATCAGCCCCAGTTCCACCGTCATGACGATAATGATCCCGAACCAGATCGGATCAAAACCCAGGTGAATGATCACAGGAAAGATGATCGGCACCGTCAGGATGATCATCGCCATCGCGTCCATGAGGCATCCGAGTACCAGATACATCAGCATGATGAGTGCCAACACACCGTAGCTTCCGAGCCCGAGGCCGGTGAGAAATTCGGTGACCTTTTGTGGCGTCTGCGTAATCGTCAGGAAGTAGCCGAAAATCAGCGCGCCGATGAGGACGGTGAACACGGCCGCCGCCGTACGCGTCGCCTGCAAGAGCGAGATGAGAATTTTCTGCTTGTCGAGTTTGCCGGTTAGCACGCCGATCAGAAAAGCGCCGGTCGCACCGACCCCGCCCGCTTCGGTTGGCGTGAAGCGCGGCAAAAACGGCAGGCCATAGAGTCCGCCGATCACGAAGACGAATAACAAGAGTGGCGCCCATATTTCCTTGAGGCCGGAAAAACGATGCTGCCAGGTGCTGCGCTTCCCGGCCGGCAGGAAGCCCGGCCGCACATAACCGATGATCGCAATCGTGGCGAGATACATGCACATTGCGAGGATGCCGGGGATGATGCCGGCGATGAACAGCTTGCCGATGTCTTGTTCGGTGATGATCCCGTAGACCGCGAGCACGGTCGACGGCGGCAGCATAGCGCCAAGCGTTCCGCCGGCGGCAATGACACCGGTCGCAAAACTTTGCGGGTAACCGTGACGCCGCATCTCCGGATAGGCGACGGCGGAAAAGGTGGCCGCCGTCGCAACGGACGAACCGCAGATCGCGGCGAACGCACCGCAAGCGGCGACCGTCGCAAAGCCGAGACCACCCCTCAGGTGGCCGACAAAATTGTTGGCGGTGGTGAAAAGCTGACGGCTCATGCCGGAATTCGAGACAAAGGTGCCCATCAGCAGGAACATCGGGATCACACCGAAGGTGTAATCCGTGACCGTGCGCATCGTGGTGGCGCCAACCAGCTTGAGCGCCGCGGTGCCGTTGACGAGATAGGCAAAGCCGCTGACACCGACGAGGCCCATCGCCATGCCGACCGGCACGCGCAGCAGCATCAGTGCAAACAACGCAACAAAACCGATGACGGCGACCGCGTCGGTGCTCATGGTGCGGCGCTCATTCGACCGCCTTGATGACAGTTTCCCGCATCGCTTCCGGCTGCATGATCAGGCGATAGGTGCGAATTGCGATCAACAGCACGGCGGAGACGTCGCCTAGCCACGCCAGCGCGAAAAACGGCCAGGTCGGAAGCCGGAGGTCGAAGGTGAGGACATTGTCGTAGTAAGTGCCTCGTACCTTGTCGAACAAAGTGTACGTTTGTACGGTCACGACGAAGAGCAGAACAAGCGTGGCAAAGACGTCGATTATTCGCTGATAGCGCGGTCTGACATTCGCCCAGATCAGGTCGACGGTGATATGCGTGCCACGATACGACGTGGCGGCAATGCCCCAGAAGATCAATATGCCAAGTAACATGCGTCCGAAGTCGTAGGAATCGGGAATCGAATAGGAGAAGAGATTTCGCAACAGCACCTGGATGAAAATATTGGCAGCGACGATGCCGACAAAGAATGCCGCCACCCATTCGATTGAATCGATGAAACGATCCATGTAGACGCGTTTCATGCGCGCTCCGCCGTCCCCAAACCCTGCCATAAACTAACGGCGGCGAGAATGTCCCGCCGCCGTTGCTGTTCCCCGGGTCGTTCGGGTTACATCGCCAGCGCGTTGAACTTCGCGAGCTGGGCTTTAAGCTCCTTCAGGGCCGCATCCGGATCCGCACCGGTTTTTTTGACATTGTCGGCCCAGGCTTTTTCCAGCGGTGCGGCCGCCTTGCGCCACTGCGCCAATTGATCCGGCGTCAACTGATAGACTTCCTGGCCCGGCTCTGCTTTCACCTTGGCAAGTCCTTCGTGTTCGAACTTGCCCCAAGGGCCGCCGACCAAGCCCGCCTGCTGCGTCGTGCAGTGATCGTCGATCGCCTTCTTCTGACGCGGGGACATCTCGTCATAACGGGCCTTGTTGAACACAAAGGCAAAGGTCGTCACGTAAAGCGGCGCGTCCATGTGGTACTTCGTGACCTTGTCGATTCCGAACAGCACCAGCGACCCCCACGGAAAGCTCACGGCATCGGCGACATGTTTCTCGAGCACGTCGCGAACTTCGGGGGCCGACGCCTGCACGTTGGTTCCACCAAGCAAGGTCACCCAAGCCGCCATGGTGGCGTGGGCCGGACGAATTTTCATGCCCTTGATGTCTTCCGGCACCACGATCTTCTTCGTGGTCGAATGGAACGAACTCGGGTCATGGATGAACGCCAGGCAGAACTTGACGTCCTTCATCTCCTTCGCGGCATATTTGCGATACCAGGCGTCGAGCGCTTCCGAGCCACCCTTGGCGTCCGACATCAGGAATGGCAATTCACCGGCGGCGATGATCGGAAAGCGGCCGGGTTGGTAACCGGGATTGATGTAGGTGAGGTCAGCAATTCCATCGCGCGCCATATCGTAGTGGTCGAAGGCCTTGCCGAGCTGCTGGGCGGGGTAAACTTTATATTTGAGGGTGCCGCCAGAGTCCTTTTCAACCGCCGCGCCCCATTCTTCCAATGCCTTCTGCAGAGGATGTGACGCAGGCACCCAGTGTGACAATTTAAGTTCAATGGTCTTTTCCTGCGCAAACGCGCCCGTTGCTGCACCGATCAGCAAAGCGGCAGCATAGACACATCCGGCGAAACGGAGTTTCATAGGGTCCTCCCTTGGGGGTTGGGGTGTTGGTTTAGTCACCAACTTTTTGCGATATTCAGCAGGATGTCCGCCGCGTTGTAAAGCGTGTAGTTTGGCATCCAACTAATTCGGATGTGGCGCCTCGCGAAGTGGGGTTGAAAGTGCACGGAGCCAATGGCGCCGGCGGACGCCGGCGCGGCAGGAACGGCGAAGCCTTTGCCGAATCGATCAATTTCGGGCCGCTCGCCCATTGGGTCGGCTTCAACCTGCGCATGGCCCAGGAAGCGGCATTCCAGGCGTTCTCACGCCGCTCGCTGGAAATCGGCGAGAGCCCGGGCCGTTTCGCCACGTTGACGTTGATCGCGCGCAATCCCGGCATCAGCCAGACCGAGCTGTCGCTCGCCAGTGGCCGCGACAAGTCCAGTGTCACGCCCGTGGTCGAGGACCTGGTGCGGCGCGGCCTGGTGGAGCGCAAGCGCATGGACAGCGACCGGCGAACGTATCGTTTGAACGTCACGCCCGCTGGAAAGAAAATCCTGACGACATTGACGCGTTGCGCGCGCCGCCACGAGCGCAATCTTGATCATGTCATCGGCGCGCGCGATCGCAAGCGGTTCGTCCAAATTCTGAAGAAGATCGCCGCGGAGATTGAGTAGCGTTCGCCGGCTTTTTCACGCGCGAAATTTCGCGAGCACTTCGTCCGGGACCGGATGCGACTTGAGCCGCCCATCCGCGTCGCGAATGACCCACACGCGCTTCTCGGAGCATTCCGCGCAAACGTCACCCTTGAGGCTGAGCTTGTGCTCGACGTCGAAGCTCGACCGGCCAATGACGATCGTGCTCTCCACCGTGACATCGTCCCCGAAGCGCGTCGGCTTGAGAAAGCGCGCGTGCGTGCGCACGAGCGGGAAGCCGGCGAATTCCAGGGTCTTGAACATCTGAAACTTGGTGATGCCGAGCGCGGCTTCGAAAATATGCGCCGTCGAGGCATCGAAAATCTCGAAATAGCGCGGATAGAAAATAATACCGGCGGGGTCGCAATCGCCCCATTCGATCCGCACCGTGCGGGTGTTGGTGAATGTTGTCACGATAATTCCACTTCAGCGCGGCGCCATGCGCAGCGCGCCGTCGAGGCGGATGACCTCGCCGTTGAGATAGCCGTTGTGAATGCAATGCAGGACAAGCGCCGCGAATTCGCGCGGCTCGCCAAGCCGCTTGGGAAACGGAACCGATGCGCCGAGCGAGTCCTGGGCTTCCTGGGGCAATGCGCGCAGCATCGGCGTGCCGAAAATGCCGGGTGCGATGGCGAGCACACGAATGCCAAACTGCGCGAATTCGCGCGCGGCGGGCAGCGTCAGCGCGGCAACTCCACCTTTGGAAGAAGAGTAGGCGGCTTGTCCGATCTGTCCTTCGAAGGCGGCGACCGACGCGGTCGACACGATCACGCCGCGTTCGCCGCCGGCAAGCGGCTCGGCGGCCTGCATGGCGGCGGCGACCAGCCGCATCATGTTGAAGCTGCCGATCAGGTTGATGCGGATGACGCGCTCGTAGTCGGCGAGCGGCATCGGCCCATCGCGGCCAACAATGCGCTTGGCGGGGCCGACGCCGGCGCAGTTGACCAGAATGCGCGCCGGCCCATGCGCGGCGGCGGCCTTCTTAACCGCGGCTTCGCCACTCGCGCTGTCGGCGACGTCGCAGCGACGGCGACACCCTTGATCTCGGCCGCAATTTCGGTGGCGGCTTTCTCGTTGACGTCAAGGACCGCGACCCTGGCGCCGGCCGCCGCCAACGCGCGCGCGGTGGCCGCGCCCAGGCCGGACGCGCCACCCGTAACAATGGCCGCCTGTCCTTTGGTTTCCATCAGTGTTTTCCTTCGACCGCGATGATCCGCGACGATAGCGGTAGTGCGTAAGAGCTCGTCCACAAGCGCGGCGCGGTTCTTCAACACCGCGCGCTGATTGATGGAGCCTTTGTCGGTCATCTCGCCTTTGTCCATCGATGGAGGCTCGGCCATCAGGATCGCGCGTTCGACACGCATCGACGAGCCGGGGCTAAGGGCGGCAAGCTTGCTCAGCAGGTCGGCAAATTTCTTGCGAACGGCCGGTGCATCGATAATCGCGCCGGGTGAAGCGTCGGCCGCGAGACCGCCGAGTTTGCGGCAAGCCTCGATCTCCGGAAAAATCAGTGCCGCGACGTCGTCCTTGTCGGCGGCGGCGAAGACCACGTCGCGGACATAAGGTGCAAAGTAATCAAGGAAACGTGCGCGCAACGGCCCGACGCTGACCCATGTGCCGGTCGACAGTTTGAAATCTTCAGCAATGCGGCCGTCGAACAGGAAGCCTTTGCCCGGATTGTCCGGGTCGACGAACTTCAGCGCGTCGCCGATCCTGTAGTAGCCCTCGTCATCGAAGGCCTCGCGCGTCAGCTCCTCCTGCCGCCAATAGCCAGGCGTAATGTGCGGGCCACGCAAACGCGCTTCCAGCTTGCCTTCGTTGGGCACCAGCTTGAGTTCGACGCCCGGCGCCGGTAGCCCGATATTGCCGGGCCGGTCGAAGTCCCACGTAAGGGCGAGCGCCAGCGGCGCGGTCTCGGTTGAACCCAGCGACGAAACGAAAATAATGCGTTCGCCGGTCGTTTCGACCGCAAGCCTGGTGAGCTCGTCCCAGGTGGGCTGGTTGAGGCCGGCGCCGGCATAGAACAACACCTTCAGGCGGCTGAAGAAATTGCGGCGCAGCGCTTCGTCGGCATGAAAATGCGGGACCAGCGCCTCGTAGCCCTTCGGCACATTGAAATAGATGGTCGGCGCAATTTCGCGCAGATTACGCGCGGTTTTCGGAACGCCCGGCGGCGTGGGGTTGCCCTCATCTATATAAAGTGAGCCGCCGTTGACGAGGACCATATTGAAATTGTGGTTGCTGCCGAAGGTATGGCTCCACGGCAGCCAGTCCACCACCACAGGCGGCTCATCGGCAACGAAGGCAAAGCCGGATGCCAGCATTGCCTGGTTCGAGCACAGCATGCGGTGGGTATTGATGACGGCCTTGGGATTTCCGGTCGAACCCGAGGTGAACAGGAATTTTGCAATGGTGTCCGGCGCGACACTGGCGTATGCGGCCGCCACGCCGGCGTCGTCATTAGCGCCAAGAAGGTCGGTGAACATCGTGGTCTTGCGGTCGCCCAATGGATTGCGCGCAACCACCAGCTCGATTTCATCCGGCACCGTTGCGTAAAGCGCGCGCGCGAACGGCCCGCCGTCATTGGCAAATACCAGTCCGGGCGTCAGCCGTTCGATCATCGCCCGCAATTTTCCGAAGTCGCTCGACATCAGCGAGTAGGCCGGAGAAATCGGCGCATAAGGAATGCCGATATACATCGCCGCCAGAGCGAGCAGCGCATGCTCGATGTCGTTGCCGGACAGCACGGCCAGCGGCCGTTCGGCCGACAAACCGCGACGCAGCATCGCCGCTCCAATTCGTTTCACGTCGGCAAGGACCTGCGCGTAAGTGAGCTTGCGCCATTCGCCCTGCGCGTCGCGTTGCGCGAGGAAGATGCGATCCGGCGCGACCTTCGCCCAATGCTCGAGCGGCTGGCTCAGCTTGTCGTGATAGCGTCCAAGAGCCTGCGCCGCGCGGATATGGATGACGCCCCCGGCGCGTTGCTCAACGATCGGATCGAACGTGCGCAGCCGTACGGAGCGCAGCGGCGCCTGGCTTTGCATGTCTCGCGCTACGCTTGCCATCGGTTTCCGGCCACCACCATCAGCTGCGCGTCACTTTCGGCGCGCGCTTCTCGAGAAAATCCTTCAGGCGCGCTTTTGCGTCGGGATCGGCCTGTGCAATCGCCGACATCAGCGCTTCCACCGCATAGCCGCTTGCCGGATCCATTTCGGCGATGCGCGGCAGCGCGTGCATCACGGCAAAATTCGTCAACGGCGCATTGCCGGCGATGCGCTGCGCCAGTTCGAGACCCTTGGCGAAGCCTTTGCCCGGCTCGACGAGATATGTCGTCAGTCCCATGGCCTGGCCTTCGTCGGCGGAATATGTGCGGCCCGTGAGCATCATGTCCATCATGCGCGCAACGCCGATTAGCCGCGGCAGGCGCACCGAGCCGCCGCCACCGACATAAATCCCGCGGCTGCCCTCCGGCAATGCGTAATAGGCCGAGCTTTCGGCGACGCGGACATGCGCCGCCGCGGCTAGCTCAAGGCCGCCGCCAACCACCGCGCCATGCAGCACGGCGACCACCGGCACCTTGCCAAACTGGACTTTTTCGAAAGCGCGATGCCATAGCCCGGAATGGGCGACACCCTGGGTGACATCGCGTTCGCTCAGCTCGGATAGATCGAGGCCGGCGGAAAAATGCTCGCCTTCGCCGAGCAGCAGCACGGCGCAGATCCCTTCGGGCAGTGCGGTGAAGAATTGCTCTATTCCGATGATCGTTTCGTCGTCGAGCGCATTGCGTTTATGCGGCCGGTTGAGCCGGAGGATGGCGACGGCGCCATCCCGTTCTGCGACGAGCGATGACGGCAGGTTGCTTGTCATTGACACGGTCTTGCTTCCCGCACTTGCAACTCTCTCGGTTGTCATGCCCCGCGCAGGCGGGGCATCCAGTAAACGCAGACCGCAGTTTGTAACGCCGGGGTTACTGGATCATCCGCCTTCGCGGATGATGACAGAAACCAAATTTACTCGACCTCATAGACATCCAGCCGCACCGCGCGCGCCTCGCGCTGGCCGCGCGCCACAGCGAGAATTCGATTGAGCCAGTCGACGGAGGCGTCGGCCGTCTCGAACCGCATGACCGTACGGAAATAATAGAGACGGGGATCCACATTGTCGCCCCGTAATAGCTTTTCCAGGACCTCGGGCGGCCCGTGCCGCAGGCCTTCACTGGTGACCATGATCAGAGCTCCGGTGTCGGTCTCGATGGTGTAGCGAGCCTTGATATCGGCTGCCCCGTCGCTGCGGATGATCTGCCAATCGGCGCCGCCGGGCAGAACGCGCCCGGCAAGCTTCGGTCCGCGCACGCTGCCGCCGAGAATGCCGATAACCCGGCGCTCGCCATAGGGCGTGCGGCCCAGACTGGTGACGCCCTCGAGTTCGGCATTTATCGTGAAAATAGGCTGCTTGCTCAGCATCGGTCGTGATCCGTTGGGGCTCCAACTTTATGCACCCGCCATTTGACCCTGCCGGTGGCCAGCCGTAAATACGGGTTCGCAACCGGGATACAGTATAGACATGGCGCGTATTTCCTCGCTCGCCGAAGCCATCAAATCTGCCGTTCGCGATGGCGATACCGTGGCTTTGGAGGGGTTTACCCATCTCATTCCGCATGCCGCCGGCCACGAGATCATCCGTCAGGGACGCAAAAACCTGACGCTGATCCGGATGACGCCGGATCTCATCTACGATCAGATGATCGGCATGGGGTGCGTCACCAAGCTGGTGTTTTCGTGGGGTGGCAATCCTGGCGTAGGCTCGCTGCATCGCCTGCGTGACGCAATCGAGAACGGCTGGCCGCACAAGCTCGAACTCGTGGAACATTCACATGCCGCCATGGCCAACGCCTACGAAGCGGGTGCGGCTGGCCTGCCTTGTGCAATCTTCCGCGGCTATATCGGTGGCGACCTGCCGAAGGTGAATTCCAATATCAAGCGTGTGACATGCCCGTTCACCGGTGAGGAGCTTGCCGCCATTCCGGCGCACCGTCCGGATGTAGCAATCATTCATGCACAGCGCGCCGACAAGGCCGGCAACGTGATGATCGAAGGCGTGCTTGGCGTGCAGAAAGAAGCCGTGCTCGCCTCCAAGCGCTCGGTCGTAACCGTTGAAGAGATCGTCGATGAACTTCCCGAGCGCAGCCTCAATGCGGTTGTCCTGCCGCACTGGACCGTCGGCCACGTGGTCGAGGTGCCGGGCGGCGCCTTCCCGTCTTATGCGCAAGGTTATTATCCGCGCAACAACAGCTTCTACAAGGAATGGGATGTCGTTTCGCGCGAGCGCGATTCATTCCATGCCTGGATGAAAGAGAATGTGCTGACGAAAGGACCCGAAGTTTTCGTGAAGTATGCGCGCAAGCATCGCGTCGCGGCGGAATGACGAGGTGGATATGACCGACTACAAGCCGAACGAGATGATGACCATTGCCGCGGCGCGTGCACTGAAAAATGACGACGTCTGTTTCGTCGGCATCGGCCAGCCATCGGCGGCCTGCAATCTTGCGCGCCTCACGCACGCACCGAATATTACGCTGATTTATGAATCCGGCACGCTGGCCACCAAGCCGAACATCTTGCCGCTGTCGATCGGCGACGGCGAGCTTTGCGAAACCGCGATCACCACCGTGTCGGTGCCGGAAATGTTTCGCTACTGGCTGCAAGGCGGCCGCATCAAGGTCGGCTTCCTCGGCGGCGCGCAGATCGATAAATACGCCAATCTCAACACCACCGTGGTCGGGCCATACGACAAGCCAAAGGTTAGGCTGCCCGGCGGCGGCGGCGCGCCGGAGATAGCAACATCGTGCGGCGAAATCTTCATCATCATGGCGCAAGGCAAGCGCAGCTTTGTCGACAAACTCGATTTCGTGACTTCGATTGGCCATGTCTCCGGCGGAGATAGCCGCGCCAGGCTCGGCGTCAATACCAAAGGGCCGACCAAGCTCATCACGGACCTCGCCTTGCTCGAGCCCGACCCGGAGACGAAGGAAATGACCGTCGTTTCCATTCACCCCGGGGTCACGCGCGAGCAGATCCAGGAAAATACCGGCTGGCCGGTGAAATTTGCCGCGAAAGTTGCCGAGACATCGCTACCGACGCAACGCGAACTCGAAGTCCTTCGTGAATTACATGCCCGCACCAATCGCGCGCATGCGGAGGCCGCGTGATGGCGCGTGACGTCTTTCTTTGCGATGCCGTGCGTACGCCGATCGGCCGATATGGTGGAGCGCTTGCCAAAGTCCGCACGGACGATCTCGCCGCGGTGCCGATCAAGGCACTGATGGCGCGAAATCCCAAGATCGACTGGGAGAGGCTCGACGAGGTTTATTACGGTTGCGCCAACCAGGCCGGCGAGGACAATCGCAACGTCGCGCGCATGGCGCTGCTGCTGGCGGGGCTTCCGGTAACCGTTCCGGGCGTAACGTTGAACCGGCTTTGCGCATCGGGAATGGAAGCGGTTGGCACGGCCGCGCGTGCGGTCCGCGCCGGCGAGATGGAGTTCGCCATCGCTGGTGGCGTTGAATCAATGACGCGGGCGCCCTTCGTGCAGGGCAAAGCCCAGGAAGCCTTCGCGCGCACCGCTGAAATCTACGATACGACGATCGGGTGGCGCTTCATCAATCCGCTGATGAAGCAGCAATACGGCGTCGATTCGATGCCGGAAACCGGTGAAAACGTGGCGGAGGAATTCCAGGTCAGCCGCGCCGACCAGGACGCCTTTGCGCTGCGCTCGCAGCAGCGCGCGGGCAAGGCCATGGCGGCGGGCTATTTCGCCGAAGAGATCGTTGCGGTCGAAGTGCCGGGCGGCAAGGCGGGGCCGGTCAAGGTCGACAAGGATGAGCATGTCCGTCCCGACACGACGCTCGAACAACTCGCCAAACTCAAGACCCCCTTTCGCAATCCGGGCACGGTGACTGCCGGCAATGCCTCGGGTGTCAATGACGGTGCCGCAGCCATCATTGTCGCGTCTGAGGCTGCTGTGAAAGCACACGGTCTCAAGCCGCGTGCGCGCATTCTCGGGATGGCTTCGGCGGCGGTGCCCCCGCGCATCATGGGCATTGGGCCAGTGCCTGCGACACAAAAACTGATGGCGCGTCTGCAGCATAAAATCGGCGACTACAATTTGATCGAGATCAACGAAGCATTCGCCTCGCAGTCGCTAGCCTGTCTTCGGCAGCTGGGGCTTGCCGACGATGCCGATCACGTCAATCCACATGGCGGTGCGATCGCGCTCGGTCATCCGCTCGGCATGTCGGGCGCTCGCCTGGTCCTGACGGCGGCGCATGGCCTGGAGGAAAACGGCGGCAGGCTCGGGCTTGCCACGATGTGTGTCGGTGTCGGTCAAGGCGTGTCGCTGGCCCTTGAACGGGTCGCGTAAGGGGCAATAAAAACAGGAACGAACAAGATGGCGCTGGTTTTTCCCAAAGAGAGCTTGGGTGCATTTCCCAAGCACCTCACTCCTGATTACCGCAGCACGGTCAAGCGCTCGCCATCGAAGCCGTTGATCATCGTGCCGCACACCTTGTCGGAATTGACAGGACCCGTTTACGGCCACAACGCGGTGCAGGAAGGCGACGCCGATCTCACTAAGCAGCATAAAGGTGAACCATTGGGAGAACGGATCATCGTGCACGGTCACGTGCTTGATGAAGACAAACGCCCGGTTCCCGATACGTTGGTCGAAATTTGGCAGGCGAATGCCTGCGGCCGCTACGTTCACAATGTCGACCAGCATCCGGCGCCGCTCGATCCGAATTTTACCGGCGCGGGCCGTGTCGTCACCGACAAGAAGGGCTACTACCGCTTTATCACGGTGAAGCCGGGCGCCTATCCGTGGGGCAATCACCACAATGCGTGGCGGCCGAACCATATCCATTTCTCGGTGTTCGGCCATTCATTCCTGTCGCGGCTGGTCACCCAGATGTATTTCCCTGGCGATCCGCTTTTCCCGTTCGATCCGATCTTCAATTCGGTGACCGACGAAAAGGCGCGCCAACGTATGGTTTCGAGTTTCGATCTGGACAACACTATTCCCGATTGGGCGCTCTGCTTCCGCTTCGACATCGTGCTGCGCGGACGTGAGGCAACTCCCCAAGACACGGATAAACACTAGCGCATGCTTCGCACTGTTCGAATCACCCAATGCCCCGCTCGTCCCCGCGAAAGCGGGGATCCAGAGCGGAACGTTTCAGACTCCGTGATCGCGGCTCTGGATTCCCGCTTGCGCGGGAATGAGCGGAACGGGGTCGTCGTTCACCGAATCCCTCACGCGCAGTAAACGGAAATTCAATGTCGGACATCACTCCCTCACAGACCGTCGGCCCGTTCTTCGCTTACGGCTTGGCCCCGCACAGCCGCTGCGACTGGAAGCCGAGCGACATCTATGACTGGAAGGAAACCGCCGGCGCCAATCTGGTGACGCCGGACGTGTCCGGCACAAAGGTTCGTGTCGAAGGCCGCGTGCTCGACGGTGACGGCATGCCGATCAATGATGCCATGCTGGAAATCTGGCAGGCGGATGCGCAGGGCCGCTACGCCCACCCGCGCGACAGCCAAACGCGCCCGAACACCAAGTTCATGGGCTTCGGACGCTCGGCAACCGACAAGAATGGCGTCTACAGCTTTGACACCATCAAGCCGGGTCCGGTGCCGGGTCCAAACGGCAAGCCGCAGGCGCCGCATATTGTTTTTTGTATCTTCTCGCGCGGGATGCTGCGGCAGATCTACACCCGGCTCTATTTTGCCGACGAGGCGGCCAACGACAGCGATCCCATCCTGACGCTGGTGCCGCAGGACCGGCGTGGGACGCTCATTGCCCACAGGGAGATGCGGGGCGACCTCGCGGTCTATCGTTTTGATATCCGCGTTCAGGGTGACGGCGAGACGGTTTTCTTCGACATCTGATGCTGGCGCGGCCACCCTTTTTCAAATTTGGGCGCCTGTTGGCAGCTCTGCCGTGGCGCCCACTATCGCCCACTACTCTGTCTATATCTGTGGGGTTTTGCCCACTAGGCGCCACGCCGGCCATGCCGTGTTGAACCTTACTGGCCACTTTCTTCGTTTTTACAGCAATTTACGGGTGGGCACACTAGCCCACCCACTTTGCCCACCTTTCCCAATGACACAATTACTGTTGACGAAAGGCGGTGGAGTTGGTTCGCTTTCTGCCTAACGGCCAGTGAGAGCCGGACAGGAAACGCCGCCATGAACGAGCAAATCCTCCAGGAGATCAGTGAATTTTGCCGCGCGCGCGGGCTTGCGGAGTCGACGTTCGGCCGTCGTGCCGTCAACGACGGCAAGTTGGCAAGCCGCTTGCGCAATGGCGGCCGCATCACCACCGACACGCTTGAACGCATCCGCGCATTCATGGCGCGCAATTCCGATGGTGAGCCAGCGCGGCGTCGTGTGCTGTTCGAACCGACGCCGCCCGGTGTGTTGCCGGTCGTGAAACCAGCGGCGCCCCCGGTCGCCTCCGGTCTCGCCAGCGATGACCCGCAGCGCAATTTCCGCTTCTTCGACAACCGCCAGAAATATCTGCTGTTCGTCAATACCTGCTCGGAAAAGTGGGAGGTCGCATCGCGCGTCTCGCTCGAGCTCGCCAATATTCATCCGCGGCCGCCGGCGGTGCGCGTCTTCGATGCCGGCGTCGGCGACGGCACGGTGCTTGCGCGCGTCATGCGCTCGATGCACGACCGATTTCCGACAACGCCGTTTTATATCGTCGGCAAGGAAATCAGCCTCGAAGATATCCGGCTCACGCTGCACAAGATGGCGGATCGTTTCATTGAACATCCATCTACCGTTCTCGTGCTCACCAATCTCGCCTACGCCGAGGCGCCGTGGCTGGCGGTGAAGTCGTTGAGTGCCGCGACCAGTCTCGTCTGGAAAGAGCTGGCGATGGATGGCAGCACCGCGCACAGTTTCGAGAAACAGATCACGGATCTCGAGCCGTTCCTGTCGGAGAACTGGAAGGCGAAAGTCAGCGCGAAAAGCGGCAATCCGATTTATGAGCGCCCGGTGATCCTGGTGATCTATCGCAATGACCACCGTTTCCTGCTCGACCAGATCGTACCAAAGCCAGGCGGTACTGTCGCGGACTACGATCTGGTGATTGCGTCGCAGCCCTATCGCGCGCGCGCCTCACTTGAGTTCAAGGCCAAGCGCGTGCTGGCTCCGCTGGCCCGTGCACTCGGCCCGGGTGGCCGCATGATTGCCATCCACTCCTATGGACACGATCCAGGCATGGAAATCGTCGAAAAGGTCTGGCCGAATGACAACCCGTTCGTGCACAGCCGCCACGATCTGCTCAAGGAAGTGAAACACGATCTGGGAACTGCGGGGCGCGATCTCAATTTCAATGCCTATGCCGACCAGCGTTCGCTGTTTCGCTACGACATGCACACGCTGCCGTCGGAAATCTCGTCGTCGATCGGCACATCGACGCTGCTCGCCGCGTGGAACGCCGCCATCTATGTGGCGCAAGTGGAAGACGATCGCCTGTCCGATGTGAACAGTGACCGCCGCTATGTCGAGGCCACCCGCGAGGTTCTCCAGAAGCATGGTGGGCTGTGGTTTTACGACGAGTCGTTTGTCATCTCACGCCGGCGCGAGTGAGGTCATCAGGGTGGTGCGCGTTCAGAGCTGCGTCGGCGTGTCTCACTGGATCCCCGCTTGCGCGGGGACGAACGGGTAAAAACATGCCAGCCGATTTTTGGCATAAATTTTCTATCGAGGTCACGCGGCCGAATGCCGCCGAGATCGCAGCGCTCGCAGAAATCCTGCCGCGCGGCACGTCGGTCTACTTTAGCGCAGTGCCGACGGTTGAGCGCCGCGAGGTGGTGACCGCGGCGGCACTGGTGCGCAAGGCCGGCCTCGAGCCGGTCGTGCATGTCGCGGCGCGGCGCATCGCGGCGGCGGCAGACTTGCAGGAATTGCTCGCTGGCTTGCGCGGAGAGGCTGACGTGCGGCGTCTATTGGTGATCGGCGGCGATGTCGATACCGCGGGACCGTTTACCGACGCCCTGGCGGTGATCCAGAAGGGCGGCCTCCATGAGGCTGGCATTGAAGAAATCGGTATCGGCGCCTATCCGGAAGGGCACCCGCGTATCCCAGTAGGACGTCTTGAAGCGGCGCTTGACGAAAAAATTGCTGCGGCCACTGCGCAGGGCTTGCACGTCCACATCATCAGTCAGTTCTCGTTTTCCCCTGAACGCATTCTGGGCTGGCTCCGGCAACTAAGAGCCTGCGGGATCAGCAAGCCAGTGAAAATCGGCATGGCAGGGCCGACCAGTGTGCCGGCGCTATTGCGGTACGCCCGGCGTTGCGGCGTCGCGGCCTCTTTGCGCGGGCTGGTCTCCGGCGTTGCCAGCGGGCTTGTCGGGCATGTCGGGCCCGACCGTATTATCGAAACCGTTTCAACGGCCGACGGTCTGGGCGATGTCGCGCTGCACTATTTTTCCTTTGGCGGAACGCTTGAAACCGCACGCTACGCGTGCGAAGCCGCCGAAGGACGGCACGGCGCCGGCCGTGCTATGGCTCGCAGCAACTAAGACCCGTCGGCAAGGACGGGCCACTCGCGGAGGACAAAATGCAGAGAACCAAGCCACCATTTCGCGCCGATCATGTCGGCAGCATTCTGCGCACAGTGCCCGTCAAGGATGCGCGTGCCAAGCGCGAGAAGGGCGAGATCAGCGCTGCGCAACTGAAGGAAGTCGAAGACCGCGAGATCATCAAGATCATCCAAAAGCAGGAAGAGGTGGGGCTTAAGGCCATCACCGACGGCGAATTCCGCCGATCCTGGTGGCACTTCGACTTCTACGGGATGATGGACAACGTCGAGATCTACGAACTCGACCACGGCATCCAGTTCCAGGGCGTGCAGACCAAGCCACGGTCGATCAAGGTCACCGGCAAGATCGGCTTCTCCAGCCATCCGATGATCGAGCATTTCAAATTTCTCAAGCAGCACACCAGGCAGACGCCGAAGATGTGCATCCCGGCGCCGTCGACGTTCCACTTCCGGCTCGAGCCGAATGCAGTGAGCAAGGCCGCCTATGCCAGCCGCGATGCGATCTTTGACGATCTCGCGGTCGCCTATCAGAAGGCGATCAAGGCATTCTACGACGCCGGCTGCCGCTACCTGCAGTTCGACGACACCGCCTGGGCCTACCTCTGCTCGCAGGAGGAATTGAAGAAGGCGCGCGATCGTGGCCTCGACGTCGATCACCTGCAGGACACCTACACCAAGTGCATCAACAAGGCGCTTGAAGCCAAGCCAGCCGACATGACGATCACGACGCATGTCTGCCGCGGCAACTTCCGCTCCACCTTCATCTCGTCGGGTGGCTATGAGCCGGTGGCCGAGAGCTTGTTGGCCAAATGTAACTATGACGGCTACTTCCTTGAATACGATAGCGATCGTGCCGGCGGTTTCGAGCCACTACGATTCCTGCCCAAGGGCAACAAGATAGTCGTACTTGGCCTCGTCACTTCGAAGTCGGGCCGGCTGGAGCCGCGCGAAGACGTCAAACGGCGCATCAACGAGGCGACCAAGTTCGTCGCCCTCGACCAGCTCTGCCTGTCACCACAGTGCGGCTTTGCCTCGACCGAAGAAGGCAATGTTCTGGCGGAGGACGAGCAATGGGCCAAGCTGCGCATGATTGTGGAGTTGGCCGACGAGTGTGGGGGAAGACTAAGCGAGACCTGCTGTCGTTCCCGCGTAAGCGGGACCCATACTCTGTGCCCTATCGATAGACTGCGGAGTATGGGTCCCGGCCCTCGCTTCGCTCGCCGGGACGACGACTAAATGATGACCCAACGAACCAAGCCACCTTTTCGCGCCGATCACGTCGGCAGTCTGCTGCGCCCTGCGGCCCTGAAGGACGCGCGTGCCAGGCACGCCAAGGGCGAATTGTCCGCCGACGCGTTGAAGGCGGTTGAAGACCGCGAGATCGAAAAAGTCATCAAGAAGCAGCAAGAGGTCGGGCTCAGGCTCGCGACCGATGGCGAATTCCGCCGCTCCTGGTGGCATTTCGATTTTTACAAAGGTCTCGATGGCGTCGAAATGTATCAGACCGGCGAAGGCATCCACTTTGCCGGCGTCGATACCAAGGCGGAGAGCGTGCGTGTGGCCGGCAAGGTCGGCTTCTCCAGCCATCCGCATGTCGAGCATTTCAAGTTCCTGAAGGCGCACGCCAAGGTCACGCCGAAGATGACCATTCCAGCGCCCTCAACCTTCCACTTCCGCCAGGGCCGGCAGTCGATCAGCAAGGAAATCTATCCAGACCTCGACGCGTATTTTGACGATGTCGCGATTGCCTATCAAAAGGCGATCCGCGCTTTTTACGATGCCGGTTGCCGGTACCTGCAGCTCGACGACACAGCATGGTCGATGATCTGCGATCCGAAGCAGCGCGAAGATTCCCGCAAGCGCGGCGACGATCCGGACAAGCTGCCGCCGCACTATACGCGCATGACCAACAAGGCTTTGGAAGCCAAGCCCGCCGACATGGCGATCACCATGCACTCCTGCCGCGGCAATTTCCGCTCAACGTTCATTGCTTCAGGCGGCTACGAGTTCGTGGCCGCGGAGCTGTTCGGCAAGGTCAATATCGACGGTTATTTCCTGGAGTTCGATACTGACCGCGCTGGCGGCTTCGAGCCGCTGCGTCATCTCAAGGGCAACAAGCAGGTCGTGCTTGGCCTCGTAACGTCGAAAAGCGGGCGGTTGGAGCCGAAGGACGACATCAAGCGCCGCATCGATGAAGCCACTAAATTTGTACCGCTTGAGCAACTGTGCCTGTCGCCGCAATGCGGCTTCGCCTCGACCGAAGAAGGCAACGTGCTGGCCGAGGAAGAGCAATGGGCCAAGCTGCGCATGATCGTGGAGTTGGCGGATGAGGTGTGGGGGAAGTAACTCCTGCTGTCGTCCCCGCGACGGCGGGGACCCATACTCTGTGCCCTATCGATAGACTGCGGAGTATGGGTCCCGGCCCTCGCTTCGCTCGGCCGGGACGACGACTAAGCGATGATGCAATCTAAGCCACCCTTCCGCGCCGACCATGTCGGCAGCCTCTTGCGTACGGCACCGCTGAAGGAAGCGCGCGCCAGGCGCGAGAAGGGCGATATTTCCGCTGATGATCTCAAGGCGATTGAGGATCGTGAGATCGATGCGATCATCAAGAAGCAAGAGGACGTTGGCCTTGGCGCGGTGACCGACGGTGAATTCCGCCGCGCCTTCTGGAACTACGATTTCCTTGGCGCACTCGATGGCGTCGAAGCCTATCTCGGCGAACGCAAGATCAAATTCGAGGGCGTCAATCCGAAACCGATGATGCTGCGCGTCACCGGCAAGCTCGGTACCTTTTCCGGCCACCCGATGCTCGACCACTTCAAATTCGTCAAGGCGCACGCGCGCGTCACGCCGAAGATGGCTATTCCGTCTCCATCATCGCTGCATTTTCGCTATGGCCGCGACGCCGTACCGGAATCAATCTATCCCGATATGAATGATTTTTACCGCGACCTCGGCCAGACCTACCGCAAAGCCGTGCGCGCTTTTGCGGACGCCGGTTGCCGCTATCTGCAGCTCGACGAAGTCAATTTCACATATCTCTGCGACCCTAAACTGCGCGCCCAGGTCGCCAATCGCGGCGACGATCCTGAACAGCTGCCATCGGTCTATGCCGGCATGATCAACGCGGCGATTTCCGACATTCCGGCGGACATGACCATCGCCATGCATCTATGCCGCGGCAATTTCCAATCCACGTTTGTGGCCGCCGGCGGCTACGAGCCGGTGGCGGAGATCTTGTTCAATTCAATCAATGTGCACGGCTATTTCATGGAATATGACAGCGATCGCGCCGGCGGTTTCGAACCGCTGCGCTTTGTGCCGAAAGGCAAGACCGTTGTGCTGGGCCTGGTGACGTCAAAATCCGGCCGTCTGGAATCGAAAGACGATATCAAGCGCCGCATCGAGCAGGCCGCGAAATTCGTGCCGCTCGAACAGCTTTGCCTCTCGCCCCAGTGTGGCTTTGCCTCCACCGAAGAGGGCAATATCCTTGCCGAAGATGAGCAATGGGCGAAACTGAGGATGATTGTCGAAATTGCTGACGAAGTGTGGGGTAAATAGCGAGCCGCTAAACCTGGTGTCATCGCCGGGCAACCGGGATCGGCCTTCGGCCGGCCCGGCTGTAAACTTGTCCCGGCGATCCCGATCAGGAAGGCAGTGCGCGCCTAAGCGAGATGGCCGGGACAAGCCCGGCCATGACAAAATGGTCTTGGAGGAGAGAGTATGTCGCAACGTACCAAGCCGCCTTTTCGCGCCGATCATGTCGGGAGCCTGTTGCGCCCGGCCGCCTTGAAGAAGGCGCGCGAACAACGCGCCAAGGGCGAAATATCCGCCGCGCAGCTGAAGGACATTGAAGATCGTGAGATTGAACGCGTCATCAAGAAGCAGGAAGACGTCGGTCTGCAATCGATTACCGACGGCGAATTTCGCCGCTCCTGGTGGCATCTCGATTTTCTCTGGGGTCTCGACGGGATCGAAAAGCACGTGATGGAGGCGGGCATTGCCTTTGCCGCCGTGACCACGCGCAATGAGGGCCTGAAAGTCACCGGCAAGGTCGGATTTTCCGGCCATCCGATGCTTGACCATTTCAAGTTTGTCGCCGCTCATACCAAGCGCACACCGAAGATAACGATTCCTTCGCCGTCTGCGGCTTACGGCCGGCCGATGCGCACACCGATCGCACAAGTCCATTTATCCGAAGCTGGACGTATTCTTCGACGATCTCGGCCAAGCATACAAAAAGGCTGTGCGCGCATTCGCCGACGCAGGTTGCCGCTACCTCCAGCTCGACGAAGTCTTCATCGCCATGCTGTGTGATCCGAAATATCGCCAGGCGATGAAGGATCGTGGTGATGACCCGGAGCGGCTTGGCGAGCTTTATGGCGATCTCATCAATGTCGCGATGTCGGACATTCCCTCCGACATGACGATCACCATGCATATGTGCCGCGGCAACTATAAGTCGACCTATATGGGTGCCGGTGGCTACGAAGCGGTGCAGGAAATCCTCTTCAACAAGATCAAGGTGCACGGGTTCTTCATGGAATATGACAGCGAGCGTGCCGGTGGCTTCGAGCCGCTGCGCATGCTGCCGAAGGATCGCCAGGTCGTGCTCGGGCTGGTCACCACAAAGAGTGGGCGGCTGGAATCGAAGGATGAGATCAAGCGCCGTATCGACGAGGCTGCGAAGTTCGTTTCGCTCGAACAATTGTGCCTGTCGCCGCAATGTGGTTTTGCCTCGACGGAAGAAGGCAACGTGTTGGCCGAGGACGAACAATGGGCCAAGCTGCGCATGATCGTCGAGCTTGCTGACGAAGTGTGGAAATAGTCTTCTCGTCATGGCCGGACTTGTTCCGGCCATCCACGTCTTTACAAAGTGGCAAGACGTGGATGCCCGGCATAAAGCCGGGCACGACGGAGTGCTCGTTGCTAGGGACCACCAAATGCCGGGAATCGTCGCGGGCAAGACCGCCATCGTTACGGGGGCAGGGCGCGGTATTGGCCGCGGGATCGCCATGTTGCTCGCCAAGCGAGGGTGCGCGTGTCGTGGTGTGCGATATTGGCGCCAGCCTGCAGGGCGAAGGCGCCGACGCCGGTCCGGCGCAACAGACGGTCGAGGCGATTAAAAAAACGGGGGGTGAAGCGATTGCCTCGACGCTGTCGATCACCGAGCCGAAGAACGCCGAACTGATCGTCAAATCGGCGCTCGATGCCTTCGATCGTGTCGACATCCTGGTCAACAACGCCGGCATCCTGCGCGACGTCATTTTTCACAAGATGAGCTGGTCCGATTGGTCGGATGTGATTGCCGTGCATCTCAACGGCTCGTTCAACATGAGCCGCGCGGTCGCGCCGCTGTTCCGTGAGCAAGGCTCCGGTGCCTACGTTCATATGACGTCTACCTCGGGTCTCGTCGGCAATTTCGGACAAGCCAATTACATGGCGGCAAAGCTCGGAATCATGGGCCTGTCGCGCGGCATTGCGCTCGATATGGCGCGATTCAATGTGCGCTCAAATTGCATCGCGCCTTTCGCCTTTACGCGAATGATTGAATCGATCCCGGCACAGTCAGAGCAGGACAAGCGCCGCATTGAAGCGTTTCAGCGGATGACACCCGAAAAGATCGCGCCGCTTGCGGTCTATCTCGGCTCGGACGCATCCGCCGGCGTGTCCGGGCAGGTCTTCTCGGTCCGTAACAATGAGATCTACCTGTTCAATCAGCCGCGGCCGGTCAAGACCATCCATCGCGCCGATGGCTGGACGCCCGAGACGCTTGCAGCCGAGATCAAGACCGCATTCTCGCCTTTGTTTACGCCGCTTGAGCGCTCCGAGGACGTGTTCAACTGGGACCCGATCTAGCGCGCCCTTGTCACGCGCCGGGCGCGGCTGCATAGAATGGACCGATGAAAAAACGCGGCAGCGAGCATGACGAATTCGCCGACGTTCGCGACGGCGTGCGTGCGCTATGTGCCAAGTTCCCGGGCGAATATTGGCGCACACTGGATCGCGACCGCGCCTATCCGACGGAGTTTGTGGCCGCGCTGACCAAGGCGGGGTATCTCGCCGCGCTGATCCCCGAGGACTATGGCGGCAGCGGGCTCAGCCTTGGCGCCGCTGCTGCAATCATGGAAGAAGTGCATGCGTCCGGCGGCAACGGCGCGGCCTGTCATGCGCAGATGTACACCATGGGCACGATCCTGCGGCATGGAAGCGCGGATCAAAAACAACGCTATCTGCCGCTGATCGCCAGCGGCGAGCTGCGCCTGCAGGCTTTCGGGGTTACCGAGCCGACGTCCGGCACCGACACGCTTTCGCTGCGCACCACGGCACGGCGCGAAGGCAACGACCACTACGTCATCAACGGGCAGAAGATCTGGACCTCGCGCGCCGAACATTCCGATCTGATGCTGTTGCTTGCGCGCACGACGCCGAAGGAACAGGTCAAGAAACGAACTGATGGGCTGTCAGTGTTTCTGGTCGACATGCGGCTCGCGCAGGGCTCCAGCATCGCGATCAATCCGATCCGTACCATGATGAATCACGCGACCACGCAGATCTTCTTCGACGATCTGCGGGTGCCCGCGGAGAACCTGATCGGTGAGGAAGGGCAGGGCTTCCGCTACATCCTGTCGGGCATGAATGCAGAGCGCATTCTGATTGCGGCCGAGTGCATCGGCGACGCCAAATGGTTCATCGGCAAGGCGACGCACTACGCCAAGGAACGCGAGCTGTTCGGCCGTCCAATCGGGCAGAACCAGGGTGTGCAATTCCCGATCGCGCGGGCCTATGCGCAAATGCGTGCCGCCGAACTGATGGTGCATGAGGCCGCGCGGAAATATGACGCGGGCGAGGATATCGGGGCTGAAGCCAATATGGCAAAGCTCTTGGCCGCCGACGCATCATGGGCAGCCGCCGATATGTGCGTGCAGACCCACGGCGGCTTCGGCTTTGCCGAGGAATACGACATCGAGCGCAAATTCCGCGAAACGCGGCTCTATCAGGTGGCGCCAATTTCCACCAACATGATCCTTTCGTATCTCGCCGAACACGTGCTCGGCCTGCCGCGGTCGTATTGAGATGGCGCTGCCGCTTGAAGGTCTTCTCGTCGTCTCGGTCGAGCAAGCGGTAGCGGCCCCGCAATGCACCTGCCGGCTGGCGGATGCGGGCGCGCGCGTCATTAAAGTCGAGCGGCCGGAAGGCGATTTTGCCCGCCGCTATGACGGACTGGTGCACGGCGAAAGTGCCTATTTCGTCTGGCTCAATCGCGGCAAGCAGTCGGTGGTGCTTGATCTCGCCAAACCTGACGACAAGGCATTGCTCGAAGCCATGCTCGCAAAAGCCGATGTGTTTGTGCAGAACCTGAAACCGGGCGCAATCGCCAAACTCGGTTTTGCTTTCGAACGATTACGC
This sequence comes from uncultured Alphaproteobacteria bacterium, assembly GCA_963735285.1. Taxonomy (GTDB): domain Bacteria; phylum Pseudomonadota; class Alphaproteobacteria; order Rhizobiales; family Xanthobacteraceae; genus Pseudolabrys. Next base: position 379,737 of record CAVTKN010000008.1, on the reverse strand, counting down.
AAGGATTACCCACGACTGATCTGCTGCTCGATTTCCGGCTACGGCGAGAGCGGGCCTTACGCGCAACGCAAGGCCTACGACATGCTCATCCAGGCCGAGTCGGGGCTAGCCTCGATCACCGGCGGTCCGGAGGCTCCGGCGCGCGCCGGCGTTTCGGTTGTCGATATTGCTGCCGGCATGAATGCCTATGAGGCGATCCTGGAAGTGCTGCTGACCCGTGCGCGCACCGGCGAGGGCGCTGCGATCGCGATCTCGATGTTCGATGCCATGGCCGACTGGATGGCGGTGCCGTTGTTGCAGCACGAAGGCGGCGACACGCCCAAGCGCATCGGGCTCGCACATACTTCGATCTCGCCTTACGGCGCCTTCAAGACGCGTGATGGCGCCGATGTCCTGATCTCGATCCAGAACGACCGCGAATGGCGCATCCTTGCAGAACACGTTATGGGCGATATGGCACTCGCCGCCGACCCCAACTTTGCGACGAACGTCGAACGCGTGAAACGCCGCGCCGAAACCGATGGCCGCGTCGCTGCCGCCTTTGCATCGATGGACGTTGAACCGCTGGTGGAAAAACTCGCGCGTTACGATATTGCGTTCGGGCGCATCAACGACTTGAGTCTGCTGGGCCGCCACCCGCATTTGCGGCGCACGACGGTCGACAGTCCGACCGGTCCGGTCCATATGCCGGCGCCAACCGCAATTCACGACGGTGCCACGCGGCAATACGGTGCGGTGCCCGCGCTCGGGGAACACACCGACATGGTGCGCAGGGAATTCGCTGCGAAATAGCGGTCAATCGATCGCAGCGCTTTCGGTTTTCGTGTCCGGTGTGCGCCGAACGGTGCCGATGATCAGCACCAGCGGAATGACACCCAGCGTCAGGATCATTAGCAGCTTGAAATCGTTGAGATAGGCAAGCATCGCCGCCTGCTGCGTGACGATCATATCGAGCAGCGCCCGCCCGGCATCGGTATGCACATTCAGATTCGCGGCGACATCCGGCATTTGCAGGGCATCATTGAACGGCGTCACTTGTTCGGCGAGCCGCGCGTGCATTTCCGTCGTCTTGCTGGTCAGGTTGGCAATCACCATGGATATGCCGATTGATGAGCCGATATTGCGCGCCAGCGTGGTGATTGCTGTCGCCCCTGTACGCAAGTGGCCGGGCAGCGTGGCAAAGGCCACCGTCGAGATCGGCACAAACAGCAAGCCCAGGCCGATGCCCTGGATAATGCTGGTGACGACAATCATTGTCTTGGTCACGTCGAGCGAAAAGCCCGTCATGTAATAAAGCGTACCGCCTGCCAGCAGCAGGCCGCACAAAATGAGGTAGCGCGGCTGCACCATCCGCATCAGTCGAGGCGCCACCATCATGGTGAGGAGCGTGCCGAGCCCACGCGAACCGAGCAGAAAGCCTGCGGTCTGGATCGGATAGCCGAGCAAATTCTGCATGAACGGCGTGACCAGCGCCATGGTGCCGAACAGCACCACGCCGATCACCACCATGAAAATGCAGCCGCTGACGAAGTTGCGGTCCTTGAACATTTCAAATCGCACAAATGGCTCCCTGGTCGTCAGCGAATGCGCAAAGAAATAATAGAATCCCGCGGCGGAAATGATCGCTTCGATCCAGATTTCATTGGCGTCAAACCAACCGACTTGTTCGCCGCGGTCGAGCAGCAATTGCAACGAGCCGATCCCGATTGCGAGTGCCGCAAAGCCGAACCAGTCGAAACGTAAGTGCGCCTGCTTTTTGGTCTCCTCCATAAAGAAGACCATCCCCAGGACGGTGATGACGCCGATTGGCAGGTTGATGAGGAAGACCCAGTGCCAGGAGTAATTGTCGGTCAGCCAGGCGCCCAGAGTTGGGCCCATGATCGGGCCCAGCATCACGCCGACGCCCCAGATCGCCATGGCCTGCCCGCGCTCCTCGGCTGAATAGGCATCGAGCAGGACGGACTGTGACAACGGCACCAGCGCTGCGCCGGCCATGCCTTGCAGCAGGCGGAACAGCACCATTTGTTCGATGTTCTGCGCCAGCGCGCACAGGAACGATGCAACGGTGAAGCCGCTGACGCAGATGATGAACAGGATCTTCCGGCCGAAACGGTCCGCCAGCCAGCCGATTGGTGCCGTCATGATCGCGGCAGCGACAATGTAGGAAGTGAGCACCCAGTTGATCTGGTCGAGCGAAGCCGACAGCGAGCCCTGCATATAGGGCAGGGCCACGTTGGCGATGGTGGTATCGAGCGCCTGCATGACCGTCGCGGTCATGGTGCAGACCGTGATCAGGATGCGCCGCAGCTTCGGATCCATCGAAGCAAAGTGCGCAGTCATTTTGCTTCTTTCGCCTGCGCGGACATGAATGGCAGCCGGCTGTGGCCGGTGTCGATCTCGACATTCACGCTCATGCCGGAGCGCAACAGTTTCGTGTTTTCACTCTTGTCGAAGGCAATCCGCACCGGGACGCGTTGCACGACCTTCACCCAGTTTCCCGTCGCATTCTGCGGCGGCAGGATCGAGAATTGCGCACCGGTGCCGGGGCTCACCGCAATGACAGTGCCGGTGAAGGTGTGATCAGGGAAGCTGTCGACGTCGAGCGTCGCCTTCTGCCCAATCCGCAAATAAGTAAGGTCGGTTTCCTTCGGATTGGCATCGACCCACGGTGCCTGGTCGTCGATGACGCTCAGCACGGGCGTGCCGGCCGCAACGAAACGGCCAAGCTGGATGTTGTCGACCTGCGTGGCGGTACCGGACATCGGTGCGCGCACAATTGTATGGTCGAAATCGCGCTGTGCGTTGTCGAGTACGGCCTTGGCCTGCGCATACTCGGGGTACTTTTCCAGCGGAAGATTGGGATCACCAAGGAGCTGGTTCAGCGTGGTGTCGCGCTGCTGCGCAGCGTATTCCGCCTGCAATTGCGCGGTGACTACGGTTGCCAGGGCGGTGTCCAGATCTGCCTGCGAGCCTGCCTGCGAGCTCACCAGCTTGGTTTTCCGTTCAACGTCGCGCCGCTTGAGATCGACGTTCTTTTGGGCGAGGTCGGTTAGCGTATCCAGTGACTTGAGATTGGTCTTCAATTTGTCGAAGTTGCTGCGCGCGGTATCGAGCTTGGCCTTCGCTTGCTGCAAAGCAAGTGAAAACGGCTCACGATCGAGCGAGAAAAGCTCATCGCCGAGATTGACGTGCTGGCCTTCACGGACGGCGACATGGAGGATCTTCCCGGCAATATCTGGCGTGATCAGGACCTTCTGCGCGCCGACATACGCATTGTCAGTCGAAACATAGCGTCCGCCGGAAAGATAAACGCCAAGGCCGATCACAAGCGCAATAGCCGGGAGTGCGACAAGCAGGATTGTGCGCAGACGTTTGCGGCCGATCCGCGCGAGCAGGCTCGAGCCTGTCGCCGCGTCGGTTTTCGAGTCCGGCAAGGTTTTGGCTTCAGGCGCCGGAACAATTTTCAATGCTTTTTCACTCATGACTTATCCAGCGACTGCTTGTGGTTGGTTTGCGTTGCGGGCGATGGCCGAGCGCAGGTTGTCTTTGACCATTGTGAGTTCCTTGAGCGTGCGCTCGATCGAAGTTTGCGAGAGCCCGTCAAGGACGGTTTCCATCATGTCGGCGCCGAGATCCGCCAGGCGGTCGAGCAGGGGTTTCGCTGCCGGCTTCAGGTACAACCGGTTGGCGCGCCGGTCGTTCGGATCAGCGCGGCGCTCGATCAGGCCGTTGTCCGCGAGGCGATCGAGCAGGCGGGTCAGCGTGATCGGCTGAAGATCGAGCATGTCGGCCAGTTCCGACTGCTTGAGACCTTCACTGCGATCAATGCGGATCAGCACAGCCCATTGCGCCCGGGAGATGCCGAACTGGCGCGCACGCTGATCGGCATAGGTTTTCAGCAAACGTGCTACATCCATGATAGTAAAGGCAAATTCACGCTTGATGGTGTGTTGGGGCATCGCCGCCTCATGTTCGGGATACCGAGATAATAAGCAAGCTTATAATAAGCGCAACATGCTATTTTGTCGTAGCTGCCCCGCGCGCAGTGCGCGGATGACGAAGGACAAGGCGTCGGGCAAAGTTGCGGCCGCTTTCAATCCACGCAAGCCAGGGAACTTCTCATGGAAATCGGCTTCATCGGGCTCGGCAATATGGGACAGCCGATGGCGCGGCGGCTGATCGAGGCCGGACACAAACTTATCGTCTACGACACGCGCAACGACGCGGTCGCGCCGCTGGTTGCACTCGGCGCCCAGCTTGCATCGTCGCCCGCCGACGTCGCCGACCGCGTTGAAACGGTGATGGCGAGCCTGCCGTCGTTGCAGATTTCCGAAAAGGTCGCGACCGGAGCAGGCGGCGTCATTCACGGCAAACGAATCAAGCGCTTTATCGATTTGTCCACCACCGGGTCGAGCGTCGCAGCAAAGATCGCGGCGGCATTGGCGAAGAAAAACATCGTTCAGATCAATTCACCGGTCAGCGGCGGTGTCGGCGGTGCGAACAAGGGTACGCTGGCGGTGATGGTCTCCGGTCCCAAAAATGAAATTGAGATTGTGAAGGATGCGCTTGCCGTGTTCGGCAAGGTCTTCATCATCGGTGAAAAGCCTGGCATGGCGCAGACCATGAAGCTCGCTAATAATTTCCTGTCCGCAACGGCGATGGCGGCGACCTCGGAAGCGGTGGCGATGGGCGTGAAGGCGGGCCTGGATCCCGCAGTGATGATTGACGTCATCAATGCCGGCTCCGGCCGCACAACAGCATCGGACGGGAAATTTCCGCAGGCGATCCTGCCGCGCACCTTCAACTATGGATTTGCCACAGCACTGATGCTCAAGGACGTCCGATTGTGCGTCGACGAAGCGCGGAGTCTTGATGTTCCAAATTCGGTCATGAGCACTGTTCTGGATCAATGGGAAACGACCAATACGGAATATGGTGGTGACAGCGATTTCACCGCCATTGTTAAAATGATCGAGAAGCGCGCCGGTGTCACTGTAGGCAAGAAATCATGAGCGACGACATTCATGAGGTTTACGCGGTCTGCTACGCAAGCCACGCGCGCAAGCGTTCCGAGAACTACATTTTCGGCGATCCGCACGATGAGATGACTTCAATCTCCTACTACGTGTGGGTCATCAAGGGGCCGCACGGAGTCTTTGTGTGCGACACCGGTTTCGACGAAGCCGCCGCCAAGGAACGCGGGCGCAAGATCATTCATCCCGTCGGGGAAGGTCTGCAGGCACTGGGCGTACAGCCCGACAAAGTCGATCATGTTATTGCCACACATATGCATTGGGACCATGCCGGCAATTACGATCTTTTCCCCAATGCGCGCTATCACATTCAGGACGCCGAAATGGCCTACGCCACCGGCCGCTGTATGTGTCACCAGATGCTACGCATCCCGTTTAGCGAGCGCGACGTGCACGCCATGGTGAGCAAGATCTTTGCCTACCGGTGCGAATTCCATGACGGCAGTGAGGAGCTGGCGCCCGGTATCACCGTGCACAAGATAGGTGGTCATTCAAAGGGCCTGCAATGCGTGCGGGTGAAGACCAAGCGCGGCTATGTGGTGGTTGCCTCCGATTGCATCCATCTTTACTCGCACATCGACGAGGGCCGCGTCTTTCCGATCACCTACAGCGTCGGCGATACGCTGGAGGGTTATAAGACAATCCAGAAGCTCGCGAGCTCGCGCCAGCACATCGTGCCGGGGCACGACCCGGAGGTGCTGAAGCGTTATCCGGTAGCAAAATCAGGACTGGAGAATTGGGTCGTTCGGCTCGATGTAGAGCCGAAGGCATGATTGTCATGGCCGGGCATAGCCGTTCGAAGAACGGCGTCGCTTAGCTCGCCTGTGTCCCGGCCATCTCGTTTAGGGGGTCGTGCCATCCTAAGCGGGGTCACCGGGACAAGCCCGGTGACGACAAATAAGAATGCGTCACACCAACCCCAACTCCGCGAAAGCGTCCTTGTGATGCTCCGCGCTCGCGGCTGCGAAGCAGCAAAAAATCACGCGCGTGATCCCGCGTGGCTGCGCGGCAATTTCGGCTGCAACCGTGCCGACTGCAATACGCGCCGCCAGATCCGCCGGGAAACGGTAGATGCCGGTTGAGATCGCTGGAAAAGCGATCGATGTCAGTCTGTTGTCGGCTGCAAGATCGAGCGCCGTACGATAACAACTCGCAAGCAGGGCTCCCTCGTTCTGGCCGCCTCCGCTCCACACCGGTCCGACCGCATGAATAACGTGCCTGGCCTTGAGCCGGTAGCCTCGGGTGATCTTGGCGTCGCCGGTATCGCAACCCCCCAGCGTTTCACATTCGGCCAGCAATTCCGGCCCGGCCGCGCGGTGAATTGCGCCATCGACGCCACCCCCACCCAGCAGCGAGCGATTGGCGGCGTTCACGATGGCATCGACGTCGAGCGTCGTGATGTCCGCCACGACAATCTCGAGAGCTGTTGAACCGATCTCGGCGACAAGCTGCGTCATAACGCAACTCTATCACGCGTCTTCAATCTCGGGCGCGGCCTCGAAATCGACCGTCGATCGCACGCCAATGTCGTCATAGTGTGCGTCCAGGAACCGGCGCGCCGAGCGCCGGCCATTGTTGCGCAGCATTTCAAAGAAATCATAGTCGGTACTAAGTCGGCTGGCCGTATCGAGCGTTTGCGCCGCCCCGGTCAATGCGATGCGGTGGATGTTGATGCGCCGGTATTTGCCCTCGCCGATACCGCGCGGCAGCTTGCCTTCGTCGATCAATTTTCCCACGAATGTTATGCCGCGCAGTTCCGACATCAGCGATGAATTGAAGGTGATCTCGTTTATCCGCGCGAGAATTTCATTTTGCGTCTTGGGAACATGCTTGCGCTCCAGCGGGTTGATCTGGACCAGCAGCAGATTTTCAGTCTGCGTATAGCCGACCAGCGGATAAAGCGCCGGGTTGCCCACATAGCCGCCATCCCAATAGGGCTCGCCGTCAATTTCGACGGCGCGGAAGAGATGCGGCAGACAGGCCGAGGCGACGATCATGTCGGCGGTCATTTCCTCGCGCCGGAACACGTGAAGTTCACCCGTCTTCACATTGGTCGCCGACACGAACAATTTCAGGTCTTTGCAGGCACGTACCGCATCGAAGTCGACAAATCGTCCGACCAGATCCTTCAGCGGATTGATGTTGAGCGGATTGAAATCGTAGGGGGAGAGATATCGCGTGAGCGCCTGCATCCACAGGCCTACCGGCGTATCCTCGATCGGCCAGAACGAAAACAGCCGGTCTACGGCACGGCGCTGAAGGTCCGGGAGATTTCCGGCAAGGCTAGCCGCCTTCCAGAAATCGGCGAGCCGCTTGCGCGCCTCGTCGGGGCCGCCACGCGCGAGACCGTCGGCCAACATGATCGCATTGACGGCGCCGGCCGATGCGCCGGAAATGCCTTCGATCGTCAGCCGGCCGTCTTCGAGCAAGTGGTCGAGCACACCCCAGGTGAATGCGCCGAGCGCGCCGCCACCTTGCAAGGCGAGATTGATGCGTTTGCCGGTTTTTGGCTTTTCGGCTTTATCGCCGCCGAAGGCGCGCGAGAGAAACTCAATCATTGTTTAGGTGTCACTGTGCGACCCAACCGCCGTCGATTGAATAGGCCGATCCGGTAATGGACGCTGCCGCATCGCTGCACAGGAAGACGGCGAGCGCACCAATATTTTCCGGCTTGGTGAACTGATGCATCGGCTGCTTTTCCGATAGCAGCGCGATTTCCTCCTCGCGCACGCTTTTGCCGGAGGCCTTGGCGCGCGCGTCGATCTGCTGTTGGACCAGTGGAGTCAACACCCAGCCCGGGCAGATAGCGTTGCAGGTCACACCCGCGTTGGCGTTCTCCAATGCGACCACTTTCGTGAGGCCGACGAGGCCGTGCTTGGCAGAGACGTAAGCGACCTTCTGCGTGCTGGCAACGAGACCGTGCGCGGACGCAATATTGATGATGCGGCCCCATTTCCGCTTCTTCATGCCGGGCACTGCGGTGCGGATGGTGTGAAACGACGACGACAAGTTAATTGCGATGATCGCGTCCCATTTCTCGATCGGAAAATCCTCGATGTTCGCCACGTGCTGAATGCCGGCATTGTTGACGAGTACGTCGAGCGTACCGAATTCCTTTTCCGTGGCATGGATCATGTCGGCGATCTCCGACTGGCTTGCTCATGTCGGCCGCCGAATATCGAGCCTTGATGCCGAATTCCTTTTCCAGCCCGGCGCGCTCTTTCTCGATCGCGGCTTTGTCGCCAAAGCCATTGAGCATGAGGTTTGCCCCTTCGCCGGCAAGTGCGCGGGCAATGGCGAGGCCGATGCCGGACGTTGAGCCAGTGACGAGTGCGGTCTTGCCTTTGAGCATGGAGTCCTCGTGCAGTTGAGCTTTGGCGCCCCCGGGAATTGCGGCCGGAACCTGCCTCTATTTTTGCTGCATCGCAACATATATGTTCGTGACTTAGAGATTCGAGAGGTTTGCCGTTAGACTTGAGTCGGAAGGCGGAACATTCCTTGTCCAGAAAGTCACACGCGCACGCGGTCTTTCCGAAGCCCGACCATGACCATGGTCGCTGCGCCAGCGACGCGATCGCCAATGCGGAAACGATTTGTGCTTCGCGCAAGGAACGCCTGACGCCGATCCGCCGGCGCGTGCTGGAGGCGCTGCTCGCGACGCACCTGCCGCTCGGTGCCTATGAATTGATCGATCGGCTGGCGGTGCGGGGCGCGCGCCCGGCGCCGATCACTATTTATCGTGCGCTCGACTTTTTGCGCGAGCAGGGTCTCGTCCATCGCATCGAGAGCCGCAACGCCTTCATTGCCTGCGTCCACAATCACGAGACAGGCGATCCGGTCGTGTTCCTGATTTGTGAGAAATGCGGCACGGTTGGCGAAGCCGCCTCCGCTGCGGTCGCCGATACCATCAAAAGTGCTTCACGCGCGGCCGGCTTCTCGCCGAAGACGCCGGTGATCGAAATCTCCGGCATCTGTGCGCATTGCAAGGCGGCGTGAGGCAAATCCCGCTTTGTCCAGTCCCGCTTACACATCGACCACGCGTCCGCTAGATGCGCTCGCTGCGGCAATCGTGGTGGTGTTGTGTCTGTCGTGGGGGTTCAACCAGGTTGCGACCAAGCTCGCAATCCACGACATCCCGCCGCTGATGCAGGCCGCCATACGATCGATTGTCGCCGCGTTCCTGATCGCCGGTTATTGCCGTTTGCGCGGCATTCCGCTGCTCGTCCGGGACGGCACTTTGTGGTTCGGGGTGGCGGCGGGTCTTCTGTTCGCTGTCGAATTCATCCTGATCTACCAGGGCCTCGTCTACACCACCGCAACGCGCGCCGTGTTATTCATTTATCTCGCGCCATTCTTCGTCGTCCTTGGCGCGCGCATCGTTTTGCCGGCCGATCGTTTTGGCGCAGCGCAATGGCTGGGGCTCGGTCTGTCGTTTGCCGGCATGTTGATCGCCTTTGGCGTGCCGACGCCGGCGATGGATCCGAGGCAACTTGTCGGTGACGTGATGATGGTCGGCGCAGCACTGTTCTGGGCCGCAACCACCCTGATCATCAAGGCCAGTCCGCTCACGCGCGTATCGGCCGAGAAAGTCATGCTCTACCAGCTTGTCGTGTCCGCCCCCATCATGAGTGCCGCGGCCTTTGCGATGAACGAGCGGATCACGCAAATGCCGTCCGCGCTGGCCCTCGGTTCGCTTGTCTATCAGACTGTTTGGGTTGTGAGCGTGACATTCGTGGTCTGGTTTGCGCTGATTGCGCGCTTTTCGGCCAGCCGGCTCTCGGCTTTTACGTTTCTAACCCCGCTGTTCGGCGTTGCGGCGGGGCACTTTGTGCTGAATGAGCCGCTGACGCCGGCTTTTGCCGCGGCGGTGGGGCTGGTGGCCGCCGGCCTCGTGCTGGTGAACCGGGCGCGCTGATGATAATTTATCTGTTCCGCACGCTTTCGATTGTGCGTTTGCGCGTATAGGCAAGATGGCGAACCGCGGCGAGATCACAAAAAACAAAGCGCAAGAGGCTGCTGCGGTCGAAGAGACATTGCAACGGGCAATGTCAGCGATCCAGAGCCAGCAGCCGGACTACGCGGCGAAATTAGCGCAGGATATTCTCAAGCGAAATCCCAATCATCCAAATGCGCTTCACATCTTTGGCTACGCATTGCTCATGCAAGACCGGCCGAGCGAGGCGGTCGCTCCGCTTGAAAAGGCCTTTCGATCCCTGCGTGACCCTGCGATCGAAACCCAGCTGGCGATAGCCCTGAGAAAAACCGGGCGTACGGAAGATGCGCTGGTCCGGCTCCAGCGTGCGGCCAAACAGGTCCCGGTGTTTCCGGCCGCGGTCCACGAACTCGGTTATCTGCTCAATTCGCTCGGCCGTGTCGATGAAGCAATCGAGGTGCTCAGGAGCGGAATGGACGCCGTGCCCTCGCTACCCGATTTGCCAATTCTGCTCGGCTGGATTTTCCACGCCAGAAATGATGGTACGAATGCGATATCGGCCTTTGCCCGTGCGTTGGCGATTGCTCCCCATCATCCGGATGCGCGTTATGGAATGGGTCTGGTGCTGATGGACGCAGCGGAATATCAGGCGGCGGCCGAACAATTCCGGCAAGCGCTTGCCGCCGACCCGGCAGATCAACAGGCGCGCCTTTATCTCGGAGCCTGTCTTTTGGAGATGGGCGAGACGGGTGCGGCGGCCTGTCTTCGGCTGGTGACGCGCGGCGGTCCAAATTTTTATGGCAAGGCGCTCAAGATTCTGACGAACTCGTCGCGCGGACGCTTCTGGGTGCAACCGAGCGCCGCCGCACAATTTTTCAGGGGCGAGCGAAACTAGCGCTTGGGCGCGCGGAATTCCCGGCGATAGAGACCGGTCTCGGCATTGATCGCAGTTGCGGTTTCCGACATGCGCTGCGCGGCCTCATCCGAAAGAACGCCGAACTGCTCAACCATGACTTCGCGCTTGATCGCAAGACACTGCGCGACCGGCGTGCCTTTGGGAAGGACGCCGGTGAATGTGGGGTCGTTCCACCGCGCCGGGAAATGGACCAGGCTGTCGACATAGAGGTCGGAATCGACGAGCCCGGTAATGGTCGTAAATGGCAGATCGGGCCGATTGACCGGGTGCGTGACAAAAAGCGAATAGCCGGATGGAAGCTCAATCGTCCAGAAATTGTTAAATTTGATGATGAAGCGATCGCCGTCGAAGAATGGCGTACCCTTGACCTGAACGCTGTCGTGATAGTCGATCGGCGAGCGGGTGAGATTCCGTAAATTGCTGACGACCGGAATTTCGCTGTCCCAGCTGAATTCGCCATTTTCAACCTTGATGTCCGCCGCCAGTGGCATGAGAAAGCCGTAGGTCATGGCATCGATAAAAGGCGGACATTTCTTGACCGTCATCAACTCCTTGTTGGAAACCGCGCTGAAGCAATTCTGCGGCAAGGCCTTGAACCAGTCGGGCAGGCCGCGCACCGCCGGTATCGGCCGCGGCAGGATATGCTCCATCTGCGGCGGGCAACGAAATTTAACCGTCACCTGATTTTCTTCGTCCATCGGTGGGCCCTTGCGCTCTTGCCGAGCAATATTGTTGAATCCGGCCCAATTCACAAGCAAAGTCACGGGTAAAGTGCGATAAGGCCTGCCATACGGGCTCTTCCGTCTGCGTTGACCGCAACTTATTTGTCTGGCACCCGTTATTGAGGACGATCGATGAGCACCAGCACGCAACAACGACACAAAACGGCCGCGGTGAATGTCGGCGGCGTCGTCGTTGGCGGCGGCGCGCCGATCGTCGTGCAGTCGATGACCAACACCGACACTGCCGATGTCGAGGGCACAGCGCGCCAGGTGGCTGCGCTGGCTGCAGCCGGATCGGAGCTCGTGCGCATTACCGTCGACCGCGATGAAGCGGCGGCGGCCGTGCCGCATATCAGGGATCGTCTGGCGCAACTTGGCGTGAACGTGCCGCTGGTCGGCGATTTCCATTATATCGGTCACAAGCTTTTGGCCGATCATCCGGGCTGCGCCGAAGCGCTCGGCAAGTACCGCATCAATCCCGGCAATGTCGGATTCAAGGACAAACGGGACAGGCAATTTTCCGCCATCATCGAGATGGCGCTCAAATACAACAAGCCGGTGCGCATCGGCGCCAACTGGGGCTCGCTCGATCAGGAATTGCTTACGCGCCTGATGGACGAGAACGCCAAGACCGCTCAGCCGCTCGATGCCCGCGAAGTCATGCACGAGGCGATGGTGCAGTCGGCCGTTCTATCGGCCGCCCGTGCGGAAGAGCTCGGTCTGGCGAAGGATCGTATCATCCTCTCCGCCAAGGTTTCGGCCGTACAGGACCTGATTGCGGTCTACGGCGAACTCGCGCGGCGCTGCGACTACGCCCTGCATCTCGGCCTCACCGAGGCCGGCATGGGGTCCAAAGGCATCGTTGCGTCCTCGGCGGCGATGGGCGTGCTGCTGCAACAAGGCATCGGTGACACCGTTCGTATCTCGCTTACGCCGGAGCCAAATGGCGATCGCACGCGTGAGGTCCAGGTGGCGCAGGAATTGTTGCAGACCATGGGTCTGCGCACATTCGTTCCGCTGGTTGCGGCATGCCCCGGCTGCGGACGCACCACGTCGACGACTTTCCAGGAACTAGCCTCCGACATTCAAAGTTTCATTCGCACCTCGATGCCGGAATGGAAGCGGCGCTATCCCGGTGTTGAAACCTTGAACGTCGCGGTGATGGGCTGCATCGTCAACGGGCCCGGCGAGAGCAAGCATGCCGATATCGGTATTTCGTTGCCCGGCACCGGCGAGCAACCGACCGCTCCCGTGTTCATCGACGGCAAGAAGGCCGCAACCTTGCGTGGGCCGACGCTCAGCGCCGATTTCAAGCAGATGGTGATCGATTATATCGAGCGCCGGTTTGGCCGCGCGGAGCAGACTGCGGCGGAATAAATCAACACGATTTTAATTTTGGGTCTCATCCTGAGGAGCCGCGCGTAGCGCGGCGTCTCGAAGGATGGCTACAATTTCCGGCCTCATGGTTCGAGACGCGCCGCTGGTGCGGCGCTCCTCACCATGAGGTCTCACGTCACATCCAGCCGCCGCCGTCCTTGCCGCGATTGGCGACGCTCGCCTCTTCCAGATCCAGCTCGTATTCGATGCGGCGGCGCGCTTCGTCGGTGATCTTTCCCTCTCGTAGCAGCTGATAGATAAATTCGCGCTCCGCCTCGATCAGTTCGCCTTTGATCTTGGCGGTCTGACGCATGTGCTCGAGACCCTCGGTCAGGTTCGTGGGCAATATCTGCAAACGGCTCTGGTTGCGCGTGCGCAGATGCGCGATCGCCTCGTCCGGCAGGTCGTGTTCCTTGATGGCCTTTTCCAGCCGCTTTTCGACTTGTCGCAACGCCGCCTGACGGGCGCGCAGCTCGGCCCTGATCTCGTCTTTGTGTTCCTTTTTTCCGAGGCGGCTCAGCCCGAGCCAGCCCACCACATAGGGCAACATCAGGCCTTGGCCGACCAGCGTAATGATGATGACGCCGAAGGTGACGAACAGGATCAGGTCGCGGTGGGGAAACGGCTGCCCGCTGAGAATGGTGAAGGGAATTGCGAGTGCAACAGCCAGCGAAACGACGCCACGTATTCCCGTGAAAGCGAGAAAGAAGGGCGCCTGCCAGGGTGGCGATGGATCGCGCCTGCGCAAACGTGGGCTCAGCCAGCGCGGGAAGTAAGTGGCCGGGAAGACCCAGATAAATCGTGCTGCGATGGCAATCAGCGTCGTCCACACGGTTGCGTCAGCAGATCGTGGAACGTGAAGGCATGGGACTGTTCCAGCAGAGTGCGCGCTTGCAGGCCGGTGACGAGAAACACCAGGCCTTCAATCAGGTAGACAATCAGGTTCCAGAAAAAGATTCCCTGCAAACGTGTTGCAAAGGGGATCAAGCGCGGCCCGATCCAGCTCACATAGAGGCCGCAGGCGACGGTTGCGAGCACGCCGGACCCGCCGAAGATGTGCGGGCACCCAGAAAGCGAGATAGGGCGTCATAAGGGACAGCGTGATCTCGACGCGCGGTTCGCGGGTCCAGTGGCGGAGACGCAGGCTGAGCCAGCCAACCGCGAGACCATAGATCAGCTCGCCGACGACGATCAGCACAAAGGTGCCGGACGCCTCACCAAGCGAAAACGTCCCGGTGCTGATCGCGATGACGGCAAAGCGGTAAAGCACCAGGGCGGTCGCATCATTGGCAAGGCCTTCACCTTCCAGCACGACCACGATCCGGCGCGGCAATCCCAACTGCCGTGCAATCGCCAGCGGCGCCACGACATCGGGCGGTGAGATGATGGCGCCGAGCAGAAAGCCGACGGCCCAATCGAAGTTGAGAAAGTAATGTGCGGCGGCTGCGATAGCGCAGGTGGTGAACAGCACGCAGCCGAAAGCGAGCAGCGCAATCGGTCTCAGGTTGAAACGGAACTCGCGCCAGCTCATGGCGACGCCGGCCGAATAGATCAACGGCGGCAGGATCACCAGCAGCACCAATTCAGGCGCCAGCTCCACTTTTGGCAGCCCGGGAATGAACGCCATGCCAATACCGGAGACCACCAACAAGATTGACGGCGAAATATTCAGGCCGTTTGGCCGCGACCGCGACCGCCGCAAGTACCGCCAGCATGAACAGAACGATTTGGACGATCCCGGTCATTGTTTCACAGGCTTACAAAGCCGCTGACGTCAGATCAGGTTGGAAACGATGTTTACGGTCAGCGCAAACACCGCAACATTGAAAAAAAACGCCAGCACGCCGTGTACGTCACGACGCGGCGAATAACCTTGCTGGTAATCACGACGTCGGAGACCTGCGAGGTCATCGCAATGACAACCGAAAAATAGACAAAGTCCCAGTAGTCGGGCGATTGCCGTCCGGGAAATGTCAGGCCGCCGACCGCGTGATCGCCACGTTCCCCATAGTATTCGTGGGCGTAATGAAGCGCGAAGATTGTGTGTACGAACGCCCACGACACCAGGATCGTGGACCATCGCCAGCGTAACCCCGAGTCCGCTGCGCGGCTGTCCCGCCACCTTGGCAATGCCGAGCTCCGCGACAATCGCGCCCATGATCGCCAGGCCGGAGAGTCCGGTGAGAATCAGCAAAGCGAGAGCGCCTTCGTCATCTTGAGCGGCACGGCGGCGAATCTCGTCGATGCCACAGGTGACCATCAACTGATACACCAACACCAGATACAGAATGACGCCGATGTCCCAGCCGAGCAAAAGCTTGGTTGCCATGGTCCAGTCAGTCATGCCTAGGCCGAGCGTCACCGCCAGACCGACTGCGATGGAAATCAGCAATCGCGCATGCAAGCGCGCGAGGCGGACCGGCATGATAGGTCGCGCGGCAATTTTGCGAGCCACAGGGCGCTCCTCTTAAGCCGTCCGCTCGGCAATGAACCGTGCGGTTGCGCGCAGAGTATCGGCTTTCGCGCCGAACGGCGCCAGCGCCGCGTCGGCCTCGGCGACCAGCTCTTTCAGGCGGGCGCGCGCGCCGTCGGCGCCGAGCGTGGCGACCAGCGTGGCCTTGCCGGCGGCGGCATCTTTCCCGGCAGCCTTGCCGAGCGTCTTGGTATCGCCTTCCACATCCAGAAGATCGTCGGCGATCTGGAAGGCCTGGCCGATGGCCGTGCCGTAGCGGTCCATGCGCGCATGCGCATCAGCATCTGCTTGTCCGATGATCGCGCCGGCGCGGCAGGCGAAACGGATCAGTGCGCCGGTCTTCATGGCCTGCATGGTGGCGATTTCGGTTTTGCTCAGCGCACGTTTTGTCTCGAAGCGGCCTTCGGCTGCGAGATCGAGCATCTGACCGCCGGCCATGCCGCCAAGTCCGGACCCGCGCGCGAGTTCCAGAACGAGCGCCACGCGCACTGACGGATCCGCGTGCACCTCGGTGCGCGCCATGATGTCGAAGGCGAGCGTCAGCAGCGCGTCGCCGGCAAGAATCGCGGTCGCTTCGTCATAGGCCTTGTGGACGGTTGGCCGCCCGCGGCGCAGGTCGTCATTGTCCATCGCAGGCAAATCGTCATGGATCAGCGAATAGCAATGCACGCATTCGAGTGCGGCGCCCGCCATCAACGCGCCTGCGGGCGCGGCGCCGAACAGCGCCGCGGTCTCAACGACCAGAAAAGGGCGCAGGCGCTTGCCGCCATCGAGGGCCGCATGGCGCATGGCCGCAAGCAGGCGCGGCGGACGCGTGATTTCCCCGTCGAGCGGCGCATCGGCCAAAAGCTCGCGGAGCAAAGTTTCGGTTTCGGCGGCAACGCGGCCGAGCCGGGCGGAAAACTCGTTCGTACCCTTGTTCATCGTGGCATTGATAGCTGCTGCGCATGGCGCCGAAAAGTAGGCATCGGCCCCCATCGAGACCGTTTGTTGGACCAAGCCTCGCCATTTAACATCGCGAAGGGGTTAATCTGGGTCCGTGAGCTGGCTGGATAAAAAATCGGGTCAATTCAGGCTGCCGCGGGCGCTGCGCATCGCGGTTCTCGCCGTACTGGCGATATTGCTGCTGCCTTACCTGATCGCGCCGTTCTACAGGGTCGTTAATCCCGTCTCGACCGTGATGCTCTGGCGGCACCTGAGCGGTGCGCGCGTTGAACACCATTTTGTACCCCTCACACGTATTTCGCCGTCCTTGCCGCTTGCAGTGATCATTGCGGAAGACGGTCGATTTTGCAGTCATCACGGCGTCGATTTTGCGGAAATCCGCGAGGCGATCGCCGAGGCCGACGACATCGGCGACATGCGCGGCGGCTCGACCATTACGCAGCAGGTCGTGAAGAACCTCTTTCTCTGGTCAGGCCATAGCCTCGTCCGCAAGGCGCTCGAGTTTCCGCTGGCGCTCTGGACCGATCTGGTGTTGCCGAAGCGCCGGATTCTGGAGATTTATCTCAACATCGCCGAATGGGGTCCGAATGGCGAATTTGGCGCCGAAGCCGCCGCCGAGCGTGCCTTTGGTAAACCGGCCCGGGATCTGTCCCGTTACCAGGCGGCCCTGCTGGCGGCGACCTTGCCAAACCCGGTCGAACGGAATGCGCGACAACCGGGGCCGGGACTACGGCGCCTCGCCGGGCTCTATGATGCCCGCGCGGCGCGGGCGCCCACGGCCGCGGCTTGCGTGCGGCAGGGCCGCTGACCGAAGGCCCTAGCTTTGGCGCGAGCCTTCCTCTATAAGCCCGGCTTCAAACCGACATTTTCGTGCTTTTTCGGGAGTTTCGTTCCATGGCTGTGCCAAAAAGAAAAACCTCGCCGTCGCGCCGCGGCATGCGCCGCTCCGCCGACGCGCTCAAGCGGCCAACCTACGTCGAGGACAAGGACTCCGGCGAACTGCGTCGCCCGCACCATATCGACCTGAAGACCGGCATGTACAAAGGCCGCCAGGTTCTCAAGCCGAAGACCGAGGCGTAACGGGACGGCCGGGGGCCGAAGGGCAATCTGTGCCATGTTTGTGCTCGGCTTCCCGCTGCTGCTGATCCCCTTCGCGATTTACAACATCATTGCGTTTCTGATGCCGGGCGTGACCTGGACCGGCGTCGTCGCCACCGTGCATATGGTGTCGGGCGCCGACTGGACCATGTCTGCGGGCGACATCCTCATCGCCTTTGCGATCGTACTGCTGTGCGGCGAAGTGATGAAATCGACCCGTATCGGGATTCGCACCGTGGTCGACCATGCTCTGTCGCTGATCTTGTTTCTCGGCATGCTGGTCGAATTCATTCTGGTCAAGCAAGCCGCCACGGCGACTTTCTTTTTGCTGCTGGTGGTGAGCTTCATCGATGTTCTCGGCGGCTTTGCAGTGACCTTGCGTTCGGCCCAGCGCGACCTGACGGTCGAGGGTGTCGAGCGCGTCTCGTCCTGAACATCCGCAACATCTGGTCTTGTCATGAGCCGCGATTTCCAGCTGCCCGGCCGTTCGCCCGTGATTGCCTGCGACGGCATGGCGGCGACCTCGCATCCATTGGCGACCCTGGCTGCGGTCGACACGCTGCGCGCCGGCGGCAGCGCGGCTGATGCCGCGGTGGCGGCCGTCGCCGTGCTGTGCGTGGTCGAGCCGGCAATGACCGGAATCGGCGGCGACTGCTATTGCCTGGTATCAAAGCCAGGAAAACCCGTGTGGGGCTATAACGGCTCCGGCCGTGCCGGCGCCAAAGCTTCATGCGAAGCGTTGCGCGCCAAGGGCATGACTGAAATCGGCACGTCGATCCATGCCGTCACGGTGCCGGGCGCGCTCGATGCCTGGGACGCCATTTTGAAAAGCCACGGCCGCTTCGGGCTGGATCGCGCGCTGCAACCGGCGATCAAATATGCCGAAGGTGGATTCCCGATTGCCGCGCGCGTCGCCTGGGACTGGGGTCGCCATGTCGGCAAGCTCAAGGCCAATGCCGGCGCCGCAAAGCATTATCTGTTCAATGGCGCCGCGCCCAAGGAAGGCGACGTGGTTCGCTCCCCCGCGCTTGCGGCAACGCTGAAGACAATTGCCGCCAAGGGAGCGCGTGCTTTCTACGAAGGTGAAATTGCCGACGATATGGCGCAAACAATTTCGGCCCTGGGTTCGTTCCTGACCGCGGACGATTTTGCACGCCACCGTGGCGATGTGGTCGAGCCGATCTCGACCAATTATCGCGGCCTGGACCTGCTGGAAATTCCTCCGAACGGGCAGGGTCTCACCGCGCTGGTGATGCTCAACATCCTGGAGAATTTCGATATCAAGGCGCTCGATCCGCTTGGGCCCGAACGTTTTCATCTGGTGCTGGAGGCGGCGCGGTTGGGTTTTGCCGTGCGCGACACGCACATTGCCGACGCCCTGCATATGCGTACGCCGGTCGCCGATCTGCTCGACAAGGGTTTTGCCAAAAAACTGGCGTCGCTGATCGACATGAACAAGCGCGCCAAGCTGCCGAGCCATCCTGCGCCCGACGGCAACACGGTCTATCTCACCGTGGTCGATAAAGACCGGACGGCGGTGTCATTCATCAATTCGCTCTATTCGCACTTCGGACTTGGCATCTGCACCGAGAAGACCGGCATCATGCTGACCAATCGCGGGTCGTGTTTCACGATGGAACCGGATCATCCTAATACATTCGGTCCGGACAAACGTCCGATGCATACGATCATTCCGGCACTCGCCATGCGCAACGGCCGTTGCGACATGAGTTTCGGCGTCATGGGCGCGCATTATCAACCGATGGGACACGTACAGATCATCATGAACATGATCGACTACGGCATGGACGTGCAACAGGCGATCGACGCACCGCGCTTCTTCTTCGAAGGCGAGAAGACGGATGTCGAGCACGGTACGCCGGCAGCGACAATCGAAGGCCTGAAGGCACGCGGGCACGACGTTGTAAGCGCTTCGTCGCCGTGGGGCGGGGCGCAAACGATCAAGATCGATTGGGATCGCGGCGTGCTTATCGCGGGTTCAGAGCCGCGGAAAGACGGCTGTGCCTTGGGCTATTAAGCTTCGGTAAGCGCAGCGGCGGCACGATACGCCGCCAGTACGTCGGTCGGGTCGGCGCGACGCCGCTCGCGGGTTTGCGGGTGCTGTTCTTTTGTAGCAATCAACTGGGCGAGGAAAGCCACGTTGCGATATCCGGCTTGGCCGTCGGAATGATTGGCGTCGGGTGCCAGCGTGACCAGCGCCCGGCTTTCAGATGCCGGCAATTCACCGCTCAGCTCGGGCCGATGACCGGCCAATTCATGGTGCCGAGAAGCCGATGAGTTAACTTCGCCAAGTCGCATCGCGGTACCCGTCTCGCTTTAGGACAATCAACGATATTCCGCTGTCTAACGAGCAAGGGCTGTGCCGCACCAGTTAACGGCAGCAGGACCTTGAATAAAAGCCGCATTCTCGAATTGTTTAACGATTGGCCTTAACGTCTGAGGCTCATTCGTCGCACCAAGCAACGTCTGGACTTACCTTGGCGTTCCAAAAAGGGGCGATTGTGACCCGCTTCGATCAATCACCTCCACCCCTCGATACCGCAAAAATTTTGCGGTCGATCGGTGACGTTGCCTATGAATGGCAGCTGGATACCGACGCATTGGTCTGGAGCGGTAACGTCGCTGAAGTGCTCGGCATCGATCCTGGAGAAATCGCCAGTGGCCGGGCATTTGCGCGCCACGTTGATGTCGCGGGTGGGCTAAGCCGCGCCGAAATTGTCCAGCAAGCGACGCGGCAGGACGCGGGCAAGGGCGTGCCCTATCAGATTCAATATGCACTCAAGCGTGGTGACGAAAAGATCTGGCTTGAGGACACGGGCCGCTGGTTTGCCGGCCCCGATGGAAAGCCAAATTGCGCAAACGGCATCATACGCGCGATCAATGAGCGGCATGAACGCCAACGCTGGCTTGAACAGAGGGCGAAATTCGATCCGCTGACCGGTGAGCTCAATCGCATTTATCTGACGGAAGGACTCGGTGCTGCACTCGACGAAGCAGTGCGCTTCCGGAGTTCGTGCGGATTTATGCTGGTGGCGATCGACCATCTCGGACATCTCAACGAAGCTTACGGATTTGATGTTGCCGACGAGGTCATCGCGCAGGTCGGAAAGCGCATCCGTGCCAGGCTGCGTGGCAAAGATTCCCTTGGTCGGTATTCTGGAAAC
Source organism: uncultured Alphaproteobacteria bacterium (assembly GCA_963735285.1). Taxonomy (GTDB): domain Bacteria; phylum Pseudomonadota; class Alphaproteobacteria; order Rhizobiales; family Xanthobacteraceae; genus Pseudolabrys. The sequence goes on along the minus strand of CAVTKN010000008.1, from coordinate 359,055 downwards.
AAGTTTGGCGTTGTTCTGGCCAATTGCACGCCCGATGAATTGTCAATCGCAGCCGAGCGCCTGCTGGCAGGCGTACGCGACGAACCGTTCTACACTGCCGCTGGTCCAATGGCTGTGACAACCACGATCGGTGGCGTAACTGCGCCACGCCATGCGCGCACTGTGGTTGAAGTTCTGGCGCGCGCGCAGGATGCCCTGCAAGTTGCACGCGCCAAACGCCACGGTTCTTTTATTGCCTACGCGCCAGATGTCGAGCGCGATACAGTACGCCGACAGAGTGTGCGCGCTGCTGACGAGATCGTCGCGGCATTGAATCAGCGCCGCATCGCGTTGGCCTACGAGCCCGTAGTTGAGGCGCATAGTCGCAAGATCGCCTTCTACGAGTGCCTGATGCGCATCAATCGGAGCGACGGCAGTATTGCACAGGCTGGCGAGATCATTCCGGTGGCTGAAAGGGTCGGGCTTGTGCGCATGCTCGATTTCCGTGTGCTTGAGCTGGTCGTTGCCGAGTTGGCCGACGCACCGGACATACAGGCAAGCGTCAATGTCTCGCCAAATTCAGCAATTGATCCACATTGGTGGCAGGGCCTGGGTGCCCTGCTGCGCGCCAATAGCGATGCAGCGGGACGTTTGATCGTCGAGATTACCGAGACCGCGGCAATTCATGATCTGGATGACGCTCGGGGTTTCGTCACGCGGGTCAAGGATCTGGGATGCCGCATTGCGATTGACGATTTCGGCGCCGGCTATACTTCGTTCCGCAATCTGCGCAAACTTGGTGTCGATATCGTGAAAATCGACGGATCCTTCGTTCCGAACATCGCTAAATCAACCGACGATCGGGCATTCGTGCGCACGTTGGTCGACCTTTCGCGACGGCTCGGTCTCAAGAGTGTTGCAGAGTGGGTGCAGGACGAAGAGACCGCTGCATTGCTTGCTGATTGGGGCTGCGACCACCTGCAAGGCGCGTTGATAGGCCTCGCGACGTCCGAGCGTCCGTGGCGCAGCGAAAAAGAGCGCGCCGCGTCGGCTTAGCCGAATGACCGGCTATTCCTTGCCGCCGAGTTTATCCAGCCGTTTTTGCATCTCGTCGAGCTGGCGCTTGAGCTCGTCCATCTCGCTGCCCGAGCCCTGCGGCTTGTCGGTCGGCTTTGTCTGCCCATGTGCGAACGGCGCGAACATGGCAAATGTCTTTTCGAACATTTCCATATTCCGCCGCACCTGGTCCTCGAGCGGCCCGAATCCGCCGACGCCGAATGCCTGAGCCATCTGCTCGCGGAATTTCCCTTGTTCTTTTGATAACGAGTCGATGGAGGCTTCCAGAAATCGCGGCACCAGCATCTGCATGCTGTCGCCATAGAAGCGGATCAGCTGTCGCAAAAAAGCGATCGGCAGCAGGCTTTGCCCTTCCTTGTTCTCCTGCTCGAAGATGATCTGCGCGAGCACCGAGCGCGTAATATCTTCACCCGTCTTGGCATCAAAGACGATGAAATCGTCGCCGGTTTTCACCATCGCGGCGAGATCTTCGAGCGTCACGTAGGTGCTTGTTCCAGTATTGTAGAGCCGCCGGTTGGCGTATTTCTTGATTGTAACCGGCTCTTTTTTATCCTCTGCCATTTGGATCACATTTCCCCTGCCCAGATTTCGAGCATAGCCAATTTCCGCTTCTGGGGGCCACCGTTTTGTGGCGGCGCGGCAGAACGTCAGCCGGCGGGATCACCCTTGCGGAAACTACAAAAAAGGGCCAATTCTCGGGGATATCTGAGCAGTGGCTGTTGTTGACAGTCCTGCCGTGCCTGCCGAGGATGCGGCAGTGCCATAAACCGCGCTGCCCCGCACGCGACTAATAGGAGTTTCCGATGAAAGACGACATCGTGATCGTGAGCGCCGCCCGCACCCCGGTCGGCGCGTTCAATGGGGCATTCGCGAACTTGCCGGCCCATGAGCTTGGCAAAGCTGCGATCAAGGCAGCGCTGGAACGGGCAGGCGTTGAAGGCGCGCGCGTCAGCGAAGTGATCATGGGGCAGATACTGACCGCCGGTCAGGGTCAAAATCCGGCGCGACAGGCCTCCATTGCGGCGGCAATTCCGGTCGAGACACCTGCGTGGGGTGTGAACCAGCTATGCGGTTCCGGCTTGCGTGCCGTTGCGCTCGGCTACCAGGCGATTCTCAATGGCGACAGCGAAATCGTTGTCGCCGGCGGTCAGGAGTCGATGAGCATGGCGCCGCACTGCCAGCATCTACGGGCCGGCGTGAAAATGGGTGCGTTCGAAATGATCGACACCATGATCAAGGACGGCCTGTGGGATGCCTTCAACGGATATCATATGGGCACGACCGCCGAGAACGTTGCAAAGCAGTGGCAGATCACGCGTCAGCAGCAGGACGAATTCGCGGTCAAATCGCAGAACAAGGCCGAAGCGGCGATGAAGGCCGGCAAGTTCAAGGACGAGATCGCACCGGTTACCATCAAGTCGCGCAAGGGCGACGTGGTGGTGGATACCGACGAATACCCGAAGGCCGGTGTTACGCTTGAATCGTTGTCCAAACTGCGACCGGCGTTTGACAAAGAAGGTACCGTGACAGCGGGTAGTGCATCAGGCATCAATGACGGCGCGGCCGCGGTGGTGCTGATGAAGGCATCGGAAGCCGCCAAGCTCGGCAAGACGCCGCTCGCACGCATTGTGTCCTGGGCGCAGGCCGGCGTCGATCCGTCGATCATGGGCACCGGTCCCATCCCCGCTTCACGCGCCGCGCTCAAGAAAGCCGGCTGGAAACACGATGACCTTGATCTGGTGGAGGCCAACGAAGCCTTTGCCGCGCAGGCCTGCGCGGTCAATAAGGACCTCGGTTGGGATACCTCCAAGGTCAACGTCAATGGTGGCGCAATTGCCATCGGACACCCGATCGGCGCTTCTGGCGCACGCGTGCTGACGACGCTGCTCTACGAAATGCAAAAGCGTGACGCCAAGAAGGGCCTCGCCACCCTGTGCATCGGAGGGGGCATGGGAATCGCGATGTGTGTGGAGCGCTAGCGCGATTTGCAGCGGACCGGCGTTGCGGCGTCGGTATCTCCGAATTTGATCTACATCATCGACGGCTCGATCCGTCGATGATGAAAAGAGAAAATCCTTGGGAGGGGACAGTATTATGTCGCGCGTTGCGTTGGTTACTGGCGGTACCCGCGGGATCGGAGCGGCGATCGCCAAGGCGTTGAAGGCCGCGGGCTACAAGGTCGCGGCCAACTATGGCGGCAATGACGAGGCCGCGCAGAAATTCAAAGCGGAAACCGGAATTCCGGTCTTCAAGTGGGACGTCTCGTCATTCGAGGCGTGCGTCGAAGGCATCAAAAAAGTAGAGGCCGAGGTTGGGCCTGTCGACGTGCTGGTCAACAATGCCGGCATTACACGTGATGCGACGCTGCACCGCATGAAGCCAGAACAATGGACCGCGGTCATCAACACCAATCTCAATTCACTGTTCAACATGTGCCGCAACGTGATCGAGGGCATGCGCGAACGGAAATTCGGCCGCATCGTGAATATTTCTTCTATCAATGGGCAGAAAGGTCAGCTCGGCCAGACCAATTATTCCGCTGCCAAGGCCGGCGAGCTTGGCTTCACCAAGGCATTAGCCCAGGAAAGTGCGCGCGCCGGCGTGACCGTGAATGCAATCGCGCCGGGCTATATTAATACCGAGATGGTGCAGGCGGTGCCCAAGGACGTGCTGGAGAAATCGATCCTGCCGCTCATCCCGATCGGCCGCCTTGGCGAGCCCGAGGAAATCGCGCGTTGCGTTGTATTTCTCGCATCCGACGATGCTGGGTTAATTACCGGGTCCACGCTTACCGCCAACGGCGGTCAGTATTTTGTCTAGACGGCGTGGCTAGATGGCAGGCGGGCACATGAAGGCAGTTTTAGTCGGAGCGACAGTCATCGGCCTGTCGGTGTCGTCGGTCGCATGGTCAGTGTCAGCGCAAGAGGTGGATGCGCAGTGCACTGAGGTTTTCGACAAAATTGCCTGCAAATGCGCGCTGCAAAATGGCGGGCGGATTATTCCACCGCCGGTCGGCGTCAAGCGCGAGGGATTGAAGCTACACCCGCGAGAAAGTCCCGAATCGACGCAAACGCTGGACGGGGGACGCGTTGCATTCTCGAAGTACTACAGACGGGAAGGCTTCAAGATTTGCCGGAGCCGTGCGCTTGAAGGCTATTTGACCTGCATGCATCGCAACGGGCGTAAATAGCGCTCAAAGCAAGTTCAATTCAGCGACGGCGTTTTGTTTTTCTTTTAGGTTGTCGTTTTTTCGCTGCGGCATTTCTTGCTCTTCGGTCCGGCCCAGGTGCCTTCCGCCTTATCCAGCCGCACATTCCAATATTCCCAGGCACGTGCGACCGGGCCTGGCCGCAAGTTGTACTCGCCGGCGAGGCGGGTCTCCGCGGCATTGAGCGGCGAGACATAGCCGAGACTGTGCGCCTGGATCTGCAAAGCGGCGTTGCGCGCGGTATAAATTGTGCGGAATGTGAGTTCTTCCAAAGTTGCGCCTGCGACTGTCGCGCCGTGACGGCGCATCAATACGATCCAGTCCGACCCAAGCGCCCGCGCGAGCGAAGCGCCTTCTTCTGGCTTGGCCACGATCAGCGTGGTATCGCCGAATTCGTCGCGCGCATCCCAGAACGGCACTCGCTCTCCGAGCGTTGCGCCGAGGTGATAAACTGGCCTGAGCTCCATACCGGAGATGCAGAACGGCAGAATCGACGGCGCATGGTGGTGACACACCGCGTTCACGTCTGGCCGTGCCTGGTAGATGCCGCCGTGGATCACCCTCTCTCCATACAGACGGACGTCTGTCGACTTTACGGGCTGTGAATCGAGCGTGAATTCGAGGATGTCGTCCGGTTGTACCAGTTCCGGGGCGCGCGACCGCGACATCAGATAGCGTTTTGGATCGGTTGGGTGCCGCATGGTCACGTGACCGAACGCGTCAAGTACGCCTTCGTTGGCAATCATGCGGTTGGCGCGGGCGACTAGTTCGCGCGCTTCATCGAGCTTATTTGTCACGGCACGTCCCCTGTCAGAAGATTTTGCTGTTTTATCGCATTTGATTGTGCGGCGACCAGTCGGTCGGCGCCAGTTCGAATCCCTCGAAGGAAAATCCGGGCGCGACCGTGCATCCGGTGAGCGTCCAATCTCCGAGACTTTCCGCAGCCTGCCAGGCACGTGCCGGCACCGTGACCTGCGGGACATCGCCGGCCTGAATGTCGGCGCCGAGCCGGAATATATCTTCCTTGGCTCCGTCGACCAGCGACAGCCTGAGCGGTGCGCCCGCGTAGTAATGCCAGATTTCAACCGCGTCGATGCGATGCCAGTGCGAGCGCTCACCGCGTGCCAGCAAAAATAGGATCGCGGTCGAGGCGGGGCGGCCATCGATCAGCCGGCGGTCACGAAAGGTTTCACGGTAATGACCACCCTCCGGGTGCGGCTTGAGATCGAGCGCACGGATCATGTCGGCGGCGGTCGGCGCGGGCATTCGGATCGCTAGAACTTGTTCTTACGCTCGCGGATTTCGGCGAATATCTGGGCTGGCGGTTTGCCCGCCATTCCGATGCCCTTTGCCACCTCGGCGAGATCCGCGCGCAGGAACGGGTTGGCCCGCTTCTCGTCGCCGATGGTGACTGGAATCGTCGCTTCGTTTCGCGAAAGCTGTTCTTTGGCCTCAGCTTCACGCGCGACGAGCGCCTTGTTGGCTGGCTCGATGGTGCGCGCAAATTTGATGTTGGCGGCCGTGTATTCGTGACCGCAATAGATTTCGGTGTCGTCGGGCAGGTCGCGCAGCTTCACAAGCGATCGCCACATCTGTTCCGGCGTACCCTCGATCACGCGCCCGCAACCGATGGAGAACAGCGTGTCGCCGACGAAAGCAAGTTTGTCTGCGTGAAACCAGTAGGCAATGTGGCCAGACGTATGGCCGGGCGTTTCGATCACGTTTGCCGACAATGTCCCGACGGAAACTTTATCCCCTTCGCGCACCGTCTCGTCCACCGCCGGGATTTTCGACGCTTCCGCTGCCGGCGCCACCACGCGGCACTTGTATTTGTCTTTGAGTGCCTTGATGCCGTCGGTGTGATCGGCATGGTGGTGGGTCACCAGGATATCGGTCAGTTTCCAGCCGGTTGCTTGCAATGCCGCCTCGATCGGCGCCGCCTCGGGTGCGTCGATGGCGGCGGTCGCGCCGCTATCCGGGTCGTGCAGCACCACCCCGTAATTGTCGGATCGGCAGCGAAACAGGCGGATTTCAGCAGGCATATGGGGCCTCGTTATATTCTGGAACAGTTTAACCGTAACACGCCGGTGAAACATCATGCACGTCTGCAGGTTCCCTACCGTTAGCGGTTTGCTACGCGTTTCATGGTAGTTTCGGCCCATGTCGATCGACGTCGTGGACTTGCGCAATTTCTACGGCCAACGGCTCGGGGTCGTGGCACGCCGCTTTATTGGGCGCGGCATTCGCTCACTATGGGGCGATACTGTCGGCCAGCGCGTGCTTGGGATTGGCTATGCAACACCCTATCTCGGGCTGTTCCGCGAGGAGGCAGAGCGATGTCTCGCGCTCATGCCGGCGGGGCAGGGTGTCGTGAAATGGCCAACGACGCGGCCGGCGCTGTCCGCTTTGGTCGATGAGAATGAGCTGCCGCTCGCCGACGCGGCGGTCGATCGCGTGATGCTGGTGCATGCGCTGGAAATGACTAACGATCCGGGCGCGTTGCTGCGCGAAGTGTGGCGCGTGCTGGCTTCGGGCGGGCGCTTGCTGGCGGTGGTGCCGAACCGGCGCGGACTGTGGGCGCGCATGGACACGACTCCGTTCGGCCATGGACGTCCATATTCGCGAAGCCAGATCAATCAGCTCTTGCGGGAAACCTGGTTCACGCCGACAGGATGGAGCGAGGCACTTTATGTGCCGCCCGTCGCGCGCGGCTGGTTCCTGCGAACAGCGGTTGCCTGGGAGCGTACGGGCGCGACACTGTCGGCACCGTTCGCCGGCGTTCATCTGGTGGAAGCGACCAAGCAGGTCTACCGGGCGATACCGGCGCGCCGCGAAAAACGGCAGCTTGTGCCGGCGCTGGAACCGGCATTGGCGCCGTCGCCTGGCGCCTGATCCCGCATCAGGCCGAATAAACTACGGATAAATTCCGATCAGTCCGGCTGCCGCGGCTCATCACCGCCATCGTCGGAATGTGGCGCCGCGCCCTGCGGATTGTTACCGGCAAATTCCGGCCGATCGGGCCGATAGCCACCACCACGATGGCGCCGGCGCCGGCGATGTCCGAAACGCTCCTGGCCGCGATCGCCCTGCTCGTGGCCGTTGGGGCCAGGGTTTTGTTGTGGCTGCGCACCACCGCCACCGGTGATGAATGCCGGCAGGCCGCCCAGGTCCTGTCCGCCGCCTTCTTGTCCACCCTGGACTGGCTGCTGATAGGGCTGCTGTTGGTGCTGCGGCCGGTTTTGCACCTGTTGATCGCGCGGCGGGAACGGCTGGGCATCGCGTGGCAAATAAGGCTGGTTCTGCTGCACCTGCGGCTGCGGCGCGTAACTCGGCTCGTTCTGCCCCATGAAAGGCTGGCCGTCATCTTCGCCGTCGTCGTAATTATCATCGGCAGCACCTTGTGGTGCTCCGGCCTGGCCCTGCTGCTGCGGTTGTTGATTGTTGTAATAGGGGTTCTGCTGGCGGAACTGCTCCTGCGCGGCGGCGATCAGACGGAAATAATGTTCTGCGTGCTGATAGTAATTCTCCGCCGCTACCGGATCGCCGGAGCTTTGCGCGTCGCGTGCAAGCTGGATGTATTTTTCTGCAATGTGCGAGGCGGTGCCACGGATTTTTACGTCGGGACCGTTCGATTCATATACGCGCGTCAGCGGATTTTGGCTTTTGCGGTGATTATTGCCGCCGCGTCCCCGCATGCGCTTCTGACCGTTTCTCATGATGTGCCTGTTCGTCGACCTTTCACATTGACTCGGCATTCTGCGCCGAACGCTCAACCCTGATCGCAAGTCCAAACAAATCTCATCGCGCGGACGGACCTGCATCAGGAATCCGCGCCAATGACCGAAACGTTGTGTTCTTTATCGCGATAGTCGCAGCAACCCCATAGCCGCGATCCTGTCGCAGCGTTGCCAACCTTTCGTTACGCGCATCGTCCTAGTTTTCGAAAATGATGCGCCCAACCGGTGAAGCGTCCAAACCCGTATTTGACGATTTCGTTTGCCGTCTTTTCAAACGCCGGCTTTTCGTCATCCGCCTTTCGCCGCACCACACAGAGCTTTTGGTTCCGGGGTTTTTGGCGATGCAACCGTCACGGGTCGATTCCGTGACTGGAAGCTAGTCGTTTCCGAACCATAATCCAAGCGCTTTTTTTCGGCGATAATCGAGCTCTGCGATTTTCATCGGGTGGGAATGCGGCCCGATCATGGCGCTAGACCGGCGCCAATCACGCGTGGAATCCCGGCCAAATCCTTCCGTGGGGCACCGACGGTTAATCCGACATTGGTAAATAGCGAACGGACCGCAGTTTCCTGGCCCGCTCCCAATTCCACAAATAGTCGTCCGCCCGGTGCCAAAAGGCGCCGGGTTTCGGATGCAATGGCGCTGTAGCCAGCAAGCCCGTCGCCGCCGCCATCGAGTGCAACTTTTGGATCGTAGTCCCGCACCTCTGGCGCGAGCGACGCTATCTCATCATGCGCGATGTAGGGTGGGTTGGAAACGATAATATCGAATGGACCCTGCACGTCTGCCGCAATATCGGTATTAACGAAGTTGCAGCGCGATTCGAGACCGCACTGTGCGGCATTTGCACGCGCGACGTCCAGGGCGGCGGCGCTGATGTCGGTGCCGGTACCGGCTGCATTCGGCAATTCATGCAGCAGCGCGAGCAGCAATGCGCCCGAGCCGGTACCGATGTCGAGAATACGCAGTTTCTCCATGCGCAGGCCGCCGCGAACGACGAAATCCAGGCCCGCTTCAACGATCGTCTCCGTCTCCGGCCGCGGGACCAAAACGTCGGGCGTGACCTGCAGCAATAGACCCCAGAATTCCCTCTGCCCGCGGATGCGCGACACCGGCTCGTGCTTCAGCCTGCGGGCGGCAAGTGCGGATATTACGGAAATCTCACGCGCCTCAAGGACGCGATCCGATTGCACGATCAATTGGCTGCGGTCGAGGTGCAGTGCGAGGCCGATCAGCAGCCGCGCGTCGACCTGCGCGTCTTCGAGGCCGGCGAGCTTGAACGCATTCGTTAATAGCTGCGTTGCTTCGGAGACCGAGGCGCCATCCTTCAGCCCCGGGATGACTCTCACGTCGCGCCTTCGGCGGCCAGAAGCTCGGCCTGATGTTCGGTCACCAGTGCGTCGATGACTTCGTTCAGCGCTTCGCCTTCCATCACCTGCGGCAGTTTGTGGAGCGTCAGATTGATGCGGTGATCGGTGACGCGGCCCTGCGGAAAGTTATACGTGCGGATGCGTTCGGAACGATCGCCCGAGCCGATCTGTCCGCGCCGCTCGGCGGCGCGTTCAGCGTCGAGCTTCGTGCGCTCCTGATCGTAAAGCTTGGCGCGCAGCATCGTCAGCGCTTTCGCCTTGTTCTTGTGCTGCGAACGTTCCTCCTGCACGAAGACCACGATGCCGCTTGGCATGTGCGTAATGCGGATAGCGGATTCGGTCTTGTTGACGTGCTGGCCGCCGGCGCCTTGCGCGCGCATGGTGTCGATCTTCAGATCAGACTCGTTGATGTGGATGTCGACGTCTTCGACCTCGGGCAGAACGGCAACTGTGGCCGCCGACGTATGAATGCGTCCGGACGCTTCCGTGTCGGGCACACGCTGAACACGGTGCACACCTGACTCAAACTTGAGCTTGGCAAATACGCCGCGTCCCCGAACCTCAGCGACGATTTCCTTGAAGCCGCCTTTGGTGCCTTCGCTGATCGACAGAATTTCCGTCTTCCAGCTCTGCTTGGCGGCGTAGCGCTCATACATGCGGAACAAGTCGCCGGCGAACAGCGCGGCCTCGTCGCCGCCGGTGCCGGCGCGGATTTCAAGGATTGCGTTGTGATCGTCCATGGCGTCTTTCGGCAGCAAAGCCAGCCGGATTTCTTCCGCCAGTTTGTCGCGGCGTTCCTGCAATTCATGCCGCTCGGCATCGGCGAGCTTGCGCATGTCTGCGTCGGATTTCGGATCATCGACAAGCGCGGAGAGGTCGGCGATTTCCTTTTCGGCATCGCGATAGGCTTTGATTGTCGCGACGACCGGGCCGAGCTCGGCGAACTCCCGCGACAGCTTGACGTATGCGTCCGTACTCAGGCCGCTGGCGAGCTCGCCTTCCACCAACGCGTGGCGGGCCAGCAGCGCATCAAGCTTCTGCTGCGGCAGAACAATCACAGTTGAAGGCCCTCGGCCGCGGCAAAGCTCTCAAGCTTGTCGCGGATGGAAACGCTGCCCACCGGCTGTTCGAGACAGGGAAGGATAGCGGCCTCGCCCCTGCGGATATCGAGCTCGAGCAACAGCGCCTTGACCGGCCCGATCGCCGATGGCGAAAGCGAAAGGGTGCGATAGCCGAGGATGGCGAGCACCAGCGCGCCAATCGGCTGCGACGCAAGTTCGCCGCAGAGCGCGACAGGCTTGCCGTGTTTCCTTGCCTTGTCGGCAATGTCCTTGAGCGCGCGCAAGACCGGCGCGGACAGCGTATCAAACCGCTCCGACACGCGCGGATTGCCGCGATCGGCGGCATACAGGAATTGCATCAGGTCATTGGAGCCGACCGACAGAAAATCGACGCGCTCAAGCAATTCATCAAGCTGGAACAGCAAAGCCGGCACCTCGACCATGGTGCCGATCTCGACGCGCTCGGGCAATGCGTGCCCGTGCCGCCGCAGATGGGTCAATTCGACTTCGACCAGGGACTTGGCCTTGTCGAATTCTTCCACCACAGCGATCATCGGAAACATCAGCCGCAAAGTGCGGCCGCCGGCGGCGCGCAGCAGCGCGCGCACCTGGCTGCGCAACAAGCCTGGGCGGTCGAGGCCAAGCCTGATGGCCCGCCACCCCAGCGCGGGGTTTTCCTCTTCGATGTTGCGCATGTAGGGGAGCACTTTGTCCCCACCAATATCGAGCGTGCGGAATGTGACCGGCTTTTTGCCCGCGGCGTCGAGCACCGCCCTGTAAAGGGTGAGTTGCTCGCCGGTGCGCGGCAAGGCATCCGCCACCATGAACTGCAATTCCGTACGGAACAGCCCGATGCCGGCGGCGCCGGTGTCCTCGATATGCGGCAGATCGATCATGAGGCCCGCATTGATCATCAGCGCAATTTTCTGACCGTCCTTGGTGACGCAAGGTCGTTCGCGCAGCGCCCGGTATTGTGCCTGCCGGCGGGCACGCAACTTGACCCGTTCGCCATAGGACGCCTGGATGTCCTGCGGCGGACGCATATGAATGTGACCGGTCGAGCCGTCGACAATGATGGCGTCGCCCGGCTCGACCAGGCCGGTAGCGTTTTCGATCTCGCCGACAGTCGGAATGCCGAGCGCGCGCGCCACGATCGAAACGTGCGATGTTGGTCCGGCTTCTTCCAGCACCAGGCCGCGCAGTCTCTTGCGGTCATAGTCAAGCAGGGCCGCCGGTCCCATCGAACGCGCCACGACGATTGCGTTTTCCGGTAATTGCTCCTTGGTCGGTGCGTGGTCCTGGCCCATCAGGACGCGCATCAGCCGGTTGGCTAAGTCATCAAGATCGTGCAGCCGATCGCGCAGGTAGTGATCCGACGCACGCAGCATGCGCGCGCGGGTGTCGGATTGCACGCGCTCGACACTGGCTTCGGCGGTCAGGCCGGTCATCACGGCTTCGCGTATTTTGTGCAGCCAGCCCTGATCGTATGAAAACATGCGATAGGCTTCGAGCACGTCGCGATGTTCCCCGCCGTCCGCCACATCACGATGCTCGACCAGGCGGTCGAGGTCTTCGCGCAGGGTGGCAATGGCGGCATCGAGCCGTTTGAGTTCGTGCGGCACGTCGTCCGCGATAACATTGGTAATGACCACGCGCGGCTCGTGCAGCACGACGTGGCCGAGCGCGATGCCGTCCGACAGCGAACTGCCGGTGAGATGCATGGCGTGGCGCGCGGCGGGTTCGGCGCCGGGACGGGCGAGGGACGAGAGCTCGCCGGATGCAATCATTTCGGCGAGCACCATCGCCGTCGTCTGCAGGGCTTCTTCCTCTTCTTCGGTGTAGGTCCGCCGCGCGCGGTTCTGCACCACCAGCACGCCAAGCGTATTGCCCGCGCGCAGGATCGGAACGCCGAGGAACGAATGGTAGATTTCTTCGCCGGTCTCCGGGCGATAGGAGAAGGCCGGGTGCGCTTGCGCATCCGACAGGTTCATCGGGTCGGCTTCGCTGGCGACCAGGCCAACCAGGCCTTCGTCGGCCTTAAGGACGGTCTGGTGGACGGCTTCGCGCTTGAGGCCTTCGGTGGCGTATAGCTCAAGGGTTCCGTCTACGCGCAGGACGTAGACAGAGCACACCTCCGCCACCATGTTGGCGGCGATCAGCACCACCACCTTGTCGAGGCGATCCTGCGCGCTGACGGGCTCCGCCATCACTTCGCGAAGCCGGCGCAACAGCACGCGCGGACCGCCGAGCGCACCACGCATTATAGAAGTCCTCAAGCCACGGTTTGGGCCGCAGCCTCGTCTACGGCCAAATCATGTACGAATAGCGACCGCCAGACCGTGAGTTTGCGGCCGCTTACGACTTAGGCTATAGCCAATGGGATATGCAAGGGGCAAGCCAATCGAAGGGCAAGCCGCCTCTACGCCTTATCCAGTCCGTAAAGCGTATGCAGCGTGCGGACGGCGAGGTCGGTCTGGGCTGCCTTGATCAGCACCGAGAACTTAATCTCGGAGGTGGTGATGGCGAGAATATTGATCTTCTGCTGGGAAAGCGCCTTAAACGCCTGGGCGGCGACCCCCGCATGGCTGCGCATGCCGATGCCGATCACTGAAACCTTGGAAACGTCGGTGGCCCCGTCCAGCCGCTCAAACCCGATCGCGCCCTTGGCCTTGTCGAGGGTGACGCGGGCCCGCTCATAGTCGGCCGAAGGCACCGTGAAGGTGAGATCGGTCGTGGCGCCGTCACCCGAAACGTTCTGCACGATCATATCCACGTTGATGTTGCCATCGGCGAGAGGCCCGAAGATGGCGGCGGCAACGCCTGGCTTGTCCTGCACGCGGCGGATGGAAATCTGCGCCTCGTCCTTGGAAAAGGCGATGCCGGTGACGACTTGCTGTTCCACGATCTCTCCTTCGTCGCAAATGAGTGTGCCGGAGGGCGGCTTCTTGGGGTCGATGTCCTCCGGCTTTTCGAAGCTCGATCGCACGAAGATGCGAACATTGTGCACCATGCCGAGTTCGACTGAGCGCACCTGCATGACCTTGGCGCCGAGCGAGGCAAGCTCGAGCATTTCTTCGTACGCGATCTTGTCCATGCGGTGCGCCTGCGGCACGACGCGCGGGTCGGTGGTGTAGACACCATCAACGTCTGTGTAGATGTCGCAACGATCAGCGCCGATCGCAGCCGCGATGGCGACGGCAGACGTATCGGAGCCGCCGCGGCCAAGCGTCGTGATACGGCCGGTCTCCTTGTGCATGCCCTGGAAGCCGGCAATGACCGCTACCTGCTTGTGTTCCTTGAAGCGCTTGATCAGTTCGGAGCCGTTCACTTCCAGAATGCGCGCGGAGGCGTGCGCATTGTCGGTCAGGATCGGCAGCTGCCAGCCTTGCCAGGAGCGCGCATTGACGCCCATGCCTTCCAGCACGATCGCAAGCAACCCGGCGGTGACTTGCTCGCCGGTCGCGACCACGGCGTCGTATTCGCGCGCGTCGTGCAGCATGGCCGCCTCGCGGCACCAGGTGACCAGCTGATTGGTCACGCCTGCCATGGCGGAGACCACGACGGCCACGTCGTAGCCGGCGTCGACCTCGCGCTTGACGTGACGCGCCACATTGCGGATGCGGTCAAGATCGGCGACCGATGTTCCGCCGAATTTCATTACAAGCCGGGCCATAAGAACCTGACGTTTCCGAACGCGCCGAAAGGCGCTAACAAGCGGCCGACGAGAGGATATTTGGCCTTGCGGCGCCGGCCCCAAAAGGCGCGTATTACATACCGGCGGCTCGGCTCACCTGCAACAATAGCCGGCAGCGATTTGACGAGAGTGTTCGAATGGTTACCCGAAAAGCCCGCGTATCCAGCGTCGATGCCGCCGAAGTGGAGCGTTTCTCGCGCCTCGCCGCGGACTGGTGGGATGCGCGCGGGCCTATGGCGGCGCTGCACAAGCTCAACCCGGTCCGGCTCGCCTATATCCGCGACCAGGCGGCAGCGCGCTTTGATCGTGATCCAAAGAAGCTCGACTGTCTCAAGGATCTGCGCATGCTCGATATTGGCTGCGGCGGCGGCATTCTGTCGGAGCCGTTGGCGCGGCTGGGCGCGCAAATGATCGGAGCCGATCCTGCCGAGGAAAATATAGCCGCTGCGCGTGCGCATGCAGAGGAAGCAGGCGTTACGGTCGACTACCGCGCCACCACCGCCGAAGAACTGGCCGCTGTAAAGGAACGGTTCGACGTCGTATTGGCGATGGAAGTGGTCGAGCACGTCACCGATGTAAACGCGTTCGTTGCGACCTGTGCGGCGATGGTCAAACCTGGCGGTCTGATGATTGCCGCCACATTGAATCGCACTTTGAAGAGCTTCGCGCTCGCCATTGTCGGCGCCGAATATGTGTTGCGCTGGCTGCCGCGCGGCACGCACCAGTGGGACAAGTTCGTTACGCCTGTGGAGCTGGAGACTGCGATTGAAGACAGCGGCCTTCGCGTCACGGGAGAACGTGGTGTGATCTACAATCCGTTCGCCGACCGTTGGCAGTTGTCGTCCGATATGGACGTCAATTATATGCTGGTCGCGCAACGCCCGAAGCAAAAAGGAGAGACCGCATGATCCTCGAGCTGGTGGAATTCAATTCGCCGAAGGGCTGGACCCGACAACAAGTCGCCGAAGAGGCGCGCAACGTCATTCCGAAATGGCGCGCCAACAAGGAATTGCTGCGCAAGCATTTCCTGCTCGAGCTTGATGGCAAGACCGGAGCCGGCGTCTATCTTTGGCCGTCGGTCGAAGCAGCGAAACGCGCGCACAATGAAGAGTGGCGGCAATCGGTGATCAAGCGCACCGGTGGCGCGCCTACCATCCGCTATTTCGATCTGTTCCTGCTGATCGACAATGAAAAGGGCGCGGTCACCGAATTTCCCGAGGCGGCGGAAATCCGCCCTGCCGCATAGCAGAGATGCCTCCCGTCATGGCCGGGCTTGTCCCGGCCATCCACGACTTAGTAAGGAAAGTAAGACGTGGATGCCCGGCACAAGGCCGGGCATGACTGTGTGAGAGGCTGGCAATGCTCTGGGCCGTTTTTACGCTGATTGCTGCGGCGGCACAGACCGCGCGCAATGCCATGCAGCGCGAGCTGACCGCCACGCTTGGCACGGTCGGCGCCACGCATGTGCGTTTCCTGTTCGGTTTTCCCTTCGCACTGCTGTTCCTGTCTGGCCTGATTGCGATCACCGGCGATCACCTGCCGGCAACGCCGCCGGCATTCTGGCCCTGGGTGATCGGCGGCGCGCTCGGACAAATTGCTGCCACCGCGCTGATGCTGTCCGCCATGGGCGAGCGGTCATTCGTCGTGGCCTACGCCTACATCAAGACCGAACCAGTACAGGTGGCGTTGTTCGGCCTGATTTTTCTTGGCGATCGCTTCACACCGCTTGCCGCCACCGCCATTTTGATCGCAACCGCCGGCGTAATTGTAATGTCGCTGAAGCCGGGGGCGGGCAGCGCCGGCACCACCCGATCGACGCTGATTGGGCTCGGCGGTGGCACAATGTTCGCGCTGTCCGCAATCAGTTATCGCGGTGCGATCCTTTCACTGGGTCTTCCGGATTTCGTGCTGGCGGCGACGTTCACCGTCACGGTCGGCCTGGTGATCCAGGCCGCGTTGCTGTCGGCCTATCTGGCGCTGCGGGACCCCGGCGTCTTACGGGCGATCGCAAAAGCCTGGCGGCCGTCGCTGTTCGCGGGGTTCATGGGCGCCTTCGCCTCGGAATTCTGGTTTCTCGCATTTGCCATTACCACGGCCGCAAATGTGCGTACCCTGGCGCTGGTCGAAGTCCTGTTTGCACAGGGCGTCACGCGTTTCGTGTTCAAGCAACCGACAACCAGGCGCGAGCTCGCGGGTATCGTGCTGGTGGTGATCGGCGTGGCACTGCTGGTGTGGGCGTACTAATTCCGCTCGTCCGGCAAAAGTGGCAGCGGATGAAACTCGATGCCCTCTTCGGACAAATCTTTGGCTTCCTCTGGCGAAGCGACCCCGTAAATCGAGCGGTGCTCGATTTCTCCGTAGTGCATCTTGCGCGCCTCTTCCGGGAATTTGCCGCCGACATTGTCGGCATTCTTCGTGAGATGGTCGCGCAGTTCCTTAAGCTTGGAACGAAACTCCTGCTCCTGCGGTGAAATCATCGCTACGGGTGCAGACGCCGCCGGAGTCGTGGATGTCTCGGCCGTTGGCACCGGCGCTTGGATGGCGGCGCCACGTTTTTTCGCGGTCGCGGACAGCCGCGGCGCCATGACGGCCTTCTCGACTTTGGCCGAGCCGCATCGCGGGCAAGTCACCAGCCCGCGCTTGGCCTGTTTGTCGTAGGCGGCGGAATCCTGGAACCAGCTTTCGAAGTCGTGGCCCTTTTCGCAAATGAGTGCGTAGCGGATCATTCGACGCTCCGCACGGCATGCAAGTGCGTCGGTTCGGCCATCGGCTCGACGATCTCGAAACGCCGCCCGTGCTGCAACGAAGGGATTCGTGCGCGCGCCTTGGCCACTTCGGCGAGATCGATCTCTGCCATGACTATTCCAGGCTCGGTGCCGCCTTCCGCAACAATACGCCCCCAAGGGTCAACGACCAGTGAATGGCCGTAGGTCTCGCGGCCGTTTTCGTGCCTGCCGCCCTGCGCGGCCGCGAAAACGAAGGAGCCGTTTTCGATGGCGCGGCTGCGCATGAGGACATGCCAGTGCGCTTCGCCGGTTTGTTTGGTGAAAGCGGACGGAATTGCAAGCATCGTGGCGCCCGCTTCGGCCAGCGCGCGATAGAGGGCGGGGAAGCGCAGATCGTAACAGACCGTCAGGCCCAGGCGGCCCCACGGCAGATCCGCCAACACCGCGAGCTCACCGGGCCGGTAGTTTCGCGACTCGCGGTAGCTCTCTCCGTCCGCGAGGTCGACATCGAACATATGGATCTTGTCGTAGCGTGCGGCGACGTCGCCTTTTGGATCAATCAGGAACGAACGGTTGGCTGCCCTGTCGTTCGAAATCTTGATCGCAAGCGAGCCAATATGAATATAAATTCCAAGCTTGCGCGCCAGCTCGCGCATCGTTGCGAGCGAGGTATCCTTCTCCTCCTCGACGACGACGGCAAACAACTGCTCGCGTTTTGCCGCCAGAATATTGGTCATCTCGGGTGTGAGTGCGTAGTCGGCGCCGGCCGATTTCGCTTCGCCAATGAAGCGCACGGCATCATCGATGTTTGCGGTGGGGTTAAGACCCGAACGCATCTGGATCATCGCGGCTTTAAACGTCCCGGCGTTCATGGCGATGACTTGCCGTCGGCCAGTATGGGATCGAGTTTGCCCGCACGCTCGAGGTCGTGAAGTTCGTCGCAGCCGCCAATATGCACCGCACCGACGAATATCTGCGGCACAGTCGTGCGGCCATTCGCGCGCTGAATCATCTCTTCACGGCGCTCCCAATCCCGGCCAACGTCGATCTCGCTGAAGTTGACGCCTTTCTTCTTCAGCAAAGCCTTGGCGGCGTGGCAATAGGGGCAGTAGCGGGTGGTGTAGATTTCGACGGGCGACATGCGACGTTTTGGTTGGTCCAATACCATTTATATGGGGCTACGGCCGTTTGCCACAACCCGGGCAAAAACCAGCACATCCACGTGAGCGGCGCCGGCCCGCAGGAGCGCGCGGGCGCAGGCGTCGACGGTGGCGCCCGATGTGAGTACATCGTCGATCAGCACGAGCCGGCGACCGGTGATTTCCGGCTTACTTTCGTCCGGGACCCTAAAAACACCCTGGACGTTGTCGGCACGCTCCGCCTTTGACAGGCCGACCTGCTGAGGCGTCGCACGCACACGCTTAAGCCCGCCATGGGCAACCGGGACACCACACAAGGCCGAGATCGCGCTGGCGAGTGCCGCCGACTGATTGAAGCGCCGTGCCCATAGCCGCCGCCAATGCAGCGGCACCGGGATGAGAGCATTGGCATCGGCCAGCAGTTCGCGGCCCGCGCGCGCCATCCACCGGCCCATCATCGGTGCAAGATCGAGGCGGTCGCCATATTTGAATTGATGCACGAGCGAGCTGGCGACGTCGTCGTAGCGCACCGCCGCGCGCGCCCGGTCATAGGCCGGCGGATTGGCAATTGCCTCCATCGACAATAGGCCAGCGCCGGGATCGAAGACGAAAGGAATGCCGAGCCGGGCGCAATATGGCGGCTCGATCAGCGACAGCTTGGACCAACAGGACGCGCACAAACCCGCGCCATCACCGAGCGGCTCGCGGCAGGACGGGCACAGTGGCGGGAGGGCAAAGTCGACCGCCAGGCGTCCCACGCGGCGCAATGCCGCGGCGGCGCGCACGACCGGTGCCCGAATTGGCGAGACCGCCGAAATCATTGGCATGATGACAGGCTACCCGCGCGTCGAACGCATCTCAACAGTCCATCGGTGCTGCATAGCGGTAACGGATTGTCTTGCCATTGGCGAAAGGAGCGCGCGATAAATTTATCATCCAAAAGTGGGAGGGGCGAAATGGTTGGTATTCAAACAATCAAGTCAACGGTGAGCCGCCGCAGGATTCTCAAGACAGGTTTGGCGGCCACCACCCTGGTCATGGCACCAGCGCTACTTCGCGCCCAGGGTCGCGCGATCAAGATCGGGCTGGTGACCCCTGCGACAGGGCCGCTCGCTATTTTTGCGGAGCCCGATGCGTTCGTCCTCGCGGAATTCAAGAAAGCTGTCGGCGCAGGCTTAAAAATTGGCAGCCAGACCCATGCGGTCGAGGTCATCGTTAAGGACAGTCAATCCAATCCCAACCGCGCCGCCGAAGTTGCGAACGAGCTGATCCTCTCCAGCAAAGTCGACCTCATGGTGACCGCGCATACACCGGACACGGTCAACCCGGTCGCCGATCAGTGCGAGATCAATGAAGTCCCATGCGTTTCAACCGATGCGCCGTGGCAGCCCTATTTCTTTGGCCGCAAGGGCGATCCGGGCAAGGGGTTCAAGTGGACGTATCATTTCTTCTGGGGCGCCGAGGCGCTCATCTCCACGTTCATCAATCTCTATGACGATGTCTCGACCAATCATGTTGTCGGTGCGCTATGGCCGAACGATTCCGACGGCAACGCCTTCAGCGACCCGCAGCGCGGCATGCCGCCGGTTCTGGAGAAGCGCGGCTACAAGGTCGTCAACACCGGCAGCTTCGACCCGTTTGCGGAGAACTTCACGTCGCAGATTGCGGCATTCAAATCGGCGGGCGTCGAGATTGTGACGTCGGTGCTGCCACCGCCGACCTTCGCAAATTTCTGGACGCAGGCTGCACAGCAAGGCTTCAGACCGAAGATCGTCACGCCGGGCAAATCGGCAGAATTTCCGGCTGCGGTAAAAGCGCTGGGCCCGCTCGGCAAAAACATCGGCATCGAGGTCTGGTGGTCGCCGTATCATCCGTTCTCCTCGCACCTGACGGGCCAGTCCTCGGCGGACCTCGCCGCGGCCTATACCGCCGCGACTAAAAAGACCTGGACCATGCCGCTTGGATTTAAGCATGCGCTTTTCGAGGTCGCGGCCGATGTCCTCAAGCGCTCGAGCGCGCTGGAGCCGGGGGCAATCCGCCAAGCGATCGCGGAGACGTCTTATGAATCCATCGTCGGGCCGGTGCAGTGGAAGAAAGGTCCGGTTCCCAATGTGGCGACCACGCCCCTGGTCGGCGGCCAGTGGCAATCAGGCAATGGCGGCGAGCTCGAACTCAAGATCGTGAACAACAAGGACGCCCCGAACATCAAGACCAACGGCAAAATGCTGCCACTTTGATTGGGGCGGAGGTGTAAAGGGGGGCGCCTTGCCGGCGTGACCGTCGTATAAGCGTCCTCCATGACGCCACTGTTGTTCGACCGATCCTTGTTGCGTGTACGGCGGGAGCGGGCACGCTCGCTTGGGCCGGCAACGTTCCTGCTCGATCGTGCCGCCACCGAGCTGGGTGAGCGGCTTTCCGCGGTGCTGCGCAGCTTCGACATTGCGGCCGATGTCGGGACGCCAACCGATGCCGTGCGTCGTGTGTTGGCGGCGAGCGGAAAGGTCAAGACGATTATTGCGGCCGATTTTGGCGCCACCAGGCTCGATAAATCTTTCCTGCGCGTCGCGTCCGATGAGGAGGCGCTGCCATTTGCCGATGCCTCGCTCGACCTGGCCGTTTCAGCGCTTGCGCTGCAATTCGTCAACGATCTTCCCGGGGCACTGATTCAGATCCGCCGCGCGCTGAGGCCGGATGGCTTGTTCATGGCGGCAATGGTCGGCGGTGACAGCCTCAACGAATTGCGTATGGCGTTTGCCGACGCCGAAAGCGAGATCGAGGGCGGCCTGTCGCCCCGCGTTGCGCCCTTTGCCGACGTCCGGGAACTCGGCGCGCTGCTGCAACGTGCCGGTTTTGCGCTGCCGGTGGTCGATTCCGAGCGGCTGACTGTGCGGTATGACTCGGCATTTGCACTGATGCACGACCTGCGCCGCATGGGCGCGACCAATGTGATGCAAGAACGCCGGCGCAGGCCGCTCAAGCGCACGACTTTGCAGCGCGTGGCAGCGATTTATGCCGATCGTTATTCGGACCCCGATGGCCGTCTGCGCGCAAGTTTCGAAATTATCTGGCTGTCAGGCTGGGTACCGCACGAGAGCCAGCAGAAGCCGCTCAAGCCTGGTTCGGCGTCCCAACGGCTTGCCGACGCGCTCGGCACCCGGGAAATATCGACAGGCGAAAAACCGGAGCGCTGATCAGGCCTCGATTTAAGCTAGAGCAGCGTCATCAGGTGCGAGACCAGCGGAATATCAGCCGGCGGCATTTCATAGTCGCGCAACCGGTTCGGCTTCGCCCAGGTGATGCGCTGGCCTTCGGTGGGAGCAATTATTCCCTCCCAGCGCCGGCAGACATACAGTGGCATGAGAAGATGGAAATCCGGATAGCTGTGGCTGGCGAATGTGAGCGGCGCGAGACAATCCTCACGGACCGTAATTCCGAGCTCTTCTTTCAGCTCCCGTATCAATGTTTCTTCGGGTCTTTCCCCGTGCTCGACCTTGCCGCCGGGAAACTCCCACAGGCCGGCCATAGATTTGCCTTCGGGCCTTTGCGCAAGCAGCACGCGGCCATCGGCGTCGACGAGCGCGCAGGCCGCAACAAGGACGATTTTGGAAGGCACAGCAGCCTCGTGAGCTCTTATGAGCGATAGTCGCCATTGATGGCGATGTATTCCTTGGTCAGGTCGCAGGTAAGAACCCGGTCGCGGCCTTTGCCCATGCCGAGCGCAACACGCAGGCTGATCTCGGGTTTTTTCATCGCCGCGCTGACGGTCGCCTCATCATAGCTCGGGTCGCGGGTGCCTTTGTGCGCCACGCGGACGCCGCCGAACCAGATAGAAAGCCGGTCGCGGTCGGCCGGTTCGCCGGCCTTGCCGACGGCCATCACGACACGACCCCAATTGGCGTCTTCACCGGCGATCGCGGTCTTCACCAGCGGCGAATTGGCGATCGACATGGCGATCCGGCGGGCTGAAGCCTTCGACACCGCACCTTCGACCACGATCTCGACCAGCTTGCGCGCGCCTTCGCCATCGCGTGCAACCTGTTCGGACAGGTTTGCCAACACGGTGTGCAGCGCTTTCTTGAAGTCTTTCAGCCGCGGATCGGTAGCGCGCGCGATACGCGGTGCACCGATAGCCTTGCCGGTGGCAAACATCATCAGCGTGTCGGATGTTGAGGTGTCCCCATCGATCGTGACGGCGTTGAACGTGTCGGTGACACCGTCCCTGAGCAGCGCCTGCAGTGCGGCCGCGGAAATTGCCGCGTCAGTGAAAACAAACGAAAGCATCGTGGCCATGTCAGGCGCAATCATGCCCGCACCCTTGGCTATGCCGTTGATCGTCACCTTGGCCCTCCCGATTTTCGCGGTGGCGGTCGCCACTTTCGGGAATGTGTCGGTGGTCATGATTGCGCTCGCCGCAGCGAGGAAATCGCCGGTCTGTGCGCGTGCGACAAGTCCTTCCATCACGCCGTCGAAGGCCTGCGCCTTCAATGGCTCACCGATCACACCGGTCGACGCGAGAAAGACATCCGCCGGTTTGCAGCCAATCGCACGGGCGGCGATCTGCGCGGTGAATTTGCAGGCGTCGCGGCCGCTCTTGCCGGTAAATGCGTTGGCGTTGCCGGAATTGACCACGAGCGCGCGCGCTTTACCCGCCTTCAGATGTGCGCGGCACCATTCAACTGGCGCCGACGGGCATTTCGAGCGTGTGAAGACGCCGGCGGTGGTTGTGCCGGGGTCGAACAGGGTGAGCAGGACGTCCGTACGTCCGGCGTAGCGAATGCCCGCCGCCGCGGTGGCAAGGCGCATGCCAGGGATCGCCGGCATTTCCGGGACATGCTGTGGGGCGAGAGGAGAGACTGGCGGTACGACATGTGTTTAAGCATTGTCATCGCCGGGCTTGTCCCGGCGATCCCGATCAATTGGGCATTACAGTGCCTACCTAAGCGAGATGGCCGGGACAAGCCCGGCCATGACAATCCAAAAGTGGATCAGGTTGATCGATGTTGGCTATTTCTTCGCCGGGGCCGGAGCCGGTGCGGCGGGCTTGTCGTCGGCCTTTGCCGGCTTGTCCATGCGCTCGATCTTGGCCTCGGCGCGCAATTTGGTGACCAACTCGGCTTGCGCCTTGCGAACCACGAAATTCTCGATCTGTGGCTTTACTTCCTCGAACTTCGGGGCCGGCTTCACCCGCTTGTCTTCGACCTTGATCACATGCCAGCCGAACTGGGTCTTCACTGGCTCGGAGATCTGCCCGTTCTCCAACTTGAAGGCGGCCTCGGAGAATTCCGGCACCATCTGATCCTTGCTGAAATAACCGAGGTCGCCACCATTGGCTTTTCCGGACGGATCTTCGGTCACCTCGCCCGCAACCTTGGCGAAATCTTCGCCCTTCTTCAGCCGGGCGATCACGGCCTTGATCTTCTCCTCGGCTTCCTTGCTGGCCTTCTCGTCGCCAGCCGCCGCACGGAACAGAATATGTCGTGCGTGGACTTCCTTTTCATCGCCGATCTGCTTCACGGCCTCATCGTAGACTTTGTGCATGGCCTCGTCGGTCAGGGCATCCTTGCCGATCGATTGCAACAGTCCTTCCATGAGCAATTTCTTGCGGGTGAATTCGACCTTGCGCTTGAACTCGGGCGTGTCGCCTAATTTCTTGTCCTCAGCGGCCTTCGACACCAGGATCATGTCGGCAACAAACTGGACCAGATAGTCCTGCTTGGCTTCCGGCGACATCGGCGGGATTTGCCCGGCCTCTTCTTCAGCCACGGCAAGATCGCTCTGATGGACTTCGACGCCGTTGACCTTGGCCACCAGCGGATCCTTGTCCTGGGCGTACAGCGGCGCCGTCGAGACGATCAGCAGTGCCAGGCCGGCTGCAAGTAAACCGCCAGATTTTGGTTGGATCGGAATGCCGGCGGGAGCTGAAATCGTCATGACGTTATCCTTGGGCGTGGAAGGGGCCACCGGTTCGGGTGGCCGGAGGCGGGACTATTCGCCCAACAATCGTGGTTTTGCAATGGCCGGGCGGCACGCGGCAATTAACGTCCACGTGACCGGATGATCGTTAAACCTGGGTAAGCCTCCGATTGACAACAATCCGACCCCCTCATATCTCTCGCTCGGCATTGGCTATTCGCCAATCGCCGGCGCGTTTCGCGTCGAATTTGCCCGAAAAGTGCCGCATTCCGGAGCGCCGGAAGCAAATCCGGCCGCGGCGGCGTGATATAAGCGCCCGGCCCACCTGAGGAGCTCTCCGTATGATCGGCGCCGTTGCCCGCAAGCTGTTTGGTTCCGCCAATGAGCGGCGGATCCGCAGCTACCTGCCGCGGGTTCGTGAGATCAACGAGCTCGAAAAAGAACTCGAGGCCCTTTCTGACGAAGCGCTCAAAGCGCGCACCGCAGAGTTCAAGAAGCAAGTCGCCGATGGCACGTCGCTCGACGACATCCTGGTACCGGCGTTCGCCACGGTCCGGGAAGCGGCCAAGCGGACGCTCGGCCAACGTCATTTCGATGTCCAGCTGATCGGCGGCATGATCCTGCATGACGGCAAGATCGCCGAAATGAAAACCGGCGAAGGCAAGACGCTGGTCGCGACTCTAGCGGTCTATCTCAACGCGATCTCCGGCCGCGGCGTTCATGTGGTCACGGTCAACGACTACCTGGCCAAGCGCGACGCTGAATGGATGGGGCAGATCTACAATTTTCTCGGGCTTACGGTCGGCGTCATCGTGCACGGGATCGACGATGAGCAACGCAAGAAAGCTTACGACTGCGACATCACTTACGGCACCAATAACGAGCTGGGATTCGACTATCTGCGCGACAATATGAAGTACCGCATGGAGGACATGGTCCAGCGCGGACATGTCTACGCAATCGTCGACGAAGTCGATTCAATCCTGGTCGATGAAGCGCGTACGCCGCTGATCATTTCCGGACCGCTCGACGATCGCTCCGAATTCTACAACACCATCGACAGCTACATCCCGGCGCTCGACAAGACCGACTACGAGGTTGACGAAAAGCAGCGCACGGTCACGCTGACTGAAGCCGGCATGGAAAAGCTCGAGCAGCGGTTGCGCGCCGCTGACCAGCTCAAGGGCGAGTCCCTCTATGACGTCGAGAACGTGTCCGTCGTTCACCACGTCAACCAGGCCCTGCGGGCCCACAAGCTGTTCCAGCGTGACAAGGATTACATCGTTCGAAACGGCGAAGTGGTCATCATCGACGAATTCACCGGCCGCATGATGCCGGGGCGGCGCTATTCGGAAGGCCTGCATCAGGCGCTGGAAGCAAAAGAGCATCAGCCGATCCAGCCGGAGAACCAGACGCTCGCCTCGATCACCTTCCAGAATTATTTCCGCATGTACGAAAAGCTTGCCGGCATGACCGGCACCGCGCTTACCGAAGCCGACGAGTTCATGGACATCTATGGACTCGAGGTGCTGGAGGTGCCGACCAACATGCCTCTGGTGCGCCTTGACGACGACGACGAGGTCTATCGCACGGCCAAGGAAAAGTACCGCTCGATCATCGCGCTCATCGAGGACTGCAAGCTGCGCGGACAGCCCGTGCTGGTTGGCACAACCTCCATCGAAAAATCTGAGCAACTCGCCGACATGTTGCGCGAGGCCGGGTGGGAGTCGCACGACTTCTCCGACCCGAACGCGTTCGCCGCGCTTTACTCGGGCGATGATGGCGCCACCAAGACCAAGGTCTTCGCCATCCTCAACGCCCGCTACCACGAGCAGGAAGCTTACATCGTTTCGCAAGCGGGCGTGCCGGGCGCAATAACGATAGCGACCAACATGGCCGGCCGCGGCACCGACATCCAGCTCGGCGGCAACGCCGACATGCGTATCCGTCAGGAGATAACCGACATCACCGATTGGGCCGATCGCGACAAAGACCCGCGTGCCGCCGAGATTCGCAAGCAAGTCGCGCGGCTGAAGGAAAAGGCGCTGAACGCCGGCGGTCTCTATGTGCTCGGCACCGAGCGGCACGAGAGCCGCCGCATTGACAACCAGCTGCGCGGCCGCTCCGGCCGTCAGGGCGATCCCGGCCATTCGAAATTCTTCCTGTCGCTCGAAGATGACCTCATGCGCATCTTCGGCTCCGACAAACTCGATGGCATGCTGCAAAAGCTGGGTTTGAAGGAGAACGAAGCGATCGTTCATCCCTGGATCAATAAAGCGCTCGAAAAGGCGCAGCAGAAAGTCGAAGCGCGCAACTTCGATATCCGCAAGAATCTGCTGAAGTTCGACAACGTCATGAATGACCAGCGCAAAGTGATTTTCGAGCAGCGGCTCGAACTCATGCGCGACGAAACGGTTGATGAAACCATCGCCGACATGCGCCATTCGATGATCGAAGACCTCGTCGCCAAGCACGTTCCGGCAAACGCCTATCCCGAACAGTGGGACGCTACAGGCCTCGAGACCAGCCTGCGCGAAATGCTGACGTTGGAACTGCCTGTCAAGGACTGGGCGAAAGAGGAAGGCATTACCGACGAAGATGTGCGCGAGCGGATCACGCGTCGCGCCGATGAGTGGATGGCGGGGAAGGTGGCCAAATGGGGCCCCGACGTCATGCGCTACGTCGAGAAATCAATATTGTTGCAAACGCTTGATCACCTCTGGCGCGAACATCTCGTCATGCTCGAGCACTTACGCCAGGTCATCGGCTTGCGCGGCTACGGTCAACGCGACCCGCTTAACGAATACAAGGCGGAAGCGTTCTCGCTGTTTGAGGCGATGGTAGCGCATCTGCGCGAAGCCGTGACGGCGCAGCTCATGCGCGTGGAAATCGTGCAGCAACCGCCGGCCGAGGAATCTGCCGCGCTTCCTTACATGGAGGCGCACAAAGTCGACCCGACGACGGGCGAGGACGAGATGGCGCCGGCCTTGGCGCCTGCCCTGGCCGGCAATGGCAATGGCGCGCAACCGGACCGCAAGCCGAATGATCCGTCGAGCTGGGGCAAGGTCGGCCGAAACGAACTTTGCCCGTGTGGTTCAGGCAAGAAATTCAAGCATTGCCACGGAAAGTTTGCCTAGAGCGTCCCGATACCGCTTCTGCGAAATTATTTTTCGTGCGTCGAAACGCCGCCCGCCATGGACGATATATGGGCGATACACGGGCAAGACCTCGGGTTTGACTGAGATCAAGGCGCTGAATCCACTCCGCAACCAAACTTCGTTTGCTGCATTACCGTTTATCGGTTTTATGCCGGAGTGTGTTCATGCAAAAACCTGTCGAGATCACTTTCCGCAATATTGAAACATCCGATGCTGCCGAGGCGGCCATTCGCGATCATGTTGCGCGTTTGGAGCACATGTTTGGCCGCATGACGGCTTGCCGCATCCGGGTCGATCAGCGCAATCAGAATGCCAATGAGTCCATGCCGCCGGTCGTCCATATCGACATTTCCGTGCCTGGTCATGACGATATCGTGGTCGCGCACGAGGCGGATCATCTGCAGCGGAAATACCAAGTGCCCGATCTGCGCAATGCCATCAACGAGGCCTTCCGCATCGCCGAGCGGCGTCTTGGCAAATACAAGGACAAGTTGACCAAACATGGGGATGCCGGATCGGCCGCCGCCAAGGTGCGGATCACAGAAAAATAACGCACCGACACGTCATTTGTCGAATTGTGTTAACGCCAGTTTTTTTCGAAAGGCGCGGTCGCGCTTGAGGTGCCATTCGCGGCTCATGGCGTGACGCCGGCTCGCGCAGCGCTCAGAATAAAGCAACACCCAGGTGCGGCCCCGTGTCGTGCGCGCACCCTTTCCGGAATTGTGCTGGGCCAGGCGGCGCGCGACGTCGTCGGTCCAGCCGACATAGGTCAGGTGCCGGCTTTTGGTGAGGGTGCCGAGAACATAGACATAGCAGTCCATGTTTCGTCCCGCCGGAGTGCGTTGAGTGCCGTTAACGGAAGCTGTTGAACGTGCCGGCCGGTACAACCGGCTGGGCACCCGTCAGCATGCCGCTATTGCTGGCCGGCGGCGTCGCATAAGCGGCGCGAATTTCCGGCTCCGGAGCGCGCGGAGCTTCGGCTTTGGCCGTTTGCTGGGCAGGTGGCTTCGGCACTGGACGGCTGACATTTTCAGGCCATGGTGGTGGCGCGGTGTCGCGCGGTTTTGGCGCCGGCGCCGTCGAAGCCGTTCGCATGACCACGGGTGCTGGCGTTTGCGCCGGAGCCGGATGTTTCGGCTTTGCAGCCAGGTCCGTACTGGCGCTCCGTGCCGGGGCCTGTTCGACCGATGCCGTCGTTGTCGTCGCCGCTTCGGCCTTCGAGCCGCCGAACATGTTACCGATCAGGCCGGTAATTGTGGTCGGATGCTCAGCAGCGGGAGCCTCGCCCGTTTTCGGCTGCGGCGCCGGCCGGGGCATCGGCACGCTCGCCATGACCACCCGCGCGCTTTCAGTCTGCGGCGCGGCTTCCGGTACCGAAACCATTACCGCCGGAGCGGGCTTGTCGGTCGTGCGCGGCAGCGAGCCAGGCGCGGTCGCGACACGGATCAGACGGCCTTTGCTGTCGTATCCTTCCTGCGTGCCGAGCTTGTCGGCAAACGCCGGGTTCATGCCACCGTCGATGCCGTCACGCGCCGGAACGGTCGAGACACCATTGGCGATGTACTCGGCCATCTTGAGCTGCTCTTGCCGCCGGTGGTCAAGCACTGCGTCGGCCACCGTCTTGTCGAGTTGATAAGCCGGACATGCGCCTTTCGGATTGAACGAAAGCGCCTTCGTTGAATCCTCAGGCGCAGCCGCATCGAACACGTAGTGCCTGTCGCAAACGGCGACCTTCGGCTCCTGGTGCGTGGCGTTGAAATGGTCGTAGCCGTCTTTCAACATTTTCCAGAATGCGAAGTTCGAATTGTTGCGGTGCTTGGCCATGTTCAACGCGGTCATGCGGAACGGATAGGCCTGCAGCTGAAACGATTTTTGTCCGCCGAAGAATGACTCGCGCGCCAGAGCGTAGATTTCCTGGATCTGCTCGTCGGTCATCGCGTAGCAGCCGCGCGACGAGCAGTCGCCATGCACCATCAGTTCTGAGCCGGTGTAGCCCATCGCGCGGTCATAGGCGTTTGGAAAACCGGTATTGAAGGCGAGATAGTAGTTCGAATTCGGATTCATCTGCCCCGGCGTGATGGTGTAGAAACCCTCCGGCGCCTGGCGGTCGCCCTCTTTCTTCTTCGGGCCGAGATCGCCCGACCAGCGGCAGATCGGGAAGGTCTTGAGCAGCACGTATTCGCCGTCGCGGTTCTTCTTCCAGATCTCCAGCTCTGCCTCTTCCTTGAAGATGCGGGCGAGGATCGGGGATTCCTTGTCCATATTTTTCGCCGCGATTTCCGCGAGCGTTTTGTCGGAAATAGGAGCCTGCGCGCGTCCGGTGGGTGTGATGCTGTCAGCATCACAACCGGCAAGCGCAATCGCCGCGGCAATAGCTGCAGACGCCAACAAGGCGCGAGCGAAACGTCGGTTCAAACCTGCCACTCCCCGAAGGCGCGAGCCCTCATTGAGTAATCGTTATCCTTAAGATGTGGCATCCGCAAGGCGCTCCACACCCTCTCAGACTACCGCTAAGCCTATGGTAAAGCAAAAGTAAATCGCCGCGCGGTTAACCGCTATCGCGGCCCATTGTGAGAAACTTCTCGCGCCGCTGTTTTCGTACCGCATCGCGGTCGAGCCCGCGCAACTCGGAAAAAGCTTTGGCAATGGCCTCTCCGGTTGCGGCAATGGCGCCCTGAGGATCGCGATGCGCGCCTCCAGTTGGCTCGGGTACGATGCTATCGATCACCCCGAAACGCACCATGTCCTGGGCGGTGATCTTCATGCTGGTCGCCGCCTCCTGTGCCTTGGCCGTGTCGCGCCACAGGATCGATGCGGCCCCTTCCGGCGAGATCACACTGTAGATGGCGTGCTCCAACATCAGGACGCGGTTGGCGGTGGCGACCGCAATCGCGCCGCCGGAGCCGCCTTCGCCGAGGATCACTGCGACATTCGGCACGCCCAGCGAAAGGCACGCGTCCGTCGAGCGGGCAATCGCTTCAGCCTGGCCGCGTTCTTCAGCGCCAATGCCGGGATAGGCGCCAGCGGTATCCACTAATGTGATGACTGGAATTTCGAAACGATCGGCCATTTCCATCAGGCGAACTGCCTTTCGATATCCTTCCGGGCGCGCCATTCCGAAATTGTGCTTGAGCCGGCTTTCGGTGTCGGAGCCCTTTTCATGGCCGATGACGCAGACGCTTTCACCGTGGAAGCGCCCGAAGCCGCCGACAACGGCGTCGTCGTCGCCGAATTTGCGGTCGCCGGCGAACGGAATGAAATTGCTGATGAGGCCGCCGACGTAGTCGAGGCAATGCGGCCGCTGCGGATGCCGGGCGACCTGCGTTTTTTGCCACGGCGTGAGCTCCGCATAGAGCTCCTTCAACGCCAGCGCAGCCTTCACTTCGAGGCGGGAAATTTCCTCGCCAACGGCAACCGCCGTATCGCTCTCGCCCATCGCGCGCAATTCTTCGACCTTGGCCTCCAATTCGGCCACCGGTTTTTCGAAGTCGAGATAGCTGCGCATTGGGTCCAGGCGATGGGTGATTTTCGAGGCGAACTGACGCGGGCGAGCCCTCTAAGTCAAGCAAAACGGGTTAATTTCGCTTTTACGCCGGTCTTTGGCTAGCCATCCGCCAGAGGGTGCAGGTCGCGCACCAGTGTTTTCAGGCGTTCTTCCAGCACATGCGTATAGATCTGCGTGGTCGAAATATCGGCATGGCCAAGCAATGTCTGCACCACGCGCAGATCGGCGCCGTTGTGCAACAGATGGCTTGCGAAGGCATGGCGCAGCACGTGCGGGCTTAAGCGCGCGGGTTGAATGCCACAGGCCTGGCCGAGCGACTTGAGCTCGCGCGCGAAATGCTGACGCGTCAGGTGACCTTGTTCGCCAAATGACGGGAACAGCCATTTTGACTGGCCATCACGATCAGCGCTTGCACGCAGTTCAAGATACTCAGCCATCGCGCGCTTGGCCTGGCTGTTGAGCGGGACAAGCCGCTCCTTGCCGCCTTTGCCGCGCACCACCAGCATGCGTTGATCGCGCCGCGCGGCCGATGCCGGCAGCGCCACCAACTCCGACACGCGCAATCCGGTGGCATAGACGACTTCCAGCAAACACAACAGCCGCGCGGCGCGCAGGCGCTGAGCCGGCGGCTGGTCCGTATTCTCGCTGTTCGCGCGCGCGTGCGTAAGGAGCCCATCGACGTCGGCGATGGAAAGAACCTTCGGTAGCGCGCGCATGCGTTTCGGCCCCTCGAGGACGGCGGCTGGATCGTCGGTGCGCTTACCTTCCGCATAGAGAAACCGGTAGAGCTGGCGCACCGCCGATAGACGCCGCGCCAGCGATGACGCCTTAAAGCCCCGTTCGTCGAGGCTCGCGATGAACTTGCGCAGGTCATCTGTGGTCGCATCGGCAATGGCGCGTTTCTCCGCGCGCAAATGCGCCGACAGATCGTCGAGATCATTGCGGTAGGCGGCAAGCGTGTTTTCGCCAGCGCCGCGCTCGGCAGCGAGCATGTCGAGAAACAATTCGACCAGAACTTCGTCGGATGCTTTTGGCCGGCGGGCCATCGCCTTGCCTGCCTCCGGCGTCAATGGTTCTTGAGAAACTTGTCGGGCGGAACCGTCACGATGATTTCGCGCGGCTGATATTTGACGAACGTGGCAAGCGAGAACACCGCCCCGTAAGCCAGCCCGCCGAGCAGGCCGAGAAAGACCAGAAATCTGAATAGACTCGGCATCGTTCAAACCTGGCAGTTATCTGTGCACCAGCGCTCAGCGATTTCGGGCAAGTTACGACCACGTTCCGGAACCGCTGACAAGACCGGCTCTCGCGATTGGCCCGATTGCTGGTATATGGAACCGTGGATTCGCTTCGGAACCATAGCATGGTTAACGGTGCTGTTCAAAAACCCGCGGGAAATGGCCTTGAGCCGACGCTCGTTCGCGCGCTGGGCAGCCGCTCGATCGTGCTTGTCGGCATGATGGGTGCCGGCAAGTCGTCGATCGGCCGGAGGCTTGCGGGCCGACTCGGGATTCCGTTCATCGATGCCGATACCGAGATTGAAAATGCGGCCGGCATGACTATCACCGAAATTTTCGACAAGCACGGCGAGCCGTATTTTCGTGCGGGCGAAAAGCGCGTGATCGCGCGATTGCTGGACAACGGTCCTCAGGTGCTGGCGACCGGCGGCGGCGCGGTGATGGACCAGGGCACGCGCGACCTTATTCATATCAAGGGCATTTCGGTGTGGCTGCGGGCCGACCTCGACTTGCTGCTCAAGCGTACGAAGCGCCGCAATGACCGGCCGCTGGCGGAGAAAATCAAAGATCTGCTTCCGCAGCGTGAGCCGGTCTATTCGATGTCCGACATTGTCGTGCAATCGCGTGACGAGCCTCATGAGACTATAATTGATGAGATCATGGCCAAGCTGCCGAACTGTCTTGGTCTTAGTCTTGGCCTTGGCAACGAGAAGCCGTCATGACTGCACCCTTGCGACAGGCTGAGCCGATATTGGTGCCGGTGGCGCTCGGCGCGCGCGCTTACGACATCGTCATCGGGCGTGGGCTCGTTGCTTCGCTCGGTCAGCGGATCAACGCGCTTCGGCCCGGCGCGCGCGTGGCCATCGTGACCGATGAGACGGTTGCCCAGCTTCATGCTGGCGCGGTCGAGGCCGCGCTCAAGGTCGGCCGGCAGTGTTAGTGCACGTATTGTCGTGCCGGCGGGAGAAGGTTCGAAAAACTACGCGACATTTGAGCAAGTCTGTGAAGCGATCATCGATGCACGGGTCGAGCGTAATGATCTCATCGTTGCGCTTGGTGGCGGCGTGATCGGAGACCTGGCCGGCTTCGCGGCCTCATGCGTGCGGCGTGGGCTCGATTTCGTGCAAGTCCCGACAACGCTTCTGGCGCAAGTCGACTCTTCGGTTGGCGGCAAGACCGGCATCAATTCGCTTCAGGGCAAGAACCTGGTCGGCGCCTTCCATCAGCCGATCCTGGTGATTGCCGATACCGCGCTGCTTGACACGCTGCCGAAGCGCGAGTTCCGCGCCGGCTATGCCGAGGTCGCCAAATACGGATTGCTCGGCGATGCCACGTTTTTCGCCTGGCTCGAAAAGAACTGGCAGGATGTTTTTGCCGGCGGTCAATCGTCAGCAAATTTTGCGCGCGAGCACGCCATTGCAGTGTGCTGCCGCGGCAAAGCCGGCATCGTCGCGCGCGACGAACGCGAGACCGGCGAACGCGCACTGCTCAATCTTGGACATACGTTCGGCCACGCGCTGGAAGCAGGCTGCGGATTCTCCGACCGGTTGCTGCACGGGGAGGCGGTGTCGCTTGGCATGGCGCTGGCCTTCGAATTCTCGGCCCGAAAAGGGCTGCTCGCGGCATCGGAGGCGGATCGCGCCACCGCGCATCTTGCGGCGGTCGGCCTTCCCACCCATGTTAATCAGGTGCCAGGTGGTGTGCCGGGCATCGATGCTTTGATGAACCTGATCGGCCAAGACAAGAAAGTGAAACGCGGCAAGCTCACGTTTATTTTAGTGCGTGGCATCGGCCAGGCGTTCGTCGAGAATGATGTCGATCCGGCCGAGGTTCGCGCTTTCCTCAGCGAAAAACTCGCTTAATAAATGACGACGAACGACTGGTTATCCCTCGTCATCGTGTTCTTCTGCCTCTTGCTGTCGGCCTTCTTCGCCGGCAGTGAAACGGCGCTGACCGCGTCTTCGCGCGCCAGCATGACGCGGCTGGAGAAGCACGGAAACCGCCGCGCCGGCATCGTTAACCGCCTGCTGGAACAGCGCGAGCGTTTGCTCGGTGCGCTGCTGTTTGGCAATAACGCGGTCAACATCGCCGCCTCCGCTCTGGCGACCGGCGTTCTGCTGACCTGGTTCGGTAATGCCGGCGTGGTCTATGCGACCGTGGTGATGACGATCATCGTCGTCGTGTTCTCCGAAATCCTGCCGAAGACGGCGGCATTCAATGCGCCTGATCGCATTGCGCTGGCGGTGGCGCGGCCGATCTATCTGTTCGTCAGATTATTTGGTCCGGTATTGATGGCCGTTGAGGCGCTGGTGCGATGGCTGCTCAAGCACGTCGGCATGACGGTGGGCGACGATCAGCAGGTGTTGTCGGCACGCGAGGAATTGCGCGGCGCCGTCGACCTGTTGCATCGGGAAGGCGACGTCGAGACGGTCGACCGCGATATGTTCGGTGGCGTGCTCGATCTGCGCGAGCTCGCCGTCTCGGATGTGATGATCCATCGCACGAACATGATCACGCTCGACGCCGATGATTCACCGGAAGATATCGTCAATGCGGTCATTGCGTCGCCGGTGACGCGGCTGCCATTGTGGCGCGAGAATCCGGAAAACATCGTCGGCATTCTGCACGTGAAGGATTTGCTGCGTGCCTTGCACGCAGTCGATGGCGACGCCGCCAAGGTCGATATCGCGTCGTTGCTGACTCCACCATGGTTCGTGCCCGACACTCGCCCCGTGTCGGAACAGCTCAAGGCCTTCCGCCGCCGCAAGACGCCATTCGCCCTGGTTGTGGACGAATATGGTGAAGTGGAAGGGCTGGTGACGCTCGAGGATATTCTCGAGGAGATTGTCGGCGATATCACCGACGAGCACGACGTCGCCGTACCGGGCGTGCGGCGTCAGCCCGATGGGTCCGTTAATGTCGATGGCGCGGTGCCGATCCGCGACTTGAATCGTGTCATGGACTGGAATTTGCCTGACGAGGAAGCAACCACGATTGCCGGCCTGGTCATCCACGAAGCGCGCTCGATACCTGAGGTCGGCCAGAGCTTCACCTTCCACGGGTTTCGCTTCCGCGTGTTGCGACGGGCACGCAACCGCATTACTGCACTGCGTATCCAGCCGTTGACGCGGATGCAGCCGGCACGGTAGGGCCTAGCGGTCTTCTTCGCCTGGCGCGGTCGCGTGGATAGCGAGCGCGTGCACACTCCCGGCAAGCTCAGTCGAAAGCACTTGATTAATCATGCGGTGACGTTCGAGCCGGGTCTTTCCTTTGAACGCTTCCGACACGATATACACACGATAGTGAGTTTGCCCGCCTGGCCGGTGCCCGGCATGGCCTTCGTGCTGGTGAGATTCGTCAAGCACCTTCAGGCTTTGCGGCGTGAAAGCCTCTGACAACTTTTTTGTGATGAGATCGGCGGTCCGCATTCTGCCCCCGCTTAGGAGAGGGCGGCCTACCGGTCAATGGTTGAAATCGTGCATGGCACTGCGAACGAGTCTTGAAGGCGTCACCAG
This sequence comes from uncultured Alphaproteobacteria bacterium, assembly GCA_963735285.1. Lineage (GTDB taxonomy): Bacteria > Pseudomonadota > Alphaproteobacteria > Rhizobiales > Xanthobacteraceae > Pseudolabrys. Next base: position 323,734 of record CAVTKN010000008.1, on the reverse strand, counting down.
CAAAAGCGCATAATGGTCGGTCATGAAATTCGACTCACCCCTTTTTGATGGCATCCGCGTCAAACCGGAAAAGGATCGCCGGCCGAAAACCGGCGGGCCGGTCTGCGAATGGCATGGCTGCAAGGAGAAGGCGGACCATCGTGCGCCCAAAGGGCGCGGGCGGGAAAACGAGTATTGGCGGTTCTGCCTCGCGCACGTGCGCGCGTACAATCAGTCGTACAATTTTTTCAACGGCATGAATGATGCCGCGGTGATGGCCTACCAGAAGGATGCGCTGACCGGACATCGACCAACCTGGAAGATGGGAACCGGCAAATCAAAAGTCCGGCCCGACTTGCGCAATTTCGGCACCCAAGCAGATCCGTTCAGCCTTTTTGGCGAAGGTGTGAAGGCGGAACAGAAGGCGCGCGCCGAGACCAGGCAGATTCGTAATGTGGAACGCAAAGCGCTCGATACGCTCGGGCTCGATATCGAGGCCACCCCGCAACAGGTCAAAACGCGTTTCAAGGAACTTGTGAAACGCCATCATCCGGACGCCAATGGCGGCGATCGCTCCACAGAAGACCGGCTGGTGGAAGTCATCAAAGCGTACAATTACCTGAAATCGGTCGGTTTTGGCTGACCGGGTCGATGAGGGGGCCGGACAACCCAGACCCGCCTTCCGCACAGGGCTGGGCATACCTATCTCATTGAAATAATTGATGGTGCTATTCGGACGCAGCGGGTTTTTCGCTGCCGTGGCCTCTGCTAAGTTGCCGCCGCCATCAGCCGGACCGTACGAGTCGGACCGCAGTAGAGGGCTTCGGCCATCCGAAGCCACGGAGGATCAATGACTGCCGCAGTGCAAGAAGTTGCCGGCAAATCTTACGAGAACTTGCCTGACATGAAGGTGTCGGTCCGGCAGGTGTTTGGTATCGACAGCGACATGGAAGTGCCGGCCTATTCGAAGGCGGATGAGCACGTGCCTGATGTCGATTCGGATTATCGATTTGACCGGCCGACCACGCTCGCCATTCTCGCCGGCTTTGCAAAAAATCGTCGCGTGATGGTCACCGGCTACCACGGCACCGGCAAGTCGACCCATATCGAGCAAGTTGCCGCGCGATTGAACTGGCCCTGCGTGCGCGTCAATCTCGACAGTCACATCAGCCGTATCGACCTGATCGGCAAGGACGCGATCGTCATCAAGGAAGGTCAGCAGGTCACAGAATTCCGCCAGGGCATTTTGCCGTGGGCCTTGCAGAACAACGTCGCGCTCTGCTTCGACGAATATGATGCCGGCCGCCCGGATGTGATGTTCGTGATCCAGCGCGTGCTCGAAGCATCCGGTCGCTTGACGCTGCTCGACCAGAGCAAGGTTATCAAGCCGCACCCGTCATTCCGCCTGTTCGCCACAGCCAACACCGTCGGTCTCGGCGACACGTCGGGCCTCTATCATGGCACGCAGCAGATCAACCAGGGCCAGATGGACCGCTGGTCGATCGTCACCACGCTCAATTATCTGCCGCATGACAATGAAGTCGAAATTGTGCTGGCCAAGGCCAAGCACTATCGCAACGAGCAGGGCCGCGACATCGTCAACAAGATGGTGCGCGTTGCCGACCTGACGCGCAACGCTTTCATGAACGGCGACATTTCGACGGTGATGAGCCCGCGTACCGTGATCACCTGGGCGGAAAACTCCGAGATCTTCAACGATATTGGTTTTGCGTTCCGGCTCACGTTCCTCAACAAATGCGATGAGCTGGAACGGCCAATCGTTGCCGAATTTTATCAGCGCTGCTTCGGCGTCGAGCTGCCGGAATCGTCTGTGAACGTGGCGCTGTCGTAACTTTAGCTCTCTCCGCTTGCGGGGAGAGGTCGGCGAGCGAAGCGAGCCGGGTGAGGGGGTTTCGCCAGTTCTGCCGACATCACAATTGCCCCTCACCCCCGGCCCTCTCCCCGTAAGAACGGGGAGAGGGAGAAGAACAAATGGCCTCCAACATCAAAAGCAAGCCGTCGTCGAAGGAATCGCCGACCGAGCCGTTCAAGCGGGCGGTTACCGGCTGTTTGCGCGCGCTTGCGCGCAAGCCGGAACTGGAAGTGGCGTTCGCGGCCGAGCGTCCCGGTCTGATGGGCGGCAAAGTGCGGCTGCCGGAGCCGCCCCGTAAGCTCGGCAAGGCGGAAGCCGCAATCGTGCGCGGCCACGCGGATTCAATCGCGCTGCGTCTTGCCTGCCATGATGCCGCCATGCACCGCCGGCTGCAGCCAGCCGGCCAGCAGGCGCGCGCCGTATTTGAAGCGGTGGAACAGGCGCGCGTCGAGGCGATCGGCGCGCGGCGCATGGACGGTGTCGCCCAAAATCTGACGGCCATGCTTGACGAGCGCTTCCATCGCGGCAAGTTCGAGGAAATCACCGAGCGTGCCGATGCGCCGATCGAGGACGCGCTGGCCTTGATGGTGCGCGAGCGTCTGACCGGCATGGCGCCGCCGCCAGCGGCGCGGAAACTGGTTGATCTGTGGCGGCCATTGATCGAAGACCGCGCGGGCCGCGATCTCGACCGGTTGGAAAATCTTGTCGAGGACCAGCGCCAGTTTGGCGATGTCGTTCACGATCTGCTCGATGCTCTCGAAATGGGCGAAGACCGCAGCCACGACTCCGATGACGAAGAGGAGGAAGGCGAGGAAGACCGCCGCAAGCAGGAATCCGGCGAGGAAGGCGAAGCCGCGGATTCCGACGAAATGCAGCGCATGAGCATGGAGGACACTCAGGTGTCGTCCGAAGACATGCCGGATTCCGCGGCGGAAGCCGCCGAGTCGCCAACCGCCGACATGGCTGACGACACCGACATGGGCGATTCCGAAACGCCCGGCGAGCCGCAGCGGCCGCGTCACCCGGGTGCCAATGAACCGCGTGGCCCTGACTATCGCGCGTTCACTGCGAAATTCGACGAGACAATTGCGGCCGAGGAGCTTTGCGAAGCCGAGGAACTCGACCGGCTCAGGGGCTACCTCGACAAGCAGCTTTCAAGTTTGCAGGGCGTCGTGGCACGGCTCGCCAATCGGCTCCAGCGGCGCCTCATGGCGCAGCAGAACCGGTCCTGGGAATTCGATCTGGAAGAAGGGCAACTCGATCCCGCACGACTTTCCCGCATCGTCATCGACCCGCTGCATCCGCTTTCATTCAAGGCCGAGAAAGACACGGAATTCCGCGACACCGTGGTGACGCTGTTGCTCGACAATTCCGGTTCAATGCGCGGGCGCCCGATCACGGTTGCCGCGACGTGCGCGGACATTCTTGCGCGCACGCTCGAGCGCTGCGGCGTCAAGGTCGAAATCCTGGGCTTCACCACGCGCGCGTGGAAAGGCGGGCAATCGCGCGAACACTGGCTCACGGCCGGCAAGCCCGCCAATCCCGGCAGGCTTAACGACCTGCGCCATATCATCTACAAATCGGCGGACGCGCCCTGGCGGCGGGCGCGCAAGAATCTCGGCCTGATGATGCGCGAGGGTCTCCTTAAGGAAAACATCGACGGCGAAGCGCTCGATTGGGCGCACAAGCGTCTGCTGGCGCGCACCGAGCAACGAAAAATCCTGATGATGATCTCCGACGGAGCGCCGGTCGATGATTCCACGCTTTCGGTCAATCCGGGCAATTATCTCGAGCGTCATTTGCGATGGGTCATCGAGGAGATCGAGACCCGATCGCCGGTGGAACTGATCGCCATCGGCATCGGTCACGACGTGACTCGCTATTACCGGCGCGCCGTGACCATCGTCGATGCCGAAGAACTCGGCGGCGCAATGACTGAAAAGCTTGCCGAACTGTTCGAGGAGCACGCGGCCGCCGAACGGCCAAGCCGTCGCACACGGAGACGCGTCGCTTGAACCTGCCTGAGCAATTTGTCATTCCGGGGCGCGCGTCAGCGCGAACCCGGAATCCAAAAACAGAGGCTTTGCCTGCATCTGGATTCCGGGTCCCGCCCTTCAGGCGGTCCCGGAATGACGAAATCAACAACGCGGGTTAGGTATGAAAATTTTGCCTCGCCGCCGCTGGCTCGTCGCTGGCATGGTCTCCGCGGCGCTGGTCATCGGCACCTTCGCGCTCGCGGACGCGTTGCGCTATCCGCAGGCGCCGACACGCGTGCAAATCGACGTGGCCGTCATCACGTCGTTTGACAATCGCGACGAGACACTGACCCGATTTGGTTCACTGGAATTTCGCGGCGGGCTCGTGCTCACCTCGCGCCATCCGGCCTTCGGCGGCATCTCCGCCATCCATGTCGAACCGGACGGCAATCATTTTATCGCGATTACCGATCGGGGATCGTGGCTTCGCGGACGGATTGTCTACCGTGATGGCAGACCGGCCGGCATCGCCGACGCCGAAATGGCGCCGATCCTTGGATCCGATGGAAAGCCATTGGCGGCGCACGGCTGGTACGATGTCGAATTGCTGACCGAGCGGGACGGAATGCTCTACGTCGGGATCGAGCGGGTCGAGCAGATCGTGCGTTTTGACTATCGTCGTGACGGCTTGCGCGCGCGTGGCCAGCCGATCCCGGTGCCGCCGGATTTCAAGACATTTGCATTCAACAAAAGCCTGGAATGCCTGGCGACCGCGCCGCAGGGCTCGCCGCTTGAGTCAGCTTTGATTGCCGTGACGGAACGCAGCCTCGACAAGGACGGCAACTTGCGCTCGTTCATTTTGAATGGCGACGTTGTCACGCCCTTCAGTGTGAAGCGCACCGACGATTTTGATGTCAGTGACTGCACAATCCTTCCGCCCGGCGAACTGTTGTTGCTGGAGCGCCGATTTTCGCCGGCGCGCGGCATTGCCATGCGCATTCGTCGTATTCCGCTTGTCGATATAAAAGGCGGCGCGGTTGCCGATGGCCGCTCAATGATAGAGGCCGATCTCGGCTACCAAATTGACAATATGGAAGGCATCGCTGTGCATAATGCGGCGAGCGGCGAAACGATCGTCACTCTTGTCTCGGACGATAATTTTTCAGTTATTCAGCGCAACCTGCTGCTGCAGTTTGCGATCGTAGGCGAGTGAGCCGTCAGACGGCTGCGGCGTCGCGCTTCTTCACGATCTGGCGCTTGAGCTCCAGCACCTTCGGCGCCAGTTCGGCGTCCTTGGCCTTGAGCAGGAAGGCATCGAGCCCGCCGCGATGATCGACCGTCTTGAGCGCGTTAGCCGATACACGCAGGCGAATCCTGCGGCCAAGCGTGTCGGAAATAAGCGTCACGTTGCGCAAGTTCGGCAGGAACCGCCGCTTGGTCTTGATGTTGGAGTGGCTCACCTTGTGGCCGACCAGTGGCTTCTTACCGGTCAGGTCGCAACGCCAGGACATGGCTCATTCCTCGAAATAATACCGGTGCCCGCGCGCCGGTTCAGGTCAAATCGTCTGGGCTAAGACCGCGGACGTATAGAGAGCGGGGTTAAAGGCGTCAAGCCGAGCAATTGAGCGCAATTTGACCGGATTTCGGGGTCGTCCGGCCGAGCTTCGGCGGCGGCGAACACAAATTCGACGAAATCCGCGCCGACGACTTGGTCGCGCTGCCGGCGGCCCTCACGTTAACTTTGCGACTATCACGTCGGCTTCTGGAGCGCGTTTTATAGGCGCGTTTTATGCCGGACTACGCCGCCGGTGATAATATCGGCAGCCCGACTGCGGAACATCCGCTGGCGTCGACGCGCGGAAGGATCAGGTCTTGCGTCAGATCGTACGATGCATGTTGGTTGCGTCAGGCGCGCTCGTCCTGGCCCCGCTCGTCCTGGCCCTCGTCGGCGCGCTCGCCCCGGCATCGGCGCAGGGCCGACTGGAAGCGCGCTATACCGCGACGATTGCCGGCATTCCAATTGGCAGCGGCACCTGGGCTATCGACGTTGCCGACATGCAATACACGGCGGCTGCAAGCGGTTCGACCAGCGGCATATTGCGCGCTTTCACGGGTGGGCAAGGTGACAGCACCGCGCGCGGTACGCTCAATGGTGGCCGGCCTTTGGCTTCCACCTATGCAGTGACCATCAGTTCCCGGAAAAAATCCGACATCATCCGTTTCAGCATCGCCAACGGCAATGTGAGGGATTTGCACGTCGACCCGCCGCAGGATGATGACCCAGAGCGCGTGCCCCTCACGGAAGCCCACCAACACGGCGTTTTTGATCCGATGACGGCCTCCATGGTGCGCATGCCAGGCAATGGCGAACTGCTGTCATCCGAAGCGTGCCAGCGCACGATGGCCGTTTTCGATGGCCGATTGCGCTACGACATGCAATTTGCCTTCAAGCGGATGGACAAGGTCAAAGCGACCAAAGGGTATGCCGGCCCGGTCGTCGTTTGCTCCGCGTATTTCACCCCCGTGGCCGGCTACATCCCTTCGCGTGCGGCGATCAAATACCTCGCCAAGCAGCACGACATGGAAGTCTGGCTAGCTCCCATCGCTGGAACGCGGGTGCTTGTGCCATTCCGCGCCCAAGGTCCGACGCCGATCGGCCAGGCCATCCTCGAGGCCTATGAATTCGTATCGATACCTCTTCCGACCCGAGCTTCGGCCAGTGGCCCAAGGGTGCAGTGACGTCGCGCTTGACTCTTTGGTCAAGTGCGAATCCACACGGGTATTAACGTTTGAAGCGGCGGAATCGCGCTTGAATCGGGCCGCCTCTACTCCATCTTGTAGTCGCGCAGTCGAGTCTTCCCAGATGTCGCCGTGAACGAACCTGTACAGCGCCGATGTCAGTGATTCGGGCGCGGTTCGTTCCAAACTCGTTCTAATACTTAACCTGACGCATGTTCGGCGTCGCATTGTGGTACAGAAATGTCGTGGCAGGGCCTGCTTGAGGGATTTGCCGCCAGTCCGGACGCGTAATGGCCATCTCTTTTTCCCCGCAGCCTGCCCGAACATCGCGAACGCGCGGCGCCGGGGTCACGGCAGTGCTGGGCCCAACCAATACCGGCAAGACCCATCTCGCCATCGAGCGCATGCTCGCGCATTCGTCCGGCGTGATCGGGCTGCCGCTGCGCCTGCTGGCGCGCGAGGTCTACAACAAGGTGGCCGACCGGGCCGGCAAGGACGCGGTTGCCCTGATCACCGGCGAAGAGAAGATCAAGCCGCCGAACCCGCGTTTCTGGGTCTCAACCGTCGAAGCCATGCCGCGCGATCTCAACGTGGCATTCCTGGCCGTCGACGAGATCCAGCTTGGAGCCGATTTTGAGCGGGGCCACGTCTTTACGGACCGCATGCTCAATGCCCGGGCGCGCGAGGAAACACTGGTCCTGGGTGCAGCGACAGTGCGGCCGATGGTCGAGAAACTGTTGCCTGGCGCGCACGTGATCAGCCGGCCAAGGCTGTCGACGCTCACTTATGCCGGCGAGAAAAAGCTCACGCGGCTGCCACGCCGATCGGCAATCGTCGCCTTTTCGGCGGAGGAAGTTTACGCCATCGCCGAATTGATCCGCCGCCAGCGTGGCGGTGCCGCGGTCGTACTTGGTGCGCTATCGCCGCGCACGCGCAATGCGCAAGTCGCCCTCTACCAATCGGGGGACGTCGACTATCTGGTGGCCACCGACGCAATCGGCATGGGGCTTAATCTCGATGTCGATCACGTGGCTTTTGCGTCCGACCGGAAATTCGACGGCTACCAGTTCCGCAAGCTGAACCCCGCGGAGCTCGCCCAGATTGCCGGCCGCGCCGGCCGCGCGACACGTGATGGCACGTTCGGCACGACAGGGCGTTGCGACCCGTTTGAGCCGGAACTGGTCCAGGCGCTCGAAAGCCATACCTTCGAGCCGATGCGGATGCTGCAGTGGCGCAACAGCGATCTGGACTTTGCCTCGATCGGTGCCTTGCAGGCTGCATTGGCGATGTCGCCGCGCGAAGAGGGCCTCACGCGGGCGCCGACCGGAGAGGACATTCTCGTTCTGGAACATGCGGCACGCGACGAAGACGTGAAATCGCTGGCGTGCGACCGGGCGTCGGTCGCGCGGTTATGGGACGTCTGCCAGGTTCCGGACTATCGCAAGATCGCACCGGCCACCCACGCGGAAATGGTGGTCACCCTCTATGGTTTCCTGATGCGAGAGGGTAACATCCCGACCGACTGGTTCAGTCAGCAGGTGGCCCAGGCCGACCGAACCGATGGCGATATCGATACTCTCTCCAACCGGATTGCGCATGTCAGGACCTGGACTTACGTCGCCAATCGACCGGATTGGCTCGCCGATCCGGAGCATTGGCAAGGCGTCACACGCGCGGTCGAGGACAAGCTATCCGATGCACTCCATGAACGTTTGGCCGAACGGTTCGTGGACCGCCGCACCAGCGTTTTGATGCGGCGGCTGCGAGAGAACACGATGTTGGAAACGGAAATCGGAAAGTCGGGCGAGGTAACGGTCGAGGGTCATGTGATCGGCCGGCTCGATGGATTCATGTTCGCACCCGATGCGTCCGCTGCGGGCTCGGAAGCGAAGGCGCTCAACGCTGCCGCGCAAAAAGCGCTGGCCGGTGAGATTGAAGCGCGCGCCACAAAACTTTCGCAGGCTTCGAACGATCAGATCGTGCTGGCGAGCGACGGCGCACTGCGCTGGACTGGCGACCTGGTCGGCAAGCTGACTGCCGGTGACGATACGCTGCGTCCGCGCGTACGTGTCATTGCCGACGAACAGCTCACCGGGCCCGCGCGCGAATTAGTGCAGACGCGACTCGATCTCTGGCTCAAGACCCATATTGAAAAGCTGCTGGCGCCGCTGTTCTCGCTGACCGCCGCCGAGGACGTTACCGGCATGGCACGCGGTGTCGCGTTTCAACTTGTCGAGGCGCTCGGCGTGCTGGAGCGACAAAAGGTGGCCGAGGAGGTCAAGGGCCTCGACCAGCCCGCGCGCGCCACATTACGCAAATACGGCGTGCGCTTCGGCGCCTATCACATCTATCTGCCGGCGCTGCTCAAGCCGGCGCCGCGTGCACTTGCCACGCAACTATGGGCGATAAAGCACGAGAGCCCGGACGCCAAGGGCGTCAGCGATTTGCTGCATCTCGCTGCCAGCGGACGCACGTCAATTCCCGTCGATGCAGAAACGCCGAAGCCGCTTTACCGCACGGCCGGTTATCGTATCTGCGGTGAACGGGCTGTCCGCGTCGATATCCTGGAGCGGCTAGCTGATCTCATCCGGCCGGCACTGTCGTGGCGCGAGGGCGCACCCGGGCCGAAACCGGATGGCGTTTTCGACGGCCGCGGCTTCCTGATCACCGGGGCGATGACATCGCTCACCGGCGCGTCGGGGGAAGACTTCGCGTCGATCCTGCGCTCGCTTGGCTATCGCATGGACCGCAAGCCGAGGCCTGTTGAAGCGGCGGCGTCTACGCCCGCATCGACAGATCCGGCAACCGCTACCGCGGATGTCACGGCAGAGACAGCGCCGACGAGCGATGTGACGGCGCCACCAGATGGACCGGTTCCAGCGGACGTCGCGCCTGCACAAGATGCATCCGCTGCCGAATTGCCGTCGCGCTCACTTCTGCCTGAACCCGAATTCGTTACGCCGGAGACGGCACCAATCGTGCATGAACCTCCCATCGCGCTTGTGGAAGACGCCGCAAAGCCGGAGGCAGTCTCAGCTGATGTTGCAACTGACGCAGTTGCCGCAGGCGAGCCAGCGCCGCAATCTGCCGCGACAGCGCAGGAGGAGCCGGCTTTCATCGAGGTCTGGCGGCCGGCTGGGCGCTCCGATCGGCGTCCGCATCGTCCGCGCCGTCAGCAACGTACGCAATCGACGCAAGGTGCGGAAGCTGGCGCCACCGCCTCGACAACAATCGCGCCGGCGGAAGGTGCCGCGACACCGGCGCCGGCCGATGCAGCCCCGGCCGGGCGCGGGCCGCGGCGTCCGCATGACCGAAACGACCGTCCGGACCGCAAGGAGCAACCGCAGCAGCAGCGCCAGGATCGGCGCGAGCGGCAGCAGCGGACGGAGCGTCAAGGCACAGACCGTCAAGGCGCGCGCGGCGAACGGCAGGATCGTGGCCGCCGCCGTGACCGGGGAGATTCGGTCGACCGTGCGGAACGCGAGCAATATTACGCCAAACCGTTCGGCAATCGCTCCGGCGGCCGCGACAAGCAGCCGGATCCCAATTCGCCGTTTGCCAAGCTTGCTGCGCTCAAGCAGCAGCTGGAACAGAGCGGTAAAGATCCGACTTGAGTGCCGGCTCCAAAAGGCTCGAAAGCAAAAGTCTCGACCGCCAACGCATCGACAAATGGCTCTGGCATGCGCGCATGGTGCGCACCCGCAGTGACGCGGCCGCGCTCGCCACGGCCGGGTACGTGCGGCTCAACGGAAAACGCATGACCGCCGCCGGCCACCTGGTGCGAGTAGGCGACGTCGTTACGCTGGCGCTCGACCGTTCTGTGCGTGTGGTCCGGGTTGAGGGTATTTGCGAACGGCGCGGTAACGCACCAGCCGCCCGCATGCTCTACCGCGACATTGACTGACCGCTTCGGCTGACCCCAGTGCTGATCCCTCGGTGCTGATACCTTGGGTGGCCAAGATGCAGCCAAGATGCAGCCAAGTGCAGCCAAGTGCAGCCAAAACCTTGACCTTTCGCTGCAAATCCAGCGCGCAGGCCGCGTTTTCCAGTGGCGGCGGCACCGGTTGCGGCTTATCTGTCGTTACGATACGGAGCGTCTGTAAGTGGCTGTGCGGAGCGGGGAATGACCTACGTCGTCGTCGAAAACTGCATTAAGTGCAAATACATGGACTGCGTGGAGGTCTGTCCGGTCGACTGCTTCTACGAGGGTGACAACATGCTCGTCATTCACCCCGATGAATGCATCGATTGCGGTGTCTGCGAGCCGGAATGCCCTGCCGAGGCCATCAAGCCGGATACCGAATCGGGGCTGGAAAAATGGCTGGAAGTGAATGCCCAGTACGCCAAGTCCTGGCCAAATATCACGGTCAAACGTGAGGGGCCTGCCGACGGCAAGGAGTGGGACGGGGTCCCCGAAAAGTTCAAAAAGTTCTTCTCCCCTGATCCCGGGGAAGGCGACTGAGCCTTTAACCGCAGCCGGGCACCGTTACCCGGGGGCCCTGCGCGCGGCCAAGGGGAGCCCCAAGGGGAGCCAAGGCGGAAGCCAAGGTGCGGCGAAGGACCACCCCTGTCGGAGTGCATTAACCGATTCGATGAAATTGCAGGGTTTTTACCGCCGAATAGCTGATCTGCGGCGGCATAAGGCTTTGATTCCGCCCAAAAATGTGCTATATATGTAAAAGATGGATAGGAACGACGTTGCCATCGGTGAGCTCCCCCTTCGGGAGCATTATTTTTCGGTGGTTGAGTTCCAAGGTTCCCAACCTAGAGGGCGTGCGATCCACGCGTGAGCAGTGGCAGGAAAAACGCGTCATAAATCGAAGAAAGGTTCCGCCGGCATGAGCCGGGGTTCCAAAAAGTCTGCCGAAACGCGGCGGACCTCCCAGGCCTCGCGCGGCGCCGTCCGCGCCGGGGCTCCCGCAGCCAAACTAACCGGTGCCCGCAAAGGGGCCGGTGAAGGAGTTGTGCCCGGAATGACCAGCAATAAGAAGACTACCCAGCGACAAGGCTTCAAGACCAACGAATTTATCGTCTATCCGGCCCACGGCGTGGGCCAGATCATGGCGATCGAAGAGCAGGAGGTCGCAGGCGCCAAGCTGGAGCTGTTCGTCATCAATTTCGTCAAGGACAAGATGACCCTGCGGGTTCCGACCGCCAAGATCGTGTCGGTGGGCATGCGCAAGCTGGCCGAGGCACCGCTGGTCAAGCGGGCTCTCGAGACGCTGAAGGGCCGCGCGCGCATCAAGCGCACCATGTGGTCCCGCCGCGCCCAGGAATACGAAGCAAAGATCAATTCCGGCGATATCGTCGCCATCGCGGAGGTCGTCCGCGACCTGTACCGGTCGGAATCGCAGCCGGAGCAGTCTTATTCGGAGCGGCAGCTGTACGAGGCGGCGCTTGATCGCCTCTCGCGCGAGATCGCAGCCGTGCAACGCGTGACCGAGACCGAAGCGATCAAGGAGATCGAGGCGGCGCTCGCCAAGGGCCCGCGCCGCGGTCCCAAGCCGGCCGAAGAGGCTGGTTCGGACGATGCGGTCGAGGAAGAGGCCGCCTAAGGACACGCAGTCCATACCGACAATCCGAAAGCCCGGCGCCCTCGCCGGGCTTTTGCGTTGGGCCGCGCCCCAAATGAGCTCCAATGGGCCGCGGCCGCAGTTGCTCCGGCGACCCCACTGGCTTATATGCCCGCCAACCACCGCATTTGTTGTTTGATGGAGTAATCGATGACCGCCATTCGCGGCTATGTCGCGCCGACCACCGAGACAGACGCACTCGGCGTGCATTCGCTGGACCAGTTCGTGCTCGCAGTGCCCGATGCGTCGGTCGCGCAGGATTTCTACGGTAATTTCGGCCTCGACGTACGGCGCGACGGCAACGTGCTCGCGATCAAGACGTTTGGTCATGAACACCGCTGGGGTTCCGTGGTCGAAGGCCCCACCAAAGCGCTCCATCATCTTTCTTTTGGTTGCTATGCCGACGATTTGCCGCGGCTGAAGGCGCGCATCGAAGGCGAGGGAATCAAGCTGATCGATCCGCCGCCGGGGTTCGAGAGCAACGGCTTCTGGTTCCGCAATCTCGAGGGCGTGCTGATCGAAGTGAAGGTCGCGCGCAAGGTCTCCCCGGATCACAAGGCGCAGAGCGAGTGGGCCACGGTTGGCCCCGGTGTTGCCGCCGCGACCACGCGCGAAAAGGCCCCGCCGGTGCGGCCGCGCCGCCTGTCACACGTCCTGATCTTCACGCGCGACATCGACGCTTCGATCAAATTCTACGAGCGCACGCTCGGCCTGCGGCTTTCAGATCGTGCGTCGGATCTCGTTGCTTTCATGCACGGCATCCACGGCAGCGACCATCATCTGCTGGCGCTGGTGAAATCGTCGGGGCCGGGCTTTCATCATTGCAGCTGGGATACCGCCAGCATTCAGGACATTGGCCTCGGCGCGATGCGCATGCACGACAAGGGCTGGACCAAAGGCTGGGGTCTCGGCCGGCACGTACTCGGGTCCAATTACTTCCACTACGTCATGGATCCCTGGGGCAGCTTCTCGGAATATTCGTGCGATATCGACTACATTCCAAAGGAAGAGCGCTGGCCGGCGGCTGACCATAAGCCCGAGGATTCGTTCTATCTCTGGGGCCCGGATGTGCCGCGTGAATTCACGCTCAATCCGGAAGTCGGCGAGAGCTGAAGAAGCGCGGACTATTCTTCAACTTGTCGCGATCCTGTGCCTCTCCTTCGTCATGCCCGGGCTTGTCCCGGGCATCTCGCTTAGGAAGGCAGGGTTGTGCCGATCGAATCGGGATGGCCGGGACAAGCCCGGCCATGACAATTGAAACTCAGTACCTCAAGCGATTCTTTTCCCAAGCCCAGTCGTTGCCGTCTGACTGCCGTCACTCCACCACGATCTTCAGCTTGTCGCCCGGCTTGATCCGGTCGGTGGCGGAAAGTCCGTTGAGCACGCGCAAGCGTTCGATGGCGTGATCGCTGATAGCCATGCGCCGCGCCAATTTTTCGACCGTGTCGCCGGGCGTGGCGGTGACGATCTGCAGATGCATCGGATGGATCTGCTGGCTTTCCTTCAGGCTCATGCGGCGGAAGCTCGTCACCGAGTCCCGGAATGAGCGCTCCACTTGCGCGTTCATGGTCTTGGCAGCGAAGATAAATCGGTAGACGTCGCTGCCGAAGCGCACTGCAAACAACCGGAATGACCACTGATCGCCGCTCGCGGTAGCCGCTGCCGCCGGAAAGCCGTTGATTGAAAATTCCTCAACGCTCGCCGCATCGACATTCGTCATCCACCCCGATTTCAGGTAGTCGGGCAATGATTGCTCGGCCGGAACGCTTATGACGTCCAGGCGCAGCGCTTCGTTACCGCCATCCTTGAGACCGAGGACGGCCTGCGCCGTATTGTCGAGCGTGAAGCCCGGCGGCGCCGTGAAGGTGAAGCCGAGCTTTGGATGCAGGAAATGCCGGCCGCGCGCGAACCCCTCGCTGGGGTCTTCGCCGTAAATCAATCCGTTGAGGCTGGCGAGATATTCGGCGCGGTCGCGTTCGCCGGCGCCCGGCCCGCTGAACTGGCGGGCATTGGCGAGGGCGTTTTTGACGCGGTCGGGGGTTGCCGGGTGCGACGACAGAAAATCCAGCGTGCGCGGATCCGCGCCGCCGCTCGACGCCTTGAGATCGGCGTTGTGCTGCATGTCGGTCAGGAACCGCGAGGCCCCGAACGGATCGTAGCCGGCGCGCGCGGACATGCCGACGCCGATGCCGTCAGCTTCGAATTCCTGTGCGCGCGAGAACGCCGCCAATGTGAGCTTCGATTTGGCGAGCGCCAATGCGCCGACCTGCGGGTCACTGAGCACGTCATTGACCACATGGCTGATGATGGCGACCTGCCGGGCCTGTTCCTCGCGGATTGCGGCATGGCGCGCAATGACATGGCCCATTTCATGCGAGAGCACGGACGCAAGCTCGGCCTTGTCGTTGGCAAGCGCAATCAGGCCGCGCGTGATGTAGAGCTTGCCGTTCGGAAGCGCGAATGCATTGATCGCCGGCGAGTTGAGGATCGTGACCTGATATTTCAGATCCGGCCGTTCGGATGCCGCCACCAGGCGGTCGACGGTCTTTTCGATCAGACTTTGCAGGTGCGCGTTGTCGTAAACCCCGCCGTATGAGGCGAGTATGCGCGCGTGCTCGCGTTGCGCCGCGGGTGCCAGATCGGCCTGCGGGGCAACTTGTGCCACCGGCAGTGAGACGAAACGGTTGTCGGGTGTGCTGGTGCAGGCGGCCATCAGAATGGCAAGCAGGGCCGCCAGTCCGAGCGACCTGTTTGCTGATCTGACTGTTAGTGCCGCAACCATCCGGATCTCACTCACAATAAAAACTACTCGACGAACTCTATCTGCTCAGGCGCGTCCGCCTCGATGACGGGACCGTTGCGCTGTTCGATCCAGCCACGCACGCGGACCGGACGGCCCTCCAGTTGTTTCGGATCGATGCCGGCGGCGGCAAATTCACGCCGATGGCGCTTGAGAATGGTGACGGTAAAGTCCTTGGTCCAGCGCCGCCCGAAATTCAAATAGATAGTGGCGCCGCTTTCACGCACCGACAAGACCTTGCCTTCGACCAGCGCAAATTGTCCCCGCGCAGCCCCGATACGGGTAAGATTTTCCGGCCGCAAAGGGGCAAAATTGGGGTCGGCCCACAGTCCGCGACGCGCCTTGCGGGCTGCCTTTTCGGCGCCCAACAGCACATCCGCACAGGCTTTGTTGCCGATTCTTCCCGAAACACGCGCCTGGCCTTGCGCGACCATGGCCTGCTGGGCCGATTGCTCCGTATTTTCCGCATATACAAACGTGACCAGCCGGCCGTAGCGGTCGGGAGCGGTGCCGAGCTGTTCCAGCCTTACGTTGCGGCCGCCGACAAGTTGCTGAAGCGCGTCGCGGCTGTGGTCAGTGACTTCGATCGCGGCAAGGCGCAATTCTCTTCCATCGGCCAGCAGCAAAGTGCGCCCGTCACGCACGCTGGCGACTGTTGCCGTGCCAATATCAGTGAGTTTGCAGGGCACTTGTCCCGCTGCGCTGCACGCAAGGAGTGGGAGAAATGCCGCCGCAAGAATTGGGGCAGGGTGGTGTGACAAACGCGTCATGAACAAAACTGCCAGTGCGCGCCGGCCGTCCGTCATTAGAGATGGCGGTCACCCGGCGACACGCTAGAATGGCAGCATAAATATGAACGCCATCATAACCGCTGGGGAGGAAACAAAATGCAGAAGCCGCGTCCTTCGAGCCGCCGCGCATTTTTGACCTCGGCCGCCGCCGCCGGCGTCATGGTGGCAACCCGGGCCCGCGGCGATGACAGTCACTGGCCTGAGCGGCCGGTGCGGATCATTGTGCCTTACCCGGCCGGTGGCTCGACCGATGTGCTCACGCGCATTTTAGGCGAACGGCTGAAGGACATATTCAGCCAATCGTTTGTCGTCGAGAACCGCGGCGGCGCCGGCGGCAATATCGGTATCGCGGCCGTCACTGGCAGTCCGCCCGATGGCTATACCATTGGTTCGGCGACCATCGGACATTTCGCCATCAACCAGTTTCTCTACAGCAAGATGCCCTACGATCCGGAGCACGACATGATCCCGGCATCGCTGACCTGGGAGCTGCCGAACGTTTTTGTTGTTCCGTCCGATCATGTGCCGGCGAAGACACTGTCGGAATTCCTGGTCTGGGCGAAGCAGGCCGGACGTACCAATTTCGGAAGTCCGGGTGTTGGCACCTCGCCGCATCTGTCCGGCATCATGTTCACCAAGCGCACCGGCATCGATGCCGTGCATGTCCCGTTCCGCGGTGCGGCGCAGACAATTCCCGCCATGCTGTCCGGCGATGTCACGTTTGCGATCGACAATCTTGCGTCTTATGTGCCGGTGATCCAGTCCGGGAAGATGCGGGCTCTCGCGGTGACCTCGGCCCAACGCTGGCCGACTTTGCCGGATGTACCGACCATGGGCGAAGCAGGGGTCAGCGATTTTGTGGTCACGTCCTGGGCGGCCTTCGTGTTGCCTGCGGCAACGCCGCGGCCAATCATCGACAAGATTTCCACAGCGCAGCGGAAGATCGCAGGTGAAAAAGAAGTCCAGGACCGTTTCCTGGTGGCCGGCGCGCGCGTCCTGTCCAGCACGCCGGAAGGGGCCATCGCCTTTGCGGCGAAAGAGCGCGCGATGTGGAAAGATGTTGTTGCTGCATCGGGCGCGAAAGTGGATTAAGGCCTGTGCCGGTGCACCTTCACGGCGCCTGTGCTACATCGCAGTCCGACGGTCCCGTAGCTCAGCAGGATAGAGCAGCGGTTTCCTAAACCGAAGGTCGGAGGTTCGACTCCTCTCGGGACCGCCAGATCACTTTGGTCGTCCAAATTTATTGCGCCGAATTGTCAAACCGGGACCGCAATGTCCGCTTTCGGGGGTAAAGCGGCCATGGCTTTCGTATCGCAGAATGTCTGCTTTTGACCCAAAGCGGACATTGGAATGCCAACGCGGCAACGCCGAATATAATATGGTGGTGAGGGCAAAACTTTTTGGCGAATTCGGTCCCGCCTAGCGAAGGGCGATGACGCGAACGTTGCGTGCCTCGCGGCCGGGCTCTCTGAGATCGAATTGGCACTTCGGCTCGAAGTTCGGCCAGCCGTGCACCGAGCAGCCGCTTCCCTTGATCGGATCTCGCAGGCGGTCCCCCTTTGCAAAGGTCTGCGTCTGCTTGGCGTCTTGTCCTCGCGTGATCGTTAAGGCGTCGGCCGCCGGTGCGGAAGTTGTGGCGAAGGCCACAGCCCCGGCGATCAGGGTAGCGGCGGTTATGCTGCTGACGATCAGTTTAAACATTCTGTCCCAATTCACCTTGGACAACGCACGGATAAGTTGAACGTTCCCGTTCTTGAAGAGTATTATTTAATAGATCTTCAAGATAAATCTCGAAGAGCAAAGTATTTGGTGGAATAAATATAGTGTTTATTCTTAGGAACTTTAATAAATTCGGGCCGTTGACTAGATATATCAAAGGATTTTCACGATGAAATACCAGTCAAACCTCTTGAAAACCAGCGTTTTTCTTGCGACCGCCGCCCTTTGGATCGGCACCGCCGCGGCAGCGCCTTTGCCCACCCTTACAAGGTTCACCAGCACTGCTGTCGCGCCTTTGGTTGACGACACCGAACCGTTCGAACTCGCCCCCAATCTGCGCCGCCAACTAGTCGCGTATCCGGCCAATGTCGCACCTGGCACCATTATCATCGATACCGCGAACACCTACCTGTATTACGTCGTCGGCGACGGCAGTGCGATCCGCTACGGCATCGGCGTCGGCCGCCAAGGTTTCACCTGGTCAGGCGTCGAGCGCGTCTCACGCAAAGCCGAGTGGCCCGATTGGTATCCACCCGCGGAGATGATTGCGCGTCAACCCTATCTCGCCCGCTTTACTGCCGGCGGCGAAGGCAACCCACTCGGGGCCCGTGCCATCTATCTCGGCAATACAGTTTATCGAATTCACGGCACCAATAGCCCAGAGACGATCGGCACTACCGTATCGAGCGGCTGCATCCGCCTGTTGAATGCGAATGTCGTCGATCTCTACAGCCGCGTCAATGTAGGCACGAAGGTCATTGTGTTGCCAAATCTCGGCGCCGTTGCATCGTCCGGTTGACGCTCGCGCAGTCGGGACACTGAGCGGGGTTAGCCGCCCCGGTTTCTCATCCGAAATTCGTCGATAAAGGGGCTGCGACATGATGGCGGAAGCCCAATTGGGATCGGGTTATTTGCGTTTGCAGGCCGGCCGTTGTCGGCGGCTCTCAGAAAATTGCATGGATCTCGGCACAGCTGGTGATCTCAGGCAAATGTCGGAAGAATATTTTGCCACAGCCTCGAAAATGGAGGCGGACCAGAGCGGGGTCGCTGACATGCCTGATGGCGAAGTCAAGAAACGGATCGCCAGCGAAGAAGTCCTACTATTCCCACCGTTTCCTCTCCCACTGACCGGCCACCGAGAATAGGCCAGCATTTTGTAAACATTGCAGCACCACCGATCAATGTCCGCTGTTTGCACTTAGCAGACATAAGCCAGTGGAATAACCGACAAGCGATTTTGCGCAAGTTCACACGGCGTTCTGTTACGAAGGAACAGAACGCAACAGCTCAAACAGGTGGAGTAAATGTGATGCTACGAAAATTGTCGATTGCCGCTACAATCGCGAGTGTTCTATTAATTCCAGCGTCAGCTTTCGCTGACCCAGTTCAAAAAAAAGGCAACGTAAACAAGAGCGCTAATGTGAACAGGAGCGTTCACGTCAATAAGAACGTCAAAGTGAACAGGAACGTTAACGTGAACAGAAATGTTCATATTAACAAGAACGTCAACGTCAATAGAGCCGCACACGGGAACTACGTCGTCGGCAAAGCATACAATGGCCACTATTGGTACGGCCAAAATCGCCACCGTTGGCATGGCCGCTGGTATGCTTATGGAGTTGGACCGTGCTGGATCAATATTGACGGCCTGTGGTTCTGGAACGTCGCAGTTTGTCCCTGAAGAATTGGTTCAATACCGACGAATGAAAAACCCCGGGTCATCTGCCCGGGGTTTTGTTTTGGTCCGACGCCGTTCCCTTGCGCAGATGAGATCATCGAATGAATGGCGGAATGTCCGCTTTTGGCACTCAGCAGACATCGGCTTGACCCGAAGCGGACGTCGCCCGCGCTGACAATTTCCGTCCGGCGCGCCGCTTTTGACATCGTGGAAGACTTCTCCTAGTCTATTGAAACACTGTTTCAATAGATAAAACACATGGCCAAGCTCAAAACTGTGACGAGAAACGTGGGGCCGGCAAACGAAAGTGCGGCTACCGAAACCGTCGATCTATCGCTGCGCCTATTGGAACGACTTGCGAGTTCAAAAAGTCCCTCGGCGTTTCGGAGCTTGCGCGCGAGTTCGCCTCATCCAAGGCCACCGTCTATCGCCATCTTCAGGCTCTCATGCTGCACGGTTTCGTGCATCAGGAGCCGACAACCTTGCGTTACGCAGCGGGCATCAAACTGTTTATTCTCGGGGAACGGCTGAGAGAGCGCTTCGACATTCTTACAGTCGCCCGGGAGGAAATGGCGCGGCTCCGCGACGAGACCGGGCAGCCAGCGACCTTGTCCGCTCTAGTGGACAGCCAGGTTGTCGTTTTAGAGGTCCTACAAGGACACGCGACTTTAAACTTCGGGACGCAGCCGGGAACGGTCCTTGATCTCCATGCCAGCGCCCACGGCAAGGTCGCGTTAGCGTTCGGGCCTGCAGACCTGATGAAGCGGTGCCTTGCAAGAGGCCTAAAAGCCTCGACACCGCAAACGATTTGCTCACCCGGGGCTCTTGAACGCGCTGTTGCGCAAGTTCGGTCACGCGGTTGGGCGACCGCACCCAACCAAGTGCTGCATGGAGTGAACGGCCTCGCGGCGCCGGTCTTCAATCACGCTGGTGAGTATGCCGGCGCGGTCGCCATTGCGGGCTCCATCCAATATATCCCGGCTTCGCCACCTCAAAACCAGATCAAAGCCGTGACGCATGCGGCTGACCGGATATCCCGCAAGCTCGGATGGAACAGGAGATGAGCAAACACGAGCAATGGCACATGACCGCGCAGGCGGCCGAACTATACGAGCGGTACCCAGGCCGATACATCCTCGCACCGTGGGCGCCCCTGCTGGTCGATGCCGGTCATCTGGCGATGGGCGAGCGCGTGTTGGATGTTGCTTGCGGGACTGGCGTTGTGGCCCGCGCAGCCGCGGAACGTGTCGGTCCTACGGGACGCGTCGTCGGTGTCGATCTCAATCCGGGGATGATTGCGGTCGCACGATCGCTTCAGATTCCCTCTGGCGCAACGATCGATTGGCTTGAGCGTAGCGCCCTCGATCTTCAGTTGGCGGATGCCGCCTTTGACGTCGTTCTCTGTCAGCAGGGATTGCAGTTTTTTCCGGATAAATTGCTTGCCCTCCGGGAGATGCGCCGCGTGCTCTGCCCTGGAGGCCGACTCGCGCTCAGCGTCTGGAACAGCGTCGGGCTTTACAATCGTGCCGTGGGTGCAGCGCTTTCTCGAGATGAATGTTGTTGCCGAGAAATTCGTACACCATTGAGCAACACCAATTCCCGTCATAGCTGCCGCGATCCTCAATGCAAGGTAACTTGTTTGCGCGGCCGATGAAACATGCTGATTGCCACATTCCTCGCAAATTTCACTTATTTTCAACCGTCAGCGACCGCCCATTACAACCAT
Source organism: uncultured Alphaproteobacteria bacterium (assembly GCA_963735285.1). Taxonomy (GTDB): domain Bacteria; phylum Pseudomonadota; class Alphaproteobacteria; order Rhizobiales; family Xanthobacteraceae; genus Pseudolabrys. Next base: position 302,880 of record CAVTKN010000008.1, on the reverse strand, counting down.
CTCGCTGCTGCCTGATCACGTATGTCCGCTTTTGGCACTTAACGGACATGAGCTGGTGCACTGCAAATGTCCGCTTTCGGGGGCAAAGCGGACATGCCGCAAAGCCGAACGCCGGTTAGTGGCCCAAAGCGGATGTAGCGGAACGAGGCCCCTGTTCGCGCTTCCGGGGCGCTCTTTTCTTTCGTTTGGTAAGTGTGATACCTCCCGAAAGGATTTGCGGAAGCGGACGCACGCACGATGACTTCACTTCGAATGCTTGCTGCCCTTTGTGCGACGGTTGTTTGGGCTGAATCGTGCTACGCCGACTGCTCCACACTCCACGCCCTCGCTCAACAGCACGCCAATGATATGGCGCGCCGCAACAGTCTCGATCACGCTGGTTTCATGGCGCGTCGTGGGCCGGCTGGAGCGGTTGCCGAAAACGTGGCGATGGGATGCGACACCGAGGCCTGTGCAAGGCGAATGTGGATGCAGTCGCCACCTCACCGCGCGAATATGATGCTCGGCGGCTGCCAGGCCGTCGCGAATGCGGTATCAGCAAGCGGCCGCCGGTACTGGGTGATGGAGATTGGCGGCACCAGTCTTGCCGGTGCCCACCATACTCGCGCCGCTCTCGCTCGAGGCGCCCGCAGAGGCAGCAGTCACGATGGCGTTGTCGGCCGGGATTTCTCCGTCGATGGAGGCAACGCGCCCTGATTGATGCCTCGCCGCCGGCTCGCACAATGAATTTTTTCAGATACAAAAATTCATTTGCCGAGAGCCGAAGATCCGTCAGCGGCGCGGCGTAACGTTGGGACATTGCAGAAAAAAAGACTAATCTTTCCATGGGACAATTGACGGTCCCACTTATGGCGAAGCTGTTGTTCTGCCGATGCTAGGGAAGCCCTCTCGGGACCGCCACACACACTTTGAATTTCATGAACGAGAACAGACTTCTGATCGGCCTGATTGGCGCGAACATCATGGGATCGCTGACGCCGGCGCTTTTTGCGGACGCATTTGCGAGCGCGGGCATCAATGGGTTCTATCATCTGATGGATGTCGATCGCTTGCCGGGACGGCGTCTCGGGCAACTGCTCGATGCCATGAAAACCGCCGGTTTTGCCGGCGCAAACATCACCTTTCCCTTCAAGCAAGAGATCCTGGCGCTGCTCGATAGCGTGGATCCGCAGGCCGCTCAGGTGGGCGCGATCAATACTGTCGCGATTGCGCCAGACGGCCAAACGACCGGTTACAATTTTGACCGCATCGGCTTTCGCCGCAGCTTTGAAGAAAGCTTCGGGCGCAGCAGCGCGGACAATGCGACGGTGGTTCAGGTCGGTGCCGGCGGCGCCGGGCGCGCCGTTGCTTTTGCCCTGATGGACCTCGGCGTCGCGATGCTTATCATTCATGACCTGGACGGCGCGCGCGCGAATGCGCTCAAGGCTGACCTTGCGATGCATTACGGTCCCGCGCGCTGCCGTATCACAAGCGACCTTGAACGTGACATTGCGGGAGCAGACGGCGTCGTCAACGCGACGCAGGTCGGGATGCGTGGCTTTCCGGGCAACCCGGTACCTGTGTCCGCGCTGAAAGCGGCGCACTGGGCGGCTGACGTCATCTATACGCCGATCGAGACCGAGTTCATTCAGGCGGCGGCCGCGAAAGGCGCTCGCTGTCATGAGCGGTGGCGGGATGTGCGTTTACCAGGCCGTGGAGGCGTTTCGTCTCTTTACCGGTTTTGAGCCCGATCCGGCGCGTCTCCATCGCACATTCGCCACGGCTCTCGCTGCACGCGAAAAAAGTGCGGCTAAGGCTTAGCGACTTGTTCTGACGAACGACGTATTTCTCAGATCATATTTCGGAGTGCGCGCACCGCCATGCGATATCCATTCGTGCCCAGGCCGGCAATCACCCCGGTCGCGACCTTGGAGACATACGAGTGATGATAGTAAGGCTCGCGGCGATGAATGTTCGTAATATGAAGTTCGATGATCGGACCCGGAAACATCTTGAGCGCGTCAAGAATTGCGATCGACGTGAAGGTAAATGCAGCGGGGTTGATAACGATTCCGCTGCCTTCATCGATCGCTTCGTGAATCCAGTCGATCATTTGCGCTTCGCTGTTGGTCTGGCGGAATTCGATGGCCTGATCTTCCGCTTCCGCCCGGCATGACGCCTCGACTTCGGCCAAAGTTGTCGCGCCATAGATTTCAGGTTCGCGTTTGCCGAGGCGATTGAGATTGGGTCCGTTGAGGACATAGATCGGCTTTTTCATCGGCATTTCACCCCTTGTAGCCCCAGATGCGCGGCAACCAGAGAATCGTGTCGGGGAACATCGTGATGATCGCGAGAACGACAATTGACATGATAATGAACGGTGCGGCTTCGCGCACGATCGCGCCCAGCGGCTGCTTGGTCATGTTGGCGAGGACGAACAGGAGCAGGCCGTAGGGCGGGGTGAGCAAACCGATCATGATGTTGACGACGACGACCACGCCGAAATGGACGAGGTCGATACCAAGCGCCTTGGCGGTCGGAATGAAGATCGGCACAACCACAAGCAGGATCGTGCTGCCTTCCAACAGACACCCGAGGATCAGCAGAATGATATTGACGAGCAGCAGGAAGCCGCCTGCCGCCAGGTCGTAGCCACCCATGAAGCGCGCCAGTGCGTTGGGAATGTTCTCGACGGTCACCACGTAATTGAAAACCATGGCGCCGGCGATGAGCATGCCGATCGACGTTGTTGCCTTGCCGCTCGAAAGAATGGCTTCGTAGAGCTGCTTCCATGTCACGGCGCGATAGAGGACGGTGGATGCAAACAGGGCATAGAATGCTGCCGCGGCAGCGCCTTCCGTCGGCGTCATGACGCCGCCGTAGATGCCGAACAATAGAATGACCGGCAGCATAAGCGCGGGAAACGCCCTGATCGTAATTTTCGGAATGTCCTTCATCGGGATCGGCGCTTCGACCGGGTAGTCTCCGGCGACGCGCGATGATCGTGTTCGTGATCATGAAGCCAAGGCCAAGCATGACGCCCGGAACAAAGCCGCCGAGAAACAGATAGCCGATCGACGTATCCGAGATCAGTGCATACAGAACCATCGGGATCGACGGCGGAATGATGGGGCCGATAATGGCGGCGGAGGCGGTAATTGCGCCGGCATATGCGACAGGATAGCGGCCATCCTTGGTCATCATTCCGATGATGATGCGGCCGATGCCAACGGCATCGGCGATGGCCGATCCGGACATGCCGGCAAAGATCATGTTGGCAACAACGTTGACGTGTCCCAGGCCCCCGCGGAAACGTCCAACCAGCACCAGGCAGAATTGCAGCAGGCGGTCGGTGAGGCTGCCGATATTCATGAGGTCGGCGGCGAGGATGAAGAGCGGGATCGCGAGCAGGACGTAGCTGTTGAAAAGCCCGTTCAAAATTTGCTCGGCGGCCGTTCCAAGGTCGAGGCCCGACAGCAGCAGGTAGAAAATCGAAGCCACGATCATCGAGTGCCCGATCGGCAGGCCGAGCGCGCCGAGGAGGACAATCGCCAGAATACAAAGGGCAAAGGGACTGATCGGCATGATCAGTCGCCGACCTTGGCGGGATCGGTCATGGGGGATTTCGCGCCAAGAATGGCCTGATACACCAGCCAGCAGTAGCGGCCGATGCAAGCGACGGTGAAAATAATGTAGATCGAATACATCACATTGATCGGCACATGCAGATATGCCGATCTTTCCACCTTCATGAAGCTTACGTATCGATATGCGGCTGGCAGCGAAATGCCGTAGATAAAAACGAGCGCTACACCGGTTATGACCGTGAATACGCGCCGCGTGCCTTCGGAGATGTTTGAATAAATGATGTCGAAGCGGATTTCTTCCGCCTCGCCAAGAATGAAAGCCGCGCCCCAAAGCACCGTCCAGAGCCAGGTCGTGATAATGACTTCTTCAGACCAGCCAATGGGGTTATTCAGGATATAGCGAAAAAAGATCTGAACGATGAAGGTGGCAAACATCACCGACAGCAACGCGACAGTGACATTCTCTGCCCGGCGGCGAAGCCATCGGCCCAGCGCGGCCGATTGTTCGAATGTCATCAGATTCCTCTCCGTCCTGCCTCGTTTCTTCCGGGCAGCGCGGAATTACTTGACCGCGTTGATCCGCTCCAGTGGCGCCCTTCGGCCAGTCATTGCCGTATTTTTCGACGTATTTCTTCTGGGCAAAGGTCCGGAACGCATCCTGGTCCGGCTCGTAAACCTTTTTCCCCTCTTTCTTAAAGTACGCAATGACGTCGGCTTCCTGCGCGATGAACTTCGCCGTGTTGTCGTCCATCGCCTTGTCGGCGGCGGCCTGGAATTTGGCCTGCTGTTCCGGCTTCATCGCATCCCAAATCTTCGAACGTATCGACATCACGTCGTAACCTATGACGTGACGGGTAAGAATGAACTGTGAGGTGACCTCGTCGAACTTCATAAGTTTGCTGCTGACCAGCGGGTTGTCCTGACCATCGACCGTACCGGTCTGCAAGGCCGTATAGAGTTCGGCATAGGCAACAGGCGTTGGATTGGCGCCAAGTGACTCGCCGAGGAACTGCCAGAATTCGCCGGGTGGCATGCGAAGCTTGATGCCCTGCAAATCCGCCGGAGTTTTGATTGGCTTGTCTGGCTTCAGGTTCACATTGCGCGCGCCGAAATAGACCGGCGTTATGATCTGGATGCCAAGCTGGTCCTTGGCCATTTTTATGAATTCCTTGCCGACGTCGCTCTTGAATACTTTTTTCATGTGATCGGCGTCGCGGAACAGATAAGCCGACGTCAGCAATGACCATGCCGGAATTTGCTTGGAAATGTCGGCCGGCGCCAGATTGCAAAGGTCGAGGTTGTCGCGTTGGAGTGCGACCAGCTCGGCGCCCTGTTTGAACAAGGTATTGCCCCAGTAGGGCTCGAAATCGAAATCGTCCTTGATCGCCGCTGCGAACGCTTTGTAGGACTCGGCGCGCGGATCTGTTTCGGTGAATGCAGAACTGAACTTGAGCTTTTGTTTTGTTTGCGCCCGGGCAATTCCCGACGACGCCAGAGCGAACGCCGATACTCCGGCGGATACGATGGTACGGCGCGTGAACAATGAACCCATATGGCCCTCCCTGGCCGCTCTTCGTGGCGGCGATGTCGACTTATTGCGTCCCACCAAGGGCAATTCAATAGATAAAAACCGTTTCATCAGATGATCGCCATTTGATAGGGTGATACGAAGAAAACTGAAATTGTCAGGTGAGGGCGTAGCCATGACCGGCCGGATTGCGACCGCGGAAACCGCGGGAGAAAAAGCCTATCGCCGGATCAGAAACGACATTGTCTTCGGCCGTCTTCCGCCGGCGCAGAGATTGAAGCTCGACGGATTGAAAGAGGCATACGGGGTCAGCATCAGCACGCTGCGCGAATTGCTCAACCGGTTGACGTCCGAAGGGTTGATCGTGGCGGAAAGCGCGCGCGGCTTTGAGGTTGCCGCTGTATCTGCCGAGAACCTGAAAGAACTCGCCAATTTGCGGCAACTCCTGGAATGTCACGCGCTTCAGCAATCGTTTGCCGCCGGAGACCTCGAGTGGGAGGGCCGGGTTGTTTCGGCGCACCACAAGCTCGCGCTGATGGAAAAACGCATGCTGGCAGGCGATCGCAGCGCGCCAGAAACGTGGAAACGCTACGATTGGGAATTTCATCACGCGTTGTTATCGGCGTGCGGCTCGAAGGCGCTACTGGATGCGCATTCGGCTGTTTACGACAAATATTTGCGCTATCAGATGATTGCCGTGGTGTTTCGCGGCGAAATCGCGGCGGATGAGCACCGTCAGCTCCTGGATTGCGCGCTAACCCGCAATGCAGCGAAGGCGCAGGCTGTTCTCGTCAAACACATCCAGGATTGCGTGACCTATACGCTGTCCAAGGGCGCCGCAGGACTGCGGCCTCCGGCGGCACATCAGGTTGCAAAGCGGCGCAAGACGATTGCGGCGTAGTTGAATCGCGCCGGCCGCCATATTTTCTGACCCCCACGTGCGCGAGGCAGGTTCGGCTGCCCTAAAGTATTGTTTTGCTTAGTTTTGGGGACGCCATCTCAAGGCCGTCATCTTTAAATGGTTCTTTGCCTTTGTACGCAAATGACCGCTAAGATAGCTGGCGCTGGGGGGCGGAAATGAAAACACGCAATACCTTATTGTTATTCGTGCTTGGTGAGGCCGCGCTCGGATTTCGCGCCCAGAGCATTAAATTCAGATTCGCGTTACCGCGGCTGACGAGTGCCCGCAGCGCTCTGATCGCCGCGGCGGCGTTCGTGTTTGCATTGACAATGTCGGTGCTCCCCGGGCATGCGCAGCAAGGCCCCTTTGCCGAACTGTCCGGCTCCTGGGTCGGCGGCGGCAACATCACGCTGCAGGGTGGATCGCACGAACCGATCCGGTGCCGGGCTAATTACGATACGCAATCGAGCGGCAACGATCTCAAGCTGTCGCTTCGATGCGCCAGCGACAGCTACAATGTCGACTTTCAGGGCAACGCCCGGAACAACGGCGGTTCCTTCAGTGGCAGCTGGTTCGAGGCCACCAACCATGTTGCAGGACAGTTCATCGGCAGCGTCAAAGGCAACCGTATCGACGCGCGCATTGAAGGACAGTCCTTCGCTGCATTTCTGGACGTGACCACGCACGGCAACCGGCAATCGGTCTCGCTGCGCTCGCCGGGGAGTCGCGTCTCGAACGTACAAATCGCTCTCAAGCGCCGGTAAATCCTGCTTATTCGAAGTCCCGCAACAGGCCGGGAAATACTCACGATGCCGGGCTAAACCCGCGCAGCGCGTCATGGACGCGCGCGATCACGACTTCCCAGTCGTCAACAGCTGCCTGGCGAAAGAGGCGGGCAGTCGGATACCAGGGGCTATCGTTGCGATCGAGCAACCACCGCCAGTCGGGAATATATGTCACCATGATCCAGACCGGTTTTCCCAACGCACCGGCGAGATGAGCGACACTGGTATCGACCGAAATGACGAGATCGAGCTGAGAAATCAGCTCTGCGGTGTCGGAAAAATCCTCAAGCTCATCGCCAAATTGGAGAATGTCGCCGCGTTGCTTGAGCGTGATCGCGTCGTCGGCGCGAACGTCCTTCTGCAGACTTACAAACGTTGCCTCGACGTCGAGCAGCGGCAAAAGACTGCGCAGGCCAATCGATCGCTCTCCATCCCTGGTGTTTTCAGCGTTGCCAGACCAGGCCAGCCCAATCCTGGGTCGCGTTCTCGGTCCGAGTCGCGTGCCCCAATTCTTCGCGCCCGGAGAGGGCGCTTGCAGGTAGGGCGTGCCCGACGGGATCGTTTCAAGCCGCGTCCCGAAGGCCATAGGCAGGCTGAGTACGGGAATCTGGACATCAAAATCGGGTAGCGGATCGCCCCTGGAAATCACCTGTGCCGAGGGGAGGCAGTCGGCCATCAGCCTCCGAAGCGGACGCCCCACTTCTAAAATCACGCGGGCGGCACGCGCGGAGACGAGCGGCACATAACGGCAGAACTGAATTGCGTCACCGAACCCCTGCTCGCTGTGGACGAGGATGGTCTTGTCACGAATTACGTCGTCGCCAAGCCAAAGTGGTTGCGGGAAATGGCGCCGCGAGGAAATTACCGAGTCCATCTTCAGGCGCCATTCGTATTTTTCCCATCCGCGAGCGAAATCACCGGTGAGCAGTTTCACCAAGGCGTCGTTGAGGTGTGCGTTGGCGTAATCCGGTCTGAGCGCGAGTGCGCGCTCGTAATTGGCTGAAGCCTCGTCGAACCGCTTCAGTGTCGTCAAAGTATGGGCGCGATTAAAATAAATCTCAGCGTTGTCAGGCCACGAGACGAGGGCACGATCGTAGCTTGCCAGCGCCTCGTCATGCCGTTTCAGGCCGTTGAGCACGCTACCGCGCGTACTGAGCGCCTGCGCGAGGTTTGGCTGCAAGGCGAGCGCGCGATCGCAACTCTCCAACGCCTCGCTAAATCGCTTCAATTCGCGAAGAACGCCAGCACGATTGCTGTGGGCCTCGGCAAGGTTCGGCCTCACGGCGAGTGCACGGTCGTAGCTCGCCAGCGCTTCATCAAAGCGCTTGAAGTCTTCCAGCGCGATACCACGATTATAAAGTGCTTCGACATAGTCGGGCTTCAGGGAGAGGGCGCGATCGAAACTCGCCAGCGCCTTGTCAAACTGTTTCAATTGGCACAGCGTGCTCCCGCGGCTGCACAGGGCTTCGGCTAAATCGGGGCGCAGTGCGAGCGCGCGATCGTAGCTTGCCAGCGCCTCGTCAAATCGCCGCAAAGCCTCCAGGGCAACGCCGCGATTGTAGAACGCATCGGCATAGTCGGCCTTCAAGGCGATGGCGCGGTCGTAACTCGCCACCGCCTCGTCATAGCGTTTCAACTTTGTCAGACATGCGCCGCGATTGGACAGTGCATCGACATAATTCGGCGTTATCGCCAATGCTTTACGGTAGCATTCCAGCGCTTCTTCGTCGCGGCCAAGGGCCACCAGCAGAACGCCGCGGTTGTTGTGAGCTTCCGGAAATTTTGTTTTCAGCTTGATCGCGTGATCGAAGCTTTCCAGGGCTTCGAGCGGACGATTGAGCGCGTTGAGAACAAGGCCGTGGTTAAACAGGATCTGTGGCGACGGCGCCTTTGAGCGCATCGCCGCCGCGATTAACTGAAGCGCTTCGCCGGGCTGGCCATGGGCGAGTTTGATGAGACCCAGATGGTGCAATGCATCGAACTGGTCAGGCCTGACCGCCAGGATGGCCGCATACAGGCGTTCGGCGTCGGCGAGGCGGCCCTGCTGATGGAGTTCTACGGCCTGCGCCAGCACTTGAGGCACATTGAGAGCCTTGGCGCTGGATGGTTGTGCCTGCGGCATCTGGGGACCTGGCTGATAAGTAAAAGAATGCCGCTGAGTTGTCCAGATCGAACGCGCAGCAACTTATCAAGCCATATCGCGCTCTTTTACCCACGCGGCCAGAAGCTCCCATATGACCGCGAGCACAATCGGGCCAAGGAAAAGCCCGGTGATCCCGTAAGCAAGCGTGCCGCCGATCACGCCGATCAAAATGACCAGCATCGGTGTTTTCAATCCGCGGCCCATGACAATGGGCCTTAAAATATTGTCGATGAGATTGACCGGTATCATGTAGGCGGTGAACAGCAGCGCCGACCCCGTCTCCATCGCCGTCCAGCTCCAAATGATGACGGGAACGATAACAATCGTCGGTCCAATCTGGATAATGCCGAGGATCAAGACCGCGAAAGCAATCAGGCTGGCCTGAGGAACGCCGGCAGCCATCAAGCCGAGGCCGGCAAGGAGAGCCTGCAAAACTGAAATGCCGATGACGCCGCGCGATACAGCCCGGATGGTTGCAGCGGCTTGGACGACAAACTCCTCACCGCGTTCCGGATTGAGTTTGCGCGCAAAACTTTTAACGGCATCCGCGAGTGCCGGCGCCGGCGAAAAGAGGAAGCCAGCGACAACAATGGAAGCAAGAAACTTGATAATGCCGACGCCCGTGTCGGCGCCGATGCGCAGCAGGCTGCCGCCCAGCGGTTTGAGTTGAGGCAATATCTTGGCCAGAGCAGCCTGGAAATTCGTCGATGCGAGATCCCAGAATTGGTAGATCGGATCGCCAATCAGCGGCCAATCCTTCACCGACTGTGATGGTGCGGGGATTGCCAAACTGGAAAAATCCAGCCGCTCGGAAATGACGCGCAGGCTGTCGATCAGCCCCAATGCGAGCCAGGTTGCCGGACCGATGACGACCAGCAGAGTCAAAACCGTAACCAGAAAGGCTGCCAACCGACGCCGTCCGCCAAGGCTAAGCGCTATCCACTCGAAAACGGGATAGAGCGCGACTGCCAGCACGACACTCCAGATCACGATTGAAATAAAAGGACTGACAAGGATCAGGGCCCAATACAGGAGCAGACCGAGAGCCCCGAGCCGGATTGCTGTCTCGATAAATGGCCCGGTGAACTGGTCGCGAGTCGGTCGCTTTTTCCGATCTTCATTCACGGCTTTGCCCCCAGCCAGTCGCGACCGCGATCTTATGTGAAATGATGAAAAGACGGGATGGCAAATTCAACAACGTCCCTATCTTTCATTTTGTAGCTCAAGGTACATTGATAGTGGTCGATGTCGCGTTGAGCTTGATTTCCGTGCTTGCGGCGCGACTTTGACGAAAGTGCTGTTACTGCACAGGAATTGGACTTGCCGGGCTAAATCATGTAAGTAGCGCTTGTTGAAAACCAGGTTTTCGGTTTTGCCTTGCTGCGCCGCCCCGACTTGGGCGCTTATCAAGTCACCCCCAAAACTCGGGCGTTTCGATCGCATGAACACTCATGCGCATCTCAACTCGAAGCAGCGTGTAACGCAAGGAATGCCACCATGGCTACAGGTACCGTCAAGTTCTTCAATACGCAAAAAGGTTTTGGATTCATCACGCCGAGCGATGGCTCGCGCGACGTGTTCGTGCACATCAGCGCCGTCGAGCGCGCTGGCATGAGCACCCTCAACGAGGGTCAGCGCCTCACCTATGAAGTGGTGACAGAGCGCGGCAAGCAGGCGGCATCCAACCTGCAGAATGCCTGATCTGGCATCGAATCATGTAAAGCTGACGCCCGGCCACCGAGCCGGGCGTTTTTGCTCGGAACTGGCATAGCCGCTGTTTGTGCGCAGACCGAAGCCAACCTCAAAAGGACGGACATGAGCCACAAATATTCCAACGGCCAGAACGTCTATTACGAACCGCAATTCGGCAACAACGCCTCGCGCGGCACGTACAAGATTGTGCGGCAGCTGCCCATCGAAAATGACCGGCGCCTGGCCTACCGGATCAAGAGCACTGCCGAGACTTTCGAACGGATCGCCGAAGAACACCAGCTCACCCGCACCGAATAATTTTACGATGATTTGTGCGGCGGCCCCTTCGGAAACATAGCCAAAAATTTCTATAGAGAATTTCGGCGGCCCCACTATTGTTGCAGGCGCTGTTTTTATGGCGTCGGGTGGAGCCGGATTCCAATGGCGATTTCAAAAATACGGACGCGGCTGGCGCTGGTCGCCGCATCGGCCGTCCTGCTTAGCGTCGCTCCTGTTGTCGCGACGGATTATCCGTCCCGACCGGTTACGCTGGTTGTCGCATTTACGCCCGGCGGACCGAGCGACGTGCTTGCCCGTATCGTCGGCAAGAAAATGGAGCAACTGCTTGGGCAGCCGTTCGTGATCGAGAACCGGCCCGGCGCGGGCGGCAATATTGCTGCTGAAGGCGTCGCGCATTCCGCGCCCGATGGTTACACGCTGCTGATGGGCAACAACAGCATCCTCGCCACAAACGAGGCGCTCTACAAACATATCAACTACAGTCCCGGCAAGGACTTCATCCCGATTACGCTGATTGGCACGCAGGCCAATATTCTTGTCGTCAATTCGGACGTGGCGGCGCATTCGCTGAAGGAACTGATTGCGCTGGCGAAAGCCCAGCCAGGCAAGATCAACTTTGCTTCGTCAGGCTACGGTGCCGCCGCGCATCTCGCCGGCGAATTGTTCAAGTCGGAAGCCAGGATCGACATTGTGCATGTGCCGTACAAAGGCGCCGCGCCGGCCTTGCAGGATGTCATCGGCGGGCACGATCAGATGATGTTTGCGACCGCCGCTTCGGTGATTGGCCACATCGAGGGCGGGAGGGTGCGCGCGCTCGCCGTGACGACACTCAGGCGCACAAAAATACTGCCAGATATTCCCACAATGGACGAGGCTGGCCTCCAGGGCTTTGATGCGAGCACGTGGCATGGCCTGGTCGCGCCGGCGGGCACGCCACCGCAGGTGATCGCGGCGCTGCATGATGCGGCGGTCAAGGCGTTGCATGATCCGGGCGTTGAGGCTTCGCTCGCCAAGCTGGGTGTCGACATTGTCGCCGACACGCCGCAGGAATTTCAGGCCTATATCAACAGCGAAATCCCGAAATGGACGGCGATCGTGAAGGCCTCAGGTGCCACGTTGGATAAATAGCCGATGAACAAGCTGGACAGGCCGAACGGTGCGCTCGCCCGCAATGTGCGGCGGGTCGGCCATCTCGATTTGCCCGGCGCAGGGCAGGTCACCGTCGCGGGTCACCATGCCTATGTTGGGCACATCCCCAACAAGGAGAATCTCGGCACATCCATCATCGATATCGCCGACCCGAAAAATCCGCGTCTGGTGGCGACGGTGACGCTCGACGATCCGGCCTCACATAGCCACAAGGTGCGCGTGGCCGGCGACTTGATGGTCGTGAACCACGAGCGCAATCCGACGCCGGTCGGACGGCGTGCCGAGCAGTTGCCCGCCGTGCGGCGCGAGCTGCGCGAGGTTCTTGGACGCGACGCATCGCGTGGCGAACTGGCGCAGAAGCTCAGTGTCACCGAAGCGGATCTCGTTGCGATCGAGGCGGCGGAACAGCAGCCTTATCGCAACGGCGGGTTCCGCATCTACGATGTGTCCAATCCGGCAAAGCCGGCCCTGATACACCATCAATTGACCGGTGGCATTGGCGTGCACCGTTTCGATATGGATGAGCGCTATGCCTATATTTCCACGGAGATGGACGGCTTTGTCGGCAACATCCTGGTGACTTACGATCTGCGCGATCCAAAGAAACCCGAAGAGGTTTCACGCTGGTGGATGCCGGGGCAGCATATCGCCGGCGGTGAAAAACCAACCTGGTCGGGCAAGCGGCACCGGCTGCACCACGCGTTGCGTTTCGGCAATGAAATGTGGGCGAGCTGCTGGCACGGCGGTTTTCGAATTGTCGACGTGGCCGATTTGAGAAGACCGAAAACGGTGGCGTCCTACAACTACCACCCGCCATTCCCTGAGCCGACGCATACGGTGATGCCGGTGCCGGTCAAGCTCGGCGGCCGCCGGATTGCCGTCGCAATCGACGAAGAAGACCAGGCGCAAAGCGCCAATGAAGAAGAGGCGCGGCGCGGCAGACCTCACGCCGGCATGTCGATTTTCGACGTGAGCGATTATTCGGCCGTAAAGCCGCTCTCGCTGTTCGAGGTGAGCGAACTCAACTCGCCGTTTGCCCGCACACCGGGCGCGCGTTTCGGTGCGCATCAGTTCCATGAGCGCATGGCGGGGACACTGGTGTTTGCCGTGTGGTTCAGCGCGGGCCTGCGCGTGATTGACCTCGCCGACCCCTCATCACCGCGCGAAGTCGGCTTCTTTATTCCAGAGCCCGCGGGCGGAAGGCCCGCGCCGCAGAGCAATGATGTGGTGCTGGATCAACGCGGGTTGATTTATGTCGTGGATCGTCACGTCGGTTTCGACGTGCTCGAGTTCGACGGCGGCCGCGTCGCCTGACGCGGGCTTATTCGACCGGCCGATAAAAAGCCGCGGCATCGGCCGTAAACGCCTTGCGCGATTCCGGGTCGATATAGAGCATGTGCCCGCCCCGGTAGAGCTTGAGCTGGACGCGACCGGGCGGGTCAAACGCAGGCATATGGTCAAGGATGTAACGCGACATTGCGTAGGGCGTGATCATGTCCGCATAGCCGTGCGCAACCATCAACCGGAACGACGGGCCGTAGGCCAGCAGCACGCGCAGGTCATCCTCGGCGCTGGCCTGCACGCGGCCGCCCTGCCAATCCCAATGGCCGGTGACGTCGCCGGCGAGCAGCGCGTAAGTCATCTCGGTCTTGAAGCCGAGCTCATTGCGCGCATAGGAAGCCATCGCCCCGCCATAGGCGCGCGAGAGTGCATCGAGGATCGGGTCCGGCGCGCGCGACGATCGCCGCTCGGGATAGGGGTCGTCGACGGCAAAAGTTGCGTCATAGCGGCTGACGATCTTGTTGTCGGACGCCCGCAATGTTTTCACATAGGCATTGGCCGCAAATCCGCGCGCCTGTGTCACTGCATCCAGCGGCAACCCGGTCATTTGGGCGACGCGTCCATAAAATGTACTGGCCGCATCACCCTTCGGGGTGGGCCCGGCCAGTGTCACCAAATAATCCGTCATCGCGAACTTTTCTGCCGCGGCGAGCGCATCGGGCGTAAACGCATGCTTGCGCTCGAGCTCGGCCGCCGCCAGCGATGGCAATTGCAGCGCCGCGTGCAGCGCCGAACTGTCATCGCCGAACGTGAGCCAGCCTTCGAGCAGCGGCGACAGCATGACGATGCCTGCAATCGTTATCCCCTGGTCGGTTTGCAGCGCGCGCCCGACTTTAGCGGCGCGGAAGCCGCCGTAGCTCTCACCGAACAGATATTTTGGCGAGCCCGCGCGATTGTTTTTCGCAACGTACAACGAGATCGCCTTCGCCATGGCATCGGCATCGCTGCGCACGCTCCAGAAATGCTTCGCGTCATCGTTCTTGATTGCGCGGCTCCACCCGGTGCCGATGGGGTCGATCAGCACCAGATCGGTAAAAGCGAGCCAGGTGTCGGGATTGTCGCGCAGGCTCGCGCGCGCAGCATCATGACTGTCAGCGCCGAAATCGAGGATGCGCGGGCCGACCAGGCCGAGATGGAGAAACGCCGACGCCGCGCCGGGCCCGCCGTTGAAGACAAACGTCAGCGGGCGGTTGGCCGCGGCGTTCTTTGCCGTATAGGCGGTGTAGAACACCGACGCGCTTTGATCGCCGGATTGGTCATAGAATGCGAGCGTTCCGGCGGTCGCCGTATAGGCGAGCTTGCCGCGCGGTGTATCGATCGCATGTTCGGTTACGGCATCTGTCGGCAGCAGCCGCAAGATGCCTTTGCCGGTTTCGTGGCGTTCAGTTGCGCTTGGCTGCGCGCGCTCTTTGGAAGCGTCTTTGGAAACATCTTGCGCGCTGGCGGCGCTGAGCGCACTGGCAAGGATGATCGCCAGCGCGATACGGGGGAAGGTGGACACGATCATCGGCACGCGCGGCTCCCGTGATAGACGTGCCCCCAGCGCCAATAATCCGGCCAGCCCGGCCGGGCAACGCGTCAGCGGCGGCGGAAGTTCGGCCGGCGCTGCTGTGGAGACGGAGACGGCGCGTCGCCCTTGTGGCGGAAACTGATGCGTCCGCGCTGCAAGTCATAGGGCGACATCTCAACGATCACGCGATCACCGACACCGGTGCGGATACGGAACTTCCGCATCTTGCCGGCGGTATAGGCCAAAACCTCATGCTCGTTATCGAGCTTCACCCGGAAATTGCCGTCCGGGAGAACCTCGGTCACCGTACCGTCGAACTCCAGCAGTTCTTCCTTCGCCATCCAGTCCTCTCCTAGTCGTCTACTTTGCTAGGCGCACGGGTCTTGTCCGAAAACCGGTTTCCGCTTTTCGGGGCCATGCTCTAACGCGGCGCGCGGTGGCCGGCGTTACGGCGCGGCTCGTTCGGGCGCTTCAGGAATGTAACATTCCCGATGTCATTTGGCTCCCCCGCCGTGGCGGTCTGCTGGTGCGCAGTATGACCGTTCTGACTTGGGCGACCCTGATGACCATTGCCGCCGTTATGGGACCGGTGGCCATTGTTACCGGGGCGGCCGTGACCGCCACCATGACCACCACCATGACCGCGCTGGCGGTTGCCGCGATGCGGCCGGCCGCCATGGCGGGCTTCGGCCTGTTGCGGTGCCGCATGAGCCGCCGAATGGGCCACCGGCTTGCCGGTACGGCGGTCGGTTGAGGGGATCGTCATGCGAATAAGCCGTTCGATGTCGCGCAGATAAGCACGCTCTTCATGATCGCAGAACGAGATGGCCACGCCGGCGGCGCCGGCGCGCGCGGTGCGGCCGATGCGGTGGACATAGCTCTCGGGGATGTTCGGCAGGTCGTAGTTGACCACGTGGCTCACGCCGTCGACGTCGATGCCACGGGCGGCAATGTCCGTTGCAATCAGCGTCCGTAGCTTGCCGTTGCGGAAGGCCGCGAGCACGCGCTCACGCTGGTTCTGCGACTTGTTGCCGTGGATTGCTTCGGCCGTGTGACCGGCCTTTTGCAATCCGCGGACGACCTTGTCGGCGCCATGCTTGGTGCGTGTGAACACCAGGACGCGATCGGTCTTTTCGGTCTTGAGGACCTCGACCAGCAGCGACGCCTTCGAGGCCTTGTCGGTCAGGATGACGCGTTGCTCGATGCGCTCGACCGTTGTGGCTTGCGGCGTGACTGCGACGCGGGCCGGATCACGCAGCATCGCATCGGCGAGGCGGGTGATTTCCTGCGGCATGGTGGCCGAGAAGAACAGCGTCTGCCGCGCTTTGGGAAGCATGGCGACGATCTTCTTGATGTCGTGAATAAAGCCCATGTCGAGCATGCGATCGGCTTCGTCCAAAACGAGGACTTCGATCTGGTCGAGGCGCAGCGCGCGCTGATTGACAAGATCGAGCAGGCGGCCGGGCGTTGCGACGAGCACCTCGGCGCCCCGGGCGAGCCCGCGGACTTGCCGGTTGATCGGCACGCCGCCGATGGCCAGTTCGATCGCGAGTGGCCTAATATGCCGCCCATAAACGCGGAAGCTGTCCGCGATCTGGCCGGACAATTCGCGTGTCGGCGAGAGCACCAGCACGCGGCAGGATTTCTGCGCGGGACGCTGACGCTTGTTGAACAACTGGTTGAGGATCGGCAGCGCGAAAGCCGCGGTCTTGCCGGTGCCGGTCTGCGCAATGCCAATGACATCGCGGCCCTGGAGGGCAATCGGAATGGTCTGATCCTGGATCGGGGTGGGAGTGACGTATTTTTCTTCCGCGAGGGCGCGAAGGATCGGCGCTGCGAGGCCGAACTCGTTAAATGAAGTCAAAGAGTCTCTTTCTTATACGGCGAAACGGCCGTACTGCCTTTGCAGCCGGCGGGATCGCGGGGTTCTTAAAGACATCCCGCGTGGCCAGGGTTGTCGGCTTATTGGAGAAACGGAGGAGGCGGGGCGAAATTCGTTTTAAAGAGTTTCGTGCACGCAGCCCGCAAACCCGAGACCGGGTCTTTCATCCGTTGGCGCTCATATGCCAGCCTGCGATGTTCTTTTCAAGGCGTCGCCGCTCCTTATTCCGCCAAATGATGAATAAAGTCGGTTCGGGCGGCCCTTTCCCCCTGATGGACAAGGCGAGGAAGATCGGGGAATGTCGGCCCCCAAATTGCTCGTTCTGGGCCAAATAGCCACTCCGGAGCCGTTGAAATGCCGTTTTCCAGAGCCTCCGAGGCTCTTTCCCGCTTTACTGTTCTCGATCTCACCCGCGTCCGCTCGGGGCCGACCTGTGTTCGTCAGCTCGCCGATTGGGGCGCCAATGTCATCAAGATCGAGGCACCGCCGCATCTGTCGGAAGGCGAGGGGCCGGGCGGTCCGCGCGAAGGCTCCGACTTCCAGAATCTTCAGCGCAACAAGCGCGGCATGACGCTCGATTTGAAATCGCCGCAGGGTCTTGCGGCATTCAAGCGGCTGGTCGAAAAGGCCGACGTCGTGGTCGAGAATTTCCGGCCGGACGTGAAAGACCGGCTCGGCATCGACTACGATTCCCTGCGCAAGGTGAATAAGCGGATCATCCTCGCCAGCATTTCCGGCTTCGGCCAGGACGGCCCTTATGCCAAGCGACCTGGCTTCGATCAGATCGCGCAAGGGATGGGCGGACTGATGTCGGTTACCGGTGCGCCGGGCGCCGGCCCGATGCGCGTTGGAATTCCGATCGCCGATCTCACCGCCGGGCTGTTTTGCGCGCTCGGTATCATGACGGCGCTGCTTGAGCGCGAGGTGTCCGGCGAAGGCCAGTGGGTGAACACGTCGCTCCTGCAGGCGCAGATATTCATGCTCGACTTCCAGGCATCGCGCTTCCTCACCGAGGGACAGGTCGCCAAGCAGGCCGGCAACAATCACCCGACCTCGATTCCGACCGGCGTGTTCAAGACCAAGGACGGACATTTGAATATTGCCGTCACCGGAACGGTGATCTGGGAGCGCTTCTGCAATGCGGTGGGTCATCCGGAGTGGATCGCGTCGCCGGACTTCAAAAACGGCAAGCTGCGTTTGCAGAATCGCGACGCACTCAATGCTGAAATCGACAAGGCTACCGCGACGAAATCAAGCGCCGAATGGGTCGACATATTCAACAAAGTCGGCGTGCCATGCGGCCCGATCAATACGATCGATCAGGTGTTCGCCGATCCGCAGGTCAAGCATCTCGGCCTTGCGCAGGAGTCCGCGCGCTCCGACGGCAGCCGGCTCGGGCTCGTCGGCCAGCCGTTCAAGCTTTCCCGCACGCCGAGTAAGATCGCGGCGCGGCCGCCGGACCTTGGTGAGCACACCGACGAGATTCTCAAGGAATTCGGCTTCGCCGATAAAGATATCGCCGAGCTGCATGCAGTGAAGGCGGTCTAAGGAGTGAATGGAATGTCGCAAACCGATAAAATGCTGTCGCGCAAGGAAGGCAAGGTCGGCTATCTGACCTTCAACAATCCCGAGCGTCACAATGCTGTCTCCCTCGAAATGTGGGAGGCGGCCTCGGGCTTCCTGGAGGAATTCAAGAACGACAACAACATCCGTGTGGTTGTCGTGACCGGCGCCGGCGGCAAGGCTTTTATTTCGGGCGCCGATATTTCGAAATTTGAAAAAGAGCGCTCAACGCAAGAAGGTGTCGACCGTTACAACGCAGCGGTCGATCACGCCAACAACGCTTTCTACACATTTCCCAAACCGACCATCGCGATGATCCGCGGTTATTGCATTGGTGGCGGTGTCGGGTTGGCGTTGTGCTGCGACATGCGCATTTGTACCGATGGCTCGAAGTTCGGCGTGCCGGCCGGCAAACTGGGCCTGGGGTATCGCTATGACGGCCTCAAGAAGCTTGTCGATCTTGTCGGCCCGTCATTTGCCAAGGAAATATTCTTCACGGCGCGCCAATTCACGGCGGCCGAAGCGCAGATGATGGGCCTGGTCAATCGCGTGTTGCCCGACGCGGAGCTTGAAAGCTACGTCAAGGATTACGCCGAAACGATCGCCGGAAACGCACCCCTGACGATCGATTCGGTAAAATACATCGTCGGCCAGGCAGTCACGGATGAAAGCAAGCGCAACCTGAAAAAATGCGATGAACTGGTGCAGGCCTGTTTTGCCAGCAATGATTACAAGGAAGGCCGCAAAGCCTTCATGGAGAAGCGCAAGCCGGCATTTACCGGCTCGTAAATTGACTACGCCGCGGCGGCTTGCGATAGCCGCTCGTGGTGAGTGGTTAAACAGTGCCGAAAATACCCCTCACCCGACCGCCCGCGGCCGACCTCTCCCAAGCGGGGCGAGGTGAAGAAGACAAGGGGAGGAAAGCGCGTGGCGTCAGTGGAGTTGCGGAATTTGACCAAGCGATATGGCGCGGCCGCGGTGGTCGACGACATATCGCTCACGATCGAGCACGGTCATCTGGTCTGCTTGTTGGGCCCATCAGGCTGCGGCAAGACGACCACGCTGCGGTTGATTGCCGGATTTGTTGAACCGAGCGCCGGCGAAATCCGGGTCGGCGACAAGCTCGTTTCCTCTCCGGCGGACACGGTGCCGCCCGAGCGGCGCAACATGTCGATGATTTTCCAGAGTTACGCGCTGTGGCCGCATATGACCGTGGCCGAGAACATCATCTATGGCTTGAAGTTGCGCAAGCTGGATCGTGCGACCATCGGCAAGAAACTCGATGCCATTCTGGCGACAACCAAGCTGGCGCCGCTGGCGCAGCGCTATCCGGGTGAATTGTCGGGCGGTCAGCAGCAGCGCGTCGCGCTCGCGCGCGCCCTGATCGTCGAGCCGGAAACGCTGTTGCTCGACGAGCCGTTGTCGAACCTCGATGCCAATTTGCGCGAAGAAATGCGCTTCGAGATTCGCCGCTTGCACGATGAATATCGCTACACCACGGTCTATGTGACGCACGACCAGTCCGAGGCCATGACCACGGCCGATCTGATTGCGGTGATGAATGCCGGCAAGATCGAGCAGGCGGGCTCGCCCGAAGAAATATACGACCGGCCCCGTTCGGAGTTCGTGGCGCGATTTATCGGGTCGAGCAACGTGATTAAGGGCAAGGGCGTTGATGCCTCGCGCGTCGATTTTGCCGGCGCTGTCCTGCGTTGTGTCGGGGAGAAAGTTGTAGCCAGTGCCGCGACACCTGTTTCCATTCGTCCGCACGACATCACGATTTCGGCCACGCAAAAGCAGGGCGAAAATGTCGTGCCGGCGACAGTGGTCAGGCAGGTCTTTCTCGGCGGCACCCGGGACTATATGGTCGAGGCCAAGGACGGCACACAATTGCGTGTCCTTACTGCCGCTGGCGAAAATATCCCGGAAGGCAGCACCGTCTGGCTGCATTTGCCGGCGGAGCGTTGCCGGGCGCTGAGCGGCTAGTTCAAGAAAGAAAATTGCGGGGCGCAACAACAAGGTCAGGCTATGGAGGATACATCAATGAAGGGTTCACGAATATCGCGCCGCGATGTGCTGATCGGTTCAAGCGCGCTCGTCGCAGGCGCCGCGTTTTCGACCAAGGTCATGTCGGCTGCGCCGCCGGCAAGCGCTGTTACGCCGGCGCTGATCGAGGCGGCGAAAAAGGAAGGCAAGGTCGTCTGGTACACTTCGGTCGATCTCCCGCTTGCAGAAAAAATTGCCAAGTCCTTTGAGGCTAAATTTCCCGGCATCGCAGTGCGCGTCGAGCGCACTGGCGCCGAGCGCGTCTTTCAGCGCATCGGTCAGGAATATGGCAGCAACATCCACGCGGTGGATGTCGCCAATTCATCGGATGCTGCCCATTTCATTGTCTGGAAAAAGGGCGGCCTGCTGGAGGCCTATCTGCCTGAGGACGTCGCAAAATTCTATCCGGCCGAACACAAGGACGCGGACGGCATGTTCGCAAGCTTCCGCGTTTGGGTCTCGATCATCGCCTACAACACCAATCTGGTGAAAAAAGAAGAAGCGCCGAAAAGCTTTGCGGACCTGCTTGATCCGAAATGGAAAGGCAAGATCGTCAAGGCGCATCCCGGCTATAGCGGGACGATCATGACCGCGACCTACCAGATGCAGCGCGATCTCGGCTGGAGCTTCTTTGAGAAACTTGCCGCGCAGAACATCATGCAGGTTCAGTCATCGGCTGACCCACCGAAGCGCCTGGCGCTTGGCGAGCGGGCGGTGATGGCCGACGGCAACGAGTACAACATCTTCCAGATTGCCGAGAAGGACGGCCCGGTCGCACCGGTTTATGCCACCGAAGGTTCGCCGCTGATCGTGGGTCCGACCGGCATGTTCAAGGCGGCGCCGAATCCGAACGCCGCCAGGCTGTTCACGGCCTACAGCTTCACGCCGGAGTGCCAGCAGCTGATCATCGATGTCGGCGGCTTGCGCTCGATGCATCCGCAAACCAAGGAAAAAGCCGGGCGCACGCCCTTCAAGGATATCAAGGTCATGAAGGACGATCCCGCCGCGGTCGAAAAAATGAGCGACGAGATCAAGCAGCACTACGTGAAGATCTTCCACGTCTGATCCACGCGTTATGACATCCGGGCGCGGCGGCTTGGTCTGCCGCGCCCGCAACGAAATCCGGTATTCATGACCATCGCCTTGCCAGCACACGCGGAACGCCGCTTCGGGATCGATCTCTCGAGACCGGTGCTTTATTCGTTCGCTGCGATTTTGTGCGTGCTGATCATCCTGCCGATCTCATGGCTGTTGCTCTACAGCCTGACCGACGCCAATGGCTCGTTCACGCTCGGCAATTTCTACCGGCTGTTCACCGAGTCCTCGTTTATCGATCCGCTGATCACAACCTTCATCCTGGCGACGTCATCGGCCATCATCTGCTGCGCGGTGGCGGCCCCGATGGGATGGTTGGTGGCGCGCACCGATCTTCCGTTCAGCGGAATCATCCGCGCATTGGTGACGGCTTCGTTCGTGACGCCGCCGTTCCTCGGCGCAATCGCCTGGGAATTGCTGGCGGCGCCCAATAGCGGGCTGCTGAACAAGCTGGCGCGCGATTGGTTCGGCATGACGTCCGATCAACACCTGTTCAACATCTACACTTTGACCGGCATTATCTTCGTGATCTCCTGCTACACGTTTCCCTATGTGTTTGTGCTGGTCGCCAATTCGCTCGACCGCACGCCGGGTGAACTCGAGGATGCTTCCTCGATCCTGGGTGGGGGGCGTTGGTATACCGCGAGGCGCGTCACCATTCCGCTGGTGCTTCCCGCATTGCTCGCCGGCGCGCTGGTTGCGTTCCTGCAGGCCATGACGCTGTTCGGTTCACCGGCAATCCTCGCGCTGCCGGCGGGCTTTCATACGATGACCACCAAGATCTGGAGCCTGTTCCAGTTTCCTCCCAAGCCCGAACTTGCCGCCGCTGCCGCGCTCCCGCTCCTCGTGCTGACCGTCATCCTGTTGCGGGCCGAGAACATGATTCTTGGCCGCCGCGGCTATTCGGTGGTCGGCGGGAAATACGGCGCACCGCGGCTGATCCCGCTGCACCGCTGGCGATGGCCGGCTTTCGCGCTCTGTCTGGTCGTGCTGCTCAACCCGGTGTTCCTGCCTTATGCCGCACTTTTCAACGCGGCGTTCTCGCCGGTCGCCAGCACCTTTTTGACCATTCATAATTTTACGCTGCAGAACATCAACTTCGTCCTGTTCGAATTGTCGGCGGCTTCGCTCGCGCTCAAGAACACGGTAATCCTCGGAACCGCTACCGCCACCATCGGCACCGCGATTGCGGTGGCGATCGCATATGTCACGGCGCGCCAGATGGTCGCCGGCTGGCGCGTCATGGGTTTCCTGGCCACCGCGCCGATCGCCATTCCCGGCATCGTGCTCGGCGTCGGCCTGTTCCTGAGCTATACGCGGCCGCCTTTCGTGCTCTACGGCACGTTGTGGATCCTGCTCATCGCCTTTGTCACCATTGCGCTGCCCTCGGCCTACCAGCAGATGCAGGCGGCATTCCGCACGATTCACCCCGAGCTGGAAGACGCCAGCCGCATCCTCGGCGCGACGCGGTTGCGTTCGTTGTGGCAGATCACCGCGCCGCTGCTACGTACCGGCGTGATCGCAACCTGGTGTTTCGTTTTCGTCGGCGTCATGCGCGAGCTGTCGGCCGCGATCATCCTCTTTACATCGGAGACTAAAGTGGTCTCAGTGCTGATCTACGATCTCAACGAAAGCGGCGATCTCGGCGCCATTTCTGTCATTGGCCTCGGAATGTTGCTGATCACCTTCGCCGTGGTTATCGCCGTCAATCGAATTCCCGGCTTTGGCACCGTGCGTTTCCGTACCTGATGTCCAAGACAGAAAAACTTCCCACCATTGCGGTTGCCGAGGTTCTTGCCGGGCACATCGCCGCGCTGCGCGCCGACAAGCTGCCGCCGGCCGTGCGGCGCAAATGCGAAGACCTGCTGATCGATGTGGCGGGCCTTTGCGTCACCGCGCGCAATGAGGACTATATCAAGAGCGCGCTCGCCGGCTGCGATGATGAAGGTCCTTGCACCGCGATCGGGCACAAACGCACATTCACCGCGGCGAGCGCCGCCTTCATCAACGGCACGGCGGCGCATGGCGAGGATTTCGACGACACGTTCGAAGGCGGACCGGTTCACGCCGGCGCGGTGATTGTGCCGGCGGTACTCGCCGCCTGCGAGCGTCACAAGCCTGACGGCCACGCCGCGTTGCTCGGCATTGCGGTTGGCACCGAAGTTATGTGCCGGCTGAGCACCGTTGTGCCGAAGGCGGTGCACAAAGCTGGCTTTCACCCGACCGCGATATTCGGTGTGATGGGCGCGGCGGCCGGTGTCGGAGCGGCGCTTGGCTTGAATGCAAAGCAGATCGTCGCCGCACTCGGCATCGCCGCGAGTTTTGCCGGCGGCATCATCGAATATCTCGCCGAAGGCACATGGACCAAGCGGCTGCACCCGGGCTGGGCCGCGCAATCGGGCATTCGCGCGGCGCTGTTGGCGCGTGGCGGGTTCACCGGGCCGCGCACGGTCTTCGAAGGCGTGCACGGGCTGTTCCACGGTTTCGCGCACACGACCGAGGGCAATTATGCAGCGCTCACAGGCGATTTCGGCACGCGTTGGGTCACGGAGACGCTGGCGTTCAAGCCTTATCCGTGCGGAACCATGGCGCATCCTTACATTGACTGCGCCAAGCGTCTTGCGGCGCGCGGCATCAAGCCCGGCGACGTCAAGGAACTGATCTGCGAAGTGGCGGAAGGCACCGTGCATCGCCTGTGGGAGCCGCTCGCCGACAAGCAACGGCCGCCCAACGGCTATGCCGCGAAATTCGCGACGCCCTTCATTCTCGCTACCGGGTTCGTGCGCGGCGGTGTCGGGCTTGATGCTTTCACGGAAATGGCCGTGCATGACAAGGACGTGCTCGCGCTCGCAGCGAAGGTGCGATACGTCATCGACCCGAACAATCCCTATCCCAACAACTTCACCGGGCACATCCGTGCCGTGCTGAATGATGGCCGTGTCGTCGAGGAACGGCAGCCGCACTTCCGTGGTGGCGCCCAGGAACCGCTCACACGCGCCGACATCGAGGAGAAGTTTGCGCTCAGCGTCCGCTACGGCGGCTGGGATGACAAACGCGCTACGTCGGCGCTCACGCTGCTGGCGAAGTTATATGATGGCAAGGTCGACCTTGCCTCGTTACGGGGATGAACAAGACCTATGGCTGATAACAGGGAATTGGCGGGGAAAGTCGCGATCGTCACAGGTGCCGGGCGCAATATTGGCCGCGCGATCGCGTTGACGCTCGCGCAGGCCGGTGCGTCGGTCGTGGTGAACGTGCGCGCAAACCAGGCGGAAGCCGACAGTGTTGTGCGTGAAATCGAGGCGGCTGGCGGCAAGGCGGCCAGCGTGCCCGGCGACATCGCCGATGAAAAAACCGCGGCCGCGCTCGCCGAAACCGCGCTCAAGCGCTTTGGCCGCATCGACATCCTGGTGAACAACGCCGCCCTGCGCCGCGAGAAGCCGATCGACGAGATGAGTTTTGCCGAATGGCGCGAGGTCATGGGCGTCATCCTGGATGGCACGTTTCGTTGCGTGCATGCCTGCCTGCCGGCGATGAAAAAAAATGGCGGCAGCATCATCAATATGGGCGGCATGAGCGCCCATATCGGCTCGAAGGGCCGCGCGCATGTCATGACCGCAAAGTCCGCGCTGGTCGGCTTTTCGCGTGCACTGGCGCACGATCTGGCGGCCCACAAAATCACCGCGAATTGCGTGGTTCCGGGCGCCATCGACACGACGCGGCCGGCGACCTCGCAAAGCCCTGCCCACCATCTCACGCATGGCACCATCACGGGGGAGCGCGGCAAGCCCGAGGATGTGGCGGCCATGGTGCGCTTTCTGTGCGGCCCCGGCGGGCGCTACGTCACCGGCCAGACCATCCATGTCAGCGGCGGCGCCTATTTGGGGTCCTAATTGTCATCACCGGGCCGGCGCGTCAGCGCCGAGTCCCGGTGATCTCGCTTAGGATGGCAATACCTTGCCCTCCTAAGCGAGATGGCCGGGACAAGTTTACAGCCGGGCCGGCCAGCGGCCGGACCCGGTTGCCCGGTGACGACAAGCCGACAAAAGTGCTAATCCACGCCCACGCGTATCCCGGGTAACAACGAGGTTCCTATGTATTCCGAGCTCGCTCTCTACATCGACGGCAAATGGCTCAACGGCGAAGGCCGCAAGGGCGAGGACGTCATCAATCCGGCCACCGGGAAAACGCTGGCGCATCTGCCGCATGCCAGCAAAGCGGATCTCGATGCCGCGCTCGCCGCCGCCGAAAAAGGCTTCGCATTGTGGAAGGCAACCTCGGCCTATGACCGCGCCAAGATCCTGCGCAAGGCCGCCGATCTCGTGCGCGAGCGGCATGACCACATTTCCAAGGTGATGACGCAGGAGCAGGGCAAGGTTTATCTCGAGTCGCGCGCGGAAGTGCTCACCTCCGCCGACATCATCGATTGGTACGCCGAAGAAGGGCGCCGCACTTACGGCCGCGTGGTGCCCGGTCGGCAGAAAGGTGTGCGTCAGCTCGTGCTGCAGGAGCCGGTCGGTGTTGTCGCGGCCTTCACGCCGTGGAATTTCCCGACCCTCACCCCGGTGCGCAAGATCGCCGGTGCGCTGGCGGCCGGTTGCTCGATCATCATCAAGGCCTCGGAAGAAACACCGGGCGGCTGCGTCGAACTGGTGAAATGCTTTGCCGATGCCGGTCTGCCGGCAGGCGTGCTCAATATGGTGTTCGGCGTGCCGGCGGAAGTGTCCGAGCACCTCATTCCGAAAAAGTCGGTGAAGAAGATCTCGTTCACCGGCTCGGTGCCGGTCGGCAAGCATCTTGCGGCGCTCGCCGGCAAGCACATGAAGAAGGCCACCATGGAGCTTGGCGGCCATTCACCCGTCATGGTGTTCGAAGATGCCGATCCGGAGAAAGCGGCCGATACCATCGCTGCGTTCAAGTACCGCAACGCCGGACAGGTCTGCATCTCGCCGACGCGGTTCTATGTGCACGAGAAACACTACAGCAAGTTCCTGGCGCGCTTCACTGAATACGCCAAGGGCATCAAGATGGGCGACGGCCTGGAGAAAGGCATCACCATGGGCCCGCTCGCCAATGCGCGCCGGCTCGACGCCATGGACAGCTTCGTCACCGACGCAAAAAACCGCGGCGGCAAAGTCGTCACCGGCGGTTCACGTGAGGGCAACCAGGGCTTCTTCTTTCAGCCGACGATTGTCACTGACGTTCCGGATGACTCCAAGATCATGACCGAGGAGCCGTTTGGGCCAGTGGCGCCGATCGTCACCTTCAAAACGTTCGACGAAGTGGTCGAACGCGCAAATTCGTTGCAGTTCGGCCTCGCGGCCTATGCCTTCACCAGCTCGGACAAGACCGCGGCCGCCGTCGGCGACGCCATGCAGTCCGGCATGGTCGGCGTTAACAGCGTCGCCGTCTCGACGCCGGAAACACCATTCGGCGGCATCAAGGACTCGGGTTACGGCTCCGAGGGCGGCATGGAAGGCCTGCAGGCCTACATGAACACGAAGTTCATCTCGCAGGCGTAACCACAGAACTCCGCTCCCGCCTCATCCTGAGGAGCCACGCGAAGCGTGGCGTCTCGAAGGATGGGGCGGCTCCGATGGTTCGAGACGCCGTGCTTCGCACGGCTCCTCACCATGAGGCTGCGACGGGCTGGTAGGCTCGGGACACGAGCTTCTACTTCCCCGCCATGCCCTTCTGACACGCCTCCCACACCTTCGCGGGCGTGGCCGGCATTTCCATGTGGTCGGCGGCGCCGTTCGGGATCGCATTGGAAATTGCGTTCATCACGGCGGCGATCGCGGCCGTGGTGCCGGCCTCGCCGGTGCCCTTCACGCCGAGCGGATTGGTTGTGGCCGGCGAAGGACGCAGGGCTTCGCGCAATTCGACCGGCATGGTGTGCGCGTGCGGCATTCCGTAATCCATGAACGAGCCGCTCACCAATTGTCCGCTGCCTGAATCGTAGACCGCATTTTCCACCAGCGCCTGGCCGAGGCCCTGGGCCAGCGAGCCGTGCACCTGGCCCTCGACGATCGTCGTGTCGAGAGGATTACCGCAATCATCCACCGCCGTGTAGGTGACGAGATCGACATGGCCGGTGTCGGGGTCGATCTCCACTTCGGCGATGTGACAGCCATTGGGGAACGTGAGCGGCGTATCGGCCTTGTCCTTGGTGTCGAGGCTTTCGCCCAGCTCCTTGGCGCGCCGCGCGGTGTCGAACAGGGAGATCTTGCGGTCGGTGCCGACCACTTCGAATTGACCGTTGCGATATTGGATGTCCTGCTCGGATGCTTCCAGCAGCGACGATGCAACCTTCTTGCCTTTGGCCAGCATCACGTCGGCGGTGTGCATGATGGCGTTGCCGGCGCACATCGCCGATCGCGAGCCCACCGAAGCCTGGCCGGTAATGCCAAGCGCCGTGTCGCCGTGACGGTGCTCGATCTTGGCCGCGTCGATGCCGAGCTTGCCGGCGAGCAGGCGGCCGAACACGGTGGCGTGGCTCTGTCCGGTCGACTGCACGTTCAGGCCGAGCACGAGTTTCTCGCCGCCGGGGAAGAAGACTGCGGCTTCTTCCATCGGCGTGGCGCCGGAATGCTCCAGCATGCAGGAAATGCCGATGCCGCGGAGTTTCTTGCGGCGCGCAGCCTCGCGTTTGCGCTTGCTGAAATTGGCGTAGTCCGAAAGCTCCAGCGCCTGTTCGACGATGCCGGGGAAATCGCCACTGTCGTAAGTATTGCCGATCGCGGTTTTGTACGGCATTGCCGACGGTGGAATGAGATTCTTCTTGCGCAGCCGCAGCGGGTCGATGCCGGTAACGCGCGCGGCTTCCTCGACCACGCGCTCAAGCGCGTAGTTCGCCTCCGGCCGCCCGGCGCCGCGATAGGGCGCTATTGGCACGCGGTTGCTGAAATAGCAGGCGACCGACGCATAGACCTTGGGGATGCGGTACATGCCGGGAAAGCAGCGTGCAAAATTGTTCGTGTTGATGTTGATGCCGGCATTGGCCACGTAGGCGCCTTGGTTGCACAAATGGCGCACCCGCAGGGCGAGAAATTTGCCCTTCTCGTCGAGCGCCAGTTCGGCCTCGGTGACGGTATCGCGTGCCTGCGCGTCGCTGATGAAAGCCTCCGAACGCGTCGACTGCCAGTGCACCGGCCGGCCGATTTTGCGCGCAGCCACCAATAGAGCGATGAATTCCGGATAGACTGTCGTCTTCATTCCGAAACCGCCGCCGACATCGTCGGTGATGACGCGCAGCTTTTCATTCGGCACGCCCATGATGGAAGCCGCCTGGCCGCGCAGGGCATCGGCACTCTGCGAGCAGGCGCGCAGGGTATAACTCTCGTTCGATGCGTCGTATTGGCCGGTGGCGCCACGCGTCTCGAGCGAGGCCACCACCATGCGCTGGTTGACGACGCGCACGCGCGCAACGTGCGGCGCGCCTTTGATGATCTGGGCGACCTCGCGCTCGTTCTCTTCGCTCGGCACCGTGCCCGGCCAATCGACGCAGAGGTTGCCGGGCGCGTCCGGAAACAATTGCGTGGAGGCCTTCATCGCCAACTCGAGGTCGACCACCGGCGTCAGCTCCTCGTAGTCGACCTGCACGAGGTCGGCGGCGTCCTGCGCGGCGGCCTGGCTATCCGCCACCACCATCGCGACCAGGTCGCCGACATGCATCGCCGTCTCAGCCAGCACCGGGCGGAACGGCATCGCCATCTTGGCGCCGCCGCGTCCTGCCACCGGCGGATGGCGCGCAATGCTGCCGATCCCGGCCGCCTTGATGTCCTGCGCACTGAGCACCGCCAGCACGCCTTTGCTCTTGCGCGCCTGGTCGGCGTCGACTGATCGCACCCGCGCATGCGCGTGCGGTGAACGCACGAAGGCGGCGTAGGCCGTATTGGGCAGGCGCGGGTCGTCCATGAAACGGCCGGCGCCGCGCACCAGGGCATTGTCTTCGACGCGCGGCGTGCTTCTGGTGCGTGCAGTTGTGCCTGACATGGGAAAATCCGGAAATTCGCGTGCGGGGCTTCGTTTATAGCCCAATGAACAGGCTACGACAGGGGCTTGCGTCCATGCGCAGGCTGCGGCACTCAGGCGCTCCTTGCCGCGCGCCAAGTAGCATCTTTGCGGCGTCTTTCGGGTGGTGAAATGAGCAACGAGCGTACGATCGATACCCATACCCATATTTTGACCCAGGAAACCGCCGAGCTACTCACCAAGGCCGGGGTCAAGGTGACCATCACGCCCGATGACGGCGAGAGCGCCGCGCTCGACGTGGCCGGCGTTGTGTATCGCCCGTTCCCGACCGGCGGTTTTGATATTCCGCGCCGCCTGAAGGATATGGATGCGACGGGTGTCGACGTGCACGTGCTCTCGGCCACGCCGCAGACTTACCTTTACAATCAGGAACCCGCGCTCGGCGCCACGCTCGCCGCCATTCAGAACGACCAGATAGCAAACCACATTGCTGCCCATCCGGGCCGTTTCATGGGCATTGCCACGCTGCCGCTGCAGGATCCGAAGCGCGCGGCCGACGAATTGCGGCGCGCTATGACCAAGCTCGGGCTCAAGGGCTCGATGTTTGCCTCCAACATCATGGGCAAGAATCTCGACGATCCGAGTTTCGAACCCGTCTGGGCGGCGGCCGAGGAACTCGGCGCCTTCATGTTCGTGCACCCCAACAATGTTGCCGGCGCCGACCGCCTCAAGTCGTATTATCTGCAAAACCTGATCGGCAATCCGCTCGACACCACGATCGCCGCCGCCTGTCTCTATTTCGGCGGCGTGCTGGATCGTCATCCGAAGTTGACTGTCATGCTCGCGCATGGCGGCGGCTTCACGCCTTACCAGGCGGCGCGCTGGGAACACGGTTGGGCGGTGCGGCCGGAGCCCAAGAAGAACATTTCCAAACAACCGCAGGATATCGCCAAGCGTTTCTACTACGACACCATCCTGCATTCGGCGCCGGTGCTGGAATTCATGATCGGGCATGTTGGCGCGGATCGTGTCATGCTGGGCAGCGACTACCCCTACGACATGGCCATGATGGATTGCGTGAAACACGTGCGCGGGCTGAAGATTTCGGACGCCGACAAGGCGTCGATCTTGGCAACACGCGCGGAAAAGCTGTTGTCGGGAAAACCATGAACGTCCAGGCCGCCAAAGCCGCGCGCATTCCGACGGCCGCCGTCACCGGCCTGATCGTTGACGCAATGATGAAGGCCGGCGTTTCCAGGGACGACGCCGTCAAGATCGCGGAGCTGATGCTGGAAGCCGATCTTATCGGCGCCGACGCCCACGGCGTGTTCCGGCTGATGCAATACGTCCAGCGGCTGAAACTTGGTTCGACCAATCCGCGCCCGAACATCGTGGTGAAGCGCAGCGCGCCGGCAACCGCGCTGGTCGACGGTGACAACGGCATGGGCCACCTGGTCGTCGCGCGCGCGGCGGAAACCGCGATCGAGCTTGCGCGTGAGTGCGGCGTTGCCTGGGTCGGCTGCCGCATGTCGGGTCACGCCGGCGCTGCCGGCGTCTATGCCGCGCTGCCGCTGAAAGCCGACATGGTCGGCATTTACTCAGCCGTGGCGAACGCCAACCACATGCCGCTCGCGGGCGGCGCCGAGCCGTTGCTCGGCACCAATCCGGTGGCGATCGCGATCCCGGCCGGCAAGGAGCCGCCGGTGGTGCTCGATATCGCGACCTCCATCGTGTCTTACGGCACGATCAAGAACCACCGCTTGCAGAACAAGCCGCTGCAAGACGACTGGATGATCGATCCGAAAACCGGCGAGGCGATCATCGATCCGCACAAGAGCGCGGAAGCGTTGCTGCTGCCGATGGCCGGCTACAAGGGTGCGGGTCTGGCGCTGGTATTCGGTTTGCTGGCCGGCACGCTCAATGGTGCGCTGTTTGGTCGCGACTGTGTCGATTTCAACGCCGAGCCGGACAAGATTACCAACACCGGGCAATTCGTGCTGGCGCTCGATCCGAGCCGTTTCCAGCCGATCGATCAATTCAAGGCCGAGGTCGACCGGCATATCCGCGAGCTGCGCAACACAAAACCGCTTCCCGGTCAGTCGGTTCGGCTGCCCGGCGAGCAACGCGCGCAGCGCCGCGCCGATCGTCTTCGCAATGGATTACCGCTCGCGCCGGAATTGCTGACGCAGCTCGATAAGCTTGCCGCTGAATTGGCGATCAGGCCACTGCGCGAACGCAGTTGATCGGGCGGGCCCGCATCACATAACGGCCTCATTTGTGGTGCCCAAGGGAACAAATCGAATAAATCTCCGTTCATTCCGCGTCTCGCCCTCAGTTGGGCGCGAGGCCGTCCTTGGGGCTTTGGCAAAAATCATTTGCCGAATCAAACCGATGAAGCTGGTTGAAAAGAAAGTATTTTTGGCGTGGGTGAGAAGGACATTAGCCCATGTCGGAATCATTTTGGCGTGCGCTGGAGCGCTGTCCGCAATTCCGATGTACAGCGTCTCAAGCGAAAACTCCCTGGACCGCATCCAGGCCGGAGAGTGGGTCGTCGCTTCGATGTACTGGGAAGATAAGCTGGTTTCGACCGGCAAGAGCTTCAACCCGATCGGGTGGCACGCGGCTCACAAGACCTTGCCGATCGGGACACTGATCCGCGTATCCAATCCGAAGAACCATCGCTCGATCAATGTGACGATCAATGATCGCGGCCCATTTGCGCCCAATCGAGACCTCGATCTCAGTCTCGGAGCCGGCACGTTGTTGGGGTTGCAGGGACTGGGGACCGTCTACATGGAAGTTTTGTCGATCCCGCCAATCAACAAGATGCGGCGGCCGGTGGTGGAAAGCCTGTTCGCCGTCAATGACGCGAACGCGAACTGTGTGGGCGTGACCGCCTGTTAGCGGTGCGGGCGCCCGGCGGGTTCCACAGCGGCAGTTGCGCCGCGGAAACGACCGTCAAACGGGGCGAAACAGCGTTAACAGACCGTTAACCTAATTAGGTAAACGGCGTTTAACGAATGCTACCAATTTGTTAACTTTTGGCGGTGTTAGGGGACGGGACCAGAGGTTGCGCTTCGTGCGGCCCTTGAGTTGCGGCCATAGCTCGCAGATCGGCCTGTGGCGCGAACGCAAAGTCCCGCCCAAACGCATTCAGTCCTGTCTCGGCACGGCGGCCTGCGAAGGGCAAAGCGCAGGTGCGCGTTGTTGTTGTGTGGATGAAGGAGTGGCTCGGTGACGGCAGGAACCTTGCTCAGCGGTCAGGTGCAGGGCGACCGGATCGAACTTAGCGCCGGCGGATCGTGGACGGCCGAGTATGCCGGTGCGATCGAGCCGCAGGTGATTGCCGCCACGCGTGGAATTAACGCGCGCAGCATTGCGATCAATCTCGCCCGCATTGAATATCTCGATACTTACGGCGCGTGGTTGATCGAACGCACGCTGCGCAGTTGGACCGACCAAGGGCGCGACGCCCGCTTGATCGGGTTGCGCGAGGACTACCGCGGCCTGTTCGAGAAGGTTCGCGCGGGCACACAGAAACTGGCGCCGCCGCCGCCGCGACGCAACAGCATCATGGCGACCCTGGAAAGTGTCGGCATGACCATGTCGACGGTCGGCGCCGATCTCATGTTGTTTGCGCAAATGCTCGGCTCGACGATGGTTGCGCTCGGGCGCGTCATCTTGCGGCCGACGACCTTTCGTTTTACGTCGATGGTCTTCCAGCTCGAGCGTGTCTGCTGGCGCGCGGTGCCGATCATCCTGCTGATCACCGTTTTGATCGGCGCCATTCTGGCACAGCAAGGCATCTTCCATTTCCGCAAGTTCGGTGCCGACATCTACGTGATCGACATGGTTGGCGTGCTGGTGCTGCGTGAGGTCGGTGTCCTGATCGTCTGTATCATGGTCGCCGGACGGTCCGGCAGCTCCTACACCGCCGAGATTGGCGCCATGCGCATGCGCGAGGAAGTCGACGCGTTGCGCACGATGGGTTTTGATCCGATCGAGGTTCTGATCCTTCCGCGCATCCTCGCGCTCGTGATCGCGGTGCCGATCCTGACTTTCCTCGGATCGATGGCGGCGCTTTATGGCGGCGGTCTGGTGTCATGGCTTTACGGCGGCATCCAGCCCGAGGTGTTTTTGACGCGGCTGCGCGAAGCGATTTCGACGAATACGTTCGAGGTCGGCATCATCAAGGCGCCGTTCATGGCGCTGGTGATCGGCGTGGTCGCCTGCGTTGAAGGGTTGCAGGTGCAAGGCAGCGCGGAGTCGCTCGGCGAGCAAACCACCAACTCCGTGGTCAAATCGATCTTCCTGGTCATTGTGCTCGACGGTATTTTCGCCATGTTCTTTGCGTCGATCGGGATGTGACATGGCAAAAGATCCGCAGCCCGCCGTCATCGAAGTGCACGACCTGGTTGTCGAGCTGAAGGGCAACCGGATTCTCAACGGCGTCACCCTCGATGTTTATCGCGGCGAAATCCTCGGCTTCGTGGGTGCTTCGGGTGCCGGCAAGTCCGTCCTGACGCGCACGATCCTTGGTCTGTTGCCGAAGCTGCAGGGTCGCATCGACGTATTTGGCGTCAATCTTGATGATGTGGGCGAGACGCAGCGCCAGGAAATCGAGCGCCGCTGGGGAATCCTGTTTCAGCAGGGCGCCCTGTTTTCCTCGCTTACGGTCGGAGAAAATGTCGAATTCCCGATCCGCGAATATCTCGATATTTCGGGCAGTCTCATGACCGAAATCGCCATCACCAAGCTGGAGATGGTCGGCCTCAAGCCGGACGTGTACCGCAAGTATCCGTCAGAGCTTTCCGGCGGTATGATCAAGCGCGTCGCGCTCGCGCGTGCGCTGGCGCTCGACCCTGAAATTCTCTTTCTCGATGAGCCGACTTCGGGGCTCGACCCGATCAGCGCCGGCGATTTCGATCAGCTGATCCTGACGTTGCAACGAACCACGTCGATGGCGGTGTTCATGGTGACGCATGACCTCGACAGTTTGCATACGATTTGCGACCGCATCGCCGTTCTCGGTGACGGCAAGATCATTGAAGCGGGAAACATGGACACGATGCTGGCGTCGCAGCACCCGTGGATGAGAGCCTATTTCCACGGCGTGCGTGCGCGAACGGGCTTGCACGCGGCGGCCCGGAACTGATGGAGTAGAGTGATGGAACGAAAAGCGCACTACGCACTGATCGGATTGTTCACGTTCGCCGTGGTCGCGGGCGCATTTGGCTTCATTTTCTGGCTCCATCACTCCTCGGGCAAGAAACAGGCAGTGTCCTACCGCATCATCTTCGACAGTTCGGTTTCCGGGTTGCAGGTGGGCGGCAACGTGTTGTTCAACGGCATTCGCGTCGGCGAGGTAACCAACCTTCGGCTCGATCCCGATAAGCCTTCTCAGGTCATTGCGCTGCTGGCGGTCAACAAGGCGACCCCGATCCGTTCCGATACGCGCGTGGGTCTTGAATTTCAGGGTCTGACCGGCGTTGCCGCCGTGTCACTCAAGGGTGTGTCCGCAACCACTCCGTTGATCGAACGGGAGGAAGGCGAGCCGCCGACGTTGAAAGCAGATCCCAGCGCCAGCCAGGACATGATGCAGGCGGCGCGCGAAGTCCTGAACAAGGCCGAAGAGGTGATCACCGCCAACCAGGAAGCGTTGCACCAGGCAATCAAGGATATCGCGACGTTCAGTGCATCGCTCGCGCGCAACTCCGACAATGTCGATTCGATCATGAACAACACCAATGCCGCCATGAGCAATGCCAAGGAAGCAACGGCATCGGCGCGTACGCTGATTGAAAACCTGGACAAGCGCACCGACGAGATCACGATCGGCGTCAACAGGATGACGGCGACGGCGACGCGGCAAATCGATATCGCCGGTAAGGCGATCACGGACCTTGCGCACAATCCGCAGCGCTTTCTGTTCGGTGGCGGCGGTGGCGCTGCTGCTCCTGCGGCGACGACCGCACCGGCACGCCGGCCGCAGTAAAGCGGGCTAGGCCGTCGCGCGCACGTCGTCCGGATCGAGCGGCAGCTTGACCGGCTGTCTGCGCTTGGCCGAGAGATCAAGCGCCTTGGTCAGCATCAGGTTGCGATGCGCTTCTTCCACGGTCGCGGCCGCGGTCGGCAGGCCGAGCGATACGCGGTTGAGCCACGAGTCGGTCTCCAGCGCCATCGGCCCGCGCAACTCGCCGAGTGCCATGTCGCCCGGCGGATAGCTGCCCAGGAAATCGACCAGCCGCGTCGCGTCGGGGTTGTAGCCTTCGGAGGTGCCCTTCGACACCGCCAGCACGATGTCGCTGTGCGTGTCGTCGATAGTGAGCGCGCCGGTGCTGCCGATGATGCCGACATTGAGCGAATAGACCGCCGGGGGCCAGGTGACCGGCAGCGCCCATGACATGTTGAGGTGGTAGAGCGTGCCGTCTTCGAAGGTGATCATGCCGGCGGTGGCGTCGATGCCCTTGTAGAGCGGGCCTAGCACCTTGTCGATCGAGCGGGCATAGACCTCGACCGGCTTCTTCGGCTCAAGGCACCACATGCAGATGTCGAGCGCGTGCGTTCCCGAGATCACCATCGGAGAGATGGTCGATGGATCGTCGGTGCGCTTATAGTTGTCGATCGCCACCAGCCGGTTCATGAAAGCGCGGGAGGTGACGAGCGTGACATCGCCCAAGGCGCCGGTTCGGCACTTCTCCTTCGCCGCTAGCCAGCGCCTGCGGAAGCGCTGGGTGTAGCCGACGACGGCATCGACCTTGGCTTCCTGAATCGCCTTGAGGACCTTCGCCAATTCATCGAGCCGCGTCGCCAGTGGCTTCTCGATCAACAACGGGATGCCGCGCTCGAGCGCCACCATAATCGGGTCGACGTGCAGATGCTCATCGGTGCAGATGATGGCGGCGGTGACTTCCGGACGCTTGAGCAATTCGACGTGGCTTTGCGTGACGAAGTCGGCGCTGATTTTCGGGCCGACTTCGCCGGCGCGGTTCGGGTTCTTTTCGGCGAGGCCGATCCATTCGACCGACGGATGGCGCGCCGCCACTTCGCCGCGGAACAGCCCGACGCGGCCGCCGCCAACGATCGCGAGCCCGACGCCTTTGGCGGATTTTTTCATGACGTCGCCCCCGCCGGATTTGATCCCGGCCCGGTTTCGCTCCTTGAGTTCGGCAATGCCCGAAATCGTCTCGTTTGACAGAGGCAGATCGATCGGCTCACCGCGATCTGCCGACAGGTCCGCCGCGCTGTAGGTTTCCATCACGCGCCGCGCCAATTCCGGTGTCACCATGACCGGCGTGTCGCGAATGCAGGCCTCCAGGAAGTGGATGGTCTCCGGTCCCATGCCGCCCGCAAAAACATTGTCGACCCACTCGCCTGGCATGGTCGACATCGGGAATTCCTGGCCGCGTTTCTCGGTATTGAGCCAGTTGTCGCGCTGGGTATCGTCGAGAAACAGCGAACCGTCGGTGCCGGTAATCTCGATCCAGGTCGCGCAATAATTCGGATAGCTCGGCGGCAGGTTCCAGCCGCCACCGATCATCACCACTACGCCGTTGTCCATGGTCACGGTGGTGAACATGATGTCGTGCGAGCCGTTCACCGGCTTCATGTAGCCGTAGGCGCCCTGCGAATAGACCTTCACGGGCTTGGCCGGCTCCAGCAGCCACATCACGAAATCGAGGTCGTGCGTCGACTCCATGACGACCGGCGACAGCCGCACGCGGCTGGCGATCTTCTTGCCCAAGCTGCGTGACAGGTGCCGGCTGACCAGCACGGACACGACATTGCCGAGCGTGCCGTCCACGATCTTCTTCTTGGCGTAGGCGATCTTCGGGTTGAAGCGTTGCGAATAACCGATGGTGAATTTCAGATTGTTGCGCTTGGCGAGCTGGATCAGCTCGTCAGCTTCCCACAGTTCGAGCGCGATCGGCTTTTCCAGCATCACGTTCTTGCCGGATTTCAGGCAGTCGCGGCAGATCGGATAGTGGTTCGATTCCGGCGTGGTCGAGATATAGACGACAGAAATATTGTTGTTCTTGATGATGTCGTTGTAATCGAGCGTGGCCGTCGCCGGCTTGTACAGCGCCTTCACCTCGGCCAGCCGGTCAGGCCGGATTTCGCACAGATGCAATTTGTCGACCAGCGCCGTACGCGCGAGCGTCTCCGCGCGCGTCCCGCCAACCCATCCAACGCCGATCACCGCAGCTTCAACCGTTTTCACCGAATCTGTCCTTCAGGTTCTTGTGATGCCGCGGCCGAACGGCCGCGCGGGCGGCACCCTAGCTCACACCGGAAATGACTGGAAGGGCGGGGGTTTTCAGCCTGTCAAAGCGGCTTTGCCGACGCCGAACACCTGCGCGGCAAATTGCGGGTAGACCTCGGCCAATTGCGGGGCCACCACCTCGCGCATGAGCGTGAGCGTCTCGGGCGACGGCGCCGGCGTTTCGGCCACCTTGGCCGGCATGTCGAATTCGAAGCCGGTATTTTCGGCGACTTCTTCGACCGTATGCCCGGGATGTACGCTGGCGAGCGTAAATCGGCCATTGGCGAAACTGAACAGGCAACGGTTGGTCACCAGCGCGATCGGTCCACCTGGGCGGTAGACATTTTCCTCGCTTGCGCCCGGCGCGCTGACGAAGTCGACCTTGGGCACCAGCGTGCGGCGCGAATGCTCGGTGCGGAAGAGAATGACCTTGGGCACGACATAGTAGAGATAAGACGAGCCGAATGAGCCGGGAAACCGAACTTTCGGATGGCTGTAATCGCCGATGTTCACAAGGTTGACGTTGCCTTTGCCGTCGATCTGTCCTCCCGACAGGAAGAACACGTCGATGCGGCCCTGGCCCGCACAGTCGAACAGTTCGCGCGCGCCGTCGGTGAAGAAATTGTGCTTCCGGCTTTGCAGCAATGAAACATAAGGCCGTCCGTTCCCGCGCTCACGCGCGAGCAGCGCGGCCGTTGCCGGGATCGGTGAGGCATTGCCGACCGCAACGTGCCGCACGTCGCCGATCAGGCGCGCGATCACGTCGGCGAGCAGTTCTTCGGGGCGGAATAGGTTTGCGTTCACGCGCAGCGCCTCTCGGCTCTCATCCCCGGGCGTTGTCGCCGGCGCATCGCGCCGGGTGAGGGAGTGGGCAGTGACCTTTCCCTAACCCGAGACTCGCCCCGGGACAAGCCCGGCCATGACATGCGTCGAACTACGCGGCGCGGTTTCTCATACACATACCGGTTGAGGTAGTCGGCGAAGCCTTCCGCGCGTCGCGGCCATGCGGGCGTATTCCGCAAGATGCTCGGCATCCGCGGCGTAGTGATCGGGAAGCCCAAGCGGCCAGGCGCCGCGCTCGGCAACTGCGATGCTCTCGACATAGAAGCCGGGCAAGGTGCCCGCCGCGAGCACTGGATCCTCGAGCAGATTGCCGTCATGAATTTTCTCGACAGTTGCAATTGTGCGTTCCGCCGCATGCGCCATGGTGGCGAGCTCGCGCTGGCGTCCGATCCACACATTGCCAAAGCGGTCTGCCATCGGTGCGTGGATCAGCGCGACGTCCGGCTTGATGGCGGGAAGCAGCACGATCGGATCGTCGTTGCCGAACGGGCTATCGATCACTTTCCAGTCGTTGCGGTATTTCAGGACGTCGGAGCCGATCAGCCCGCGCAGCGGCATGAATGGCACGCCCTTCTCGGCGGCCTGCAATGCCGCGTGCAGGGCCGGGCAAGTCGCGTCTTTCATCTCAATTGTGCCCGACGTCACCGCTGCGTTGAAACGCGGCGCCGGCCCGAACTCGCCGAGGCTGACGGCGCTGGTCTCAATCGTCGCAATGCAGCCGGCGCCGATCAGCAGATCGGCCTGCAGGCTTGAGGTTGGCAGCGCCACCAGGTGCAGCCGTTTCACGCTGCGCTTGATCAGGGCGCGCGTCGCGGCCATCGGCACGCCGGACACTTCGCGCGGCACAACCAGCATGCAGCCGTCGCCAATACAGGCCAGCGCTTCGTCGAGAGATTTCGCCGGTTGAAACATGTTAACCGCATAACATGCTTGCAACGCCCACTCAATTTTGCGACGTGGTTTCGGTGAAAAACAGCCTCCAGGACAAACTTCGCGCCCGGCGCTTTGTTATCACGGCGGAAGTGACGCCGCCGGTGACGGTGGACCGCAATGAATTGCTGGCCAAAGCGCTGCCGCTGAAGGGTCTCGCCGACGCGGTCAACATCACCGACAGCGCTGGCGCGCGTCCGCATCTCGGTGCGGTGACGTCGGCTGCGATGCTCGTCGAGCAGGGGATTGAGCCGATCCTGCAATTCACCTGCCGCGACCGCAACCGCATCGCCTTGCAGAGCGATCTGATGAGTGCGGCCGCGTCCGGCGTGCGCAACCTGCTGATGTTGCGTGGGGATGATCCAAGCGCCGGCGATCAACCCGATGCGAAAGCGGTATTCGATCTCGATCCGCGCGGCTTGCTCGAGACCGCGCGGCGCATGCGCGACACCGGCGAGCTGCCGACCGGCCGCAAATTCACCGGCCGCGCGGATTTCTTTCTCGGCAGCGCCGACAATCCGATCGATCCGCAGCCCGGCTGGAAGCCTACGGGCCTCGAAGGCAAGGCGGCTGCCGGCGCGCAATTCGTGCAGACGCAGTTCTGCATGGATGCCGATGTGATCCGCCGCTACATGGCTCGGCTGGCCGAGCATGGTCTTGCAGACAAATTGTCCTTCCTGATCGGCATTGTTCCGCTGCGTTCAGCCAAGTCGGCGCGTTGGATCAAGGAGAAACTGTTCGGCGCCGTGATCCCCGATGCCATCGTCGACCGCATGGATCGCGCCACCGATCCGGCGGAGGAGGGCCGCCGCATCTGCATCGACGTCGTTCGGGAACTGGCGGAGATCCCGCACGTCGCCGGCGTCCACATCATGGCGCCCGGAAACGACGCCGCGGTGCCCGATGTCATCAAGGCGGCGCGAGACAGCATCTCCCGCCTCGCGCCCGCCTGATCGTTCAGCTCAGCGCCGACTTCACCCGATCCGGCGAGAATGGCACGCGGCGAATGCGGACGCCGGTCGCGTCGAAGATGGCGTTGGCGATCGCCGCCGCCACCGGACGGATCGACGGCTCGCCTGCGCCGGTCGGCGCAATGTCCGGATGATTGAGCAGCACGACATTCACTTCCCCCGGCGTCTCGGTGATGTCGAGGATCGGATACGTCAGCCAGTCCACGCTCGTCACAGCCTTGCGGTCGAAGGTGACTTCTTCCCACAAGGTGCGGCTAACACCCTGCACAATGTTGCCTTCGATGCATTTCACCAACCCGTCGGGGTTGATGATCTGCCCGCAGTCGTGCGCCACCGTGAACTTGCGCGCCCAGATTTTTCCGGTTGAGCGATCGATGTCGACTTCAGCGACGATCGCGACACGCGTGCCGTTTCGTTGCGAATAGGCGAGACCACGGCCGGACACTTTATTTCCGGTCTGATCGCGCCGTGGCGAGGGCCGCGACTGCCATCCGGATTTTTCGGCAACCGCCTTGAGCAGCGCGATGTCGCGTGGATCTTTGACATGCCGCAGCCGGAATTCGATCGGATCGCTATTCAGCGCGGCAGCCACCTCGTCGATGAACGACTC
The DNA here is from genome assembly GCA_963735285.1 of uncultured Alphaproteobacteria bacterium. Lineage (GTDB taxonomy): Bacteria > Pseudomonadota > Alphaproteobacteria > Rhizobiales > Xanthobacteraceae > Pseudolabrys. The sequence goes on along the minus strand of CAVTKN010000008.1, from coordinate 261,788 downwards.
ACTGGCGAAATGGATCTGTGGTCCGACCGGATCGCGCAGATGCGACGTGCGCAACGGTGATGAGCGGTCCAGCAACGGCGGGATCGTTTCCCAGCCGGCCCGCTTGTTTTCGAAGGCGTAAGATTCGGCGGGAATGCCGAAGCCATCGCCCGATTTGAGGTCGATGCCGCGCGCCTGGCCGGCCAACGTATCGAAAGGCTTGCTACCATTGGTATCGACGTCGACGCGCGAGAACGCCTTGGTCATGAACTCGTAGGCGGTGACTTTGCCGGAGGCGTCGATCGCTGCGCGGACTTTGTGCACCGAGGCGGGGCCTTTCGGATCCCAGCCGGTGCCTTGATCGCGCATGTATTGCACACGCACGGGTTTGCCGACGGCCTTCGCCATCACGGCCGCATCCATGGCGGCGTCATCGGCGTCATTGCGGCCGTAGGAGCCTGGTCCAGCCTTCCAGATGACACGGACGCTTTCGACCGGCACGCCGAGCGTCGACGCGAGGCCTTGTTGCTGGAAGTGCGATTTTTGCGTACCCGACCAGCAGGTGACCTGTCCGTCCTTGATCTCGACCAGAGCGCAGGCCGGACCCATGCTCGCGTGCGACTGGAACGGCCATTCGTACTCGGCTTCGATCACCTTCGCGGCGCTCTTGAACGCTTCGTCGACATTGCCATTTTCTTTTTCGATCTGGCGCTTGCGTACGCTCGCCTTGCGGATGTGGTCGTAAAGCGAAGCTTGCTCGGGGAATGGCGCATCAACCTGCGACCACTCCACTTTCAGTTTCTGCGCTGCCTGAATGGCATCCCATTCCTTGTCGGCAACGACGCCGAGGAAGCCCTTGTCCCACACCACTTTGGCGCCGGGGATGTCCTTGATCGAGCTTTCATCCACCTTCACCGGCACGCTGCCGGCCACCGCGGGACGGATCATGCGCCCATGCACCATGCCAGGCACCTTCACATCGGTGACGAAGTCCTCCTGGGCGAAGACCTTTGGCGCCACGTCCTCGCGCTTGATCGGCTGTCCGACGATTTTATGCTCGCTCGGTTTTTTCGGCTGTGCCTTGCCGGGCGCATAGAGCGGGTTGCCGTATTTCTTGTTCCAGTCGAGCTGGACGTTGAAATATTTTCCGCCGATCAATTGCGCGTAAGTCACGCGCTTGGCCTTGTCGTCGGTCGCACTCACCACGCCATCCGCAACGGCGAGCTTTTCGGCCGGCACGGATAGCTGGCTTGCCGCCATCTCGACCAGCACGCGCCGCGCTTCCGCAGCGGCGACGCGCATTTGCTTGCCGCCTTCCTGGATACCGGTGGAGCCGGAGGCGCCGCCCTGGTTCACGGTCAGGGCCGTGTCGGCCATGATGACCTTGACGCTTTTGAAGGGAACGTCGAGTTCTTCGGCCACGATCTGACCAATGGCGACATGCAAACCGTGTCCCATGTCCATCTTGCCGTAGAAGGCGGAGACGGTACCGTCCGCGTTTACGGCGATGTACGAGGACAATTGGTCGGGCGTCAGCGGCGGCTTGGCGCCTTGCGCGTAGGCCTTGCCGATCGACAGAACGGTCTCCAGCGATATCGCTGCGCCGACCGAGATGACCAGGGCGCCTCCGCCAAGCAAAACGGACCGGCGATTTACACCCTCTGTCATTCCGGGTTCGCAAGTTTCACTTGCGCCCCGGAATGACGAAATCTCTTTGAATGACGAAGTCTTTTCAAATTTTGTCATGGTGCCCTCCCTCAACCCATCATCGTGGCGGCGCGCTTGACCGCCTTGAGAATGCTGATGTGCGTGCCGCAACGGCACTTGAGACCGGTGAGGGCGTCCTTGATCTCGGCCTCGGTCGGGTTCTTCTTGTCGCGGAGGAAAGCGGCGGCCGTCATGAGCCAGCCGTTGATGCAGTAGCCGCATTGCGGCACCTGCTCCTCGACATAGGCGGCCTGCAGTGGATGTGGCTTTTCAGGTGTCCCAAGCCCCGCAAGCGTCGTGATCTTGGCGTCGCCGACGGACGATATCGTGGTGATGCAAGAGCGGGTCGGCTGCCCATCAAGTTGCACCGTGCAGGCGCCGCATTGCGCAAGCCCGCAACCAAAATGTGGGTTATTGAGACCAAGATCGTCACGCAGCGCATAGAGCAACGGCATGTCCGGATCGGCGTTGATCGTGTGGGACGTGCCGTTGACCGTAAGGGTAAAGCGTTGGGTCATAGCGTTCAGCTCCCTGAACAGTTTGCAGGGCAGGGGCTTACAGCCGCCCACCCCATTGCGGATGCGTCTTTTGGCGACGCTTGCGGGCCACAGGCTAGTCCCGCACACTGGCCTTGGGAACGCCCATTGCGATAAAATAGCTGTTACGCCCATGGGAATAGGTGGCCCGGTCGAGAGGCCATAAGGAACCTGGGTTCAGGGAGGAATATCGCCATGCGCATCACCGCATCTAAGAGCGTCGCACTCGGCACAATTGTCGCCGCTACAGCCTTTGCGGTTCTGTCCGTATCGGCGCTCGCGCAGGAAAAAGTCTGGAAGCACGGCCTGATCAACGCCAAGGGCGACGCTGGTATCTTCCTGATGGTATCGACGCGCGACTTCGCAAAAAAACAGGGCCTCAAAATCGAGATCTCGCAATTCAAGGACGATCAGCTTGCGCTCAAGGCGCTGATCGCCGGTGAGCTCGACAGTTTCGAGGGCGGGCCGCAGGGAGTTTTCGCAGTCGACGCCAAAGGCGGCGACGTAAAATTGCTCGGCTGTCACTGGATCGTGGTTCCGCACGCCATTTATGCCACGGACAAGATCAGCAAGGTCGAGGATCTCAAGGGTAAGCAGATCGCGGTGTCCGCTCCGAATTCCATGCCCGACATGCTGGCACGCTCGGCGCTCGCAAAATACGGCGTCGCCGATACAGATGTGAAACTCGCGGCCGTCGGCGGGGATAACGACCGCTACCAGGCGCTGGTCGGCGGGGTGGTCGATGCAGCAGTGATTTCGAACGAATATCAGCCGGTCATGCCAAAAAATATCCACCTGCTGGTTGCCGGCCGCGACGCAGTGCCAAACTTCCTGCGTGTTTGCCTGGTGTCGAGCGCCAAAAAACTGGCCGAACGCGGCGACGATGCCGTCAAGTTCCTTGCCGCCGAGATGAGCGCCTTGCGTTTCGCGCTCTCACACCGGGACGAAACCATTGCCCTGACGCGCGAGTTGATCCACGCCAAGCCCGACGATCCGCGCCCGGCCTTCGTGTATGATGACGCCGTCGAGCATCACGCCGTGGACCCGACGTTGCCGCTGCCGGCGGAAAAGATCCAATGGATACAGGAGCAGATGGTGAAGGCCGGCAAGCTGAAGGCGCCGCTCGACCTCAAGACCGTGACGGCGCCGGAGTATCGTGAGAAAGCGCTTAAGGTCATCGGCCATTAGACGCCGTCTTGTAGTATTTTCGGAGAATTGAATGGGTGAGGTGACTTTCCTCGACGTGTCGAAGCGCTTCACGCTGCGCGTGGATGAAGAAGTTCATCATGTGCAGGCACTCGACCGTGTCAGCTTCAGCGTCAAGGACGGCGAGATTGTCGCGCTGATCGGACCGTCCGGCTGCGGCAAGACCACGGCGCTGCGTGTCGCCATGGGTCTCGATGCCTCAACCAGTGGCCGCGTCACCGTGGACGGGCGCGAAGTCCACGGCTGCGGCCACGACCGCGGCATGGTTTTCCAGCACGCCGAATTGCTGCCGTGGCTGTCGGCATTGCAAAACGTGATGTTCGGCCTCGAAATGAAAGGCATGCGCGGCACACCTCTGCGCGAGACTGCAGAAAAATATCTGCATCTGGTGGGATTGAAGGATTCACAGAATAGACGTCCACATCAGCTATCGGGTGGCATGAAACAGCGCGTCGGTATTGCGCGCGCACTCGCCATCGACCCCAAGGTCCTTTTGATGGATGAGCCGTTCGGTGCGCTCGACGCGCAGACCCGGGAATCATTGCAGGCCGAACTTCTCGATATCCACGCCCGCACCGGCAAGACGATTATCTTCGTGACGCACGACCTCGATGAAGCGGTTCTGATCGCCGATCGCATCGTGGTGATGAAGAATGGCCGCGTGCAGGAAGTCATGGACGTGCCGCTCAAGCGTCCGCGTCCCGATCTCGGGATCGTGCGTGGCACGCCGGAATTCGCCGAGACGCGCTACAAGGTCTGGCGTGCGATCCACGATGGCGCTTCGGTTCACTGATGGTCGATATCGCCAACAGAAATGAAAAAGCCGCCGCGGCCGCAGACGCCGGCCCCGCGGAGCGTAAGCCCTGGCCGCGCTGGGCGATCACAGTCGCCTCGATCTCGGTCATGCTGATCCTGTGGGAGATCTTCGGCCGCCGCATCAATCCGGTGTTCGGCTCCTATCCCTCGGCAATTGCGGTGGCGTTCTGGGAATTGGCGGTCTCCGGTCAACTATGGTCGGCGCTCTATGAATCCCTGCGGCCATTTTTGCTTGGCTATGCGCTGGCGATCGTGTTCGGCGTGCCGCTCGGCCTGCTGATCGGCGGTTTCCGCGTGGCGGAAGCAGCCCTGGGGATCTACGTCACCGCCGGCTACGCCATGCCGCTGGTTGCGCTGGTGCCGCTGCTGATCCTGTGGCTTGGCCTCGGTTTCGCGGTGAAGGTCGCGGTCGTTTTCCTGATGGCGCTGTTCCCGATCACGATCAACACCTGGCTCGGCGTCGTTGCCGTGCCCAAGACGCTGATCGAGGTCGGAAAATCCTTCGTGGCGCCCGACCTGGTGATCCTGCGCCGCATCGTGCTGCCTGCCACGCTGCCTTACATCATGGCCGGTGTGCGCCTCGCCGTCGGCCGCGCCGTGGTGGCGATGGTGATCGCGGAATTCTTCACCACGATTTCCGGCCTCGGCGCGGTGATCATCAATTCCGCCAACAACTTCGACACCGCCACCATGTTCGTGCCGATCATCATTCTGATGCTGATGGCGGTCGGGCTGAATTGGCTGATCGGCTGGGTCGAGCGCCGCGTCGCGCCCTGGCAGGCCGAAATCGCGGGACGGGATCGGGAGTAGAATCGCGTACAAAGTTGTCATGGCCGGGCTTGACCCGGCCATCCATGATAAGTCGCAAAGTATGTAGGCTTTACGTCTGTGCATGTGCGTGGCCTCATGGATTGCCGGGTCAAGCCCGGCAATGACAGCGGAGGGGCGGTGCCCACGCGGGCTCAAACCAACGCCCGCACCGCCTCGATCAACCCGCGCACCTGCTGCTCCGAAATATTCCGCGTGATGAACACCACGCGGCTCGTGCGGTTTCCGTCGGGCCATGAATCCAGCTCAACCGGCGGATGGGCAAGGTGCTGCACGAATTGCACCAGCACCGGCCCTTTGCATCCTTCGACGTCGAGAAAGCCTTTCACCCGCAGCAGGTCCGGGCCGCGCAGCGTCATCAGGGTGTCCATGGTGCGCGCGAACACCGGCCACGGCATCGGCGTGCTCTCGCTCAACACGAAGCTGCCGATGCCGTCGGCGTGCGCGGTGTCGGCCACGAAGGGATTACGTTGATCGGCGGCCGGTTCGGTGAGCCGCGTAGGATCAAGCACCCCATTGACCGCTTCCAGAATCTCGGCGCCCGGATTGAGTTCACGCATGCGAGTGGTGAGCGCGGCGCCGGCACTCTCGCCGGCGATGTCGGTCTTGGTGATAACGAGACGATCCGCAAGCATTGCCTGTTTGCGCGCCTCGGCCGACCAGGACAGCGTGTCGAGGCCGTGCTCGGCGTCCACCACCGTCACCACGGCTTCGACATGAAAAACGCTGCCGAGCGCCCGGTCGGTTGCGAAGGTTTGCAGGATAGGCGAGGGATCCGCGAGCCCGCTCGTCTCGATCACGACCCGGCGGAAGTCCGGCAATTCGCCGCGTTCGCGCTCGATCACCATGCGACGCAAGGCCTGCTGCAAGTCGGTGCGGGTAATGCAGCACAGGCAGCCATTGCCCAGCAGCACGGTCTCGTCGGCGCTCGATCGCACCAGCGCGTCATCGATGCCGGTGGCGCCGAATTCGTTGACCACCACCGCGGTGCCTTTGCCTTCCGGCGTTGCCAGGAAGCGCTTGAGCAGCGTGGTCTTTCCGGCGCCGAGAAAGCCGGTGATGACCGTAACGGGCAGACGCGCGCCGCGTTCGCGCTTGAGCCTGCGGCCGAAGCGCCCTGCAGCGGGGGAAGGAAAGGGGGAGTTCATTGTGAGACTATAGCGAAATTCGGCCAAGCCACGAATGCGGCGTGCTCCCTCTCCCCTTGGGGGAGAGGGTCGGGGTGAGGGGGTAAGGGACTCTCGATAAGCCTAAACCCCTCACCCGGCGCACTTCGTGCGCCGACCTCTCCCTATGGGAGAGGTGAAGAGAGCGCGTGGCTGACGCGTAGACTAAAAATCCATCTCCAGCGTGTAAAGCCCGCCGGTGTGGCGGTCGACGGTGTACACGATCTGCCGCTCGTCCACGAACACATCGTTGAGCTGCACGGCGCCGACCGGCGTGCCTTTCGGCGGCGGCGGCACGAAGGTGCCGACTTCCTGCGGCTGGTAGGGATTGGAAATATCGTAGGCGCGCAGGCCGCCGTTGAAGAACGTGCCGAGCACGATCTGGTCCGATTGCCAGGAGGTCGGCAAGGCGACGTTCTCGTGAATATTGTGCGCGCCGAAACGCCCGCCGCGATCTTTGTAGGCGTCCACCGGCGGCGTCGGGCAGGTTGAGATCGAGACCGGATGCGCCTCATCGCGCATATCCAGAATCCAGATCAATTTTGGCCAGTCCTTACCGGCGTTCTCCGTCGCCTCGTCGGTCACCAGCATGAGGTTGCGATCGAACAGGGGCACCGCCGTGTGCATGAAGCCGGTATAAGGAGGGGAATTGGTCCAGTGCGAGATCACCTTCGGGTTGGCCTTGTCCTTGATGTCCATCACGAACATGCCGCCATCGATGTAGCAGAGGTAGAGCCGGTCCGGCCGCTGCGGATAAACGTTGGTGTTATGCGCGCGGTAGCCTTTGTCGAGTGGGTGACGCGGCGGCGGCGCGACATTGTCGGTCGCGCTTGTGCCCGGCATCCACCAGCGCCCGACTTCCTTGGGCTTCGACGGATCGCGCACGTCGATGCAGCGGTAGAACTGGTCGTCGTTCGGGTTGCTTGGTTTGAAGTCGGGTGAGCCGGAAGCCATGTGCACGTATTCGCCGTCGCAGAACCACAGCTGATGCACGCCGCGCGAAGTCGGCCCTGAGCAATCGAAAAACGAAATGGAGCGCGGCTTCTCCGGCACCGAAATGTCGAACAGCTCAAGACCGGCCGGCTGTTGCCCAGTCTTCTGCGTCTGATACGCGACGGCCATGATGTCGCCGGCGGTCTCCAGCGAATTCGATCGCATGTGCGGCTTCGGCAGGTCGGTCTGCACCACCACCTTCGGATTGCGCGGATCGGAGACGTCGACGCCGGTGAAATTCTTCGGCGCGCTTTCGTGCGCGAGCCACATGATGCGGCGACCGTCCTTGGCAATCTGGATCGACATACCTTCGCCCATGCCGCCAAAGCCGCCGAGATCGTTCTGCGCGAGCAGCTTGAAATTCCAGGTGACGGGCTCTCCGGATTGCGTAAGCGGATTGGCGGACATTCAGAACACTCCGTGATTTAGGGTCTTCCCAAGATTAAGGCCGGCGCGCGGCGCCGGCCCTGGTCGCAATGGTGTGAACCGTCAGGCCATGGCCTTCTTCAGAAATTCAGTACGCAACGCCTTATTCCAGTCAGGCATCGCCTTGATCTTGTTTTCCTTCAGCAGAATTTCCGATTGCTGCTGCATATAAGGAACGATGTCCGACGGCCAGCCGGGCTGCACTTCAACCCGTGCCAGCGCCTTGGCGAATGTGTCCTTTGCCATGGCATAGCCCTTCGAGGTGTAGAACGAGTAGATCACGTCGGCCACCTTGTCCGGCTGGGACTTGAAGTCCTTCGCGACTTCGAGCCAGGCCTTGAGATAGGCAACGACGGTGTCCGGACTCTTGTCGACGAAGTCCGGCGTTGCCGCCATGAACACCGGTAATTTGTCGAAGCTGGAAAAATCCACCAGCGTGTTGGCCAGGCCGTCGGCTTCCGCGATGGCATTGTACGGCTCGATATTGACCATGGCATCGACGGTCTTGGCGGCCATGGCGGCCACCATGTTGTTCACGTCCATGCGGATTTCCTGATAGTCGCCTTTCTTGAGGCCGGCCTTGGTGGCGATCTGGTCGACGAAAATATTGCCGGTGGACGAACCGCTCTGGTTCGCGACCTTCAGTCCCTTGAGTTGCTCCACCTTGGTGATGCCGAGATCCTTGCGCGCCATCACGCGCGCAGTCTTGCCGACGTATTCAATCATGACGATGCCCACGAGCCCGCCTTTGTCGTGGCCGAGCGCGAGCGAAGGACCGGCATAGGTGCCCAGGTCGACCTGGCGCGCCACCATCTGCTGCATGGTGAGATTGCCGGACGGCACCGCAAACTCCTCGAATTTGATGCCGTGCTTCTCCAGCAGGCCGGAGCGCATCAGATAATAAGTCGGCATACCCCACATATTGGTTTGATAGCCCTGGCGCACGGTTTCAAGCGCGACCGCTGGTCTCGCACCCAGGCCCGCCACCAGCACGCCGGCGCCGGTCGTCGCCAGATATTGCCGTCGGGTCATTCCCTTGCTTGCAATGGTCATTGTTGATCCTCCCTATGATTTGGCTTTGCCGTTGGCGCCTGTTGTCGGGGTCTCGGCGACGTCGTGGCCGAGGTAGCCCAGCAGCTCCTTCTGGCATTCGACGAATTCCACGCTTAACGGGTCGCGCGGGCGCGGCAGATCGATTTTGACGATTTTTTTCACGGTGCCGGGATGCGCGCTCATCACCACCACGCGATCGGCAAGATAGACCGCTTCCGCCACGTTATGCGTCACGTAAATCACGGTCTTGCGGGTTTCCCGCCACACGTCGGCGAGCAGCCGTTGCATATCGTCGCGGGTCATTGCGTCGAGCGCCGCGAACGGTTCGTCCATCAGCAGGACGGATGGATTGTATGCCAGCGCGCGTGCAATGGCGACCCGCTGTTGCATGCCGCCCGACAGATGGTGCGGGTATGAGCTCGTGAATTTCTCGAGCTTGACCAGGCGCAGCTGTTCACGCGCGATTTTATCGCGTTCATCCTTGGGCAAGCCTTTCATCTCGAGACCAAAAGTGACGTTGCCGAGCGCCGTGCGCCACGGGAAAAGCTGGGCGAAATCCTGGAATACGACGCCGCGGTCCATGCCGTGCCCGGTCACCGGCTTGCCGCCGATGCGGATTTCACCAGCGGCCGGCGACAGGAAACCTGCGATGATGTTCAACAACGTGGATTTGCCGCAGCCGGACGGCCCGACAATGCAGACAAACTCAGACGCATCGATATTGATGCTGACGTCCCTGCACGCCGGGGACCTTGCCGCCGGGCGTATCGTAGACCAGCGAGACGTCTTTAATTTCGATAGGGACCATGTTGTGCCGTTTGTTCCGTCAAATCCCGTCTTAACCCTTGGCCAGGCGTACCATGCCCCAGCGCTGCACGGTCGCGCGCTCGATCGAGCCGAACACCAGGCGCTCGAAGGCGTAACCGATCGCGCCAATGACGGCGAGCGAGGCCAGCATGATGTCGGCGTTGAGAAATTCCTTGGCGTCGAAAATGACCCAGCCGAGCCCCCAGTCGGAGGCTGCGATCATTTCTGCGCCGACCACGGCGATCCAGGCACGCAAGAATGACTGCCGCATGCCGGTAATGATGAAAGGCGAGGCGCCCGGGATGATCACTTTCCAGAACAAAGAATTCTCGTCGGCGCCCATGGCGCCGGCCGCGCGCAACCAAAGCGGATTGACGGACCTCACGCCTGACCAGGTATTGAACACCATGGGGAACGTTGCGGCATAGAACACGATGAGGATTGTCGTGAGATTGCCGATGCCGAACCAGAGCATGAACAACGGCACCAGGGCGAAAGAAGGGATCGGCATCAGCGCGCTGACCAGTGGCAGACAGAAACCCTCGATTGCACTAAAGCGCGCCATCAGGATTCCAAGCGGGATGCCTACGACCACCGCAAGGCTAAAGCCGAACATAACCCGGTACATCGTGAAAGCGGCATGCTCGATGATGCTGCCATCGGCAAACATTGCGAACAGAGTTTTCGCAATGGCCGGAATGGTTGGCAGCAAGGCGGGCGCGAAATAGCCGCTGCGCGCCAACGCCTCGTAGATGGCCGCCGCGACGGCAAGCGTGATCGCGGCGCGGATGAACGAGCGGTTGCGTTGTCCGTTTTCGGTCATGCGGTGACCATTCCCCAGCGCACCACGGTGTAGTCTTCGATTTTCTGGAACACGAATTTTTCAAGCCCAAGGCCGATGAGCGCAATGACGGTGATCCCGGCCAGCATGGCATCTGTGTTGAGGAATTCCCGTGCACCGAAAATCAACCAGCCGAGACCCCAAGGCACGGCTGCGAGCATCTCGACCGCGACAAGGATACGCCAGGCTTGCGCCAGGCCGAGCCGGAGGCCGGTGAGAATGTAAGGTAAGGCGCCCGGAAGGATCACGTGGCTGAACAGCCGGCGATCGTCCGCGCCCATGGATTGCGCCGAGCGTACCCAGATCTCCTTCACCGCCTTCACGCCGGTCCAGCTGTTGAAAATGATCGGGAAGGCCGACACGAAGCCGACCAGCAGGACGGCCGAAATATTACCCAGGCCGAACCAGAGCAGGAACAAAGGCGCGTAAGCGAGGCCGGGGATCGGTGCGCAAATGCTCACCAGCGGAAGAAAAATATCCTCGGCGCGGCGTGAGCGTCCCATCAGCACGCCGATGCTGACACCGAAAATGGCGGCCAAAGCAAAGCCGCTGAGCAGGCGGATGACTGTCTCGACGGCGTGGTGCGGGAGAATCCCCGTGACGGTGAGATGCACAAAGGAGGCCGCTACCTCTTCCAGCGTCGGAAACAGACGACGCGGAAAAACGCCCGCCCACGCGACAATTTCCCAAATCGTCCCGACAACGACGAATGGAAAAATATTGCGCGCGATCAGCCGCAGGCGCTCGCTGGTTTGCGAACGGCCCGCAGCGCCGTTCACTGCAATTGTGGTGACGGCATCCTGCATCGGAGCCTGTTTTCCTCCCGCGAGCTGGGCCAAAGCGGTTTGAGCGCGGATCCCTCGTGGCCTTGTGACCGGCCTTGCTGGAAGGATAATGCGCTTTGAACGCCCACCACAAGCATGCGTCTATGCGGATTCTCAGCCAGTAAGTCGCCTCTGGCGCAATTGCGGCAGACCGGCTAAAGCCCCGCCACGCGCGCCTGGACCGCGACAAGTTTCAACGGGAGAGTTTCGTGATGTCGAAGACTGCACAAAAGATCGGCTGGATCGGGGCGGGCCGCATGGGAACGCCCATGGCCGAGCGCCTGCTCAAGGCTGGCCACGACGTGACGATCTGGAACCGCACCCGCGCCAAGGCCGAACCGCTCGCCGCCAAGGGCGGCAAGTTGGTCGACAAGCCGGTCGAACTCGCCGATTGCGATGTGGTGTTCGCCATCGTTTCCACCGGCAAGGACGTCGAGGAAGTTGTCTTTGGCAAGGACGGTCTTTTGAGCGGCGCGAAAAAGCCGAAGATGCTGGTCGACTGCTCATCAATTTCGGTTGAGGAATTGGCCGCCATCCGCAAGCGTCTGACCGAAAAAGGCGTGAGCTTCCTGGCCGCGCCGGTGTCGGGCAATGCCAAGGTCATCAAGGCCGGCAAGCTGTCGTCGGTGGTGTCAGGCCCCGAAGCCGACGCCAAGATCGCGATGCCGCTGATCGAAGTGTTCGCGCCGCAAGGCGTGTCTTATGTCGGCGATGGCGAACTGGCGCGCATCTGCAAGATCGCGCACAACGTCATGCTTGGCGTGGTGATCGAGAACCTGATCGAGATCACGCTGCTCGCCAATAAGATGGGCGTGCCGCGTCATGCCTTCCTCGCATTCATGAATAACGGCGTGATGGGCTCGATGTTCACGCGCTACAAGACGCCGGCGCTGGTCAATCTCGACTGGACCACAACCTTCACGCCGGAGTTGCTGCGCAAGGATCTCGATCTCGGCCTCGAGCTCGGCCGCGAATGGGACGTGCCGATGCCGGTCACCGCTGCCACGCGCGAAGTGCTGCAAACCCACTTCGGCGCCGCCACGTTGCAGAAGAATCCGGAAGAATATTTGCAGAAGGACTTCGCGGCGCTGGCCGAAACGATGGCTCTTGCCGCCGGCATGAAGCTCACGCCGGAAAACAAGAACGTGTCGACGGGGCTGGAGTAAGTCATGGCCGGCCTTGTGCCGGCCATCTCGCTTAGGGACGCACGATGCCCGACTAAGCGGGATCGCATTGGAAGTCGGGCTTGCCCGACTTCCGCACACTTGAAAGCCGCAAGTCGGGTGAACCCGACTTGCGGTGACAAGCCCGGCGATGACGGAGGAATAAAAAAAGGGCCCCTTGCGGGGCCCGTGTGCATAAGGTGGAGGATTCACGCCGCCGTCTAAGCCTATAGGGAGGAAAACGGCGGCTGCGCACGTGTTCAGTGAACCGGGCTAGAGTGTCCACCACAAGTAAATTGCCCGTAAACTTCATAGTGGATATGCGTCAAACGCATGCGGCATCCTCCGTAGCGTGCCCACGCAAGTGCAGAACGGGAGTTCGCAATGGCCTTTAAGCTCTACAACGCGCCGCAGTCGACCTGCAGCCAGCGTGTCCGCTTTGTTCTCAATGCGAAGAAACTTCCGTTCGACGAAGTCAAACTCAATCTGCTCGAGGGCGACCAGCTCAAGCCCGATTACCTCAAGCTCAATCCCAATGGCGTCGTGCCCACGCTCGACCATGACGGCGCCATTGTCATCGATTCGACCGTCATCACCGAATACCTCGACGAAGTCGCGCCAAACGATAGTTTCACGCCCAAGGATCCCGTCGTGCGCGCCCGCATGCGCGCGCTGATGCATTTCATTGACGAAATGCCGGCCGCCGCCGTGCGGGTTCCGACCTTCAACCTCGCGTTCCTGCCGAGCTTCCAGAAAATGAACCGCGACGCCTTCGTCGCCATGGCGGAATCGAAGCCAATTCGCAGCGAATTCATGCTCACGATGGGGCAAACCGGTTTTCCGAAGGCGGAAATGGATGGCGCGCTTGCCCGCCTGCGCCGGGCCTATGAGCGCATGGATACCGAGATCAAAAGCAACGGGGGCCCCTGGCTCCTTGGCAAGGACATCACCCTTGCCGACGTGGCGGTAATGCCAGCCCTTATCCGTATGGATGACCTTGGCATGCCGGACTGGCAGGATTTGCCGCGCGTTGTCACCTGGTTCGACAATATTCGTGCTCATCCCGCATTCAAGCCGACCTACTACCCCGGCTCGCTCTTGAGCGAGCGATTTCCGCATTTGAAGGAGAAGGCTTCGGCCTGACGCGCGCGAGGGGGCAACCATGACAGTGCAGGCACGATACTTCCGGCCTGGCGAAGGCAAGTCATACCAGCTCGGCCGTATCACGCTGACATTCAAGACCAGCGCAGCCGAAACCGGCGAGGCCTATACTCTATGCGAGGCAATTGAGCCGCCGGGCGCAGCGGCGAGCCTGCACCGGCATCCCACCTACGACGAAATGCATATTATTTGCGAAGGCCGCTACGAGTGCCGGCTGGGCGAGGCCACGCTCATGCTTGGGCCCGGCGAAATGATGTTTGCGCCGCGCGGCACCCCGCACAGCATCAAGAGCATTGGTCCGGAAGCCGGCCGCGAACTCATCATCTCGTCGCCGGGGGGCATCTTCGATGCGTTTGTCGAAGACGTGACAGGCGCATTGACAGCGGCCGCACAGGGCGGTCCGACAGCAGATTTCAAAGCGATTGCAGGCAAATACGGAATTGAATTCCTGGAATAGCGGGAACGACGTCGTCAGGCCGCCTTGTAGTTTCGTCCAAAAGCCGTATCTCCAGTGCACGGCGTTGTCGCCGACTGCGCCGCGACTCATTTTTGCAACGCGGAGCTTTGCCATGAATCCCATCACCTCGCTTGTCACCATTATTTTTGCTGCCATCGGTGCATTGCTGTTTGTTGCAGGCCTTCAGGCGGCCGGCATCGGTTTCGCCGTTCTCGCGGTGCTCACTGCATTTTCTCTCAAGATGGCGAACAACTGGGAACGCTTCGTCATCCTGCGCGCGGGTAAACTATCCAGCGTGAAGGGGCCCGGGCTGTTCGTGATCATACCCGTCATCGACAGCGTGACCGCCGTCATCGACGAGCGGATCCAGACCACGCAGTTCAACGCCGAGCAGGCGCTGACGCGAGACACGGTGCCGGTCAATGTCGACGCCGTGATCTTCTGGCACGTGCACGACGCCCAGCGCGCCGCGCTCAATATCACCGACTATCGTTCGGCCATCGATCGGGTGGCGCAGACGTCCTTGCGTGAAATGATCGGCGCCTCGCATCTGTCGGCGCTGCTGGCGGAGCGTAAAGCGGCGGACGAGGTGCTGCGCACCGAGATTGCCCACAAGACCTCTGATTGGGGCATATCCGTCAACTCGGTAGAGATTCGCGACGTCGCCATCCCCGTTGCCTTGCAGGACGCCATGTCGCGCCAGGCGCAGGCGGAACGTGAAAAAGAGGCGCGCGTCATCCTTGGCTCGGCCGAAGCGGCCATCGCCGCCAAATTTGTCGAGGCGGCACGCACTTATGCTGGCGAGCCGGCGGCGCTGCATCTGCGCGCCATGAACATCATTTACGAGACCACCAAGGAACGTGGCGCGACCATTTTGATCCCGACCTCGATGGTGGATTCGATGAGCGTCGCGCTTCCGGCGGCAATGGCTCAGGCGGGTGCATTGGGCGGGAAGGCTTAGAGTTAGGGCTGACTCTAACCCGCCCTCATCCTGAGGAGCACCCGAAGGGTGCGTCTCGAAGGACGAGGGCGGCCCCATGGTTCGAGACGCAGCGCTTCGCGCTGCTCCTCACCATGAGGCCGGACTCTCAGTACCTGTTCGCGATCGGCAGTTCTTCGGCCGGGAACAGCGTGATCAAACGGCACCCTTTGTCGGTGACGACCACCTCTTCTTCGATGCGCGCGCCGGAATAACCGTCGGTCGCCGGGCAATAAGTTTCGATGGCAAACACCATGCCTTCCTTGATTTCGGTCGGATGATCCATCGAGACGACCCGCGAGATGATCGGCCGCTCGTGCAAAGCCAGGCCGAGACCGTGCGCGAACTGCAGGCCGAAGGCCGAGGTCTCGTCCGGGAAACCGAATTCCTCCGCCTTGGGGAAAGCTCCGCAGATGTGCGCGGTGGCCGCGCCCGGCTTGATACGCTCGATCGCCCCGTCGAGCCACTCGCGCGCCTTCTTGTATGCGTCGTGTTGCGCGGGCGTCGCGCGGCCGACATTGAAGGTGCGGTAGTAGCAGGTGCGATAGCCCATGAACGACTGCAAAATATCGAAGAAAGCCTGGTCGCCCGGCCGGATCATGCGGTCGGTGAAATTGTGTGGATGCGGGTTGCATCGTTCGCCAGAAATGGCATTGACAGCTTCCACGTCGTCGGAACCGTGCCGATAGAGGAACTCGTTGACCATCGCGACAATATCGTTCTCGCGCACGCCCGGTTTGAGCTCCTCGTTGATCATGTGATACGCGCCGTCCACCATCGCGGCGGCGCGGTTGAGCAGCGCAATCTCGTCCTGCGACTTGACTTCGCGCGCCTCGAGCATGACCTGCTGGCCATCCACGATATTGAGGCCCGCCTTCTGCAATTCGAACATCATCGGTGGCTCGATGATATCGACGCCGATCGGCATCTTTTCGCAGCCGGCTTCCTTGATCAGCGCGGCAATCTCCTTGGCGTGCTTGGTCATCAGGCCGAACGCGGGATCGACCATGCCGCGCATTCCAATGATGCCGGCCTTGCAGTTCTCCGGCTTGAGCCACGGCGTATAGAGCTTGTGGTGGATGGCGGCCGAGCCGAAGTCCCACAAAATCGGGTCGCCGTTGCGGGTGAGCAGCGCCCAGCGGCACAGCTTGTCGCGCTCCCATTCGCCGATCTTGGTCGAGGTAATGTAGCGGATGTTGTTGACGTCAAAAACGAGCAAGGCGCCGAGCTCGGATTTCTCCAGAGCCTGTTTGACGCGGCCGAGCCGGTAACGGTGCAAGCGCCGGTAATCGACGCGCTCCTCGAAGTCGACGCCCATGGTACCGAGTGAGGGCAGGGCGCGCGCCCAGTTGTAGCGCGGGTTGATGTCTTCGGCGCGGATCTGCAGCGGGTCGCGCGTTCTCTCGTCCATGGTCGTCTCCTTACGCGGTATTGATTTCCAGCTTATAGCCGGTGAGGTCGCCGCATTATACGCCCTGGCGATGGTGCTGTCGGCAAAAACGCGACGGACATTTGGCCGCCGGGCGTCCCTCGAATCCCAGCCGTGTGCTGACTATAGTCCTAGCCTTTAGGCGCGCCAGAGGGCCGGAGCCGGCGGGGCCGTCGTTTGGATTGCCTGTTTAAAAATTGAATCGGGGACAAAGCGGGCGGCACGGGCCGGACGCCCGCCTCCCACTTGCAAAAATACCGCCCCAATCGATGATGGAACCGCAAAACGACGGTCGAGACGGCCGCTTTTGCCAGGGGGGTATTATGAAAAAGCTCGCATTTCTGCTTGTTGCCGCGGCTGTCGCCGTTTCGCCGGTCATCGCTGCCGCGAAGGAGAAGAAGTCCAAACAGACCGCTGAGGCCGAGGACATCGCCAAGCAGCATGACAACACCTGGCGCGCGGTCAAGGATTCGTTGCCGCTGTGGCTGCCGACTTGGTCGCTTCCCGTTTATTTCAACGTGAACAAAGACGACCACGACAAGAACGAGAAGAAAAAGAAACATAAAGCCGCGACAGTGGCACAGTGAGCAATCCGAACCCGGGCGTGCCCGGGTTCGGTTCGTTTTCACAATAAACTGGGATTGAGCGCGTCAGTTCGCTTCGACGTGGGCGTCCTTGATGACGCCGCCCCAGACTTCGGTTTCCTTCTTGATGAAGGCTGCGGCTTCGGCCGGCGAGCCGCTGGCGGCGCGCAGGTTGATCTTTGCAAAGTGGTCCTGCGCCTGTGGGCCGTGCAGTACTTCATTCACGGCCTTGTTGAGTTTGGCGACCACTGCTGCTGGCGTCTTCGGCGGCGCGGCCAATGCGTTCCAGGTGCCGGACTCGAAGCCCTTTACGCCGGCTTCATCGAGCGTCGGGATATTGGGCAAGTTGGAAATGCGCTTGTCGGTGGCGACCGCGAGGATTCGGGCCTTGCCGGCCTCGTGCAGTTTGATTGCTGAAGCAAGCTCCATGAAAATGAAATCGACGTGGCTGGCGATGATGTCATTGAGCGCCGGCGCCGTTCCCTTGTAGGGCACGTGCACCAGCTTGGTGCCCGTCACGCGCTCGAACAGCGCCGCGGTCAGATGCGAGGTGGTGCCGATACCTTGCGAGGCATAATTGACCTTACCGGGATTGGCCTTCAGGTAGTCGACGAATTCTTTCGCGGTCTTGGCCGGGAAATCAGGACGCACCAGCAGCACGTTCGCAATCGATGTCATGATTGCGACCGGCTCGAATTGGGTGGGGTCGAAATTCAGCTTCTTGTAAAGCAACGGGTTGACCGTCAGCGGCGCCGGCTGCGCGGCGAGCAAGGTGTACCCGTCCGGGTCGGAGGTGAACACGTATTCCGCGCCGATATTGCCGGCCGCGCCGGCGCGGTTCTCCACCACCACCGGCTGGCCGAGCTTCTGATGCAGCCCTTCGGCAACGATGCGCGTCACCGTGTCAACGCCGCCACCGGCCGGAACGCAGACGACGATCTTGATCGGCTTGTTCGGGAAAGTGGCCGCGGCATCCTGTGCCGACGCGCCCATTGTCAGAAGCAGCGTACACGAAATCAACGCCAGAAGTATGCGCACTTTGAATCCTCCCTTCAGTCTATATCCGGCCTATGCGACGCGTGCCAGCTTTTGCGCCGGCAGTTTGAGATTGAACAGCTTCATCGCATTGCCGCCGAGAATATTGCGCTTGGCCTGTTCGCCCAGGAACGGCAGGTCATATATCGTCGAGGGCAGATCGAAGTCCCAGTGTGGATAGTCGGATGAATAGAGCAACTGGTTTTCCGCGTTGATCATGCGGAAGGTTTGCTCCAGCGCCGCCATGTCGGTCATTTCCATCGGCTGCGAGGAGAAATACATGTCGCGCATATAGTCGCTCGGCTTTTTCGTCAGGGCCGGGGCTTCCGACGAGCGCATCATATATTCGTTGTCGAAGCGCTGCATCATAAACGGCACCCAGGCGAGCCCGCTTTCGACCCACAAGACCTTGAGCTTGGGAAACCGTTCCGGCAGGCCGTTGGTGATCCAGTTGGCGAGATGCACCATGTTGTAGAAGACGAAACCGAGGGCGTGCACCGAGATGAAGCGGTTCATCATGCCCACGGTCTGGTCGTTCCAGTTGTAGCCGGCATGAAATGCTAGCGGCAGGCCCATCTCTTCCATCAGCGCATAAGTCTTCATGTAGGAATTGTGATGCACCGGCTTGTAGCGCGCCGACGTCACCATGAATCCGACCACGCCCCTGGTCTGGCCGAATTCCTGCACCATCTTGAATGCGGCATCGGCGTCATTGAACGGCAGGTAGAGCATCGAGCGGATGCGCGGCTCGTGCGCCAGCACGCGTTCGGTCAGCCAGCGGTTATAGGCGCGCGCCAGTGCCACTTCGACCTCGACCTGCGGGTGCAGCCCGAGCTGGAGCATCGGCGTGGGAAACATAACGGCGACGTCGATACCGATCGCGTCCATCCAGCGGCGCGTCAAAGCGATATCGCGGTGTACGCCGGGCTCGGTCTTTTCCATCCCGCGTACCGCGTAACGCATGACGCGCCCGCCCATGTCCTGGTAGCCGACACCGGCCGGCAGCATGCCGACGCTTTTCGCACTCGCTTGCCGCGCGCTGCGCGCCAGCTGCTGCAGCACCGGGTCATCCATATATTCGAGAATCTCGTCGATCGATTCACTTTCGTAGTGGTGCGAATCGACATCCACGATCGGAAAATTCTTGTAGCCGCGTTCGGTGGCCTGCTGCGCCGCGTGGGCCAAGCAGCTTGCTGGTGTCGAATTCCTCGACCTCCATGCGGCGAAAGTCGCTGAGCGGAAGATCCATGGCGTTTGTTATTCCTCTTCCGCTCGTCCCCGCGAAAGCGGGGATCCAGGAGCGACAATTGCAAGGCTATTCCAAGCGGCTCTGGGTTCCCGCTTGCGCGGGACATGACGCCTCGGGGCATGGTCATAAGGAGCCTTTTCATTTCACCGTTTCCGCCCCACGCTTGCCACATGCCGAGCTCGAATACCTGCAGGTTCACGGCCTTGAGCATTGCAGTCACCGTCACCATCACGTCGGTCGCGCTGGCGGCGTCGGGCGCAAAGGCGGGCAGGGCGCCGTCATGTTCGGCGGCGCGTTCGGCGTAGAGCCGCACGGCATTCGCCAGCATGTCCTGGATTTCGGCATCGCTCACGCGCGCAATCGTTTCAGCTTGCGACGACATAGATGTCCTCCCCGCGCTTGAGCACTTCGAACTTTTTCAGCTTCAGGCTTCGGTCGGCAGCACACTCGCCCGTTTTGAGATCGTATTCATAGCCATGCCAGGGGCAGACGAAATGGATTTCCTCACCCGAAAACTTCTGGCCGAGCCAGCTGCGATCGGAACCGAGCACGTCCTCGACCTTATGCATCATGATGCCCTCGCAGGCGGGTCCGCCCTGGTGCACGCACAGGTTCTCGTAGGCGTAGAACTTTCCCTGCCAGTGGAACACGCCGATCTCGCGCCCGCCGTGCGCGACGATCCGGCGCTCGCCGTCGGGGAACTGGGCAGCTTTGGCTACGAAAACTTCCGGCATGCAATGCGGCTCCGCCCGATGGAAAGGCTGAAAATAAAGTATGGCATCGAACCAGCACCGGCGGCAACGAAGCAGGCTTCGCCGAAATCGAATGCAGGGTTGCGTCCATGCGCATTGCATCCGGACAAGCCTTCGCACAGGGTCTGCCGGGCGAAATTACAGGTGCCGACGTGGAGTCTGCGCACATTCTCATCGCGACGGCCGGGGCCTTCCTGCTAGCCGGCTTCGTCAAGGGCGTGATCGGCCTCGGTCTGCCGACGGTGGCGATCGGTCTGCTCGGCCTGCTGATGACGCCGGCGCAGGCGGCGGCGATCCTGGTCGTGCCGTCGCTGGTGACGAATGTCTGGCAGGCCGCGGTCGGCGGCGGCGTGATGGCGCTGGCGCGGCGGCTATGGCCGATGCTCGTGGGCATTTGCGCCGGCACCTTCGCCGGCGCGGTGCTGCTTCCGCATGATGACAGCGGCCGTGCAACTGTCTGGCTCGGTTTGGCGCTGGTGGTCTACGCCGGGCTCGGCCTGATCAAAGTGCACTTTTCCGTCCCGCGGCATGCTGAAATTTGGCTCGGCCTGCTCATGGGGGCTGCGACCGGCGCGATCACGGTGGCGACCGGCATTTTCGTCATGCCGGGCACGCCCTACGTGCAATCGCTGCAATTCGACCGCGACAAGATGGTGCAGGCGTTGGGCCTGTCGTTCACGGTCTCGACCCTCACACTCGCGCTGGCGCTCGCCTATGGCGGGCAGGTGAAGATGTCGCTCGCCGGGCCTTCGCTGCTGGCCCTTGCCGCAGCACTTGTGGGGATGTGGCTCGGGCAAGTGGTGCGCGGGAAAGTGCGCGCGGAAACATTTCGGTTGTGCTTCTTCATTGGTCTCCTGGTGCTCGGTGCGCATCTGGCGCTGCGCGGCCTGTTGTGATCGATTAGGCTGCGCCGCGAAAAGCCACCAGGACCATTGCAATGAAAATCGTCGATCTTTCGCACGTTATGAATGTGCATACCCCCGGCTGGGTCGGCTATGCCGGCAACAAGATGTATTACGCGCAAAATCTGCAGACGGTGCGGATTGTCGCGCAACGCATCGATACCGCGCTGCATGTCGGCACGCATTTCGACGGCGCCATGCACGCCACCGACAATCGCAAAGGCGACATGGCGCATCTGCCGCTCGATTATCTGTGCAATCGCGGCGTCGTGGTCGACATCTCAAAGCAGATGCATGACTGGGCGGTGATCACGCCGCAGATGATCGAAAGCGCCGGCGCCGATATCCGCGAAGGCGACATCCTTATTCTGCACACCGGCTGGCACAAACACTACGAAGGCCAGCCGCAGCAGGATCTGGTGCGCTACTTCTGCTATCACCCCGGCCCCAATCTCGACACCCTGCACTGGATGTTCAAGAAGAAGATCAAATGGTGGGGCATGGATTGCGGCTCCTGCGACCATTCGATGAATACGTCGATCCGCTATATGCGTCCCGACCTCGCTGACGAGTTCACGAAAAAGCACGGCAAGACGCCGGCGGAATTCTTCGGGACCTTCGAATACACGCATAAGAAATCCGGCCGAAAGGTCTCGGCCGACGTCTTCCCGTTTCACAACTGGGCGTTCCAGGAAGGCCTGCTGCACGCCGAGAATCTCGGCGGCGACATTGAAATGATGCTGGGCAAGCGTTGCATCATCGGCGCGTTTCCTTGGCGCTACGAAGGCCTCGAAGGCTGCCCGTGCCGGATCGTGTGCTTCCTCGATGCGGGCGAAAATGTTGAGGCCATCGGCGACGCCGCGAAGGCGATCTTGGGCAACTAGCGTTTCGGCTTTTTACGTTTCGGCGCCGGCGCTAGATCCTTAAGCCTTGGATCCGGGCTATTGGTTTGCAAAGTGGACTGAATCGCCTCGCGCAGCAGCGCATATTTCTTCTTCGGCCAATGCGCGACGTGGATATCGGCGAGCAATTTCGCCGACTTGCCGAACACGATGATGCGGTCGCCGACGCCGATGGCTTCCTCCAGCTGATGCGTGATCAGGATCGCGGTGGAGCCACACTCACGCGCTAGCGCCAGAAAGGTCTCGCGCAGTTCCGCCGCCGTCACTTCGTCGAGATGGCCGAAGGCTTCGTCCGCCAGCATGATGTCAGGCTCGACCGCAAAAGCGCGCGCGATGGCCACGCGCTGGCGCATGCCTCCCGACAATTCGTGCGGATAGGCATTGGTGAATTGCCCGAGGCCAAGACGCTTGAGCCAGGTGAGCGCGCGCTCGCGTTGCTCGTCTTCGGACAGGCCGATGAGTTCGAGAGGAAGCTTTGCGTTGTCCAGCGCCGAGCGCCAGGGCAGCAGGCGGTCCTGCTGGAACACCGTCGCGATCCGGCCACGGAAATAATCGAAGTCAGCATGGGGGCTTTTGTCGCCGATGCGGATTGTGCCTTCGCTCGGCGCATCCAGCCCGATCATCAGGTCGAAGAATGTGGATTTTCCGCAGCCGGTCTGGCCGACAATGGCCACGACTTCTTTCGGCGCGATGGTGAGATCGAGCCGATCGATGGCGACGACGGACTGTCCTGTTGTGGTCTGCCGGAACACCTTGCGCAGGCCGCGCACGTCGATCGGTGGCGGGCCGCCACTGCTCCCCTCCCCCTTGTGGGGAGGGGCCGGGGGTGGGGGTCGTCGTGTACTCACAGCGACCCCCACCCCGACGCGCCTAGCGCGTCGACCCTCCCCACAAGGGGGAGGGTAAGAAAGAGAGTGCGGAAACCGCTCATGGCCGCCACCGCAATAGCCGGGCTTCGACCCGCGCCACCATGGCTTCAAGCAGGAACAGCAAAGCCACCAGCACAATGGTCCACGCAAACACGTCGGCAACCGAGAACAATTCTTGTGCGACCGACAGCTGATGACCGATGCCGGTCACTGCGCCGACCAACTCGGCGATCGTCACGACGCGAATGGCGAGGCTGATGTTCACCTTCCAGCTGGTGAAGATCGTCGGAATGATTGCCGGCAGCATCAGCTTGAAGAAGTATTGCCACGTGGTCGGCCGGAACGACTGCATCATATGACGCAATTCGCGCGGCACGCTGCGCATGGCGTCGAGCGTGTCGACCAGGAAGACCGGGCCGCACACGACAACCAGAACGAAACCGATGCGGAATTCGACGCCGGGAAACCACAGCACCGCGAACAGAATCCACGATACCACGGGCACCGCCATCAGGATGCGGATCATCGGGTGCAGATATTTTTCGAGGCGCTCGGAGCGGTACATCGCCATCGCGAGCGCCAAGCCAATCACGAACGAGGCGATCAGCGCGCCGATCACGCGCGCCAGCGTCACCGCGATATCGGCCGGCGTGACGGTGGCGATGCTCTTGGCGATCTTCAGCAGGCTCGGGATGGCGAATGGCGGAATCCCGAGATAGGGCGCCAGATGCGACAGCGCCTCCCAGCAGACCGCAAAGACGAGGAGGGAAACGAGGGTCTGCCGCGGGAAGACTAGGCTCGGGACAGACCCGCTGATTTCCTCATGGCGCATAGATGATCTTCGCGTCCGGCATCTTTTCGTAGAATCCGGCCTTCACCGCGCGTTCCATCATGTCGGTGATGGATTTTTTCGTGGCCGGCTCCCAGGCGGGCTTGATGATCATCTGCAGGCGCTTGCTTTCCAGCGCCGCGGTGAGGATGCCCGGCGGCAACTTCAGCGTCTCGTTGGCGATCTTGTCGGCTTCCGCGGTGTTCGAGGACATGAACGCGGCGACGTCCTGCAGCGCCGCAACCAGCATCTTCGGCGCGTTGGGATTTTTCGCGATGGCATCGGCGCGCATCGCGGTGACGATTTCCCAGCCGTCGGTGCCGGTGATTTCCTTCCAGCCGGCCGCGCCGTTGAAGATGACTTTCCAGCCGGGATTTTGCTTGGCGATGATGCTGGCCAGCGGTTCGATCACCAGCGCGGCGTCGACGCGGTCGGCCTCAAGCTGCGCGCGGGCCACCGCGAAATTGGCGTTGACGACCGTGATGTCCTTGCCGAGGTCGATGCCCTTGGCAGCGAGGTACATCTTGGTGACCTGGAATTGCGAGCCGCCCATATCGACGGCGAGTTGCTTGCCCTTGAGATCGGCCAGCGATTTGATGGCGTCGTTCTTGGTGAAGATGACGAGATCGGCGAGCGTGAAGCCGGTGGCAATAATGCGCACCGGTACGCCCTCCTGATAAAGCTTCTGCAAAATCGTCGGGCCGCCAATCAGCACATCGGTCTCGCCAGTGGCAAAGCCCGCGTAGAAGGCTGAAATCGAGGGATAGGCGTGGGCGTCAAGTTCAAAGCCGTGTTTGGCGTCGAAGCCTTTCGCCTTCATGATATTCCATACCAGCGGATTGAATACCGGCAGCGTGAGGCTGGAGACCTTGATGACCGGCTTCTGCTGGGCCTGCGCCGGCACGGATGGCGTTCCGGCGATCGCAAGCGTGAAGGCGAGCGCGGCAAGGCCGCGTCGAGACAAATTGACCATGGACTATTCCCCCTCGTGGCCGTTCAAACCATGATCTTGCTCGTCACTTGGCCTGAACGCGAGCGAGACTTTACTCTGGTTTCGTTTGTGTGCAAATAATTGTCCCGAGTAACCGGAGGGCGTGATGCCGCATATCACCGCGCAGGACGGGACGCGGCTTTATTATGAAGAAGCCGGGCACGGCACGCCGGTCATCTTTGTGCATGAATATGCCGGCGACTACCGCACCTGGGAGATGCAGATGCGGTTCTTCTCCCGCGCGCATCGCTGCATCACCTACAGCCAGCGCGGCTATCCGCCGTCCGACGTTCCCTCCGACGCGGCGAAATACAGCCAGGATATCGCGCGCGACGACGTGCTCGCGCTGATGGACGCGCTCAAGATCGAGAAGGCGCACGTCGTCGGCCACTCCATGGGCGCCTACACGGCATTGCATGTCGGCATCAATGCACCGAAGCGTTGTATTTCTGTCGTTGCGGCCGGTTGCGGCTGGGGGTCGACGCCCGACGTCAAGAAGCGCGAGGAAATGAAGGCGCTGGCCGCCGAAGTCGGCAAGATGTTTGCCGATGAAGGGATCGCGGCGGCGGCGGCGAAATATGCCGACGCGCCGATGCGCCAGGCCCAGAAGAACAAGGATCCGCGCGGCTACGCCGAATTCGCGCGCATGCTGGCCGACCATTCCGCCGAAGGCCACGCGCACACCATGCTCAATCTTCAGCTCAAGCGGCCGACGCTGTGGGAGATGGAGGTGGCGCTGAAGAAATTTTCCGTGCCGCTGCTGATCATCGTCGGCGACGAGGACGAACCCTGCATCGACGGCAGCGTGTTCCTCAAGCGTATCGGCACCGACCGCAGGGTTGCTGATGATACCGCGCACCGGCCACAACGTTCCGACGGAGGAGCCGGCGGCATTCAATGCAGCGCTCGCCGATCTGTTTGCCGCGGCCGAAGCCGGCCGTTGGCTCGCGCATAAACCGTCCAAATAAAAATCGGGAGTACTGCGATGGACCTCAAGCTCAAGGGCAAGACCGCGCTGGTCACCGGCGGCAGCGAAGGCATCGGCAAGGGCATCGCCTTGATGCTGGCCAAGGAAGGGGTCGACGTCGCGATCTGCGCGCGCCGCAAGGAACCGCTCGAGGCGACGGCGAAGGAAATCGCCAAGGAGACGGGACGCAAGATCGTCGCCATTCCGGCCGACCTGCGCCAGGACGCCGACGCCAAAAACTTCATCGAGCAAGCTCACAAGGCACTCGGCCGCGTCGACATCATGGTCAACAATGCCGGTTCCGCCGCCGGCGGCGTCATCGAGCATCTCACCGAAGACGACTGGGAGAAGGGCCTTCAGCTCAAGTTCATGGGCTATGTGCGCTGCCTGCGTTACGTGCTGCCGATCATGGTCAAGCAGGGCGGCGGACGCGTGGTGAACCTGATCGGCAATGACGGCGTGAAGCCGTCCTATTGGGAAATCTGCCCGGGCGCGGCGAATGCGGCAGGGCAGAACCTCACGCTCTCGCTCGCCGGCCAATACGGCAAGAACGGCATCAGTTTTGTCGCGGTCAATCCCGGCCCGGTGCGCACCGAGCGCTGGGCCGGCCTGGTCGATGCCATGGCGCGCGACATGAAAATCCCTCGCGAACAGGCCGACAAGCTGGCGCCGGCGTCGATCCCGATGGGCCGCATCGCCGAGGTGGAGGAGGTAGCATCACTGGTTGTAATGCTGGCCTCGCCAATGATGGAAATGGTCAACGGCACGATGATTGAAATCGATGGCGGCCAGGACAAGCCGCTGATGGACCGTTTTCGCGACAGGCCGGACGCATAGCTCCCTCGCGTCCATGACGCACAAAGCTGCGCTATGCTTGGGTTGACAAGGTCGGGCGCCCGGACGGACTATTTGCGTACAAACGAGTTTGCCGTGCCGGGACCCCAGAACGGAGCCAAGTCATGAGACTTACGCGTCACGTGTTTTCTCTCGCGCTCGCAGGCAGTCTCGCTGCTGTCCTCGCTTCACAGGCCTCGGCCCAGCAGACCATCAAGATCGGCGAGCTCAACAGCTACAAGTCGCAGCCCGCCTTCCTCGACCCCTACAAGAAGGGCTGGGAAATGGCGATCGAGGAGATCAACGCCAAAGGCGGCGTGCTCGGCAAGAAGCTGGAAGTCGTCTCGCGCGACGACGGCGCCAACCCGGGAGAAGCCGTTCGCGTCGCGGAAGAACTCGTGACCCGCGAAGGCGTCGCGATGATCACCGGCACGTTCCTCTCCAATATCGGCCTCGCGGTCACCAACTTCGCCGGCCAGAAGAAGGTGTTCTTTCTGGCCGCCGAGCCTTTGACCGACAAGGTCACCTGGCAAAACGGCAACAAATATACCTACCGCCTGCGCGCCTCGACCTACATGCAAGTCGCCATGCTGATGCCGGCGGCGACCGCCGCGAAAAAGAAGAAATGGGCGCTGGTCTATCCGAACTTCGAATACGGCCAGTCGGCCGTTGAGAATTTCAAGGCATTGATGAAGAAGGCGCAGCCCGATGTCGAGTTCGTCACCGAACAGGCCACGCCGCTCGGCAAGATTGACGCGGGCGCCGTGGCGCAGGCAATCGACGACGCCAAGCCGGATGCGATCTTCAACGTGCTGTTTGGCGGCGACCTCGCCAAATTCGTGCGTGAAGGCAATACCCGCGGTGTCTTCAAGAATCGCACCGTCGTGAGCCTGCTCTCGGGCGAACCGGAATATCTCGATCCGCTGAAAGACGAGGCGCCGGTCGGCTGGACGGTCACTGGTTATCCCTGGGACAAGATCAAGACCAAGGAGCACCAGGCCTTCGTCGACGCGTACAAGAAGAAATACAACGACTATCCGCGGCTCGGCTCGATCGTCGGTTACGTGACGATGAAGTCGGTGGCGGCCGGCATTGCGAAGGCGAAGTCGACCGACACCGAGAAACTGGTCGAGGCCTTCAAGAACCTCAAGGTCGACAGTCCGTTCGGGCCGTTCGTGTATCGCGCCAGCGACCATCAGGCCACGATGGGCGCCTATGTCGGCAAGATCGCGCTGGAGAACGGCAAAGGCACGATGTCTGACTTTAAGTATGTCGATGGCGCAACCGTTCTGCCGGGTGATGCCGAGGTCAAGAAGCTGCGTCCGGCGGACTCGAATTGATGTAAGCGTCGCCCCGCACTCGTTCTTTGCCCAAGAACGGCCAACGCGGAGCGCTGGCCTATGCGGAGGCGAAGCCGAGCGAGGGTGGGTGAGGGGTGGTAGCCTCACGATAGTCTTAACCCCCTCACCCGGCTCGCGCTCGCTATCGCTCCGCGCGAGCCACCCTCTCCCACAAGGGGAGAGGGAAAGAGAGATCGCCGCGCGGCCGAGATGACCTTCAGCGCTTTTTTATTTCAAGCTCTCAACGGCCTCTCGACCGCGTCCGGCCTGTTTTTTATCGCGGTCGGCCTGTCGCTGATCTTCGGCGTCACCCGCATCATCAATATCGCGCACGGGTCCCTTTATATGTTGGGGACCTATATCGCTTACACATTTGCCACGCGGATCGACGGCGCATTGGGCTTCTGGGGCGGAATCGTCGCCACCGCGGTTGTCGTTGGGCTGATCGGCGCGCTCATCGAAATCCTGCTGCTGCGCAGAATTTATCGCGCGCCGGAACTATTCCAATTGCTCGCCACCTTTGCGCTCGTGCTCGTCATCAATGACGCGGCACTCTGGCTGTGGGGGCCGGAAGATCTGCTCGGTCCGCGCGCACCCGGCCTGCGTGGCTCGATCGAGGTGCTCGGCCGCCAGTTGCCGAGCTACGACCTGTTCCTGATCGTGATCGGTCCGCTGGTCCTGCTGGTGCTGCATTTTGCGCTGGCGCGGACGCGCTTCGGGCGGCTGGTGCGCGCTGCAACGCAGGACCGGGAAATGGTGGGCGCGCTTGGCGTCAACCAGGCGGTGCTGTTCACGAGTGTGTTCGCGCTCGGCGCCGCGCTTGCCGGCCTCGGCGGCGCGCTGCAGGTGGCGCGCGAACCCGCCAACCTCGCCACCGATCTGGTCGCGATCGGCGACGCTTTCGTGGTTGTAGTGGTCGGCGGCATGGGCTCGATCACCGGTGCGTACCTTGCCGCCGTCATCATCGCGGAGGTGAAAGCGATCTGCATCGGCATCGGCGTGGTGGATTTCGGCTTTGCCACCGTGAATTTCTCGAAACTCACGCTGGTCGCCGAATTCCTGGTGATGGCGGTGGTGTTGATCGCACGGCCTTATGGCTTGCTTGGCCGCCCGCAGGCGCAGGTGCGCTCGATTGCCGAGCCGGAGTACCCGATCCGGCCTGCGACGCCGGCGCTCAAGATGCTCGGGGCCGCAGTGGTCGTACTGCTGGTGTGCCTGCCGCTGCTGGCGCAAGCCTCACCTTATCTGCTCATTCTCGGCATCGACGTGCTGATCGCGGTGATTTTTGCGACGTCGCTGCACTTCATCATGGGTCCCGGCGGCATGCACTCGTTCGGCCATGCCGCCTATTTTGGCCTCGGCGCCTATGGCGCGGCACTGCTGGTGAAATGGCTCGCCGTTCCGATGGGGCTGGCGTTGATTGCTGCGCCGATTGTTGCTTTTGCCGGCGCATTATTATTCGGCTGGTTTGCGGTGCGGCTCTCCGGTGTCTATCTCGCGATGCTGACACTGGCCTTCGCGCAAATCGTCTGGGCGCTCGTGTTCCAATGGGAGGCGCTGACCGGCGGCTCCAATGGCGTGATCGGCGTGTGGCCGCCGCCACCGTTCGACAAGGCCTGGGTCTATTTCCTGCTCACGCTGGCGCTTGCCGTCATTGCGGTGCTGTTGCTGCGGCGGTTTCTGTTCGCGCCGTTCGGCTACGCCATGCGCGCGGGCCGCGATTCCCCGTTGCGGGCCGAAGCGATCGGCATCGACGTCAAACGCGTGCACTGGCTCGGCTTTGCTGTAGCAGGTTGCGTCTGCGGCATTGCCGGCGGTCTTTTCGCCTTTGCCAAGGGCTCTATTTCGCCGGAAACCATTCACGTCAGCCGCTCCATCGACGGGCTGGTGATGGTGCTGCTTGGCGGCATCCAGACGCTGACCGGGCCCATCGTCGGCGCGTCTGTGTACGCCACGTTGCAAGACACCGTCATGCGGCAGACCGAATATTGGCGCGCGCTGCTCGGCATCATCATCCTGCTGCTGGTTCTGGCCTTCCCGCAGGGCATCGTCGGCGCTTTCTCCACGCTGTGGCGGCGTATGGAGAAGAAGCAATGAGCGTGCTTTCCATCCGTTCACTGTCCAAGGCTTTCGGCGGCGTGCGCGCTGTCAACGAGGTCAGCTTTGACGTGGGGCGCGGTGAGTTCCTCGCCATGATCGGGCCGAACGGCGCCGGCAAATCCACCTGCTTCAACATGATCAACGGCCAGCTGGCGCCGGATTCCGGCGCAATTCTCCTTGAAGGCCGCGACATTGCCGGGCGCGAGCCACGCGAGGTCTGGCGGCTCGGCGTCGGCCGCACCTTCCAGGTCGCCGCTACGTTCGGCTCGATGACGGTCGCCGAAAATGTGCAGATGGCGCTGATCTCGTACGCGCACGAGACCTACAATCTCTGGCGTCCGGCGGGCGATCTGCACCGCGATCGCGCGCTTGAACTTCTTGCGCAGGTCGGCATGCGCGACGCCGCCGATCGTCCCAGCCGCGAACTCGCCTATGGCGACGTGAAGCGCATCGAACTGGCCATTGCACTCGCCAACGAGCCGCGGTTGCTGCTGATGGATGAGCCGACCGCCGGCATGGCGCCGCGCGAGCGCAATGAGCTCATTGCGCTCGTGAAGCGGCTGGTGGTGGACCGGCAGATCTCGGTGCTATTCACGGAGCACTCGATGGACGTGGTGTTCGCCTATGCCGACCGGATCATCGTGCTGGCGCGCGGACGCGTGATTGCCGATGGCGATGCTGCAACCATTCGCGATCATGCCCAGGTGCGCGAAGTCTACTTCGGTTCCGGCAAGACTTTTGCGGGAGCCACGCCATGATTGTTGCGACCGTGATGGGCTTTTCCTTCTTTACCCTCCCCCTTGTGGGGAGGGTCGACGCACGAAGTGCGTCGGGGTGGGGGTCATTCATTCAATTCAATAACCCCCACCCCCAACCCCTCCCCACAAGGGGGAGGGGAGGTCCGTGGGGCGCCGCATGAGCAACACCTCAATGCTCACCGTCGAAAACCTCAGTGCGTGGTACGGCGCGGCGCGCATTCTCTACGATCTCAATCTCGAGGTTGGCCGCGGCGAGGTGGTGGCACTCATGGGGCGCAATGGTGCCGGCAAGTCCACCACCATGAAGGCGATCATGGGTCTTGTTGACGAGCGCCAAGGCACGGTGCGGTTCAACGGCGAGGATATCTCCGGAAGCGAACCGTTTGAGATAGCGCGTCGCGGTCTGGGATTTACGCCGGAGGACCGGCGGATTTTTGTCGATCTCACCGTGATGGAAAATCTCGACATTGGCCGGCAGCCGCCGCGCCGCTTCACCGATGGAACCGCTGCACCGTCCTGGACGCCCGAGCAATTGTTCACGCTGTTTCCGAACCTGGCCGAGATGCAGGACCGCCTCGGTGGCCGCATGAGCGGCGGCGAGCAGCAGATGCTCACGGTCGCCCGCACGCTGATGGGCAATCCGCTGCTGGTGCTGCTCGACGAGCCCTCGGAAGGGGTGGCGCCGCTGATCGTCGAGCAAATGGCGCACACCATCCTGGCCCTGAAGAAACAAGGCCTCTCA
The DNA here is from genome assembly GCA_963735285.1 of uncultured Alphaproteobacteria bacterium. GTDB lineage: Bacteria > Pseudomonadota > Alphaproteobacteria > Rhizobiales > Xanthobacteraceae > Pseudolabrys. The sequence continues at coordinate 230,563 of CAVTKN010000008.1, read as the reverse complement.
ATTCTGCTCTCAGAGCAGAATATTTATTTCGCCCGGCTGGTGGCGGACAGGGTCTATGTACTCGAAAAGGGGCAGATTCACTGGCAGGGGTCGGTTGCCGAGCTCGATGCCAACGTGGAGGTGCAAAGGACTTATCTTACAGTGTAGGATGAGTGACGGAACCGAACCATGAAAACGCTGCGACCGGAAAAGCTGAAAGTCGTTGCCGCACCTGCCGATGCCGAGCATGGACGTTATGTGCTCGACAACCAGGCCGGCTTCCTGATGCGTGTCGCGATGCAGCGTCACACGTCGATCTTCACGTCACGCATGGTCGAAGGATTGACGCAGACCCAGTTTGCCGCGCTCGCCAAGCTCTACGAAGTCGGCCCATGCTCGCAAAACCACCTTGGCCGGCTGATCTATCTCGATGCCGCAACCATCAAGGGCGTGGTTGATCGGCTGCACGTCCGCGGCTTTCTCACCGCGCTCAACGATCCGAAGGATCGCCGCCGCCGAGCGGTCACGTTGACGGATCGCGGGCGAGAGGTCACCGAAGCCGCCATGAAGGTCGCGGCGGAAATCACTGCCGCCACGCTCACACCTCTGACGACGGAAGAGCAGCGGCTGGTGGCGAAATTGCTGCGCAAGCTCAGCTGAGCGAATTGCCGCCGCTCACCAAAGGCCTTTCAGCCGTCCGCCATCGAGATTAAGCGACACGCCCGTGATGTAGCTTGCCCGCTCCGAGCAAAGGAACACGGTAGCGTTTGCGAGTTCTTCCGGCTTGCCCATGCGGCCGAGCGAGTTTTTCTTGGCGGCGACCTTGCGCGCCTCCGCTTCGCTTGCGACGCCGAATTCCTTTTTCATGCCTTCGGTGTTGCGTACCCACAGATCGGTCGCGACCCAGCCCGGGCAGATTGCATTGACCAGGACGTTGTCCTCGCCGAATTCGGTCGACAGCGACTTGGTGAGATTGAGCAGCGCGCTGTTGGTCATGCCGCTGCCGAACATGTACGGATCGGGTTCCTTGCCCGCGCCGCCGATCGTGTTGACGATGCGGCCCCATTTCTGCGCCTTCATCATCGGGTAGACGGCGCGGATCGCGCGCATGAAACCGAACAGCTTGGTTTCGAGCTGCGTCTTCATGTCGTTATCGTCGAACGCGGCAAAGCGGCCGGAATACATCTGGCCCGCATTGTTGATGAGGATATCGACGCCGCCGAGCTTTTGCTTTGCGGTCTCGACCATTTTCGCGATGTCGGATTCCTTCGTCATGTCGGCAACGATGGCGTGCACTTCGCCGCCTGTGCGCTTGGCCAAATCCTCGCGTGCTTTGTCGAGTTTCTGCTGATTACGCCCGGTAATCAGCACGCGCACGCCTTCTTCGAGGAATTGCCGCGCGGTCTCGAAGCCGATGCCGCTCGAGCCACCGGTGACGATCGCGCGGCGGCCCTTGATTCCCAAATCCATCTCACTCTCCCGTTGACGCTTTCAGGCGCAGCATAGAGTATCGCTCGCGGCAGCAATGCAACAAGAAAACGAGGAACGCAATGCAGCTCGGCCTTCGCGGCAAGGTCGCTGTGATCACCGGCGCCTCGCGCGGGATCGGCAAGGCGGTGGCGCAGGCGCTCGTGGAGGAGGGTTGCGCGGTTGCAATTTGCAGTCGCAACCCGGCGCAGCTTGACGCCGCGGTAGCCGAATTATCGAAAAAGGGCCGCGTGCTCGGCGTGCCCACCGACGTGACCGACGAAAAGGCCGTCAAAAACTTTATCGATGCGGTGCTCAAGGAGTTCGGCCGCATCGACATTCTCGTCAATAATGCCGGCACCCACCTGCGCGGCACGGTCGAGAGCACGACGCTCGACATTCTTGAACGTCAGCTGCGCGACAAGGTTTTCGGCTTCTTTTCGATGATACAGGCCGTGTTGCCCACCATGAAAGCGCAGCGCGACGGCCGTATCGTCAATATCGTGGGCCAGGCCGCGCGCCATCCGCACCCGGACCGGTTCCCGTCCGGCGTCACCAATGCCGCGCTGATGGCGATGAGCAAGTCAGTGGCGGATTCGGTTGCGCGCGACAATATCCGCGTCAACGCGGTGTGCCCGCAATATATCGAATCCGAGCTCCTGGCCTCGCTGATCCAGAAGGAAATGCGCGAGCGCGGCGTCGATCGCGCAACGGCGGCGGCGGGCTTCACGCGCGCCAATCCGCTCGGCCGGACCGGCCGTCCCGACGAAGTCGCCGATCTCGTCGCGTTTCTCGTTTCCGATTGCGCCGGCTTCGTTGCCGGCAGCGCAGTGAGTGTCGACGGCGGCTATCACCGTTACGTTTTCGGGTGACCTGTCATGCAGCTCGGGTTAACGGGAAAAATTGCACTCATCACCGGCGGCACCAGCGGGATCGGACTTGCGATCGCGCAGACGCTCGCGGCGGAAGGCTGTCACATTGCCATTTGCGGACGCGACAAGGCAAAGCTCGACAACGCGGTGGCCGCGATCAAGTCACCGGACGCAAAGGGCTTTATCGCCGACGTCTGCAAGCCCGGTGATGTCGCCACGCTTGTCGATAACGTCAACAAAGCCTTCGGCGGCATCGATATCGTGGTCAGCAATGCCGGCACGCATTTGCCGGGCCGTCTCGATGAAGTTGCAGGCGACGCGTTGCAGCGTCACTTCCAGACAAAGGTATTCGGCGCATGGGAACTGGCGCGCCGCGTCGTGCCGGTAATGAAGGCGCGCGGCGGCGGCCGCTTCATCGTGATCATCGGTCAGGCCGGCAAGGTGCCGCAGGCGAATGGCATCGCATCAACAGTGATCAACGCCGCGCAGCACGCCTTCGTGAAGTCGTTGTCCGATGATCTCGCGCCGCACGGCATTCTCGTGAATGCGGTCTGCCCGAGCCGCATCAAGAGCCCGCTCACGCATGCGCTGGGGACGCTGCACAACGAAGTCTATTACGGCCGCAGCCTCGAGCAGCAGGAGAGCAAGTGGGGCGCCGAAGTGCCGCTCGGCCATTGGGGCACGCCGGAGGATATCGCCAACGCGGTGGCCTTTCTCGCCTCGGAGCGCGCGGGCTTTATCGTCGGCGCCAATATCGACGTCGATGGTGGCCACCAACGGTCGATCTTCTAGCGGAGCGCGGCCATGATCGACCTGCGGCACGTCTCCAAGACCTTCCGGAAACGGGACGAAACGGTCGAGGCCGTGCGCGATATCAACCTGACGATCGCGCAGAAGGAAATCGTCGCGATCATCGGGCCGAGCGGTTGCGGCAAGTCGACATTGCTCAACATGATCGCCGGCCTCTACGCGCCGTCGAGCGGTTCGATCGTCTACAAGGGCGCGCGGGTGTCGGATGTGAACACCGACGCCGGCTACATGACGCAGAAGGACAACCTGCTGCCGTGGCGCACGGTGCGCGACAACGTGGCGTTCCCGCTCGAACTTGCCGGTGTCGATAAATCCGCGCGCGCCGATCGTGCCGACAAGGTGATCAAGCATGTCGGGCTTGACGGGTTTGCGCATCGCTACCCGCACGAGCTGTCCGGCGGCATGCGCAAGCGCGCCTGCCTTGCGCGCATGCTGATCTACGGCGCGGAAACCGCATTGCTCGATGAGCCCTTCGCCGCGCTCGACGCGCAATTGAAGCTCGCGATGCACGATTTGCTGCTCAAGCTTGCCGCCGAAACCGGGCAGACCGTGGTGCTGGTCACCCACGACCTGATGGAAGCGGTGACGCTGGCCGATCGTGTGCTGGTCTGTACGCGCCGCCCCGCGACGCTGGCGCTCGAGCAACGCATCGAGCTCAAGCGCCCGCGTGACGTGCTCAATGTGCGTTTCACCAGTGAATTCAAGGAGTATTACGACGCGCTGTGGGAGCGCCTGCGGGTTGAATATCAGGAGGAGCGGGTATGACCGCGCCTGATACAGAACTCCCTGTCGTGAATGAGCCAGCAGGCCCGCGCGCGCTCGGCAGCGGGTTCATGGTGATCTGCCAGGTCGTGCTGGGGCTCGTTCTGCTGCTGCTCTGGCAAGGCGCGTCCGGCCGCCTGGTCGACAATTTTTTCATTTCCAATCCGCTCGATGTCGGACGGCGCCTGGTCGGCTGGATCGCCGATGGCTCGCTGTTCCTGCATATCTGGGCGACGGTCTATGCCACGATCATGGGCTTCGTCGCCGGCGCGGTCATCGGCGTCGTGCTCGGAATCTGGCTCGGCGTCTCACCGTTCACGAGCCGGCTGCTCAATCCCTATCTCAACGCGCTCAATGCGCTGCCCAAGGTCGCGTTGGCGCCGCTGTTCGTGCTGTGGTTCGGCCTCGGCATCGAATCCAAGATCGCGCTGGCCGCCGTGCTGGTGCTGTTCCTGGTTTTCCTCAACACCTATGCCGGGGTGCGCGAGGTCGATCAGGACCTGATCGACGGGGCCCGGCTGATGAAGGCGACGCGCGTCCAGGTCATCACCAAGGTCATCATCCCGTCGGCGATGTCGTGGGTTTTTGCCGGGCTGAAAATCTCGGTGCCCTATGCGTTGATCGGCGCCGTGCTGGGTGAAATGATCGCGGCCAACCGGGGGCTTGGCTATCTCGTGCAGTTTTCGGGCTCGCAATTCGACACCGCCGGTGTCTTTGCCGTACTGATCGTGATCGCACTACTTGCCGTTGCACTTAATTTCCTGGTCGAAATCGTGCAGCATCGCATGCAGCAATGGCGGGTCATGGGCCATTGAAACAAAGAAAAATCGGGGAGGACGCGCGATGAAATTTTCAAGAATGGCGATGGTCGCCACGGCGATGCTGTTCGCGAGCGCCGCTTCGGCCGAAACGGTCAAAATCACCAATATCGGTCACGGCTATTTCTCCGGCGCGCTCTACGTCGCCGTGCAGGAAAAGCTGTTCCAGAAATACGGGCTGGAGCCGGAAGTGTCCTACGTGCAAGGCGGGCCGCTCGCCTTGCAGGCCGTGCTGACCAAGCAGGCCGACGTCGGCATCCTGTCGTATGAACACGTCCTCTCGGTCGCGGTGCAGGGCAAGCGCGTCGTCTCGTTCTTCAACATCGCCAATCGCCCGGTCAACAATGTGATCGCGAGCGACAAGCTGATGGCCGGGTCGGAAAAGCTCAGCGTCGCCGACAAGATCAAGAAGCTGAAGGGCCAGCGCGTCGCGATGCCTTCGGCAAACGGCTCCGGCGAGAAAATGCTCGGCGTGCTGGCCAAGAAATACGGGCTCACGTTGCCGGGTGATATTTCAACGGTTTATCTCGGCGCCGAGGCGCCGTCCTATGTTGCGGCCTTCCAGAAGGACCTCATCGACGCCGCGTTGCCGTTCGAGCCGGCGGGCGTGCTGGTGCAGCAGTCGGGCAAGGGCAAGATCTATCTCAACATGATGAACGGCGAGATTCCGGAATTCCGCGACATCCTGTTCATGACGCTGGCGACGCATCCCGACATCATGAAGGAAAAGCCGGAGATGTTGCGCAAGGTCGCGCAGATCTTCACGGAGGCGCAGAAAATCCTCAAGGACGATCCCAAGCGCGGCATGGCGATCATGGGCAAGGAATATCCGAGCATGACGCCGGAAACCAATGCCGAGGCCTACAAGACCGTGAGCCAGATCTGGACACGTGACGGCCACATCAACGAAGCGCAGGCGCGCGGGACATTCGCCTATCTCCAGCCCAAGGGGCCGGCGGAAGTTGATTTCCCGTCGACCTTCACCAACGAGTTTCTGCCGAAAAAATAAGTCATGGGAGGTGCCGGTGTTCAGTGTCGGCGATGCAAAGATCACGCGGGTCGAGGAAACCAATCTTCCGAGCTATCCGCTGCGGGACATCTTTCCGGATTTCACCGACGCCCACATGGCCGAGCACAAGACCTGGCTGGCGCCGCATCACTATGAAGCCGAGACCGGGAAGATAAGGCTCGCCGTCCACAGCTGGCTGCTGGAGGTCGGCGGCAAGAAAATCCTGATCGACTCGTGTTGCGGCAACAACAAGGCGAAGCCCGGCCGGCCGTTCTGGCACATGCTCAATTTGCCGTATCTCGAACGGCTTGCCGCCGCCGGCGCGCGGCCTGAGGAAATCGACATGGTGATGTGCACGCATCTGCATCACGACCATGTCGGCTGGAACACGCAGCAGAAGGACGGCAAGTGGGTCCCCACATTTCCCAATGCCCGTTACGTGTTTTCGAAACCCGACGTCGACTATTTTTCGAAGGTTGACGCGGACCCGAAAGAAGGACCGGCCGAGCTCGGCACGTTCCGCGAATGCGTTGTGCCGATCCTTGAATATGGCAAGGCGGACCTGGTGAGCGGCGGTCCGCATCGGCTCAACGACTTCATCGAGATCGACTCGGCGCCGGGCCATTCGCCTGGTCATGTGTTTTTCAAGCTCGAAAGCAAGGGCAAGCGCGCGGCCTTCATCGGCGATGTCTGGCACCATCTGTTGCAGGTGTACTATCCGGACTGGAACTTCCCGAAGAACTCCGACGCGGCGCAGGCGCGCGTCAGCCGCCGCAAGGTGCTCGACTACTGCGCCTCAAGCGGCGCGCTGGTTTTCCCGGGCCATGTCGGCTTGCCCTTCGCGGGCCGGGTCGAGGCGACGGCAAAGGGCTTCCGGCCCGACTTCGCGCCTTGATGGGCGCTTACGGGCAAATGTAGCCGGTGCCATTCGGGTTCGGGAAGCAGCCGACCGACTGCGGAAGCAGTGTTTTCGGCAGCCACAGCACGACGCTTGGGAAGAAGATGCAGAAAGCAATTGCGGCGAAGAACACCACGTAAATCGGGAGTGACGCGAGCATTGCCTTGTAAAATTTTATACCGACGAATTTCGACGCCATCAGCAGCGCAAGCCCGTAGGGCGGCGTGATCAATCCGAACGCCAAAGTTACGATGATCACCACACCCATATGAACCGGGTTGATGTCGGCATTCTTGGTCAGGTCGAGAATGATCGGCATGAATATGATAATGGCCGGGATGGCATCGATGAAATCGCCGACGATCACGAACAATACGACCAGCAGCAGCATGATCATGAATGGATCGCCACCCGCTGCGCTCGATATCCACCCCGATACCATGGCCGGGCCGCGCAGATAGGCCAGCATCCAGCCGAACACCGACGCTGCGCCGATGGTGATCAGCGGGATCGAATAGAGCAGGCCGGTCAGCGCCATGTCGCGCGGCAGCTTGGTGACATGGCGCCAGTTGAGCAGCGGGATCGCGACAAACACGATGTACGCCACCGCGATGACGCCGGCTTCGGTCGGGGTGAATTGGCCGGTCAGGATGCCGCCCATGATGATGATGGGAATCATCAGCGGAACGGCCGCCTGCTTGGTCGCCGTGGTGAACTGACCGAAGGTCGCGCGCTTGTGCCTGAAGCCGACCGGCCCAAAGAAATGGCTGTAGATCATCAGCCCGATGCCGACGAGCACGCCCGGCACGACGCCGCCGAGAAACAGTCCGCCGATCGAAACGTTGCCGGTTGCGCCGTAGACGACCGCCATGATGCTCGGCGGAATCAAGTTGGCCATCGTTGACGCGGACGCGATCAGCGCGGCGGTGAAGGCCTTGTCATAGCCCTCGCGGTTCATCTCCGGTGCAAGCGTGCGCGTCAGCACCGCGACGTCGGCGGCAGAAGAGCCGGAAATACCCGCGAAAAACATGCTGAAAATGGTGACGACCTGGGCCAGCCCACCGCGGAAATGTCCGACCATGGTCTGCGACAGCTTGATCATGCGGACGGTGACATTCGCCGACGTCATCAGGTCGCCGACCAAAAGAAAGAACGGCACCGCCATCAGCGCTTCGACGTCAACGCCGTTGAACAACTGGGCGATCATCGACGCGAGGCTGACCGGCGTGAAGGCCGTGATCAAAAGCACGGAGGAAATCAACGCAAAGGCGACCGGCACGCCCATGTAGCCGAAGAAGAGAAACATAAGTGCCATCGCGATGATGAGTGTTCCGTTGGACATCACAGCGATGTCCTCCGCTCATCGATCGGGATATCAGGGAAGCCTTGGCGCCAGCCGTTCACCATCTGCTCGACCGTGAACAACGCCACCAGCGCGCCGCAGATCGGGATCGCTATGTAGAGGTATGCCATCGGCGTCATCGACGGCATGCGCAGGCTCTTGAAGCCGTCGAGAACGTTGAGATAGCCGAAATAGACCATGCAAAGCGCCACGCACAGCACGACGAAGCGATTGAACATCTCGAAAAAGAGACGCTTGTTTCCGCTCATCGATTCGGCGAGCACGGCGAGATAGAGATGGTCGTTGCGCCGCGTCGCGGCGGCAACACCGATAAACGTTCCATAGATGAAGAAATCCATCGTCGTTTCCTGCAGCCACAGCCACGGATGGCCGATCGCGCGGGTGACGATGTCGCAAAGAACCAGCACGCTGAACGTGGTGATGACAATTCCGCATAGGATCATCAGTAGGTTTTCGAGCGGATCGAGCGCGCGCCATTTCAAATGGCGCTGTTCCTGCAAGACCAGCCCGTCAAAACGGCGCATCGCTCAATTCCGAAATATACGGTGGGAAACGATGCGGGGAGCCTTTGGGCTCCCCGCTGTCGTGAACGTGCCGGTTATTTCACGTTGCGGACGAGTTGAAGGACTTTCTCGGCGTGCGGGCCGAGATCCTTGGCGAGCTTGTCCTGGATCGGCTTGCTGATCGCCGAGAACCCGCTTTTGTCGACGTTCTTGACTACCTTCACACCGACCTTTTCGAGCTTCGCCTGAGCCTCGTGCTCGAGCTTGAAGGCTGCGGTCGGCTCGTTCTTGCTGACCTCGTCGGCTGCCGCCTGCACCCATTTCTTCTGCTCGTCATTGAGGCTCTTCCAGACCTTGTCGCTGACGAACAGCGCGGCATTGTTGGCTTCGTGTTCGGTCAGCGAAAGCACCGGCGCGACTTCATAATGTTTATTGATGAGGTAGTTGTTGATGCCGTTCTCGGCCATGTCGGCGACACCGGTTTGCAGCGCCGTGTAGACTTCGCCGAAAGCCATGTGCACGACCTGCGCGCCATAGGCCGGGAAGGTTGCGTCTTCCGTCACGGTGGCCTGCACGCGCATCTTGACGCCCTTGAGGTCGGCAACCTTCTCGATCGGCTTCTTGCCATACATGTGTCGCAGGCCCTGAGAGCCCAGGCCAATCATGTGCGCGCCCGTCATCTTGGCGGCATACAGATCCCTCATCGCGGCAATCACAGTCGGGTCGCCGAGCACCTTGATGGCATGCGCTTCATCGCGGAAGATAAAATGGATCGAGAACACGCCCGATTCCGGCTGCGCGGTCGAAGCGTTCGCCGTCGACAGGAACACGAAATCGATGTCACCGGTCTGCACTTTTTGCAGCGTCTGCGCTTCGGTGCCGAGCTGCGCGCCGGGATATTTGTTGATGGAAAGCGTGTCCTTGCTCAACTCCGTCAGCTTCTTGTTGAACATGTCGGCGCCCACATCGTAGCCGCTGCCTTTCGGCTGGTCGTAGGCGAAAGAAAATTGGCGGTTCTGGGCAAGCGCGGCGCTGGATGCCATTGCAAACGCGGCGCTAAACACGAGCCCGCGCAGCAATAAGTTACGCGTAACGGACATGGAAACCTCCCGATGATTGCGTCTTATGTGGCGGGATCGCCGTGCGACGCTATTTGCGCTTGTCTGCGCCTTTAAAGGTCAAGTGTGTCGGCATGTCCGGCATTGTCAATGCCGATTCCGCAGGATGGCCTTGAGCCGTTGCGGGGTGATCGGAAGCTCGATCACCGCGCCGGGGCTCTGAAGGGCGTCATCGATCGCCGCAGCAATGACGGCACCCACCGGGTTCGCGCCGCCTTCGCCGGCGCCTTTCAGCCCCAGTGGATTCAGGGGGCTGGGCGCGTCTTCCGACACGATAATGGAAATCTCCGGCACCTCGCGCGCTGTCGGCATCAGATAATCGGCGAACGTGACCGAAAGCGGCTCGCCGTTTTCGTCGTAGCGGAACTCTTCCAGCAAAGCGCCGCCGATTCCCTGCGCCAGGCCGCCGGCGATCTGGCCTTCCACCAGCTTCGGATTCACGGCCTTGCCGATGTCATAGGCGATGACGTAGCGCTCGACGACGACGTTGCCGGTGTCGGAGTCGACGCGCACGGCCGCGACATGCACCCCGTAGGGATAGACCATGTGCGTCGATTCGAAAGTGTCTTCGGCGCTTAATCCATCAGGGAGCGTGCGCGCGAGCTCGGCAAGCGGCATTGACGGGCCCGGACCGCTGGCACGGACGATTTCCCCATTCACGATGTCGAGTGCGTCCGCTCCGGTTTGCATTAGTTCGGCGGCTGCCCGCAACGTTTGTGCCCGTAGTTTCGTCGCCGCGAGCCGCGTGGCCTCGCCACACATCACGGTGACGCGTGAGGCGAACGCGCCCATGCCGCGCGCAATGCGGTCGGTCTGGCCGTGGATCACGCGGATGGTGCTGTAGTCGACACCCAGCGCATCGGCGCAGATCTGTGCGATGACCGTTTCAACACCCTGGCCGATGGATGCGACCCCGGTGATGACCTCCACGCCGCCGTCCGGCTTGACCTCGACGCGAACCGTGTCGAAGGGGCCGAGGCCGCTTTTTTCAACGAACATCGCAACGCCGGCACCAACCAGTTCGCCATTCATGCGGCGCGCGCTGAGTTGCTTCTGAAGATCGTCCCAACCTGCCGTCTTCAATGCCTTTTCGAGCAGCAGGGCATAGTCACCGGAATCGTAGACAATCTTTGTTCCCAGCGTGTCGAGCCCGAGCGTGTAGGGCATCGCGTCTTTGCCGATCAGGTTGCGCCGTCGTATCTCGACAGTGTCGACGCCGACTTTGGCGGCAATTGCGTCGAGCAGGCGCTCGCGCACGAATGTGGATTCATAGCGCCCCGGCGCGCGATAGGTGCCGCAGGGCGTCTTGTTGGTGAGGCGAAGGTGGCCGATGGCACGGTAGGCCGGCACGCGATAGGGCCCGGGCAGCATGGCGGCCGCAAGGTCGGGCACGGTCGCCGCATGCGTGCGCATATAGGCGCCGTTGTCGTGGAAAAATTCGTTTTCGATGCCGAGGATGTGCCCTTGCACATCGATGGCGGCGCGCACCCGATGATGCTGGTCACGCGAATGATTGGCGGCGATCAGGTGCTCGCGGCGATCCTCGATCCACTTGATCGGGCGCTTGAATTTGAGTGCGGCGGCGCAGACGAGAATATCTTCAGGATAGATTTCACCACGAATGCCGAAGCCGCCGCCGACATGGCCTTCGTAAAGCTGCACGGAGTCTTTTGCGCGGCCGAGCATCTGCGCGATGGCGTCGCGGTTCCAGTGCGGCACTTTTGCCGCGCCGTGCAACTCCAGAACGTTGCGCTCTGCATCGTAACGGGCGATGGCGCCGCGCGTTTCCATCGGCACGCCGGAATGGCGGCCAATCGAAAGCTCAAGTGCAACAATGGCGTGGGCGCTGCGGAAGGCGGCGTCGACATCGCCATAGGCCTTTTGCAGAAGCCCCGGTTCTGTCGACAGACCGCCCGCATAGACGCCTGGCTCTGCGGTTGCGCGCATCGTCGCGGGTAGGGGATCGATCGAAAGCTCGATCATCTCGGCAGCGTCTTCCGCGACATAGGCGTCGTCCGCAAAGATCACCGCGACGGGTTCGCCGACATAGCGCACGACGTCCTTTGCAAGAACCGGCTGCCGGTAGGGCTCGAGTGTCTTGAGGCCGGTCAGTCGAAACGGGATCGGCGCGATGTGCGCGACATCGGCATGCGTCCATGCGGCGCGCACGCCGGGCAGCGCAAGGGCGGCGCGGGCGTCGATCGATTTTATCGTGCCGTGCGCGACCGGTGAACGCACCACGCGCATGTGCCATTGATTGGGGAATGAAATATCCGCCGCGAAGCGTCCCTGGCCGGTGAGGAGAGGTCGATCCTCCAGCCGCGGAACCGAACGACCGACGAATTTCTGCTTGGACTCAGTCATTGTCGCGAACCGCAGCAGCCTGCTCCCTCTCCCCTTTGGGGAGAGGGGTGGGGTGAGGGGGATCGGATCCAACGAGAGGCACTTGCCCCCTCACCCGGATCGCTTCGCGATCCGACCTCTCCCCCGAAGGGAGAGGTGAAGAGAGTGCGTTGATCCAGTGTGCCCAAGCCGCATCACTTCTTTCGCATTTCTTTGGCGGCCGCGCGGACCGCCTTGATGATGTTCTGGTACCCGGTGCAGCGGCAGAGATTCGATGAGAGCACGTCGACGAGATCTTCGTCGCTGATGTCGGGTTCGCGTTCCAGCACGCCGACGGCCAACATCAGAAAGCCTGGTGTGCAGAATCCACATTGCAGGCCGTGGTGGTCCATGAAGGCCTGCTGCATCGGATGCAGTTTTTCGCCGTCCGCGAGCCCCTCGACGGTCTGGATCTTTTTACGATCGGCCTGCACGGCAAACATCAGGCAGGAGCGCACGGGCTCACCGTCGACAATCACGGTGCAGGCGCCGCAGATGCCGTGCTCGCAGCCGATGTGGGTGCCGGTCTGGCCGCAATCCTCGCGGATGGCGTCAGCCAATGTGCGTCGCGGCTCGACGCCGATCGCGTGATCGCGGCCGTTGATGGTGAGCGTGATGGCGGTCTTTTCGCTCATGCGGCCTTCTCCGCCTTACGCAAAGCGGCGCGAATACGTTGCGGCGTCGCCGGTATCTCGTCGATGTCCACGCCGAAAGGCGAAAGCGCATCGTTGATCGCGTTCACAACCGCGGCCGGCGCCCCGATGCAGCCGCCTTCGCCCAGCCCCTTGGCCTTGGTGATCGAATTTACGCTCGGCGTCTCGATGTGATGCAGTTCGATTTCGGGAATTTCGTGCGCGGTGGGCGGCAGGTAATCCGCCAGAGTCGCGGTGAGAATGCCGCCGTTTTCGTCGTAGATGATTTCCTCGAGCAACGCGTTGCCGATGCCCTGAGCAATGCCGCCGTGTACCTGACCGTCGGCGATCATCGGGTTGATGATACGGCCGGCGTCCTCGGCTACCACGAATTTCTCAACTTTTACGTGGCCGGTCTCCACGTCGACATCGACAATCGCGATGTGGCAGGCGTTGGAGAATGTGCCGGGCGGATCGTAATGGCCGGTCTCGGTCAGGCCGGGTTCGATTTCGCCCTTAAAGCGATGCGTTTGCGTGTAGGCTTCTCGTGCGAGCTTTGCGATCGCGATTGTGCGGTCGGTGCCGGCGACTTTCGCCACGCCGTCCGCGAGCAGGATGTCGTCGGGCGCTGCCTCCAGCATATGGCTGGCAATCTTGATGAGCTTGGCACGAACCTTTCGCGCGGCGATCAGCGTCGCGCCGCCTGAAATCACGAGTGAACGGCTGGCGAATGTGCCCCAGCCGTAGGGCGCGCGGTCGGTATCGCCGTGCACCACTTTGATCATCTCGGGAGTAATTCCGATTTCGTCGGCAATGATCTGGGCGAGCGTCGTGCGCAAGCCCTGGCCGTGCGGCGATGATCCGATGCGTGCCTCGACGAAACCGGAAGGGTCGACCGTCACGATCACCGTTTCCCAGCCGGGGGTGATTTCCATGCCGCGCGCTGCGAAAGCCGGACTGCCATAACCGGTGCGTTCGGAAAAAGTGGAAATGCCGATGCCGAGATGGCGGCCTTTGGTGCGCGCCTCTTTCTGACGCTTGCGGAACGCCGGGATATCAACGGCTTTCACCGCCATTTCCAGCGTCTCTTTGTAGGTGGCCTCGTCATATTCGAGGCCCATGGCGGATTTGTAGGGGAATTTGTCGATCAGGTTGCGGCGCCGGATGTCGACCGGATCGAGCGCGAAAGCGCGCGCGGCCTTGTCCATCAGTCTCTCGAGAGTGAAAGTGATGACCGGCCGCGACACGCCACGATAGGGCGCCATGGTGCAGGTATTGGTGATGACGCCGCGCGCCAGGCACTGATACTGCTGCACGTCGTATGGTCCCGGCATTTCGGCCATCGCCATCAGGGGTTCGACCCCGCAGGTGGTGGGGAAGCACGAGTAAGCGCCGACATTGGAAATGATGTCAGCTTTGAGCGCGAGCAGCTTGGCATTGGCGTCGAAGGCGCCTTCGAGCGCGATGTATTGATCGCGCGAATGAAAGCCGGCGATCAGGTTCTCGCGCCGGTCTTCGGTCCACGCCACCGAGCTTTTAAGTCTGCGCGCCAGCCACACCAGCACGACATATTCGCCGGCGAGCGACATTTTCTGTCCGAAGCCGCCGCCAACGTCGGGCGCGATCACGCGCAGATCGGATTCCGGAAAGCCGAGCACGTCACATATAGCCGTTCGGGTGAGATGCGGCATCTGCGTTGTGCAGGTGAGCGTCACGCGCCCGGTCGATACGTCGTAGGTTGCATGGCCGCCGCGTGCCTCCATCGGCGTCGCATTCTGGCGACGCGATCGCGCGTCAACCTTGATCACCTTGTTCGCATTTTTCCAGACTGCGTCGAATTCCGCGGTCTTCATCTTGCCTTCGAGAATGAGATTGCCCGGTGCTTCGGCGTGGATCTGCGGCGCGTCCGCCGCAAGCGCCAGACGCGCATCGACTACGGGAGTTTTTTCGTCGATCGACAATTCGATCTGTTCGGCGATGTCTTCGGCTGCTTCCTTGCTGGCTGCCACAACGGCGGCAACAGGCTCGCCCGTGAAGCGAACGACGCCGTCGGCCAATGCAGGCTGGCCGACCGGCTTGTAGTTGAACTTGTGCAGCATCGGAGTGATTTTCTTTACGCCCTTGAGGTCGGCGGCCGTGATCACCAGTGCGCCTTTGGGCGCATTGATGCTTGCGATCGTTCCCGCGGCGACCGGGCTGCGCACGAACCGCACCCAATTTGCGGCAGGAAGATCAGCGGTGAATCGTCCCTGGCCTGAAATCAGCGCCGGATCTTCCAGCCGCCTGATGGCGCGGCCGACCCAGGTCATGCCGGAGCCTTTGGTGCCGTGCGCGCTCATAGGGAAGATTGCTCCAGAGCACGGCGGACGACGGCGCGAACAAGATCGCGCCGGTATTCGGCATTGGTCTGGTGGTCTTCGAGCGGCTCAATTGCCTTGGCGGCGGCTTCCGCTGCGGCCCGGAACGCTTTGTCATCGGGCGCTTGACCGTTCAGCGCCGCTTCGGCCTCTGCAATGCGGCGTGGCGATGCCTCGGCACCGCCAACGCCAACGCGCGCGTCCGCAATCTTGCCGCCCTGCAATTGATAGGTGACCAGAGCGGCGCTCATTGCGAAATCGCCGGCGCGTCGGCTGAATTCGTTGAACCCGAATTTGGCGTCGTCGAAGAGCAGCGGCAGCCGCACTTCGGCAAGCAATTCATCTTCGGCGAGAGCAGTCGACATGATTCCCGCGAAGAAATCTTTCGCGGCAATTTGGCGCTCGCCGCGCGTGCTCCTGGCGATCACAGTGGCATCGAGCGTCACTGCGACCAGGCACCATTCCGATGCAGGGTCGGCATGGGCAAGGCTGCCGCAAAACGTGCCGCGCATGCGGATCGGGTAGTGCGCGATATGGCGAGCGACCGCGCTGAGCAACTGGCCCAGCGGATTGGCGACGACCGATTTATGAAATGCCGCGTGGCGAACGCGGGCGCCGATGGAAAGGACCTTTCCATCGCTCGCGATTTTATCGAGCCCGGCAACCTCATTGATGTCGACGAGGTGGGCGGGCTTCGCCAGGCGAAACGCCATGATGGGGACAAGGCTTTGACCGCCTGCCAGGACGCGGCCATCTTGCGGCGCGACCTCGGCCAGAATCCTCAACGCCTCGTCGAGCGTCTTCGGCACGTGGCGGATGAAGGGCGCGGGCTTCATGCGGCAGATCTTCCGGCCAAGCCCCAATTAAGGGCCTAATTATTTGTACGCAAACGATAAAGAGCGCCTATGGATTGTCAAACGGGTCGCTCCCGGAGGGGCGTTCATACTGAATTACCACCGGGCTTTCATTGAATTGGCGGCATTCGTATCCTATCTGGCAGCTATCAGGGCCGGGAGGGTCGGGGATGCCGATATCACGCTTGATTGTGAGTGCCTGTCTTGCCGGCGCCGTGCTGGCGAGCGCACCAGCGTGGGCCGAAGACGGCAAGCGCGCGGACAAAGTTTCATTCTATTTCGCGGCCCATGAGGACGACTGGCAGTTGTTCATGAACCCGTCTGCGTTTCAGGACGTCATGGGCGGCGCGGCCAAGACAGTCTTCGTGCACCTCACTGCCGGCGACGCCGGTCTCGGCATCGGGCGGGCCGGGCGCAAGTATCCGTTCTATCTCGCGCGCGAAAACGGCGCGGAGGCCGCAGTTCGCTTCATGGCCGACGCTGATGCTGAGCCCGGCGAACGCTCGGCAGCGCCGATGTCATTCAACGGCCACGATATCTATCGCGTCAGCTATCGCAACACCGTGAGCTATTTTCTGCGCGTGCCGGACGGCCATTGGTCAGGTGACGGCTACTACGAGACCGGATTTGAATCGCTCAAGCGCCTGTCGAGCGGCGAGAATAACGTTTTGCGGGCAGTCGACGGCTCGGCGACCTATCACGGCTGGGACGACCTGGTCACGACGGTGCGGGCAATCATTGCGTACGAGCGCGGCAGCGCCACGCTCGTGCAGATCAACGTCGCGGAAACCGATACGCGCATCAATCCGAAAGATCATTCCGACCATCTAATGACGGCCAAGGCCGCTCTCGCAGCCGCGAAGGATATTTCGTGCGCACGCCGCGTTTACTACGTCGACTATGCCAGTTCACGCCTGCCGCAAAATCTCGATGCACAAAAGCGCGACATGGAAAGCTCGGTGTTCGCGGTGACGCTCGCCGGTGTCCAGGCGCTCGATCACAGCACGGCCTGGCATCACTACGATCAATCGTTTGTCGGACGGAACTATTTCCGCGTTCAGGAACCGACCGGGCGGTGCGACTCCGCAGTCACGGCCATGGCGGCAACACGGCACTAGCGTTTTCGCTCGCCATCAAGTCGAGTTTCCGTGCTATTGACGCGGGTCAAGACCCCGTCACGTTGACCGGCTATCTCTTCGCAACCAATTCCCCGCTGGCCCGTTCTCGTTCGGTCAGTACGTTCGCAACCGCAATCGGCGCCCGATGCGATATGCAGAAGTGCCGCTCGCCGTTCAAACCGGTCGCGTCGTATCGGTCGATGCGCTACGGGGGTTCAACATATTCTGGATCCTTGGCGCCGACGGTGCGATCTGGGCTCTCGACCGGATGTTGCGCGACAAGGGCCCCGAGCTAAGCGCGATTGGCCGCTTCCTTAAAGCCCAGATGAGTCATGCGGAGTGGGAAGGTTTCCGCTTCTATGATTTCATTTTTCCACTATTCATTTTCGTTACTGGCGTGTCGATAGTTCTCGCCCTACCGCGGCTGGTCGAACGCAACGGTAAAGCAAGAACGCATGTGCACGTGTTGCGGCGTGCATTGCTGCTTTATGCGCTAGGCGTGATTTTCTACGGCGGCGTCGCGCAGCACTGGAGTGACATCCGCTATGTTGGCGTGCTGCAGCGTATCGCGATCTGTTACCTGTTCGCGTCGCTCCTGTTTTTGAATCTCAGCAAACGCGGGCTGATCGTGGCGCTGGTTGTGCTGCTAGGCGGCTACTGGGCGTTGATGTCATTTGTTCCGGTGCCCGGCGTTGGTGTGGGCTCGTTCGGCCCCGACGCCAATCTCGCCAACTGGATTGACGCGCACTATCTGCCCGGCCGGTTGTGGGACAACACGCGCGATCCCGAGGGGCTATTGAGCACGTTGCCCGCGATCGCCACTTGCGTGCTCGGTGTTCTGGCCGGTCTCCTGCTGAAGGACGACCTGCTGACACCGACGCAACGATCGCTGTGGTTGATAGGCGGCGGGATCTTGATGGTGGCGGCCGGATATCTATGGGCGCTGCAATTCCCGATCATCAAGGCGATCTGGACATCGTCGTTTGTGCTGGTTGTCAGCGGTTACAGCGCGATCGTACTGGGCCTCATGCACCAGGTGATCGACGTATGGGGATGGAAGGCCTGGGCGACCATCTTCGTCTGGATCGGTGCCAACGCCATCGCGCTCTATTTCATCAATAATATCGTCGGATTTGAGCCATTCGCGCTGCGTTTCGTGGGCGGTGATGTGTCGCCCATACTGGATCGTGCGGTGACACCGGGGACCGGCCTTTTCGTTGCGCACCTGCTGGGGCTGGCCCTCGCGGTCGCGCTCGCCGGATATCTGTATCGGCGCAAGATATTCCTGCGCATCTGAGCGATTACGGGTTGCATTGAACCTTTTGCGGGGCCCCAACGACCAAAAGCTATCGGGGATACGATTTTCGACTTCAGGAGAACGTCATGTCCCGTAAGCTCATTCTCAGCCTCGCCGCGATCGCTACGCTCGCAACCGCGGCAATCTCGTCCGGCCCAGCTCTCGCCCATAACGGGGGCGGACATAACGGTGGCCACAACGGCGGTCATAATGACGGTCACAATGGCGGCCATCATAACGGCTTCAATCACTGGCACCACAACTTCCACTTCCGTTATGCGCACGACCGGCTTTATGTGCGTCCGGTCGGTTACGCAGTGCGCTCCGTCGAACCGGGGCCCTGCACCTGCCTGACCAAGAACTACACGCCGGAAGGCACAGTCGTGTTCCAGGACCTGTGCACCAAGGAAATGGCGAGTGCGCCGGTTGATGGCAGCTCGGCTCAGGCACAGGCCGAACCGGAGTCGAACAACTTCGCCGGCCGCTCGTATCAGGATTACCTGAAGGCCAATCCGCAAGCGCCGAGCCGAAGAAAAACTAAGGCGACGTTCGCAACCCAAAGAACGGCCACCGCGCGCAAGTCGCCGGTGGCCTTTCGCGTCAGGTGCCGACCTTGAGCTCGGATACGAGGGCCCGCAGGGCTGCGACCGTCGACGGCGCGACGCTTTTTCCGGTGCGCGGATTGTCCGACGGAATGTTCTCGATCGTCATGGTGAAACGCGCGGTGTCGGCATCGACCGTGATGGTGTGCGTGTTTCGCGTGACGGTGGGATCGGCCCAGATCTCGAGTTGAGTCCGGTCGGGCCCGATGCCGGCAAGGCTCAATGCCGCCGCGACGTTGACGTTGGTGGGAAACCCGCGGGCGCCCTCGCGCGCGGTGCCGTCAAACACCTTCAACGGCTCCTTCAGTCCGCTCACCGAAATTCCCTGGTCACGCAAATAGGGCGCACCCTCGAGTCCGGGCGGCGGCTTGCGCGTTACCATCTTGACCGAATGGATTGTGCCCTCGGCCGCGGCACGAACGGCATCGAGGCCGATTAACGCGCCGGTCGGCACCAGGATGCGCGCGCCTTTGAGTCTGGCACGTTCGATCAGGTCGTCGTTCTCCAGCAATTGCGCCACCGAAAGCGGCATGAAGATGCGGCCTTTGTCGATGACGCTGATGGCGACGTCGCGAAAGAGTGCGGGCGGCAGGCACTCCACGACCACGTCGCAGTCATTCGCGAGCTCGGTGGCTTTGCGCAACGGGATAGTGTTGCCAACCTGCGGCAAAGCGCGCCGTGCTTTTTCCGCATCGCGCACGGCAACGGCGACGAGCTTCAAACCCGGAATGCCGGCGATCAGGCGCTTGGCCACGTCGAGGCCAACGGCGCCGAGACCGGCAATTCCGACGTTCAATGGTTGTCTGGTTGTCATGTCTTGCGGCCGGTAAAATTGGGTTTGCGCTTTTCCATGAAGGCACGCACGCCCTCGGCATAATCGGGCGTCAGGTTGGCGGCGCGCTGCAGATCGCGTTCGAGGTCGAGCTGCGCATCAAGGGTGTTGTTCGCGGACGCGTTGAGGGCACGCTTGATCAGCGCCAGTCCCTGCGTGGGAGCCTGCGCGAAGTGCTCGCAGATGCGCGTCGCCTCATGCATCAGGATCTCGTCATCGACCGCGCGCCAGATCAATCCCCAGTTTGCCGCTTTCTCAGCAGTCAGATCCTGCGCAAGCAGGGCGAGCCCACGCGCGCGCGCGTCACCAACCAGCCGGGGCAGGAACCACGTGCCGCCGGAATCAGGCACGAGACCAATGCGGGCAAACGACTGGACGAAAGTTGCCTTGAGGCTGGCGATTACGACGTCGCAGGCGAGCGCGATGTTGGCGCCGGCGCCGGCAGCAACGCCGTTGACCGCCGCAATCACCGGGAAGGGCAGGTCACGGATTTTCCGAATGAGGGGGTTGTAATACTGCTCCAGCGAATTGTGTGGCACCGGTGTTTCGCCGGGCTTCAACAGGCGATCGCTCAGGTCCTGGCCGGCGCAGAAGGCGCGGCCGGCGCCGGTGAGCATGAGCGCGCGGCAATTTTCATCCGCTTCCGCGTCCGCGATCGCCTTGCGCAATGCCTCGTGCATCGCTTCGTTGAAGGCGTTGAGCTTGTCCGGCCGGTTCAAGGTGATGACGCGGTAGCCGGTGTGCTTGTCGACGAGAATGGGGGGCTGCTCTGTCATGACTTGCCGAGGAATTTATCGAGCGCGCCAATTTCTTTCTTGTCTTCGTCGACATCTTCGGCAATGCGTTCGTAGAACCGGGCCGCCGCCGACAGCATCTCGTTTTCGGCATGGTCGGCGCCGACGAAGTTTGCGATCTCATCGAGTTCCGCCACCCACCGATAGGCCTTCGAGTACATGCTGGGGACCTGGTTCGCGAGATAGCGCAACAAATCGGGGCGGCTTTCGGCGAGTTCAGCTTTCAGTGCTTCGGCTGAGCCGCCGCGCGTCGCCGCCAACATCATGCCGGCGCCGAGTGCGGTGAAGCCCTTAGTGATTCCGGCATAGGACATTTTCAGCGCCGAGGCCGCCGTGAGTGGACCCTCGAGCACGCGTATGATCAGTCCGTAGTCATTGAGTTTTGCAAGATTCCCGGCCGCCGGCCCGGATGCGTAAATCCGTGTATTTGTACTGCCGGGCTTTGGCGGCGGGCCGATGATGCCGGCGCCAACAAAGGCGCACCCGGTCGTTGCGATCACGTCGGCGATTTTCAGCATCGTCGGCGGGCTGACGGCGTTGCATTCGACATAGACCGGCTTCTTGTTGGCCGCAGTCAGCATGGGAGCAAGGCGCTGCGCCAGTGCCAGGGCGTCGCCGGGTGGGACGATCGACATCAGGAAATCGGCTTCCGCCAGCGCACGCTCTTCGACCGGCTGCATGCCGGCCTCGCGCGCGCGCTTGGCGCTCTCCTCGCTGCGGCCCGCGAGGGACGTAAGCACCGTGACTTTATTTTCTGTCAGGCGACCGGCGACGCCGGCGCCCATATTGCCCGGCGCGATGATGGCGACTGTTGGGGTCATGATCCCGTCACTCCGCCATCGAGGTTGATGCTTTGCCCGGTGACAAAGGCGGACGCCTCAGAGGCCAGAAACAGCGCGGCGCCGACCAGATCTTCCGGTACTTCGGCGCGCGGCACGCATTGCATGGCGATGATCCGTTCCTTTTGCGCCGGTGTCACGGTCTTGCGCTCGATTTCCGTAAAGGTCGCGCCCGGCAATATGGCATTCACGGTGATGTTGTCGGCCCCCAGTTCGCGGGCCATTGACAAACTCATGCCCGATAAAGCCGCCTTGGTTGCGATGTAGTGCAAATAATTCGGCCGGCCAAGACGCACGGCGCCGGATGCGACATTGATGATGCGGCCCCATTTCGCGCGCCGCATGGCCGGGAGCACCGCGCGCGCGCAAAGAAACGGACCGGTGAGGTTGACGCGCAACACGCGCTCCCACTCTTCCAGGGGAATCTGGTCGAACGGGCGCATCTCCAACGTGGAGAAAATCCCTGCATTGTTGATCAGCACATCGATGCGGCCATATTCGTCCTCAACCAGTTCGACCATTTCCTTGATGGAGGCTTCGTCGGCCACGTCGGTCGTGACAGCGAGCGCCTGGCCGCCGGCCTTCATGATTTCCTCGGAAACCGCCGCGGCCTTTTTCTCATTAAGTTCAGCGATCACGGCGCGTGCGCCGGCCGCGGCAAAAGCCTTCGCGAAAATGCGGCCGATGCCTTGTCCGGCGCCGGTAACAATGACGACCCGATCCTTGAGGCCGGGAAAGACGACATTCTGCAAATCGGCACTCATGCCGCGCCTCGTTCCAGTTGCGGCAGTTGCTCGAGCGCGGCGCGTGCATCCCAGGGCGTCCACCACTTCTTGAGGTCGAGATCGTCTGCGATGACGCTGGCGCTGATATAGCCCGCGCCGCCGGAAATGGCGCCGCCAGGATGGCCGGCGGAACCGGCGCTGTAGAGGTTCGGGATCGGCGAGCGGTAGCCGAAGTGGTTGTACATCACCTGCTCGGCGTTAAAGGCGCCCATGAAGATGTCGCCACCGCGCATGTTGATCATTTCCTGCACGTATTCGCGCCCGGTGTAGACGTAGCGCCCGAGAATATTCTTGCTCGTCATGTTCGGGCAGTAGCGTGCAAAGCACTCGATGATCTTGTCGGAGAATTCTTCCTTGAAGCTGTCATAGCTCTTGCCGCCGAGATCGGGCTCAAGCGGCATCACGTGCCAGCAATAAGTCGTGTGCTTGCCCGGCGGCGCCTGCGTTGGATCGAGCAAACTGAGGGGCCCCGAACCGAACTGGACGAGCTTGGGCACGCGGCCGGATTGTACGTCTTGGTGCGCGGAAAACAGGTCTTCCATCGTCTCGGCGCCGATGCTCCATTTCATCGAACGGTTGATGTTGGGGTCGAATTTTTCCGCGGCAAAGCGCGGGCTTTCGTTGAGCGCGAGATGCAGGCCGAACAGGCTCCAGGCGGTGTACTGGAAGGCATCGAGCTTTTTCAGGAACGCCGCCGGCAATTGCGTGCGTCCGACCAGTGTTTCGAAGGTCTGGTGCACGTCGAGCGTGGAGGCGATGAACTGCCTGGCGCGCACGGTTCGTCCATCGGCGAGCTCAATGCCGGTGGCGCGTCCGTTCTCGATGACTATGCGCTCGATATTGACTTGCGGCTGGAAGGTGCCGCCGGCGGCAATGAAGGCCTCCATCAAACCGCGCGCCAGATTGAACGAGCCGCCCTGGCAAAGTTGGTAGCCGCTTTCCAGGTCGAAGGCGCGGATCACCGAACCCATCGGCGAGGTTTTCGACATCGTGTCGACCAGCCAGGTCCCGAACAGCGACACCTTGAACAGGAACAGGAGCCGCACATGCTCGTTCTCGAACAATTCGCGCACGACATCGAGCGGCTGCCGGTTTGAAACCTCGAGGAATTCGCGCCCCAGCGCGGTGCGCGACAGGAATGCTTCGCGCTCTGCCTGCGCCAATGGCTCGGCATAGCGTTCGGGCAGGAATATTTCGCGTGTGATCTTCTCGGCCTTGCGGTTCCAGTCGCGGAAAGTCTGGGCATCTTTCCTGGAGAAGCGCGCAATATTGGCGACCGACTCTTCCAGATCCCGTCCGAGCACCAGCGCGGAGCCGTCGCGATGCGCCTGGCCGAATTCGTAACGCGGCGTGATGTAGGTGACGCGCTCGTCCAGATTCAGATCCTTGAACCAGGGCGTCTCGCTAATGTGGAAATGATTGATCGAATGCAGGTTGTGATAGAAGCCGGGCAGCGTCACTTCGCGCGTGCACAGGCCGCCGCCATAAGTGAGCCGCCGGTCCACCAGGAGGATGTCGAGGCCGGCGCGGGCGAGATACGCGCCGAGGATCAACCCGTGATGGCCGGCGCCGATGATGATCCCGTCATAGGTCTTTTCGAGTGATTTCGACAAAGGTCGAATGTCCCATTGGTGGGCCGGTGGTTGTGGCCGGCAACGCTAGACTGCCGGGGCCCCTGAGCACCGGTCAATGGCCGCTGTCGCATGGCCGGCTAGCCGGAAATACCGGCGTTCGAGGGCCAAGCTCATTATCCGAAATATAGTTCGGGCTCGCGCCAATGGACCTTTTGGCGCCTGTGCCGCTACATTAGACTATCGCAAGGAATAGGGCCGAATGGCCCATGGGGAGGATGTCCAAATGCGTAAAACACTCTTGGCCGCGAGCGCCGCTCTGCTGCTCGCAGCGGGCCCGGCCTTGGCCCAGCAAAAATCCATCAAGATCGGCTTCGTCAGCACGTTCAGCGGTCCAGTTGCCGTCATCGGCGAGGACATGCGCAATTCGTTCGAGCTCGCGCTCGACCACATGGGTCGCAAGATGGGCGGCCTGCCGGTCGAAGTCATCTATGAAGACGACGGGTTCAAGCCGGAAACCGGCAAGCAAAAGACCGAGAAGCTGATCGAGTTAGACAAGGTCGATTTCATCGCCGGCTACATCTGGTCGAACGTTCTGCTGGCGTCGCTCAAGCCGGTCGTCGATTTAAAGACCTTCCTCGTGATCGCGAATGCCGGGCCGTCCCAGATTGCGGGCGAACTCTGCTCGCCGACCGTGTTCTCGACGTCATGGCAGAACGACCAGACGCCGCAGGCGATGGGCCTCTACATGAACCAGAAGGGCGTGAAGACCGTGTTCCTGATCGGCCCGAATTACGCGGCCGGCAAGGACATGCTCGCGGGCGTTGCCTCCACCTTTAAAGGCAAGGTGATCGGTCAGGAACTCACGACCTGGCCGGCGCAGCTCGACTTCTCAGCTGAACTCGCCAAGGCGAAAGCGGCCAACCCGGACGCGATCTTCGTGTTCTATCCCGGCAAGGCCGGCGTGCAGTTCCTCGCGCAATATGCGCAGGCCGGTCTCAAGGGCAAGATCCCGCTCTATACGGCGTTTACCATCGACGAGCTCTCACTGCCGCTCCAGAAAGACCTGGCGCTGGGTGTTCCCGGTGCGCAGGAATGGGTGAACGACCTTCCGAACGAGGCGAACAAGAAATTCGTCGCCGACTACATCAAGAAGTATCCCGGCAAGAAGCCATCGTTCTACGGTGCGCAATCCTACGACGCCGCCAACCTGATTGCCTCGGCGGTGAACGCCACCAAGGGTAATCTGTCCGACAAGACGGCGGTGCAGAAGGCGATGGAGAAAGCCAACTTCAAATCGGTGCGCGGCAATTTCAAATTTGGCAACAACCATATCCCGATCCAGAACTTCTATCTGCAGGACGTGGTGAAGGACGCCAAAGGCGAATTCGTGCTGAAAACCGCCGCCACCATCGTCAAGGACGATCAGGACCGCTTCCACGACAAGTGTCCGATGAAGTGATCGTCGGCAGATGGATGCAGTACGGCAGAAGCGGGGACGTTTCTGCCGTTTTGCTTCCCGTCATTCCGGGATGCGCCGAAGGCGCGGACCCGGAATCCAGATACACGCACTGATAAGCTTCTGGATTCCGGGTTCGCGTGTAGCGCACGCGCCCCGGAATGACAGCGAATTTTCCCTGCGGCAACGACCATGACCCTATTTATCGAGCAATGCCTGAACGGATTGCAATTCGGCCTGCTGCTGTTCCTGCTTGGCGGCGGGGCTGACGCTTGTCTTTGGCATCATGGACCTCGTCAATCTCGCGCATGGCTCGCTCTACATGATCGGCGCCTATTTCGCCGCGACATTTGTGACCTGGACCGGCAACTTCATCTTCGGTGTGGTGCTCGCTCTTGGCGCCACTTTGCTGGTCGGGATGGTGGTCGAAGTGGTTGCGATGCGCAGGCTTTACGGCCGCGACCATCTCGATCACGTGCTTGGCACTTTCGGTTTGATCCTGTTCTTCGATGAATTGGTACGGCTGGTCTGGGGTCCGGAAGGCCTGACGCTGCCGCTGCCGTCGTGGCTCAATACGTCGGTCCAGATCCTTCCCGGCGTCGACTACTCCGCCTACAAGCTGTCGATCATCGTGGTGACGCTCGCCGTTGCGATATTCCTTTATGTGCTCGTGATGCGCACGCGCATCGGCATGTTGATCCGCGCAGGTGCCAGCAATCGCGAAATGGTCGGCGCGCTCGGCGTCAATATCAAGCTGCTCTATACGCTGGTTTTTGGCCTGGGAGCCGCGCTGGCGGGCCTTGCCGGCCTGATGCAGGCGCCCATTCTCACCGTGCAGATCGGCATGGGTGAGAACATCCTCATTCTCGCCTTCGTTATCACTGTCATCGGCGGCATCGGCTCGATCCGCGGCGCGCTGGTGGCGGCGATTTTGGTGGGCTTCATCGACACGCTTGGACGCGCCTTCTTTCCCGATCTGATGCGCTTGGTGCTGACCAAGGAAGCGGCCGCGACCGCCGCGCCCGCGCTGTCGTCAATGCTGATTTATCTGCTGATGGCGATCGTGCTCGTGGTGAAGCCGGAAGGCCTGTTTTCGGCGAGCGGCAAATGAGCGGCTGGTTCTCTGTTCGCAACCTTGCAGTCGTGGCGCTGCTGCTCGCCCTGCTGCTGCTGCCGGTCTATGTCGAGCTGGGCGGCAGCCGCTTCCTGCTCACATTGTTCACGCGCATTCTGATCCTGGCGATGGCGGCTGTGAGTCTCAACCTGATTCTCGGCTACGGCGGCATGATGAGTTTCGGCCATGCCGCCTATCTCGGCATTGGCGGCTACGCGGTCGGCATGCTGGCGCATGAAGGCGTATTCAGTGGCTTTATACAGTGGCCGGTGGCGCTGCTTGCCAGCGCGTTGTTTGCGCTGGTGATCGGTGCGCTTTCGCTGCGCACGCGCGGCGTCTATTTCATCATGATCACGTTGGCCTTTGCACAGATGGCCTACTACATCGTCGCCGGTCTGGCGCGCTACGGCGGCGACGACGGCCTCACCATCTACAAGCGTAGCGAATTCGTTTCACCGATCAATCTGTCCAACAAGGTGCAATTCTACTATATCTGCCTCGCGCTGCTCTTTGCAGTGATCTATCTGGTCTGGCGGATCGTCAATTCGCGCTTTGGGTTGGCAATTCAGGGCGCACGCTCGAACGATACGCGCATGCGCGCCATCGGCTTTCCGACATACCGCTACAAGCTCGTTTGTTTCGTCATAGCCGGAACAATGTGCGGGCTTGCCGGCGCGCTGCTCGCCAACCATACCGACTTCGTCAGTCCGGCGATGATGTATTGGACGCGCTCGGGTGATCTCATCATCATGGTCGTGCTCGGCGGCATGGGTTCGGGCTTCGGTCCGCTGATCGGCGCCGTGGCGTTGCTGGTGCTGGAAGAGGTGCTCTCCGGCATCACTGAATATTGGCAGATCATCCTCGGACCGTTGCTGCTGCTGGTCGTGTTGTTCGCGCGCGGCGGCATCGACGGATTGCTCGCCAAGGTGCGCTATAGGGTGAGTCATGGCTGACCTGCTGCGGGTGGACAATCTCGCCAAGCGTTTCGGCGGCATCGTCGCCACCGACGACCTTAACTTCGGTGTTGCCGAAGGCGAATTGCATGCGGTGATCGGTCCGAACGGCGCAGGCAAGACCACTTTGATTGCCCAGCTGAGCGGGCAACTGTCGCCCGACTCAGGCCGTATCCATTTTGCGGGCCGCGATATCACCGCGGTACCGATGTATGCCCGCAGCGGGCTTGGGCTGGCACGCTCGTTTCAGATCACGTCGTTATTCCTCGACCTGAGCGTGCTCGATAATGTCGCACTCGCCGTGCAGGCCCACGCCGGTCATTCGTTCCATTTCTGGCGCGATGCACGTCGCGAAGCAGAATTGCGCAATCCCGCCCGCGCCGCACTGGCCCGTGTCGGCCTGGGCGCGCGCGCCGATCTGCCGGCCTCCGCGCTCAGTCATGGCGAGCACCGGCAGCTTGAACTTGCCATGGCGCTCGCATCCAGTCCGCGCATGCTGCTGCTTGATGAACCGATGGCTGGCCTCGGGCCGGAGGAATTGGCGCGCATGGTGACGACGCTGCGCGAGCTGAAAAAAGAACTGACGATCCTGCTGGTCGAGCACGACATGGAGGCGGTGTTTGCGCTCGCCGATCGTATTACGGTTCTGGTCTATGGCCGCGTGATTGCCACCGGAAAGCCTGAAGACATTCGCAGCAACGCCCAGGTGCGCGACGCCTATCTCGGCGAACAGGAGATTGCGCATGGCTAGTCCTGTGGCTGAGCCGGTGCTTGCGCTCGAAGGTGTGGAGACCTGCTACGGCCTCAGCCAGGTGCTGTTCGGGGTTTCGCTCGCCATCGCGCCCGGCGAAATGGTGACGTTGATGGGCCGCAACGGCATGGGCAAGACCACGACCGTGCGTTCGATCATGGGCCTGACGGCGGCGCGGGCCGGCACGATCCGGTTCCTGCAAGAGGAAATTCGCGGCATGCCGTCATATCAGGTGGCGCAACGCGGCATCGGCCTGGTGCCGGAGGGACGGCAGATTTTCCCGAATCTGACCGTGCGCGAAAACCTGGTGGCCACGGCGGTCAAACGCAACGGTGACGATTGGACGCTGGCGACGGTCTACGCGTTGTTTCCGCGGCTGGCCGAGCGAAACGGCAGCATGGGCAACCAGCTGTCCGGTGGCGAACAGCAGATGCTGGCAATCGGTCGTGCGCTGATGACCAACCCGCGCCTGCTTATTCTTGACGAAGCGACCGAGGGTCTCGCGCCTTTGATCCGCGCGGAAATCTGGCGCTGCCTTGCAAGCCTGAAGGAATCGGGCCTGTCGATTTTGGTGATCGACAAGAATGTTGGCGCGCTGATGAAAGTCGCCGACCGGCATTTCCTGATCGAGCGCGGGCGCGTAGTGTGGAAGGGCTCGTCGCAGGAGCTTGCCGCCGCGCCCGACGTGCAGCATCGGTATCTTGGCGTCTAAACCCGCTGCCCTCCATCGTCATGGCCGGGCTTGACCCGGCCATCTCGCTTAGGAAGGCACGACCCTAAGCGGGATCACCGGGTCACGCCGCTTCGCGGCGGCCCGGTGATGACAAAGAAAGGGCTACTCCGCCGGCTGGAGCGGCGGCGGGCGCCGGCGGATGAAGGTAAAGGTCGTGCCGCCGAACCTGCGATGCAGCCGGTCAAGCAGAAGATAGATCACCGGCGTCGTGTAGAGCGTGAGCACCTGCGACACCAGAAGGCCGCCGATAATGGTGATGCCGAGCGGCCGCCGCAATTCCGAGCCAGGGCCGCTGGCAATGACCAAGGGTAAAGCGCCCAGCATGGCGGCGAGCGTGGTCATCAAAATCGGCCGGAATCGCGCGAGGCATGCTTCATGAATGGCTTGTTGCGGGGACAGGCCCAGTCGGCGCTCGCCGTCGAGCGCAAAGTCCACCATCATGATCCCGTTCTTCTTCACGATGCCGATCAGCAGGATGATGCCGATGAAGGCAATCACGGACAATTCCGTGCCGGAGATCTCGAGCGCGAGCAGCGCGCCGAGACCAGCTGATGGCAATGTCGAGATGATGGTCAGCGGGTGCGCGAGACTCTCATACAGCACGCCAAGCACGATATAGACCGCGATCAATGCAGCCAGGAGCAGCAATGGCTGCGCGCCGACCGCGCGCTTGAAGGCCTGCACATCGCCGGAAAAATCGGCGTGGATGATGTCGGGGAGATGCATCTCGGCGACTGCCTGTTCAAGCGTCGCGGTGGCTTCGTCGATCGTGGTGTTCGGCGCCAGATTGTAGGTGATCGTCACCGACGGAAACTGACCCTGGTGGTTGACGACCAGCGGCGCAATTCCGCGCTCATATTGTGTCACGGCCGATAGCGGCACCTGCGCGTTGCCGTTGCCAGGAACATAAACGCGGCTGAGGTCGGTCGGATCCCGCTGATAGGAGCGGTCGACTTCCAGAATCACGCGGTATTGGTTGCGTGGCCCATAGATGGTCGAAATCTGCCGCTGCGAAAACGCATTGTTGAGCGCGTTGTCGATGTCCTGCACGCGCACGCCGAAACGCGCCGCCGCTGGCCGGTCGATCGTGATATTGGCCTGCAGTCCGCCTTGTTCGCGGTCGGTGGTGACATCGATGAGGCCGGGTAGCTGCTTCACGCGGTCGACCACCTTCGGGACCCACTTCTGCAATTCGTCGATATCCGCGCTCCACAGCGTGAATTGATATTGTGAATCGCTCTGCCGCCCGCCGACACGCAGATCCTGCGCCGGCACCATGAAAACGCGGATGCCGGGGATCTGGTTGAGCCTGTTGCGCAAGCGGTTCACCACCTGCTGTGTACTGATATTGCCGCGCTGGTTCAGCGGCTTGAGGCTGATGAACAATCGCCCACGGTTGACCGAAGCATTGAAGCCCGATGCGCCGACCGAGGAGCCAAGGCCCGCAACCGCGGGATCGGCGAGCACGACATCCATTGCCTTCCGCTGCAGCTGTTCCATCGCCTCGAAAGAAATATCGGTCGAAGCCTCCGTTCCGCCGAAGATCAGCCCGGTGTCATCCTGCGGGAAGTAGCCTTTGGGCACCTTGATATAGAGGCCGATGGTCAGCGCGATTGTTGCGGCAAACACGATCAGCATCAGCGCACGGTGCGCGAGCGCGAAGGTCAGCGTGCGGTCGTAGAAGCGGATCAGGCGCGACAGCAGTCCCTCGACCCGGCGATCGAGCCAGGTGGCGTCACGGCTCGGCGGCTCATGGACGAAATAGGCGCAGATCATCGGCGTGACCGACAGCGACACCACGGTCGAGATGGCGATGGCGAAAGCGAGCGTAACGGAGAACTCGCGGAACAAGCGCCCGACGATTCCGCCCATGAACAGCAGCGGGATGAAGGCGGCAACCAGCGACACCGAAATCGAGACCACGGTGAATCCAATTTGACGCGCGCCCTGCAGCGTTGCCCGCAAAGGCGAAACGCCACGCTCGAGATGGCGGAATGCGTTTTCGATCATGACGATGGCGTCGTCGACGACGAATCCGACGCTCACCGCGAGCGCCATCAGCGAAAGGTTGTCGATCGAAAATCCGGCGGCCCACATCGCCGCACAGGTACCGGACAGCGCGAGCGGTACCGTGACGCCGGCGGCCGCGGTCGGCGCCAGCCGGCGCAGAAACAGGAACACGACCATCATCACCAGGACGACGGTGGCCGCGAGAGTGAGCTGCATGTCGTGCACGCTGGCGCGGATGGTCTGCGTGCGGTCGGTCAGCACGGAAATGTCGAGGCCGGCCGGCACCCACTGCCGCAGTTCCGGCAGAAGCGCGTAAATGCGATCGACGGTGTCGATGACGTTGGCATTGCCTTGCTTGGTGATGATGAGCAAGACCGACGGGTCGTTGTTGTACCAACCCGCCGCTCGGCTGTTGCGCACGCTGGCGCGAATGGAAGCGATGTTCGACAGCCGGATGACCGTGCCATTCGCGGTCTTAACGACCAGCGGATCATATTCGTTGGCGTCGCGCAGTTGATCGTTGATGCCGATGGTGACGGCACGCTTGCCGCCGTCAAAAGTCCCGATCGGGCCGGCGGCGTTGGCATTGGAAATCGCCGTGCGCACGTCTTCCATGGAAAGACCCATGGCGGAGAGCCGCGCCGGATCGACGCGTACGCGGATGGCGGGCTGCTCGGAACCGGCGACCGTGACATCGGCAACCCCGTCGACCTGCGACAAGCGCTGGGCGATCACGCTGTCGGCCGCGTCGTAGATTTCGCTGGGTTGCATAGTCTTGGATGTCAGCGCCAGGATCAGGATTGGCGCCGCCGAGGGGTTGGCTTTGCGGAATGTCGGCAGCGTCGGCAGGTCTCCGGGCAAATCGCTCAGCGCGGCGTTGAGCGCGGCCTGCACGTCGCGCGCGGCGCCCTCGATGCTGCGGCTGAGATCAAACTGCACGGTGATGCGTGACTGGCCGAGCGAGGTGACCGAGGTGAGCTCGGTGACGCCGGAGATTTCGCCGAGCCTGCGTTCGATCGGCGCGGCCACTGTGGCCGCCATGATGTTGGGATCGGCGCCGGGCCTGTTGGCAGTCACGAAAATGGTGGGAAATTCAACGTTTGGCAGGCTGGCGACCGGCAGGAACGCGTAAGCAACCGCGCCAACCAGAAATAGTCCGATTGCCATCAGCGTCGTGCCAATCGGCCTTCGGATGAAAGGTGAGGAGAAGTTCACGTCGGCCCCCGGGCCGGGCGGGCCGTCCGGCGTGGCGCCGGCGGGACCGTCGGCGCCAGTCGGGCGCGCAGGCGCTCCATGTAGAGATAGATCACCGGCGTGGTGTACAGCGTGAGCAATTGCGACAGGAGCAGGCCGCCGACAATGGTGATGCCGAGCGGATTGCGCAGTTCGGAGCCTGTGCCGCCTTCAAGCGCCAGTGGCAGCGCACCGAACAGAGCCGCCAGCGTCGTCATCATGATCGGGCGGAAGCGCAATAACGCAGCCTTCACGATCGATTGCTCGGGCGACAATCCTTCGTGCCGCTCGGCTTCGAGCGCGAAGTCGATCATCAAGATTGCATTCTTTTTCACGATGCCCATCAGCAGCACGATGCCAATGAGCGCGATGACCGACAGGTCATAACCGAACAGCATCAGCGCCAGCAGCGCACCGACGCCGGCCGAGGGCAGGGTGGATAGAATGGTGAGCGGGTGGATGAAGCTCTCGTACAACACGCCCAGCACGATATAGATCGCGATCGCCGCCGCGAGGATCAGCCAGGGTTCGCCGGCCAGAGATTTGGCGAATTCCGCGGCGTCGCCCGAGTAGCTGCCGGTTACCGATGACGGCATGCCGATCTCGCGTTCGACTCTGCGGATGGCTGTCACGGCATCGGACAGCGCGTAACCGTCATTCAGGTCGAAGCTGACGGTAACGGAGGGAAACTGTTCCTGGTGCGCAATGGCAAGCGGCGCCGACGTCGGCACGAAGCTTGCGAAAGCCGCGAGCGGCACCTGGTTGCTACTCGTCACCGCATTCGGCGTGGCCGTCGTGTTCGTGTTCGTTGTGCCGGTTGCCGTATTGGCGACGGTCGCAGCGGTGCCATTCGACGTGCTGGCGCCGGTGACATAGAGCTTCGACAACGAGTTGGGGTCCTGCTGATAGCGCGGCTGCGCTTCCAGAATCACCCGGTATTGGTTGGCCTGGCCGTAAATGGTGGAAATTTGCCTTTGGCCAAAAGCATCATTGAGCGTGTCGGTGACGCTTTGCATCGAGACGCCGAGACGTCCCGCCTGCTCGCGGTCGACCTCGACCTGGACGCGCGGGCCGCCTTCCTGCGCTTCGGACGCCACCTCCTGAAACACGGGGTCGCCGCGCAGCCGGTGCACGAGCTTGTCGGCCCATTCGATCACCTCGGCGCGGTCGGTGGACACCAGCGTATATTGATAGAGTGCCCGGCTCACCCGTGTGGATATCTGGATGTCCTGCGTCGCCTGGAAATAGACGGTCATGCCGGCGACACCGGCGACACTGCGCTTGAGGCGCGCGATGATTTCCTCAACGCGTGCGTGGCGCTGGTCCAGCGGCTTCAGGGTGATAGCGAGCCTGCCGGCATTGGGCGTTGCGTTGATCGGGCTGACGCCGATGACGCTGACCACGCTACTGACATCAGGGTCGCCGCGGATCGTGTCCTCGACCTGCCGCTGCCGCCGCTGCATTTCGCCGAAGGATACGTCGGTGCCGGCTTCCGTCACCGCAGTAATCAGGCCGGTATCCTGCAAGGGCAAGAAGCCTTTGGGCGCAGCGACATAGAGAATGATCGTGGCGGCGAGCGTCGCCAGCGTCACGAGGAGGGTCTGGCGCTGGCGGCGCAGCACCCATTCGAGGCTTCGCCGGTAATATTCGATCGTGCGCTCCATCAGCGCGTGGAAGCGCGCCGTGAACGGATTCTCCGCGCCGGTGGCGGTGTGGCGCAACAGCCGCGCGCACATCATTGGCGTCAGGGTCAACGACACGATTGCCGATGCCACCACCGCGATCGTGAGCGTCAGGGCGAACTCGCGAAACATGCGGCCGACAAGGCCGGTCATGAACAGCAGCGGTATGAAAACTGCGACCAGCGACATCGTCAGCGAAATCACCGTGAAGCCGATTTCGCGTGCGCCGCGCAAGGCGGCGTCCATCGCGCTTTCGCCATCCTCCATGTGGCGCACGATGTTCTCGATCATGACAATCGCGTCGTCGACCACGAAGCCGGTACCGATGGTCAGTGCCATCAGCGACAGATTGTCGAGCGAAAATCCGCAGAACCACATCACCCCGAAGGTTGCGATCAGTGACAGCGGCAGCGCCACACCGGCAATGATGGTGGCGCGAATTGTCCGCAGGAACAGCAATACGACCAGCACCACCAGCGCGATGCTGAGTATCAGCGTGAATTGCACGTCGTGGATAGAAGCCCGAATGGTCGTCGTGCGGTCGTTGACGATGGTGAGTTGCGCGCTGGCCGGCATGGCGCGGCGCAGGCGGGGCAATTCCGCGCGCAAGCGCTCGACTGTTTCGATCACGTTGGCGCCGGGCTGACGCTGCACGTCGATCACGATCGAAGGCTGGCCGCGGTACCAGGCGCCGACCTTCGTGTTCTCAAGCCCGTCGACGACATCGGCGACGTCGCCGATCTTGACCGGCGCGCCGTTGCGGAACGCCACGACGATGTCCTTGTAGGCGTCAGCGGCGACGATTTGATCGTTGGCGGCAATGGTATAGGACTGATGCGCGCCGTCGAGCGCGCCCTTTGGCCCGGCCACGTTGGCGCCGACAATGGCCGTGCGCAGATCGTCAAGCGCGATACCGTAAGAGGCGAGCCGAGACAGGTCGGCCTGGATGCGGATTGCGGGGCGGATACCGCCTTGGACCGAAACGTGACCGACCCCGCTCACTTCGGAAAGCCGCGGCGCCATAATGGTGTCGGCCATATCGCTGAGCGCGCGCAGGTCGATCGCCTGTGAAGTGAGCGCGAGCGTGATGATAGGCGCGTCGGCCGGGTTCACTTTTGAATAGAGAGGAGGGTAGGGCAGGTTACGCGGCAGCGTCGAGGCGGCGGCGTTGATCGCCGACTGCACGTCCTGCGCGGCAGCATCGATATCGCGGTTGAGGTCAAACTGAAGCGTGACCTGGCTGATGCCGAACGAACTCGACGAGGTCATCGTCTGCAGCGACGGGATCTGGCCGAATTGCCGCTCCAGTGGTGCGGTCACGAGTGCGGCGATGGTATCCGGGTTGGCGCCGGGCAACTGGGTGGTGACCTGGATGGTCGGAAAATCGACCTGCGGCAACGCCGAAATCGGCAGCCACCAGTAACCCAGGAAGCCACCCAGCATCACCGCGACGCCGAGCAGCGAGGTGGCGATCGGCCGGTGAATGAATGGCGATGATACGCTCATTGCTTCGGGTTCGGTCTCGCCGTGTTGCCGCCCCGCTGCCGTTGCTGTCCGTCGCGTGGCGGCGCGCGCTGCGGCTGACCGGCCGGCGCATTGGCGTCGCCGACCGAAATCTTGCCGCCGTCGGTGAGGCGGACGAAGCCGGTGGTGACGACGCGCTCGGGCGGTTCGAGCCCACTCTTCACGACGGTCTGGGTTTCATCCTGTTTCTGCACGACGATCGGCCGCATCGCGACCGTGTTGTCATCCTTTGCCACGTAAACAAACGTGCCGTTTGGTCCGCGCTGCACGGCGCCGGTCGGGATCACCACCACGTCTTTGAGCGTGTCGATCAGCAGGCGAATATTGACGAACTGTCCCGGCCAGAGCTGCAGGTTTTCATTGGGAAACTCTGCCTTCAGCTTCACGGTGCCGGTAGTCTGGTCGACCTGGTTATCGACCACCTTGAGTGAACCGCGATCGATGACCACGTCATTATCCGAGCGTTGCGCTTCGACATTGAGCGGCCCCTTGGCGAAGGCCGTGTTCACTTGCGTCAGGTCCTGTTGCGGCAGGTTGAACAGCACCGAGATCGGGTGGAGCTGGGTCATCACCACGATTGCCGAATTGGTGTCGGAGGCATGAACGATGTTGCCTTCGTCCACCATGCGAATGCCCGTGCGGCCATCGAGCGGCGCGGTGATGGTGGTGTAGCCGAGCATGGCCTGTGCGTTGTCGATCGCCGCCTGGTCAGCCTGCACCAGCGCGGTGTTCTGTGCGACCAGCGCGCGTTGTGTGTCGGCCTGCTGTTTGTTGATGGCGGCCGTGGCGGCGAGTCTTTCGTAACGTTCGAGATCGATTTTCGAATTGGCGAGCTGCGCTTCGTCCTGTGCCTTCTTCGCGACCGCCTGTCCGAGCTGCGCCTGATAGATGACGGGGTCGATCCTCGCGAGCACGTCGCCTTTCTTGACGTCGTCGCCTTCCTTGAAGTTGACGCTCAGCAGCTTGCCGTCCACTTGCGGACGAACGGTGACGGTATTGAGCGCCTTGATCGTGCCGACGGCGTCGAGATAGACCGGCACGTCCGCGCGCGTCACCGCGGAGACGAGCACGGGCACGGGCCCGTCAGCACCGAAACGTCCGGCGCGCCGCTGCTGGCCGGCCGGGCCGCCGAAGACGTAATAGAGCGCGCCGACGACCGCGATCAGGATGATGACGGTCGCGAGCACGCGGCGTTTGCTGCCGCCTGCCTTTGCGAGAAGCTGTTTGGAAAATTCACCGTGCATTGGAGGCTTCTACGGGTTTAGGCAGCCAGCCGCCCCCGAGCGCCTGATAGAGGCTGACAATCGCCTGCACGTGCGCGAGGCGCGCCTGCACCAGCGCATCCTGCGCCTGATAGAGCGTCTGCTGCGTTTGCAGCACAGTCACCAGATCGACCGTGCCCTCGCGCAGGCGCTGCTCTGAGATGTCAAAGGCGCGCTGCGAACTCGTCACCACGTCGCCTTGAAGCTTTTCGCGCTCGGCAGTCTTGCGAATATCATCGAGCGCATTCTCGACATCGGCGAAGCCGGAAATCACGGCCTTGCGGTAGTTCTGCAGAAGCTCGTCCTGCTTGCCCTTTTGCAGATCGAGATTGCCGAGCAGTCTTCCGCCCTCGAAGATTGGCTGGGTCAAGCCGGCCGTGAGGGTGAAAAACATCGATTCCGGCCGCAGCAAAGTTCGCAGGATTGCACTCTGATAGCCGCCTTCGCCGGTGAGCGTGATGCTTGGCAGCAATTGCGCGCGTGCATTCTCGACATTGGCGTTGGCGGCGGCGAGGTTTGCTTCCGCTTCGCGGATGTCGGGACGCTGGGTCAACAACTCGGATGGCAGTCCGGGCGTGACGCGCGGATAGGCGATGCTGCGCAGGCCGCCGCCGCGGATCTTCACGCCTTCCGGCGAGCGCCCCATAAGGACCGCGAGTGTGACACGGTTCAGCCGCAGCGTTTGTTCGAGTGGCGGAATGGCAGCGCGCTGGTTGTTGACGACGCTTTCCTGCTGCGCGGTATCGAGCGCGGAGGCCGTGCCAGCCTGGAGGCGTTGGTTGATCAGATTGAGCACGCGGGTGGCGCTCTCGAGATTCTGGCGGGCCACGCGCAGCCGGTCCTGGGCGGCCAGCACCTGGAAATAGGCATTGGCGGTCGCAACCACGGTCGTGAGGCCAACCACCTCGCGGTCGTAGCGGCTGGCGACGGCGATCTGCTCCTGCGCGCGCAGGGCGGAGCGATTCTTGCCCCAGAAGTCGATTTCGTAGCTTGCGGTCAGCGAGGTCGAAAGCAGGTCGCGCTCCGAGCCGCCGAGCGAGCCGGTGGTGCCACCCACCGATGTCGCCCGCGATGTCCTGATGCGCGACGCACTACCATTGAGATCGACAATCGGCAGAAGTGCGGCGCCGGTAATTCGCGCGTTCGCATCGGCCTGCACGATGCGGGCGATTGCCGCGGCAATATCGAGGTTGCCCTCGCGCGCGGTCTCGACGATCTCGGTCAGTTCGTGCGAGCGGAAGGCGCGCCACCAGTCGAGCGGCGGGACAGCGGCTTCAGCGACTTTCGGGTTGCGCGGACCATAGTTGTACGCCTGTGGAATATCGAGCCCCGGCTCCGGCGGTTCACCGGTCAGCAGGCAGCCCCCAACGGGCAGTGTGAGACATAGGCCCTGCAGCATGGTCCAAAACGGGCGCCCCCACGTATTCGTTCCCGCCTCCTTCGTCATCCCGCCCCGATGCATTCCAATGGCTTTCAAAATCCGGCCAAAAACGACTCAGACGGGAAATAATACTACTGTTTGGCCGCCACGGGCTTGCGTCCTGGGGGCCAATTGGCCAGCGCCTGGCGCCCGGACGGTGAGATTTTCGCGGCGATATTGGCGAATACGCCCTGGACCGTCTGGTCATAGGCCAAGCGAGCGGCCCGCGTCTGGGCGGTCGCCGCGCGCATGGCCTCGACATCAAAAGGCTCCTGCCGCAACACCTCGTGAATGTGTTGACGCGCGGCGTGATACTTTGCCTGGGTATCGTCGATGGCCGCGTGATTTTGATTGATCTGGCCGCGCAGGATATCGGCGTCGGTCGGCGGCAGCGTTGCCGCCAGCCGCTCGACGCGAACGAAAATATTGGGGTCCCAATAGGATGGTGCCGGCGTGCGGATCGCCATGGCAACCGCGATGCCGACGAAGAACAGGTTGAGTGCAAGCGAGCCGAGCAACAGCCAGCGCGGCGAGCCGGGCGTTACGGAGGGAACGGCATGGGCGACGCTCATGGCCGTGCTCCCGTGAACGCGTCGGGTTCAAAGGTAATCGCGCCGATGCCGCCGCCGCCGACAAAGGCGGGCGGCGCACCGGGATTTTCGAACGGCCGGTCAAGACCGGCGATGCCGACGAAGAATCCAAGCACGGCGCAGCAGGCCAATGCCGCCATGCGCGGCCAGGCCGGTTCGAATTGCCAGTCGAGCAGGATGCCGGGCAGGCGCCAGAACGGTTGCTTCTGACGCGGGAGTGGCCCGCTCAGCCGATTGACCACGCGGTCGACGGCGGCCTCTTCGGCCGACGGCGCCTGACGCTTCAGGGCGGTCTTGAGGAAAGTTTCGAACTGTTCGTTATTCATTTCACTCATCCTTGTCGATCAGATCGCCAAGTGTCCGGCGCAGATTTTGCTTGCCGCGTACCAGCAATGTTTCGACCGCTGACACCGACGTTCCGAGAATTTCGGCGACCTCTGCATTGCTCATGCCTTCGCTGTAAGTGAGCATGATCGCGTCGCGCTGGCGGGCCGGTAGCTTGCCGATCGCCGCCGTGACCATGTTTTGGCGCTCGTCGGCTTCCGCCCGTTCCGTAGCACCAGGCGCCGGGTCGACAATGTCTCCGGCCGCTTCCAGATCGACCCAGGGCGCACGCCGTTTGCGGTCAAGACAAAGGTTGACGACGATGCGGGTGAGCCAGGTCCGGAATTGCGCCAAAGGCTGCCAACGCGGCGCATGCGTCCAGACGCGCAAGAACGCTTCTTGCGCGACATCTTCGGCTTCCGCGGCGTTACCGAGGATACGGCGGGCAAGCCCGAGCATGGCCGGCAA
Source organism: uncultured Alphaproteobacteria bacterium (assembly GCA_963735285.1). Classification (GTDB taxonomy): domain Bacteria; phylum Pseudomonadota; class Alphaproteobacteria; order Rhizobiales; family Xanthobacteraceae; genus Pseudolabrys. The sequence goes on along the minus strand of CAVTKN010000008.1, from coordinate 191,378 downwards.
GTGACGGCGCGAAAGCAGCTGGAACGCCCGCTCATCGCCACGGGCGACCCGGGCCATGAGCGCCTCGTCGCTGTCATCCATTGCAAGGAGGTAGCTACCATAGGAATCGCCGGTCCGTTCCCAGTTATCGACCTGTCCAAATAACGGGCGAGGCGGGCGAACCCTGTGCTGCAGGGTGCTCTGGTAAGCGGGTAGCCAGCCCCTCAAGGCGAAGCTTAACCCATTGAATTATCGTGGTTTATAACTCGCCGCGATGCTCGCCATCCCGCACGACAAAGCCCGTGGGTTCGTCGATTTCGGTGGGCTGGCCACGGGCGGTGACGAGGGCCATCGAGCCGGCATGTGAGGAACGCCGGATCTCGCCGGACCGGACCTTCACCGCCCTGCCACATCGGCGAGCGCGAAGCCGGCGATACGTTTGTAGTTTTCCGACAGCGCGCGCAATTCATCCTGCGTGATGTATTTGTCGAGATTGTCGAACGGCCTGTCACCGACCAATTCCTCGACTTTGATATTGATGAAGTCTGGCGGATGTTCGCGGTTGGTGCGCACGACCTTGGCGGCGGCGCCGGCGCGTGCGGCCTCGTATTCCTTGAGCGCGGCGCGCGGATCCGGGTTTTTCGCCAGCAGATCGGCCAACGTCCGCGCGTCGATGGCCGCCTGCGCGGCACCGTTGGAGCCACGCGGATACATCGGGTGAGCAGCATCGCCTGCCAGTGTGACGCGGCCATACGTCCATGTGTCGATGGGATCCTTGTCGACCATCGGATACTCCAGGATCTGGTCGGCATCCCGGATCAGCTGCGCGACATCGAGCCAGTCAAACCGCCAGCTTTCATAAAGCGGGAAGAAGTCGTCGAGACTGCCCGGCTTGTTCCAATCGTTCTGAGCGAACGTGTCGCGCTTGATCTCCGCCATCCAGTTGATGAGCTGGCGGCCTTCGCCGTCGATGGCATCGATAATCGGATAGATCACGATCTTTCCGGTGAGGATGGAGCCCACGCGCATATAGGTGCGTCCATCGAGGATCTGCTTGCGACGCGTGATCCCGCGCCAGGTGTTGATGCCCGCAAAGGCCACTTTGTCGTCGGGGTAGAACTGCTTGCGAATAGCCGAATTGATGCCCTCGCAATCAACCACGACGTCTGCACGTATGCTTTCCCGCGCCTTGAAATGCACGGTCGCGCCGCGCTCGTCCTGTTCCACGCCGGTGCATTCGTGGTCGGTGCGGATTGCGTCCGAGCCCAGCCGGTCGCGCGCCGCCTTGTACAGGATCATGTGCAGGCGGCCGCGATGGATGCAGACTTCCGGATACTGGTATCCGGCCAGTTTGCCGCGCGATTCCTTGTAGATGAGCTGGCCGAAGCGGTTGTAGAAACGGCTTTCGCGATTTTCGATGCCGGCCTTGAGCAATTCGTCGCCGAGGCCGAGCGCGCTGAATTCGCGCATGGCATGCGGCAGCAAGGTGATGCCGACGCCGAGTTCCTTGATCTCCGGCGCACGCTCATAGACGCGGCAGGCGATGCCGCGCTCCTTGAGGTTGAGGGCAAGCGACAGTCCACAGATGCCGCCGCCGATAATCGCTACATCCATTCCGCCCCGCCTGCGCCGCTGCCTTACAGCGGCTTGACCTCGACCTTACGGAACTTGATCGCTCCGGCACCGTGTTGCAACACGATTGGCCCCTCGTCGAACATGCCGTTGCGCAGCTTTGCCGTGGTCTGGCCATTGAGGACGACGGTGATGTCGCGGCCATTAACGGTGACCTCGTAGGTATTCCACTTGCCGCCGGCCTTTGGCATCGGACTGACCTCGACATAGCGGGTAATCGCGCCAGTGCCGTAGCTCGGATCGGGGCGCTGATCGAAGATGTTGGCTTCGTAACAGGTCCGGTCGGTGATCTTCTTGGGGTCGAGGCAGCGGAAATAAATGCCGCTATTGGCGTCGTCGCTCGGCCAGAATTCAACACGCACGATAAAATTCTTGTACGACTTGTTGCTCACCAGATAGCCGGCTTCCTTGCCTTCCATCTTGTCGACGATCAACACGCCGTCGGCGACATGCCAATTGGATTGGCCAACCTGGCTCCAGCCATCCAGGCTCTTGCCATCGAAGAGCGTGGTCCACCCAGCGTCCTGCGCCGCTGCCTTTGGTGCGACGTAACTGGCGATAAGGCCCAGCGCGAGTAGGGCGAAGGCAAGATGAACTGCGCGCCTCGGTGTCATACGCATGGCGTTCCTCCATTTTTTAATTCGTTGCGTGGCGGCCCGGCAAGGCCCGTAAGAATGGACGAAATCGCCCAATCTCTGTCAACATACGCCGACCAACGCGGAATATTCCGTCATCAGGGAGGAAACCATGGACAAGGCACTCTACGACAAGGGCATGGCGATGCGCCGCAAGGTGCTCGGCGACGAATATGTCGATCGCGCCGTCGCCAATACCGATGATTTCAACCGCAAATTCCAGGATCTGCTCAACGAGTTCTGCTGGGGTGCGGTGTGGACCGACGAAGATCTCAAGCCCCGCGACCGCAGCCTGCTCAATCTCGGCATGATCGCCTGTCTTGGCCGGATGCATGAGTTCGAGGCGCATTTCCGCGGCGCATTGCGCAACGGGCTCACCCACAAAGAACTGTCGGCAGTCCTGCGGCAGGTTGCCATTTATTGCGGGTTCCCGGCGGCGGTGGATTGCCACCGGGTGGCCAAGCAGGTTCTTGCCGCGGAGGGCAAGAAAAGCTGAGCAAATCGAGGAAAATCACGTTAACGAGATAGCCGTATTCTTGTCTTGAATGTGCCTTCATCCCGGGGCAATCAGGGCGCGGCTTGGCGGCGAATTCCGCCGGCCGTTCAGGGTGGACGATGATCCGACGTACAGCTGCTATCCTGCTGACGCTGCCGCTTGCGGCGGCGATCACCGCTGCGCCGGCCCTGGCGCAGTACAATCTCCCCCCGCCAGGCGTGTATCAGGAGCGGCTGCCCCCGGTCATGGGCGCCACTGATGACGAGGACACGCTGCCGCCGCCGGGCCGCGGGCGTGCTCAGCGCCGGGGTGCCGAGCGCGTCCTTCCTTACCCTGATGACGAACCCGCGCTTCCGCCGCCGACCGGGCTGTTCGGCACACCGGACCGGAGTCCGGGTGCAGGCTACGGCCACCAACTCGAAGCGCAGCAGCCGCCACCAGGCGTCGCGCCGCCGCGTGTCACCAATGATCCGGACGCGATGCGTCCGCCCGGGGCAATAGGCGCGGCGCCCAATGCTGCGCCATCCCAACCGGGTCAGGCCGCCGGCACCAGCGTCATGTCGCTGCCACCTGAGGATCAGCCGGAAACCGGCAAGCCAAAAGAACTGCCGCCGAATCTGAAGAAGCAGTTGGTCGATTTTTCCAGCAAGGAACCGGCCGGGACGATCGTCATCGATACACCCAACACGTACCTCTATCTGGTGTTGGGCGGCGGCAAGGCATTGCGTTACGGCATCGGCGTCGGCCGTGACGGTTTCACCTGGGCCGGCACCGAGCGCGTCTCCAGAATGAAAGAATGGCCGGACTGGTTCCCGCCATCGGAAATGATCGACCGTCAGCCCTATCTGCCGCGCATGATGGCGGGTGGACCCGGCAATCCGCTTGGCGCGCGCGCACTTTATCTCGGCCACACCCTGTATCGCATTCACGGTACCAACCAGCCATCGACGATCGGCTCTTTCGTGTCGTCCGGCTGCATCCGGCTTCTGAATGAGGATATCGAAGACCTTTACAGTCGCGTGCAGGTCGGCACGCGGGTTGTGGTGATGCCGGGCAAGGCGCCTGATCACGTCGCCAATACCGCTGCGCCGCCGGTTGCGAATGGCCTGCCGCCCGCGGGCGCGCCAACAAACATCGCGCCGGCCCATCAGGGCGCCGGCAGTTCCACTGCGATCTCGTCCGCGCCGCTGCCGCCGGTGCGCTAAGAACGCCTGAGGTCCGACCGAGCCCCCTTGGCCCATCGCTTGCCGCTGAACTAAAGTCGCTGACTGCTCAGACCGGGTAGCCTCAGATTGGGGCCTCGACAGTCAGCGGAGGCGGATATGGCGCGGGTGCTATCTCAATCCCGATTAAATCGACGAAAGTTTCTTGCAGGCGTGGCGGTCGCCGGCGCAGCGGCAAGCCCGCTGCCGGCCGATGCAACCAACGTCACGAGCACGCCGGCGCCGACAGAACCGCGGCCGTCCGCGGTGCGGCCGACCGCGCAAATCGCCGCCGCCGAAACCGGCACGCCGCAGGCTACGGTGCAAACCGAAGGAACGCCGAATTCCGACTTCATGGTCGATGTCATCAAGTCGCTCGACATCGACTATGTGCCTTGCAATCCCGCGCAGAGTTTCCGCGGGTTGCACGAATCGCTGATCAACTACGGCGGCAACAAGAAGCCGGAGTTTCTCACCTGCACGCATGAGGAATCATCTGTCGCGCTGGCGCACGGCTATTTCAAGATTGCCGGTAAGCCGTTGCTGGTGCTCTGCCACGGCACGGTCGGCCTCCAGCACGCCGCGATGGCGATCTACAACGCTTGGTGCGATCGCGTTCCGGTCATCGTGATGGGCGGAACTGATCTCGATGCTTCCAGGCGCCCGCCCGGAGTGCCGACGTTTCATTCCGCGCAGGACATCAATGCGCTCGTTCGCGATTTCACCAAATGGGATGACCAGCCGGTCTCGGTGCAGCACTTCGCGCAGTCGTTCGTGCGCGCGTACAAACTGGCGATGACCCCGCCGCATGAACCGGTGATGATCGCGCTCGACTGCGGATTGCAGGAAGAGACGCTGCGTGATCGCTCGAAGCTTGTGATCCCGCGCTACGTGCCGACGGCGCCGCCGCAGGGTGACATGAACGCGGTGCGCGAAGCCGCGCGCCTGCTCGCGGCAGCTGAACGCCCGGTGATCGTTGCCGACAAATACGCGCGCACGGCGGATGGCGTGGCATCGCTCGTTCAACTCGCCGAAATCCTGCAGGCGCCCGTCATCGATCAAAAAGGCCGGATGAATTTCCCGAATACGCATCACCTGTTCCAGAACAGCCGCGGCCAGGCGCTGCTCAAGGACGCGGACGTGATCCTCGGGCTCGAACTGTCCGACTATTGGGGGACGGTGAACGGGTATGTCGACAACGGTGAAAATGATGGTGCGGGCCTGCAGGAATCGCACATCAAGCCGGACGCCAAGCTGATCAGCATCAGCTCGATCGTGCTCAACACCAAGTCGAACTACCAGGATTTCCAGCGGTTCCAGGTCGTGGACGTTGAAATGGCCGGCGATGCGCAGGCGACCCTGCCGGCGCTGATCGATGCGGTGAAGCAAGCGCTGCCGGCAAATCGCGCGGCAAACATCGAGGCGCGTGGCTCGGCGATGAAGAAGGCCTGGGCAGAGGCGCGCGAGCGGACCCGGCAGGCGGCGTCCTACGCCTGGGATGCGAGCCCGATCAGCACGGCGCGCATGACGATGGAAGTCTATGCGCAGATCAAGGATCTCGATTGGTCGTCGGTCGGCGGCGACCGGCAACTCTCGTCCTGGCCGAGCCGGCTTTGGCCAATGGACAAGCACTATCACCACATTGGCGGGCCCGGTGGTTACGGCATTGGTTACAATGCGGCGGCATCGGTCGGTGCAGCGTTGGCCAATCGTGCGCACGGGCGTTTCTCGGTCAACTTCCAGCCCGACGGTGACATGATGTTCGGACCGGGCGTGCTGTGGACCGCGGCACGGCACCAGATCCCGCTCTTGTCGGTGATGCACAACAATCGCGGCTATCATCAGGAAGTCATGCACGTGCAGCGCATGTCCAACCGGCGTAACCGAGTTGCCAGTCTCGGCAAGGATATCGGTCCCGTCGGCACGCGTCTCGAAAACCCGGTGATCGACTACGCCAAGCTCGCAAGCTCGATGGGGATGTGGTCGGCCGGTCCGATCACCGATGCCAAGGAACTTGCGCCGGCACTTAAAAAGGCCGTCGAGGTGGTCAAGTCCGGCGAGCCGGCGCTGGTTGATGTCGTGACGCAGCCGCGATGAAGGGCAATCTCATGCGTTCTTGTGCTTCATTGGCCGCGGTGTTGGCTGCGGCGATCCTTGCAAACGGCTCCGTGCTCGCGGCATCCGCGGAACATGGCAAGACTGTCTTTGTCCAGAAGGGCTGCTGGCAATGTCACGGCACGATGGGTCAGGGGTCGATCGCGACCAGCGGCGGCAAGCGTCTCGCGCCAGATCCGTTGCCGTGGGAGGCGTTTTCCGGGTTCGTGCGCTCGACAAATCGTGCGATGCCGCCCTTTAGCGAGAAGATTCTCTCGGACGGCGACCTCGCGGACATCTACGCGTATTTGCAATCGATTCCCAAGCCGCCTGCGGTGACCAGCATTCCACTGCTCAACCCTTAAGCGTGATCGTGGCCTTGCGCATTGACGCGGGCGAGCCGCGTGATGGCTTCAATGATGGCGCCGGGATCGGCCTGGCCCTTTCCGGCGATGTCGTGCGCGCTGCCGTGCGCGACTGAAGAAAATAAAATCGGCGAGCCGATCGAAAGACCGGCGGTGCGATTGAAGGCCTGCAGCTTGGCGGCGATGTGGCCCTGGTCGTGCAACATCACGATGAATGCATCGCAGCCTTTCTTGCGGAACATCGTGTCAGCGCCGAACGGCCCTGATGCCTCGATTCCATCCTTTGCCGTGCGCGCGATGGCAGGCGCGATGATCTCGTTCTCTTCCGAACCGAAGAGTCCGTCCTCGCCGGCGTGGGGATTGAGCCCGCTGACGAATATTTTCGGCTGCGCGACGCCGAGCTTCCTGAGCGACGCGTCGGTGACGCGGATCACACGCTCGACCCGCTCCGGCGTGATCAGCGCCACGGCTTCGCGCACGCTCACATGCAAGGTGGCGTGCACAATCCGCGACTGGTCGAAGCAGATCATCAGGTAGACATCGTTGACCGGCGTGCGGGTCTCTCGTGCAACGAACGATGGATAGCCATCGAAGGCGATGCCGGCCGCCGCGATCGAGCGCTCTGTCTGGGGCGCCGCCACCACCGCTTCGACCTCGCCGTTGAGCGCGGCCTTGATGGCGCGGCTCGCGCTCGCCAGCGAAGCCCGCCCATAAGCGGCGTCGACGGTACCGATCCTGACCGGAACGTTGCTGCCGTCGCGTGCGTCGAGCAGATTGACCGCGCCGTCCGACCAGTCGGCGTCGGCGGCCTTTTGCACGATGTGAAGATCGGGTGACAGGCCGGCGGCCCGGGCATGTAGTTCCAATGCGGCGGGGTCGCCGACCAGCAGCGGGCGGCACAGGCCGCGCACGCGTGCATCGAGTGCAGCCTTGAGCGCGATCTCCGGGCCGATCCCGGCGGGGTCGCCCGTTGCAATGGCGATGCGCGGCAGAGGCATGGCACTTGGCTTCCGTAACCGGCGTGGCTGCTTATAATGGCCGCCACGACTGCAAAAAGCATAGCAAAGGCCCGAGGAAACGTCGCCATGATGTCGCGTGAACAGAACGATCAGCTAAGCCGCGTCGGCCCCGGAACATTGATGGGCAAGTTGCTGCGGCGCTATTGGGCGCCCTTCCTGCTGGTTTCCGAGATTCCGGAGCCTGATTGCCCGCCGGTGCGCGTGAAGCTGATGGGTGAAAACCTGGTCTGCTTTCGCGACAGCAAGGGACAGATCGGGCTGATCGACGAGTTTTGCGCCCATCGCGGCGTCTCGCTCTGGTTTGGGCAGAATGAGGAATGCGGGCTGCGTTGCCCCTATCACGGCTGGAAGTACGATGTGACCGGCCAATGCGTCGATCTGCCGTCGGAGCCGGAGGGATCGGGCTTCCGCAAGAACATCAAGCTGAAGTCCTACCCGTGCATCGAGAAGGCCGGGATCGTGTGGGCCTATCTTGGTCCGCCCGCGCTGCAGCCACCGCCGCCGGCGCTGGAATGGACCGACGTGGAGCCGCCGCAGCGTTTCGTTTCCAAGCGTTTGCAGGAATGCAATTTCATGCAGGCGATGGAAGGCGGCATTGACTCCAGTCACGTGTCGTGGCTGCACGGCAACGAGCTCAACAAGGATCCATTGTTCAAAGGCTCGAAGGGCAATGTCTACAACGAACAGGATCGCATGCCGCTGTTCGAGGTTGAGGAATTTGCGGGCGGGCTGTTGATCGGCGCACGCCGAAATGCCGACGCCGGAAAATACTACTGGCGCATCACGCCGTGGATCATTCCCTGGTACTCGATCATCCCGCCGCGTGCCGGCCATCCGCTCGGTGCGCACGCCTGGGTGCCGATAGACGATGAGACCTGCTGGGCGTGGAGCATCAACTACCATCCCAAGCGCGCGCTGACGAAATCGGAAATTTCGGCGATGCAGGACGGCGAAGGCATTCACGTCAAATACGTGCCGGGCACGTTCATTCCGCTCGCCAACAAGTCGAACAACTATCTGATGGATCGCGAGTCGCAGCGCCACGGCCATTCATCGACCGGTGTCGACGGCATCGCCATGCAGGATGCATCCATCCAGGAAAGCATGGGGCCGATCCAGGATCGCACCAGGGAGCACCTGTGCGCGACCGACAGCGGCATCGTCATGACCCGCAAGATTTTGCTGCGTGCGGCAAAGGCGGCGGCTGAGGGTGGTGCAGTGCCGGCAACTGAACCGGAAGCACAGCGGGTGCGGTCCGCCTCGATCGAACTCGACAAGGACGTTTCGTTTACGCAAGGCGCCGAGCGCGGGCTTTACGCCGCGCTGGGCACCGATCCGTTGTCAGTGTAAATCATCGTAGGATTTCAATAATGCCGATCTATACCGCGCTGGTGACGGTGCTCGCCGTCTGTCTTTATTTCATGACCGGACTGCTCGTTGCCAATGCGCGAACGAAATTCGGCATTTCCCCGCCGGCAACAACGGGCAATCCGGATTTCGAGCGGGTGTTCCGCGTGCAGATGAACACGCTGGAGTGGATGCCGATATTCCTGCCGCTGCTCTGGTTATTTGCAGTCTATCTCAGCGATTGGGGCGCGGCGGTCATAGGCGTCGTCTGGATCGCCGGGCGATTGACTTACGTGCTCGGCTATTCCGCCGCCGCCGAGAAAAGGCATCGCGGCTTCTTCATCCAGGGACTGGCATCAGGCGCGTTGTTGATCGGAGCACTGGCCGGCATCATCCAGCACCTCGTGCGCGGCGGATAAAGCTTACTCCGCCGCGGTCTTGGCCGGCTTTCCGATGGCCGCGTTCACGCGCGGCATCACCTCTTCGGCCATCAGCTGCATCGAGCGCCTGGCAAGCGCCGGATCGGCCCAGTCCATGCCGGCATAGACGAGTTCGCCGAAATCACCGGTTTCCTCGCGCATTGCCAGGATCTGGTCCACCACCTTGTTGACGGTGCCGTGGAACACGCAGTTCTGCATCACATAGTCGAGCGTGATCTCCTCGTCCGGCTGTTCCTTGTGGCCCTTGAACACATAGAGCCGGTTTCCGCGCACCATCTTGGCGCGCATGTTGCTGAAGTAACGGCGGTAGGGACTGGCGGCATCATCGCAGCCGTAGCGCGCCGCCACCTTGTCGTCGTCGGCAACGAAGATCGTGCGTGCCACCCGCCAGTCGGCGACGCTGGCCTTCTGACCTGCTTCCGCCTTGCCCTTGGCATAGTTGGTCCAGTGCGACTTGAGATGCTTGGCCAGCAAAAAGTTTGCTGACAGCGGATGAAAGTCGCGCTTGCCCATCAGTACAACGCCGGGCGAGAACGGTGCCACCACCGTGCCGACGATTTCCGGCCGTGGCTTCTGGAACGGCTTGGCCAGCACGCCGACGCCGAGCTCGAGCGCGGCAGTGCGCGCGAACGTCACTTTGAATCTGTTGTCGGGGAAGTCGATATTGTAAGGCGGGTCGCGCTCCCATACCGCGAGGATGACGTCGATTGCCTCGGCGAAAATCTTGTTGCGGTCGAGATCGAGAATTCCAATCGCTTCAGAATCGGACGTGAGCGCGCCGGCGCTGATGCCCATCACAAAGCGTCCCTGCGCCAGATGGTCGAACATCGCGGCATTTACCGCGACCACCACCGGATGCATCTGCGCCAGGTTGGTGGTGCCGGTCGCGAGCTTGATGGTCTTGGTGTCGTGGATCAGCGTCGCCAGAAACAGCATGCTGTTGGTGACGTTTTCGCAAGCATCGGTCAGATGTTCGCCCATGAAGGCGTCGTGGAAACCGAGCTTGTCGGCGAGAATCACCGCCTCACGGTCTTCGCGCAGCGTCTGTGACCAATCACGGCCCAGCGGGTGAACCGGCATGGTGAAGTAGCCCAACCGCATTGATTGTCTCCGCCTCGCTTCTTGGCTCGCAAGCTAACCGACCCGGCTCGCCGATGCAGCAAATCTTCCATTGCACACGCAAATGAATGAGCGAAGAAGTCCTTGTTTTCACGATATTAAACTCGGCCGCTGCGGTTTATCGGGAACGCATTTGGCCCGAGTGGCCGATGTTTCCACAGGTGAAGATTTTTGCCGATTTCGCAACCCCGCGCTGAGCGACTAGGTTGCCTCCACGAGCCGCCTACCGGTCACGGGGTTTGCCATGATGCGCTGGTTCCATGCCTTGATGCCGAAGGAGGAGCGCTTCTTCGATCTGTTTGCCCGCCATTCCGAGGCCGTCCTTGCCGGCGCCGTGGCGCTACGCGCCATGCTGGAAGGCGGCGCGGCGGTCGAGCGCAACTACCAGATTGTCATGGATCGCGAGCATGACGCCGACGACGTCACCCGCGAAGTGCTGATCGCGGTGCGACGCACCTTCATCACGCCGTTCGATCGCGGCAATATCCGCGATCTGATCACCTCGATGGATAACAGCATCGACCAGATGCAGAAGACGGCCAAGGGCATCATCCTGTTCGACGTGACGGAATTCACGCCGCAAATGAAAGAGATGGCAGATGCAATCGTGAAATGTGCGGAACTTGCCAAGGAGGCTGCGCCGCTTTTGCGGGCGATCAGTTCGGAGGCAGTGCACATCAGTGATCTGACCGCGCAAATTTCTGCGATTGAAGGCCGCGCCGACGAATTGCACGACATCGGCCTGCGGGACACTCTATCTGACCAATCCAAGCTTGACCCGATGGCGTTCTTCGTGGGCAATGAGGTTTACGATCACCTCGAAAAAGTCGTCGACCGCTTCGACGACGTCGCCAATGTCATGCACGGCATTGTCATCGAGCACGTTTAGAATTTTCAAGGCCGAACGACAATGGATGCCGGCGTCTTAGCTTTTCCATTTCTGGTCGGTTTAATTATCGTCGCGCTTGCGTTCGACTTCCTCAATGGCATGAATGATGCCGCCAACTCGATTGCCACCATCGTGTCGACGCGTGTGCTGCCTCCGCAATACGCGGTCGCCTGGGCGGCATTCTTTAATTTTGTTGCTTTCCTTTTTTTCGGGTCTGCATGTGGCCGAAACGGTCGGCCGCGGCATCGTCGATGTCGACATTGTCAATGCGCACGTGATCTTTGGTGCTTTGTCGGGCGCGATCGTCTGGCAACTCCTGACGCAGCTACTCGGGCATTCCGTCATCGAGTTCGCATGCGCTGATCGGCGGGTTGGTCGGCGCCGGGATTGCCAAAGCCGGTTTTAATTCCGTCGTGTGGAGCGGCGTCGGCAAGACCGCGGCGGCGATCATCTCTATCGCCGGGCGTCGGCTGCCTTCTCGCGCTGATGCTGATGTTGCTGGTGTCCTGGTTGTTCGTTCGGCTCACGCCGTATGGCGTTGATCATATTTTTCGCCGCGCGCAATTTGTCTCTGCGTCGCTTTATGCCCTCGGCCATGGCGGAAACGATGCGCAAAAGACCATGGGCATCATCGCCGTGCTGCTATATTCGCAAGGCAGCCTGGGCACGCATTTTTATGTGCCGTTCTGGGTGGTCATTGCCTGCCAGATCGCGATGGCGGCCGGTACGCTGGCCGGTGGCTGGCGCATCGTGAAGACCATGGGCTCCAAGATCACCCGGCTGACACCGATGCAGGGTTTCTGTGCTGAAACAGGCGGCTCAATGACATTATTCGCGGCGACCTGGCTCGGTGTTCCGGTGTCCACCACCCACACGATAACCGGCGCAATCATCGGCGTTGGCGCAGCCAAGAAGAGTGAGGGCGGTCCGTTGGGTGGTGGCGCAGGAAATTGTCACCGCCTGGATTATCACGATCCCCGCGTCAGGCCTGCTGGCTGCGTTGTTTTACTGGCTGAGCTCGCTATCTCGGCTGATCACGCCGCGACGCGCGCGAGAAAACCCTCAACTTCCTTGCGGAGTTCGCTTGCGGCCGCTTCGACGGCCTGCGAGGCCGTGAGCACATTCTCGGCCGATTCGCGCGTCTGCGCTGCGGCGCCCGACACGTCGCCCAGCACCGACACTACCATCTTCGCGCCATCGGAGGCGCTGGCGACGTTCTGCGAAATCTCGCCGGTGGCGGCACTTTGCTCTTCGACGGCGGCGGAGACGGCGGTCGCACAACTGTCGATTTCCTGCATGCGGCCAGAAATGCGGCCGATGGCTGACACCGCGCTGGTGGTCGCGGCTTGCACGGCCATGATCTGCCTGGAGATATCCTCGGTCGCCTTGGCGGTTTGCACGGCCAGCGACTTCACCTCGGATGCAACGACCGCAAAGCCTTTGCCGGCTTCACCGGCACGCGCGGCTTCGATGGTCGCATTGAGCGCCAGGAGGTTGGTCTGCCCGGCGATCGCCCTGATCAGCTTGATGACGTCGCCGATCTTCTGCGCGGCCTGCGCCAGCGCCGTGATCTGATGGTTGGTCCCTTGCGCTTCGCCGACCGCCGCCCGCACAATCTCGGTTGTCCTGGCGAGCTGCCGCCCGATTTCGTTGATCGAGCCGGACAATTCGTCGGCAGCGACAGCGGCGGTCTCCACGTTTGTCGAGGCCTCATTCGAGGCCGACACCGCACCATCGGCGCTCTTCGAGGTCTGCGCGGAATTGCCAAACAGTGTCGTGGCGGTCGAGTGCATCGTCCTGGCGCCTTCGGCAACGGTCTTGAGGTGATCCTCGACGCGTTTGCGGAACGACGCGATCGCCTGCTCGATGATCGTGCGCCGCTGCTGTTGTTCTTGCATCGAGACGCGTTCACGTTCGGCATCGCGCCGCTCGGTGACATCCTCGTGCGTTGCAACCCAGCCGCCGTCGGGCATTGGCCGGTTGATGACGGAGATCGTCCGCCCATCTTTCGATTTGACTTCATTGTTGGTCGTGGTGCCTGCGGCCATGGTTGCGACCAACGCACGCCGGTATTCGATCGGATCACGCGAGAAGCTGCCGTTGCGGATGCGATATTCGAGCAGGCTTTGCAGGCTACAGCCGGGCTTCACGATATCAGCAGCTAGCTGGTACATCTCCATGTAGCGCTGGTTGCACACAACCAGGCGCTCATTGCCATCGAACATGCATAATCCCTGCGACATATTGTTGATTGCGACGCGCATGCGCTGATTGTCCGCCCGCAGCTTGCGGGCAAGCAAAGCCGTCGTGATCGACATCGCCGTCAATGCGACCAGGGCCGCGAAGAAAAAGGAAACGACCGACTCCGGAGCGGAGGCCACCCAGGCCCCGATTGGCAAGACAAAATGGAAAAACGCGAAACTGACGGCAAAGCTTGCGCTGCCGGTCAGGACGACCGTACGCCAGTCGCGCGCGGCTGCGTGTGCGGAGGTTAATTCGCCCATTTTCGCGCCCAAGTAGGGCCGCACGCTATTCCCCAACCCGTTTTTTTGCAGTTAATTGCAGGACAAGAAGAGTTAAGCGAAACTTAATGGGCGCCGGAGGGCGGAGAATGGCCAAGTTGCGTGCGGCGGAATGCCGTGAATTTATCAAGGCGGTCGTTGAAAAGGCCGACGCCATGGGCGTGCCGGTATCGATCGCCGTCGTCGGTCCCGAGGGCCACCTCATCGCCGTCGAACGCATGGACAATGCCGGCTTCATCACGCCGGAGACGGCCATTGCCAAGGCCTTCACGGTGGCGGCCTTCCGGTCGATGAGCCCGCGTTTTCCCGATGGTCTCGTCATCCAGCAATGGTTCAAGGAGCGCAATCCGCAGTTGCTGGTCAGTCTGGCAGCCATGACGAATGGTCGCATTGCCGCGAGTGGCGGCGCCGCGCCTGTGTTCAAAGGCGACGAGATGATTGGCGCCTATGGCATTTCCGGCGGTACTTCGCAGCAGGATGAGGAAATGGCGATCTATGCACGCGGCAAGACCGGATGGGCACATGTGCCTGAACACGACACGACCGATCCGGAGGTGAAGGCGCACATCAATGCGCTTTATGCCGAGGCCGGCATCACTGGCCGCAAACTTTAAGATTTTCACCGGAGCACCGCATGACGCAATCGACCGCTGCCCGCGAAAACGCCTGGTCAGGACGCATCGAAGACGATGCGCTCTTGCGTGGGCAAGGCCGCTTCGGTGACGACGTCAAACCGGAGGGGGCGCTGGCCGCCTTTTTCGTACGCTCGCCGCACGCCTTCGCGAAGATCGTGCGCATCGATACGTCCGATGCGAAGAAGGCAAAAGGCGTGGTTGCGGTGCTCACCGCAGCCGATCTTGCAACGGCGCACTACCACTCGATCTCGCATCCGGTTCCTATCCCTGGGCGCGGAGGCAAGAAGGCAATCGGGCCGCATCGACCGGCGCTGGCCGAGGGCCGCGTGATGCATCTGGGCGAGCCGGTCGCGATGGTGGTTGCCATCAGCGCGGCGGCGGCACAGGACGCGGCCGAAAAAGTAATCGTTGATTACGAGCCCCTGACGCCGGCGACCAATATGCGCGACGCGATCGCGCCCGGCGCGCCGCAGCTGTGGCCGGATGCGCCGGGAAACATCGGGTTTGACTGGACCGCACCCGCCGATCCGGACGGCAAGAAGCAGGCGGCACTCGACCGCGCCTTCAAGGACGCCGCGCACGTGGCGCGTGTCGAGCTGATCAACCAGCGCCTGGTGGTGGCGGCGCTCGAGCCGCGCACGGCAACAGCAAGCTACGAGGCCGGCGGCAACAAGTTTACCTTGCGCGTCGGCACGCAGGGCGTCGGCGGCATGCGCATGCATCTTGCCGAGTCCATGGGCATCAAGCCGGAAGAGTTACGTGTGCTCACCGACGATGTCGGCGGCGGCTTCGGCATGAAGGCCGCCACCTATCCGGAATATGTCGCGCTGCTGCACGGTGCCAAGGCGCTCGGCAAGTCGATTCACTGGGTATCGACCCGTTCGGAGGCTTTCGTCACCGACAACCAGGGCCGGGATTCATTGTGGACGATCGAACTCGCGCTCAGCAAACGCGGCCGCTTCCTGGCCTTGCGGGTGAATGGCCTCGGAAATACCGGCGCCTACTTCACCGGCATCGCGCATTTCATCGTCACCACGCATGTCTCCGGCTGTCTGCCGACGGTCTATGACATCCCGATCGCGCAGGTGAACTCGCGCTGCGTGTTCACCAACACGGTGCCGACGGGTCCTTATCGTGGCGCCGGCCGTCCGGAGGCAAGCTACATGCTGGAGCGCGTCATCGATGCCGCCGCCGACCTGACCGGCATCGACGCCGCGGAGCTGCGCCGGCGCAACCTGATTTCTCCTGAAAAAATGCCGTTCACGACCGCGTTCGGGAGCACTTACGACAGCGGCGACTTCCCCTCCGCTTTCGAACGTGCGCTCAAGCTCGCCGACTACGAGGGCTTCAGTGCGCGCCGGAAGGCTTCGAAAAAGGCCGGCAAACTGCGCGGCATCGGCATCGGCTGCTACCTGGAGATCGCCGGTGCGTTCCCGGAAGAGGGCGCGCGCGTCAGCTTTCCCGGCGGCGGCAAAGTCAACGTCAGCATTGGTTCGGGCGCGAGCGGACAAGCGCATCAGACCGTGTTCGGCAAACTCGCGGCGCGCCGGCTCGGCATCGATGCTTCGGCGATTACCTTGCTCACCGGCGATTCCGATCGCGACGTGCCGGGCTTCGGCGCAGTCGCCTCGCGCTCGGCCATGATGTGTGGCAGCGCTATCGCGCAGACGATCGACAAAGTGCTGGAGAAGGGCAAGCGCGTTGCCGCGATGCTGCTGCAGGCGGCCGAGAGCGAGGTCGTCTATGAGCACGGCAAGTTCAGCGTGAAGAACCGCGAGGTCTCGCTGTTCGAGGTCGCTGAGCGTGCCGGCGAACTCAAGCGCCAGGGCGTAATTCCGGAAAGCCTCGATACCCTGGACAAGGTCAAATTGCCGCCGTCATTCCCCAACGGCTGTCACGTCGCCGAAGTAGAGATCAATCCGGCAACCGGCGCGACCGAGATCGTCAAATACGTTGCAGTCGGCGATTGCGGCGACGTCATCGACGACACCATCGTTGAGGCGCAGATCCATGGCGGTGTGGCGCAGGGCATCGGCCAGGCGCTGACCGAAGACACGATCTATGATACCGGCGGCCAGCTCGTCTCCGGTACTTTCATGGACTATGCCGTGCCGCGCGCCGACACTGTGCCGGCGATGACGGTCGAGCATCACCCGGTCGCTTGCCGGACAAATCCGATCGGCGCGAAAGGCACCGGTGAGGCAGGCACAACTGCCGCGCCGCCTGCGGTGATCAACGCCATTCTTGACGCATTGCCGGAGGGCGCCCAGCTCGACATGCCGGCGACATCGGAACGCGTCTGGCAGGCACTCCAGCGCGCCAAATAGAGATCGCTTGCCAGAAGAAAAAACCCGCCAACCGAAGTTGGCGGGAGAGGGAGGAACGCGGCGGGGTCTTGCAAGACTCCGCGCAGTCAACTTGCATGAAATTTGGGAGGCCCGACGTGAGCCGGCTCACATTCACCGGCAAGAAGTCTTGCTAGTTTCCGGTTGCAAGAACCGAAGGGGACACGAGCATACGGAAGGTGAGGGGTTACCTGAGTAAAGCAGGAGTACCTCCATGTTTGCTCTTATACTGGATAGCGCCAAGCTCATCATGATGTTCGTGCTCATCGGCACAATCATTATGCTTTCGCACTACGGCGTACAGCCGGCAAAAGTCCGCACTGGAAGTCGACGGCAGCGCACTACTGCGCCACGTCGATCTTCACCGAGCTGGTAATTGTCTGCCAGTGCTTCATCTCGCCATCGAGCCAGGTCTTGGCGTCGGCGAGCGATTTGTTCGGCACGACGTTGAAATTCTGTTTCTGGAGTTTTTCGATCGCTTCCGGCGATTTCAACGCCTTGCTCACGGCAGCGAACAGCGCCTCAAGAACCGGCTTCGGCGTCGCCGCCGGCGCGAACAGACCGTTCCATGCCACCGTGCCGACGTCGGCGTATCCGGCCTCCTTCATGGTCGGGAGGTCGGGATATTCCTTGAGCCGTGTGCGGTTGACCACAGCCAATGCGCGGAATTTGCCGGCCTGCACCTGGCCCGCGGTTGACGCGACGTTGAGGAATGCCGTCTGCACATCGCCTCGCAACATGTCCTGGATCACACCCGAGGCGCCGTTCTTGTTCGGCAGGCCGACCAGGTCGAGATCTCCCGCGCGTTTTGCGAAATAGGCCATGTCGTAGTGAGGATAGGAGCCGATGCCGACGGTGCCGTAACGGATCTTGCCCGGGTTCTTCCTTGCGTAAGCCACGAGCTCAGGGACGGATTTCACCGGAAAGTCGTCCGCAGTCGTCACCAACAGGAAGGCCGGCACGTCGACCAGGTTGCTCACGGCCACGACGCTCTTGGCATAGTCGAGATTCATTTTCCTGGCGTAGATGATCGGCGTGATCGCGTTGGTCGAGACGTTGCCGATCATCAGCGTGTAGCCATCGGGCGTCGCCTTCACCATTTCATCGATTGCCAGCATGCCGAAAGCGCCGGGCTTATTGAGCACGACGAAGGGTTGTCCGGTGACTTTCTGGAATTCGTCGCCAACGATGCGGGCGACGATGTCAGTTGCGCCGCCCGGTGCGTAAGGCACGATCACCTTGACGGCGCGGCTCGGATATTTGTCCTGCGCAGTGGCCGCGCCTGCACTCAGAACGATCGCCGCGGCCATCATTGCGAAGAAATATTTCATTGCAATCCTCCCCGAGTGATAGATCCGCGCCGGAAATTCTTGAATGTTTCCGTTACGCCTTGATGCCGTGCAGGCTGTGCGAGGCGTCCTTGACGGTAAAGAAGACAACGTCGCCATCGGCCGTTGCCTTGCCGGCATGCACGGTGTTGGCCGGAATGTAGACAACCGAGCCCGGTCTCACGTCGACTTCCTTGCCTTCAATATTGGCGTGAAAGGTTCCTTCCAGCACATAAATCCATTGTTCGTTGGGATGCGAATGTGCCTCGGCACCGGTACCGGCTTTCATACGCATCAAGCCGACGATCATTCGGTCGCCCTCGACGCATGGTCCGTGTGCCGTCGAATAAGCGGGGCCGCCCATGATCTTCTCGACGGTACCGAGGTCGAAAACATATTCACCTGGTGCAGCGCGCTTGGCGCCCGGTGTGCGTGCGGCCGGCTCATCTGGCATGACATTCTCCTGCGGCGGCTGATAATGCGAGATGTTAGTTGACGCTGCAGGGCCGCGCCAGTAGATGCGAGCCTTCGCGGGCAGTTTTGCGAGGCCCGCCTCATTCACCTTTCGGCCACGGTCATTGCATTAAGCTCCAGCGGGTTCGTGATTCGGGGAACAATTGCCGATGACGCCGTTTCGCCTTGCCGCAATTCTCTTGACCCTGGCTGTCGTCGGCGGTTGCGCCGACACTTACGTGCCGAAGACGGAACCGAGCTTCTATCGCAATCTCGCGCAGCCGGGCGCCGAACTCGATGCGGCGGCCGCGGCTTCGATGATCTCGGGCTATCGGGCGAACAACGGACTTTCGCCCGTGACGCTCGATCCGGAATTGATGCGGCTTGCGCAGGCGCAGGCCGAAGTCATGGCCAGGCGCGACAAGCTCGACCATGGCGCCGGTAAGCCGTTCGAGCAAAGGCTGAAGACGTCCGGTTACGACGCGAAGAGAGCGGCCGAGAATATCAGCGCCGGCTATCACACGCTGGCGGAGGCGTTTTCCGGCTGGCGAGACTCAAGTCCGCACCGCGCCAATATGCTCCTGGCGGGTGCCACCCGTATGGGAATTGCGGCGGTCTATACGCCGGCCTCGAAATACAAGGTCTACTGGTCGCTGATCGTCGCCGAGCCCGACGATAAGAAGGGCTAATGCTGCCGGCGCTTGGCAGAATCCTCGCCATCGCGATAGCTTTGCTATGATTGAGCCTGGCGGGGGCCAATGGAAGCCATGGCAAACGGGACTTCGCGCATGGCCCTGGTCGGAGCCCTGATTGCGGTGTCGCAATTGGCCTCGCCTGTCTTGGCCGAAACGCTGTTGCACCGCGCCGAAAATCAGGTGCCTGTCGCGATCGTTCAGATCGAGCGTCCAGTCAGCCACACTGAAATTCACCTGAAGGCGCTCGCTGCGCTTGAGAAGGTCTGCTTCGCCGCTGCCGGACCCAACAGCCCCTATCTACTCGCCAATGGGCGCAATTACCGTTATCTCGGCGGCGACAGTGTATCGGCCTGTCCGCAACGGCGCGACTATGCGGCCGGCGATGTTCTTGTGCTTCGTTTCGAGCCGCTGGAGACAAGCTCCAGCACATTCTCCCTGGCGTGCGGCACCGAAAAGCAGTCGGCCGACGCGGTATCCCCCGCGACACCATCGTGGAATTTTATTCGCGTGATACTGAACTGAGCCGCGCGGTGCGGCTGCCGCCGCCTTGCGCCTTTGCCCCGAATCAAAGCAACGCATACCGTCCAGTGCATATGAAGTGATTCGCTCCATTTCGTTGCGACTTCAATCCGTTCCGCGTCCCCGTTTTCCGCTACGGCAACGTGAGCAGAGGAAAAGATGCAGTCGCCTTATCTCGTCGAAAACAGGCACATGGCGGTCAAGCGCTGCAAGCATGGCCTGTTCATGTACAACCGCAATGATGCATTTGTTGGTCGCGGCCTCGATCTTTACGGCGAGTGGTGCGATTTCGAGATCCAGTTGATGCGCCAATTTGTCGAGCTCGGCGACATTGTCGTCGACGCCGGCGCCAATATCGGCACCCATACTGTCGCATTCGCCAATCTGGTCGGGCCGGGCGGTGTCGTTCATGCCTTCGAGCCACAGCGTCGGAATTTCCTGATGCTTGCCGGCAATGTCGCGCTCAATGGCCATGACAATGTTTTCTGTCATCAAAAAGCGGTCGGCGACTCGAACGGAGAGATCAGTCTGCCGCCATTGCCGCCGCCCGATGTCACCTTCAACTACAGTGCGGTGTCGCTCGTGAAAGGTTTACCGACCGGCGAAAGCGTTCCACTGGTGACGCTCGATTCACTCAACTTGCCGAAATGCCGTCTGCTCAAGATCGATACCGAAGGCATGGAGGAGGAGGTTTTGGCTGGCGCGAAATCGCTGATCGAGCGCTGCCGTCCGTTCCTGTATGTCGAGAACAACGAGGCCGGGGCGTCAAAAAAACTGAGCCAGATTCTGAATTCGCTCGGCTACGTCGCCTGGTGGTCGATCTTCCCGTACTACGACGCGCGCAATTTCTACTCGAATATGGAAAATGTCTGGCCGAACTTCGTACCGTCCTCCAACATGCTGTGCGCGCCAAAGGAGCTCAATCTCGATCTGCCCGGTCACCTGCCGTTCCTCGGCGAGACCGATGATTGGAAGGCCTGCGTCCAACGGATGAGCACACCGCAGCAGAAACACGCAACAGGACTGGACCCGGCGTGATCCGCTGACTAGTTTTGCGGCCATGCCGGTGCTGCCTCGCGTCAAGGACTACGACTCGCTTTATCGCCAGTTTCGCTGGTCGGTGCCGCCCCGCTACAACATCGGCGTCGATGTCTGCGATCGCTGGGCCCAAAACGAGCCGGATCGCCTCGCCATTTTGCACGTTCTGCCCGACGGGCGGGACGAGCCAATCACCTATGGCTGGCTGCGCGACACCTCCAACCGGCTGGCCAATGTGCTTCACGCCCATGGCATAGCGCGCGGCGACCGCGTTGCGATCTTGCTGCCGCAGTCGCCCGCGGTGGCGGCGAGCCACATCGGCATCTACAAGCTTGGCGGCGTGGCGCTGCCGCTGGCGGTCCTGTTCGGCACCGACGCGCTGACCTATCGGCTGCAGAATTCCGGCGCGGCCGCACTGATCACCAATGCCCGCGGCGTGGAGCGCATCGCCGCAATCAGAAAAGATCTGCCTGACCTCAAGCTGGTTCTGTCGCTCGACGGCGCCGGGCAGGACGCGCTTGGCTTCGCCGATGCCTTGGCGCGCGCGTCGTCCGATTTCACACCGGTTGACACATCGGCCGACGATCCCGCGATGATGGTCTACACCTCCGGCACGACCGGTCAGCCCAAGGGCGCGCTGCACGGCCATCGCGTCCTGATCGGTCATTTTCCCGGAGTTGAGACCCACCATGACTTTTTCCCCCAGCCAGGCGACCGCATCTGGACTCCGGCCGACTGGGCCTGGGCAGGCGGCCTGCTCAATGTCCTGTTGCCGGGCCTGCATTATGGCGTGCCGGTCGTTGCGCGCCGGTTCGAGAAATTCGATCCGGAGGAAGCCTTTGCGCTGATGGCACGCGCGCAAATCCGCAATGCCTTTATCCCGCCGACTGCCCTGCGCATGTTGCGGGCAGCGCCCAATCCGAAAGGCCGTCACGCGATCAACATGCGTTCGATCGGCTCCGGCGGGGAGTTGCTCGGGGCGGAAACCTATGAGTGGGGAAAATCCGCGTTCGGCCTCGTCATCAACGAATTCTACGGCCAAACGGAATGCAACATCGTGCTCGCGGCCTGCGGTGCGCTTGGCGTGTCCAAGCCCGGCGCTATCGGCAAGCCGGTTGCCGGCCATACGGTGGCGGTGATTGACCCCGAGGGACGTCCGCTGAAGGCCGGAGAGACCGGGCAAATCGCGGTCAAGCGGCCCGACCCGGTGATGTTTCTCGAATACTGGGCTAAGCCCGAGGCCTCGCGCGAAAAGTTCATCGGCGACTGGATGACGACCGGCGACCAGGGAGTCATGGACGAGGAGGGTTACTTCAGCTTCGTCGGGCGCGACGACGATGTCATTACGTCGGCGGGCTTTCGCATCGGGCCCGGAGAGATCGAGGACTGCCTCATCGCACATCCGGCGGTGGCGCTTGCCGCCGCCGTCGGCAAGCCGGATGCGCTGCGCACCGAGATCGTGAAGGCATTCATCGTGCTGAAGAAAGGCTATGCCGCATCCGACGCGCTTGCGGTCGAGATCCAGGGCTTCGTCAAGACGCGGCTGTCGGCCCATGAATATCCGCGCGAAGTCGCTTTTATCGAAAACATGCCGATGACGACGACCGGCAAGGTCATCCGGCGTCTGTTGCGCGAGCGCGCGTGACTAGCCCGGCCGGCCGCTGCCGAGAATGAAAAGGTGGAAGCCCAGGCGCTGTTTAGCCACGCGATAGAACATCATGGATTCGGCGACCAGCGCCGTCGATGTCGCAAGCGCCGCGCCTTCGATGCCAATCCGCGGAATGAGAATGACGCAGAGCGTGAGATTGATCGCAAAGGCGATGGCGTAAACCGCCGCGCATTGCTTGCGTTCGCCCAGCATGTTGAGCAAGCGCTCGGCCGGCCCCACAGCGGCGCGCGCCATCATGCCGATCGCCAGAATGAACATCACGCTATAGCCAGATTCAAAACCGGTGCCGAACAGCGACAACAGCGGACGCCCCAGCGCAAGGATCACGGCGCAGGCGACGAGTGAGGGCCAGAATGTCCAGCGGATCGTTTCGCTGAAGAATGACGCAAGACGCTGCCGATCGCCGGACACGTGATATTCGGTGAATTTGTGGGTGGTGGCGCCGGCGATAGCGAAATAGACGAAGGCGACAATTGCGAGCAATCGCGCGCCGGCATAGTAAACCGCGACATCGTGCGGCGAGCCGAAATGCTCGATTGCAATAATATCCACATAGGTGAGCAGCAGGTAAAAACCTTCGACGACAAAAATCGGCATCGACGTAGCCAACCAGGTTTTTGTCTCGTAGATCTTCGGGCCAGCGGGCACTTTTTCCTTGAGGCGGCGGTCCAGCAGCACCAGCTGGACCATGGTCACGGCCCAGGTGGTGATGACGGCGACGATCATTGCCGTTACGGCGCTGGTGGGCGCGCCAAGGAGCCAGATCGCACCCATGAGCACTGTGATAGCGAGTTGCCGCCAGATGTAGAACGGCATCAGCGCGAGATTGGGCCAGTCATAAGACTGCGCGATGCCGGCCTGCACCTGCACCAATCCGTAGATCGGAATCGTGACGCAGGCGAGATAGAGCGGGATGATCACGAAGTGGTCGAGCCAGGGCGCAAGCAATGTCACGCCGAGCGCTCCAGCGGCGCCGATGGCCGTGGCGATGGCGAAAGCGAGCCACCGCGAACCTGCCAGAAAGCCGCGCAGCCGGTCGAAGCTCTTGAGCTCGATATATTCCGGGATGAAACGCCGCGCCGCCGAGGACAGGCCGACATCGGAGAGGGCGCCGATCATCAGCACCCAGGTCCAGACATAGATGTAGATGCCGAATTCGAAACTGCCCATCCAGCGCGCGAGCAAGACCTGCGAGCCGAGCGCAAGCAGTGCGCTACCGACGCGCACGAGGAAGACCTTTCCTGCAACAAGCTGGGCAAGGCGGCTGTCGCCGGGATCGGCAAGAATGGATTTGAGGCGAGCGACAATACGCGCGGCCGCTGAAGGCGGTGCGGCTGTCACATGTTCGGAATCGGCCAACGTCACGGGTTCACTCCGCGGCGCCTGCGGCCGGGGTGCAAGCGACGGCAAGGCCATCGCGTTCCACTAGCAAGGAACCGTTAACATTCGGTTGGACGATGCGTTTTTTGCCGCTATTTCAGGCTGTTTCCAGCCTGGCGACGTCGGCCAAAATACCCTCGACCACCTCGCGGTCGGCGGGTGCGAGCGCGCCTTGCGGCGGCACCGGGTCGCCGACGGCATATCCCTGGATCTGCAATCCGGCCTTGATGCAGGCGGCAAGATTGAAGCGCGCGAAGGCTTCATTGATGCGCCAGAGGTCGCGCTGGAGCTTCATCGCCTCCGGCCATTGGCCGGCGCGGCAGAGATCATAGAGCCGCACACTCTGGCGCGGCACGATGCAGGCGGGGCCGGCCATCCAGCCGACGCCACCGATCAACATGACCGCAGCGGGGATATGTGCGGAGGCAGAAAACACTTTCATGCGCGGCGCGCGGTTCATGATCGACAACAGCCGTCCGGTATTGGTCGATGCATCCTTGATGTACTGGATGCGCGGATGCTCCGCGAGGCGCGCGATCACATCCAGCGAAAGATCGCTGCGCTGGAAATTGGGGTTGGTGTAGAGCACGACGGGAATGTCGACCGCATCGGCGATGGCACGAAAATAGGATTCGATCTGCGTATCCTTGAGCGGGAAGTAGGCCTCGAGAATTGCGAGAATCCCATCGGCGCCCAACTTTTGATAGGCCTTCGCCTGTTCGACTGCGTCGGCAGTTGACGTAGATGCAACGCCGGCAATCACCGGCACGCGTTTGCCCGCCGCCTCGATCGTCGCCTGCACGACGGCCTCGCGCTGTGTGCGATTGAGATAAGCGAATTCACCGGTCGAGCCGAGCGGCGTCAGCCCGTGCACGCCGGCCTTGATCAAATCGGACGCGAGTTTGCCCAGCACGTCGGTGAGGATGCGTCCGTGCGCATCGATCGGCGAGACGAGATAAGGGAAGACGCCGCGGAAATCCGACATCGAGGCTGGCATGGCGCTCAAAACACCCACAACGCTTCGGGCGGGAATTCGACATAGTGCTCGCCAGGTCCGAGCGGCGCCGAGGCATAGGCGCGCACGGTCAGGGCCTCGCGTGCGAACACAAGTTCCCAGCGCTCGCCGAGATACATCGGCGCCTTGAGCTCCATTTTGAGCCGGTTGGGACCCGCGCTCGATGCGCAGTGCACGCGCTCGATGCGGATGATGCCGGTGACCTTGGAGCCAATCGCCGCCTTGGTGCGCGATACGCCAGTCAGGCGCTCGCCGAACATTTCGATGGTCGCCCGCCCGCCGGCGTTATCGACCAGCTTGCCATCGAGCCGGTTGTTGCTGCCCATGAACTCCGCGGCAAATAGCGTCGCGGGGTCATTGTAGAGCGCGGTCGGCGGACCTTCCTGCGCAATGACGCCGGCGTCGAGCAACACGACCCGGTCGGCGATCGCCATCGCTTCCACCTGGTCGTGCGTGACGTGGATAGCGGACAATCCGAGCGTGACAATCAGCGTGCGCAGCCAGGCGCGCGCTTCCTCGCGCAGCTTGGCATCGAGGTTCGACAAAGGTTCATCGAGCAGGATGACCGGCGGCTCGTAGACCAGCGCGCGTGCGATGGCGACGCGTTGTTGCTGACCGCCGGAAAGCTGGTGCGGGTAACGCGCGGCGAGATGACCAAGCCCGATCTGCGACAGCGTCTTCTCGACCCGCGTCTTGATCTCGGCGGCCGATACGTTGCGCAGCTTGAGGCCATAGGCGACGTTGTCGAACACGGTCCGGTGCGGCCACAGCGCGTAGGACTGAAACACCAGGCCAAGGCCGCGCTGTTCGGCTGGCAATTCGATGCCGCGCGCGGCGTCAAAGAACACGTTATTCCCGATGGCGATCGAGCCGCGGTGTGGCGTCTCCAACCCCGCGACAGCACGCAGCAGCGTCGTCTTCCCGCTGCCGGAGGGCCCAAGCAGCGCCACAACTTCGCCGGCCGGCACCGCAAGCGAGACGCCCTTGAGGATTTCGTTGTCGCCGAGCCGAAGCGCGACGTCCTTGACGATGAGGTCAGCCATGCAGACGCACTCCCAGCCGGACCGCGACGGCAAGGCCGACGCCGATCATCACCACATTAACAACCGATAGAGCCGACACCAGATCGATGGCGCCGGTGCCCCATAGCGAAACCAGGAGCGAGCCGATCACCTCGGTGCCGGGGCCCAGCAGGTAGATGCCGGTCGAATATTCGCGCACAAAGATCAGGAAGATCAGAAGCCAGCTGGCCAGCATGCCGTATTTGATCAATGGCACTGTGACGTCACGCTTCACGCGCAGGTCGCTGGCGCCGGCGGTGCGTGCGGCTTCCTCCAACTCCGGCGCCACCTGCAACAGCGTGCCGGACACGAGCCGCATGCCGTAGGCGAGCCAGACGATTGTATAAGCCAGCCAGATCGACACCATCGTGGATTTCAGCGGCGAGAGGAACGGCACGAACAGGAACACCCACAACAGCGCGAGGCCGGCCACGAGACCTGGCATGGCGCGCGGGACCATCACCATGTAGTCGACCAGCCGCGTCCAGCCAGAATTCCAGCGATGCACCGACAGCGCAATCGCGGTGTACCAGACGACGGCCACCGCGCCGCCAATCACGCCTATGCCGAGCGTGTTGAGGATGCCGCGAATGACGTTCGGGTAATCGGCAAGCTCGCGATAGTGGTCAAGCGTGAGGACGTCGAGCAATTTCACGCCTTCGCCCCAGGTCACCACGAACGAGCGCAGCGTGATGCCGAACAGCGGCACCACCACCGTAATGAAAAGCCAGAAGACGATCGCCGCGAAGGCAAACCAGCGCCAGCCGTGCAGGCGCAGCGGTTGGGTCTTCAGGCCCTTGCCGCGCACCGAAACATAGCGCTGGGCCTGGCGCAGCAGCAGGCGCTGCATGAACACCAGTGGCGCGGTGACCGCAATGATCACCACCACGACCACGGCCATCAGTTGATATGACGGCACGCCGAGCTTGTTGGTGAGCTTGTAGAGATAAGTGGAGAGCACCAGCACGTCCTGCGGATCGCCGAGGACGAGCGGCAAGCCGAACAATTCAAAGCCCAGAAAGAACACCAGCACGCCGGCAAACAGGATGGCCGGCAAAATCATCGGCAGGCTGACGTTGATCGCAACGCGGAATGGGTTGGC
This sequence comes from uncultured Alphaproteobacteria bacterium, assembly GCA_963735285.1. Lineage (GTDB taxonomy): Bacteria > Pseudomonadota > Alphaproteobacteria > Rhizobiales > Xanthobacteraceae > Pseudolabrys. The sequence continues at coordinate 164,399 of CAVTKN010000008.1, read as the reverse complement.
GCCGGAGACGCGTGCGGCTTCCTCGAGGTCGGTGCTCAGGCCGCGCAAGGAGGCGGCGCTGTAGAGATAAACATGCGGTACATGGGTGAGTCCCGCGATCGCGATCAGCGAGGTGAGTGAATAGAGATTCCACGGCACGAAGCCGAGTACGTCCTTGGCAAGCGTCGAAAAGATGCCGACCGGACCGACGGCCACCACATAGCCAAATGCGATCACTACCGCCGAAACGAAGATCGGAATCAGGATGAGCGGTTCGAGGTATTCCCGTCCCGGCACATCGGTCCGCACCATCAGGAACGCCAGCAGCGCGCCGAGCGGGACTGCAATCGCCGCCATGCCGCCGGCAATCGCGATCGTGGTCCAGAATGCCTGCCAAAAATCCGGATCGGCGAAGACGAACGAATAAGCGAGAAATCCAAACTGCGCGGTGTGATCGAAAAACGGCGCGGTGAGGAAGCTCTGGTAGACGACGAGCGAGAGCGGCGCCACCACGGCCAGCGCGGTGACACCGAGAACGAGCAAGCGGTACGCGGTTATGGGCATTCGCCCCCTCTGGCACCGGAACTCTCTCCGTCATCCTGAGGCGCGAGCGAAGCGAGCCTCGAAGGATGATCGGCCGTCACCCTTCGAGGGCCACCTTCGGTGGCCACCTCAGGGTGACGGGTAATGCTTACTGTCCCTTTTTCGCCTGCTGCCACTTCGACAGGAAGGCGAGCCGCTTGGCCTGGTCGAGATTCTCCAGCAGCGTCTGGTCGATCGGCACCGGGCGCGCCTTGTCGCCGATCAGCTGGGTGACGCGCTTGATGGTGGCCTCACCTTCGACATCCGAGCGCAGCGAATAAAGATCGGCCTTGTTAGCGATGATCTCCTGGCCGCGTTTCGACAGAATGTAGTCGAGGAACAGCTTGCCGGCATTCGGGTTCTTCGCGTGCTTGGAGATAAAGGCAACGCGCGAGGTAACCATCGTGTAATCCTTCGGCAGGACGATGCCGAGGTTCGGGTCCTTCTTCGAGCGGCTGAGCGCGTACGAGCCGAAGATGCCGTAGGCGATCAGGTGCTCACCCGAGGTGACGCGTTCCATCATGGCGCCGGCACTGGTGTAGAGCTTCGCCTGTGCCTTGCCCATGGCCTTGAACAGGTCCCACGCCTGCGGGAAATTCTTGACGTCCTCGTTGCAGAACAGATAGCCGACGCCGGACCGTTCCGGATCGTAAGCCGTAATCTTGCCCTTGTAGAAATCGGTCTTTGCGTTGAGCAGTTTCAACAGATCGGTGTGGTCTTTGGGCACGTCGCCTTCCGGCACCAACCGCTTGTTGTAGACGAAGGCGATCGGCTCATAGGTCGTGCCGTAAGCTGCATCTTTCCAGACCGCCCATTTCGGTAGCGCCTTGGATTCCGGCGAAGCATAAGTCGCTGCCTGGCCGTCGGCGACGAGCTTCACCTGCAAGTCCATTGCAGAAGACCAGAGTACATCGGCGGTGCCGTTGTTGGCGGCGGCTTCAGCGATGAAGCGGTTGTAGAGTTCGGTGGAGTTGAGGTCGGAATATTCAACCTTGATGCCGGGATAGAGCGTCTCGAAATCCTTGACCAGGGGATTGGATGAGGCCGCGTCGGTGGTCGAATAAATCACCACCTTGCCCTCTTTCTTCGCAGCTTCGACGGTCTTGGCGTAATCGGCCGGGTAGCCCTGCGGCACCTGCGCCTGCGCGCCACTGCCGAAAATCAAGGCGGTTGAGATAAAAGCGGCGGATACGACGTGTCGCATGACAACTCCCTCGTGACAATTTCTCGGCGCCTGTGCCCCGCAGCGGCCGTTCGCAGCGATGCTACTCCAGGCCTTCAGGGCCCGCCTAGTGGCAAGCAAAACCCCGCCGCTGGAGCGGCGGGGTTGTCTGTTTCTCTTGAAGCCCCCTGGCCGTCAGTGCGCCAGCGGGTCGGGCCGGAACTGGATGTGCACGGCGCGCGGGCTCGATCCCTTTCCGGTCTCCATCAGCCAGGGTGTGCGATCGCCATTGGTGCTCCACAAGCCACGGCCTTTCCAGCCGGCATTCGGATCGTCGATGCGGCCGTCGAGGCCTTTGGCATAAAAGCCCATCGGGTAGGGGATGCGCAGCGAGACCATCTTGCCGTCTTTCAGCGCAACGAAGCCATCGCTGAGGTTGGCGGTCGAGATCGGAACGTTCTCGCCCAGGCCCAGCGTGTTGTGCTGATCGACCCAGGTGTAATAGCTCGCCTCTGCGCTGGTATCCGGGAAGCCCTCAAAGCCGGGTCCCGGATATTTGTAGAATGACCACCCTTCCGGGCAATGATTGCCGGTTGCCGTCGGTCCGTTGAGCGGCCCTTTGCACTTGCTGCGGTCGAAGCTCATCAGGTGGCCGCTTGAGCCCGATCCCCACAGCACACCGTTGCCGTCGATGTCGCCACCGCGGATGCCGAAGCCGGGTTTCGGAATGTAATAGACTTCCGACAGTTTTGTTTTCGGATCGAAGCGCAGGAATCCGGGCGGCCCGGCAAACGTGCCGATGGCGTACCAGATCGAGCCGTCTTTCGGATTGGGCATGACCGAGTAGGGTCCCGAACCAGCCGTGATGCGGCGATCTTTCGCCGAATCGGCCGGCGCGCTCGGGTCCACATACTCATCGAGTTTGCCGTTGCCGTTTGTATCGAGCACCCACGGCGCCCAGCCTTGCGCCTTTTCGGCATCGCCGGTTTCCTCAAACACCTTGGTGTTGACCCAGCCTGCCACCTGACCCGTGCCGCTGAACCACAGCGTGTTGTCGGCGTCGTAGCCGAACTGCGGATGATGAGTGGCGAAGCACGTGTCGACGAAGGTGTACTTCATCGTCTTGGGATCAAGCATGGCGGCTTGCCGCTGCGATTTTTCGAGCGGAAAGACCTTGGCGTACTGATTTTCGGAGCCCTTCTTGCAGTAGGCCGGGTTGTCCTGTCCGCGCACGCTTGCGGTCAGCCACACGCGTCCTTTGTCGTCGAACATGGAGTTGTGATTGTTGGCGCGCGTGTCCCAGAGTGCCTGGCTGCCCCAGTAAGGTGAGTCCGCCATCGGCTTGATGGCGCCGGCGTGGCCAGGTCCAAGCGACAATGGCATGTCGGCATCACGCACCGGCATCTTGAAGAACGACACCTTGTTGGTCTTGGGGTCGAGGATCGGCATGTTGTCGGTCGAGTATTCTGGCGAACCGAACAACGGACCGTTGGCGTTTACCGTCGGATGGCGTCGGTCGGACGAAATCAGGTCGTGCAGATATTTGTCCGGCGTGGACCATTCCCACGACGTGATCACCACATTGCGTTCAATGCCTTGCGGCCGCGGTGGCTCCGTCCTTGGGCACTTCGCCCTTGGCGATGCGATCGGTCCACTCACCATAATATTTGTACGGCGCACCGCCCCACTGGCCGGCGAGCCGGTTCGTCATCATCTCGCCCGCTTGACCCGATTGTACGCGCCGTATCCATGCCTCCTCGCCTGAATTGAAGTGACCGAGCGTGGCCGGGATGGTGCGGGTCGATTCCTGCCCGAGCTGGTGGCAGCCGATGCAGTCGACATTGTTCATCTGCTTCAGCCAGTCATTCTGTGTGAGCTTCTCGGGAATTGCACCCTTGCCGCCGAATTCGCTCGCCGGCGGAATTTTCATCAGCGTGTACCAGTAGATCGCCGGGTAGTAATGCGCCGCCGCCGCTGCATTCGGCGCAGGCACGGCCGCGAGATCGAGAGTCGTTCCCGGTTTCGAGCGCATCTTGGGCGAGTCGACAAGCCCGTAGCCGCGCACCCACACGGTGTAATCGGCCGTCGGCAGGTCGGGAATGAGGTAACGCCCTTGATCGTCGGTGACGACGATCCTCGCAAACTTTGTCGGCAGTTCGGTCGTCTCGGCGATCACCCAGACGCCCGCTTCGGGGCCTTTGGCGCTGGTGACAGTGCCGCCGATCTCGTTTGAGCCGATGCTCAATCCTTGTTGAGCATGAGAGCGGAGTCGGAACCTTGACTGCGAGCAGGAAAAAGCCGGAAAGAATCGAAAAGCGCCGAAGCGCATCGGTAAAATACAACACAATCGCCTCCCTGGCTTTCAGCCGGCCTTGATGGCCGGCTCGTTTTGAATGCGAAATTCTAGCAAAGGAGGTGGGCAACGTCCCCCGAAATTTGTTCAGCCGCTGAAGCCGCCGTCATCGAGGAACTTCTGTTCCTCGGGCGTCGTCGCGCGGCCGAGCACGGCGTTGCGGTGCGGGAAGCGGCCGAAGCGGCGGATGATATCGGCGTGGATTTCCGCCCATTTCAGGCCATCGGCATCGCCGGACGCCTTGTAAAAGGCGATGCCGCGTTCCTGGTCGGCGAGATCCTCGGAATGCTCGAAGGGTAGGTAAAAAAAGCCGCGCAAATCCGCCGATACCTGGCTGTCGAAGCCGCGCACGATCGCGCCCGCAGCAACCGCGCGTGCCAATGGATCGGTGGCAAAGGTGCGCGCGTCGCCGCGAAACATATTCCGCGGGAACTGGTCGAGCAGAATGAGCAGCGCCAGCGCGTCCTGCGCGCTGTGCTCCCAGCCGGAAAGCTTGCCGGCGGCTGCGGCTTCATAAGTGTCGTAGAATCGCTCGCGGATCTGGTCGTCGAAGGCGGCGTCCTTGGTAAACCAGCGGTCCGGCCCGGCATCGCTCCAGAATGATACGATTTCGGCTGCGCTTGCGAGCATCGATATCCTGTCTCAATTGGCCGGCGTGGAAGTGTCTTCGTCGCGCAGGACGCGGCGCAGAATTTTTCCGACGTTTGTCTTTGGCAACTCGTCGCGGAACTCAATCTGCCTTGGCACCTTGTAGCTCGCAAGGCGAGTGACCAGAAACGCACGCAGTTCATCGGCCGTAAGGTTCGGGTTCTTCCTGACGGCGAACAGTTTTCCAGCTTCGCCGGAATGTTTGTCCGGCATGCCGACCAATGCACATTCGAGCAGCCCGCCCTGGCTCATGGCCACTTCCTCGACCTCGTTGGGGAAGACCTTGAAGCCGGAAACCGAAATCATGTCCTTCTTGCGGTCTACGATGCGAACGCGGCCCTGAATGTCCATGACGCCGATATCGCCGGTGCGGAAGTAGCCGTCGGCAGTCATCGCCTTCGCCGTCTCCTCGGGGCTCCGCCAATAGCCCAGCATGACCTGCGGACCACGCGCGCAAATCTCACCTTGCTCGCCGTTCTGCAATTCGTGGCCGTCTTCGTCGCGAATGGAGATATCGGTCGAGGGCAGAGGCAGGCCGATAGTGCCGGTCCATTCGGTGATGTCGCCGCGATTGCAGGTCAGCACCGGCGAGGTTTCCGACAATCCGTAGCCTTCGATGATCGGTTTGCCGGTGGCTTTCACCCAGGCTTCGGCAACCGGCTTCTGGACCGCCATGCCGCCGCCGATGGCGCACTTGAACATGCTCCAGTCGATTTTGCCGAAGTCGGGGTTATTGAGCAGCGCATTGTAGAGCGTGTTGACCGCCGGAAAGATATTCACCTTGTAGTGGCTGAGCTCCTTGATCAGGCCGCGAATGTCGCGTGGGTTTGGAATGAGAAGGCACATTCCGCCGGTGCGCAGACCCAGCAGGAAACACGCGGTCAGCGCGAAGATGTGATAGAGCGGCAGCGCAGTGACGATGATCAGGCGATCGATCTTGGGAGGCTGATCGACCAGCGGCTGATTCCACGCTTCCACCTGCAGCATGTTGGCGACCAGATTGCGGTGGGTCAGCATCGCGCCTTTGGCGCGGCCGGTTGTGCCTCCGGTATATTGCAGGAAGGCAATATCGCCGGGCTCGACCGCGACCGGGGCATAGATGGATTTACGTCCGGCCGCGAGAGCGTCGTTGAATGTGATGGCAGCGGCAATTGCGTAAGGCGGCACCATTTTCTTAACGTAGCGAACCACGCTATTGACCAGCGTACCTTTCACTACACCAAGCATGTCGCCCATGCTGGCAACTACGACATGTTTGATCGGCGTGTTCGGCAGCGCCTGCTGCAGTACCGAGGCAAAATTCTCCAACACGAAAATCGCTTCGGCGCCGGCGTCTGTGAGCTGGGACTCCAGTTCGCGCGGCTTGTAGAGCGGGTTCACATTCACCACCGTGCAGCCCGCACGCAGAATGGCGGCGATTGCGACCGGATATTGCAGGACATTTGGCATCATGATGGCGATGCGTGCGCCGCGCGTTAATCCAAGGCTTTGCAGCCAGGCGGCAAGTGCGCGCGACGCTTCATCGAGCTCGCCAAAGGTCAAGGCCTTGCCCATGCAGACGCAGGCCTCGCGGGCGGCATATTTCTTGAAGCCTTCCTCGAGCATCGCTACCAGCGAGGGGTAGCGCGACGGGTCGATCTCCGCAGGAACGCCCGGCGGATAATGCCGAAGCCAAAGCCGTTCCATGACGCTTCCCCCGCGCCGGCCCTTTTCGTCTGACCGCCGGCTGCCGATTCGACATCAGCATGATTTCAACCCGCCTTGCATGCAAGGCCGGTAAAGGCGCCGCGAAACGCTAGCGTCCTCCGAACGGAACAAGCGGATTGTCGGTCAAAGCGGCGCGATCCGGGCGATCGGGGGCGGCGACCCCTAAAAAGGCCTCGAATAGCTCGCGCACGGCACGTTCGGGCAGGTCGCGGGTGATGAAAACCAGCCGGGTGCGATGGTCGTCGTCCGGCCAGTGCTCGAGCCGAACCGTCGGATGAAACACGTGCTGAACGCCGTGCACGACAACCGGTGTGTCCGGCATCTCGGCAAGTTTCACGATTCCCTTCAGGCGCAGGAGCTTGGCGCCATGCGTCGCTCGCAACAGCTCGAGAAACATTTCCAGCGTTCCGGCAGGTATGGCGTCGTCCGTCGTGAGCACAAATGAGCCGATATGTTCGTCGTGGCGGTTGATGTCGTGATGATGATGGTGGTGATCGCCGGCGTACGCTTCGGCGGCGAGCCATTTCTTGACATCGGGAATCTTTTTGTCGGGATCATAAAGGCCGCTGCCGAGCAACCGGTCGGCGGTCGCTTCACCCTTGGCCGCATCAAGGATCGGCGCTGCAGGATTGAGTGCGCGCAGCCGCGTGACAATTGCGTCGCGCTGTCCGCTGTCGGCGAGATCGGTCTTGGTCAAGACAATGCGGTCCGCCACGGCGGCCTGCTTGACCGCTTCGGCATGGGCATCGAGTGTCGCCGTGCCGTTGATCGCATCCACCACCGTGAGCACGCCATCGAGCCGGTAGCGCAGCAGCAGATAAGGATGCGACATCGCCGTGTGCAGAACCGGGGCCGGATCGGCCAGCCCCGTGGTTTCCAGCAACACGCGCCGGAACGTGCAGCGCCGGTTGTCGAGATCGCGCAGTAGTGTCTCGAGAGCGTCGACCAGGTCGCCACGCATGGTGCAGCAGAGGCATCCCGACTGCAGCAACACCATGTTGTCGCCGATATATTCGACAAGCAGGTGATCGAGCGACACTTCTCCGAATTCGTTGATAATGACGGCGGTGCCCGCGAGCGCGGGGTCTTTCAGCAACCGGTTGAGCAAGGTGGTCTTGCCGGCGCCGAGAAAACCGGTGAGCACGGTCAGCGGAATGGGCGTCGGCGGGACCTTTCGATCACCGCTTGGCGCGGGCTCGCTCATTGCGTCGCCGAGCTGACTTTCGGTTTGGCAGGCTTTGCCGCCGGCTTTTTGGCCGTCTTCGCGGCCTCGTCGGTCTTGGCCGTTTTTTCAGCGCCTTCCTTTTTCGCAGCAGCCTTCTTCTTCTTTTTCGGCGCGGCGCTGGCAGTCTGCACCGCCGCGTCCGGATGGTCGGCCGGTCCGGTGAAAACCACGATCGGAGGCGTCGTCTCGACCGGAGGCCCGAGCACGAATTTGCCGTTGGCCGGCTTCAGGCTGGACAACAGGAGCGCCTGCGAACCGCCGGACTCGCCGCTGGCCGTCGTGGTCGCATCTTCCGGCTCTTCCTCGTTCTCCTCGGAGGGCGGCTTGCGCCGGTGTCCGCCGCACATTTCCTCGCGCAGGTTGGGCGGCTGCGCGTCGATCGGCGCCAGCGCGTCGACGGTCCCGAGCGAGGGCGTGAGCCAGGACAGGCCGCCGCTGTTGAAACCGCGTTCAAGCAATTGCGCGGCCTTCTGCGCGCGCACGGCACCGGACCATGAGCCAAGCACGACCGCGATCAGCCGGCGGCCGTTGCGTGTCGCGGAAGCGACGACATTGTATCCGGACGCGCAAATGAATCCCGTCTTGATGCCGTCGGCGCCCGGATAGCGATCAATCAGCGAATTGTAATTGCGCATCACGCGGTTGCCGTAGCGGATCGACGAGATGTGCCAGTAGCTGTCATATTCTGGAAATTCGAGTATCAGCGCGCGCGCCAGGATGGCGAGATCTCGCGCCGAAGTGACGTGATTTTCAGCGGGCAGCCCGTTCGGATTGACGAAATTGCTTTGCGACATGCCGAGACGTCGCGCATTGGCGTTCATCATGTCGGCAAAGCCGGAAATCGAGCCGCCGACGCCCTCGGCAATCGCGACTGCCATGTCGTTGGCGGATTTGACCATCAGCATCTTCAGGGCGTTATCGATGGTCAACGTGGTGCCGGCGTTGAAGCCCATCTTGGTCGGCTGCTGCGCGGCCGCGTTGCGCGAGACTGTCAATAATGTATTGAGCGAGATGCGGCCTTCCTTGATCGCGTGCAGGGTCGTGTAGGCGGTCATTATTTTCGTGACCGAGGCCGGGTACCACGGATAGGTCGCGTTTTCCGCGTGCAGCACTTTGCCCGTGGCCGCTTCGATCAGCAGTTGCGCTTCTGCTTGCGCCTGGCCTGCACCGGCAAGCGACAGGGCGCTGACAAAAAGGCCAAAGGCCATAGCGCTAAGGGTTCGGCTCGAAGCGATAATCATTGTCTGTGGTTCAGGGTCCTAAGGCTTCAAGCCCGGGGAAGTTCCATGGCTGGCGCTGATAGGCTATCTAAGCTTTCGATGCTAGGCAAAGAGCCTGAGCCGCAGTTGAATAATTATGTGACTCGCAAGCTCAATCGCCGAGGAAAGCGACTAAAATTCGGCAAAGGAGGCATTAATGACGGCCTGCATTGTCGGGTGGGCCCATACCCCCTTCGGAAAACTCAACGGTGAAACCGTCGAAAGCCTGATCGTGCGGGTAGCCGGCGAAGCGCTGGCCGACGCCGGGATCGGCCCGAAAGACGTGGACGAAATCGTCCTCGGCCATTTCAACGCGGGCTTTTCGGCCCAGGATTTTACCGCATCGCTGGTGCTGCAAGCCGCGCCCGAGCTGCGCTTCAAGCGCGCGACGCGCGTGGAAAATGCCTGCGCCACCGGTTCTGCCGCCGTGCATCAGGGGATCAAGGCGATCGACGCGCGTGCGGCGCGCGTCGTGCTTGTGGTCGGCGCGGAGCAGATGACGACTACACCAGCGCCCGAGATCGGGCGCAATCTGCTGAAGGCATCTTATGTCCGCGAGGAAGCCGAGATCGACGGCGGCTTTGCCGGTATTTTCGGAAAAATCGCCGGACTTTATTTCCAGAAGTGGGGCGACCAGTCCGACGCGTTGGCGATGATCGCCGCCAAGAACCACAAGAACGGTGTCGGCAATCCATACGCGCAGATGCGCAAGGACCTCGGCTACGATTTCTGCCGCACCGAGAGCGAGAAGAACCCCTTCGTGGCAGGCCCCCTCAAGCGTACCGATTGTTCGCTTGTGTCGGATGGTGCCGCTGCGGTGGTGCTCGCCGATGTCGAGACCGCGCTCAAGCTGAAGAAGGCGGTCACCTTCCGCGCCGTCGAGCATGTACAGGACTTCCTGCCGATGTCGAAGCGCGACATCCTGAAATTCGAAGGTTGCGCCGAGGCCTGGCGGCGTGCGCTGGCGAAGGCGGGCCTGACGCTCGGTGATCTGTCGTTCGTGGAGACGCACGATTGCTTCACCATCGCGGAGTTGATCGAATATGAAGCCATGGGTCTGACTGCTGAGGGCCAGGGCGCGCGCGCCGTGCTGGAAGGATGGACGCAGAAAGACGGCAGATTGCCGGTGAATCCCTCGGGCGGATTGAAAGCGAAAGGCCACCCGATCGGTGCGACCGGCGTTTCGATGCACGCGCTCGGCGCGATGCAACTCACCGGCGCCGCCGGCGACCTGCAAGTGAAAAACGCCCGCCTTGGCGGGATCTTCAATATGGGTGGAACGTCGGTTGCAAACTACGTGAGTATTCTCGAGCGCATCAAGTAAAAGCTTTTCGAACCTAGTTGTATTTGCGGGCGCCTGCCGCTGGCAGGAACGACGAATCGAAAATGTCGTCCGGCTTCGGCTTCACCTTGAACTTGTGGGTGAGCGCGATCTGTTCAAGCGCGCGCGCAAAGCGATCCTCGTCAATGCCGCCAAAGCCGTTTGCCTTGACCTCTGGTGTCACGATGTTCTCGCGGATCGCCATGTTCAACCGTTCAAGCTCGACATTTTTCCTGGCCTGCCCGTTGCGTTTGAGAACCGACTCGATTGCGACCGCGGGCTGCTTCACGGTTTCCCTCAGGCCTCTCAGGAAAGCGCGCAGGAAACCCTGCACGGCATCGGGATGCTCGGCGGCGAATTTTGTATTGACCAGGATTGCGTTGCCGTAGAGCACGACCCCGTAGTCCGCCATCAGCAGCACGACAACGTCGTCGACCGGAACACCTTTGTCCTTGAGGTTTACATAGGACGTGAACGAGTAGCCGGTAATTGCATCCACCTGGCCCGCCGCCAGCATCGGTTCGCGCACCGGGAAACTCACGTTTTCGATTGCGACCTTGGTGACGTCGATGCTGTTGACCTGCGCGAATATCGGCCATTGCGCAAAGGCGCCGCCGGCCGAGGGTGCGCCAAGTGTTTTTCCTTCCAGGTCTTTCGGTTTCACGATGCCGCGGCTCTTGCGGCCGATAACCGCATAGGGCGGACGATTGTAAACCATGAATACGGCTTTCACCGGCGAAGCAGGCTTGGCATCGCGGAATTTGATCAGTGTGTTGATGTCGCCGAAGCCCATGTCATATTCGCCCGACGCGACGCGCTCGATGGGCTGGAGCGAGCCGAGTGCCGGATCGATCGTGACGTTGAGGCCTTCCGCCGTGTAGTAGCCTTTGTCGAGCGGCACCAGGAACGGCGCGGATGGTCCCTCGATCTTGAAATCAAGTGTGAAGCGGATATTCGTTTCGGCGGTGGCATGTGTTGCGACCGTCGTAGCGAACAGCAGCGCAAGCCACGTCGACTTGATGACGCGGCGCGCCGTCATCGCAATGAGATTTCTTTGGCGCGTTATCTGGCTCGTTTGTCGACGGCCCGCGCAGCCTGTGGTGCGGAACTCGGCCATAAGCCAGCAAAGAACATGAAGCTGCAAAGGGCAAGCGCTGCTGAGCCTCGCGTGATCATTTACGACAATAAGGCTAACGCTATGGCTTGAGATGAACGGCGTTATTCTCAGGCGGCGAGAATCAGACATCAAAGGTAGGCGTTTAGGATAGACTTGCGCATCGGTACGGAGGTTCAACGCGATGCCGCCGGCCATGACTGTAAGTTCAGTGCGCGACATACCGCCGCTGCGTGCGCCTTACGCGCCGCCGGACGAGGCGATTGCCGCTGCGTTGCTGGGGTCCGCTGTCCGTTCGCGCGACGCTGAAGCGCGCATCGATACACGCGCAAGACGGTTGGTCGAAGCGATTCGCGCGCGCACCGGTATGCTGGGGGGCGTCGAGGATTTCCTGCACGCGTACGCTCTCTCGACCAAGGAGGGGCTCGCGCTGATGGTGCTGGCGGAGGCACTGTTGCGCGTGCCGGATGCCGAAACAGCCGACCGCCTGATCGAAGACAAACTGCAAGCCGGCGACTGGGCGCACCACGATGCGCGATCCGCGGGTCTGCTGGTGTCCGCCTCCGCATGGACGCTCGGTCTGACGGCCCGCGTCATTCACCATGGGGAAACACCGGAAAACATAGTTGAGTCTCTGATCAAGCGCCTGGGCTTGCCCGCCGTCCGCGTCGCCACGCGCCAGGCCATGCGGTTGCTCGGCTCTCATTTTGTGCTCGGGCAGACAATTGAAGAGGCGCTGGCGCGCGCCGGCTCACATCGCGAATTTCTCTATTCCTTCGACATGCTGGGCGAGGCCGCCCGCACCGGTGACGATGCCGGTCGCTATTTCGATGCCTATGTCCATGCGATCGACGCGATCGGGAAAGAGCGCCGGCAACGAGGCCTTGCCGAAACGGCCCGGCATTTCAGTGAAGTTGTCTGCACTGCATCCGCGCTACGAGGCGCTGTCTCGCGGCCGCGTGCTCAAGGAGCTTTCGCCGAAATTGCTTGAATTGGCGCGGCTGGCGAAATCCCACGCGTTGAATTTCACCGTCGATGCCGAGGAGGCGGATCGCCTCGAGTTGTCGCTCGATGTGATTGCCGCCGTGTTGCGCGACCCGTCGCTGCGCGACTGGGATGGTTTTGGCCTTGCCGTGCAGGCCTATCAAAAGCGTGCCGGCGCGGTGATCGATTGGATCGCGGATACAGCCGACGCGCTCGATCGCTGTCTGATGGTCCGCCTGGTGAAGGGCGCCTATTGGGACACCGAAATCAAGCGCGCGCAGGAGCGGGGGCTCGCCGACTATCCGGTGTTCACGCGCAAGGCGATGACCGACCTTTGCTATCTCGACTGCGTGCGTAAATTGCTGGCCGCGCGTCCGCGCCTCTATCCGCAGTTTGCCACCCACAACGCACTGACGGTTGCCTGCGTGATCGAGGATGCCGCCGGCACCGGTGGCTTTGAATTTCAGCGCCTGCATGGCATGGGCGAGGCGCTATACGAGTCGCTGCTTGCAGACTTGCCCGATTTGACCTGCCGCGTTTACGCGCCGGTCGGCGGTTATTCCGATTTGCTTGCCTATCTCGTGCGGCGTCTGCTGGAGAACGGCGCCAATTCGTCGTTCGTCTCCGTTGCGGCCGACCCCGCGGTGCCGATCGAATCCATCCTGCGGCGTCCGCAAAGCTGGATCGCCGATGCTTCGCATGCGCGCCACTCGCATATCCCGCTTCCGCGCGACTTGTTTGGTCCGGCGCGGCGCAATTCGGCCGGTGTTGAATTCGGCGACCGTGCAGCGCTTGAAGCCCTGCTCACCGAAATCAGTGCGGCGCAACAAAGCGCACACGCGACGCCGCTGATCGACGGTGTCTCCGTTGCAGGGCGACAATTGCGCGCTGACATCACCGATTGACGGCCAGTCGATCGGCACGGTGCAGGAGGGCGACGAAGCGATCGTGTCCGCGGCGCTCGCTGCTGCCGTAGTCGCATTCCCGGCGTGGAACGAAAAGCCGGTCGCGGATCGCGCGGCAGCGCTTGAACGCGCAGCTGATCTCGTCGAGCAGAATCGCGGACGGCTGATCGCGCTGTTGCAGGCCGAAGGTGGCAAAACGCTTGACGATTGCATTTCGGAGGTTCGTGAGGCGGCGGACTATTGCCGCTACTACGCCGGCGAGGCGCGCCGCACGCTGGAGCCACAGCTTCTGCCCGGCCCCACCGGTGAGAGCAATGAGCTGCGATACCGCGGGCGTGGCGTCTTCGTTTGCATCAGCCCGTGGAATTTCCCGCTCGCGATATTCACCGGTCAGGTTGCCAGCGCGCTCGTAGCCGGCAACTCCGTCATTGCAAAGCCTGCCGAGCAGACGCCGCTTATTGCCTATGAAGCCGTGAAGCTGCTGCATTCGGCGGGCGTGCCGGGGCCCGTGCTGCATCTCGTGCCGGGCGATGGGAAAATCGGCGCCATGCTGGTCGCTGACCGCCGCGTGGCTGGTGTCGTTTTCACCGGATCGACGGAAGTTGGCCGCGCGATCAACCGCGCGCTGGCGGCGAAAGACGGGCCGATCCCGCCGCTGATCGCCGAGACCGGCGGCATCAATGCCATGATCGTCGATGCCACGGCCTTACCCGAGCAGGTCACCGATGACGTCATCGTGTCGGCATTCCGCTCCGCCGGCCAGCGCTGTTCGGCGCTACGGCTTTTGTGCGTGCAGGACGATATTGCAGATCGTGTCATTGACATGATCGTTGGTGCCGCCCGCGAGCTCAAGCTGGGTGATCCGCGCGATCCGGCGACCCATGTCGGACCGGTGATCGACGCCGATGCCAGGGACAGACTGGATCGCTGGATTGCCGCGATGGAGACCCGCGGCGCCTTGTTGTTTCGCTTGCGGGCGGCACCGCCAACTGGCGGAACATATGTCGCGCCGGCGATCGTCGAACTCGACAGCGCGCGTGAGCTCAAGGAAGAAGTGTTCGGTCCGGTGCTGCACGTGGTGCGGTGGCGCGCCGGCGAGCTCGATCAACTCCTCGACGACATCGCCGCCAATGGCACCGCGCTCACGCTCGGCGTCCATTCGCGCATCGGCGCGGTCGCTGCACGCATCGTGGCGCGCCTGCCGCACGGCAATGTCTACGTGAACCGCAATATGATTGGCGCCGTCGTCGGCTCGCAGCCCTTTGGCGGCAGCGCATTGTCCGGGACCGGGCCGAAGGCCGGCGGACCGTATTATATGAATCGTTTCACGCGCGAGCAGGTAGTGACCGTGAATACGGCGGCTGCTGGCGGCAATGCCACACTGCTATCTGAGGACGAGTAGCGGCTGTCACAAAGCGCTGATGCGCACCGTTAAGTGGGCATGGATACTCAGCTTTTCGGGCCGAAGGCGGATGTGAGAGCGGAACCTAATGTCGCCATTAAACGTCTGATAACGGTGGCAGGTAGTTACCGTGACACATTCGCGCGTCGCCACAGGCGTTAACCGGTTTGGCGCGCGGATCGGATATTGTGGTTGGCATGACTGATTCGGTCGCCCGTCTTTATGAAGCTGTGATTGCGGCTCGCGGTTCCGACCCGGCCAAATCACGGACCGCGCGGCTTTTGCGCGCGGGTCGCGCCAAGATGGCCAAGAAGCTTGCCGAAGAGGCGGTCGAGGTCGTCATCGACGCCATGCACGGCCAACCTGAAGCTGTCGTGCGGGAAAGCGCCGACCTGCTTTACAATCTCGTGGTGCTTTGGGTGCACGCCGGCGTTAATCCGGACCAGGTCTGGGCCGAAATGCGCCGCCGCGAGCTGATGTTCGGCATCGCCGAAAAAGTGCCGAAAGATCTGGTGCGCGCCGCGGCACGGCGTAAAGTAGTGGCATTGGAACCCCGGCGCGTGCGCAAGCGCCGCTGATCCGTCACAATTCTCCTCACGAGTGTCGTAATGACTGCTGAGGCTGCCGAGCCGCGTTCCCTGCTGCGCCGTCTTTATGACTGGTGCCTTGCTGCTGCGCATAGGCCGCACGCGTTGTGGACGATGGGCGCGATTTCGTTCGCAGAAAGCTCTTTCTTCCCCGTGCCGCCTGACGTGATGCTGATCCCGATGGCGCTGGCGCGGCCGGAGCGGGCCTATGTCATGGCGATGTGGTGCACGATCACGTCGGTGGCCGGCGGCCTGCTCGGCTACACCATCGGGGCGGTGCTCTATGATTCCGTGGGTGCCTGGCTAATTCACCTCTATGGCTACGGCGACAAAGTCGAGGCTTTTCGTGAGGCTTATGCGCAATGGGGCGCCTGGATCATTCTTTTGAAGGGCCTTACGCCCATTCCGTTCAAGGTCGTGACCATCACGTCCGGCTTCGCCGGCTATAATCTTGGGCTGTTCCTGCTTTTTTCGGTGATTACGCGCGGCGCGCGGTTTTTCCTGCTGGCATTTCTGCTGCACCGCTATGGCGAGCAGGCGCGTCATATTATTGAAAAGCGGCTCGGGCTATGGGTAACGCTCGGCGCTGCTGTTATCGTCATTGGCATCGTAGCGGCGCTATACTTGATCTGAGGAAAGGCGTCCTCAATTTTGCCACCGGCGGGCCCTAAACGCGGCGCGGTGGTGCGGGGGCATAGTCTGCCGCTAATGGCAGACGGGACGCCAAGCTTTGGCGAGCCATGGATATCAAACGGTCTTTGACGGTTTCGAGAAAAAAGACGGCAGCGGCGCAGACGCTGGCCTGCGCCCTGGCGGCTGCCGTCATTCTGATGTCGGCTTTGGCCGCGGCGCAAGACGCGACGGCACCCGAGCAAAAATCCCAAAGTCCCAATGACGGCGGCGGATTTATCGCGGCGGTCAGCCGCTGGTTCAAGGATCAAGGCGCAAGTGTCAATTCGTCATTCGAGAGCGCGCGCAAGAAGGTCGAAGGCATGAGCCGTGACGCCGGCGATGCGGCCAAGTCGACGGTTGAAGGCGCCAAGGATGCGGCGGGCGCCGTCGCGCGTATTCCAGCGGCGCGTGCCGTCAGCGGCCATGAGAAATGCCAGCTCGCGCCAAATGGCGCGCCCGACTGTGTCGCGGCCGCCAGTACGATGTGCAAGGCAAAGGGCTTCGACTCCGGCAAGAGCCTCGACATGACGACGGCCGAGGTCTGCCCGGCCAAGGTCTATATGTCGGGTCGTTCGACCGGGCCTGAATGCAGCACCGAAACCTTCGTTTCGCGCGCCTTCTGCCAATAATCGTCACGCGTGACCACACTTGTGCCGCCGCTGCGGCTGTGTTTCCGTTTCGCGCATGAACCTCTACGCCAAATTGCTCGAACGCGAAGCGGCCGGGCGGCCCGTTACGGTCGGCCTGATCGGCGCCGGCAAGTTCGGCACCATGTTTCTTGCGCAAGCACGATTGACGCAAGGCATGCATGTCGTCGGCGTTGCGGATCTCGATGTGGGTCGCGCGCGCAGCCAGCTCAAAACCGCGGGCTGGCCTGCTGAGGCCTATGCGGCCGGTTCGCTGGCCGATGCGCACAAGAAACGAACGACGCTTGTTACCGATAGTGTCGACGCATTGATTGCCGACCCGCGGATCGAAGTCATCGTGGAGGCGACCGGAGTGCCGGGCGCGGGCATACATCACGCCCTGATGGCGGCCGCCAATGGCAAGCACATCGTCATGGTGAATGTCGAAGCCGATGCGGTTGCCGGCCCGCTGCTGGCGCGCCGCGCCAAGGCCGCGGGTGTCATTTATTCGCTCGCCTGGGGAGATCAGCCGGCTTTGATCTGCGAACACGTCGATTGGGCGCGTGCTGCCGGGTTCAAGGTCATTTGCGCCGGCAAGGGAACGCGGTACGAGCCGCACTACCATAAGTCGAACCCGGACAATGTCTGGGACATCCTCGATAAATATCTGAACATCTCCGACCGCAAGTCGATTAACCCGAAGATGTTCAATTCATTTGTCGATGGCACAAAATCCGGCATTGAGATGACGGCCGTCTGCAATGCGACCGGGCTGTTGCCGCAGACGAGTGGTCTCGGATTTCCAGCGGCAACGCGCTTTGAGCTTGCCGACATCTGCAAGCCGAAAAGCGACGGCGGCACCCTGGAAAAAGCAGGTGTCACCGAAGTGACGTCATCGGTCTATCGCGACGGCCGCGATGTGCCGCATCACCTGGCGCTCGGCACGTATGTTGTGTTCGAGGGCGATACCGATTACGCGCGCCGCTGCTTCAAGGAATACGCCATGCTGCCGGACAAGACCGGCAAGTACGCCGCGCTTTACCGGCCCATTCACATGATCGGCCTGGAGCTGGGCATTTCGGTTGCCAGTTGCGCGCTCCGCAACGAACCAACCGGCGCGCCGACCGGTTTTCGCTCCGACGTCGTGGCGACCGCCAAGCGCGATCTCAAGGCCGGCGAAATGCTCGACGGGGAGGGCGGCTTCTGTGTTTGGGGCAAACAAACGCCCGCTGAATTTTCGCTCCAACATGAACTGCTGCCGCTCGGTCTCGCACACAACGTCAAGCTCAAGAATAGCATCCGCGAGGGCGGCGCGCTGAAATGGTCGGACGTCGCTTACGACCCTAATGATTCAGCCGTGAAAGTGCGGCGCGAGATGGAAGCGGCTTTCGGCCGGCGCAATGTCGGCGCCGAGCCGGTGTTATAGACCGCAACACCGATAAAACGTGTGTGGGAGGATGCTTTGGTGAAATACATACTTGCCGCAGCGGCAGCGTTCCTTGTCGCAGCATCGCCGCAATCCGCGCGTGCCGACGACACCAAGTTGACCATCATGGCGTTCGTAGGCATTCAGAATCTGCCGCTGTTCGCCGCGCAGTCGCAGGGCTTCTTCGCCAAACATGGACTTTCAGTGGACATGAAGATTGCGCCGAGCTCGGAAGTATTGCGGCAAGGCCTCGCCGACGGCAAATGGCAGATCGCGCATACCGCCTTTGATAACGCAGTTGCCATGACCGACGTCGCCAAAGTTGATGTCGTCGGTTTGATTGGCGGCGACAGGACCTTCAATCGTTTGATTGTGCAGCCGGAGATCAATTCAGTCGGCGATTTGCGCGGCAAGACCATCGTGGTGGATGCGGTGGATACCGCCTATGCCTTCCAGTTCTATGAAATCCTCGCGCAGAATGGATTGAACAAAGGCGACTACACGGTGAAGTCGGTGGGGGCCACCTTTAAGCGGCTAGCGGCCATGCAGCAGGACAAGACCGCGGCTGCCGCGATCATCAACGCGCCATTCTCGCTTCTCGGAGTGAAGTCGGGCTTGAAGGACATGGGGCCGGTGATGAACGTGATTGGGCCATACCAGGCGACCGCCGGATTCGCATTGCGTGCCTGGGCCAAAGCTAATCCCGACACAGTGGTGAAGTATCTGCAGGCATATGTCGAAGGACTGCGCTGGGGGCTCGACCCGAAGAACAAAGATGCCGCAACGGCGCTATTGGCAGAGCGGCTTAATTTGACGCCCGAGATTGCCGCCGAATGTTATGCGCTGATCACCGACCCGGCGATCGGCCTGGCCAAGGACGGCAAGTTCGACATGGACGGCTTCAAGAACGTCCTCAGGCTGCGTGCCAAGTTCGAAGGCGGCGAAGCGAAGCCTCCGGGAGAATATCTCGACTTGTCGTATTACGAGAAAGCGTTGGCCGGTCTGTGATCGCTAGCCCAGTTCGATCTCGCCGTCGACCTTGTGGCTGAGGCCAACCTTGCCGATGGTAAGCACCATCTGTGCCTGAACGGTTTCGTTGCCCTTCAGCCGTCCGTCAGCCACCGCCGCGCGGATTGCTTTTTCGATCTCCTGCTGCGAGGTCACACCCACGACCTTGAGGAATTTTCGCAGTGACATGTTGAGGGCTTCTTCGTTCATCTTGGACTCCGTGAAATGAGGCGTTTGGGTCGATTTTACCGCGCGGACAGCCGTTGTACCATGTGGCTTGGCGGTACAGAAACTTGTCGCTATAGCTAAGCCCCGAAAAGCCGGTGTGGCGGAATTGGCAGACGCGCACGACTCAAAATCGTGTTCCCAAAAGGAGTGTCGGTTCGACCCCGACCACCGGCACCACGCAACTCCGCCCATGCGGAATTAGCTCAAGCAATGAATGACACTGTAGCCCTGCTTCGCCGTGACCCGCCGCTCTCCGCTGCGGCGATCGTGGCCGTCATCGGCGCGCTGACGATCTGCGCGGTCTATTTCTTTCAGTACGTGCTCGGCTATCCGCCGTGCCCGCTGTGCTTCGAACAGCGCAATGCATTTTACGTCAGCGTCCCGCTTGCGGCGTTGCTCTGGCTGGGCGCCGGGCACGGTGCGTCGAGCAAGGTCATGATCGCGGGGTTTGCAGTCATCACCGTCGCCATGCTCTGGAACACGGGGCTGTCGATTTATCATTCCGGTGTCGAATGGAAGTTCTGGCCGGGTCCGACCGATTGTTCGGGGCCGATCAGCAACATCGGCTCGACGGGCAATCTGCTGAAATCGCTCCAAAACATCAAAATCGTGCGCTGCGACGAGGCCGCCTGGCGTTTCCTCGGCATTTCGCTCGCCGGCTACGATGTGCTGGTGTCGTTATTTCTTGCGGCGGTTGCCGCCTGGGGCTTCAAGACCTCCCTCGCGCGCCGCCCGGCATCCGACTAAAATCCAATCCGGGGCTGGCCTTGGCGGGCTGCCCATGAACTGCGGGAATGAAACTACATGGAAGTTCTGATCATCGGCGCCGGCATCGGCGGATTAACTCTCGGGTTGATGCTGCATCGCGCCGGCATCGCCTGCCGGATTTTCGAAGCGGCGCCCGAACTCAAGGCGGTCGGCGTCGGCATCAACATGCTGCCGCATGCTTCCCGCGAGCTGTGCGGGCTTGGGCTGGAAGACGCACTTGCGAAAGTGGCGGTCACGACCCGCGAATATTGTTTCTACAATCGCTTCGGCCAATTCATCTACAGCGAACCGGCCGGGCGATTTGCCGGCTACGACGTGCCGCAGTTCTCGATCCATCGCGGCGATCTGCAGATGGTCCTGCTCGAGGCCTTCGTTGCGCGCGCCGGCAAGGACAAGGTCATCCTCGGCCACAAGTGTACGCGCGTCGACTATGACGGGCCCGAGGCGGTTGCCTATTTCGAAGACGTCAACGGCAAGCCGCTTCCGCCGGTCAGGGGCAGCGTCGTCGTCAGCGCCGAAGGTATCCACTCGGTGCTGCGCAAGCAGCTTTATCCGAACGAAGGCCCACCGAAGTACTCCGGCATCAACATGTGGCGCGGTGTCACGCGCTGGAAGCCGTTTTTGTCCGGCGCCAGCATGATCCGCGTCGGCTGGCATCATCCGGCAAAACTTCTGATCTATCCGATCCGCAACAATGTCGACGCCGATGGCCGTCAGCTCGTCAATTGGGTCTGCGACATCGAGACGCCGCAGTACAAGGAGCGCGACTGGAACCGGCGCGGCAACCTCGAAGATTTCCTGCCCGCCATGGCCGACTGGCATTTTGATTGGCTCGACGTGCCGGACTTCATCCGCGCATCCGATCAGATTCTCGAATATCCGATGGTCGACCAGGATCCGCTGCCGCGCTGGAGCTTCGGCCGCCTGACGCTGCTCGGTGATGCCGCGCATCCGATGTATCCGCGCGGCGCCAATGGCGGAGCGCAAGCCATTCTCGATGCGCGCGCGTTGTCGGATGCCCTCAAGGCCAATCCCGACCCGGTCGCGGCGCTCAAGGCCTATGAAGCCAAGCGTCTGCCGGCGACCAGCGAGGTGGTGCTGGCGAATCGCAAGTGCGCCGCCCGATGCGATCCTGCACGAAGTCTATCGCCGCACCGGCGACAAGCCGTTCAAGAATATTAATGACGTGATCAGCCGCGAAGAACTCATGGCGCTGTCCGAGAGCTACAAGCGCGTCGCCGGCTATGACAAGGAACGGCTGAAGGCGCCAGCCTAGATCGCAAAAAACTGACGACCACGAAATGCGAAGGCGCGCGTACATCCGGCGTCACCCACTGCAATTTCGTGGCCGTCGACGATGGAGCCGTTAGGCTCGACATCACCGCTGGAACGCATATAGGCGCTATTCGTTCCAATACAAGGGCATGAGGAATTGATGGCTCGACCGGCTCGCTACACGTCCACCGCAAAATCGCTGCACTGGCTGATCGTGGTGTTGCTGGTTGCCCAGTTCATCTTCGCCTGGACGATGCCGCATATCGGCCGCAACACCCCGGTGACGACGCTGATCAGCCTGCACTTCACGTTCGGCATCATCATCCTCGCCGTAGCGATCGTGCGCCTTGTTCTGGCGAGCGACTCATGCCGAGCCCGCGCCGCTGGACGGTGTGCCGCCCTGGCAGGTGCAGAGCGCGCGCGTCATGCATTGGTTGCTCTATCTCCTGCTGTTTGTGGTGCCGCTTCTTGGCTGGATCGATGCGTCCTGGCGCGGCATGCCGATCGTCATGTTCGGCGTCGAGCTGCCGAAACTGGTCGGCACACGTGCGCCCGGCTGGCGCTGGACCGGCGACGTGCACGACTCTGCTGGCAAACTACGTGATGCTGACGCTGGTCGGCCTGCATGTTCTGGCCGGCCTCTATCACTATTTCATCCGTCGCGACGGCGTTCTCCAGCGCATGCTGCCCGGCGGCTGACCATCAAGGTTTCGGTCATCACCTTCTTCTTCCAGCCGTCCCAGGTGCGCGCCAGTCCGTGGCCTTCGCGCTCCTCGATCTTGCGCGCTTCTTCGGGATCCATGTAGATGATCGGCGTGCCCATGCTCATGGCCTGAGCCTGAAGAGTTGCATTGAGCGCCAGAAAAATCGTGCGGCCCACCACGCGCGGCAGTGATGGCCCGGTGATGACCGCGCCGTGACCGCGCATCAGCGCGGCGGGATGATCGCCAAGCACATCGGCGAGGTTATGGCCGAGCGTCGGATTGCGGATCAGCATGTCGGTCATGCCGGCGCGCTCGCGGATTTCAAAGACCGGAATGCCGAAACTGATGAAGGCCGAGCGGTGATACATCGGCTTGAGCGGCACATTGGTGACGCCGAAGGGTATCAGCGACGGCGCGTGCGTGTGCACGATGGCGATCACATCGGGGCGCTGCTTGTAGATCTCACCGTGGATGTAGCGTTCGGTGAATAAGGCCGACATCGGCAGGCCGTGCGTATCGACCGGCCGGCTGTCGAGATCGAATTCAATAATGTCCTTTGCCGTCACAAGTTCGGCCGACATTCCTCGCGCCATGAGGTAGCGGTTGGCATCGCGATTATGCCGGACGGAGACATGTCCCCAGCCGTCGAGCAGTCCGTGGTCGGCAAGGATGCGGTTAGCCGCGACCAGGTCTTCGATGAGCTGCGGATCGGGCTCACCCGCTGACACAGGCGCCGTTTGCGCGGCGGCCGCGCTGACGATGCACCAGGCGCTCAGGGCGCACAAAATTGTTCGTGCGCTGCGGCGAACATGCAGCCTGCTGATCATGGAGAACTCCAATGCGGGAATGACGTGATGCCTTATGGCTCGAGTTCGGTATCCCAATAGAGATAGTCGAGCCAGCTCTCGTGCAGATAGTTGGGCGGGAACAGCCGTCCGTTGCGATGCAGGTGATGCACCGTCGGCTGGAACGGCATCTGCGACGGCCACATCCTGGCTTCGTTCGGCGTGAGGTTTCCCTTGCGCAGATTGCAGGGCGAGCACGCGGCGACCACGTTGTCCCAGGTGGTATGCCCGCCACGCGATCGCGGCAGTATATGATCGAAGGTGAGGTCGTCGCGGTCGCCGCAATATTGGCAGGCGAAACGGTCGCGCAGGAAAACGTTGAATCGTGTGAAAGCCGGGTGGGTCGATGGCTTCACGAAGGTCTTGAGCGAGACGACGCTTGGCAGCTTCATCTCGAAGGAAGGACTGTGCACCGCGCGGTCGTAATTGGCGACGATGTTCACGCGTTCGAGGAA
This sequence comes from uncultured Alphaproteobacteria bacterium, assembly GCA_963735285.1. Taxonomy (GTDB): domain Bacteria; phylum Pseudomonadota; class Alphaproteobacteria; order Rhizobiales; family Xanthobacteraceae; genus Pseudolabrys. Next base: position 141,164 of record CAVTKN010000008.1, on the reverse strand, counting down.
AACCGCCTTGATCGCGTCCTGCCAGGACCACAGCGAAAGCGGATAATAGCTCAACGGCCTAAAGTCAGCGTTGAGCACCAGGGCCGGAAATCCAGCGGACGAAACGTGCACGTTCAAGCGACGCTCCTCGACCTCCTTGGAACGCTGCCGCCACGCAGCTAACACGCCTAGTAATAGGGCAGCGTGACGGGATTGTGAAGCCGGGACGGGGAGTTACCCGCAAGGCAGCTACAAGGCAGCTATTTGCGGGCTGCAAAGCATTTGGCGAGGAATTCCCCGCCCTGGCGCAGGCCTTCCTGGTCGATGCCGTGGCCGACGCCGGACGAGATGTGCCATTGCACCGGGACCTCGACCGCGGCCAGCCCTTGCGCGGAATGATTCACCGCCTGGACCGGAATCAACTGGTCCTCATCGCCATGAATCAGCAGCACGGGGGGCCGTGATTTGATCTCGGCTGCAAAGCTCTCCGACATGGCATCGCCCGGCATGATCAGCATGCCGGAATAGCCGACGATTGCCGCCGGCGGCACCGCGCGGCGCAGGCCGACATGCAGCGCCATCATGGTGCCTTGGGAAAATCCGACCAGCGCGAGCGCGGTGGACGGCAGATTGTGGCGCTTGAGTTCGGCGTCGAGAAAGGCGCTGAGCCCGGGCGCCGCGGCATTGACCCCGTTCCAGCGCTCGTCGGGGTTGCGGAACGTGAGCGGAAACCATTCGCGGCCGGTCGGCGCCTGGGCGCACGGCCGCGGCGCGTGTGGCGAGACAAAAGCCGCATGGGGCAAGTACCTCTGCCAATCGCGGCCAATTTCGATCAGGTCATTGCCGTCGGCGCCATAGCCATGCAGAAAAACAACCAGCTGGCGCGCGGGTCCCGAGCGCGGCTCGAGCCGCGGACCATCAAGTTCAGCCATTCTTCTTTTTCCTTTTAGCCTTTTTCTTCGTCGTCTTCTTAGTCTGTTTTTTGGCGGCCGGTTTGTGTGGCCCCTTGTTCGGCTGAAGCGATATGCCCTCACGCCGCTTCACTACGTGATAATAGGCCCAGAGCAGATGTGCCGCTACACCGCGCCACGGCCGCCACGCCTCGGCAATCTTTGTGAGCTGCTTCGCGTCCGGACGCTTGCGCAAGTTCAGCGCAATGCGCGCAGATTCCTGAACCGCAAGATCGCCGGACGGAAACGCGTCGGCGTGCCCGAGACAGAACAGAAGATAAATATCGGCAGTCCATGGTCCGACGCCGTGCAGCGCGGTCAGCGTTGCGTGCGCCACGTCGGCATCCATGTTGCCGACCGCCGTGAGGTCGATATGGCCTTTCGCGACCGCCTTTCCGATTTCCTTGATCGACTTGATCTTGGCGGCGGACAGGCCGAGCCGTTTGAGCTTGTCGGTGCGCGCGGCACGAACTGCGTCGTGATGAAACGGATCGAAGGCGGCAAACAAACGGTCACGGATTGTGGCCGCTGCCGCGACCGAAAGCTGTTGCCCGCATACGATGGCGCACAGGCCGGCATAGCCGGCCTCGCGCCGGCGCAGGCTGAAGGCTCCTGCCTTGTCGGCGACCGGCACGAGCCGCGGATCGGCGAGGACCAGCTGGACAAGTCCGGCCTGCAGATCGGCCTCGGTGTGAAGGAAGTGGGTCATGCGCTATCCGTGTAGCAAGCAAGACGATAGATAGAAAAGCCATGCCACCCGTTTTCCGCTTTGCGCCTTCGCCGAACGGCTATCTGCATCTCGGCCATGCGTTATCGGCGTTGCTCAATGCCGACATGGCCCGGGCAGCGGGAGGGCGGCTGCTGTTGCGCATCGAGGATATCGATACGGCCCGCTGCCGGCCGGAATTCGAGACGGCGATCCTGGAGACCTGCGATGGCTCGAACTGGCCTGGGAAACGCCGGTTCGGCGGCAATCGGAACATTACGACGACTACCGTGCTGCGCTTGGCCGCCTCGAAGCGATGGGACTGGTCTATCCGAGCTTCGAAAGCCGTGCCGACATCGCGCGCCTGGTCGCGGCGAAGGAGGCGATTGCGCCGTGGCCCCGCGATCCCGATGGTGCACCGCTTTATCCTGGCGATGCAAAGAACACGTCGGTACAGGACAGGCAGCGGCACATCGATGCTGGCGAGCCCTATGCCTTGCGGCTCGACATGGCGGCGGCAATCGCGCGCGCCGGAAAACTGACGTGGTCTGAAACGGGCGCGGGACCAAATGGCGAGACGGGCACCGTCGCCGTCGATCCCGCCGCGTGGGGCGACGTGGTTCTGGCGCGCAAGGAAACGCCGACCAGTTACCATCTAGCGGTGGTCGTCGATGATGCCGCGCAGGGCATCAGTGAGGTGGTGCGTGGCCGCGACCTGTTTCATGCGACCGCCGTGCACCGGTTGATCCAGGCGCTGCTCGGCCTGCCGCAGCCGCGTTATCATCATCACCGCCTTGTCCTCGACGCCGACGGCAGCAAGCTGTCGAAATCCAGCCAATCCACGGGCTTGCGCGAGCTACGCGCGCGCGGCGCATCGCCGGCCGATATCCGCCGGCTGGCCGGGCTCGATTGAGCAAGGCTTCCATGGCATTGTCGGTCCCGGGGTCAGGGAATGGCGAAACGCAGACGCAAGAGTAAAGTCGTCAAGCGGCGGCGGGCGTCTTCGCGCGCGCGCGACGCCAATCCACTCGCCATCGAAGCCGCCCTCGCAGGCATCGCGCACGATATTCGCACGCCGCTGACCGGGATCGTTGCGCTGGCAGAGTTGCTTGCGACGTCGGATTTGGGCGCGCGTGAGCGTGACTGGGCCAACGCAGTCAAAAGCGGCGCCGACCATCTGGCGGCGCTTGCCACGCTGATTGTCGACGCGGCCAAGGCCGAGGCCAAGGGCCTTGTGCTGCGGAGCGAATCATTTTCGCCGCGCGCGCTGGCTGAGGCCGTTGGCATCTCGCTGAGTGCCCGCGCCGGCAACAAGGCTATCAAGGCCGAGATTAAGATCGCGCCAGATCTTCCCGCTTCTGTGTCGGCCGATGCCTTGCGCCTGCGCGCCGCCTTGGAAAATCTCGCAGATAACGCGGTGAAATTCACTCACGAGGGAACGGTCACGTTCACCACTGCCGCCGAAGCGGCACCACGCAATCGCACGCGCCTGATATTTACGTTTGCCGACAGCGGCATCGGAATGAGCGCGAGCGATCTCAAACACCTTTTTCGTCCGTTTGCGCAGGCCAGCGTGGACATCGCCAAACGTTACGGCGGCGCCGGTCTTGGCCTTTCCTTCGTCAAACGGATAGCGAAGGTGATGGGTGGCGACCTGACGGTGACCAGCAATCCTGACCACGGGTCGATTTTCCGGCTTACGGTACTCGCCGAGCCCGTGGACGCGCCTGCCGCCAATCGCGTGAATCCGCGGCCTGCGGCCGCGCGTTCTTTGTCCATTCTCTGCGCCGAGGACAATCCCTACGGCCGTGTTGTGATGAACACGATTCTGCGCGAGCTCGGCCACCACGTCGATTTTGTCGAGACCGGTGAGGCGGTTGTCGCGGCTGTAGCGCGCGGCGGCTACGACGCCGTGCTGATGGATGTGATGCTCAGCGGGCTCAACGGCGTCGAAGCAACGCGGCGCATTCGTGCGCTTTCGGGCAATGCAGGCAAGACGCCGATCATCGGGATTTCAGGGCGCAGTGAGCGCGGCGACGAGCAGGCTGCGCGCGCTGCCGGCATGAATGTTTATCTCGCGAAGCCGGTGAGCCCCGGAAAGCTTGCGCAGGTGCTGGCAAGCCTTGTTGCGTAGCTCAAACGTTGCTGGTGCCTTTGGCGCGTTCAACGATTCGCACCACGTCCGACATGATGCGGTTCAATTCAAAATCCTTGGGTGTGTAGACCGCCGCGACCCCGGCTTTCTCGAGCTCGGCGGCATCCTCGGGCGGAATAATGCCGCCGACCACGATTGGCACATCGAGTCCCGCCTGCTTCATGCGCCCGACAATGTCCTCGACCAGCGGCAGATGGCTGCCCGACAGCACCGATAGCCCGATCACGTGGGCCTTTTGCTTGCGCGCGGCATCGACGATTTCCTCCGGCGTCAGCCGGATGCCTTCATAGACGACCTGCATGCCGGCATCGCGCGCCCGCACGGCAATCTGCTCGGCACCGTTGGAATGGCCGTCGAGACCGGGTTTGCCGACCAGGAAGGTCAGGCGGCGGCCCAGCTTGCGCGACACGCGGTCAACATCGGCACGAATGTCATCGAGGCCGGTGACATCGTTACGCATGGCGCGCCCGACGCCGGTGGGCGCGCGGTACTCGCCGAAGGCTTCGCGCAGCGTCCAACCCCATTCGCCGGTCGTGACACCGGCTTTGGCGCACTGGATCGAGGCCGGCATGATGTTGGCGTTGCCGGTGGCGGCGCGCTTGAGTTCGGCAAGTGCTTCCTGCACGGCCTTGTTGTCGCGTTGCGCACGCCAGGCTTTCAACTTTTCGATCTGCCCGCGTTCGGCATCTTCCGACACCATAAGAATGGCGTCGGCGGCATCTGCGAGTGGAGAAGGCTCACTCTCGAGATATTTATTGACGCCGACCACGATCTGGTCGCCGCGCTCGATCGCCTCCAGCCGCGCCGTATTCGATTCGACAAGCTGCTGCTTCAGGTAGCCGGTATCGACCGCGGCGACCGCGCCGCCCATGTCTTCGATACGTTTGAGTTCGTCTTTGGCCTGGCGCTTGAGCTCGTCGACCTTGCGCGAGATCTCGCCCGAGCCGTCGAAGATATCGCCGTAGTCGAGCAGGTCGGTCTCGTAGGCGAGAATCTGTTGCATGCGTAGCGACCATTGCTGGTCCCATGGCCGCGGCAGGCCGAGCGCTTCATTCCAGGCCGGCAATTGCACGGCACGGGCGCGCGCGTTCTTCGATAGTGTGACGGCCAACATCTCGATCAGGATGCGCGCGACGTTGTTTTCAGGCTGCGGCTCGGTGAGGCCAAGCGAGTTCACCTGCACGCCGTAGCGGAACAACCGCTGCTTGGGGTCGGCAATCCCATAACGCTCGCGCGTGATTTCATCCCAGAGCTCGGTGAAGGCGCGCATCTTGCAGAGCTCGGTGACGAAACGCATTCCGGCGTTCACGAAAAAGGAAATACGCCCGACCACATCGCCGAATTTATCCGGCGGTACCTGTTCGGACGCCTTCACCGTGTCGAGCACCGCAATAGCGGTCGCGAGCGCGAAGGCGAGCTCCTGCACCGGCGTCGCGCCGGCTTCCTGCAAATGATAGGAGCAGACGTTGATCGGATTCCATTTCGGAATTTCCTTGGTCGTGAACAGGATCACGTCCTTGATCAGCCGCATCGAGGGCGCTGGCGGAAACACGTAGGTGCCGCGCGACAGGTATTCCTTGATGATGTCGTTCTGGATTGTGCCTTGCAGCGATGCCCGCGGTGCGCCTTGCTCGTCGGCAACGGCGATATAGAGCGCCATCAGCCACGCCGCGGTGGCATTGATCGTCATCGACGTGTTCATGGTGTCGAGCGGAATGCTATCGAACAGCGCGCGCATGTCGCCGAGATGGCAGATCGGCACGCCGACCTTGCCGACCTCGCCCTTCGCCAGCACGTGGTCGGAATCGTAGCCGGTCTGCGTTGGCAGATCGAAGGCAACCGAGAGCCCGGTCTGCCCCTTGCCTAGATTTTTGCGGTAAAGCGCATTGGAATCCGCGGCCGTCGAATGGCCGGCATAGGTGCGGAAGATCCACGGCTTGTCGCGTTGAGGTTTGTCGCGCATCGCTCGCCTGACGCCGGCAGTGTGGCCCAGCGTTTGTTGCAATGCAACATCCGCACCGCTGCCGGAGCCGTCTGCCCCGGCAGTTTGCCCGTCGCTCGGCGTTTAGAGCCCGAAAAAGCGGGCTTTAGGCCCGCTTCACCAGGCCGATGATGAAGAGCAGGACGACGGCGCCAACGGTGGCATTGATAATCGCGGCGATAATGCCGCCCCCAATGTGGACGTTCAGAACGCCGAGCAGCCAGGTACCGATAAAAGCGCCGACGATGCCGACGATGATGTTGCCGATCAGGCCAAAACCCATGCCTTTGACGATCATGCCGGCGAGCCAGCCGGCAACCGCACCGATAATGAGCAGAATGATGAGGCCTTGAAGATCCATGACGCCCTCCCTGACCGCAGCCCGCCCCGACGGTGGGCCGTCGACGGAGCGATTGAATACCAAAGCGGTGGCCGCGTCGACTGCCGTGCGCGGTGATCAGTTTTTGCGGGCTGGTGGTTTGCTGCGCCGCACGTGCACCACGGCAATGTCGTCGGCGTAGGTCCGCTGCCAATCAGGCAGACGGTCGAGCATGGCGACAGCCGGTGTCGAAGGCGCGAGCAGTGTTGCGCCGACATGATATTCGTCGAGCAGCCGCAGGAAGTCCGGAAGGTTCTGCAGGCTCAGCGCCCGGTCGTGACGCAACATATAGGCCTCGCCGTAAAGCTCGGCCCGGCCGTCGATGAAGGGCGGAATTCCAACGAAGTCGAGATAGCCGCCGAAATTATAGTCGTTGAGGATCGTGCCAACCCTGGCGACGTCGATCGAATGCACCGCGCTCGCCGGCGTGTTCTTGATGGATGGAAATACATCCGTGCGCATTGATGCGAGGCCGGTGACGGCGATCAACAACGCCATTGCTGCCGCCTGCGGCCATAACCCGAGACGCGTAACCTCGGCTGTCCGGCTGGCCGCGAGCGCCGGGATTTGTCCGGCGAGCGGCCGCGCCAGAAAGACCGGCGCGAGCAACCCGAGCAGATCAGCGTGGCGCACCTGCGACAGGCTCAAGTGCAGGACACCAAACAACATCACGATGCGCAGCAGCGGCAACGTAGTGCCGCGGTAGAGCGCAAAGCCAAAGCCGCCGAGCATGAGCAGTTCGAACGTCCCGATGTGGCTGAAATCCTGCGGCCGCCATTCGGTGACCGTCGTCAAGGCCGCGCCCAGCGCCACAGTGCGGAACGTGACGAGAATCATCTCGGGGCCGTAAGGATTGATGCAAGCTGCGGCTAAAGCGAGCACTCCGAACAGTGCCCATTGACGCGCGAGCTTCCACCGTTTCGCCGGTGTCGCGCGCCAGATCGCATCGCACGCGATCGGCACGACCATCGCAAGACCGAACGTGAAGCTGCCGTGCAGATTGGCCCACAGCGTCATCAACGGGATGAGAAGCAGCGGTGGAGCGTTGCGCGTATCGACGGCGCGGATCAGCGTCGTGATCCATGCCACCATGATCGGCAGCGCGAGAATATGTGGCCGCGCCAGGATATGCGGAGCGGTCAGCAGAAACGCGATGAGCACCGCCGCCAGCGTCGCGGTCGGTTGCCATTCACGCAGCATAAATCGCGTTAAGATTCCGATCGCGATCGATACAGCCGCGGCCGGCAGAACGACGACAGCGGTCCAGCCGCCGGTCGCGTAAGCTGCCGCAAACACAATCTGCGACAACCATTCGAACGCGACCCAATGTGTTCCGCGCAGTGTTGCCGAAAACGGATCGACCGTCGGCACTGTGTGATGTTCGAGAATCCAGCGGCCGAGCGCGATGTGCGAGTAGGTGTCGGGGTCGGCGAGCATGCGCGGGCCGAGCGCGAGCAGCAGCACATACACGCCGGCGGCTACGAGCCACGGCATGGTGGCTTGCATGTCCACGATCCGTCCGGTCCGGCGAATGATCTGTTCGGACATTCTGTGCTCGGGGTGAATCCGAAGGCACGCTAGGCGGCTGGCATTGCAAAAACCTTAAGGGTTGCGCCACGAATTTCAGCGTGGCGCCGGGAGCTCACAAGCTAAGCCGCTGCCACATCATAGTTTTCTACCGCGTCGAAGGTGATATTGCGATGCAACATAATTTGCGCCAGACTGTTATCAGGGCAGGGAGAATGTCGATGCCGGCTGTCGCCAAGGTGAGGAGTGTTGCTCCGCTCAAGGATCTCTACGCGATCGGAGAAATTCCACCGCTCGGTCACGTGCCCGAGAAGATGCACGCCTGGGTGATCCGCAAGGAGCGCCACGGTCCGCCCGACCAATCATTCCAGCTTGAAGTGGTGCCGACCTGGACGATCGGCGACGACGAAGTGCTCGTTTACGTCATGGCGGGCGGCGTCAACTACAACGGCGTCTGGGCCGGGCTTGGGGTTCCGATTTCGCCACTCGACGGCCACAAGCATCCGTTCCACATCGCAGGCTCTGATGCGTCCGGAGTCGTCTGGGCGGTCGGCGCGAAAGTGAAGCGCTGGAAAGTCGGCGACGAAGTCATCGTCCATTGCAATCAGGATGACGGTGATGACGAGGACTGCAATGGCGGCGACCCGCTGCTGTCGCCGTCGCAGCGCATCTGGGGTTACGAGACGCCCGACGGTTCGTTCGCGCAGTTCTGCCGCGTGCAGTCGCGGCAGCTGATGCACAAGCCGAACCATCTCTCCTGGGAAGAATCAGCCTGCTACACGCTCACGCTGGCGACGGCCTACCGCATGCTGTTCGGCCATGCGCCGCATACGCTCAAGCCCGGCGACAATGTGCTGGTGTGGGGTGGTTCCGGCGGGCTCGGCGTTTTCGGCGTGCAGCTCGTCGCAGCATCGGGCGCGAATGCGATCGCTGTAATATCGGACGAATCGAAAATCGAATACGTTCTCAATCTCGGCGCCAAGGGCGTGATCAACCGCAAGGACTTCAAGTGCTGGGGCCAGATGCCCGCGGTGAATACGCCTGAATACAGTGAATGGACCAAGGAAGCGCGCCGCTTCGGCAAGGCGATCTGGGACATCACCGGCAAGCGCGACGTCGATATCGTGTTTGAGCATCCGGGCGAACAGACATTCCCCGTGTCCTGTCTGGTCGTGAAGCGCGGCGGCATGGTCGTGTTCTGCGCCGGCACCACCGGCTACAATCTCACGTTCGATGCGCGCTATGTCTGGATGCGGCAGAAGCGCATTCAGGGCTCGCATTTCGCCCACCTCAAGCAGGCCTCGCAGGCCAACCGCTTTGTGCTCGAGCAGCGTATCGATCCCTGCATGAGCGAAGTGTTCGGCTGGGACAGCATCCCGCTCGCGCACATGAAGATGTGGAAGAACCAGCATCCGCCCGGCAACATGGCGGTGATCGTGAATGCGCCGCGCATGGGGTTGAAGACATTCGAGGACGCGCAGGAAGCGTCCGCAAGCTAGTCTGACTTGCCGCGGCTTTGCGAGATCAATGAATTCAACTCGCCGCCGTAGATGAAAATCGATGCGCACACGTAGAGAAACACCAGCGCGATCATCGCCGATGCGAGTCCTGCGTACATCGAGACATAGGCAAAGGCGTATTCAGCGAGATAGCGCCCGAAGACGGCACCGCTGAGCAGCCACAACGCCAGTGTGGCAATGATCCCCGGCGCGATCTGGCCGAACGAGCGTCGGCCGGCCGGCAGCCAGAGATGCACAATCATCAGCGCGACGATCAGCACCACCGCCGCGACCGCGTAGCGCGCGAACGTGATGAGCTGGCCGAACGGTTCCAGCGCCGGCACATATTGCACGAGCTTGGCGAGGATCAGGGGCGCCAGTACCACGAGGAATGAAAACGCCAGGATCGCCACCGCGCCCACCAGGACATAGACGATCGATTCAATCCGCAGCAGCCACCACGGGCGCGGCTCCTTGATGTTATAGGCGCGGTTAAGGCCGATCCGCAGGCTCTCCACGCCGCTTGATGCGAAATATAGTGCGAACAAAACACCGAGCGTGAGAACGTCGCCGCGGGTGGACGTCAGCACGCCAGAAATATCCAGCGCGATTGGGGCGGCCACCGCCTTCGGCCAGGCCTCGAGCAGGATATGCGCGGCCTCATCGGCGAGTTCCTTCGAGCCAAAAAAGAAACCCGCCAGCGCTGTGACCACGATCAGAAACGGAAACAGTGCCATCAACGTCGAGAGCGCGATGTGGCTCGCGATCGCCCATCCATCGTCGGCGATGAAGTGGCGAAAGGCGCCGTCTGCAATTCGCAGTGACTGCTTGAGAAGGCCCAATGGACGCTCCCGTTGGCGGGAGCCTTTCAAATCATCCATTGCGGGAAGCTTTGCAAGACCGTTCTCGCCCTCATTCCGCGCTGCGGGAAAAGGGAACTAAGCGGCTTGAACGTCGCTGAGGAACTGACGGACCTGGGCTTCCAGGCCCTCGGCCTCGTGCGCGACCGAGTCGGCGAGATCCTTGACGCCGGATGCCGTGGCGCGGGCATCGGCCGTCACGCCGGCCACGCGGCTCATCGCATCCGCGCCCACCCGCGCCTCACCCGAGGCGCGGCTGACGCCTTCCGCGATCGAGGCCACGGCGGAGTTCTGCTGATCGACGGTTGCCGCAACCGTCGTGGCGATCGACGCCATGTCACGGATGATGGTGTCGACCTGCTCGATCGCCTGCGAGGCGTCCGCGGCCGCCGACTGGATCGCGCCGATCTGCTCGGCGATCTCTTCGGTCGCCTTGGCGGTCTGGCCGGCGAGCGATTTGACCTCGGCCGCTACAACGGCAAACCCCTTGCCGGATTCGCCGGCCCGCGCCGCCTCGATTGTTGCGTTCAGCGCGAGGAGGTTGGTCTGCCCGGCGATCGCCTGGATCAGGCCGACGACTTCGCCGATGCGGGTTGCGGCGTTGCCAAGCTCCTTCATCGTCGTGACGGTGCGCTGCGCTTCCGAAACGGCACGGCCGGCGACGTCGGTTGATTTTGCGGCTTGCGACGCGATTTCGCCGATCGATGCCGCCAGTTCCTCGACCGAGCTTGCCGCCGCGGTGACGTTTTCCGACGCGGCGGACACGCGACTCTTGGCGGTATCGGCCTCGGAGGAGACCGTGTCGGCCGCCTTGTTGAGGTCGGCAGAACTCATTTCCAGCTTCATCGATGCGGTGCGCAGGGTGCTCAGCGCGCTTTCGACGGAATGCTTGAATTGCGAAATTGTGTGCGCGATCACGTCGCTGCGCTGCTCGCGCGCGCGGCTTGCCTCGGTCTGCGTCTGCGCCAGGCGTTCGCGCTCGATCATGTTGTCGCGGAATACAATGACGGTGCGCGCCATCTCGCCGATTTCGTCACGCGCGTGCGTCGCCGGTATACGCGCGGTGGTATCGCCATCCGCAAGCCGTTTCATGACCGTGGCAAGGCCGTTCAGCGGCCGCGTGATGCTGCGGCCGATCAGCCAGCTGAAACCAAGGCCGAGGGCGACCATGGCAATTCCCACCATGATAATGCCGCTACGGGTTCTGGCCTGCGATTTTTCCAGGCGCCGCGCAGCGTCGTCTGCAGTGTCGCGCGCATACTGGATGATTTCATCGGCGCGCGGCAGCATGTGCTGGCTGTCGATGTCGATGATCGCCCGGATGGGGCGGACGCGGCCGTAGCCTTCGACCCAATCCTGGAACGTGTCGGCGTAAGTTTTCACCTGCCGTTCGAGAGCAGACTTCATCTGGGGCGTGCCGTCGACGTTGGCAAAGGCGTCGGTAAATTTCTTGTAGCCTCGCTCGAATTGTTGCCGCGCGACTTCGTCCTGGTCGACCCGGTAGTCCGCCTCGTAGTGACGCATGAAGAGCAGCGTCATCATTAAATTCGTGGCGTCGTCCTTCGCCAGCCACGACATGTTCTCATTGATGATGCGCTCGACCGCGTTGCCCGCTGTGTGCAGATTGCCGCGCAATCCCGATGCGTCGTCGTAGCCTAGGATCTTCTGTTCGCGTACGAGGTCATCGAAGTTCTTGCGCAACGCCGTCACGTCTTTGCGCATGCTGACGATATTTTCGGCGCGCGTCTGGTCGATCGCTCCCGAAATGCTGTCGAGCGCCTTCAGGGCCAACCCGTGCGACTCGTCGAAAATGATGACCAGATTGTTGTTGGGGCTGACGCTGAAGTCCTTGACGACGAGGCGCATTGCCGCGACCGCGCTCTTGAAATCGCGGCTGGCGTCAGCCAGCGCGGTGGATTGCGTGACAGTCGCGAAAGCGCGGCCGACGTCGCCTTCCCCGGATGTATATGTGAGTCCGTTGGCGAGAAAGCCCGCGACCGGAATCAACGCCAGAACGACAATGCGCGTGCGCACCGAAAACGTGGTGAGCATCCGGGCCAGCCAATTGAACGGCAGCGATAAGTCGATGGAGCGCATGCAGCGGGTTCGGAGGTCTCGGCAGGAAACTGCTCAGAGGTACCTTCGTAATGAAAGCCGGAAATAGTTAATTATTATAGCAATTTGCGCCTATTTGGCCCGTGCACGCGCCGGAAAAGCCCGTCCGGCTTTGCTTTTGTGCAGTGCACGCGTACTGTCGATGGCACCGGTGCTGCCGCCCGAGGAGTTCATGCCAACCGCCGCTTCCCGTACCGCCAGCGCCGACCCCGAACTGGTCGAACTCGCCCGCGAGGCCAGCGCGGCCCTCGACGCCTTGCTCGGGGACGCAACGGCCAAAGTGCGTGAGCGCGTGATCGTGGAAGGCCATCTGGTCGGGCGCCTGTTCGACCGCGAGCAGCGCGCGACCCACGGGCTCGCCTGGTTTGCCACTTATGTCGAAGCGGTTCGGCAACTCGCGGCCTATGCGGCGCGCATGGCGGGCGAGGGCACACTTGGCGAGGTTGAGGACCTCCTGATTCGCATCGGGCTCGGCGAATATCTTGCTCAGATTATCGGCGGCATTCCGATGAGTCAGGGCGAGGTGGTGCGGCCGTTCGATCTCGGCCTGTCGCCCGCGCAGGTGGCGGCCCGCATCAATCCGGTGGTCGAAGGCCTCATCGCCGGCGGCAACACCGCCGAACGGCGCGCGCGGCTGATTGAACTGATCCGCGCGAGCCATGGCGCCACCGTCGGCACCTGCGGCCTCGACGAGACGCTGGAATCAATTCGCGAGGAAATGCGCAAGTTCGCTGACAGCGAGGTGATCGGTCACGCACAAGGCTGGCATCGCACCAACAGCTACATTCCGCTTGAGATCATCGCGCAGATGTCCGAGCTCGGCGTCTTCGGCCTGACCATCCCGGAAGAGTTCGGCGGATTGGGCCTCGGCAAGGAATCGATGTGCGTGGTATCGGAAGAGCTTTCGCGCGGGTATATCGGCGTCGGCTCGCTCGGCACGCGCTCGGAAATCGCCGCCGAATTGATTCTGGGCAGCGGCACGTCCGAGCAGAAACAAAAATGGCTGCCGAAGATCGCTTCCGGCGAAGTGCTGCCTACGGCGGTGTTCACCGAGCCGAACACAGGTTCCGATCTCGCCTCGATCAAGACCCGCGCCGTGCGCGAAGGCGATGTCTACAAAGTCTATGGCAACAAGACCTGGATCACGCACCCGGTGCGCGCCGACCTGATGACGCTGCTGGTGCGCACAAATCCAAAAGAAGCCGGCCATCGCGGCCTGTCGATGCTGCTGGCGGAAAAGCCGCGCGGTGACGACAAGAACCCATTCCCCGCCGAGGGAATGAGTGGCACCGAAATCGAGGTGCTCGGCTATCGCGGCATGAAGGAATACGAGATCGCCTTCGACGGGTTTGAAGTCAAATCAGAAAACCTGCTCGGCGGAGTCGAAGGGCTCGGATTTAAACAGCTGATGCAGACTTTTGAGTCCGCGCGCATCCAGACCGCCGCGCGCGCGGTCGGTGTCGCACAGTCTGCGATGGAGCAGGCGCTCGACTATGCGCAGAATCGCGTCCAGTTCGGCGGCCCGATCGTCGGCTTCCCGCGCGTAGCCGACAAGATCGCCATGATGGCGGTGGAAATCATGATCGCGCGCCAGCTCACTTATTTCGCCGCGCGTGAAAAAGATTCCGGTCGGCGCTGCGACCTGGAAGCGGGCATGGCCAAGCTGCTGGCGGCGCGGGTTGCCTGGGCCGCCGCGGATAACGCGGTGCAGGTGCATGGCGGCAACGGCTTCGCGCTCGAATTTCCGGTCTCGCGCATTCTGTGTGACGCGCGCATCCTCAATATTTTCGAAGGCGCCGCCGAAATCCAGGCGCAGGTCATTGCCCGCCGCTTGCTCGACGGCACCAACTGACAAAATCGCCTCGTCCGGCAACGAAATCAGGGCCTGGCGCGTTTGATCCAGAGCAAAACCTTGCAGCCGCATCCGTTTTAGTCTGGTGCACATTTGAGGAGACAATCAATGTCCGGACTTTTGATTAAGCATGGCGAATGGGTCGTGGTCTGCGATGGCGCCAAGGCGCTGATTTTGGAAAATACCGGTGACGGCAAGTTTCCCAACCTGAAGACAGTGCAGGTTCTCGAGCAGAAGGATTTAGCCACTCATCTGGTCGGCGCCGACAAGCCTGGCCGCACCCACAGCTCCGCCGGCCCCGGCAGCAGCTCGGTCACGCAGACCGATTGGCACGATCAGTCCGAGCAGGCCTTCCTCACCCATCTCGCCCAACGGCTCGACGGCGACGTTACGGCCGGCAAGGTGAAATCGATGATCCTGGTGGCGCCGCCGCGCGCGCTCGGCATGATCCGCCATGCCTATTCGCACGCCTTGCGCGGCGCCATTCGCAGCGAGATCGACAAGGATCTGGTCAAGCATCCGGTGCACGATATCGAGAAGCACCTGACCGCATAGCTTGTCTGACCATGTTTAATTCTGGCTGGCCCGCCGCTGCGGCGATGCTATGGTCCCCGCGAATCCCGTTATCTCAGGCTGGCTAATGAACTGGATGAGCGGTCAAAACGTGCGCGGCGGCGCTATGATCATCGCGGTTGCCGCCATGTTGGCGGTGACGGTCGCGACGGCCCTGGCGCAGAATCCGCCCCAAGGCGCGTCTCCAGCGCCGCCAACCGTCACACCGCCGCCCGACACCCTGGCCGTGCCTGGTTTCTGGGACCCGCGGCGGCGGCCGGAACGGCCGGATTTGTCGCGCATCAACATCATCCGCTTTCTCACCGAAACCGACTATCCGCCGTTCAACTATGCCGGACCGGATGGCGCGCCGGCCGGCTTCAATGTCGACCTGGCGCGGATGATCTGCGAGGAGCTCAAGGTCGCCTGCACGGTGCAGATGCGCCGCTTCGACACGCTGATCAGCGCGCTCAATACCAACAATGGCGACGCTATCATTGCCTCGATCGCGGCGACGGCGGATATGCGCACGCGTCTTGATTTCAGCGATCCCTACTACCGGACGCCGGCGCGGTTCGTGGCACGCCGTGACAGTCCGATCGACGATGTGCGGCCGGAAGCGCTTGAAAAGAAAAAAATCGCCGTTGTCGCCGGCACCGCCCACGAAGCCTATCTCAAGATCCTGTTCACCGAGGCCGAGCTTCGGCCTTATCCGGACTCCGATGCGGCGCGCTTCGCGTTGAAGCGCGGCGACGTCGATCTCCTGTTCGGCGACGGCGTGTCACTCGCGTTCTGGCTCAACGGCACGGACTCGGCAAACTGCTGCGCGTTCCGCGGCGGGCCTTATCTCGAAAGCCGGTTCTTTGGCGAAGGGGTCGGCATCGCAGTCCGGCGCGGCAACGACCTGCTGCGGCAGGCGTTCAACTGGGCGCTGTTCCGGCTGTGGGAGAAGGGCCGCTTCACCGATCTGTGGCTGCGCTATTTCCCGGTGAGCCCCTTTTAACCGCGGTCATTCCGGGGCGCCCGCCGCAGGCGGACGAACCCGGAATCCGGAGCCGGAACGATGACGCTCTGCGTGGTTCTGGATTCCGGGTCCGCTCGCTTCACTCGCGTCCCGGAATGACGGGATTCGTTTGACGTGAATGAGATGGATTTCTAGTGTCCGCGGCCCGGAGAACATGATGTCCGCCAAAGATACCGCTGCCTCCTTGCGCGATGTTGCCGAGCAGTCGAACGCCTGGCCGTTCGAGGAAGCGCGCAAGATCGTCACGCGTCTCAAGAAGCACCCCAAGGACGAGGTGATCTTCGAGACGGGCTACGGACCGTCAGGATTGCCGCATATCGGCACGTTCGGCGAGGTCGCCCGCACTACCATGGTGCGCCACGCCTTTCGCGTTCTCACCGACGACAAGGTCAAGACACGATTGATCGCCTTTTCGGACGATATGGATGGGCTGCGAAAAGTGCCCGACAACGTCCCGAACAAGGACATGCTGGAGCAGCATCTCGGCAAGCCGCTTACCAAGGTGCCGGACCCGTTCGGCACGCATGCGAGCTTCGGCGAGCATAACAACGCGCGCCTGCGCGCCTTCCTCGACCATTTCGGTTTCGAGTACGAATTCATGTCCTCGACCGAATGCTACAAGTCGGGACGTTTCGACGAAGCCCTGCTTAAGGTGCTCGCGCAATTCGACGAGGTGATGGGCATCATGCTGCCGTCGCTGCGCGAGGAGCGCGCGGCCACTTATTCGCCGTTTCTGCCGATCGACCTGCGGACCGGCGTGGTGCTGCAGGTTCCGATTCTGGCGCATGACGCCAAGCGCGGCACGATCACGTATGAAGAACCCGGCACCAGCGAGCGTTTCACCGTTCCTGTCACCGGCGGCCGCTGCAAGCTGCAATGGAAGCCGGACTGGGCCATGCGCTGGGTTGCGCTCGGCGTCGACTATGAAATGGCCGGCAAGGACCTGATCGAATCGGTCAAGCTGTCGGGCGAAAT
Source organism: uncultured Alphaproteobacteria bacterium (assembly GCA_963735285.1). Taxonomy (GTDB): domain Bacteria; phylum Pseudomonadota; class Alphaproteobacteria; order Rhizobiales; family Xanthobacteraceae; genus Pseudolabrys. The sequence continues at coordinate 124,610 of CAVTKN010000008.1, read as the reverse complement.
CTGCCGCGCGCTCGGCGGCACGGCGCCGGAAGGCTTCAACTACGAGCTGTTCCTCGACGAGAAGGGTCAGAAGATCTCCAAGTCGAAGGGCAATGGCCTGACTATCGACGAATGGCTGCGCTACGCCAGCCCCGAAAGCCTTTCGCTCTTTATGTATCGCGAGCCGAAAGCGGCCAAGCGGCTTTATTTCGACGTCATCCCGCGCACGGTCGACGAGTACTACCAGTTTCTTGGCGGCTATGAACGGCAGGACCAGCGCCAGCAGTTGTCAAATCCGGTCTGGCACATTCATTCGGGCAATCCGCCCGCGATCGAGATGCCGGTCTCGTTCAATTTGCTGCTGACGCTGGTGTCGTCATCAAATGCGGAGAACGCCGAAACATTGTGGGGTTTCATCGGCCGCTACCGGCCGGGCGTGACGCCGCAGACGCATCCCAAGCTCAACGAGCTCGTGCAATATGCCATTCATTATTATCGTGACTTCGTCCTGACGGAAAAGAAGTTCCGGGAACCGACTGCCAGCGAGCGCACGGCCCTGACCGATCTGCGCGATGCGTTGTCGCAATTGCCGTCCGACGCCAAGGCTGAGGACATCCAGAACGTGGTCTATGAAGTCGGCCGCCGCGAGCCGTTTCTGGACCAGAAGAAAAAAGCCAAGGACGGCAAGCCGGGCGTCTCGCTCGACTGGTTCAACATGCTCTACCAGGTGCTGCTGGGTCAGGAGAAAGGACCGCGCTTCGGTTCGTTCGCGGCGGTCTATGGCCTGCAGAACACCGTCGACATGATCGACGGGGCGCTGGCGCGTTCAGCGTAGTATTTGTCATGGCCGGCCTCTGTGCCGGCCATCTCGCTTAGTATGGCACGGCTTCGCCCGCCTTAGCGGGGTCACCGGGACATAGGGGTCTTAAAGAGACGCCGTTCTTCAAACGGCTATGCCCGGTGACGACAAAAAATCACTGGCTCGCCCAGACGATGCGCGCGACCCACACGACCTCGGACATCGGCAATGTGCGGTCGCGGTGCTCGGCATTAAGCGATTTGAGCTCGATCGACTTCGCGTTCTTGCGCTTGAGCTCCTTGACCATCACTTCGCCGTCCTTGGTCTTCACGACCACCCGGTCGCCTTTGCGCACCGTTGCGCCCGGCGAAACGATGATGACATCGCCGGCGCGGTAGGCCGGCCGCATCGAATCTCCGGAAATCTCCAGCGCGTAGGCATGCTCGTCGGAGACGGCCGGGAAGGCGATCTCTTCCCAGCCTTTACCGACCGGGAAGCCGCCGTCATCAAAAAAGCCGCCGGCGCCGGCCTGGGCGAAGCCGATGACCGGCACGTTATTCATGGTCGATTTGCCGCCGTCGGTGATCAAAGTGACGAACGTATCGAATTTGGTGTTCGTCGCTTGCAGCGCCTTGGCAACCGATTCCGTCGACGGCCAGCGCGGCCGGCCTTCCGGCGTGACACGCTTGGATTTGTTGAAGGTCGTCGGGTCGAGGCCCGCTTTCTTGGCAAGGCCGGACGGCGTGAGCTTAGCGCGCGCGGCCAGACGGTCGAGGGCCGTCCAGATCTGGTTATGGGTCAGCATTGCCATGAGAAAACAGGCCCAACTGCGGCGATGTCCGCGGATAGGAATTATAGCCTTGAGTCGCCCCCCTTCCGCAACAGTTTCCTGTGATCGCGCCTTGAATAAACCTCAGGCGGCCCGATAGGGTCGATTACCGCTACCGTTCGGAGGCCGCCTGGTGATCGGTCTTTTCGACCGCCTGTCTCGCCCGTTATTGCGGGCGCTTGATCCGGAAGATGCGCACGCGCTCGCGATCAAGGCGCTGCGTTTCATGCCGGTGGTCAAGGGTGCCGCCGATGCCGACGAGCTTTCGGTACGCGCCTTCGGGCTCAAGTTCCCCAATCCGGTCGGCCTTGCGGCCGGTTTCGACAAGAATGCACAGGTACCGGACGCCTTGCTGCGTCTTGGTTTCGGCTTTGTCGAGGTCGGCACCATCACACCGCGCGCGCAAAGCGGTAACCCGCGGCCACGTCTGTTTCGTCTCGAATCGGACGAGGCTGTCATCAACCGGCTCGGCTTCAACAATGACGGCGCGGCCGTGGTGCATACCCGGCTCGCGCGCCGTCGCAATGCCGGCGGTATCGTCGGCGTCAATATAGGCGCCAACCGCGACTCGACGGATCGCTCGGAAGATTACGCGCGGCTGATCGAGACCTTTGCCGGCGTCGCCAGCTATTTCACGGTCAATGTGTCGTCGCCGAACACGCCGGGCCTGCGCGACTTGCAGCAGGCGAAAGCGCTCGATGATCTGCTGGGGCGCGTTCTCGAGGCGCGCGAGCGGACCCGCGCTCGGGCCGGCCTCGTCCCGGTGCTGCTCAAGATCGCGCCCGATCTGACGCTGCCTGATCTCGACGATGTCGTCGGGGTTGCGCGCAAGCGCCGCGTCGACGGCATGATTGTCGGCAATACCACTATCTCGCGGCCAGGCTCGTTGCGTGATCGTGAGCGCGCACGCGAGCAGGGCGGCTTGTCCGGCCGGCCGATGTTTAAGCTCGCAACTCGAATGTTGGCGGAGACCTTCGTGCGCGCCGAAGGCGCATTTCCGCTGATCGGCGTCGGTGGTATCGACTCCGGAGCGACTGCGATCGCAAAGATCAAGGCCGGCGCCACGCTGGTGCAGCTTTACACCGGGCTGGTCTATCGCGGCATCGGCGTCGTGAATGAAATCAAGGCGGACCTGACGGCGGCGCTCAAGCGCGGCCATCGCAATTCGCTTGTTTCAATGGTCGGCACCGATGCCGCCGCGATCACGGCGGAAAGCTGGCCGGGCTGATCACTCTCCGTTCGTTCCCGCGTAAGCGGGAATCCAGAAGGAAAAAGTACTGGGTCCCCGCTTTCGCGGGGACGAACGGTAGGAATTACTTTCCTCTTGGCGCGTTGAACAGCCGCAGCAGGATCCAGACCGGGATCACGATCACGGCGCCGAGCAGGAAATACCGCCACAGCCAGCGGAACGCGTCGAAGCCCAGATTCCACAGGCTGCGGATCAGCCGCTCGATGCTGTGCACGATATCGAAGGGGTCGAGCCCCAGCGCTGAAAGGATCACGCCGATCAAGATCGACAACAGAATGAGGCGGCCGAGAACCGCCAGCGGCGAGCCGCCGAAAACCTTGGTCACCGTGTCGTTGCTCATGGTCCGATGCGTCCTCCTGCGGCCGCGATGCTAGCACGCGCGGAGGACAGATATGCCCTAAAATCACGGCGCCAAGCTACGCTGAAGCACCTCTCAAGACATGCCGAGAATCGGGAATTTGACGCCTTGCAATTGCAGCCGATCCATCTGTCGTCCGGCAATCTGATCGCCGACCGTCGCTTTGAATGGGCGCGCGATTGCGAGGCCAAAGGCGACCTTGCCGGCGCCGCCGATCTGCTGGTGCAGGCCCTGGAGCTGGCGCCGGGTTATGCGTCGGCCTGGTTCGTGCTGGGCGAGCTGCGCGAGAAACTGGGCGACCGCGCCGGCGCGATCGGCGCGTTCGCGCAGGCGAGGGCGGCCGACCCGCAGGATCGTCACGGCGCAGCACTCCATCTCGCGCGGCTCGGTGCCGAACCTGCCGTCGCCATGCCGGAAAGCTACGTGCGCTCGTTGTTCGACGGCTACGCGGCGGGGTTCGATCAGGCGTTGACGGAAGGGTTGAGCTACCGCGCGCCCGAGCTACTGTTCCGCGCGGTCGAAGCCGCGCAGGCCGGGCGGCGCATGAAATTCGGTTCGGTGCTCGATCTCGGCTGCGGGACCGGGCTTGCCGCTTTACCATTCCGTCCGGTCAGCGACTGGATGGTTGGCGTCGATCTTTCGCCGGCGATGCTCGCGCAGGCGCGCGCCAAGGGTCTCTATGATCGATTGGTTGAAGCCGGGGTGCTGCGGTTCCTCGCCGATGAAGCTGCGATCAAGGCACGCTACCATCTCATCCTTGCCGGCGATGTGTTCGTCTATCTCGACGATCTTGCACCTGTCCTGCGCGCTGCGGCGCAGGTGCTGGCGCCGTCTGCCATGTTGGCATTCAGCGTCGAGACCCATGACGGTGATGGCGTCCTGCTGCGCGAGACCTTGCGTTTCGCCCACAGCGAAGCGCATGTGCAGGCCGCGCTGGTTGCCGCCGGCCTGAAGCCGGTCAGCCTCGATTTTGCCTCGACGCGCACCGAAAAAGGCGCTCCAGTCCCCGGGCTGATCGTCGTCGCCGCAAGCTGACAGTCAATGGAACCTGCCCGCGATCTCTTCGACACCACGCCGCAGCTGCCGGATATTTTCGCGCGCTGGTTCGCAAGGCGCGGCTGGCAGGCGCGCGCGCATCAGCTCGCATTGCTGGAAAAAGCAAACGCCGGCCGTTCGGCGCTGCTGATCGCGCCGACCGGCGGCGGCAAGACGCTGGCCGGGTTCCTTCCGACGCTGATCGAACTGAGCGAGCGCGGCCTGCGGCCCCGCAATCTGACATCGACCGGGCGGACGCTGACGCGCTCGCAGGGCCTCCACACGCTCTATATCTCGCCCTTGAAGGCGCTCGCCGTCGACATTGCGCGCAACCTCGAGATTCCCGTGCAGGAGATGGGCCTGCCCGTGCGGCTGGAAACGCGCACTGGCGACACGCCGGCTTCCAAGCGGCAGCGCCAGCGGCGCGACCCGCCCGACATTCTGCTCACCACGCCCGAGCAACTCGCGCTGCTGCTGGCAAGCGCCGATGCGCCTTATCTGTTCGGCACGCTCAAGCGCGTGGTGCTCGATGAATTGCATTCGCTGGTTACGTCCAAGCGCGGCGACCTGCTGTCGCTCGGACTGGCGCGGCTGTTTGCGCTGGCGCCACAGATCACGACCGTCGGGCTTTCCGCCACCGTGGCCGAGCCGGACGAGCTCAGCCGCTTTTTGATGCCGCAACCGCTCCATGGTCAGGCGCATGCCGACATCGTAGTCGCGCAGGCCGGCGCGCAGCCAAGCGTGACGATGCTCGACACCGAAGAGCATTTGCCCTGGGCCGGACACTCGGCGCGCCATGCGCTCGGCGAGATCTACGCTCTGATCAAATCGCACAAGACGACACTTATATTCGTCAACACGCGCAGCCAGGCGGAGTTCCTGTTTCAGGAGCTGTGGCGCACCAATGACGACAATCTTGCCATCGCCTTGCATCACGGCTCGCTCGATGTCGCACAGCGGCGCCGCGTCGAAGATGCGATGGCAGCCGGAAAATTGCGCGCGGTGGTGTGTACGTCGTCGCTCGATCTGGGCGTCGACTGGGGCGATGTCGACCTGGTGATCAATGTCGGCGCGCCGAAAGGTTCATCGCGGCTGATGCAGCGGATTGGCCGCTCCAATCACCGGCTCGATGAGCCATCCGAAGCGGTGCTGGTGCCGGCCAATCGTTTCGAGGTGCTGGAGTGCCGCGCTGCGATCGACGCGGTTGCGGAGAACGCCCAGGATACGCCGCCTTTGCGTACCGGCGCGCTCGATGTGCTGGCGCAGCATATTCTCGGCCGCGCCGTCGGCGCGCCGTTTTTGGCCGACGAACTATTTGCGGAAGTGCGGAGTGCGGCGCCTTATGCCGGGCTCGCAAGGGCCGACTTCGATGCCGCGCTCGATTTCGTGGCGACCGGCGGCTACGCGCTCAAGGCCTATGAGCGCTTCGCCAAGATCAGGCAAGATACCAGACCTGGTAAGGATGGCCGCTGGCGCATCACGCATCCGCGCGTCGCGCAGCGCTACCGTATGAATGTCGGCACCATCGTCGAAGCCGACATGATCAAGGTGCGGCTGGTGCGCTCGCGCCGCAGCGGCGCTGTCGTTCCGCGCGGCGGGCGGATTCTCGGCGAGGTCGAGGAATATTTCATCGAGACATTGGCGGTGGGCGACACGTTCGTGTTTGCCGGCGAGATTCTCAAATACGAGGCGCTGGTTGAAGACGAAGCCTATGTCTCGCGTTCGAACGCCACCGATCCGAAGGTGCCGGCCTATGAGGGCGGAAAATTTCCGCTCTCCACGTATCTGGCGGCGCGTGTGCGCGCGCTCCTTGCAAAACCGGAGGCCTGGCGCGCGCTGCCAGATCAAGTGCGCGAATGGCTGGAGATCCAGCAATGGCGCTCGCTTTTGCCGCGTGCCGGTGATTTGCTGGTCGAAACCTTCCCGCGTGCCGCCAAATATTATTTGGTCTGCTATCCCTTCGAAGGCCGGCTCGCGCACCAGACACTGGGGATGCTACTCACGCGCCGCCTCGAGCGTGCGCGCATGCGGCCACTTGGTTTTGTCGCCAATGAATATGCGCTGGCGGTCTGGGGGCTTGGCGATCTTGGTTTGCACATCGCGCGCGGCAATCTCTCCCTCGCCGAGCTGTTTGACGAAGATATGCTGGGCGACGATCTCGAGGCTTGGCTGGCGGAATCCGCGCTGATGAAACGCACGTTTCGCAGCTGCGCGATCATTGGCGGCCTGATCGAGAAACGGTTCCCCGGCGAGGAAAAATCGCGCCGTCAGCTCACCATCTCGACCGATTTGGTCTACGACGTGCTGCGCAAGCATCAGCCCGACCACATTCTCTTGCGCGCGGCGCGCGCCGATGCGGCCACCGGGCTGCTCGACATCAAGCGGCTTGGCGAAATGCTCTCGCGCATCAAGGGCCGAATCGTCCATAAAGCGCTCGATCACGTCTCGCCGCTCTCGGTTCCGGTACTGCTGGAGATCGGGCGCGAGGCGGTCTATGGCGAGGCTTCGGACAGCCTGCTGGCCGAAGCTGCGGATGAATTGATCAAGGAAGCGATGACGTGAATTCTTCCCGTGCCAAATTTTCGGCGTCATCGCCGGGCCGCGCCGAAGGCGCGAGTCCCGGTGATCCCGATTCCTGGGCACGGTCTTACCCTCCTAAGCGAGATGGCCGGCACAAGGCCGGCCATGACATTTCAGTTTCTGGCACGAGCCTGGCTGCCGATCCCGACGGGGCGCTGTACTGGCCGGAGCAGGGACTGCTCGTGATCGCCGATCTGCATCTCGAAAAAGGCTCAAGCTTTGCGGCGCGCGGCGTGCTGCTGCCGCCTTACGACACCGCCGCGACGCTGGCGCGGCTCGCGCGGCTTGTCGCGCACTATGCTCCGCGTTACGTCATCGCCCTCGGCGACAGTTTCCACGATGGCGGCGGCCCGGCGCGTCTCGCCGATGATGACCGCGAGGCCTTGCGCATCATGCAGCGCGGCCGCGAATGGATCTGGATCACCGGCAATCACGATCCTGAGCCGGCCACCGGCATCGGCGGGACATTTATCGATTCACTGACACTCGATGCGTTGACGTTCCGGCATTTGCCGAGCGGCACGGCCGGCGAAATCTGCGGGCATCTGCATCCGGTCGCGCGCATTTCCCACCGGGGCCGCGCGGTGAGCCGCCGTTGCTTTGTCGCCGACCAGACGCGCATGGTGATGCCGGCCTTCGGTGCATTCACCGGCGGGCTCAACGTGCGCAATGCCGTGTTTTGCGATCTGTTTGGCACGCTGAAATTCAGCGCGCACCTTTTGGGCGAAGGCCGCCTCTATTCATTCAGCGCGAAACGCTGTCTGCCGGACTAGTTCCGCACAACCTTCATCGCCGTTGTGCGCGTCTTGATGCCGGTGCAGAAATCCACCAGCAGATCGGCGAGGCGCCGGACCGCCGGGCTGGCGTTGTCGGCCGCAATGAGCGCCAGCTCGGTTTTTATGATTGGCCGGAAGCCATGCGTGGCGATGATGCGGTGCTCCGGCAGAATTCCCGTGTCGGACAGGATGCTCACGCCGAGGCCGGCCGAAACCGCCGCCTGGATGCCGTGCAGATTGGGGCTCGTATAGGCGACGTGCCAGGGGCGGCCTGCCGCATCGAGCGCATGGATGAGCTGGTTACGATAGAGACAGCCTTGCTCGGCGACCGCGAGCGGCACCGGATCCTGGTCGAGATCGACGGGGTGTTCGCGGCTGGTCACCCATTGCAGCCGCTCCGGCCACGTTGCGACGGCGCCCGGTAGTCCGGCCTCGCGCTTTATCAAAGCGAGATCGAGTTCACCGGCATCGAGCGCGCGTTGCAACGTTGCGCTCAACCCGCAGCGCACGTCGAGGCGTAGTGTCGGCCGCGCGTGCTTGAAGTCAAAAAGCAGTTCGGTCAGCCGGTAGGCCGCGAAATCCTCGGGAATACCGAGCCGCACGACGCCGTCGACGACCGGGCGCGCAACCACGTCGCGTGCTTCCTGCTCGAGCGCAAGAATGCGCCGGGCGTATGAGATCAGCCGTTCGCCTTCCTCGGTGAGGGTTGCCTGCTTGCCGTTCCGCTCGAGCAGGGGACGGCCGACCATGTCTTCCAGCCGCTTGATCTGCTGGCTGACGGTCGACTGGGTCCGGTGCACGCGCTCGCCCGCCCGGGTGAAGCCGCCGGCGTCAACCACGGAGACGAAACTGCGCAGAAGTCCAATATCCATCATGGTTTTCTGTCCATTTGAGAAACCACTGTAATGTATTCTATCATTTAATTTCCAAATAGGAAGAGGGAGGCCTAGTTGTTGGGGTGCGAAAGGAAATTCCCATGCACCCCGCAGCTGTCGCTTTACCGGCCCGTCGCCCTCTGTTCGCCGCGCCCTCGCTCCCACTCATGGTCGCGGTCTTTCTCATGCTCTGGAGCTCGGCTTTTGCGGTTGCCAAATTGTCACTCGCCGATTGTCCGCCGCTGCTCCTGCTCGCGGCGCGCTTCCTGATCGCAAGCGTATTGATGTTCGGCATTGCCGCGGTCAGCCGCGTGCGGTGGACGCTCAGCCGCCGTGACACACTCCTGTTCGCGTTGCTGGGCATTGCCAACCAGGCCATCTATCTCGGCGTCGGTTACGTCGCATTGCGTGATGTGTCGGCTGGCCTGGCGGTTCTTATCTTCAGCGCCAATCCGATCGTCACCGCCGTATTTGCAACATTGGTGCTCGGCGAGCGCATGACCTGGTCGAAGGCCGCAGGCCTCGTGTTGGGCATCGCCGGCGTTGCCTTCATCGTGCAAAGCCGACTGTCGATCGGCTCCGATCACTTGCGCGGAATCCTGCTCACCGTGGTGTCGCTGCTGTCTTTCGTCGGCGGCACGATCCTGTTCAAGCGTTACGCGCCCAAGGATGGGCTGTGGATCGGCAACGGCGTACAGAGCCTTGCGGCCGGCATCGCGCTGCTGCCTTTTTCCCTCGCGACCGAGAGCATTGGCGACATCGTCCCGACATGGCGGTTGCTCGCGTCTTTCGTCTTTCTCGTCGTGCTGGTGTCAGTCTTTGCCTACCTCCTGTGGTTCAAGATCCTGACCGTGTCGGGCGCCACCGCGGCGAGCAGCTATTACTTCCTGATGCCCCCGCTCGGCATGCTGTTTGGCTGGCTGCTGCTCGGCGAGCACGTCGCGCTGTCGGATCTGATCGGAATCATTCCGGTCGTGCTCGGCATTTATCTCGTCACGCGGCCGGCCGCGGCGCGTATCTGAAAGGAGACACAATCATGAGCACTCCCCGTTTCACCCTGATCGGCGGCCCCACGGTTCTCATCGAGTATGCGGGCTTTCGTCTCCTCACCGATCCCACCTTCGATGAGCCCGGCGAATACAAGTTGCCGCAGGTCACTCTGACCAAGACCACGCGTCCGGCCCTCTCCATCGCGGATATCGGGCCTGTCGATGCAGTCTTGCTCAGCCACGATCAGCACGCCGACAATCTCGACCATGCCGGCCGCGAATTCCTGAGCAAGGCGCCACGCGTGTTCACGACGGCCATTGGCGCGAAAAGACTCGGCGGGCACGCCGAGGGTCTTATGCCCTGGCAATCGGCGACGCTGACGAAACCGGACGGCCGATCGATCGAGATTGCTGCCGCGCCGGCGCGGCACGGTCCCGTCGGCATTGAGCCGCTGGCCGGCGATGTCATCGGCTTTATGCTGTCGGTCAAAAACCGCGAGACCGGCCCGGTCTACGTCACCGGCGACACCGTCTGGTATGACGGCGTTGCCGAAGTCGCGCGTCGCTTCAGGGCGGGCATCGTGGTGCTGTTTGCCGGTTCCGCGCAAACGCGCGGACCATTTCATCTCACCATGGACACCAACGACGCCATCGAAACAGCGCAGGCATTTCCCGACGCAGTGATTGTGCCCGTTCACACTGAAGGCTGGGCGCATTTCAAGCAGAGCGGAGACGACTTGCAAAAGGCGTTCAATGCACTGGGGTTTGGGTCGCGCTTGTGCCTGCTGCAACCCGGCGTCGCCACGCCGGTCGCCCCGCTCGATTACTCGCGTGCGAATACCAGGCTGGCAAACCATCCGATCAGCAGCGCCATCACGGCTGTCGTCAGGCCATAGAACAGGCCGTAGTCGCGCGCCGCATCGGCGACATATTGCTCAAAGCCGGTCTTGATTACTTCCAGCGCCGAATTGGTGCGGGCGACCAGCATGCCGCCGGAGAACAATTGGACATCGACCAGGTAACTGCCGGTCGACACGGCCGCAGGCATTGGAATTGCGGCACGGAACACCGTGGGCGTGAGGAATGTCACGGCGGTGCCGGACTCACGATAAAGTCCCTGCTGGATTTGCAGCCGCACGAATGCGCTGCGGAACGGATCATCGCGGACTGTGTCGGCGAGGTCAGAGCCTATGCGCTGCGGCAGCAAAAAATTATCGAGGCCGATCTGCAGCCGCCGCAACGTATCCTCGCGGGCGATTTCGGTGACCGGACGGTTGCTGAGCACGGCGAGATAAGTCGGCACGCCGACGAATTCGCGCGAGTCGACATTGACCCAAATTCCGGCCATGCGCTGCTTGCGCCGCGTGCGCAGCGTCTGGCGCGGTCCCGACACTGTGACGACGAGATCATACGGCGGATGCAGCAGCGCCGTGGCGGGGTCGGGTTCGATGGTGCCGAACAGCACCAGCTCTTCGCCGACGAAATTCGACGTGACCGCGACACGATGGTTCGACAGCGACACCACAAGCCGCTCGGCGCTGGCAGGTCCGGTGGCGCCGGCCATTGCAATAAATGTGAGTATGAACGCGAGGCGGCGCATCAGTCGGGCCTCACGTAGCGGAGCGAATAAAGATCATCGGGCCGAACCACCAGTTCGTAGGCGAAACGGCAACCGACCGCGAAGACCAGCAGGCCGAGCAGCAGGCGCAACCGCTCGCCGCGCATTTTCTGTCCCATGCGCGCGCCAAATTGTGCGCCGATCACGCCGCCGACCATCAGGATCAGCGCCAGCACCGCATCCACCAGGTGGTTGGTGGCCGCGTGCATGATCGTTGCGGACGCCATCGTGACCAGCGTCAGCACCATCGAGGTGCCGATGACGGTCGCGGTCGGCACGCGCAGAAAATAGATCAGCATCGGAACCAGCAAGAACCCGCCGCCGATGCCCATGATCGCGCCTATAAAGCCGATGATGAATCCGATCGCCCAGACCGGGATGGCGGAGACGTAGATCTTCGAGCGCTTGAAGCGGAGCTTGAACGGCAAGCCATGCAGCCAAGTGTGGCTGCCCGGCCGCCGCAGCGTTGCCGGCTGTCCCTGGCGAGTGCGCATTTCCGCGCGCAGACTCTCGTAGATCATCATGCCGCCGACGGCGGTGAGCAGCGTCACGTAGGAAAGGCCGATCATCAGGTCGAGCTGGTCGAGCGCGCGCAATTCGGTAAACAGCCAGACGCCGCTTGCTGTCCCGATGATGCCGGCGCTCAGCAACATCATCGCAAGCGCGAGATCGAGCGCGCGCCGGCGCCAGTAGCTGAGTGCGCCGGTGAACGAAGACGCCGCGATATGGCTGGAGACGGTCGCCACGGCCACGGCAGGCGGGATGCCGATAAAGATGAGCAGCGGCGTCATCAGGAAGCCGCCGCCGATGCCGAACATTCCGGAGATGTAGCCGACCGCGAGCCCCATCGCGAGCACGAGAAAGACATTCACAGGCAAGTCGGCGATGGGGAGGTAAATCTGCAAGCGCTGCGTCCGAGGTTGTGACCGGTGCCCCGGCCGTTCATGCCCTGCACCGGAGCCGCTTCAAAGAAGTAAACACCATGACGTGCCGAAACGTCATCGGTGTCGATCTTTATGACAGCCTTGAGACGAACTGAATCGAGGCTCAAGTCAACTTTAGCGGATGTATGCGCCGGTGATCACGTTTAGATGCGCCTCGGCCGCCGCAGTTCACAGTTTCCCCGAGTTGAAGGCGCCGATCGGAAGCGGCGCGCCCGCGCGCGGCTTTTCCGCTGTTGGCGGGGTGCGATCCCAGCCGCCAGACGGCTCGGGAATCGTGATGGCTTCGGCAGGTTGGGCCTGGGCCGTATAGGTTTTGAGAGCCTGCTGGATGCTTGCTAGCGTTTGGGCATCCAGTTGCGTGGCGAGTTCGTCGCGCTTGCGGCCCGCGTCTTTGTCGCCCTGGGCGGCCGCCAGCGCGAACCATTTATAGGACTCGGCGATGTTGCGATCCATGCCGATGCCGCGCGCGGCCAGCACGCCAAGATTGTATTGGCTGTCTGCAACGCCGTGCTCCGCGGCCTTGCGGAACCATTGCGCGGCGCTGGCATAATCAGGCTTGCCGTCGATGCCTTCGGCGTAAAGCACCGCCAGATTGTGCATCGCCTTGGCGTGACCCTTGCCGGCCGCGGCCACGTAAAGCTTGCGGGCAAACTCGAGGTCCTTTTTCACGCCCTGGCCTTTTTCGAGCATGCTGGCGTAACGGAATTGCGCCGGCGTGAGGCCCTTGCCCGCCGCGATCTCATACCAGCGGGCCGCTTCCTCGAGATTGGCGGGCACGCCGCGGCCTTCGGAAAAGCGCATGGCGACTTCGTAGGCGGCACCGGCATCGCCGCTCAGCGCCGCGGTGCGCAAGCGTGGTCCGCCAATCGCGGCCGGCAGCCGATCGGCGGCCGGCTGTGTCGCGGGCGGCGGGGATTTATTGGCGGCCGGCGCGCGCGTGACCGACCCGGTCACATCGATCTTCGGTTCAGGAAGCAGTGGGCCCAACGGCGGTATCGCTGTCACTGGCAGTGAATTTTGTGTTGCCTGATTGATGTTCAGCGGCGGCTGGATCGCGGGCATTCCCGGGTTCGCGGCGGGCTTGGCGGGTACCGGAGCCGGCATCGTCGGCGGCGCCAGCAAGGACGCCGTGATATCCGCGGTCGCCGCCGGCGCGAGGGCCGGCTGATTATCGGCAAGGTCAGGTGACGTTGCGGTGTCTGCGTCGGCGGTGGCGTTCGGCTCGTCGCCGGTCGGCGCATCGGCGTCGAAATCCTGAGTGAGCTTGGCGTTTTTCGTGTCGAAAAATCCGAAATCGAAAATATTGCCGGCGAACTGAATCGACCCGATCACGATGGCGACGATGCTCGCGGCCAGGAACAGCGACTTGACCCGCGTCATCATCTTGGTGCGCAGCGACTTGCCGTTACCTTTGGCGGCGTCGGCGCGCGGTGACCGCGCCTTCGGGTCCTGCCCGGCCGCCTGCGCTGCACGCCGCGCGGCGGCGATGAAACTCGATTTGCTGCCGGTAGCCGCCGCGGGCCGAACGCTGGCAAGGGCTGCTTCGGAGGCAACGATGCGCGCGCCCGGGTTCATGGTCGCGCGCGGGGGCCCCGAGCCCGGTTCGAGCGGCTGGTCGGATGGCATATTCGTGATGCTAGCCGCAACGTTCGCCGGCTGCGGGCGAATGATGACGGGCGTCGGTGCGGGGGCCGGTGCGGGCTCCGCCTCGGCGGCAACAGGTGCCGGCATAGCCGGGACAATCTCGAAGGGCTGCGCGGGAATTTCCGGCGCCGGTTCCGGCACGATCTCCGGGGCGTCGGTGACAATGCCGACCCCGAGATTTCCGGCGGGCTGCGTCAGTTCGAGAATGTCGTCTATGGGAGCGGCCGGCGGCCGGCGATCGCTGTGGATGTCCTTCTCGATCACGGTCAGGCGTTCGACCACCTGGCCGAGCGTGCCGTGAATCGCCTCGACCGTGCTTTGCGTGCGCGCTACGTCCTGCTTGAGCGTGTCGATGCCGGAGATGTCTTCCGCCCGCAAGGCGGAGGATTGCCTGTTGGCGCGCAGGTCCTCGATATGCACGAGTAGATCGGTCAGTCCGCGCTCGACAGCTTCCAGATGTCCGAGCCGGGCGTCCGAAGCGTCCAGCCGCTGCACCAGCGTGACGATGCGATCCTCGAGATGCCCGAACGCGGCAGGTTCCCCGCGCGCCTGCTGCATCTGTTCGATCTTGTCGGACATCGACTGCATCAGCGCCTCAAGACGGCCGGGCGCGCCGTTATCGGTCTGGGCGCGCTGGGCAAGCGCGCGGCCGATCTCGTCGATGCGGCGCTCGAGATTGCTGAACGCCGCGCTTGCGCCGCTGATGGCGAGTTGATCGACCTTCGCCCCCAGCGACTGCACATGGGCGGCGAGGCTGTTGACGGTCTCATTGGATGCGACATGCGCCGCCAGTTCGCGCAAGGTGGTGATCGAGCGCTCGAGCTGCATCATCGTCGCGGGGTCTTGCTGGGCGACAATGAGGTCAATCTTGTGCGCGAGCGCGTTGATGGCGTCGGTGTAGCCGACGAGATTTTCCGCCGGCGTAAGATCACGCAGGGCGCCGCGCACGTCGGCAAGGCCGCGCTCGATGCCCTCGAGCGCGCCGCTGTTGACGCCAGCCTGCCGGCCTTCCGCGATGCGCTGATTGAGATCCTGGATTTGTTTTTCAATGGCCTCGAGGGCCCGGCGCGGCATCGCCTCGTTGAGCGTGCGTCCGATTGCGCCGAGCTCGGCGCGCAATGCATTGATCGCGTCCTCGACGCCGGGACGCCGCAGTGTCTCGATCTGGTTCGTGATCCGGCGTAATTCGTTTTCGAGGCCGGACAGGTCCTGCGTCGGCGCTGGAGCGGTTGCCGCGACCGGAGCCGCCTCGCCGCTGAGCGCGCGGCGGCGCATGTTGATTTCGGCGACCGCGCGGTCGAGAGCGGGCGGCACCTGCGTATTCGGCTCGGCCGGCGCGGCCGCAGCAAATTGGTCAAACCGTTGCTCGAGGCGGGTAATCAGTTCGGCGACCTGGTCGGCTTCCTCCCGGCTGCGCTTTGGCGCGTAGGCCGCCGGCCCGCGGCGCGTCACTTGATCCATGCGGCGCGTGAGATTGTCGAGCCGCAGATGCACTTGCGAATAATTCTGCGGGTAATTTTGTGAGTCGCGATCAGCGGAGCCGCTCTCGTTGCGCGCAAACGAGCTGGCGTTCTGTCCGGTGGCGTGTTGCAGGATGACGGCGTTGAGCCATTCATTCACCGGCAGGCCGGCGCGGCGCGCCGCCTCGCACGCGGTGTCGCGGGCATCGGGTCGGATATCTTTGACGCTCCACGAAAACCCAAATTTCATGCCCACACCCACGTCCGAGGTGGAGACGCAAAGAGTTCGGATCGACTCTCGGAGAACCAGCGCGCGTTAACTGCGGGTGGATACGGGGCTCGGTCCTTCGTCCACACACCGACTTTTTGCCGGTTACGGTAAACAAGCCGTTAACGTTTCGCGGATGTCCCGATGTTTCCGGCGAATTCCTGCGCTTGCGGTACCCGGATCACGGAATAATCCCGTCGGTGGGCTGTAATATTTCTGCCGCCGACATACCTGAGTGCCGCTACCTCTGTTGGTTGTAGGGCTAAAATTTGCGCGATTCGGGATAGCGGAATTTGGTTTGGCGACTATGGCGAGTAACGAGCGCACGCGCACTGACACCGGTATCGATCTACCTGCCGACAACAGGGAATCCGCAGGTGCCACTGACGTATGCGACGGACTCACAATCGGCGAGCTTGCCCGCGAGACCGGGGTGACGCTCCGGGCGCTGCGATTTTATGAAAGCAAAGGTCTGCTCGGCCGCCACTCCGGCGGCGGCGCTGCAAGGGTCTTCAGCCAGGTCGACCGTAACCGCCTCGCGCTCATCCTCCAGGGCAAACGCCTCGGCTTTACACTGAGCGAGATCCGCGAGTTGCTTGCGGTGCCGGCGAACCGGTGCGCGAAAGTTCTGCCGATCGGCCGCCGCAAATGTATCGACCAGATCAATTTGCTGGAGCGCCAGCGCCGCGATATCGACCAGGCGATTGCCGAACTGCGACAGATCTATACCGAGATGCTCACGGACTCCGGCACCGCGGGCCCCGCCCGGCTGCCCGGAACACGCTGATAACAGCGTTTCCGCGGCCCTTAACGCAGGTGTAAACCGCCTTCGTCATAATACGAACCGAAGTGGCCGCTAGGTCGCAGCGCACTATCGGGGAAGCGGAAACCGTTCGCTTCATAGTCTGTTAACACCTCGCGGCGCTTTGCCGGGGAGAGAACCATGCCGACATATAAGGCGCCTGTGGACGATGCGTTGTTCCTGCTCAACGACGTCTTCCATCTCGATCACTACGGCAACCTTCCTGGCTTCTCCGACGCGTCCCCCGATGTGGTGGAAGCCGTGCTGCGCGAGGCGGCCAAGTTCAGCGAAGAAGTGCTGACCCCGCTCAACCGCGTCGGCGACAAGGAAGGCTGCAAGCGCGCCGCCGACGGCAGCGTGACCACGCCGACCGGCTTCAAGGATGCCTACAAGCAGATCGTCGAAGGCGGCTGGATCGGCATTTCCGTGCCGCCGGAATTCGGCGGGCAGGGCCTGCCGGCGACCATGACGATCGTGGTCAATGAATTTCTCTGCTCGGCCAACATGGCCTTCGCGATGTATCCCGGCCTCACGCAGGGCGCCATCGCCGCGTTGCTCGTGCACGCGTCCGACGAGCTCAAGAAAAAATATTTGCCGAAGATGGTTGAAGGTGTCTGGACCGGCACCATGAATCTGACCGAGCCGCATTGCGGCACCGATCTCGGGTTGCTGCGCTCGAAGGCAGTGAAGCAGCCGGACGGCAGCTACAAGATTTCCGGCACCAAGATTTTCATTTCCGCCGGCGAGCACGACCTGTCGCAGAACATCATTCATCTCGTGCTTGCGCGCATCGAAGGCGCGCCCGCGGGAACGAAAGGCATCTCGCTGTTCGTGGTACCGAAATTCATGGTCAAGGATGACGGCTCGCTCGGCGCCCGCAACGCCGTCGCGTGCGGCTCGATCGAAGAGAAGATGGGCATCCACGGCAACTCGACCTGCGTCATGAACTATGACGGCGCCACCGGCTGGCTGGTTGGCGGAGAAAACCGCGGGCTCAGCGCCATGTTCACGATGATGAACGAAGCGCGCCTCGGCGTCGGCGTGCAGGGGCTCGCGCAATCGGAAGTCGCCTATCAGAACGCGGCGATCTACACGAAAGAACGCCTGCAGGGCCGCGCGATTTCCGGCGTCAAATATCCCGACAAGCCGGCCGACCCGATCATCGTGCATCCCGACGTGCGCCGGACGCTGTTGACCATCCGCGCCTTCAACGAAGCCGCGCGTGCGCTGGTGTTGTGGACCGCGCTGAAGAGCGACATCGCGCATCGCTCGGAAGACGAAAAGGAACGCCAGAGCGCCGACGATCACATGGGCCTGCTGACGCCTGTCATCAAAGGCGTCCTGACCGATAGCGGTTTTGCCAATGCGGTGATGGCGCAGCAGATGTTCGGCGGCCACGGCTACATCGCCGAACACGGCATGGAGCAGTTCGTGCGCGATGCGCGCATTGCGCAGATCTACGAAGGCGCCAACGGCATCCAGGCGCTCGACCTGGTCGGCCGCAAGCTCGGCAAGGATGGCGGCCGCGCCCTCATGGCGTTCTTCAATGAGGTGCAGACCTATCTCAAGGAACGCGTCAACAACGACGCAATGAATGTCTATCTCAAGCCGCTCGGCGCTTCGCTGGCGCACCTTCAGCAGGCGTCGATGTGGTTCATGCAGAACGCCATGACCAAGCCTGACAATGCCGGCGCGGGGTCATATGACTACATGCATCTCTTTGGCCTTGTGGCGCTCGGCTATATGTGGTGCCGGATTGCTGAAGCCGCGATGGCGAAGAACGCCAACGGCTCGGCGCAGCGCATGAACGCGAAGCTCGTCACCGCGCGCTTCTTCATGGAGCGGATGTTGCCGGAGACGGCGACGCGGCTTGCCCGCATCCAGGCGGGCGCTGCCTCCACTATGGAATTGCCGGACGACGCGTTCTAGGTTTTGCTACCGCTCATCCCCGCGAAAGCGGGGATCCAGGGCGCAATACTACAAATTTTCAAGAACTGGGTTCCCGCTTTCGCGGGAATGAGCGGATATTGCGAGAGCGCGGACGCACTTTAGGCCGCCGCCAGTCTCCCGCTGCTGCGCGATCGATGCAGCAGCCAGGTCATGATCGACACGTTCACCAGATTAAAGCCGAGGCCGTTCAGGAACGCCGCCCGGTAGGAGCCGGTGAGGTCGAAAATCCATCCCGACATCCAGCCGCCGAGCGCCATGCCGAGCAGCGTCGCCATCAAGATGATACCGAGGCGCGTGCCCGCTTCGCGCGGCGAGAAATATTCGCGCACGATGATGGCGTAGCTCGGCACGATGCCACCTTGGAACAGGCCGAACAGCGCCGAGATCACGTAAAGCGAAACGAGCCCGTCGAACCAGAGATAGAGGAACAGAGCGGCGCCTTGCAGCACCGAACCGAGCAGCAGCGTGCGCACGCCGCCGATGCGGTCGGCGATGAAGCCCGAGGCAATCCGGCTGATGATGCCGAAGCCGAGCATCATCGAGAGCATCTCGGCGCCACGCGCGACGCCGTAACCGAGGTCGCCGCAATAGGCGACGATATGGACTTGCGGCATCGCCATCGCTACGCAACAGGCCACGCCGGCGATGCACAGCAACACCTGCAACGTCATCGGTGAGAACGGCGCCTCGGCCTGACGCCGCGCGGCTGCCGCGCCGGCGGCGTCGCTATGATGATCCTCGATGCGCCGCCGCAGCAGGAGCACCAGTGGCAGCATGGCAACAAAGCAGAACAGGCCGATGCCGATATGGGTCGCGCGCCAGCCGTCGGCAGCAATGAAATGCTGCACCACCGGCGGCCAGATCGTGCCGGCGAAATAGTTTCCGGACGCGGCGATCGCGACCGCGATGCCGCGCCGGCGCACAAACCAATGCGACATGTCGGCCATCAACGGGCCGAAGCTCGCCGAGCAGCCAAGCCCGATCAGCCCATGCGCGAGCGCGACCTGCCACAGGCTCGACGACATTCCGGTCGCCAGGTAGCCGGCCGTCGTCGCCAGGGTCCCGATGGCCAACGGCAGTGCAATGCCGAAGCGGTCGGCGACCCGGCCCATGAGGACGCCGCCACCCGCGAAACCGATCATCACCATGGTGAAGGGCAGGGAGGCATCTGCGCGGCTGACGCCGAAATCCGTCTGGATAGCGGGCAGGGCCACCATGATCGACCACATGCCGACGCCGCCGACGGTAGACAGCAGCACGGCTACGGCGAGGCGCAGCCACGCGGTTGTGGAATCGATCGGCGATCCGCCCTGGCCGGCGGCCCGTTGCAACGAAGTCATGGTGATGACAAACCCGGCTGTTAAGCGGCCCCGCTCCTAGCATCCCGTGCGGGCCGCGGCCACCCACGTTTGAGTGAGGGGCCTCGCCGCCGGGTCCGCCCGGCTCTATGGTGCTGCTCAGAAGCGAATCGCCCGATGGACGCACTCAATCTCCCGCGCCCGGCCTGGATGAGCGAAGACCTTGTCCTGCTTGAAGAGCAGGCGCGGCGCTTCATCACCGACGAGTTCGTTCCCCATCTCGACCGCTGGCACGAAGCCGGCATGTACGACCGCGATGTCTGGACCAAGGCCGGCGCGGCCGGCCTGCTCTGCGCAGCGATGCCGGAGGAATATGGCGGCGCCGGCGGTAGCTTCGCGCATGAGGCGGTGATCAACCGCGAATTCTCGCTGGCCGGCTTCGATACATTCGGCGCGCCGCTGCACTCCGGCATTGTTGCGCCCTACATCCTTCACTACGGCACCGAGGACCAGAAGAAGCGCTGGCTGCCAAAGCTTGCAACCGGTGAGATGGTCGGTGCCATCGCCATGACCGAGCCCGGCACCGGCTCCGATCTGCAAGGCGTGCGTGCGTCCGCGAAAAAATCCGGAAACGGATACGTGCTCAACGGCTCAAAGACCTTCATCACCAACGGTCAGCACGCCAATCTCATTGTCGTCGTCGCCAAGACCGATCCGAAGGCGGGCGCCAAAGGCGTCTCGCTATTCGTGGTCGAGGCCGATGATGCACAAGGTTTCCGGCGCGGACGCAAGCTCAAGAAGCTCGGCATGGATTCCGCCGATACCTCGGAGCTGTTTTTCGAGGACGTGCAGCTTCCGGCATCGAGCCTGCTCGGCACCGAAGAAGGGCAGGGCTTCTACCAGCTGATGAAGGAATTGCCGCAGGAGCGGTTGATCGTGGCCGTGCACGCGGTCGCCATGATGGAGCGGGCGCTTGCGCTCACCGTCGACTACGTCAAGCAGCGCAAGGCCTTCGGCAAGGCCATTATCGAGTTCCAGAACACCCAATTCGAGCTCGCCGAATGCAAGACCGACACGACCATCGCCAAGGTCTTCCTCGATCACTGCATCGAGCGGCTCGTCAAAGGCGAACTCGACACCGTCACCGCATCGATGGCGAAATACCGGCTCACCGACACGCAAGGCAAAGTGATCGACCGCTGCCTGCAATTGTTCGGCGGCTATGGCTATATGGACGAATATCCGATCTCGCGGATGTATCGCGATGCGCGCGTTTTGCGCATTTATGCGGGCACCAACGAGATCATGAAGCTGCTCATTGCGAGGAGTTTGTAATGGCTGGACCTCGCGCCAAATTCAGCGTCATGGCCGGGCTTGTCCCGGCCATCCCGATCAGGCGGGCGTTGCCTATCTAAGCGGGATGCCCGGGACAAGCCCGGGCATGACAATTAGAGAGTTCTGGAGACAAACAATGCCCGACGCATTTATCTACGACGCAGTCCGCACCCCGCGCGGACGCGGCAAGGCGGACGGATCGCTGCACGAGGTGACCGCGCTCAATCTGGCGGCGCAGACGCTCGCTGCGGTCAAGGACCGCAACAAGCTCGACCCCGCGCTGGTCGATGATGTCGTGCTCGGCTGCGTCGATCCGGTCGGCGAGGCCGGCGGCGACATCGCGCGCGCGGCGGCGCTCGTTGCCGGGTTCGGCGACGAAGTGCCGGGCGTGCAGATCAACCGTTTTTGCGCGTCGGGGCTGGACGCAGTGAATTTTGCGGCGGCCCAGGTGATGGCTGGCCAGCATGAGATGACGATCGGGGGCGGTGCCGAATCCATGAGCCGTATCGGCATCGGCGCTTCGGGCGGCGCCTGGCCGGTCGATCCGTCAATTGCGGTGACGACCTATTTTCTGCCGCAGGGCATTTCCGCCGACCTGATCGCGACGAAGTACGGTTTTTCCCGTGACGACGTCGATGCCTATGCGGTCGAAAGCCAGAAGCGCGCGGCCAAGGCCTGGGACGAGGGACAATTCAAGAATTCCGTCGTGCCGGTCAAGGACGTCAACGGCCTCACTATTCTGGCCAAGGACGAGCACATGCGCCCGGCGACGACGATGCAAACGCTCGCCGCCTTGCAGCCCTCTTTCGTGCAGATGGGCGACATGGCGGGCTTCGACGCAGTTGCGGTGCAGCGCTATCCGGAAGTCGAGGCGGTCAACCACGTCCATACGCCGGGCAATTCCTCGGGAATCGTCGACGGCGCTGCCGCGGTGCTGATCGGCAGCAAGGCGGCGGGCAAGGCCGCGGGCCTCAAGCCACGCGCGCGCATCCGCCAGTTCGCCAATATCGGCTCCGAGCCCTCGATCATGCTGACCGGGCCTATTCCGGTCAGCGAAAAAGTTCTGAAAAAAGCCGGTATGACCAAGCGAGATATCGACCTGTGGGAGCTCAATGAGGCCTTCGCCTCGGTGGTGCTGCGCTACATGCAGGCGCTCAACATTTCGCACGACAAGATGAACGTGAACGGTGGCGCCATCGCCATGGGTCATCCGCTCGGCGCCACCGGCGCCATGATCCTCGGCACCGTGCTCGACGAGCTCGAACGGCGCGACAAGGAGACTGCGCTGATCACGCTCTGCATCGGTGTCGGCATGGGCACAGCCACCATCATCGAGCGCGTCTGATGCCAAAGATCGACATCGACAAGATTCCAGTCGACGTAGCGACCGGCTATCCGCCGCCGTTCAACAAGGCGGTGGAGGGACGTTCGCGCAAACGGCTTGCGCGCGTGGCCGGCCTCTCGCAATTCGGCGTCAATATTTGCACGCTCAAGCCGGGCGCGGCCTCCTCGCAGCGCCACTGGCACGACAATGAAGATGAGCTCGTCTATGTATTGTCGGGCGAGGTCGTGTTGCGCGAAGACGATGGCGAGACCGTGCTGAAGGCAGGCGATGCCGCAGCCTGGAAGGCCGGTGTTGCGAACGGTCATTGCATCATCAACCGGTCCGATCGCGACGCCGTCATCATCGAAGTCGGTTCGCGCGCCCCGACCGAGCGCGCGCAATATTCGGAAATCGACATGGTGGCCGTGCGCAGCGGCACGACCTTCACGTATACGCGGAAAAACGGCGAGCCTTACCCGAAATAGGAGCCATCCCCATGGCGAACTTCAAACTCGACGTCGACGCCGACGGCATCGCGCTGGTCACCTGGGACATGGCCGACCGTTCGATGAACGTCATCACGATGGACGTGATCGCGGAGCTTGGTGCGGTTGTCGAGAAAGTTGCGGGCGATGCTTCGATCAAGGGCGCGGTCATCACCTCGGGCAAGGATGCCTTCTGCGGCGGCGCCGATCTCGCCATGCTCGAACGCATGGCCACGATATTTGCGGACCTGATTCGCACGAAAGGCGAGGAAGCGGCCGCTGCTTTCGTGTTCGAGGAAAGCCGCAAGCTGTCGCTGCTTTACCGGCGTATCGAAACCTGCGGCAAGCCGTGGGTCTGCGCGCTCAACGGCACTGCCATGGGCGGCGGCTTCGAGCTCGCGCTCGCGTGCCATCATCGCATTGCGGCCGACGAACCCAGGACGCGGCTTGGTCTGCCCGAGATCAAGATCGGATTGTTCCCCGGAGCCGGCGGCACGCAGCGCATCGCGCGCATGATTTTGCCTGCCGACGCGCTGCAATTTCTGCTCAAGGGCGATCAGCTCAAGGTCGACCGCGCCAAGGCGATGAAGCTGATCGACAATGTCGTGCCGGCGGCCGAGCTCATCAAGGCAGCGAAGGACTGGATCAAGGCCGGCGGCAAGGGTGTTGCGCCGTGGGATGTGCAGGGTTTCCGCCTGCCGGGCGGGCCGGTCTATTCCAAGGCGGGCATGATGACATTTCCCGCCGCCAACGCGATCTACCGGCGCGAGACCTACGACAACTATCCGGCGGCGCGCGCCATTCTCCAGGTGGTCTACGAGGGCTTGCAGCTGCCGTTCGACACCGCGCTGCGCGTCGAGTCGCGCTGGTTTGCCAAGATTTTGCGCTCGCCCGAAGCGGCGGCGATGATCCGCTCGCTGTTCGTGTCGATGCAGGATCTCAACAAGGGCGCGCGGCGCCCGCCGAACGAGCCGCCGACGTCGCTGAAAAAAATCGGCGTGGTCGGCGCCGGCTTCATGGGTGCTGGCATCGCGCAGGTCAGCGCCGCCGCCGGATTGCAGGTGGTGTTGGTCGACCGCGACCAGGAAACCGCCGACAAGGGCAAGGCCGGTCTGCACAAGGCGCTCAGCGACCGCGTGATCAAGGGGCGGATGAAAGGCACCGAGCGCGATGAACTGCTCAGCCGCATCACGGCGACGCCCGACTATGCCGCGCTCAAGGATTGCGACCTCATCATCGAGGCTGTGTATGAGGACCGCAAGATCAAGTCCGACGTCATTGCAAGAATCCAGGCGGTGATCGGCGACAGCGCGATTTTTGCCTCCAACACGTCGACTTTGCCGATCAGCTCGCTCGCCTCCGAATTCAGGGATCCGGCGCGCTTCATCGGCATTCATTTTTTCTCGCCGGTCGATCGCATGATGCTGGTCGAACTCATCCTCGGCAAGCAGACCGGCAACAAGGCGCTCGCGGCATCGCTCGATTATGTCCGTGCCATCCGGAAGACTCCCATTGTCGTGAACAACTCGCGCGGCTTCTACACCTCGCGCGTGGTCGGCACCTATATCCGCGAAGGCCATCTGATGCTGACGGAAGGCGTTCCGGCAGCGATGATCGAGAATGTCGGCCGCATGGCGGGCATGCCGGTCGGCCCGCTCTCGCTCAACGACGAAGTGGCGGTCGATCTCGCCTGGAAAATCCTCAAGGCCACCGAAGCCGATCTCGGCGCCAAGGCGATCGATCCGCGGCAAAAGAAACTGCTGCAGGAAATGGTCGAGAAGCGCGGCCGCTTCGGGCGCAAAAACGGCAAGGGATTCTACGACTATCCGCAGAGCGGCTCGAAGAAACTGTGGCCTGGCCTCGTCGATTTGCAGCCGAAGAAACTGCTGATTCCCGAAAAAATCGACATCGATGAACTGAAATTGCGTCTGCTCGGCATCCAGGCGCTCGAAACGTCGCGCTGCTTCGAGGAAAAAGTGCTCACCGATGTGCGCGAGGCCGATGTCGGCTCGATCCTCGGGTTCGGCTTCGCGCCGTTCTCCGGCGGCACGCTGTCGTGGATCGACATGATGGGGACGAAGAAATTCGTCGCGCTCTGCCGCAAGCTCGAGAAGAAATTCGGCTCGCGCTTTGCGCCCAACAAGCTGCTGCTCGATCTTGCCGCGCACGACGAGGGCTTCTACCAGCGCTTCGCCCCGGCGAAGAAGAAAGAAGCGGCGTAGCGTCCTTCTCAAGCGCGTCATGGCCGGGCTTGTCCCGGCCATCCCGATTCAGTTGGCACGGCCATGCCTCCCTAAGCGAGATCGCCGGGTCAAGCCCGGCGATGACAACTGGGAAACCCGACGACCTTTCGTTACGATGTTGAGTGCTCTATGTCTTCCAAACCCCGCTCCCTTTTCCGTTGGCGCGAAATTCCCGGCAGCGTCTGGGCACTCGGGCTGGTGTCGCTGTTCATGGATCTCTCCTCCGAGATGATCCATGCGTTGCTGCCGCTCTATCTGGTCACAGTGCTGGGCGCTTCGACGCTCACCGTCGGCTTCATCGAGGGTATTGCGGAAGCGACCGCCTCGATCACCAAGATCTTTTCCGGCGCGCTCAGCGATTATTTGGGTAAGCGCAAACTGCTGGCGGCGCTTGGTTATGGCCTCGCCGCCTTCACCAAGCCGGTGTTTCCGCTGGCATCCAGCATTGCCGCGCTGACGGCGGCGCGCTTCGTCGACCGGATCGGCAAGGGCATCCGTGGTGCGCCGCGCGATGCGCTCGTTGCCGATCTCACCCCGGCGGACTTGCGCGGCACCGCCTTTGGCTTGCGGCAGTCACTCGACACCGTCGGCGCGGTGCTCGGCCCGCTGGCGGCGATCATCTTCATGGCGATGTTCGCCAATAATTTCACCACCGTGTTCTGGATCGCCGTCATCCCGGCTTTCGTTTCCCTGGCCCTCATTGTTTTTGCCGTGCGCGAACCGGAACGCGCATCGGGCGCGCGTGCTTGTGCGTTCGCCGTTCTCGCGGTCCGAGCTTGCGCGGCTCGATATCCGCTACTGGATGGTGGTCGGCGTATCGGCGATCTTCACGCTGGCGCGCTTCAGCGAGGCTTTTCTGCTGCTGCGCGCGCAGTCGGTCGGCATGGATGTCGCCATCGTGCCGGTGGTGATGGTGGTGATGAACATCGTCTACACGGCGTCGGCGTGGCCGGCCGGCGCGCTGTCGGACAGCCTCGGCCGCTTTGGCATTCTTGTCATTGGATTTGCACTGCTGATTTTTGCCGATCTCGTGCTGGCATTCGGCAATAGCGTATCCACGGTGATGATCGGCGTTGCGCTGTGGGGCCTGCATATGGGCCTGACGCAAGGGCTGCTGTCGGCACTTGTCGCCGATACGGCGCCGGCAGAACTGCGCGGCACCGCCTTCGGCATGTTCAACCTGGTGAGCGGCATTGCGTTACTGGCGGCCAGTATTCTTGCCGGCGCGCTCTGGGACATGATCGGGCCGAGCGGCACGTTTTTCGCCGGCGCGCTGATCACCGCGGTTGCATTGGTGGTGCTGCCGTTTGCGCACAAGAAGGCGGGAAGGCGTTGAGGCTGTCATGGCCGGGCATAGCCGTTCGAAGAACGGCGTCGCTTTGCTCGCCTATGTCCCGGCCATCCCGATTTGAGTGGCACGGCCCTGCCTTCCTAAGCGAGATCGCCGGGACTAGCCCGGCGATGACGGCTGTTACACCACCACCGTCAGCCTCTTCGCCGCGCGTGTGACACCGGTGTAGAGCCAGCGCTCGCGGCTGTCCGGGAATGCAAAGCTCTCGTCGAACAACACGACATCGTCCCATTGCGAGCCTTGCGCCTTGTGCACGGTCAGCACGTAGCCGTAGTCGAATTCGTCATAAGGCTTGCGCCGCTGCCAATCGAGCTGCTCGATGCCGCCGGTGAAGCACTCCGGGCGCACCGACACTTTCACGCCGCGCGTCGCCGTTTCGTCATCGGGCAACAGCCGCATCGTCATGATGCCGGTCTTGCGCGCGCCGCGGTCCTTCACCGACCAGAGGCCGCCGTTGAACAGGCCCTTCTTGCGGTTGTTGCGCAGGCAGACCAGCTTGTCGCCGGCAGACGGCATGTCGTCCTCGAAGCCGCGCCGTTCCCGCATGCGCTTGTTGTACGACCGGCGCGTGGCGTTGCGACCGACCAGTACTTGATCGGCATCGAGCACGCGCTCCGGATCGAGATCGGCTTTGCGGATGACCTCGGTCTCGCCATAGCGGCCAGGCTCGAGATATTCGCCGGCGCGGATGTTCATAGACAGCCGCACGATCGGGTCGTCCTGCGCCTGGCGGTGCACCTCGGTGAGCATCACGTCGGGCTCGGCCTCGGTGAAAAATCCGCCGCCCTGGATCGGCGGCAGCTGCGCGGGATCGCCCAGCACCAGCAGCGGGACACCGAACGACAGCAAATCGCGGCCAAGCTCGGCGTCGACCATCGAGCATTCGTCGATGATGATCAGTTCGGCCTTGGAGGCGGGCGCCTCGTCCCACAGATCGAAGCTCGGCACTTCCTCGCCGCTCTCGCGCGCGCGGTAGATCAGGCTGTGGATCGTCGAGGCGCCGTGGCAGCCCTTGCCGCGCATCACGGAGGCGGCCTTGCCGGTGAAGGCAGCGAACTTGACGTCACCATCCACATCATCGGCGATGTGCGTGGCCAGCGTGGTCTTGCCGGTCCCGGCATAGCCGAACAGGCGGAACACCTGCGGCGTGCCATTGCTGCCGGGTTTGGATTTGAGCCAGGCGGATACGACGCTGAGGGCCTGGTCCTGGTGGGGTGTGAACTGAGGCATGGGGCACGAATCAATAGAGCAAGCCTGCGGCAACACAAAGAACAAAATATGAACGATACAGTCGACTTTATTCCTACTATAGAATATAGTCCTATCATTCTGCTCGGGCGAGGGCGAGGGAATGCGGCATCACAAGAACAATGGTTGCGCCACCTGGCGCGCCATCTCCCTCGCGCTTGCCAGGGAAGGAGGAAGGCTTACGGCGTACCCGGCGCCGCAAAGAAACAGGGCGGCGGAGCGTTGGCTGATCGGGCTGTTTGAAAAGTGAATATGGAATGAGGCGGAGTGCGGTTCCTCACTCCGCGTGTCATCGCCGGGCTTGTCCCGGCGATCTCGCTTAGGAAGGCGGCACCGTGCCACATGAATCGAGATGGCCGGGACAAGCCCGGCCATGACGGCGGATAGGACAGGCGGCGCGAACGAGGTCAAGCCCGGCATTGACCGCGCAAGCCCCGCAAATTCGCATGGGCCGTCTCACATTGCCCTTTGCCGGTTCCCATGTTTAAGGTCGCGACCTTTTTTGACCGGACGGCTGCATGGCTCGTGACCAGATCGACATGACCCCGATCGAGACCCGCGACGAACTCGTCGCGTGGCTCGAAGCGGGCTGCAAGCCGAAGACGCAGTTCCGCGTCGGCACCGAGCACGAGAAATTCGCCTTCACCGTCGCCGACCACCGGCCGGTCCCCTATGCGGGCAAGCGCAGTATCCGCGCGCTGCTCGAAGGTATGCATGGTCTGCTCGGCTGGGAGCCGATCATGGAGGGCGAGAACATCATCGGCATGTTCGACGTCACCGGCGGCGGCGCGATCTCGCTCGAGCCGGGCGGACAATTCGAACTGTCGGGTGCGCCGCTCGACAATGTGCACCAGACGGCCGCCGAGCTGATGGCGCATCTCGCGCAGGTGCGCGAAGTGGCAAAGCCGCTGGGCATCGGCTTCCTCGGTCTCGGCATGACACCGAACTGGACGCGCGCCGACATGCCGAAGATGCCAAAGGGCCGCTACAAGATCATGACGGCCTACATGCCGAAGGTCGGAACGCTCGGCCTCGACATGATGTATCGCACGTGCACCGTGCAGGCGAACCTCGACTTCTCGTCGGAAGCCGACATGGTCAAGAAGCTGCGCGTGTCGCTGGCATTGCAGCCGGTGGCGACCGCTCTGTTCGCCAACTCGCCGTTCACCGAAGGCAAGCCGAACGGATTTCTGTCATTCCGGTCCGAAATCTGGCGCGACACCGACAACCAGCGGTCCGGCATGCTGCCCTGGGCTTTCGAGGACGGCATGGGTTTCGAGCGATACGTCGACTACGCCATGGGCGTGCCGATGTATTTCATCAAGCGCGGCGACAAATATATCGACGTTGCCGGCAAGTCGTTCCGCGATTTCTTCGCGGGCAAATTGGCCGAATTGCCGGGTGAGCGGCCGACCATTTCCGACTGGGCCAATCACCTGAGCACGATCTTCCCGGAGGTGCGGCTCAAACGTTATCTCGAGATGCGCGGCGCCGACGGCGGCCCGTGGCGGCGCTTGCCATCACTGACGGCCTACTGGACCGGGCTGCTTTATGACGATGATGCGCTCGATGCCTGTTGGAACATGGTGAAGGGCTGGAGCGCGCAGGAGCGGCAGAAGCTGCGCGACGATGTGCCAAAGCTCGGCTTCAAGGCGGAAATCGGCAAGAGCAATATCTTCACGCTGGCGCAGGAGACGCTGCGGCTCTGTTCGCGCGGGCTCGCGCGCCGCAAGCGGCTCGATCGCAACGGCCGTGACGAGACGCGCTACCTGCGGCCGCTGGAGGAGTCGATCGCGCGCGGCATCACACCGGCGGAAGAGCTGCTGGAGAAATTCCACGGCGAGTGGAATGACTCAGTCGAGCCGATTTTTGAAGATTATGCGTATTGACACTTGTCATCGCCGGGTATGTCCCGGCGATCTCGCTTAGGAGGGCACGGTACGTCCCTAAGTCGAGATGGCCGGGACAAGCCCGGCCATGACAAATAGCGATGCAGTGCGAGTTACTCCGCCGCCTGCGCTGCTTCCGACAGGTTGTCGAGCGAGGACACGATGTGCTCGGCCAGCGCATCGGCCAGCGCCGAGCTTTCATGTGCGTTGCGCACCAACCCGACGCGGCAACTGGGCAAGTCCGGAAAGCCGTCGGCAGCTGAGAGCACGCGCATGCCGGGACGCAAACCCGATTCCGGCAGCACCGACACGGCGAGCCCCGCGAGCACGGCAGCCGCGACCGCGCCGGCGTTCGAGCTTGAGTAGAGCACGCGGAAGGGGCGGCCAACCGATTCCATCCGGTCGATGGCGATGCGCCGCCACGAACAGCTCGGGCGTCCGAGCGCGAGCGGGATGCGTTCTTCGAGATGCGTCGAATGCCGGTTCGACGTCACCCACAGCAAGCGCTCGCGCCGGAACGTTTCCGATGCGCGCTTGCTTTCGCAATTGGTGACGATGGCGAGATCGATCTCGTTGGCGTCGATGCGCTCAAGCAAGTTGACTGAAGGCTCGCACAGCACCGACAGCTCGACAGCCGGATAGCTGTGCGAGAAGCGCGCCATGATCTCGGGGAGATAGCGGTCGGCATAATCGTCCGGCACGCCGAGCCGCACGCGGCCCGAAAGTTCAGCGTCGGAAAATGCCGCCAGCGTTTCAACGTTGAGCTTGACGATGCGCCGCGCGTAATCGAGCAGGCGCTGGCCATCTTCCGTCAGCTTCGAGGCGCGCCCATCGCGCGAAAAGATCGGCCGCTCCAGCCGCTCCTCGAGCCGCTTCATCTGCATCGAGACGGCGGACTGTGTCTTGTTCACGACTTCGGCGGCCTTGGTGAAACTGCCGGTCTCCGAGATGGCGATGAAAGTGCGCAATTGGTCGATGTCGAGCATGGCGGTCATGGGCGTGGTCCCTCTCGTCCCTGAAATGCCGGCCGTTCGGGGCCGGGGAGGCCATATCACTATCTCTGATCGATCAGATTAAAAACATTCGTTTCACTAATCAATCCCCGCAGTGCAATATACCACCACTTCCAGAGGAATCGGGTGGGGGTTTCGGGTGGTTCTGGGCCGCGCCGCAGGCAATTTTGGCGTGGAAAGCGAACGAAATGGAGACTGCTATGAGTGCCAATTACCCCGTTTTGCCCGTCGGCGGCAGCGCCCTGTTGCGGGTTTTTGCCTCGGTTGTGGCCGTGGTCACCCATTGGCTGAAGGAATTCGCACGCGCCCGCCGTCACCGCCGCCAGGCCAACGTGCTGGCCGGCCTCGATCGCCACATGCTCGCCGATATCGGCATCACCCGTACCGATGTGCGTGATGCCTTTTCGGAGCCTTTCTGGGACGACCCGACCGCGCTGCTGCGCGAGCGCGCACTCGAGCGCCGGCTCAGCCACGCCGTGAGGCGCGCCGAATTCGGCGGACGCTGCAACGGACGTTCCTTGGGCGAACGGTCGCGGGCCCTGATGCCCTGACGAAACAAGCAAACGGCCGATCCCTCTCATCGGCCGCTCGATCCGACACCCGCGAATTCCCCTCTCGCGGCCGGATCCAGCGCCCGCCGGCCCCTCCGGCGGGCGCTCAATTTTCACCCGGAAAATCTCCTGCGCGTTCTGAACGATTTATTGTGATCGGCTGCACATTCGCCGACCGCTGCGTTAGCATGCGCGCGGGCGAAGCTTCACCGACTCTCGGTTTTCGAGCGGGCGCGCATGCTGTTTCCGACCAGGACCTGGATGGCGCTTGCGCTGTCGGTTTTTACGCTGGCCAATTCGGCGCAGGCCCAGAACGGCTACGATCGCCGAGGTGGCGATTATCTCAGGTTTGAAATTCGCAATGGAGACCCGGCCGACTGCGCGACGCGTTGCGAGCAGGACTCGCGGTGTCACGCCTGGAGCTTTTCCTACCCGAGAACGGAAAATGCGACCGCGGCTTGCTGGTTAAAGAACCGCGTGGCGCCGCGCGTCGAGGACAAATGTTGTGTCACCGGCGTTCGCGGCGCCGGTGTCGTCGAGCCGCGCAGGGGGCCGATCGAATATTCCATCGACCGGCTTGGCGGCGACTATCGTAATTTTGATGTTGCGACCGATTCTGCCGACGCGGCTTGCAAGGCGGCTTGCGAGGCGGAGAACAAATGCCGCGCCTGGACTTATGTGCGGCCGGGCTACATTTCGCCGACGGCGCGCTGCTATCTCAAGGACAGGCTGACGCGGCCACGGCAAAAGCCGTGTTGCATTTCGGGCGTTGTCCGTTAGCTGCGCTCAGTGGACGCCGGTGAAAAACCGCGACAGCCGCAAGCCGGATGGCCATTGCGCGAGCGGTTTGCGTTTGACGGCGAGATCCCACGAGCCGACAACGGCATCCACGCGGCCGACAAGGTCTTCGACCGGCAGCAGGCCGACGCCGCCCGCGCGCACGGGCACGCGGCTGTCGGCGGAGTTGTCACGGTTGTCGCCCATCACGAACAAATGGTCCGGCGGCACGACAACGTCAGGCGTGTCGTCGAGCTCGCCTTTGTCGACCAGCTTGAAAATCGGATGCTCGCGCCCGCCCGGCAGTGTCTCGATGAAGCGCGCGGCCGGGACACTACTGCCGTCTTCCACTTCGGATTCGCCGACGCCGGCCGGTCGAATGCCGACCGGCGTGCCGTTGATCGATACGCGCCCGTTGCGCAGGCCGATACGGTCGCCCGGCAGCCCGATCACGCGCTTGACCCAGACCTGCGATCGGTCGCCGGGCCAGCGAAAAACCACAACATCACCGCGCTTGGGCAATGCGGACAGAACACGCGGTGTTTGCAATGGCACAAGGAACGACGGCAGCGATGCGCCGCTGTAGCCGTATGGAAATTTTGTGGCCAACAGCTCGTCGCCGATCAGCAATGTCGGCTCCATCGAGCCCGACGGCACGTAAAACGGCTCGGCGATTGCGGTCTTGGCTGCCAGCACAATCAGCGCGATGACCGCAATATCAACGATGCTCTTGATCCAGCCGCGTATGTTTTCCCGCACGTCAATTCACTCCGCCAAATTTACGCTGTGCCGCCGACGGTGATCTTGTCCATGCGCAAGGTCGGCTGGCCCACACCGACAGGCACGCCTTGGCCGTTTTTGCCGCAGGTGCCGATACCGGGGTCAAGCGCGAAGTCGTTGCCGATCATGCTGATGCGATGCAGGTCGGTCGGGCCGTTGCCGATCAGCATGGCGCCTTTCACAGGTGCGCCGACATTGCCGTTCTCGATCTTGTAGGCCTCGGTGCACTGGAACACATATTTGCCCGAGGTGATGTCGACCTGGCCGCCGCCGAAGCTGACGGCATAGAGACCGTTTTTTACCGAGGCGATGATCTCCTTCGGATCGTGCTTACCGGCCAGCATATAGGTGTTGGTCATTCGCGGCATGGGTACATGGGCGTGCGACTCGCGCCGTCCATTGCCGGTCGGCTTCATATTCATCAGCCGCGCGTTCTGGCGGTCTTGCATGTAGCCGACAAGGATGCCGTCCTCGATCAGGACCGTACGATTGGTCGGCGTGCCTTCATCGTCGATCGACAATGAACCGCGGCGGTCCTGCATGGTGCCGTCGTCGACGACGGTCACACCCTTTGCGGCAACCTGCTTGCCCATCAGGCCGGCGAAGGCGGAGGTTTTCTTGCGATTGAAATCGCCTTCGAGACCGTGGCCGACGGCTTCGTGCAGCATCACGCCCGGCCAGCCGCAGCCGAGCACGACGTCCATTTCGCCGGCAGGCGCGGGCACGGCGTCGAGGTTCACCAGCGCCTGTCGAATGGCTTCGTCGACGGCGCCTTGCCAGGCCTCCGGCGCGATGAAGCGTTGAAAGCCCTCGCGGCCGCCAAAGCCGTAGCTGCCGGTTTCCTGCCGATCGCCGTCGCCGGCGACAACGGCAACGTTGACGCGCACCAGCGGACGAATGTCACGATAGGTCTCGCCGTCCGCGCGCAGGATTTCCACCACTTGCCAGCTCGCGGCAACGCTGGCGGTGACCTGCCGCACGCGTTGATCCTTGCCGCGTGCATAAGCGTCGATCGACTCCAGCAGTTTCACCTTCGCATCGAAGGCAGGCGTTCCGAGCGGATTGTCGTCGGCATAAAGCTTGCGGTTGCTGCGGCCCGGCGCTTCGGCATAGGTGCCGCTGTGGCCACCGTTGACCGCGCGTACCGCTTCGGCCGCGCGCGCCAGCGCACCTTCCGAGAGATCGGAGGCGTGCGCGTAGCCGACCGCTTCGGCCTTCACGGCGCGCAGGCCAAATCCTTGCGCGGTGTCATAGGTCGCCTGCTTGAGCCGGCCGTTGTCGAACGTGAGCGCTTCGGCCTGTCGATATTCCAGGAACAGCTCGCCATCGTCGGCGCCGTCCAGGCCATGACCGATCAATTGGCGCACTTTTCCGCGGTCGAGCCCGGCGCGATCGACCAGGGAAGAAATGGCGGGGTCCATTCGTTACTCCAGGATGGGGTCTTCTTACCGACTAGATAAGGCGACCATGGCGATTCTGCGAGGACCCAAAGTGCCCGGTTAATCGCGGCTAAAGTGGATCGATACCTCGCCAATCGGCTCCAGCACGTGGACCAGTTCGGTCTCATCCGGCTCGATCACGAGCGGCGGCGTGATGGAGCCGGTGATGATCACATCGCCCGCGGCCAGCTTTTCGCCGAAGGCGGCGAGGGTGCTTGCGACATGGGCGACAATGTCAGGCAGCTTGCCGGTGAGGGCTTCGGGATCGGTGGTGACGTTTGCTTCCTTGCCGTGCCGAAATACGCGCGACGTCAAGCCCGACGTGCCCGCGCTCGCGCGCGTATTGCCGCACAGGACAACGTGCCGCTGGAAAATGTCACCCTCGAGCACCGCGTCGAGATTGTCGATCGCGGGGGCGGGGTCGAGGTCCGCCAATTCGATCGCCGGAAAAATTTCTTTAACCGCGGCCGCGGCCTCATCGGCCGAAGCGCCCGACGGCAGGTCGCGTGCCATCCGCACACAGATTTCCGGCTCCGCCACCGGCTTGGTGTAACCGCTGAGCGACACGGTGCTGCCCGACAAAAGCAAGGCTCGTTGCATCAGAAAGCCGACAATCGGGGCCGCAAGCTTCAACCTTTCCATTGTTGCCGGCGCGCCCAAACCAACCTTCCATCCGAGCGGCTTTTCGCCGGCAGCGATACGGGCGCGCCGCTTGGCGAGCTGTGCCGTCATGCCTTTCTTGATGAGCGGAGCGTCCCAGACGTTCACTTGTGGCTCTCGGGATGCACTTCATAGCCGGACGCTTCGATGGATCCGGCGTCCATCCATCCCCAGACAAGAACGACGTCTTCGTTCGACGTGTTGTTGAATCCGTGCCAGCAGCCGCGCGGCGAATACACGACATCGCCTTCGCTCGATGCGACATCGCCTTTGTCGGTGTAGATGTGGCCCTTGCCCTTGAGCACGATGAAGAACTCGTCGCAATTGTGATGGCGGTGGTTTTCGTGGCGCGCGCCCGGCTTGAGCACGGTCCAGCCGACGACGTGATCGGCGCCCGCCGTTTTCTTGTCGATCAGGAACTGGACCTGCATATCAACCCAGCCGTCATCACGCTTGAGGCCTTCGACCTTCGGGACGTCGCGCAGGTTGGTGCGATACATTGTCGGTGCCGGATCGCCTTCCTTCCATTTCGTCGCTGTCCCTCTTACGGCCTTTGCCAGTGCGGCCCCGATTTTTTCGCCGTGCGATGTCATGCTTGTCCTCCTAGACGACGGTAGACCTGGTGGGCGACGACGAAATCATTGCCGTCGATGCCCAGCCCGCGACAGGCGTTCATCATTTCGTTGGCTGCAGCTGCCAGTGGTACCGGGCTTCCCATGGCGCGTCCGAGATTGAGCGCCAACATCATATCCTTTTGCTGCAAAGTGACGTCAGCCAGCGGCACGGCCGGCATTTTTCCTTCGAGGATGAATGGCCCGCGATAACCCAATACCGGGGAAGCTGCCACGCTCTTGAGGATAGCGTCGAGCGCGACATCGCGCGCCACGCCGCCTTTTTCCGCCAGCGCGACCGCTTCGCCGAAGGCGATCACTTCCACCATGAGCAGGAGGTTCACGGCGATTTTCATCTGGCAGGCGAGGCCGTTTGCACCGATGCGGGTCACCTTCGGCCCGATTGCGAGCAGCACCGGCTTTGCACGTTCGAAAGCCTGCTCGTCGCCGCCGATCATCACCGACGCATTGCCTTGCGTGACCGTGACGGGCGAACCGGAGATCGGTCCATCCAGCATGATGGCACCGGCCTTGGCGAACTCAGATGCGACCGCCCGGCTTTCATCGGGTTCGATCGTGCTCATGTCGATATAAATTCCGCCCCTGCGCAATCCGGAGATGATGCCGTCCTTGCCTAGTGCGACCGCGCGAACCGCCTTGGAGTCGGTCACGATTGAGAACACGATCTCGGATTGCTCGGCGACGGCGCGCGGTGTGTCCGCCCAGCGCATGCCGCACGCAATCAGCGGCTCAGCTTTACCGCGTGACCTGTTCCAGCCAGTGACATCGTGCCCTGCTGCCATCAGGCGCGGCACGATCAATTGCCCCATGGCGCCGAGGCCGACAAATCCAAGTTTCACGCCGACTCTCCCCAGCATCATGCCCGGCCGTGTGCCGGGCATCCACGTCTTCCTAGTCGAGCCACACTAAAGACGTGGATGGCCGGGACAAGCCCGGCCATGACAGAGGAAATATGAAGGCGAGGGTGGGCAGATTGGGAATTACGGCAGCTTGTCGTAGCCCTCGCCGAAACCGGCCAGGCTCATCGGGAAACCGATGCCTTCCTCAGGCGTCTGGAAGATAATGAAGGTCGCCGTCTTGCCGGTGCGCAATTTCTTGAGCAGTTCATCATCCATGATGACTTCGGCGATGCAGCCATTCGGCAGGCAGCGGACAAACCCGGCGCGCCCGATATCGGCCTGGTCGATCTTCAGGCCGAGGCCCGACGGCAAGAGGACGCCAAGCGGGGCGACCACGCGCATCAGCCGGCTCTTCTGATCGGCGGTCTTGAGGACGATTACGGTCAGGCCGACATTGGCGCGGTCTTCCGCCGTCACGCTCTGGATCAGCGCGCATTGCTCGGCCTTGGCGCCGGGCGGCGTATCACAGCGGATCTGCCAGTCTTTATGCACAGACTTTACGGCACCCTGTGCGAGCGCGCCGCTCGCAGGTGCAACCGCCAGCGCCGCAACCAGCGCCATAAAAATGAGCCCGCGTTGATCGAGAATTCCCATCATCCGATCCCTTGGCACCGGGTCATCGCAGCCCTTACACCGCTGGCAAGCTGGCGAATCGCCGTTCCTTTGGCATTTTAGGCGTCTTCGTTGACTCATGCCCGGTCAGGCCGTGTCAATCAAGGTATGGCTGGGAAGGGGCCCCTTGGCTCGGGCGGCGGCCAAAAAAGGCGGCGGCGGAGGCTTTTTGGGTACGCCGTTTGTCGCATGTGACCGACTATGAGGTGCATTGCGGCTAGGCTGGAATTATGGTTTGAGAGGCCGGGATTTTCCCCCGTCCCGCCGCACCGCCCAAGCTGCCACGCCCGTGGCAAATGCCGTGCTCAGCGGGGCCGCGCCGAACATCATGCCAGTGGTGGGCGGCAAAAGGGGCCTGGGCAAGGCCGTTTTTCTCGTCGAAGGAGCGCATTGGACAATGCTGGTGCTCAAGCGGTTGATCGCATTCATCGTCACGAGTGTGGCGGTACTCGGCACAGGCGCGGCGCTCGCCGCGAGCGGCCAGCCCGAACCGTGGCAACTCGGCATGCAACAGGGCGCCACGCCGGTGATGGATGACATCATCTGGTTCCACAATTTCCTGGTCTGGGCGATCACTGCGATCACCCTGTTCGTGCTGGCGCTGCTGGTCATCGTGGTGGTGAAGTTCAATGCGCGCAGCAACCCGACGCCATCGCGCACGACTCACAACACGACCATCGAAGTGATCTGGACCGTTGTTCCGGTTCTCATCCTGGTGACGATCGCGGTGCCTTCGTTCCGGTTGCTCTTTTACCAGCTCAACGTGCCGAAGGCGGACGTAACGGTGAAGGCGACCGGCAAGCAGTGGTTCTGGAGCTACAGCTATCCGGACAGCAAATTCGAATTCAACTCGCTGATGGTGCAGGAGAAGGATCTCAAGCCCGGCCAGCCGCGCTTGCTTGCGGTCGACAATGAAATGGTCGTGCCGGTGAACAAGGTTGTGCACGTGCTCACCACCGGTGCAGACGTCATCCACTCATTTGCGGTGCCGGCGTTCGGCATCAAGATTGACGCGATTCCCGGCCGTATCAACGAGACGTGGTTCAAGGCGGAACGCGAAGGCATCTTTTACGGCCAGTGTTCCGAGCTCTGCGGCAAGGATCACGCCTTCATGCCGATCATGGTGCGTGTCGTGAGCGATAAGGACTACACGGCATGGATAGAGCAGGCGAAAAAGAAATACGCGACCGACGACAGCCATCCGACGGCGGTGGCTGCAGTGGACGGCGCGCACTGACGAATACGCGGGCGACAACGACGAGGTCGAAGGACAATATCGATGGCTAGCAACACGGCTGCTGCACACGGCGCACACGAGGCCCACGAGCACCATCCGACCGGATGGCGCCGTTTCGTGTATTCGACCAATCACAAGGACATCGGAACGATGTACCTGGTGTTCGCGCTCGCCGCCGGCGTGATCGGAGGTCTCCTGTCGATCGGGATCCGGCTCGAGCTGCAGAACCCCGGCATCCAGATTTTCCCGACGCCCCACGAATTCAACGTTTTCGTCACGGCGCACGGCCTGATCATGATCTTCTTCATGGTGATGCCGGCGATGATCGGCGGCTTCGGCAATTGGTTCGTGCCGCTGATGATCGGTGCGCCCGATATGGCGTTCCCGCGCATGAATAACATCTCGTTCTGGCTGCTGCCGGCATCGTTCGCGCTGCTGATCACGTCGATGTTCGTAGAGGGTGAGCCGGGCTCCAACGGAATTGGTGCCGGCTGGACTCTCTATGCGCCGCTCTCGACCAGCGGCCATCCGGGACCGGCGGTTGATTTCGGCATTCTGGCGCTGCATCTGGCCGGTGCGTCGTCGATCCTCGGCGCCATCAACTTCATCACCACGATCTTCAACATGCGCGCGCCCGGCATGACGTTGCACAAGATGCCGCTGTTCGTGTGGTCGATTCTCGTGACGGTCTTCCTGCTGCTGCTGGCGCTGCCCGTGCTGGCCGGCGCTATCACGATGTTGCTGACCGACCGCAATTTCGGGACGACGTTCTTTTCCGGTGACAATGGCGGTGACCCGATTCTGTACCAGCACCTGTTCTGGTTCTTCGGTCATCCGGAAGTGTACATCCTGATCCTGCCGGGCTTCGGCATGATCAGCCAGATCGTCGCCACATTCAGCCGCAAGCCGGTGTTCGGCTATCTCGGCATGGCATACGCGATGGTCGCGATCGGCGGCATCGGCTTCGTAGTGTGGGCCCATCATATGTATACGGTCGGCATGTCGACCGGCGCGCAGGCCTACTTCATCGCCGCTACCATGGTGATTGCGGTGCCGACCGGCGTGAAGATCTTTTCCTGGATCGCAACAATGTGGGGCGGTTCAATCGAATTCCGCACGCCGATGCTGTGGGCGATGGGATTCATCTTCCTGTTCACGCTCGGCGGCGTGACCGGCGTGGTCCTCGCCAATGCCGGCGTCGACCGCGTGCTGCAGGACACTTATTACGTGGTGGCGCATTTCCACTACGTGCTCTCGCTCGGCGCAGTCTTCGCTATCTTCGGCGGCTGGTATTACTGGTTCCCGAAGATGAGCGGCTACATGTACAACGAGACCATCGGCAAACTGCACTTCTGGGTCACCTTCATCGGCGTGAACCTGGTGTTCTTCCCGCAGCACTTCCTCGGCCTGGCCGGGATGCCGCGCCGTTACGTCGACTATCCGGATGCGTTCCATGGCTGGAACATGATCTCGTCCTACGGCTCCTACATTTCCGGCTTTGGTGTGGTCATCTTCTTCATCGGCGTCATCGAGGCATTCGCGAAGAAGCGGGTTGCCGGCAATAACCCGTGGGGCGCCGGTGCAACGACGCTGGAGTGGACGCTGTCATCGCCGCCGCCGTTCCATCAGTTCGAAACGCTGCCGCGAATTAAATAAAGCGGAAAGCCGCACAACCCATGTCGCTCGTCAGCGAAGGCGCAAATATCCGCGGTCGTCTCGCCGCTGATTCCGGCATCGCTGAGCCGAGTCTGGCGAGCGTGGGCGACTATATTGCGCTGATGAAGCCGCGCGTGATGTCGCTCGTGGTGTTCACCGCACTGGTGGGGCTTGCGGTTGCTCCGGGTTCGCTGCATCCGGTCACCGGTTTCACGGCGCTGCTTTGCATCGCAGTCGGCGCAGGCGCGGCCGGCGCGCTCAACATGTGGTACGACGCCGATATCGATGCAGTGATGACGCGCACCGCGCGTCGGCCTGTGCCGATGGGTCGCGTGCGCCCGGGTGAGGCGTTCGCTTTCGGGCTGACCCTCGGCTCCTTTGCCGTGGTCGTGCTCGGCCTGCTGGTGAACTGGGTTGCGGCGGCGCTGCTTGCCTTCACGATATTCTTCTATGTCGTCATCTATACGATCTGGCTCAAGCGCTCGACGCCACAGAACATTGTCATTGGCGGAGCGGCCGGCGCCTTCCCGCCGATGATCGGCTGGGCGGCCACGACCGGCTCGCTGTCGCTCGAGCCTGTGCTGCTGTTCCTCATCATCTTCTTCTGGACGCCGCCGCATTTCTGGGCTTTGGCGCTTTACCGCACCGAGGACTACGCCCGCGCCGGCATCCCGATGTTGCCCGTCGTTGCCGGCGACGTCAGCACACGGCGGCAAATCCTGCTCTATACCTTGATCCTCGTGCCGCTCGGCGCTGCACCTTGGCTGTTCGGCTATACCGGTGCGTTCTATGGGCTAACCGCGATTGGCGCCGGTGCGATTATGATCGTGCTCGGCTGCCAGGTGCTGCGTGAACGGCCACCCGCCGAGAGCGCCAGCCGCAAGCTTTTTGCATTCTCAATCCTGTACCTGTTTCTGTTGTTCGCAGTGCTGCTGGTGGAACGCGGTTGGGGCGGGCTGATCGCCCGGTTGGCGGCGTGAGTGTCGGGATCGCCATGAACGAAAAACCTGACGACGACGGCATCGTTCTCACCGAGGCCCAGAAGCGCGCGCGCCGGTCGCGCTCCATTGCGATCGCGCTGGCGCTCGCGGCGTTGGTCGTGCTGTTCTACGCCATGACATTGGTGAAAGGACCGGGCGTTCTGGTCCGGCCGATCTGAGCGAAGCGCAATGACCGCACCAACCAACCATCGCGAAAAGAAGCCGCTGCGGCGCGACGTCGTGGTCGCCGCCTGTTGCGGCGCGCTGGTCGCCGGGATGGTCGGCGCGGCCTACGCGGCGGTTCCGTTCTACAGCTGGTTTTGCAAGACGACCGGCTTCGGCGGCACCACCCAGGTTGCCGAAAGGGCGCCCGATCACATTCTCGGCCGCACCATCACCATTCGTTTCGATTCCAACGTCGCGCCCGGCCTGCCATGGAAATTCCAGCCGGAGCAGAATGAGATTCAGGTGCGCATCGGCGAAGTGGCGACGGTACATTACAAAGTGATCAATGAAGCGGCGCGCGATATTGCAGGGCAGGCGTCCTACAATGTGTCGCCGCCGACCGTCGGAGCCTATTTCGACAAGATCAACTGCTTTTGCTTTACCGAGCAGCGTATGAAAGCAGGCGAGACGCGCGAGATGACGGTGGTGTTCTATGTCGACCCGTCGATCGTGAAAGACCACGACCAGGACGATCTCAACACCATCACGCTGTCCTACACCTTTTACCGGCTGCGCGAGCCGGAGCGGCCGGTCGCCGAGGCGCCGGAAACGAATTCGAGCAAGCTCTAGCGCCCATGATCCCGAAAAGTGAAGACCGGTTTTCGGATCAGATCATGGGCCAACTTTAAACGGAGATTAAGACGATGGCCGACGCTCACGCCAAGCATCATGACTATCACCTGGTCGATCCGAGCCCGTGGCCGGCGGTCGGTGCGGTGTCGGCCTTTGTTATGGCAGTCGGCGCCATCAGCTGGATGCATCACATGTATGCCGCGGCGCCACTGGTATTCGGCATCGGCGTGCTCGGTGTGCTCTATACGTTCGTTGCCTGGTGGCGTGACGTCATCCGCGAAGCCCAATTTGAAGGCTTTCACACCCGCGTTGTGCAGATTTCGCACCGTTACGGGATGATCCTGTTCATCGCCTCCGAAGTGATGTTCTTCGTGGCGTGGTTCTGGGCCTATTTCAATACCGCGCTGTTTCCGGGTGATGTGCATGACGTCGGGCGCCTTGCCGCGACCGGCGGCGTGTGGCCGCCGAAAGGGATTGAGACTTTTGATCCGTGGCACCTGCCGCTGCTCAATACGCTTATCCTGCTCACGTCGGGCACCACGGTGACATGGGCGCACCATGCGCTACTGGAAGATGACCGCCAGGGTCTGAAATGGGGCCTGATCCTAACCATTCTGCTGGGACTTACCTTCACCTGCGTGCAGGCCTACGAATATTCGCACGCGGCCTTCCACTTCAGCGGAAATATCTACGGCGCCACGTTCTTCATGGCGACCGGCTTCCATGGCGCGCACGTGATCATCGGCTCGATCTTCCTGATCGTCTGTCTGGTGCGCGCGCTGGCCGGCCACTTTACGCCGAAGCAGCACCTCGGCTTTGAGTTTGCCGCCTGGTACTGGCATTTCGTCGACGTGGTATGGCTGTTTTTGTTCGCCTGCATATATGTCTGGGGTTCTGGCGTGCCGCACCCCGAATGACCAATGCGGATGGTTCATTGAAAGAGGGCGGCGTCACTGCGCCGCCCTTTTTTCATTGTGAGATGTATTCATGACTGACTCGCCGGACAAACTGCCGATCGGCCGCGGCTTGCGCGGTCGCTGCCCGCGGTGTGGCGAAGGCCGGCTTTTTCAGGGTTTCCTGTCGCTGCGGACCGCCTGCGACAAATGCGGGTTGAACTACAATTTTGCCGATGCCGGCGATGGCCCCGCGGTATTCGTGATCCTGATCGGCGGGGCCATTGTCGTATTTGCGGCGCTGATCACTGAAGTGGTTTACCAGCCGCCATACTGGCTGCATGCCGCTCTATGGCTGCCTTTGATCCTGATCGTCACACTTGCTCCGCTTCGGCTTATCAAAGGCCTGTTGATTGCGCTGCAATACCATCACAAGGCGGCGGAAGGCCGTCTCGAACGCCGGGGCGAAATTTGAGCAAAGGCCCGCGCAAGCGCCGCTCGACCGTGCTTGATGCGACGGTGTTCGCGCTTGTCGGTATCGTCATCTTGTGTGGCCTCGGCGCCTGGCAGCTGGATCGCAAGGTCTGGAAAGAAGATCTGATCGCGAGATTAAACGCGCGGCTTTCCCATGCGCCGCAGGATATGCCGCCGCGTTCGAGGTGGCCGCAACTCCAGCAAGATGGCGAAGAATTTCGCCGTGTCGCTTTTCCGGCAGAGTTTCTCGACGGCGAGGAGGCGCTTGTTTACACCGCCGGCTCGCCATTGCGTCCGGATGTGAAGGGACCAGGCTACTGGGTCTTCGCGCCGGCGCGTCTTGCCGGTGGAAGCATTGTGCTCGTCAATCGGGGCTTTGTGCCGCCCGAGCGCAAGGATCCGGCAGAGCGCGCCGAGGGCACGCCGCATGGCATTGTCGATGTCGTCGGTGTCATGCGCTGGCCTGAGGCGCGCGGAACGTTCACGCCAGCTGACGATCCGAAAAAAAATACCTGGTTTCTGCGCGATTCAAAATCGATCGCCGATTTCAAAAAATGGGCGACCGCGGCGCCGTTCTATATCGATCAGGAAGAGCCGATGCCGGCTGGCGGCTGGCCAAAACCGGGCAAGCTCGAAGTGCGCTTGCCGGATGACCACCTGCAATATGCCATCACGTGGTTTGGTCTCGCGCTGGCGCTTGCTGGTGTTTACGTCGTCTGGCTCGCGCGGCGCCTTGTCGGGAAACACTGAGCGTTTCTTGTGAAAGCGGGCGCCCGAGGCTACTGTGCGGCTCAGAGAGCGGCCAATCTCAAGCAATAAAGCATAGAAGTTTCAATGCGTTACGTCTCCACCCGAGGCGAGGCTCCCTCGCTCGATTTTGTCGAGGTGATGCTCGCGGGCCTTGCCCGCGACGGCGGACTGTATGTGCCCGAGACTTGGCCCACGCTGAGCCGCACTGCGATCGAAGGCTTCGCCGGAAAGCCTTATGCCGAAGTGGCTGTCGAGGTTATTCGCCCCTTTATCGGCGACGGAATTTCCGAGGCTGATCTCGCGCGCATGGCGCGTGAAGCCTATGGCACCTTCCGTCATCCGGCCGTTGCGCCGCTCACGCAGTTAAATCCAAGCCTGTTCGTCCTTGAGCTGTTCCACGGGCCGACGCTCGCCTTCAAGGATTTGGCAATGCAACTCCTGGCGCGGCTCATGGATCACGTGCTGCAGCAGCGCGGCGAACGCACAACAATCGTGGTCGCGACGTCAGGTGATACCGGCGGGGCCGCAATCGAAGCCTTTCGCGGCCGTGCGCAGGTGGACGTGGTGGTGTTGTTCCCGCAAGGCCGCATATCCGAGGTTCAGCGGCGGATGATGACGACAGTGCGCGACGCCAACGTTCATGCGGTCGCAATCGAGGGAACGTTCGACGACTGTCAGGCGCTGGTGAAGGCGATGTTCAATCATCACGCCTTTCGCGATCGCGTGCGGCTGTCCGGCGTCAATTCGATCAACTGGGCGCGCATCGTGGCGCAAGCGGTCTATTACTTCACGGCCGCCGTCGCGCTTGGCGCGCCGCATCAGAAAATCGCCTTTACAGTGCCGACAGGGAATTTTGGCGACGTGTATGCAGGCTATGTTGCGTCGCGGATGGGGTTGCCGGTCGATCGGCTGGTGGTTGCGACCAACGTCAATGACATCCTCGTCCGTACATTCGCCACCGGCACCTATGAGATCCGCGACGTGGTCGCAACCTCCTCGCCCTCGATGGATATCCAGGTGTCCTCGAATTTCGAGCGTCTGCTATTCGATGCCTATGGCCGCGACGCCAAATCCGTGCGCGCGCTGATGGGCTCGCTGGCGCAATCGCGTCGCTTCTCGGTCTCGGCGCATGCGCTGCAGGAGATGCGGGCGCTGTTCACTGCCGACCGTGCCGATGAGCAAGAGGCTGCTGCCGAAATTCGGGCGTGGGTGCGCGAGGCCGATTATTGCGTCGATCCCCATACAGCGGTTGCCCTGGCGGTTGCCGAAAAGGAGACGCGCGACCCGGCCGTGCCAATGGTGGTGCTGTCGACGGCCCATCCCGCGAAATTCCCCGAGGCGGTAAAG
Organism: uncultured Alphaproteobacteria bacterium; assembly: GCA_963735285.1. Taxonomy (GTDB): domain Bacteria; phylum Pseudomonadota; class Alphaproteobacteria; order Rhizobiales; family Xanthobacteraceae; genus Pseudolabrys. The sequence goes on along the minus strand of CAVTKN010000008.1, from coordinate 79,784 downwards.
GCCGCCTGTGGAATGGCGCCGGCCTTGCCGGAATGGCTGGCCGATCTGCCAAAACGGGAAGAGCGCGTCACGGTGCTGCCGGCGGACCAAGCAGCGGTGGAGAAATTCGTGGTGTCGGCCTCGCGGGCGGCACGTGAAGGAGCAGCGGCATGAGCGTTGAAGTGACTCGTCTTCCCTCCGGCCTGTCGGTGGTGACCGATCGAATGCCGCATCTGGAAACCGCCTCGCTTGGGGTCTGGATCGGCTCGGGGAGTCGCAACGAAAACCCCGACGAACATGGCATTTCTCATTTGCTTGAACATATGGCCTTCAAGGGAACCAGGCGCCGCACGGCGCGCCAGATCGCGGAAGCGATCGAGGCGGTGGGCGGCGATCTCAATGCTGCGACGAGCGTCGAACAAACAGGCTATTTTGCGCGCGTACTGAAAGCTGACGTGCCGCTGGCGCTCGATGTGTTGTCCGACATTCTGTCTGACCCGACTTTTGATGCCGAAGAATTGCGGCGCGAGCAGAATGTCATCGTGCAGGAAATCGGCGCCACCGAGGATGCGCCGGATGACCTCGTGTTTGACCGGTTGCAAGAAACTGCCTTTCCGATGCAGCCGGTGGGCCGCTCGATCCTGGGTACGCCCGACACGGTTCGATCATTCGACCCGGCGCGCCTGCGTGCCTACCTGTCGCGCAACTATCGCGGCCCGGGCATGGTCGTGGCCGCTGCCGGGGCGATCGATCACAGTGCGATTGTTACCGACGTCGAGAAACGCTTCGCCAGTTTTGCGGGTCCCGCGGCGCCAGCACCGGAACCTGCGCAATACCGCGGCGGCACGCGGGTCGAAACGCGAGACCTCGAGCAGGTTCATATTGCGATGGCTCTGCAAGGCGTGCCGGTACGCGACGAACAGCTCTACAGCTTGCAGGTTTTCACCAGCGTGCTCGGTGGCGGCATGTCATCGCGTCTGTTCCAGGAAGTGCGCGAGAAACGTGGGCTTTGCTACACCATCCAGGCATTTCATATGCCGTATTCCGACACGGGATTATTCGGGCTTTATGCCGGCACGGATGAGTCCGACGCGCCTGAGCTCATGCGGGTCGTGATCGATCAGATCGGCAATGCGACCGAAACGCTCAACGACACCGAGGTGAACCGGGCGAAAGCTCAAATGAAGGCAGGACTATTGATGGCACTGGAAAGCTCCGAGGCCCGCGTTGGCCAGATTGCGCGGCAAATGCTGGCTTATGGACGTCCCATCCCACTTGAGGAGATCGTCGCGAAGGTTGATGCCGTTACGGTCGAAAGCGCGCGCGCTGCCGGTCGGGCGCTGATAGGGCGCGCGAGGCCTGCGATCGCTGCGCTAGGGCCCGGAAGTGGCCTTGCCAGCACCGCCGCGATCGCTGAAAGTCTGGTTCGGCGCGCGGCCTGATCCCGCGGGCGCTCGGCCAATATAGTCCATGGCGTTCTTTCGGACAGTCAGCTTCAACGAAACGATGCCGGGTATCGCCGGCTCTGGCGTCACGCTGCGTGCGCCGCACAGCGGTGACTTCGCCGAATGGTCGGCGTTGCGCGAAAGCAGTCGCGATTTCCTGGTTCCGTGGGAGCCGACGTGGCCGTCCGACGATCTCACGCGCAGTGCATTTCGCCGGCGGCTCAAGCGATACGCGGAAGATCAGCGCAGCGACGCTGCGTACGCGTTTCTGATCTTTCGCAACGAGGATAACGCGATGGTAGGCGGTCTTACCCTTGCAAACATCCGTCGCGGCGTGGCGCAGGCCGGAAGCATTGGATACTGGATTGGCGCGCCGTTTGCGAAAAAAGGTTATATGACCTCGGCGGTACGCGCCTTGATCCCATATAGCTTCACCGCGCTGCGGCTTCACAGGCTTGAAGCGGCCTGCATCCCGAATAACACTGCATCGATCCGCCTGTTGGAAAAGACAGGCTTCCAGCGCGAGGGGTATGCCCGCGGCTATTTGTGCATCAACGGCATCTGGCAGGATCATTTGCTTTACGGGCACGTCAAGGACGACATTGACTGAACGCCTGCCTTTGGGATGCCACGCTTGACTTGCTATAAGGACTGCATGAGGGCAGCGGTTCTGAGGAAAACGCGAGAAAAGAAAATGGCTGGGGTGCAAATCGGGGTGAAGATGCGGGCATGTAGCGGCTCCGCAACGATGTTGGCATGCGCGCTGCTCCTTGCCGGGTGCGGCTCCACCAATACGTTCAATACATCCGCCCTGGATCTTTTCAGTACATCATCGAAAGCGACCACTGGTAACGCCGCGGCCGGCGAAGAGGCCGCCACGGACGTCGAATGTCCGAGTATTGATGTGCGTACCGGTGCGGCGACGCTTATGATCGGCAGCAAGCCGGGCGCGGGCGAGCCATCCGCGCTTGACCTGCGGTATCAAGGCACGATCGTTCGCACTGCTCGCGAGTGCCGTGTAAGCGCCGGCATCATGACCATGAAAGTGGGAATCGAGGGGCGCGTGATTACGGGCCCGGCGGGCGGCCCCGGCACAGTCGATATTCCACTGCGCATTGCGGTGGTCCAGGAAGGCATCAATCCGAAAGCGATCACCTCGAGATTTGTGCGCATCCAGGTGGGTATAGCAAGCGGGTCTGATCGCGCTCCGTTTACTCACGTCGATCCTGACGTTTCATTTCCGATGCCGGCGCGCGCCGCCGACATCGACTCTTATGTGGTCTATGTCGGGTTCGATCCTGTTGGCGCGCAGGAAAAGAAAAAGCCCGCGCCCAAATCCAAACCAAAGCCGGCTGCGAAGCCCCGTCAGAGCTGATTGAAGGCTACCAGCCACGCAGATCGAAGATCGCACTCTTGAGCGCGCGCAGGTCCGCGATCACGGAACGAGCGCCAGCCGAGCGCAAAAGAGTTTCGAGCTGGCTGCCGGCATGGCTGCCGCCGACAAAACCGATCACAGTCATTCCGGCAGCGACACCGGCGGCGACACCGACCGCCGAATCCTCGACGACGATGCAGTCGCTTGGGCTCACCTGGAGCTTGCCGGCAACGTTCAGGAACAGGTCGGGCGCCGGCTTTCCCTTGAGAACGTCGCTCGCCGAAAACAGATTGGGTTCGAAGAAGCGAATCAAGCCGGTGCTCTCGAGGCTGACGCGAATCCGCTCATGAGAAGAGGACGACGCCACGCATTTCGGCCCGCGAAGCCAGGAGAGCGCGTATTCAGCGTGATGGGTCGCGCGCAGCTCCCTGCGAAAACGGCGCAAGATGACCCCGGCGACGGTATCGGCGAAATTCGGCGGCAATTTGCGGCGGGCGGCGACCTCCACCTCGGCGAACATGTCGGCGGGGCGGCGGCCGGTGAAATAGCGCGCGACGACCTCCGGCGTCAGCGGAAAGCCGGCGCGCATGAACTCCTGCGATACGATGGTTGTCGCCAACGGCTCACTGTCGACCAGTACGCCGTTGCAATCGAAGATGACCACGGGGGCCCCCGACGCCTCGGCCGGCAAAATCCGGCCACGTCACGCACGGCTGACGAATCAGTTAGCCGGAGAATAGGGGTGGGGCCGGAACACGCAATGTTTGCTGTCCAGGGGGCAGCAGTTTTGCACATGGTCAAAATGTATATTGGGGAAAACTCGCCGGGGCGGCGCCAATGCCCGGATCATGGCACGCCGAATGCCGCCACTACAGACGATTGTAGAGGTACCAGCCCGCCCGCGCGCTAGTTCAGCTTCTTGCGGACGTCTTCGATGCCTTTGGCGATCAATTCGCCTGCCAGCTTGCCTTGCGTTTCAACGGTGAGGATCTTCTCGGCGGCTGCGATGGCGGCTTCGGCGGCGGCGCTGCGCACGTCGGCGGCGGCTTGCGCTTCAGCCTGGGCGATCTTGGTTTCGGCCATCTTCGTGCGGCGGGCGACAAAATCTTCGATCTTCGCCTTGGCCTCGATTGCCAGCCGCTCTGCTTCGGCCTTGGCACCGGCAATGATGTCCTGCGCCTCGCCTTCAGCGGCCTGCCGTTTGCGCTGATATTCGGCCAGCAGCTGTGCGGCCTCATCCCTCAGCCGGCGTGCTTCGTCGAGTTCGGCCTTGATCCGCGCGGCGCGGTCGTCCAGTGACTTTCCAAGCGTGCGATGCACGCCGACATAGCCGAGCAGGCCCAGAAAGACGAGAAAGGCCAGCGCCACCCAGGTTTCGGCTTCTTGCATCAGTTCGTGCACGAACGTCTCCGTTACCGCTTGAGTGCGTCGCCGACCGCGTCGGACACAGCTTTGTCGGTCGGCGCGCTGCCGGTCAGCCGCTCGACAATGGCGCGGGCGGCTTCTTCCGCTATCCCGCGAACATTGCTCATTGCGGCCTGCTTGGTAGCGGCAATCGTCTTTTCCGCATCAGCCAGTTTGATGTTGAGCTGGTCCTCGAGGCCCTTGCGGCGTCTATCCGCTTCCGCGGCCTGCCGGTCGCGCGTCTCATTTGCGATTGCCTGCGCGCGGCCACGCGCGTCCGCCAGTGCCTTCTCGTAGGCGGCCGCGGCCTCGTCGGATTTGGTCTTCAGCGTACCGGCTTCCGCGATATCATCCTCGATATGCTTTCGCCGGCCTTCGATGAGTGCCCCGACGCGCGGCAGCGCCAGCTTTGACATCAGCACATAGAGCAGCACGAAGGCGATCGCGAGCCAGACCAGCTGGGACGCGTAGGTCTGCGACTGGAATGGCGGAAAAGCGCCATGCCCGCCTTCGGTGTGCGCAGTGCTTGTGGTGTGTGCCGGCTCGGCCATCGTCAGCTCCGATGCGCGTGCTCTGACTTAGAGCGCGAACAGCAGCAGCAGTGCGATCAGCAGCGAGAAGATGCCGAGCGCTTCGGTGATGGCGAACCCGAAGATCAGGTTGCCGAACTGGCCCTGCGCGGCAGACGGATTGCGCAGCGCGGCTGCCAGGTAATTGCCGAAAATGATGCCAACGCCGACGCCGGCGCCGCCCATGCCGATGCAGGCGATGCCCGCACCGATATATTTTGCTGCCACTGGATCCATAACAAAGCTCCTTCTGGTTCTGCTTTTCCGTTGGGGCCGTTAGTGGCCCGGGTGAATCGCATCGTTAAGGTAGATGCACGTGAGAATGGCGAAGACATAGGCTTGCAGGAACGCAACCAGAGTCTCCAGCGCAAAAAGAATGACGATCATCAGGAACGGAAGCACGCCGCCGATCCAGCCGACAACGCCGAGACCGGCGCCGAGCAGGATAATGAAGCTGGCGAAGACCTGGAGTGTGATGTGGCCCGCGAGCATGTTGGCAAACAGGCGCACGCTGTGTGAGATCGGCCGCGACACGAACGAGAGGATCTCGATCGCGATAATCAGCGGCAGGATGTAAATCGGCACGCCCTTCGGCACGAACAGGTTGAAGAAGTGAAAGCCGTGGCGGATCAACCCGTAGATCAGCACAGTAAAGAACACCGTCAGCGCGAGCGCAGCAGTAACGACGATGTGGCTGGTGACCGTGAAGGAGTAGGGGATCAAGCCAATCATGTTCAGCGTCAGCACGAACATGAAAATCGAAAACACGAACGGGAAGAACTTCATGCCTTCGGAGCCGGCGGTACTGCGCACGGTCGTAGCCACGAATTCGTAGGCGACCTCGGCAGCCGATTGCAGCCGCGAGGGGATAAGGCCGCGGCCCGCAGTTGCACCGACCAAAAAGAAAGTGATGCCCAGCACCGCAGCCAGCATGAATGCGGCCGAATTGGTGAAAACGATTTCGGTGCCACCAATCTTTGCGACCGGGAACAGGCTCTGGATCTGGAATTGCTCGATAGGGTCGACGGCCATGATCGCTAATCGTTCAAATTTTTTCTTTCGCGCACGACACCTGCCGCGCGCATCACATTGAGTACCCCGGCGGCGAAGCCGAGCAGCAGAAACACGATGAGCCCCCAAGGCGAGATGCCAAGCCAGCGGTCCAGCAGCCAGCCGATCGCCGCACCCACGAGAACGCCAGCGACCAGCTCTGTCGAGAGCCGGAAACCGCGGGCGAATGCCGAAGCATCGGCAGTCGTACGAGGACCGGAGCCGTTTTCGGATGGTCGGTTCGCAGTTGCGAGCCGTTCGCCGAGCCGCTGGAGCCTCGCGGAGAGAGCAGCCTCGTCGTCCGGCGGTTCTTTGCCTTCGCCTTTGCCGCGCGTGCCGTCAGCCATGCTTTCGACCTGCGTGGACTTCAGGTTTCGCGTGTCCCGCCGCCCTAAAAGCCGCGCGGACCATACTTATCGCGTTTATGCGAGTCAAGGAACCGCCCCTGCGGCATAAGTGTTTGATACTAGGGAATAAACCTGAGATTTTTCGATTCCGAATGGAGGGTTCTGACATGCACTGCAGCATGAGTTTTGGTAAGAATCGGAGTTCGGGTTCTGGATGCGAAAATCCAATGTTACGTTCACGCAAACGCGGCGTTGAGCTTAAGGAAAACGTTATGCGCGTCTCGGTGCTTGTCTTGGCCATGAGCATGGTCTGTTTCGCCGCCCCGGCGCCGGCCCAGACGGTGATCGACGTCGAAGGCCAGAGGGCGGTGTCTCCGCCGGCGCCTGAACCGAGGAAATCCGAACCGCCCAGTGAAATTCCAGCTCCAGCACCGGACAATCTGCCGGCCGTTCCGCCAAGCCGTTTCACGTTCAGCCGCGTCAACAATGGATTCCTGCGGCTCGATAACGACAGTGGACAAGTCGCCTATTGCAGCACCCAGGGACGGGGCTGGGCATGCCAGGCGGCGTCGGAAAATCATCCGGCACTGGAAAGCCAGGTCGCCGGCCTGCAAGACGACGTAACAGCGTTGAAGAAAATGGAAACGGAGATTGCAGCGCTGCAGGACGGCGTCGCGTCCGTGAAGAAATTGCAAGCCGAAATTGTTCGCTTGCGCGATGAGGTGTCTTCCCTGAAGAAGGAAATCGTCGCTCTGAAAGAGCCGCCTCCTCCGCGTCCGCCAGCAGATCTTGCTCCGCCGGCTGACAAGGGTGCCGATGTCACAATCAAGCTGCCGACACGCGAGGACATGGCGCGCGCCAGTGCGTTTATCCAGGATACCTGGCGGCGGTTCGTCGACATGATCAACACCGTGCAGAAGGACATGATGCGCAAGGGTTAAGCGGCCCTGTTCGTCAGCGTGTGTCCATGCCGGGTCGAATGTCCGCCATCGTTGAAGTCGCGCCGGAGCTGATCGCCACAGCAACGTTGCGGGTCGAAACCCCCGGCGTCGGTTTCACCGACATCACTGAAAATGCCGCGAGCTTCATCAAGCAGGTCGCCGCCGCCGATGGCGTCTTGTTGGTCTATCTGCGCCACACCTCGGCTTCGTTGACGATTCAGGAAAATGCAGATTCAGACGTGCAATCGGATCTGACGGCGGCGCTCGATCGGCTGGCTCCGGAGGATGCGTCCTGGATTCATGACGCGGAAGGCCCGGATGACATGCCGGCGCACGTAAAAGCAATGCTCAACGGCGTATCGCTGCATGTACCCGTTATGGGCGCCAGGCTGGCGCTCGGCACCTGGCAGGGAATTTATCTTGTCGAGCACCGGCGTCGGCCGCATAGCCGCGAAGTGGTTTTCCAGTTCGTCGGGAGCAGAAAGTAACGGCTGTGCTCAGTATACGTGCGTGACGTCGTCGCGGCCCCGGAGTCGCGCGATATCGGCACATCGCTATATAGCTGAAAACTATAGGATTTTATCCGCTGTCCCGCGGCCTATTGCTGCCCGCCAAGGCAGCGGCGCATGATGGCGCTGGCTTCGATAGAGGCGCCAATACTATATCTGTCCGTGGCCCGTGACCGCCCAATCCGGCCGAAAGGTAGTTGTGGTTGACTGATACCGTGCAGTACCGGCTGGTCATCGCCGATGATCACCCTCTGTTTCGCGGCGCCCTGCGCGAGGCCGTGGGAGGATTGCTCGAGCGGGTGGATATCGCTGAAGCGGGCACCTTTGATGAACTCGTCAGCCTGCTCGATCGCGGCAGCGACGTCGATCTGGTTTTACTCGACCTTACAATGCCAGGCGCGCGCGGATTCTCCGGGCTGATGTATATGCGCGCTCAATATCCGAGTGTGCCGGTGATTGTCGTTTCGGCCAATGACGATCCGGCCGTCATCCGCCGCTGCATGGGGTTTGGTGCCTCAGGATTCATTCCAAAAACGCTCGGTGTCGACGCCATGCGTACGGCGATTTCGCGCATCCTCGGCGGCGGTGTATGGACGCCACCGGATGTCGATCTTGGTGCCGGGTCTGATGCGGAAGCGGCTGAACTCATGACGCGCATGGCGACGCTGACACCACAGCAGGTGCGCGTGCTGATGATGCTGTCGGAAGGGTTGCTCAACAAGCAGATCGCCTACCAGCTCGGTGTCTCCGAAGCCACGGTCAAGGCGCACGTATCCGCGATTCTCCAGAAACTCGGCGTTGAAAGCCGAACGCAGGCCGTGATTGCCGCAGCAAAGATCGAAGCCGGCCAATGGCCGCAGAGTGTCGGCGCAGAAAACTAGCCGTTTTTCTTATTCCGCAGCCACGCGCAGCACGCGCCATTGCGCAAGCAACGCGCGAAGCGCTGCTGGCTTGATCGGCTTGTGCAGGACCTGGACGTTTTCCTCGCGCGCTTGCTCCCGCACGGTCGGTGAACGGTCGGCGGTAATCAGGATTGCCGGCAAATCGCCGTAGTGGCGGCGCAATGCGACAATGGCCTCGATACCGTTGCCGTCATCCAGATGGTAGTCCACCAGAAGCCCATTCGGCAGTGTCGTACGTTCGGCGATCGCCGCCAGCGCGAACGCAAGGTCCGGCGCTTTGATTACGTCGCATCCCCATCCGCGCAGCAATGTTTCCATGCCATCGAGAACCGATGGCTCGTTGTCGACGCAAAGCGCGGTTATCCCGGCGAGTTGACTGGGGTCGACACGGGCGCTCTCGCGGGCCAGCAGCTCAATCGGCGCCTCGTTTGAAAGCGGTACGGTGACAGTGAAATGCGAGCCCCGGCCGCTTTCCGATTCAACCCCGATCGGACAATCCAGCACCCGGGCCACGCGCTCCACGATTGAAAGGCCGAGGCCAAGTCCGCGCGCAATTCTGGCACCCTGATCGAGGCGGTGGAATTCGATGAATATGTCGCGCCATTTGGATTGCGGGATACCGACGCCGGTATCGTAAACGTCGATGCGCAAGTCAGTGCCCTTGCGCCGGCAGCCAACCAGGACCCGGCCTTCAGGCGTGTATTTGATCGCATTGGAGACGAGATTCTGGATCAAACGGCGCAGCAAGCGCCGGTCGGATCGCACGACCAGCGTGCATGGGACAATGATGAGAGCGATGCCCTTCGACGTCGCAAGGGGAGCGAATTCGAGTTCGATCTGACGCATCAATTCATCGACACGGAAGCTTGCGAATTCCGGCCGCAGGGCGCCAGTATCGAGGCGAGACATATCGAGCAATGCACCCAATATTTCCTCGACCGCCTCGAGCGAGGCATCGATGTTGTCGACCAGGCGTCGGTCGTCTTGGCCCCCGCGCTCGGTCAGGCTGGTGACGTAGAGCCGCGCCGCGTTAAGCGGCTGCAAGATGTCGTGGCTGGCCGCTGCAAGAAACTTTGTCTTGGAAATATTGGCGGCCTCAGCTTCGCCCTTGGCATGGGCGAGCGCGGCGTTGAGGCGAGTCAATTCCTCGGTTCGTTCCCGCACGCGCCGTTCCAATGTTTCGTTTGACCGTTCGAGCGCCTCGGCCGCCTCGACGCTGGGGGTAATATCGGTGAACGTGGTGACAATACCGCCGTCCGGCATGCGGTTTGCGCGGACTTCGATCACCACGCCCTGCGCGGATCGGGCCAGGAACGGCTCGCAGCCGGAAATGTAGCGCTCAAGCTGCGCTTCCACGAACTCTTCGGTTCCCGTGACGGTGCTTTCGCCGCGATGGCTGTTGAAGCGCACGATGTCACCGAGTCCAACACCGACCCGGATCAAGCTTGGCGGCAGATCGAGGATTTCACCGAATTGCCGGTTCCAGCAGATCAGCTGAAGTTCCTTGTCGAAGACCGCGATGCCCTGGCGCACATGGTCGAGTGCGGTCTGCAGGATTTCACGGTTGTACTGAATTGCCGCGTTGGCATCGTCGAGTAATTTCAACGCCGCCTTGGTTGACACCGTGCGCTTGCGCAGCAGGAGCGACAGCACCAATCGCGATGACGCACCGCCAATTGCCGACGCGAGAATATGCTCGGCGTGCCGCACCAGCCGAAAATCAGCCTCGTCCTTTGGTTCGAGACTGATTCGTTCGGCGCCGGCAAAGGTTTCAAGCGCCGAGCGCGTGCGATCCTCCCCGAGATAGCGCGCAACGGTGGTTGTCAGTTCTTCCACCGTCACTGAAGAACGCCAACGCCGGAAGGTGGGCGAAATCGGCGTGAGATCCGAAGGCACGAACGTATTCGCCTGGATCCGTTCGATCGGTGACGGCGCGCGGCGGAACGAGAACCCGATGTAGCAAGCGATGTTGATCAGGAGGCTCCACGCCACGCCATGAACAAGTGGCGGAAGGTCGAGGCCAAACAAATGCTGCGGACGCAACATGCTCAGGCCTGCGGGCCCTTCGGTGAGAATTCGTTCGCCGATTACACCGATGTCGGACAGGGTCGGAAGCAGCAGGGTATAGGCCCAAACCAGAAAGCCGGCCGTCATGCCGGCAATGGCGCCGGCCGCGGTGGCGCGTCGCCACACCAGGCCCCCGAAGAAGGCCGGCGCCAGTTGCGCGATGGCGGCGAAGGAAAGCAAGCCGATCGAGGCGAGCTGAGCTTCCCCGGCTGAGCGATAGTAGACATAAGCGAGCAGCAGGATCGCAAAAATCGCTATCCTGCGTACCGTCAACAGCAGCGAGCCGACGTTTTCGCGCCCGCTGATCATCGTCTCGCGCCGCTTGAGCACGAGCGGCATGATCAAGTCGTTCGATACCATGATCGAGAGGGCGACTGATTCAACGATGACCATGGCGGTGGCGGCGGACAGGCCGCCAACGAAAGCGACGATGGTGAAGATATTGGAGCCGCTTTGCAGGGGCAGCGCCAGCACAAACATGTCGCTGTCCACGCTGCCCGTCGGAAATGTCAGCAGGCCAGCGAGCGCAATCGGAACCACGAACAAGTTTATCAGCACCAGATAAGCCGGAAATAGCCAGACTGCGCGCTTGATTTCATTTTCGTTGTTGTTTTCGACAACGGCCACGTGAAATTGCCGCGGCAACATAATAAACGCCACGAAGGACAACAGCGTCATCGCCACGAGCGTGTCGATACGCGGCTCGCGGCTGAAGATGGCAGCGGTGGCCGGTCGTTGCATGGCCTCGTTGAACAGCGCCAGCGGGCCGTCGAACATCCAGAAGGTGACGAAAATCCCGACGGCAAGAAAAGCTACCAATTTGACGATCGATTCCGCAGCGACCGCCAGCATCAGGCCGTCCTGGTGTTCGGTCGCGTCAATATGACGGGTGCCAAACAGCACCGCGAATGTTGCCATCGAAAGTGCGACGAAAAGCGCGATATCACCGAGCAACGGCCTCGTGACATCCGTCGCCGGAGTGATGTGAGCAAGGATGGTTTCGAGCGACGATGAAACTGCTTTGAGCTGCAGTGCGATATACGGAATGGTGCCGACAATCGCGATGAGCGCGACAGTCGCCGCGACAGCCTGACCTTTGCCGTAGCGGGCCGCTATAAAGTCGGCGATCGAAGTTATGTTGTGCGTCTTGGCAAGCCGAACGACGCGCATCAGCAGCGGGCTGCACAGGCCGATCAAAAGGGCCGGGCCGATATAGATCGTGAGGAAGTCAAAACCGGTGCGCGAAGCGAAACCGACCGACCCAAAGAAGGTCCACGATGTGCAATAGATGGCCAGCGAGAGCGGATAGATCAGGAGCCGCGTGCGCCCTTCGCGACCGAGGCCGCGAGTGCGGTCACCGTAGCTCGCCACCAGGAAAAGCAACCCGATGTACGCAAGCGCGGCAACGATGACCACCCAACCTTGCAGCATGTACTCTCCAGATCGGGACGATTTCCGATTGGTACTTTAGCGAGTTACTTCACCTCAAAATACCTGGCGCCGGTGCGGCAGGCTCCGGTCGGTGCGGCGAGCTATCCGGGCGCGCAGTTCAAAACTCCGTGCTACCCCACCAAAGTACCATTTTGCCATCCAATCATACCATAAACAATTGTGCCGCTTACATTTTTTAACTCGAACTCACCCGCATGTGGTGCACACTATCCGGTGACGGTGGAGTGCATAACGCCAAGGCGGCAATCCATGGCTTCGCAGGATTTACGGCAAAACGAGCTGTTCGTGGTCGACGACGACGTCATGATGCGAGACGCACTCTCGATTGTTTTTACGCTGGCTGGCTATCGCGTCACCGGATTTGCGGACACCGAGACCTTTCTTGCGGCTGCGCGCAATCACACGCCCGCCTGCATATTGCTCGATCTGCACCTGCCCGATAAATCCGGGGTAACGGCGCTCAAGGAACTCGATGCGCAAAGTTACCCCGCACCAATATTCATCGTTACTGGCGACGACGACGTTGGCTGCGCAGTGGAAGCGGTGAAGAGCGGTGCGTTCGACTATCTCGTGAAGCCATTCGACGCGCGCTCGATCGTCATACGCGTGGCAGGCGCGATCGCCGCCTTCGGGAAACGCAGTGCATATACTAACGGCGACAATAGTTGGCGGACCGAGTTTCCTGGCCTGGCATTGCTGACGCCGCGGGAACGCGAGGTACTGGCGCAGATTGCGGCGGGCGCCTCTAACAAGGAAGCCGGCCGCAAGCTCGGTATTAGCCCGCGCACCATCGAGGTGCATCGCGCGCGCGTCATGGAAAAAGTAGGCGCCCGCAATGCCGCCGATCTCGTGCGCATTGTGCTTGGCAGTGGCATCGGCCCCGCGACGGCGCCGCGACCCGGCATGGTTGCCTGAGGCTTCGGCCCGCCATATCCATTCGGCATATTTGACGTGGCGGCCCGCGCGCGGCATTGATCGCGCCCAACGAGCCGGAGCGCGGGGGCGTCCGGCTCAATGAGAGTCCTGGGCCATTGTCCGCGCCGTCAACCGATAGCCGCATAACGATCCTGCGCCACCTCGGCGAAACGCTTGCCATTGCACTGGCGGGCGGGGCCACGCTCGGGCTGGCCGGCGTGCCTGCAGGTTGGCTGTCGGGCTCGATCCTGGCGGTCGCCGGGGCATCACTGGCCGGCCGACCGATGCTGGTTCCAACATTGATGATGCGCGCGATCTTTGTGCTGATCGGCATATCGCTCGGCGCCGTCGTGACGCCGGAAACGCTGCACGGCATGGCGACCTATCCGCTCAGCATCGTCGTGCTTCTTGTGGCAATGGCTTTCATCTCGATCGGTGGCGCGGGCTACCTGCGATCTCGTCCATGGGTGGGGCAAGGTTGACGCATTCCTCGCGGCGGCGCCGGGCGGCATGTCGCAGGTGTTGGCACTCGGTGCCGAACTCGGCGCTGATCTGCGCGCAATTGCAATCGTGCAAAGCATTCGTGTGGTTGTTATTGCCGTTGGCCTGCCGGCCGGATTGTCGCTGCTCGGCCTGGTTGGACATGCACCGCCGCGGGCGGCCGTAGCGCTCAATCTGGCTACGCTCGATGAACTGGCGATTTTGGTTGCAGCCTCCACTGTCGCTGCGTTGATAGCGTATCGCTTCCGCTTCCCCGGCGGTCTGCTGTTCGGTGCGATGCTGACCTCGGCCGTGCTGCACGGCAGCGGGCTAATTCACGCGGTCATGCCGTGGTGGGTTGCAAATACCGCAATGGTTGCCATGGGCGCGGTCACCGGATCGCGCTTTGCCAATATGCCGCTGCGCTTGCTGCTGAACTTTATAGCTGCTGCATTCGGTTCGTTTGCGGTTGCGGTGATAATTGCCGCGGTTTTTGCAGCCGTCTTGATCAGCGTATTATCGCTGCATGCCGCCGAGGTGATGATCGCTTTCGCACCTGGCGCGGTCGACGCAATGATGTTGCTGGCGCTGGCGCTCAATTTGGACCCCGTTTACGTCGGCGCGCATCATCTCACGCGCATATTTTTCGTGTCGCTGACAATGCCGTTTATAGCCCGGCGTAGCGCGCGCACTTTGACAATAGGCAACGAGCCGGCCAAGCGGCCGTTGAAGCGACCGCCATATCAGGACTGATATCGTCGGGAGTACGGCCTATTCCGCCGCCGCGGCCTGCCGACGTTGCGGCAGATCAAGTCGTTCCCATACATCGACCAGCGCCTCTGCAAGCGTGTCGATCAATACGTCATCGTGGTAGGGCGATGGCGTAATGCGCAGACGTTCCATTCCACGCGGTACGGTCGGATAGTTGATGGGCTGGATGTAAATGCCGTGCTCGGACAGCAGCAAGTCGCTCGCTGCTTTGCATTTTTCCGCATCGCCGATCAGCACCGGAACGATATGTGTCGTGCTCGGCATTACGGGAAGTCCAGCGGCATTGAGTACCGCCTTCACGCGGGCGGCGCGGTCCTGATGGCGGTCACGTTCCCAGCTGGACGTCTTCAGGTGGCGGATGGCCGCGGTGGCTGCTGCACATATTGCCGGCGGCAGCGCAGTCGTGAAAATGAATCCTGGGGCATATGAGCGCACCGCATCAACAAGTTCTGCACTGGCCGCAATGTAGCCGCCGAGGCAACCAAAGGCCTTGGCCAACGTGCCCTCTATGACATCGACACGAGCCATCGCGCTGTCGCGTTCGCAGATGCCGCCGCCGCGTGGCCCATACATGCCGACGGCGTGCACTTCGTCGCAATAGGTCATGGCGCCGTAACGTTCCGCAAGATCGCAGATCGCGTGCACCGGGGCGACGTCGCCATCCATGGAGTAGAGGCTCTCGAATACGATCAGCTTGGGCCGCGCAGGGCCGGCGGCCTTCAGCAATTTCTCGAGATGCGCGACGTCGTTGTGCCGCCAGATCTGTTTCTCGCAGCCCGACTGACGCACGCCCTCGATCATTGAATTGTGGTTGAGGGCATCGGACAGGATAAGACAGTTCGGCAGAAGCCTGGCAATCGTGGCGATGCCGGTCTCGTTCGATACATAGCCGGATGTAAATACCAGAGCTGCTGGTTTGCCGTGCAGATCCGCAAGTTCGCGTTCGAGCTCAATGAGCGGATGATTGGTGCCGGCGATGTTGCGCGTGCCACCGGCCCCGGTGCCCATGCGTGCGGCCGCTTCGACCATCGCGCCGATGACTTTCGGATGCTGCGCCATGCCAAGGTAATCGTTCGAGCACCAGATCACGACATCGCGCTGGCCCTGCGGAGAATGCCAGACGGCATGCGGGAAGCGGCCGGCAATGCGCTCCAGATCGACGAAAACCCTGTAACGATTCTCATCACGCAGTTGGTCGAGCGCCGCCGTGAATAGTCCTTTGTAATCCATTGTTTTTTCCCGCCCGCCGCAACCACCTTTTAGAAGGGTTCCAGGGTAGTTGTCGAGACGAGTTTTGTCGCATCTCAAAACGGCGCATTGACCGACATCAAATGCGCATAGCTGGACGGAAGCCGGCAAAGTCAATGTACCCATGCATTCCCGCGAGCATCAGGGCGCCGATGTGCATTTGCAGTACAAATTCTTTGGCCAGAATAAGTTTAGCCAGCTCATCCATTGAGACGAGCTTGAGTTCGATGCCGGCCTCGACGGCAGGGTGTTCTGAGCGCGGTCCGGTCTCGACGAAGAATGTATGGATTTGGTTCGATAACCGCGCCGTACAGGACGCGTAACTGCCGAGCGCGTGCACTTTTTGCGCAGGGAATCCAGTCTCTTCCTGCAACTCCCTGCGACAACAGTCCATCGGCTGCTCGTCTTGCTCCAACATGCCGGCCGGCAGTTCCCATGTGAAGGTCTCAAGGGCTGGCCGGTATTGCCGCACGATTGGGATAGTCCCATCCGGCGTACGGGCGACGATCGCTACGTAGTCCGTTTGGTTGACGGCGTGATAGATGTCGGGCTTGGCGCCAGGGGTGAATTCGACCGCACGCTCGACGATTTCCACCCATGGCGACAAGCGCGTCGCGCGGCGGCTCACGATTTTCGGCCAATCGGCGTTCTTTGCCACGTCCTCAGCCATGTTCATTGCCCCGTGTCAGGCCGCGTGCTTACGGCGCACGCTTGCCGCCGGCCGCCGAAAATAAGTGGTGGCGAACGCGTAAATATACCAACGCAAGTAATCCGGAAGCCACTTTATCACCTGGAAGCGGCTGGCACCGTGGGTCCGCTCGATCCACTGGGCGGGCACCTCGCCAATACGCCAGCGAAGGCGATGGCACTTTACGAGCAGCTCGATGCTGTAGCAGAAGCCGCGCTCTGACTCGATTTCGATCTCGTCCAACACGCGGCGCGAGAAGAGACGAAAGCCGCTGCTCGCGTCATGGGTCGGCAGGCGCGCGACATGATAGAGCGTAAAACTCGCGGCGCGAACCAGAACGGCCTTGAGCCACGGGCATCCAACCATGCTTCCGCCGGCCATGAATCGGCTGGCGCAGACGATGTCGCAACCCTTTGCAGCTTCCGCGACCATCGCGTCGATGATCCCGGCATTGAAGTCGTCGTCCGCCGGGAATACGAGAACGAACGGAGCGGTGCTGGCGGAGAATCCAGTCACTACGGCGCCATGTGCGCCGCGGCCGCGGTTGCGTACAAGCTCAATGGTTAGCTTATCGAACCTCTCGCGATTACTCCTGATCGCCGGTAGCGTGTCGTCGTCTTCGCGGTCGTAGCAGATCAAAATCCGGTTGGAAGTTTTGACGCCGGCTGCAAGGCCGCGCAGCGTCGGCACGATATTGTCGCCCTCATTATAAACCGGGATAATGATGTCCAGGCGCGGCGTTGCGTTGTTCATTGGGCGACATCGCTTCCATTGAACTTGATCATGGCCGGCCGGACGACCCCAATTTCTCTCCGCTTGTGAGTACAAAGGGGCGGAATGGCTTTAGTAACGTCAGATTGAACAGGACATTGTCGATGAAGTTGTAGATCGGCAGCAGCACGCGCGTGCGACGCGAAGCAACATAGCGGTACGCGAGCCCGGCCAGAAAATCCGACTGAACGTTGAATCCTGCATCGCGAAAAATATCGGCAATCCGCCGCGCCAAGATAGGCCGCTCGTTTTCCGTCACGCCCACCGAGCTGTAAAAAGGCGAGGAGCGGTCGCGATAAAGCCACATGAACGGATTCATGCGATTGGGATCGAAGGCGACGAATCGGCCGCCGGGCTTGAGCACGCGCTGCACTTCAGCCGCCAGTCGTCGCGGATCCGGGAAATGGTGCACCAGCCCGCTTAACAGCACGCCGTCGAGGCTTGCGGTTTCGAATGGCAGATTCTCGGCATCCCCTTCGATAAGTTCGAGCCCCGGATATTTGCGGCGTCCGAGCGCGACCAATTTGGGGCTGATATCGAGACCGACGCTTTGATAGCCCGCGCGCCTCAGCAATTCTGTAAATACCCCCGAGCCGCAACCGAGATCGGCAACGCGCGCGCCGGCGGGCAAGCCGCTCAATCGTTTGAAGGCTGCGATCAGGCGATCGTTGGCCTGCGACGTGAAGACATCATATTCGTCGCTGTCGGCATGGGCGTCGAAGAAGGCGACCTCTTTGCCTTTGTCCTGAGTGCCGTTTCCATTCATTGAATCGATCGCCTACAGCACCCGTGGCACTGGCAGCGGCGTGATCAGCTTGCCGCGAAACCCCTTGGCCTTGAGCTTGGGCGCCAGTTCGTCGGCGATGTGCCAGGAGAAAATGACCGCGCAGTCCGGCTGGTCGGAATACAATTTTGCCTCGTCGACCACCGGAATCTGTGTGCCCGGCATGCATTTTCCGATCTTCAGCGAACCGGCGATCTCACAGACATAATCGATCAAGCCTTCATCCAGGCCGACATAATTCACAAGCGTGCTCGCGCGCGACGGAGCGCTGATCCCGGCGACGCGCGCGCCTTTTTCCTTCAGGTCCCGCAGCATTGAGAGCAATCGAAGTTTCGAAAGGATCACGTCGTGACGGAACGCGGCCAGCCGCGTCGTCATCACTTCACCGCGTGGCTCAGCCGACAGCATGCGCCGCACGCTGTCCTGCACGGTGTGGGCGCCGTGCCGCGCGGCGTAGACCCGGATCGAGCCGCCGTGGCTCGGAATCGGCCGCGCATGAAATACCTCCAGGCCGTGCATCTCGAAAAGATGCTTCAGGCTGGTGAGCGAGTAGTAGCGCAGGTGTTCGTGATAGATGGTGTCGTATTGCAGGGTTTCGAGCAAGGGAATGAGATAGTGCGACTCCGTCACGAATACGCCGTCGTCTTTCAACATCTCGACGACGCCGTCGACGATGGCGTGGACATCCTCGATATGGGCGAAACAATTTGCAGCCGTCACCATACTGGCCGGGCCGTACTCGCGTTTGACTTCGCGCGCCACCTCGGTTCCGAAATAGCGCTTGATCGTGGGGATTCCGCGCTGATTGGCGATGTCGCCGACGTCGGTCGGCTCAATGCCGAGCACGCGCTGGCCGCCCTTCTGGAAATTAGAAAGCAGCGTGCCATCGTTCGAGCCGATATCGATGACGAGATCCTGATCACCGAGGCCGAGCATTGCGGCGCTCTCGCGCTGTAGGTCGGCGAAATTATCGCGCAGCAGTTTGGTCGTGCCGCTGGTGTAGGGGTATTCCGGCGGGAAGATAATGACCGGATCGACCGCGAGGCCAAGCTGGACCAGCTCGCAATTGTGGCAACGCAGCAGCGTGGTCGGAAACCAGGGAAGCTGGCGCGGGACTTGTCCGACCGGCACCATCTGGTTGACCGGTGGCATGTAGCCAAGTGAAAGCACAGTATCGAGCGGCGCATGGCCGCACACCTGACAGCTCTCAATCGGAACGCTTCCGCCGGTGCCGGCAGCGCGCGCAACTTTGGTGGGGCGCAAGGCTCGTGGTCTCCTTCGGCTTCAGCTTCTAAGTCAGCCTGGCGCGAGCTGCACGTTGCGCCAGTACCATTCGAGCGTTGGCTTCAAACCGTCGCTCAGCGTGACGCGAGGCTTATAGCCCAGCCTGCCAAGTTTCGAAATGTCGGGACAGCGGCGCGCCGTCCCGCCCGGCGCGGGCTTGCCGGCGACCAGCTCGATAGCACGCCCCGCTTGCGCGGCCACGCGGCGCGCAAGGTCGCCGATGCTGACTTCTTCCGTGGTGCCGACGTGATAGATGCCCAGATGTTCGCCTTTTTCACGCATCACCAGCACGCCGGCGACGAGGTCGTCGATGAAGCAGAAGCTGCGGGTCTCTTGCCCGCTTCCCTGGATCTCAAAGCGGATCGTACCGGACGGCTGTTTCTTTGCTGCGGCGTCGAGGCGCAAGGCGAGCTGGGGTATCACGTGTTCCCATCCCATGTCGGGCCCGTAGATATTGTGCGGGCGGAAAATGAGCACGCGCTCGAAATATTTGCGGCCGAAGTTGATCGCGATCAGTTCGCTGATCAGCTTGCCGCCGCCGTAGGAATAACGCGGGTTCAACGGGTCGGGGATGGTGAGGGGGGCGCTCTCGTCGGTCGGGATGGTCGGCGGCGTCTGATAGACCTCGGAGCTCGACGCGAGAATGAGGCTGCCGACGTTGTTCTGGCGGCAGGCATCGACAACATTGAGCATGCCGCGTACGCCGACGTCGAGTACGAGGTCGGGCTGGCTATAGAAAAATTCAGTACCGTTGATGAAGGCGAGGTGATGCACCTCGTCCATCCCTTGCACGGCTTTCGTGACCGCGCCGGCGTCGCGAATATCGCCGGCTATGAACTCGATGTCCTTGGCAACGTCGTTGAGCCGGCGCGGGCTTCCGCGGGAGTTGTCGTCGAGCACGCGCACGCGATGGCCGGCGTGAACGAGAGCCTTCACAAGCCCGGAGCCGATGAAGCCGCTGCCGCCGGTGACGAGAATACGGCTCACGGGCGGGCTCCCTTTTTGACGCCTGCCGGCATGACGTCAATCCATGCGCCCGATTGATGCGAGCGCCGGGCAGCATCGATCAGCATTTGCACGCGATGACCTTCGTCAAAGCCGGGCGTCGCCGGGCTGCCGCTTTCGATCGCATCGAGGAAGATCTTGACCAGCCGCGACACCGGCGCAATGCGGCCATCCGGATATTTCGCATCGGCCGGGTCCTCGACCGGAACGCATTCGAACACTGACGGCCTCTTTGCGTGAAACAATTCGAAGCCGCGCATATAGTCGGCACCAGGATTATGCAGCACGAGTGTCCCGTCCTCGCCGAAAAACTCGATGCGGTGTCCGATGCCGAGATAGGATGCGCAACTCATTGACAGGGTTGCGAGCGGCCCCGAGGCAAATTGCAGCGCCATCGCGACCATTGTTTCCAGCTTGCTGTCATCCGGCAATCCGGAAACGCGCGCCGACAGCCCGCCGATTGGGCCGACGAACCATTCGAGATAGTGGAAGCAATGTGAGATGAAGTTGCCGAGCACGCCGCCGCCATCGTCGCCCAGGGTCTTCCAGCTGCGCATGCGGAGCTGGATGGCCCGGCTCTCCAGGTGCCAATGCACGGCAACATGGCGGAGCGCTCCTATCGCATTGGCGTCGAGCATCGTCTTGGCCCGCTGCCAGCTCATGATCTGATGGAAATTAAAGTCGATCATGGTCGGCTTGCGGCTCAACGCTGCCTGCTTCAGCATTGCGCTCGCACTGGCGAGATCGCTTGCCATCGGCTTTTCGGCGAATACCGGCTTGCCCAGCTCCAGCGCACGGATTGCGATCTGCGCCTGCAGGCTAGGCAACGTTGCGATAGCGACCGCCTGCACGTCATTGTCTTCGACTAAAGCGCGCCAGTCGCCATAGCCTTTGGCGATGCCTTCGGCCTTGGCCATTTCAGCCGCGCGCGCGGCATTGCTGCCTGCGAGCGCAATCACCTCGCAGCGGGGATCGGCGCGGAATGCGGGCAACTGGACGGTGCGTCCATAATTGCTGCCGACGATGCCTACACGGATCACGGTTTCAAATCCTCAGCAAAGCGGGATTTTGTCAGGCGCGGCATGGATTTGAGCCAAATCGACATGCTACGCAAGAGCGAATTGGCGCCGGGCCGGAACGACATCGATGAACGCACCACACGCGAACGTTCCCGGCTCCGGGTGGCGCAAGCTGGCCGCGCTGGTGCTGTGCATCGTCGTAATCGGCCTGCCGGTCAACGCCATTTTCGACTACGCGCTGCTGGTTTTCCTGACGATTGTCATCTTCAGTGGTGACGTCGGCACCGGCTCGCGCGCCTGGCTAGCCGGCGTTGCGATCGCGGCGATTGCCGTGCTTGGGCAGGCGCTATTGTCGCCGCCGCGCATTCAGGAAGGGCACAATGTCTTTCTGCCGGGTCCCGCGCTCGAACGCGGCTTGCCGCCGGATGTCTATCAACATCTAGCGGCCGCGTTCGATGCGCAATATCCGGCCGGCAAACGGTGCGATCCGAAAGGCTTCGGCTGCTGGCAAAACAACGGCTTTCCTGATTCCGCATTCGCGTTTTCTGCGGACGGCATTTGGCACGCATCAAAGTTTTCGCGCTCCGTGAGCTCGCTCGATTTCTCCAATCCGATTTGGCTGGGCCTCGGGTTTGCCAATGAGAATCGCTACAACTGGACCGGCGATAGCGACGTGCGCCGTGCGCAACGTGACCGGCACTTCTGGATGGGCTGGGATCGCTGGCATTTCACAATGCCGTGGTTCGAGATCGTCAGCCTGCCTGCTGCCTATGTGGGAAGTGAATTGTGCTGGCGCGGCGAGGTGATGTGGGAAGGCGAAGGCCAGCATTTTGCGCCGCTTGCCGGAGCCAATTGCCGAGCCATCACGGCCGCTGACGTTGGTAAACGCATTGTTGGTGTCGGCATCAAGCCGGATACGCTGGCGATGCATTTGACGCCACCGTGGAGCGTGCGCCTGCAAAATTTCCTGCGTGGGATTTTGCTGCTAGCGGCGGTGGCGGCATTGGTTGGCGTTCTGGTCCGGGTCAGGACCAGCCGAATTTTGGTACCCGTTATCATTGTCGGGTTGTCCGCGCTGGTCATCGCGGTGGACGACGCCAGTTTCCTCGGTGGCCTTCGGCCATTTGATGGCGGCGATGACGGTCTCTTTTACGATGGTGTCGGACGGCTGATCTTGCAGAAATTGCTGGCCGGCGATTTTTTTGGCGCGTTGGAAGGCGGCGAAAAGGTTTTTTACTACGGCGGCCCCGGCCTGCGGTATTTCCGCGCGCTCGAACATATTTTCTTCGGTGAGAGTTATCTTGGCTATCTCTCCCTGGTTCTCTTGTTTCCTTTTCTTGTTTACGCCCTGTTCCGACGCTTCTTGCCCGAGCGCTGGTCGCTGACGCTGATCCTCTTTTTCGTCGCTATTCCCGTTGGCACTTTGTTTGGCACCAGCTTCGTGCAGTACGAACAATGGGCGGCCCGCGGCTTTGCCGATCCAGCCTCCTACATCCTGTTTGTGGCCGGCACGGTGCTGATCGTGCCAGCGCAGTCAGATGAGCGTCGCAAGTTCTGTCGCGCATTCTTTGGCGCCTTGCTGTTGGCGCTGGGAATTTTCATGAAGCCGATTGTCGCGCCGGCCGCCGCCGTTCTGCTCGGCGGGGCGGGCGTCGCAGCACTTTATTTGCGGCAGTGGGCGCGGCTTGCCGGCCTGTGCATCGGGTTTCTTCCGGTCTTCTCCATGGCCCTGCATAACTGGGTATACGGCCACGTCTTTGTGCTTTTCAGCACCAATGCCGGGCACGCCGCCGTGCTCGTGATGCCGCCGTCAGCTTATGCAGCGGCCGCGCGTGAACTCGCGACACTGGCGTTGAATGGCGAACACCTCAGGCGTCTCCTTTTTCAGCTCGGGCAATGGCTGAGCGGACCGGCGGAATCTTATGCGACGATCCCGTTGAATGCCGCCGGGGTCGTGATTCTTGTTTACGTCGTTGTGCGCGGACGCCAGTTCGATCCATGGCTGCGCCTGATCGGGGCCGCGGCGCTCGCGCAGCACATTGTCGCCCTGTTCTATACGGCCGCGACCGCTCGCTATCACTACCTCACATGGTTCCTCACCATGCTGGTGGTCGCGGTTTGGTTTCACCGGGTCGGATTTGACTGGCTGAAACGGCGTTTTCCAGCCCTTTGGCGGCAATTCGCCGTGCATCCGTGGTCCCAGCGGCTTGCATCCGGTCTCGCATGGCTGCAAAAAGCATCGGCATGAGCAAAAAACCCACCGGTATCGCCAACGGCCTGACCAACTACGGCGACCGTGATTTCTCCCTCTACCTGCGGCGCTCGTTCGCGCGGTCGATGGGCTATTCCCAGGAGATGCTGGCGAAGCCCGTGGTCGGTATCGCCTATACGCCGTCCGGCTTCAATAATTGTCACCGCCATTTCCCCGAGCTGCTCGACGCGGTGAAGCGTGGCGTACTGGCGGCTGGCGCGTTGCCGATTGAATTTCCCACGATCTCGCTCGGCGAGGTGTTTCTCAATCCGACGAGCCTGAAATTCCGCAATCTGATGTCGATGGACACCGAGGAAATGGTGCGCGCACAGCCGATGGACTCGGTGGTCCTGATGGGCGGCTGTGACAAGACGGTTCCGGCGCAGCTCATGGGCGCGGTATCGGCCAACAAGCCTTCGGTCATGCTGGTGGCCGGACCCATGATGACCGGACGCCATCGCGGCGAACGGCTGGGCGCCTGCACCGACTGCCGGCGCTTCTGGGCGCAATATCGCGCCGGCAAGATCGACGACGAGGAAATCTCCGAAGTGGAAGGCAAGCTCGCCACCACCGCCGGCACCTGCGCAGTGATGGGAACGGCTTCGACGATGGCCTGCATCGCGGAAGCGCTCGGAATGATCCTGCCGGGCACCGCGGCGATTCCGGCCGTGCATGCCGACCGCCTGCGCGCGGCGGAAGCCACCGGCGCTGCAGCGGTCAAGTTGATCGGTTCGAACCTGACGCCCGATCGCATTGTGAATCAGAAGTCAGTCGAGAACGCGTTGCGTGTCCTGCTCGCGATCGGCGGCTCGACCAACGCGGTCATTCATCTTACTGCGATTGCCGGCCGCGCCGGAATTCCGGTGTCGCTGCAACGCCTCAACGAGCTGTCCGACACGACGCCGGTGCTGGTGAACCTGAAGCCGGTCGGCAACGGCTACATGGAAGACTTCTTCGCCGCCGGCGGCGTCGGCGCGCTGCTGCGCGAACTCAAGGATTTGCTGCACCTCGATTGCATGACTGTGACCGGTGAGACGATTGGCGAGCGACTGTCGCACGAGGGCGATGGATGGGTTGACCGCACGATCATCGCCGAGCGCAAGAAGCCGCTCGAACCGCAGGGCGGCCTGGTGGCGCTGTTCGGAAATCTGGCGCCCGAAGGCGCGATCCTCAAGCGGTCGGCAGCCGATTCCAGCCTGTTCGAGCATGAGGGGCGGGCGGTCGTCTTCTCGTCACTCGAGGATCTCGCCGCACGCGTCGATGATCCGAAGCTCGATGTTGATGCCAAGGACATTCTGGTTCTGCAAAATGCCGGGCCGCATTCGACCTCGGCCATGCCGGAGGCGGGCTATCTGCCGATTCCAAAAAAACTTGCCACCACGGGCATCAAGGACATGGTGCGTGTCTCGGATGCGCGCATGAGCGGAACCGCGTTCGGTACAATCGTACTGCATGTGACGCCGGATAGCGCGTCCGGCGGGCCACTCGCGTTGGTGCGGACGGGTGATCGGATCCGCCTTTCAGTCAGCAAGCGGCGGATCGACCTCGCCGTCGACGACGCCGAACTCAAGCGGCGTGCCGCGGTGGTCAAACCGTCCGAGCAGCAGCCGACACGCGGCTATGCCCGGCTTTATGCCCAGGAAATTCTGGGCGCCGATCAGGGCTGCGATTTTTCATTTTTGAAGCCGCGTTGATTTCTGCTTGCCGTAAAATCGTTCAAACGGGCGCGCGTCCGTTTACGCGCGCGTAGTGTTAACGCCGGTTAACCGTCACCGGGCCGTGAATTTAATGCGGCCAAAGAATTGATCCGCCAGAATTGCGAAAACCCTGGTGGCCGCGGGCCAACGTGCCGCAATTTCCCTATATGCGGATTTTATGTTTCGCGCGCTGAAAAATATCGACTCGCATAGAGACTGGCGAAAATATTGTTTCGCCGGTGTGCTGATTGTTGTCGCCGCGCTCGCGATGGCGGAATTCATCTACGTTTTTTCGATCCCGCCAAGCGCAATTCTTTTCGCATTTGTCGCCGTTGCCGGCATTCTTGGCGCGTGCCTGGTCGTGTCGATGTCGGCTCGAATCCGGCAGAAGTTGAGCGAACAAAACCTGCAACTCGACGTCGCGCTCAACAATATGAATCAAGGTTTGTGCATGTTCGATGCGCAAAACCGGCTGGTCGTCTGGAACGAGCGCTATCGGGACATGTACAGCATCGATCCGCGCCACATCTGGCGGGGATGCACCATTCGCGATCTGCTGGATGCGCGCATTGCGGCGGGGACTTTCCCGCTTGATCCGGCGCGTTATGACGAAGACCTGCGCGCGGCGTTGAAGGAGCATAAGGCCTTCACGCTTAACATCGAATTGAAGGATGGCCGCATCATGGCGGTCGTCAACCAGCCGATGAAAGACGGCGGCTGGGTCGCAACGCACGAGGACATCACCGAGCGCAAGCGGGCGGAAGGCGAGCTTGAGAGTACGCGCTCATTTCTCAACACGATCATCGAGCACGTGCCGTCGCCGATCATTGTGAAGGGCATCCCGGATTTGCGCTATTTGCTGATCAATCGTGCCGCTGAAAAATATCTGGGCGTCGGCCGCTCCGTCATGCTGGGCAAGACCGCCGGCGAAGTCATGCCGCAATCCAGTGCGGAAAAGATCGAAGCCGAAGACCAGAAGTTGATTGAATCGGGAGAAGTCGCCTTCCTCGGCGAACACGCGGTCGCAACGCCAGCCAATGGCACGCGCATTGTCACGGCGACGCGGCTGCCGGTGAAGGCCGAGGGAAAGCCGCAATACCTCATCAGCGTGATCAACGACCTCACCGAGCAGAAACAGCACGAACAGCGCATTGAGCATATGGCCCGTCACGACCCGCTGACGGACCTGCCCAACCGCGCCGCATTTAATGATTGTATTGCCTCGACAATCGGTCTCGCCACCGGATCGCGCGAAAGTTTTGCCCTGCTGTGCATGGATCTGGATCGGTTCAAGGCCGTCAACGACGTGTTTGGACACGCGCTCGGCGATGCCTTGCTGCGTGAGGTGGGTCGCCGTCTTTCGGCAGTATCCCATGGCGCGTTCCTGGCGCGGCTTGGCGGTGACGAATTTGCTGTCATCACGCCAACCGGTATGCAGCTGGCGGCGATCGAGACGCTCGCCGAGCGGCTTGCTGCGGCGCTTGATTCGGACATCGACATCAACGGCAACACATTGCGTGTCGGGGCCACCATCGGCATTGGCATCTATCCGCAGGACGGCACTGACGCGGCAACACTCGTTGCGAACGCTGATGCCGCGCTGTTTCGCGCAAAAGCCGAGATGCGCGGATCAATCCGCTTCTTTGAAATGTCGATGGACAAGCAGCTGCGCGAGAAACGCGCGCTTCAGCAGGATTTGCGTTCGGCGAGCGCGCACGACGAACTGGCGCTCCACTATCAGCCGCAGGCGCATATCGATGGCGATGTCAGCGGCTTCGAGGCGTTGGTGCGCTGGCATCATCCGCGCCACGGGCTGGTGGCGCCCGACACCTTTATCCCGCTCGCCGAGGAAAGTGGGCTCATCGTCTCGATGGGCGAATGGATCCTGCGCACGGCATGCCGCGAGGCAGCCTCGTGGCCGCGGCCGCTGCATATCGCGATCAATCTGTCGCCGGTCCAGTTCCAGCATGGCGACCTGCCGCGCCTGGTCCATCAGGTTCTGCTGGAGACCGGCCTTGCGCCGTGGCGCCTCGAGCTCGAGATCACGGAAGGCGTGCTGATCGGCGACTTCACGCGGGCCGTGGCGGTGCTCCGGCGCCTGAAGGGCCTCGGCGTGCGCATTGCGATGGACGATTTCGGCACCGGCTATTCATCGTTGTCGTATTTGCAGTCCTTCCCGTTCGACAAGATCAAGATCGATCAGAGCTTTGTTGCCAATCTGGGCCACAGCCAGCAGGCCGCAACCATCATTCGCGCGGTGATCGCGCTCGGACGCGGGCTCAATCTGCCGGTGGTGGCGGAGGGTGTTGAGACCGAAGAGCAGCGTCAGTTCCTCGCGAGTGAAAACTGCAACGAGATTCAGGGTTATCTCGTGGGGCGGCCGCAGCCGATCGGCGAATATGCCGACGTTGTGGGTCGTGGGCGTGCCGCGCCGCGCCGGCCGCGACGCAAGCCGCTGGCCGCCGCGAGCTGATCAGGCTTCTGATTTCATTTTCACGAAAGACCGGTGCTGCGGGAGCGCATGCAGTGCCTATTGCGGCAGATAAATATGATCAGGTGGCAGGCCCGTTTGATAGCGCTCATACATGGCCGTGTACGCCGCCTCGATGTGGCTTGTGAAAAGCTGCGTGTTGAATAACGGCCTCGTCAGCCGATTTTCCGATAGTCTGAGTTTGATTGCCCTTAGTTTCGCGGGGTTCGTGGCAAGTTCAATCGCAAGAGCTTCGTAGGCCTGTGGCGATGTCGTTATGAGTTCCGGCAGATCAATCGCAGCAAGCAAACTCGCTGCCATTCTCCCTGCAAATCCATCACCAATACGCGTCAAAACTGGAAGCCCCGCCCATAGCGCATCGCTGGCGGTCGTCCCGGCATTAAATGGCGCGGTGTCCAGAAACAAATCTGCCGATGAAAGGCGCGCCAGATGTTCCGGATATGGGAGGCGTGGCGCGAAGATTAATCGTTCTCCCTTAACATTTCTTGCCGCTGCCTCCCGACGTAAATTGTCCTCGACTGCTTTGTCGTTCGCGACAAGCCACAATACGCTGTCACTAACTTGATTGAGGATGCGCATCCAGATTTCGAATACGTCAGGACTGATCTTATAGCTGCTATTAAAACAACAAAATACGATGCCATCCGGGGGCAGGCCCAATTCCGCGCGCGTAAATTTCTTTTCAGATATCGAACGATACCGATCGTTGGCTTGAAAACTATTCGGCATATAAACGATCTTCTCTGAATAGAATTCCTGCTGGTGATTTGGGACCACAATTTGATCCGCAATGATGTAATCGATATACGATGCGCCCATTGTCCCGGGATATCCCAGATAATTAATTTGAATTGGTGCAGGTCGCGCCGCAAAAATGTCCGTTCGCGAACCGTAGGTAAAACCATTCAAATCGACGGCAATGTCGATTTCCTGCTCGCGTATCAGCTGGGCAATTTTTTGATCGACCATATTTGAACCGTCAATAAACGTCTCAAATGCGCGCTTCATTCGTTGTCCGGTTTCTGATGTATCCTCGGATTGCAACGAAATGCCTGTCACGCTGAACCGTTCTTTGGTGTGGCCTTCTATCAATCCCGCCATCAGGTACGACACGGGATGCGGTCGAAATTCACTTGAAATATATGCAATACGAATGCGGTCGTGGTGGTACCGCTCGCCACGCCAAACGCTTGGTTTGGCGGGAGGATGCTTGCGCGCCGCCCAAAGACCCGCGCACCGGAATTGGTCGGCGGCGGATGAAGGAATCGATAAAAACGCAAACGGCGATGCGGCTGCGACCCCATTTCGGGTCGACATAATCAAACGCTGCGTGTCTGAGTTAAAGTTCGCCCAATTGCAGAGGTGCATTTTGGCGTGCAGCCGGATCCATGCCTGATCCGAATCGGGCTTGAGTGCGAGGTCAGGTTTGAGTGCTATCGCCTTGTCGTATGCAATGATCGCTTCGCCATAGCGGTTGAGCTCATAGAGCACATTGCCGCGTCCGACCCAGGCAATCGCCAAATTAGGATTTAATTTCAGCGATCGGTCATAGCTTTCGAGCGCCTCCATGTAGCGATAGCGCCGCAACAACGCGGCGCCGCGAATGATATAAGCGTCGGAATAGTTCGGATCGATTTCCAGAATACGTGCGGTGCTGCTTATGCAGTCGTCATAGAGGCCCAACTCGTTCAACGAGTTGCAGCGGTTGGTGAGGGCCTGCAAATGATCTGGTTGAAATCTCAGGACGGTATCAAAACTCTCGAGAGCTTCTTTGTGGCGGCCTTGATGGGCCAGGATAACTCCCAGGCTGCTGAAAGCATTCGCCGACCGCGGATTGATTTTTATCGCCCGCGCAACAAGTTTATGAGCGTCATCAAATTGACCACGTTGGTATTTGAACAGCCCGTATAAATGCAGTGCGTCAAAATATGCGGGGTTTTTTTTAACAACGCGCGCAAACGCTTTCTCGGCTTCGTCCAAACGGCCCTGGCGTTGAAGGGATATAGCTTCCTCCAGATTTCGGAATGCCTTCAGAAATCGGGGGTCACTCGGCGAAGAGTTGCGCATCGGAGGCACACTAAATTGCACATAATTATAGTGAAGCGTCGAAACAAAGTTACACGAGATGTCCGGCGACATCGATCATTTCGCGAATGTCCGCTTTTGGAGTGAAAGCGGACATCCCAAATGATGACGGGTGAACAGTGGTGCTGCCGGAGTGGATTGAACACTCGACCTCCTCATTACCAATGAGGTGCTCTACCACTGAGCTACGGCAGCATGAAAATGCGCAACGGACATTGGCGCGGCGCGAACGCGGCGGAAACTGCCATACGACCCCCGGTGGCGCAAGGCAATCGCGCGGCTTGCGAAACGACAGGACGGGCGGATAAATGCCCGCATGACGAGCCGGGGCAAGGACCAGGACAAGACCGGAAAGCCGCCGAAACCGGCGGGCCGCGACGCACGCCTGGCGGCGGCGCTGCGCGAAAACCTGCGGCGCCGCAAAGCGCAGGAACGGGCGCGCGATGCGCCCGCCAAGCCCGGCCAGGCGCCTGATGGCGGGCGGGTTCGCTGAGGGAACCGGACTTTCGCCGCAATTCCGCGTCGATGGTACCAGGCTTTGGGTGCTAGGCTTTCGGGTGCATGACTTCCGGGTGCAAGGCTTCCGGGTGTAAGCCTTTGCAAAGGGCCGCGGCCGGCCCATAAGTCGGACGCAAAAGCACTACGAGAGCGGTAAAAGCGATCGGTAGCGGGTGGGGCGGGCATGGATCGGATACGGATAGTCGGCGGACAGCGCTTGAACGGCACGATCCCGATTTCAGGCGCCAAGAACGCGACCCTGCCGCTGATGATCGCGAGCCTGCTCACCGACGAGACTTTGATCCTCGAAAACGTGCCGCGGCTGGTCGACGTCATTCAGCTCCAGCGCATTCTCGGCAATCACGGCGTCGACGTGATGATTGCCGGCAAACGCGCGGGCGATGATTTCAACAACGGCCGCACCATCCATATCTCGGCCAAGAATATCGTCGATACCACCGCGCCCTACGAGCTTGTTTCCAAGATGCGCGCGAGCTTCTGGGTGGTGGCGCCGCTCGTGGCGCGCATGGGCGAAGCCAAGGTGTCCATGCCGGGCGGCTGCGCCATCGGCACGCGGCCGGTCGATCTGCTGATCATGGCGCTTGAGAAACTCGGCGTGGAGATCGAGATTGAAGGCGGCTACGTCATCGCGCGCGCCAAAAAAGGCCTGCGCGGCGGCGAAATCGTTTTTCCGAAGGTCACGGTCGGCGGCACTCACACGGCCTTGATGGCTGCGGCATTGGCCAAGGGTACCACGGTCATCGAAAACGCCGCGCAAGAGCCCGAGGTCGGCGATGTCGCGGATTGCCTCAACAAGATGGGCGCAAAGATTTCCGGCGCCGGGACATCACGCATTGTCGTCGAGGGCGTTTCCAGATTGCATGGCGCGCGCCATGCGGTTCTGCCGGACCGGATCGAAACCGGAACCTATGCGATGGCGGTCGCGATGACCGGCGGCGACGTGCTGCTCCAAAACGCGCGCCCCGAGCTGTTGCAGGCCGCGCTCGACGTGCTGTCGAAAACGGGAACCACGGTGACACCCACCAACGAAGGAGTTCGTATTGCCCGTAACGGTGCGCGGCTTGAGCCGGTGGATGTGAGCACGGCGCCGTTCCCGGGGTTCCCCACCGATCTGCAGGCGCAATTCATGGCCCTGATGACGCGCGCCAAGGGCACCTCGCGCATCACCGAGACCATTTTCGAAAACCGCTTCATGCATGTGCAGGAATTGGCGCGGCTCGGCGCGCATATTCATCTCGATGGCGAGACCGCGACCATCGAGGGCGTCGATCGTCTGCAGGGTGCTCCGGTGATGGCGACTGATCTGCGCGCTTCCGTCTCGTTGGTGATTGCTGCGCTCGCCGCCGAGGGCGAGACCATGGTCAACCGCGTCTACCATCTCGATCGCGGCTTCGAGCGGCTCGAGGAAAAGCTTTCCCGCTGCGGCGCGGCGATCGAACGGATCAGCGCCTAGACGAAACGGTTTTGCTCGGCCACCATCCTCCCGAAAGAAGGAGAAAACTGCTGTGGCTGACACTAAAGTCATGAGCGCGGGCGCCGTGAAGTCGATGGTCGCCGCACTCGGCGCCGAATACGAACGCGATACCGGCAACAAGCTCGATCTGAACTTCGGCACGGCCGGCTCGCTGCGCGACCGCATCAAGAGCGGCGAGGCGGCAGATCTCGTGATCCTGTCGCAAACCTATATCGCCGATCTGGCCAAGCTCGGGTTTGTCGAGCCTGACAGCGCCATCGATCTTGGCCGGACAGTCACTGGCGTCGTCGTGCGCGAGGGCGCGTCCATCCCGGACATTTCCACGCCCGAAGCCTTCAAGCGCGCTTTGCTGAACGCGGCCTCGGTCGCCTACACGGATCCCAAGGCCGGCGGTTCGGGCGGTATCATGTTCGCTGCGATGTTGCAGAAGCTCGGCATTGCCGACGAGATCAACAAGAAGGCAGTTCTCGGGAAGGGCGGCCATGACGTGGCGGTATCGATCGCCGAAGGGAGGGCCGAGTTCGGGACGACTTTCATCAGCGAGGTCCTGCCGGTGAAGGGCGCCAAGGTAATCGGCCCGCTGCCGGGCGAACTGTACAGCGCCAATACTTATTCAGCGGCGATTCACGCGCGCGCACAGGACCGCGCCCGCGCGTTGGATTTCCTGCGTAAATTGACGGACCCGGCGACCCGTCGGCGCTGGACGGCGGCCGGCCTGGAGCCCGCGTTTCCCGACCGCTGAGCATCTTGCGCGGCCGGACAGGCTTGCCTAATTACGCGGGGAGGGGAGCGCGAACGCCAATGGACCCGCTGAAATTCGTGGTTCTCGACGAAGAAGATCTCGAGGTCGCTTCGGCCCACCTGCAAGACGCGGTGGTCAAGGTATCCGACATCCTGTGGCGTCCGCAGGAAAAACGCGTCGTGGTCGCGCTTAATCGGTTCGACTGGGAGGGCGCGCAGAGCGCCGAGCCGAAATACCAGCGGCGGCGGGCGGCCTTGCGCTTCGAGCGCGTGCTGTCCTGCAAGTGTCGGCAGGTTGATCCGGTCCGCAAGGATGCGGTTCTCAGTCTACTGGCGGTCGAATTCTCCGAAACCGAAGCGCCGTCCGGCGCGGTCATGTTGACCTTTTCAGGCGGGGCGTCGGTACGGCTGGAGGTCGAATGCCTCGAGGCTGAACTGGCGGACCTTGGCCCGTCATGGACGGCGGCATCGTGTCCTGCCCACGCCGATGTCGATGCCGACGGAGCCGACGCAAAATCCGCATAAACCGACAATATCGACCGCTTGTCAGGGCTCCGCCGTGTGGCGGGGCCTTTTGCTTGAGGGCTGCGCGTGAGGGTTGACGCCAAGGCGCGCATCACCCATTGACCTGTCAATCCGGTTGCATGCCGGCGGGATCAGGCCATGCCCATTCGCTTGGACAGTCAGAGCGCGGAGTTTCCGGGGCGTTTTCGCAGCCTTCTTGCGATGAAACGCGAGGCGGCGCAGGACGTCGAAGAGGCCGTGCGTGGCATCGTCGCCGACGTGGCGGCGCGCGGCGACCGTGCCTTGTTCGAGCTGACCGCCAAATTCGACCGCGTCGACCTCGCCAAGACCGGCTTGCGTGTCGCGTCCTCCGAAATCGAGGCGGCGGAGAAGGCCTGCCAGGGCGCGGCGCTGGACGCGCTCAAGCTCGCGCGTGCGCGCATCGAAAGCTATCACCGCCGCCAGAAGCCGGCCGATGAACGCTTCACCGACCCGCTCGGCGTCGAGATGGGCGCGAAATGGACCGCGATCGAGGCGGTCGGTCTTTACGTGCCCGGCGGCACCGCGGCCTATCCGTCATCAGTCTTGATGAATGCGGTGCCGGCCAAGGTTGCCGGTGTATCCCGGCTGGCGATGGTGGTCCCCGCGCCCGACGGCAAGCTCAATCCGTTGGTGCTGGCTGCCGCGAAACTGGCCGGCGTCGACGAGATCTATCGCATTGGCGGCGCACAGGCCGTGGCCGCATTGGCCTACGGCACTGAATTGATCGCGCCGGTCGCCAAGATTGTCGGGCCGGGCAATGCCTATGTGGCGGCGGCGAAGCGCTTGGTATTCGGCAAAGTTGGCATCGACATGATTGCCGGGCCGTCGGAAGTCCTCGTGCTGGCGGACAAGACCGGCAATGCCGACTGGATCGCCGCCGACCTGCTGGCGCAGGCCGAGCATGATGTCAGCGCGCAGTCGATTTTGATCACGGATGACCCTGCTTTGGCGACGCAAGTTGAAAAGGCGGTCGAGTCCCAGCTCAAGTCGCTGGCGCGCGCCGATGTTGCCGGCGCGTCGTGGCGCAATTTCGGTGCGATCATTGTCGTGCCAAAATTGGCGGAGGCGATCGCACTGGTCGACCAGCTCGCGCCCGAGCACTTGGAAATCGTCGCCGCCGATGCCGAGCCGCTTGTCGCCCGTATCCGCAATGCCGGCGCAATCTTCATCGGCGCGCACACGCCGGAGGCGATCGGCGACTATGTTGCCGGTTCCAACCACGTCTTGCCGACCGCGCGGTCCGCGCGCTTTTCGTCGGGCCTCGGCGTTCTCGACTTCATGAAGCGCACCTCGCTGCTCAAGTGCGGACCCGAGCAATTGCGCGCGCTCGGACCCGCCGCGATCGCGCTCGGCGAGGCGGAAGGCCTGGGCGCCCATGCACGCTCGGTCGCCATACGCCTTAATCAAAAATGAGCGCGGCAAAATCACCGCCTGCGGCCACGAAGCGGCGCCTCGTCGGGGTCGTTCTCGACGAGGAATTGATCGGCCGGTCTAACCCGGACGTTGAGCATGAGCGCCAGGTCGCTATTTACGACCTGCTCGAGCAAAATTCATTTGCGCCGGTGGGCCATGACGATGGGCCCTACACGCTGCACCTGAGCATCAACGGCAACCGCCTCGTGTTCGACATCCGGCGCGAAGACGGTACGCCGGTCGTCGCGCACTTGTTCTCGCTGACGCCGCTGCGGCGGATCGTGAAGGACTACTACATGATCTGCGACAGCTATTATCAGGCGATCCGCACCGCCACGCCGGACAAGATCGAGGCCATCGATATGGGGCGGCGCGCCATCCACAACGACGGCTCGAATATTCTGGTGGAGCGGCTCAAGGGAAAAGTGGTCGTCGATCTCGACACCGCACGCCGGCTGTTCACGCTGCTCTGCGTGCTGCACTGGAAGGGGTAGGGGTAAATTGGCTGCCGAGCCTCCTTCGCGGCCCCACGCGGTGCTGTTTGCCTGCGGCATGAATTCGGTGCGTTCGCCGATGGCGGCGGGTTTGCTCCAGCAGATGTTCGGAACCACGGTCTATGTCGGCTCCGCCGGCGTGCAAAAAGGCGATCTCGATCCTTTTGCGGTCGCCGCCATGGAAGAAATCGGCATCGACATATCCCGCCACAAGCCGACGACGTTCGAGGAGCTCGAGGATCTGGAAGGGCTCAATTTCGATCTGATCGTGACGCTGTCGCCGCCCGCACATCACAAGGCCCTTGAGATAACGCGTAACCTGGCGGCCGAAGTCGAGTATTGGCCGACGTCGGATCCGACCGCCGCCGAAGGCAACCGTGAGCAGCGGCTCGACGCCTATCGCGAAGTGCGGGACCAGCTGGTGGCGCGCGTGCGCGAGCGTTTCGGGCGGCCGGGCAGCAGCAATGAATGAAAGCAGTGCGGCCGGCTTGGGTTGTGAAAACGGGCCTGTTCCGCTAGTTTCCGCGCCCATTCTCAGCGTCCCTTAAATCATCGTCATCACGCGCAAATAATGATCGGCCGCCCCAAATTCGTACTTGCTTCCGGCTCTCCGCGCCGGCTTGCCTTGATCAACCAGGCCGGCATTGAGCCGGATGCGCTCAAGCCGGCGGACCTCGATGAAACCCCGCGGCGCGGCGAGATTCCGCGCGCCTATGCTACGCGGCTGGCGCACTCCAAGGCCGCGACCGCGCTGGAAAATGTGAAGCTCGATGATGAATTGCGCGGCGCCTATATCCTCGCCGCCGACACGGTGGTGGCTGTCGGCCGCCGCATTCTCCCCAAGGCGGAACTGCTGGACGAGGCGGCGCAGTGCTTGCGATTGCTGTCGGGCCGCAATCACCGCGTCTACACCGCGATCTGCCTGGTCACGCCAAAAGAAACGTTCCGCCAGCGCCTGGTGGAAACGCGTGTGCGCTTCAAGCGGCTGACCGAAGAGGACATCGAGGCTTATCTCGCTTCGGGCGAGTGGCGCGGAAAAGCCGGCGGCTACGCGGCGCAAGGCATCGCCGGAACTTTCATGGTCAAGATCGTCGGCTCCTATACCAATGTCGTGGGATTGCCGCTTTATGAAGTCATGACGCTGCTGGGCGGCGAGGGCTATCCGGTTCGCTTCGGCTGGCTCAACGCGGTCTAGCTGCACGAGGTCTGCCCGAGCGAAACGAATCCGGCTCACGATGAACGAAATCAATCGCAAGATATCGCCCGGGCAAGGTTGCCCGATCTGCGGCAGGCCGGTGGAAACGGCCTTCAAGCCGTTCTGCTCCAAGCGTTGCGCCGATATCGATCTCAACCGCTGGCTTTCCGGCGTCTACGCCGTTCCGGCAAAGGATGATGAAGACGAGGACGGCGAACGGCCGGCCGACGGCGAGGCGGGTGAGACATGAGCGCGGGCCCCGGCCCATGGCCGGATCAACTGTTCGACACACTCAAGCGCGGCGGGATCCGGCAAGTCGGGTATGTGCCCGATGCCGGGCATTCGCGTTTGATCGAACGCTGCCGCGCCGACGGCGAGATCCGTGACGTCGTCCTCACCACGGAGGAAGAAGGCGTCGCTTTGGCCGCGGGGGCCTGGCTCGGCGGCGAGCGGGCCGCCCTGCTCATGCAATCGAGCGGCGTCGGCAATTGCATCAACATGCTCTCGCTCTCGCGCGCCTGCCGCTTTCCATTGCTGATGTTCATCACGATGCGCGGCGAATGGGAGGAGTTCAATCCCTGGCAGGTGCCGATGGGTTCAATCGTCGAGCCGGTGCTTAAATTGTGCGAGGCGAATGTTTACCGCGTGCAAGCTCCGGACGAAGTTGCCGGCACCGCCGAGCGCGCATTGCAAAATGCCTTCGGCGATGAACGCATCGCTGCCGTCATTCTGTCGCAGCAGCTGATCGGCAAGAAGGTGTGGACTAAATGACGCTCGAGCGCCGCGCCACCATGGCCACGCTGCTCGCCGATCGCGGCGATGATTTGCTGGTTGTCCCCGGCCTCGGCTCGACCGCGTGGGATGCTGCCGCAGCCGGCGACAATGACCGCAATTTCTATCTGTGGGGCGCGATGGGCGGCGCCGCCATGATCGGATTGGGGCTCGCACTGGCGCAACCCGACCGGCGCGTCGCGGTGATCACCGGCGATGGTGAAATGCTGATGGGGCTGGGTGCCCTTGCGACCATCGGAATCCAGAAACCGCGCAATCTTGCGGTTATTGTTTTCGACAATGGCGTCTATGGCGAGACGGGGATGCAGCCGAGCCATACCCAGAGCGGCGTCGATCTCATCAGCGTTGCGCAGGCCTGCGGCATCGGCACCTGCCTCGATGTGCGTGACGAGGCCGCTTTGGCCGATCTCGCCGGTCGGCTGAAACGTCTCAACGAGATGCTTTTTGCGCGTGTACAGATTGCCGCCGACGAGCCGCCGCGCGTGCTTCCGCTGCGCGACGGCGTCGCGCTGAAGCAGCGGTTCCGCGCCGCAATCGGCCTTAATCCATGATCGGGGAGGCCATTGGCGGCGTTCTGGACAGTGCGGAGCGGGGCCTTTATAACGCCCGCGCTTCACTGATTGGCCCGTTCAGGGCCGATCCGGCGCCCAGGTAGCTCAGTTGGTAGAGCATGCGATTGAAAATCGCAGTGTCGGTGGTTCGATTCCGCCCCTGGGCACCACTTTCCCGCCGACCGCACAAGCCTCCGGCTTGAGCAAAATGGCGTCTGCTCAATAATCTCAATCTGAACTCACGCAGCAATTTATTCCGTTGCCGCCTGACCCTGCCAGCGCCGCCTCTGGAATTTTATGCGCGCGCTCATCCATCAGATCGCCATTGCGCGCTTGAGCGCGCCTTCGTCGATGTCGGATTTCTCACAAGAATAGACAATCGAACCTCGATCCATCACCGCGAAATGGTCGCCAAGCTCCTTGGCAAAGTCGAGGTATTGCTCGACCAGGACGATAGCCATCTCGCCGAGCCCGCGCAGATAAATGATGGCACGCGCGATGTCCTTGATAATCGAAGGCTGGATGCCTTCGGTCGGTTCGTCGAGCAGCAGCAGGCGTGGCCGCATGACCAGCGCGCGTCCGATCGCCAATTGTTGCTGCTGCCCGCCGGAGAGGTCGCCGCCGCGGCGTCCGAGCATGCTGTTGAGCACCGGAAACAGCGAGAATATGTCGTCGGGCACACTGCGCTTGTCGCGCGGCAGCGGCGCAAAGCCGGTTTCGAGGTTTTCTTCCACCGTAAGCAGCGGAAAAATCTCGCGGCCCTGGGGCACATAGGCGATACCGCGGCGCGCGCGCTCGACGGTGGACAGCCGGGTAATGTCATATCCTTCGAATACAATCGCGCCGCCGCTCACCGGACACTGGCCGACGAGCGCGCGCAGCAGGCTGGTCTTGCCAACGCCGTTGCGGCCGAGCACGCACGTTACCTGGCCGGGCTGGGCCTTCAGCGAAATGCCGCGCAGCGCCTGCGCCGCGCCGTAGTGAAGATCTATATTGGTCGCCTCAAGCATGACTAGCGCCCTAAATACACTTCGACCACGCGTTCATTCTGCGAGACCTGATCGATCGAACCTTCCGCCAGTACCGAGCCTTCGTGCAGGCAGGTGACCTTGACGCCGAGTTCGCGCACAAAGGCCATGTCGTGTTCCACAACGACGACAGTATGGTGGCGGTTGATCTCCTTGAGCAATTCGGCGGTCTGCATGGTCTCGACGTCGGTCATGCCGGCGACCGGTTCGTCCACCAGAAGTAGTTTCGGATCCTGCGCCAGCAGCATCGCAATCTCGAGCCACTGTTTCTGTCCGTGTGACAGGCTGCCGGCCACGCGCGCGCGCAGCGGCTTGAGACGTACGCGTTCGAGCAGCGCATTAATACGCGCTTCCTGCTCCGCGGAATTTTGCCATAGCAGTGTGGCGCGCACCCGCCGGTCGTTCTTGAGCGCCAGCAGCAGGTTGTCCTCGACTGTGTGCATGTCGAATACGGTTGGCTTCTGGAACTTGCGGCCGATGCCGAGTCCGGCGATTTCGGTTTCATCCAGCCTGGAAAGATCGTAGGCGCCTTCCTGGAAGAAGACATCGCCGGAGTCCGGCCGCGTCTTTCCGGTGATGACATCCATCATGGTTGTCTTGCCGGCGCCGTTCGGGCCGATGATCGCGCGCATCTCGCCTGGCTCCATCACGAACGACAACTCGTTGAGCGCCTTGAAGCCGTCAAACGATACGCTGATGCCGTCAAGATAAAGCAGCGCGGACGTAGTTTGCTTGTCAATCATCGCTCTACTCCGCCGACCGGTCCCGGCCATCGGGTTGTGGCGCAGGCGTGAGGCGCTCGGATAACGCACCCGTCATTACCACCAGCGCGTCCTGGTAGCTGCGAACGGGTTTTGACGAGCGTGAAAGGGTGCCAACGATGCCGCGCGGCAGCAGCAGCGTGGTGCCGATGAACAACCCGCCCAGCATGAACAGCCAATAGGGTGCCAAAACGCCGGACGTGAAGTAGGTCTTGGCGTAGTTGACCACGATGGCACCGAGCACCGCGCCGGTGAGCGTGCCGCGGCCGCCGACCGCGACCCAGATCACGGCCTCGATTGAGTTGCCCGGCGCGAATTCGCTTGGGTTGATAATGCCGACCTGCGGCACATAGAGTGCGCCGGCAACGCCTGCCATGCAGGCCGACAAGGTGAACACGAATAGTTTGTAGGCTTCCACCCGATACCCCAGGAAGCGCGTACGCGATTCCGCATCGCGGATTGCCACCAGCACTTTGCCGAATTTCGAGGTAACGACCGCGCGGCAGATCAGGAAGCCGATGCCCAGCGCCATGCAGGACGCGACCAGGAGAGCGTTGCGTGTTGTCTCAGCCTGCACATTGAAGCCGAGGATGTCCTTGAAATCGGTCAGCCCGTTGTTGCCGCCGAAGCCAAAATTATTGCGGAAGAAGCCGAGCAGCAGTGCGTAGGTCATCGCCTGGGTGATGATCGAGAGGTAGACACCGGTGACGCGGCTGCGGAACGCAAACCAGCCAAATACGAAAGCGAGCAGGCCAGGCACCAGCAGCACCATCAGCGCCGCATAGGCAAAATGCTGGAAGCCGTACCAGTACACCGGCAGTTCCGGCCAATTCAGGAACACCATGAAGTCGGGCAGGATCGGATTGGCATAGACGCCGCGCGCGCCGATCTGCCGCATCAGATACATGCCCATGGCGTAACCGCCGAGCGCGAAGAAGGCGCCATGACCAAGTGACAGAATGCCGGCATATCCCCAGATCAGGTCAATCGAGAGCGCCAACAGGCCGTAACAGATGTATTTGCCAAATAGCGCGACGAGATAAGTCGAGACATGCAGACCCGAGCCTGCCGGCACGAGAAGGTTCAACACTGGTATTGTGATTGCGAAAGCCGCGAGCAACACCATGAATATTGTTGAGGCCTTGTCGAGCAGGCGTGTGAGCGGGAAGGCGTTCATAGCAATCCACCGCTCGCTCTCATCCTTCGAGACGCGGGCTTCGCCCGCTCCTCAGGATGAGGCCATCTCTTGCGCGACCTCATGGTGAGGAGCGCAGCGAAGCTGCGCGTCTCGAACCATGAGGACGCATTGGTAAACATCATGCCTCCACCGCACGGCCTTTGAGCGCGAACATGCCGCGTGGGCGCTTCTGAATGAACAGAATGATGAAGACGAGGATCGCGATCTTGCCGAGCACGGCGCCGGCATATGGTTCGAGGAACTTGTTGGCGATGCCGAGTGTGAACGCGCCGACCAGCGTGCCCCACAAATTGCCGACGCCGCCAAACACCACCACCATGAACGAGTCGATGATGTAGCCTTGTCCCAGGTTGGGAGAGACGTTGTCGATCTGCGACAATGCCACGCCTGCGATTCCGGCGATTCCGGAGCCCAACCCGAAGGTCAGCGCGTCGATTCGCGCCGTACGGATGCCCATAGCCGCGGCCATTGAGCGGTTCTGCGTGACGGCGCGCATCTCGAGGCCAAGCCGGGTCAGCCGCAGCATCGCGAGCAGTGCGACGAAAACCGTGAGCGCGAAGCAAATGATCCAGAGCCGGTTATACGTGACAGTAATTCCGCCGAGTTCGAAGGCGCCGCTCATCCAGGACGGGTTACCGACTTCCTTGTTGGTCGGTCCGAAGATCGTGCGTACGACTTGCTGCAGGATGAGCGACAGGCCCCACGTGGCCAGCAACGTTTCCAGGGGGCGCCCGTAAAGGAAGCGGATGATGCCGCGCTCGACAGCGATACCGACGCCGCCTGCGACCGCGAAGGCCAGCGGCACGGCAATAACGAGTGAATAATCGAACAGCGCAGGGTTGTGCGTCCGGATGTATTCCTGCACGACGAAGGTCGTGTAAGCGCCAAGCATCACCATTTCGCCGTGCGCCATGTTGATGACGCCCATCACGCCGAAGGTAATTGCAAGCCCGATAGCGGCAAGCAGCAGCACAGAACCAAGGGAGAGCCCGTACCAAGCGTTCTGGATTGCGCTCCATAGGGCAAGTTTCCCCTGGATCTTGGAGCTGGCGGATAGTGCCGCCTGTCTCACCGCCGGCGGCAGATCCGGCGGCAGGCCATCGACGAGACCGAGTGCGTCCTGATCGCCGCGGTCGCGAATGACGGTGATGGCGGCAATCTTGTCATCCGGGCTTGCGTCGGCCGAATAGAGCACGATTGCGGCGCGCGCCTCGGCCAGCACTTTCTTCACGCGCGGGTCGGTTTCTTTTTCGAGCGCCTTGTCAATATTGGGCAGCGCGCCTGAATCGCGCGATTTAAATACAGCCTGCGCGGCGTCGAAACGCTGGCCGGGTTCTTTCGCCATGAGCGTGAGCGATCCAAGCGCGGCATCCACCATGCTGCGCACGCGGTTGTTGAGGCGGACATTCTCGGTATCTGCGGGCGGCGTGGCCACGGGTTCACCGCTTGCCGCGTCGGTCGCTTTGCCGGACTTATCTCTGATGAAAACCTTTTTGGTTTCCGCCGAGTACAGCAGCCGCTGGTCTTTTAGCGCTTCAAGCAGCGGGCCGGTGCGCGGATCGCCGATTGCCGCGAGCGCATCGATGGTTTCGGCGGTGTCGCCAAAAGAATCGGTCGTGAAACCGGCGAGTGCATCTTCAAAAGGTCCGGCATTGGCAAATGCGCTGCCGGCGAGCACAAGGACCACGGCAAAGACGAACGCCACGATGCGATCGTAGAAGCTACGCATTGCATTCCGCCCCGGCAAAGCT
Source organism: uncultured Alphaproteobacteria bacterium (assembly GCA_963735285.1). Classification (GTDB taxonomy): domain Bacteria; phylum Pseudomonadota; class Alphaproteobacteria; order Rhizobiales; family Xanthobacteraceae; genus Pseudolabrys. The sequence continues at coordinate 37,792 of CAVTKN010000008.1, read as the reverse complement.
GCGCAAACAAAGCGAGGCGGCGGTATAACCGCCGCCTCGACCATGATCAGTTCAGGACGCCTGGCCACCGCACTTTTTGGTGACCTTGTTGTAGTTGCCGCATTTCAGGGTCACCCAGTCGGCCTCGAGGTCCTTCGAACCCGGCAGGAAGTCGGACCAGGCATCGCCCGGCACGAGACCCTTGGTCTTCCACACGACATCGAACTGCCCGTCACCGCGGATTTCGCCGATGAACACAGGCTTGGTGATGTGGTGGTTTGGCAGCATCTTGGAGGTGCCGCCGGTGAGATTGGTCGCTTCGATGCCCGGAAGTGCGTCGATGACTTTATCCGGATCAGTGGACTTCACCTTCTCGACGGCCTTGACCCACATATTGAAGCCGATCACGTGCGCTTCCATCGGGTCGTTGGTGACGCGTTTGGGATCCTTGGTGAAGGCCTGCCACTTCTTGATGAACTCGGCGTTGGCCGGGTTCTTGATGGACTCGAAGTAATTCCAGGCCGCGAGGTGGCCTAGCAATGGCTTGGTATCGAGGCCCGCGAGTTCTTCTTCGCCGACCGAGAATGCCACCACTGGAATGTCGGTAGCCTTGATGCCCTTGTTGCCAAGCTCCTTGTAGAAGGGGACATTGGCGTCGCCGTTGATGGTCGACACCACTGCTGTCTTCTTGCCAGCCGAGCCGAACTTCTTGATATCGGCGACGATCGTCTGCCAATCGGAGTGACCGAAAGGCGTGTAGTTGATCATGATGTCTTCGTCCTTGACGCCTTTCGCCTTCAGATAGGCCTCAAGAATCTTGTTGGTGGTACGCGGATAGACGTAGTCGGTACCGGCCAGGACCCAACGCTTCACCGAGCCGCCGTCCTTGCTCATCAGGTAGTCGACGGCGGGAATGGCCTGCTGGTTAGGCGCGGCACCGGTATAGAAGACGTTGCGCTCGGACTCTTCGCCTTCGTATTGCACCGGATAGAACAGGACCGAATTGAGCTCCTTGAACACCGGCAGTACCGATTTACGTGACACCGAGGTCCAGCAACCGAACACGACCGAAACCTTGTCTTTGGAGATCAACTCCCGCGCTTTTTCGGCGAAGAGCGGCCAGTTCGAGGCGGGATCGACGACGACGGCCTCAAGTTTCTTGCCGAGCAGGCCGCCTTTCTTGTTCTGCTCGTCGATCAGGAACAGCATGGTGTCTTTCAGCGTCGTCTCGCTGATGGCCATCGTTCCGGACAGTGAGTGAAGAATGCCGATCTTGATCGTGTCTTCAGCAACCGCCGGGTACGTGGCGGCAAAACCGAATGCGAGGCCCGCGGCAGCGGATAGCCAGCTGCGAGCGTGCGGCCGCCTGGCGGTCGCGCTTGTGATTTTCAACATCGTGTCTCCCCTGTTTGACGCTTGCGCAATCGGGCCCGGTCCCGGCTTCGCAAGAAGAGGATTCGCAAGCTGCGTGCCAAACGAGTTTTGGTGGAGTGGCTTGATTCGGCTCATCTATTTGCTGCGTCTGGAATGGACGCTGGGCCGAAGTGCAATGGTGGCCGAATTATTCCGCGGGTTGCCCAAATATTGGGCGCGATGAGCGCTAATGTTTAAGCAGGATGCCCATTAAAAGGCGGTGCCGCCAAATTCGCATAGCTCGCTTTTCAGTCGCCCACCTTTACGAGCGATCCTGATCATTTGTCATCCTCGGCATCGCCGGCGATCCTGATCGACGTCACATCAATATCTCGAGCGCGGCGTCGACCGCGCATCGCAGGAAGTCAGCGGTTTCTGATTCCTGATTCCCTGACACGACAATCTTGTGCGCAGGCACGACGGCCGCCATGAATTCGTGGGTGTGCCAGTGCCCAAACATCGGCAAGGTCGGCAGCGTCGCGGGATCCGGTTTTGGATATACCGACACGTAGAAATAGGGCTCATCGTAATATTCATCGCCGGGCGAAAGCCCGATGCCGACATATCCCGTCGCATCGACGGGGTGCTTCGGGAGGGTTGTCAAAATCGCGAGGTCAAAATGGTGTGGCCAGCAGCAGACCGGCGAGGCCGCCAATTTGCGTTCCATCAATCGCCGCTGAATTTGGCCCAGCAGGATTTCCGCATTGGAAAACCATGCGGCGAGTTCGCCCAGAGTGTCAGCGGACGTCACCGCATCGTATGCGGCGCCTTTGGCAATGGCATGGACGGGAATCTTGTAGGGCGACGGCGTGTCCAGGCCGTCGGCATCGATGCCGCGCTTGCCAAGCTGATCTCCAAGCCAATGGCGCACTTCCGGATCGGTGCGGCCGCTGAGAAAAATGGATTGGACGCCCGCCGTCCCATTGCCGTCGCTCAACGCCAGCGTGAGATTGCTGATCTGCAGGCTCAATCGCATGCCATTCTTCAATGGCTGCGTCTTGAAGCCATCGATCGCGCGATCCCAAATGAGACTCGTATGGCCGTCGTCCGGCTGTGGTGGCACATAGGCGCGCGCAGCCCGCGCCAGCCATTGGACCGCGTAGTGGGCTTGCAAGCGGGCTTCGTGCAGTCGGCCTCTATCGATGTCGCGAAGGATCCGCCAATCCGATTGGACTCTGATTTTTCCGCTCATTGCGCTTCCCACTTCGCGGTTGTCGAACAAAAACATATCAGAGCCATCTCAGGCGCGCGAAGTCGCCTGTACCGGCGTGCCTGTGACCGCGCGCAAGCCTGCCAACGCGAGTACGTAGCTTGTTCCTTTCGCCTCATCCGCGAGCCGCAGCGTTGCGCCATTGCGTTCGGCCAATTCGCGCGCGATGGCGATTCCCATGCCGCTGCCGCCGGTGGTGGACGCAGTCTGCCGGAAGAGCCGCGATCTGATCGCCTTCGGCAGGCCGGGACCATCGTCGACGATCCGCACGGACACCATCGACGCCTGGTATTCGATGTCGATCGCGACAAATGTCATCCGTGCGCCATTGCGGGCAACAGCAACCGCGTTCTGAACGAGATTGAACAGGATCCGGTAGATGTCGGTGGGATCGCCGAGGACCATGCACATCGCTTGCGGCGCGATGCGGATTTCAAATCCCTGCGGAATTGTCGGTTCGAGAATCGCGGCGATTTCCTTGATCGTCAGCATGAGGTCGAACCCGCGTCGCCGGCTGCCATGGCCGGCCCGGCCGGTTTGCGCGAGCGAGGCGTTGCACAACTCGGATGCACGCTTCATGACGGCCTGCGCCGCGCTGGCGGCCTTGCGGCCGGCCGAGCCGGAGAGCCGTTCCAGCGTTTCGAGGTGGAGTCCTGTGACCGCGAGTGCATTTCGAATGTCATGCGCCCATTGGCGAGCGGGCATTGGATCAAGAGCGGGGCTCACTGCGGCAAGCATCAGTTGGGTCATGGCTGCACCGTTGCGGTTGGAACGTCCCATGAGAGCACCCAACGAGGCCAAAACGCCAATACCCGTTGGCTTTCCTTTCCATAGGCAGCCGCTATCGTGAGTGGCGTGCCGACAGCAATTGCGCTGCCGTGGAGGCTGTGCAAAATCCCCGCCACACGTCCGGCGCCAAGGCTTTTCGATGGAAATGCACCAGATTCGCTACTTCATTGCTGTAGCGAAAACGCTCAATTTCACCCAGGCCGCCAAGGACTGTAACGTCGCGCAGCCGTCGCTCAGCCGCGCCATCAAGACACTCGAGGACGAGCTCGGCGGAGCGCTGTTCCGGCGTGAGCGCGCTCTCACGCACTTGACCGACCTCGGCGGCATGATGCTGCCTTTGCTCACGCAAAGCTATGACAGCGCCATCGCGGCCAAGAGCCTTGCGTCGTCGTACAAGAAGGGAATCACCGCGCCGCTGCGTCTGGCGCTGTCGCACACCGTCAACCTCGCTTTGCTGGTGCCGGCCCTGACCGAGCTGGTCAAGATTTTTCCCGGCCTCGAGTTGCAGTTCTTTCGTGGAACGGGATCTGAAATCGCCGAGCGCCTGAAAGCCGGGACCTGCGATCTCGCTGTTGCCGGCCCAATGACAGAGACCTGGGATAGGCTTGATTCCTGGGTGCTGTTCGAGGAAGGCCACGAGCTCGTCGTCAACAAGACGCATCCGCTGGCCATGCGCAACCGCATTGGATTGAACGAGCTCGCCGAGATACGCCTGATTTCGCGTCCGTATAACGAACAGGCAGGCGAGTTTGACGCCTTGTTGCGGACGGCAGGGGTCGAGCAGAAAACCGGCGACCATATTCTGTCGGATCAGGATTTGCTGTCGCTGCTCGAGGCCAATCTTGGTGCGGCCCTCATGCCGGAAACGGCACGAGGCGGTAACAATCTTCGTGGTGTTGCGGTCGACGGGCTCGTCTTGCGCAGGCCCGTGTCGCTCTATGCCGTGGCGGGACGCGAGCGATCAGCCGCGGCCACCGGCCTGATGAAGCTCTTGCGGGCCGCCGACTGGTCGGCGGTGTTGCCATTTGCCGCGAAGACAAAGAAACGGTGATGATGCGTTTTGTTCTAAAGTCGTTCAAGCGCCGCGATGATGTCTGACGGCTCCATCCGCTCGCGAAAATTGATGTTGATCTCGCGCGCTTTGACTTTGCCGTCGCGCCCGACAACGAACTTCGCGGCAATCGGCAGAAAATAGCTGCGATTGCCCTGGAAAACGGCGAGGTCGAGCCCGAGGTCGCCATAGAGCTTCTTCACGTCGGCTCCGACCCAGAACACCAACCCGAGCGATAGCGCGTAGCCGAGGTCGATGTCGGTCAGTATTGGAAACGGAAAATCGTTTTCGGCAATCGCCCGCTTCGTGTATTGCGCCGTCTCCGGCATGATCGACACGACTTGTGCGCCGAGGCGGCGGATCTCGGGCTCGATTTGCGCCAGTGCGCGCAGATCGAGCCTGCAGTATGGGCACCAGTGCCCGCGGTTCATGCTGAGTACGATGGGGCCTGTTAGCAGCAGATTTTCAAGGGAAACCAGCTGGCCATTTTGATCCGGCAGCAGAAACTCCGGCATCTCATCGCCAACCGCAGGCCCCACTGTGCCGGCAACAAGCGCCTCAAGGTGATCGACCAGTTTCTGATAGATCGCCGCAATTTCAGGTCGCAAGCGCCCACTGTGTTCGCGATAGGTCGCGAGCCTCTCTTTGAGGCTGCCATCCATGCCCGACGCGAGCGCAAAAGCCTCCGCCGTCGTATTGGGTAATTTCTCCGGGTCGCTCAAGGCAGCCTCGCGCTAGCGCCAACACACCATGATCAAGGCCATAGATAGCACGCAAGCCGATAGCTGCGCGCTATCGAATGCATAGCATCTCGATATTGGCCGGCTATCACGGCCGCTCGTAGGGTCCGCGCGTCATCACCGATGACGCCGCGATTTCCAGTCGCGCCAAACCGAGCTTCCAAGGAGACGTCCAATGACCCGCTTCACGAAAATTCTCGCCGCTTCCGCTCTCGCCTTTGCAGTCGTTTCGCCCGCGCTGGCGGAAGAGCAGGGGACTCTCAAAGAGCGCAATGTCTATCTGTTCATGAACGGAAAGATGGTCAGCACGAGCGCGACCGAAGCGACCCACGCCATGGCGATGAAGGAATTCACGCCGATCAAGGACGGCACGATGATCTATGTCAGCGGCGGCAAGTACTACATCGGCGCCGACAAGAAGATGCCGAACGGCAAGATGTTGCATGCGGAAATCTTCGGCAAGGATCTTGGCGCCGGCTCCCAGCACTAAGCGATTGAGTCCTCCCCCACAACTTACGAGGCTGCCTCGCGGCAGCCTCATTTTTTCGGGACGGGCGCCAGGACGAGGACTAATTCAATCCAAACGAGACCTTTGCCACAAACGTGGCACTGCACCAGCGCGAGGTCAGGCCTTCCGGGTTCGTGACCGGATCGACGCTGCCGCCCGGCCTTGCGTTGGGGTCGCCGGTAAATACGAAACAGTTTTCCCTCGACAGATTGGTGTCGTAGTAACGCAGGTCGAGGCTGAAGACCTTGCGTGTAAACGTGACACCGGCTTGCCAATTGAGATAAGCGGGCAGCGGAAATCCGCCGAGCTCCGGCGACTGATTTCCGAACCAGGAGTAGCCGGCGCCTCCGCTGAACGATACCCCGATATCATGCGGCAGCAGGCCGCTCGGGAGGTCGTAAGCAAGACCAGCAGCCGCATACCAGCTCCACGCGCCGGTATTGGAGACGTTTGGCGAGTAAGCGAAACCGCCCGCGGCGCGGATCGACTCTGTGATCCGCTTGTCGGCGCGGATCGCGGCCTCCCAATAATTAATGCCGTTGGTCGCGCCGGCCAATGTTTCGCCGGGATAGAGAAAGTACGTTGCGCGCAGGTCGAAATCGACATCTCCGATTTTCGGACGCATGCCGCCGCTGATCGTGATTTCCGCGGCCGGTTGGGTCGGCAATTTGACGCTCGCTACCGAGACGCCGGCGTAGAGTTGGGCAAAGGTCGCTTCCATGGCGGCGCCGACCGCCGGTTTGTGGTCGGATAGCGTCGTTCCCCGATACATGTAGTCGGACGCAAATCCGGCGCGGGCGTCAAATCCGAATTGGTTCGCGGGATGATCCGGCGCGGGCGTGACTTCGGCCGGCAACCAGCCACGGCCACCGAGGCTGATTGTTCCGCCGGAGGTTTCTGTGGGTGTCTGTCCCTGTGCCGGACTGACGGCAACCGAAACGAAACACGTCGCGATGGCCGCGACCACTGCGCTCGCACGTGAACGATGCAGGTCAGTCGACTGCAAATGTCGCTCCGGCTTGGGCCCTCGGCGCCGCGCATACCGCTATTTCGCCCAGAGGTAGTATGCTTGGGCTTCTCCCGTCGGAAAGCAAGTGCGATATTGATGTGTCCACCAGGGGGACCCAATGAGATTACCTGATCGGGTACTCGAGCCAAGCGAACGGGTCGCTGAGATACTTTTCGGCCTGATCATGGCGCTCACCGTTACAGGCGCAACCAGCGTCGTCACGGCGGACCGAATTCAGATCCGGACCATGTTAATTGCGGCACTCGGCTGCAATATCGCTTGGGGGATCATTGATGCCGGAATGTATATTATGGCGCGTCTCGCTGACCGCGGCAGTAATGCCTTGTTGTTGCGGGAAGTACGTGGGGCGGTCGATCGTGAAAGTGCCAACCGCACAATTGCAGACGCGCTCCCACCGCTGCTCGCGTCGATTTTTCAACCACCACAGCTGGACTTGATCCAGGAAGGACTTCGCCGGCTGCCGGAATCCGAAACACGCGCCAGGCTGACCGGACGTGACTGGTTGGGTGCATTCGGCGTTTGTATCCTTGTCATTCTGTCCACCTTTCCGGTCGTGATTCCTTTTCTCGTCTTTGAAAACGCGCAAACGGCGCTGCGAGTTTCCAACGCGACCGCCGTGATTTCGTTGTTTTTTTGCGGAGTAATTTTCGCGCGTTATGCCGGCCTTCGACCCTGGCTAACCGGCGTTATCATGGTCGCCATCGGCGCCGCACTCGTGGGAATTGCGATCGCCCTCGGAGGATGAAGTCCGTCGGCGGCGCGTACGTCACGAAAAACCCCGGGCGAATGGCCCGGGGTTTTGAATTTTCTCAGCTGAGCGGCGGTGCGCAGCCGCTCGAAGTCCTTTAGAAGAATTGGTAGTTCACGCCAATGAGGACAGTTGTCTCGGTCGCTTTGGCGCTGAAGAGGCACCCTGGCGCACAAGTCGTTCCGACCGGAGTGAATGCAGTCCCATTGCGCGACCCGAAGTCCATGTAGTTGCCTTCGAGGAATGCGGACCAGTGCGGTGCGAACATCCATTCAATGCCGCCACCAATCGTCCAGCCCGTTCTGGTGTTGGAGGTCTGGCCGATTTGAACGCCAGAGGCAGTGATGTTTGTGCTCGTGTGACCCCAGGCAGCGCCGCCCTGCAAGTAGAGCAACCAGGCCGGTTGAAACGCGTAGCCCAGGCGGGCCGTCAGCGTGTCGAACCACTGGTTGTTGAAGTTGACGACGTCACCTGCGAGCGGACCACCGCCGATCGTTCCACTTCGCTTGTTGCTTGTCCCATCGAACATGTTGCGGATGCCGACCACCCAACCGCCGCTGAACTGGTAGTCGCAGCCGATCTGGCCGCCGCCGGCAAAACCCGAACCATCCGTGGAGACCGTTCCACTCGGGCCACTCAGACTGGCGTCGCCGAATGCGCCACCGATGTTGCCGCCGAAGTAGCAGCCGGTCCATGTCATCGGAGGTGGAGGTGGCGGCATATAAGCCGGAGCCTTCCTCGGTAGATCAGCTGCCAGTGCCTGGCTTGCAGCCAGTCCGATTGTCGCGGCAGCGAGCAAAATTAACGAATGTCTTCGCATCGATTTTCTCCTCCAAACGCCTTGCGCCGAACAGGCAGTTCGCCCGTCGCCTGTGTCTTTATATCGCGTGGGGGTTGTGCGAACTAATAAAGCCTGCCCCGGAACCCGGCAATTCGCACACTTTTTGATCTCCTGTGGCGCAAATGGCACGCTCGCAACCCACCCGAGTACCGCTGGGGGCGTACCTTCAACACCAGAACTTCAATTTTAGGTTCGCGGTCTGACGCACTGAAGACGGCTGAAAGCGTCACTGGCGCCGGTCGTATCAAACTCAATTAATGCGTCGCCGGCCGATGGAAGACTGAACTCTATTCGTAATATGGATGATGACGATAGCCTCGACATAAATTCCGGCCAGTCCAACGCGAGCGCAGCTCCATCATTTTCAACAGGCGCCACCTTGTTGCGTTGAATTGCGTCATTATCAATCCGATATTTGGCTCGCACAGTCTCCGACGCAATGCGCTCGGAAAAAATTACTGCAGCACGTGGGTGCTTTGCTTTCGTGCGGTCTTCAATGCATTGCAGGACAAGCTTGGCCGAAACCTTCCTGCCGAATTGGCGCGTGGAATTTAACGCGGCATTCGTCATCGTGATGGTCTTTTGCCCGGTCGCCCGATCGACTGCGACCGCTTCTATCCACTCTCCGGAAGCGCCGGAAAGACCGCCCACCACGAAAAGTCCGGCAACCGGAATAAACCAGGTCCTTTGCATGATTTTTGCGGTAGCCCGGTTCAATGCAGTTATCGGCTCGGTCTTTGCGTCGGATCGGTAGGGCTTACGGCAGAGGTCCGACCGCCAGCAGGATATAACCGACGGCGATCATTCCCGCGAGGCTAAAAAGAATGGTCGCACTAAGGTCTCGTGTCATCTTGCACCGTCCTATTGGCCCTTAATGGAAAATCTGTCGACCAGGCCGTATTGCCGGTCGCCGGTGCGCTGCGGGAGGCGATTGTATTGTGGAGGTGCTTCAGCTCGCGCCGCGCGCGCCGCCGCGCCGACCTTCGCCAAATCCTCAGGCCTGGACTTGGGTTGAGCAGCAAAGACAGCTTGCGATGTCATGTCAGGCGCGGGTGCCGGGGCGGCCGAGAGAATTTGCGTTGTGTCGGGATGCCACGGCGCTGGCAGACCGATGCGCTCGCTGGTGATGATCACAGGCGAATCCCGCTCGAGCGTTGCATCGGCAACGAACAGCAGGGCAACCAGCGCAATCCCGACGAATGCAAGAAAGGCGAGAACCGGCATTGCCACGCTCCGACACAGTCGGCTCGGGCGAGAAAGGGGCCACGATCAATCCGTCGCCCAGAGCTAACCGGGTGCGCGGATTTTCCATCCCGCACCCTCGCGAACCTTTTTAAAACCGATTGATATATTCGGGATGTTTTTTTCCCGGTTGATATAAATCAAAACAGCGACAGTTTTGGCGATGTGTTTCCGATGGGAGCACGGTGTCATGGTTGGTACCGTGATGCCGGTCTCGAAAGTGTGTCGCTGCGTTGCGCTATGCGCGCGATCGGGCGATCGTCAGCGATGCAAACACGAATACGTTCGCACGAGCTCACGACTTGCCGCCGGCACCAGGCGGTCGGCAGTGCTGTTTGCGGCGGCGGTTTCGCACGACAACCAGAAATAAGTATTTGCCGGGTCGACGACCAGCCGGTTTGGCGCAAAGTTGCCCACGATCACCGAGAGATATTGCGTCGTCGAGAACCAGGACAGACGATTGAGATCGGCATCGATGCGGCCGGACGAGACGAAATGCGGATCGCCGAGCGACGGGTCGGCTGCGGTGCCGGTGGCGAGGGTCTTCACCGCCGTTTTGTAGTCCGTCCAGGCCGAGACGAATTGTCCGGTCTCGACGGCGTAGACCAGCGTCACAATGAGAAACGCGCCGGCGAATGCTTCAGCCGTGATTCCGTCCGCCAAAGCCGTTATCGCGCGTGGCAGGTCGGGCATATGCGGCGCCAGGCCGTCGGCGCGCAGTGCATAGAACGCCGCCGATAGGCCGAGCGCGGGCGTTACGATCACCAGCATGGTGCGCATGTAATATCGGTGGTCGGCGAGGATCGCCTGGTCGAACCCGAACCAGTAAATGGCGAGGATCGCAGCCACGATCGCGGCCGCCCAGAGATGCGCTTTGCCCGGGACAAGCCGGGACAGGATGATGAACGCAAAGCCATACCCGGCCAGCGAGGCACAGAGCAGAAAGACAATATTGACCTCGAAGGTCTGGGGATCGAAGAAGTGCAGCGCAGCCTTCACGAGCACGCCGGCAAAGTAATTGCCGGGCGGCAGCAGTATTTTGACTTCGACCCAAACCATCAGAACCGCGACCATTGCGCCCGCCGCGCGCCCGAACGCGGCGTCGCGCATGCCGCGGAGCGCGGTCGTGGCGACGATCGCCAGTGCCAGCACCACGGCGCCTTCATGCGTCAAAGCCAGCGCGAGCAGCAGCAGAAATACCAAAGCCGTCCCGAGAAAGCCGCGCCGCGCGTAGTGGGCGACGGCAAGCGCCGGCCAGAAAAGCGCGTGCGCCATCCACATCTCGGTCGGGAAACCGAACACGAGAGGGCAGAGCAGGGCGGTTGAGAAACAGGCATAGGTGAAAATAATGCGGTTTCTGGAATGGTCCGCCGAAAAGGTCGCGAGCAGCCCGATCAGCGGTGCCACGTAAAACAGTAATCCGTAGGCCACGACGCCGTCCCAGGGGTTTTCGGTCGCGCCGGCAAACAATTCCGCCGGCCATAGCGTGAGGAGGAAAACGGTCAGCCGGCCCGAAATATTGTGCCAGTGAAACGCCCAGACATCCTGCGCCGCGACCGCATAGGAGAACATCGCGCCGTCGCCATAGAGTTGCAGGTCGTAGTCCAGCGCCACAATGACAAATGCGAGCGACCAGCAAAGGCCGGTGATGACCACGAGCGCGCGCAGGACATCGGCGCCGGAACGCGCGGCGCTCCAGGGCAGGACGGCTGTGTTTTCCCTAATCGCGCTCACGGTGCTGACGATCCAGAAGTTGCTTGAAAACACGGCCGGCGTTGTTCGCGATTTGCTCGAGCAAGTGCTCGCCAAATTCCGCGGAAGCGTCCTTTGGATCGCCGATGACGCCCATATCGGCGATCTGCTTTTCGTTTGTTGTCCAGGGCCAGGTGACGGCCTGGTCGAGGATGACCCCGCGTACGGCATCAGCATCCAGCTTGATCTTTTGCGCAATCAGATCGCGGCGAACGAGATGCGGCGCAATCGCCAGCATCATCGACGTTTCGTTTTTCCCGCCGTGGATTTCCGGTATCGCGGCGTTGGCCGCCTCCGCCCAGACGGCGGGGTGCAGGACGCAGAGGTTGAGACCGAAGTCTGCGCGCAGGTCTTGCGCCAGCGCTTCCAGGATTCCGCGGTTGCCACCGTGACCGTTGATGATCGCGAGATTGCGCGTCGGGAGGCCGCGCGCGATCTCGCGGCCAAGGTCGCGCACCAGGGCGGTCATTCCCTGAATCGACAGCGACAGCGTTCCGGGCGCCCATTCATGCTCGCGCGCAAGGCTTACCGAGAGTGTCGGGAGTTGCCAGAGATCGTAGGTTTCGACCCAGCGGCCAATGATGCGGCGGGTGAACTCTTCCGCCAACACAGCGTCGGTATTGAGCGGCAAATGCGGGCCGTGCTGTTCGATCGACCCGATGGGCAGGCAAAGAATCGACGCCGCGCGAAGACGCTTCGGGATATCCTGAAACGTAAGCTCGCCGATCAACCGGCTTGGCACATTATTGGCCATGGCCGTTACCATCCCCCCACCCACGTTTATACCGCCGCACTTGAGTGCGGCATTTTAGTGTGGCGCTTTGGTGCACCACTTGAATGCGTCACTTGCTACGACGATACCAGCACCACCGAATGTTGCCAGTCCCGGGTAAAGCGGGTCTATCAGGAAGGGTCGCCGAGTGACGCAAGCAGGTGATCGAGCCGGTGTCCGGCGCGCTCTGCCTTGGCCGTCATATAGCGACGGTTATCGGCGTTGATCGGCGCCTCGAGCGGCATCCGGCTGGCAATGTCGATGCCGGCCTTGGCGAGACCCTCGAGCTTGGCCGGGTTGTTGGTGAGCAGCACGATGCGCGTGCAATTGAGCATCTGCAACATGCGGGCTGCGATGCCGTAATCGCGCTCATCATCGTCGAAGCCGAGCGTGGTGTTGGCATCAACCGTATCGAAGCCATGGTCCTGCAACTGGTAGGTGCGCATCTTGTTGGCGAGGCCAAGGCCGCGGCCTTCCTGCGCCAGGTAAAGAATAACACCGCCGCCCAGTTCTTCGACGCAGGCGAGCGCAAGGCGAAGCTGATCGCCGCAGTCGCAGCGCCGCGAGCCGAAGACGTCGCCGGTCAGGCACGCCGAATGCAGGCGCACGGGGACTGGCTTTGAAAAGTCGGGCTTGCCGACAATAATCGCGACCGAGCTGTCGCCGATTGCGTCGTGAAAAACGACAAAGCGCGTGCGCGTGCCGGAATTGAGCGGCACCGAGGCTTCGCTCGCAATGGTCAGCGAATGGATTGCGTCGTTGGCAAAGCGCGCCACCGCGGCGGCCTCGACGGTGATGATGGGTGACGCGGATGAAATTGCCTCGGGCGCAACATTGGCGGCGAGCACCGCCGGCAGTCCCTGTGCCAATTTGACGAGCTTGATCGCGGCCGCTTCCGCGCGCCCGGCGGGAACGGATTCCGGAACACGATCGCTGGTGGCGTCGGTTACGAATGAAAGGATTGTCTTTGCGTCGTCGGCCGTGGCGAGACGCAAGGCCATCGGTTCATCGGCGGGAATGCCGAGCGCGAATGCACGCCGCGCCGTGACGATGAGGCGCGGAACGGATGGCGCACATAGCGCCCTGAATTCGGCCAGCCTTTGCCGGTCGAGACCTTCAACGGGCAGGGCGAAGATCGTTTCGCCGGCTCCCTTGATGAGCACGGGCCGGCGGCTCTGGAATTCGGCTAAACCGCGGCTGACGCTGGTATGTCCTCGAGTGCCGAATAACGCTGAGCTAACGCTCGTCCCCACCGCAGTCATTACAAAACACCCTGCTTCTTATTGGCTGAAATAACAAACACCGTAAGTCGTCTTCTAGTCCCGGTCGTAAATAGACTTGATTTATGCCAGCTTGATGGCAACCACAGAGATTAAACGCGCTGATCGTACGTTTGGTTGACTCGTGTCATCAAAAAACTTCGTCCCACCAGGTCCTGATAACCATACCAGCAGAGGGTCTACCGACCCCTGGATGGACTTTAGCAATATTTTCCGCTCCGCGGACCAGCCTTTCCCGCAGTCTTTGGCCGAGCCTTGGCCACAGCCCTGGGGCGCTATATTTGGCCCACTGCGCAAGGGTGCGGTGGACGATCTCGTCGTGGTCGGCCAGATCGGCCAATCCCTCGATGGGCGCATTGCAACCGAATCCGGGCACTCGAAATACATCAACGGCCCGGCAGGCCTTGCCCACCTGCATCGGCTGCGGGCGCTCGTCGACGGTATCGTTATAGGCGTCGGCACTGCCATCGCCGACGATCCGCAGCTCACGGTGCGGCGCGTGTCTGGAGCGCACCCGGCGCGCGTGGTCATCGATCCCAAAGGCCGGCTCGGCCGCGAAGCCAAAGTGTTTGCCGCGGATGGCACGCGCCGTCTGCTGATCGTTGCGCAAGGCACGCGCTGCGCGCCGCCACCTGGTGTTGAAACGATTGCGTTGCCGGCGAGGGACGGGCAGATCGCTCCCGCGGCGATCCTTGCCGCTTTGGCCGAGCACGGACTTCGCCGGGTCCTGATCGAAGGCGGCGCCGTGACGGTCTCGCGATTTCTTGCCGCCGGTTGCCTCGATCGACTGCACGTGATGGTGGCGCCAGTCATTCTTGGCGCGGGGCATGCCAGCTTCACGCTGCCGCCGGTCGATCGCGCCGACCAGGCGTTGCGTGTACCTATGCATGTCCACCAGATCGAAGACGAAGTACTGTACGACTGCGATTTGTCGGCTCAGCGCGTTCCGATCGGCATTGCAAAGACGTCGACATGACCGACACGGATTGTTGAGCGTCCACCGGCAACGAAGTCGCGGCGCCGTGTCAGCCAGGCCGCGGTGTCAGCAAGCGTGAGCGCATCCATCTCGCGGGCGGCATGCGCCCAGCCCGCCAAGATTTCGTTTTGCATGTCTTGATCCTGCGCGCTTATGACCCAATCGGACCGGCCGTGCTTCGCCGAATAGCCGAGCGATTTAAAACGCGCGATTGCGGCGTCGGCCGCGGCGGGTCCCAGCGCAGGACCAAAGCCCTTGTCCGTGCGCTGATGCGCATTCATGGCGGCAATGACAGTTGCATCGAGTGGATCACGCGGGGCGAGTTCGATCGTGCCCTCGTAGCTTAATGCCGCATAGAACGGGATCGCGCGCGCGGCAATTTCCACGGTCAGCCGCTCCAGCCAGGATTCGGAGACCAGGTCGAGCAGCGCGGACGTGGTGACGAGATCGACAGGTCCGTCGAGTGCCGCTTCGAGGTCGCGATTGAGATCGAGCGGAATTCCGCTGACGACCACGTTGTCACGATGTTCCGTTGCCGTCGCGCGTGCCAGCAGGCTGAGATCGTTGTCGACAAGATTCCAGTTTTGCCGGGATGGAATCCGCGCGCTCAATGCGCGCAATGTCGAGCCCGTGCCGCAGGCAAGGTCGACGATGCGCACCGATGGATACGTTGCAAGATAGTGCGCAACCGCATCGAGAACGGACGGGTTGCGCGCGCGCATATCGAACGGCTCACGCAGCGTCAGCCAGTCGGCTGAAAAGCCCGTCATGTCACGGCCTCCAGCGCGCGTGCGAATAATTTCGCGGACTCCGGCCAGGTGGGGAGCTGCGCCGCCGCGTTCCGCGCGGCATCCGCAAATCGCCGCCGCTCATCCGCACTCCCGATCAAACGGCGCAGTGCTGATGCAAAGGCAGACGCATCATCCGGTGCGACGAGTAATCCGGCATCTGGCGGGACGGTGCCCGGAATGGCGCCGGCATTTGTTCCGACGACCGGTACGCCGTGCGCAATCGCTTCAGCATAGGCCATGCCGTAGCCTTCATAGCGGGAGGCGAGGGCGAAGATATCGGCCCCGCATACAATTCGCCGAGCTGCTGCGCCGGCACAGCACCGAGAACGGATATGCGATCGTCGAGTTCATGGTGTTCAATATCGGCCTTCAATTGAGCGGCAGTCCTTGGATTGCGTGTGCAATCGCCGGCAATTGTCAGGCTCCATTGCAGATCCGTCAGCGTCGCCAGCGCGGCGATCAAGACGTCATATCCTTTGCGCGGTACGACGGCGCCCACCGACAGCAGCCGGAGTGTATCGTCCGCCCGCCGCGGTGCCGGAGGCACAGAATCCGAGCCGGGCCGCACGACGGTCATGCGCTCCGCAGGAACAGCGTAGTGGGACGACAACTGCCCTGCCGTTGCGGCGCTGGTGACCACGACATGCCGTGCCGCGGATAGTGCCGCTTGTTCGCTGGCGCGCAGGCTTTCGGCCTGCTCCTTGCTGATCCCGGATTCGACCGCGAGGGGATGGTGCACCAGCGCGAGCAGACGACGCAGCGCGCGTGCGGTCTCCGGCAAAACACCAAGCGCCAGTCCGTCGACGACCACAATGCGATCGGCGGGAAGGGCGAGCAAGCGCTCGTGCGCCACCTTGCGCGTTGCATCGCTCGGAAAAGGAAAGCCCTGGCCAAGATCGACGATATCGATCTGCCAGCCCAGATTGCCGAGTTCGGCAATTATCCGCCGGTCATAGGCATAGCCTCCGGTCGGGGTCGCAAGATCGCCCGGAACCGCGAAGGCGAACCGCTTCACCACAAATCCGCCTCGTACCAGGCGCGCGCCACGTGCGATTCCGACAGCGTGACGCGAATCGACTTGAGTTCGCGCGCCGCGCGGCCGAGTTTGCCGGCGCGCGCCGCCGCCGCCAGCGAATTGAAAATATGCTTGGTGAGGAATTCCGTGGTCGTGTTGGTGCCCTTGAGCTCCGTCAGATCATCGAGATTGCGATAATTGAGCGGCGCCAGGGCGGCTTTGAGCGCCTCGTGCGCACGGCCGATGTCGACAACGATGCCGTTGCTGTCGAGCTTTTCGGCGATGAATGCGGCATCGATTACGAATGTCGCGCCATGCAGCGCCTGCGCCGGCCCGAAAATATCGCCGCGGAACGAATGAGCAATCATGATGTGGTCGCGAACTTCGACAGCGAACACCGGAACCCCCTCAATAGGCAATGAGCTGGCAAAGAGTGCCGCTCTTCGGATCGAGAATGGAAGCAAGTTTCTTCGGCAAGTCATCGAACGCCACGGCGGGCGCGAGCAGGGCATCGAGGCGGGCGTCGTCGAGCATTGCGATCGCGGCGGCCAACCTCCGCGCGTGCGTCCAGCGCGGTCGATGTGACGGGGCAATCTGTCCGACCTGGCTGGATATAAGCCGAAGGCGGCGGCTGTGGAACGCGCCGCCGAGCGAAGCCGCCACCGCCATGTCGCCGTACCAGCTCATTTCGAGGACTGTCGCCTCTTCGCCCGCAAGCGCGATGGCCGAGGCAAGTCCAGCCGCGCTTCCGCTCGTGTGAAAAACAATGTCGCAATCACCCTTTGCTGCTTCGGGCTTCGCAAAGCGAACACCGAGCTTCTGCGCTAATTCCCCGCGCGTGGTGTTGATATCGACGAGCGTGACATCGGTCCCGGGAATCTTGCCGCAAAGAAAGGCGACCAACGCGCCGACCGTGCCGGCGCCGACGATTGCCACCCGGTCGGCGGGTCCGACGCCCGCATCCCAGACCGCGTTGAGTGCGGTCTCCATGTTTGCCGCCAGCACGGCGCGTTGCGGCGGGATGCTGTCGGGGACAATGACAGCGAGCTTGGCGGAGATGTTGAACAGGCTCTGATGCGGATGCAGCGCAAAGACGCTGCGCCCGCGCAGATCCTGCGGCCCGTCCTCGATCTCGCCGACGGTGGCGTAGCCGTATTTGACCGGGAACGGAAAATTTCCACCCATCAGCGGCGCGCGCATGCGCTGATGCTCGCTCTCCGGCACACGTCCGGCAAATACCAGCGCTTCAGTCCCTCGGCTTAGCGCGCCGAAGCGCGCGCGCACCCGCGCCTCGCCCTGGGCGACCGGCGCAAGCGTTTCCTGTCGTATTTCCGCCTGACCTGGCGCGATATACCAAAGCGCCTGCGCAAGCTTGTCTGTCCGGCTGGTAACCACTGTGTCTCTCACCCGGATTGGACTATTGGAGCCGTTTCACGTGTTATATTACCAAACTTGCACGGTCCGCCGGGGATTAGAAGTCGTAATCGCGTGTTAAAGCGTCTTCCATTGCAACCGACGCAAATCGCCCTTGCCGGCAATTCAATGACCGGCCGGCGTATGCTGTTTTGCGTTTTATTTGCCGTCACCATGGCTGGATCCCTGGCACTGGCCGCGCTGGCGCTGTCGCCGGGCGGCATCGGCGTCATCGATATCGTGCTGCTGGTGCTCTTTGCGATGACCTTGCCGTGGATGGTGGCGGGGTTCTGGAACGCAATGATCGGATTTCTGATCATGCGTTTTTCGGATGATCCGATTGCGGCGGTGGTGCCGATCACCGGCCAACTGCGCGGGGACGAGCCGATCACGGCTTCGACCGCGATCCTGCTCTGCATCCGCAACGAATTGCCCGATCGCATGATCCGCAATCTTGAGCCGATGCTGGCGGGCCTCGCTGTGTCCGGATCTGGCGATCGCTTTCATCTCTACGTGCTGAGCGACACCAGCGATTCCGATATTGCGGCGAGGGAAGAGGCGCGCTTCGATCTCCTGGCCAATCGCTGGCGCGGCCGCGTCGCGATCACCTATCGCCGGCGCAATATCAACACGGGCTACAAGGCCGGAAACATCCGCGACTTCTGCGAGCGATGGGGCGCGCAACACGAATTCGCCGTGACGCTCGATGCCGACAGCTTCATGACGGCGGACGCCGTGCTCCGCCTGATCCGGATCATGCAGGCCGATCAAAAGCTGGGAATCCTGCAAGGCCTGGTCGTCGGTCTTCCCTCAACCAGTGCCTTCGCGCGCGTCTTTCAATTCGGCATGCGGCTCGGGATGCGTTCCTACACCATGGGCAGCGCGTGGTGGCAGGGCGATTGCGGGCCCTATTGGGGTCACAACGCGGCGATCCGGCTCAAGCCATTCATCGCGCATTGTGCGCTGCCTGTTGTGTCGAAGGATGGGTCCGACGACCGGCATATCCTCAGCCATGACCAGATCGAGGCCGCGCTCATGCGCGCCGCCGGTTATGACGTGCGCGTGCTGCCCGAAGAAGATCTGGGTTGGGAGGAAAACCCGCCGACCTTGATCGAATTCATTCGTCGCGATTTGCGCTGGTGCCAGGGCAACATGCAGTACTGGCAGTTTCTGGTGATGCCCGGCCTCAAATGGGTGAGCCGCTACCAGCTCGCGCTGGCAATCCTGATGTTCATCGGGTCGCCGGCCTGGATCGGCATGCTGGTCGTGGCGACGCTTTCGCTCGCATTTGCCGAAGCACCGGGCCAATACATCCGTGCCGATGCAGGCATCGCGCTTTTCATTTGCGTCCTGGTGATGTGGTTCTCGCCGAAGCTCGCCAGTGCCGTCGACATTCTGTCGCGGCCGGCGCTTCGGCGTGATTTCGGCGGAACAGCGTGCTTCCTGGTCAATTACGCGATCGAGACCATCTACTCTATTCTTCTGTGCCCGATCTTGTGGTTCGGCCACACGATCTTCCTGGCCGGGCTGCTGTTCGGCCGCGAGATTGGATGGATCGGCCAAACCCGCGACGATCACGCGGTGCCCTTCACACTCGCGTTCCACAATCTCTGGCCGCACACACTGCTTGGATTTGCCACGCTCGGCACGTTGGCGCTGACGCAGCCGGGAGCGATTCCCTATGCGTTATTTCTGGCGGCCGGGCCGGCTTTGGCGATCCCGTTCGCGATCGTCACTGCCTGGCCGTGGCTTGGAGTACTGTCGGCGCGTATCGGCCTCGGGCGATTGCCCGAAGAAATATCGCCTCCGCCCGCGCTGCATGCCCTGATGCTGCCTGCGATCGAGACAGCCAGGCCGTTTCCACGGCCCAGCGCGGTTTGACGTGGTGCTTGACGCCCTTCGGACCGCCCGCAGCGTCATCCGCTCTCTGCGCATCTATTACGGCGATCGGTCGCGGGCGCCGGCGATGGACCGGCTCTATGGCCAATTTGTCCGGCGTGGCGACCTGGTCTTCGACGTCGGCGCCCATGTCGGCGACCGCGTTGCATCGTTCCGCCGGCTGGGCGCCCGCGTCATTGCCGTCGAGCCGCAGCCGGCCTTCGCCAGATTGCTCGGCTTGATCTATGGCCGCAGCCGCGACGTCGTGATCGAACCGGTGGCGGTCGGCCGCGCGAGCGGATCGACGCGCATCATGATCAATCCCGACAACCCGACAGTTTCAACAGCCTCGCCGGACTTCATCAGCGCGGCGCGCGATGCTCCGGGATGGGAAACCCAGCGCTGGACGCGATCACTGGTCGTGCCGGTGACAACGCTGGACGCGCTGATCGCACGCCACGGCGTTCCATCCTTCATCAAGATCGATGTTGAAGGATTTGAGGCGGAAGCCTTGCAGGGACTGTCGCAATCTGTGAAGGCACTGTCGTTCGAGTTTACGACGATCCAGCGCGCCATCGCTCTGGCCTGCGTCAGCCGCTGCGTCGCGCTCGGACTGTCGCGGTTCAATGCCGCGCTCGGCGAGAGCCAGTCGCTTGTCCATGACGGTTGGGTCGACAGTGCGACCATCGTCGGATGGTTGAGCGGGCTACCGCACGCCGCCAATTCGGGGGATATCTATGCTACCGCGTGACAGCGCAAAAGTTTGGCCGGCACGTCTCGCGGTCTGCGCGCTGATCCTCGCTGGCTATGGATTGACGCTGCTGGTCTTCTATCCGGGCGTCATGACCTATGACGCAAAATACGTCTTCGAGGACATCACCAAAAGCGTGCTGGGTGACTGGCAGTCGCCGGCGATGACAGTGTTGTGGCGGCTGATCAATCCGATCGCGCCGGGGTCGGGCAGCATGTTCCTGCTGATCATAACGGCCTATTGGCTGGCCTTCGGAGCACTGGCATTTGCGCTCGCCCGGCGGACGGTTTTGCTTGCCGTGCTGCTTCCGCTGCTGGCGTTGACGCCGCCGGCTTTCGTCTTCGCCGGGATCATCTGGCGCGACGTCTTGTTTTCGGTCACCTGGCTGCTGGCCGGTTCGATCGCTTTTATTGCCGTCGGGCGCGGCACCATTGCGCGCCTGTCGCTTCAAACGCTTGCGCTTGCGTTGTGCGGCTTTGGCGTCCTGCTGCGCCCGAATGCACTTATTGCGGCGCCACTGCTCGCCGCTTATGCGATCTGGCCCAATCAATTTGGCTGGAAGCGAACGGCCATCATGTTCGTGCCCGCCATGGCGGTGTTTTTTGGCCTGGTACAAGTTGTCTACTACGGCGCGCTGGGAGCCGTCCGCCAGCATCCGCTGCAATCGATCATGGTCTTCGATCTCGGCGGCATCAGCCATTTCTCCCAGCAGAACCAGTTCCCTGTCCGCTGGAATGAGTCCGAGACGGCGCTGCTTCTGAACGTTTGCTACAAGCCGACCGAGTGGGACATCTATTGGACCCGCACGCCGTGCCAGTTCGTGATGCAAAAACTGGAAAAGGAAGAAAAACTGTTCGGCACGCCGGCCGTGACCAATGCCTGGGTCAGCGCCATTGCGCACCATCCGGTGGCCTACCTTGAGCACCGATCGGCGTTCATGTGGAATTTTCTGGCCGGCTCGAATCTTACGATGTGGCTCATTGATATCGAGGACACGACGAAGATTCCGTTTCCGGACCGCCCGGCCTTCGTCGCGGTCAAAAATATCCACGATGCGCTCAAGCCGACGCCGTTGTTTCGGGCCGGCACATGGTTGCTGCTCTGCGTTGCGATTTGCGCGTTTGGCTGGAGCAGGCGTGAGCGGCCGGAAGGGGCTTATATGATAGGCGTTTGCGGCTCGGCCGCGGTCTATGTCCTGACCTTCTATGCCGTCGGGGTGGCTTCCGACTTCCGTTATGCCTATTGGGCGGTGCTTGCGAGCCTGACCGGCGTCGTGGTCGCGGCCGCCGGCGCGCTCAGGCGTCGATCGGCAAAAACTGTGCCTTCGTGAGCTGCGTGAAGCGGCCGCCTAGCTTGTGCAATTCGTCGAACGTGCCGGACTCGACGATCCGCCCGCCATCGAACACCAGGATGTGGGTTGCTTTACGAATCGTCGCGAGGCGGTGCGCGATGACAAACGTCGTACGGTTTTTCATGACCTCGTCGAGCGCCGCCAGCACGCGCTGTTCGGTGGCGGCATCGAGCGCGCTGGTTGCTTCATCGAGAATGAGAATTGGCGGATCCTTGAGCAACGCGCGCGCGATTGACAGGCGTTGACGTTCGCCGCCCGACAGCGACCGCCCGCGTTCGCCGACATCGGCATCGAAGCCATCCGGATTGCGGTCGATAAAATCGAGCGCCTGTGCACCCGCGGCGGCAGCGCGCATCTGTTCGTGGCTGGCGTCGGGCTTGCCGACGCGCAGGTTTTCCGCGACCGAGCGGTTGAACAGCAGGGCTTCCTGAAAGACGACGCCGATATTGCGGCGCAGGGCGCCGAGCTGCATGTCGCGCACGTCCTTGCCGTCGATCCTGATGCAGCCCGACTGCGGGTCGAAGCCGCGATGCAGCAGCATCAACGCAGTCGACTTGCCGGCGCCGGTTGCGCCGACCAGCGCGACCGTCTCGCCGGGCTCGGCGGTGAAGGTGAGCCCCGACACCGCCGGCCGCGTGCCATCGTAAGCAAAGGAGACATTGTCGAACTCGACGCGTCCGGCAAAGCGGCCGGGGTCGATCGCACCCGGTCTGTCGTGCATCGCCGGCACGGTGTCGAGCACGCGGAAGAATTCGCGCAGCTGGGCTGAATCAAGCGCCATGTGATTGGCAAAGCTGACCGCCTGCTCGAGCCGCGAGATGACCATGCCGGCGAGCGCCATGAAGGTCACGATCTCGCCGATCGTGATCTGGCCGCGCTGAAACAACCACGTGCCGAGCCCGATAATGGAGAGCACCGCCAGCGTCGTCGACGCGCGCGTGAGGACGGTCACCACCGCCCACCATGACAGCACCGGAAATTGCGCCGCCAGCAGCTGTTCACTGACCGACTGGAGCGCGCGCACTTCCGATTCGACGCGCGCGAAGCTTTGCACCAGTGCGATGTTGCCGAGCGCGTCGGACGCGCGCTCGGCGAGGTCCGAATGATGCGCTTGCACGGTGTTTTGTAGCGTTTCGGTCTTGCGCAAGATCAGGGCGGTGAGAACGGCGAACAGCACGCAGAGGACGATCAGCAGGAGGGCCAGCCGCCAGTTGAGTGTGAGCGCCAGCGGCACCAGGATGATCAACGCCACGAAAGCCGCGAGATGTTCGCGGAAAAACCCAAGCCAGAAGGACCAGAGCGTGTCGGTGCCCTGGAGCATGATTTTCATCAGGCGGCCGGAATGAACTTCGCCGTGATAGGCGAGCGGCAGTTGCAGCACGTGCTCGAAATAGCTGGTCAGCACCGCCAGACGCCGGCGATGCGCCAGCCGGTCGGCAAAGAGTGCAACCGTCGTTGCGCAGACAATCGTGAAAAGGCCGAAGCATGCCCAGGCAAGAAGCAGCAGCCACAGATGCGGCCAGTCAGCCGACGCCGGATTGGCCTGCGCGCCCGCCAGCACATTGATGACGCGGCCAAATAACACCGGCTCGGCGAACAGCGCGATCGCCAGCGCGACATTGGCGACCGCCAGCAGCCAGCCGACATGGCGGTCGGGGCCCAGCTGGTCGAGGACGCGCCCGTAAAGGCGGACAAAACTCATGGCGCCATTGTAGCGGCTTAACGGGCTATTTGCTCTCCGGCGGAGGGGCTGGCGGCGCCGGCGGAGTGGTGGCTGCCGGCGGTTCGGCGGCGGGCGGCGGCGCTGCGGCCGGCGGCAGGTGCGGGTGGCGCTGGTGGCGCGGTCCAGGCCTTGTACTCGGCGTCCTTGACGTTCGGCAGTTTCTTCAGGAACGCGACCACCGACCAGATCTCGTCGTCTTTGGCGCCGGCAAGCGCAAAGCTTGGCATCCCGGTCATGTTGATGCCGTTCTTGATCACCCAGAACAATTGTGCGGGCGTGCGATGATCAACCACTTCCTTCAGGTCCGGCGGATCCGGGTGCAGGCCTTCCGAAAACTTGGCCCAATTGACGCCGGGCGCGCCGTGGCAGTTGGCGCAGCCGAGGGCGCTGTAGGCCTTGGCGCCCGCTTGCACGCTGGCGGGATCACTGATGCTGGCGGGCGGAACATCCGTTGCGTAACGGTTGATCGATGCGGTGCGGACCTGCACCAAGGCCCATTTGACGATCCCCGGCTCTTCAGCGGTTCCGGCGACACTGTAGTAGCCGCCAAAGAAGAACACTGCTGCACCGGCGCCAACGATAATTGCAAGCGCGCCAACAAGAGTGAGAATACGCATGAAAGACCCCAATATTTCAAAACGCGTGAATTATACCGTTCAAGGATACACCGGATGAGGGCCTTTATTGCGTGAAATTTTCGTGAGCGGGACCCGCGCGGCGAGCGGAAAAAATTCTCCGCTGCCGCCAATGCGCTGCTAAAATCAGACAAAGTTCGGCCGGGAGGCATGTTTTGACACGTGAAAACGCGACGTTGGCCGGTTTCAAGTCCGGCCATTTCGGCGCCTGCAAAATTGCCGTTCTCGTGCCTTGCTACAACGAAGGAAAGTCCGTCGGTGAAGTTGTCGGCGATTTTCGGACCGCGCTGCCGGCGGCGGCAATTCTCGTCTACGACAACAATTCAACCGACGATACCGCGCGCGCGGCGCGCGCGGCCGGCGCCGAGGTCTTCCATGAGGCGCGCCAGGGAAAAGGCTTTGTCGTTCGCCGGATGTTCGCCGATGTGGACGCAGATATCTATGTGCTGGTCGACGGCGATGCGACCTATGATGCGCCGAGTGTCCGGCCGATGATCGGACGGCTGCTCGAGAAGCAGCTCGACATGGTCGTGGGTGCGCGCGTGGACCGCGACGAGGGCGCCTATCGCGCCGGACACCGCGCCGGCAATAAGCTGCTGACCGGTTTCGTGGCGCGCATGTTCGATTCAGAACTCAACGACATGCTGTCGGGGTATCGCGTGCTGTCGCGCCGCTTCGTCAAGTCGTTCCCGGTGCTGTCGGGCGGATTCGAGATCGAGACCGAACTCACCGTTCATGCGCTTGTATTGGGCCTCGCTGTGGAAGAGGTCGAAACGCCTTATTATGCGCGCGCCCAGGGCTCGCTGTCCAAGCTCAACACGTGGCGCGACGGCTTTCGGATCCTCCGCACCATCGGCAACCTGTATCGCGCCGAACACCCGTTGCCATTTTTTACCGGCATTGGTCTGGTGCTGGCGTTGATCTCGGTCGGCCTGGCAATTCCGATCGTCACGACATTTCTTGAAACCGGTCTGGTGCCGCGGTTGCCGACCGCGGTTCTGTCGACCGGCCTCATGCTGCTCGCATTCTTGTCAGCCGCCGTCGGCCTCATCCTCGACACCGTGACGCGCGGCCGGCGAGAATTAAAGTTGCTGGCCTACCTGTCGCACGATTTGCCGGTGGCGGAATCGGTGGCAGCCCAAAGGCGCGGCAGTGCAAAATCCAGGGCTGTCTCCGGCCTCAAGAGCGCACGCAAGCCGCGCCGCTAACGCGGTGCATTGGGGAAAAAGCCCGACGGCCAAATGCCGGCGGCTTCTTTTGTGGGGCAATACCGGTTCGGGCCGCTAAACCTGCTCTGCGTTTAGATAAGCGAGCCGCGCGCCACAAAAGGCGCAAACCAGCCCCAGTCCCAATGCTGACAAGCCCGCGACCACGTCGACCGTGCCGCCAAGATTGCCGGTCTTGCTCATGATGCCTCCGGCGGTGGCGGCCACGAACACCAATGCGATCAGGAAGCGCTGGGCCAGCCGGTAGACCAGTTCGCGCTCACGCGCTGCCGCGATTAAATAGGCGGCGGCGGCCCAACCTCCGACAAAGCCAGCACCAGCGATCGCCCACCAGGCCATCGCCGAGATAAATTGTTGTTTGTTGCCGGTGGCGCTGTCGCGCAAAACCGCGTCGAGCCCGAGGCCAAATACTGTCAGAAGAATATGCATGACCAGCGCCGCGAATACGCCGCACGCAATGGCTGCTGCATAATGAAGTCGGCGGAGGGCGTCGGTATCCATCGCGGTCGTCCGAACAGGCTGCGGCGGGGCTGACCGCCGCCGCACCATACCGATCGCAACGCTGCACGTGAACTGCGAATTTCAGCGGCTGGTTATTGCCGCTCAACCGCCCGCAGATGAGGGCTGAGGCTTTGCGCCGGGGCTGTACCGGTTTCCCGGTCGACGATGAAGCGAGGCCGTGATTTGGCCTCGAAATAAATCTTCCCGACATATTCGCCGATCACCGCAATCGCAAACGTCTGAAACGATGCGATCAGCAGGAACAGCAGCATGACTGACGTCCAGCCCTGCACCGTCTGGCCGGCCAGCCAGGTGCCAAAGACCCAGAGACTCATCGCCATGAAGACGACGAACAATATGATTCCCATCAGGGCGATCATGCGGATCGGCCGTACCGACAGTGAGGTGATTCCGTTGACGGCGAGCCCAAGCATTTTCGCGAGCGTGTATTTGGTTTCGCCATGCAGCCGTGGCAGGCGGTCGAACTTAACGGTCGCGGTCCTGAAGCCGAGTTGAACAACGAGCCCGCGGAGGAATATGTGTGTTTCGCCGTACTGCGAGAGCGCGCGCAGCGCGCGATCGCCCATCAGGCGGAAGTCGGCGTGGTGCGGGATGATATCGGCGCCGAGCCAATTGAGCGTGCGATAGTAGAGACCGGCTGTACCGCGCTTGAACCAGCTGTCCGTGGATCGTCCATCGCGCACAGCGAAAACAATCTCGGCGCCGTTGCTGAAGTGTTCGATCATTCTTGCGACGACGGAGATGTCATCTTGCAAGTCGGCGTCGAGGGAGATCACCGCGTCGGCCTTGCCGATCTGGCCGAGCAGGCCCGCCAGTAGCGCATTCTGGTGTCCGACATTGCGCGACAGCTTGAGGCCGCGAATGCGTTTCGCGTTCGCCTGTGACGCAGATTCGATCAAGCTCCAGGTGCGGTCAGTGCTGCCGTCATCCACCAGGACGACATAACTTTTGGACGAGACGGCCTTGGATTTTTCCAGTCTGTCCAGATCGGCAAGGAGACGCGCGAGCGTGTGCTGAAGGCCTGCCTGCTCATTGTAGCAGGGGATGACAAACGCAATGGTGGGTGGTTTGGCGGCGCTCATGTTCAAATTTCAGTCGCTGGCGTCTGCACTTTGTTTTCTCGCCACACCTTGTGTCGGCGACCCGCAACTACGCTTCCAGAACTGAGGAACCGAGGCCGCACGACCGCGTTGGCCGACAGTATGCCCGGGCAACGTTTACAAAGGTTTTATCGGCGTAAATACAGGTGCTTAGGGCCTGAAATCAGGAGGTTCCGCATTCCGGTGCACAGGGATTGATTGTATAGTCGAGGCGTCCTAATCCTCAGCGGGACGAGAGCTAGAACGACAAAAATGGTGGAGGAAATCTTTGCGGTCCGAACGTGGTCCGGTCGCGCAGCTTGTCCGTAGTCTTGTGCGCAAGCGCGACTTTTATGCTGGCGGGCTGGTCATCCTGTTTGGCCTTGTGATGGCGTTGAAAGGCCCGAGCTATCGGCTCGGCACCTTGATGCACATGGGGCCAGGCTTTCTGCCAACGGCGCTCGGTATCATTTTGATCTTTCTCGGGCTCCTGATTGCGGGAACCGCAATGGTGACGCCAGAGAGCGATGACGAGCGCATTCTGCCTGAGCACCCCGAGTGGCTCGGCTGGGCCTGTATTCTCGCCGGGCCGCTGTGCTTCATCCTGTTCGGGAGCCTGTTCGGCCTCATCCCGGGTATCTTCTTTTGCGTCTTTGTTTCCTCGCTCGGTGACCGCACGGCGACAATAAAAAGTTCGATCATGTTGGCGACGGTGGTGACTATTTTCGGCGTTGGGTTGTTTTCATATCTGCTGCAGGTGCCGATGCCGCTGCTGACGTGGAGAGGCCTGTGATTGAAACTGCACTGACCGACCTCTGGTACGGCTTCGGGGTCGCGCTGCAGCCCCACAATCTGATGTGGTGCTTTATCGGCGTGCTCGTCGGCAACATGGTCGGCGTGCTGCCAGGCATGGGTCCGCTGGCGACAATTTCAATTCTGCTGCCGCTCACCTTCGGCATCAAACCGGTGGGCGCGATCCTGATGCTCGCCGGCGTGATGTACGGCGCGCAATATGGCGGCGCGATCTGCTCGATCCTGCTCAATTTGCCGTGTCATCCACCGCACGCTGTCACCTGTCTCGACGGCTTCCCGATGACCAAGCAGGGCAGGGGTGGCGTTGCGCTCGGCTTGACCGTGATGGCGTCGTTCGTCGGCGCCTCCTGGGGCATCACGGAAATGATTTTCCTGTCGCCGATCCTGGTGCGCGTTGCGCTTGAATTTGGTCCCGGCAGAAATATGCTCGCTGATGTTGCTCGGACTGTTGGCCGGCTCGACGCTGGCGCGCGGCTCTCCGCTGAAGGGCGTCGCCATGACCGTGATGGGTCTAATGCTCGGCATCGTCGGCACCGATCTTGAGACCGGCGCCGAGCGGTTCACCTTCGGAATGACCCATCTCGATGACGGTATCGAACTCGTCGCGCTTGCGCTGGGTCTGTTCGGCATCGCCGAGTTCATGAACAGCGTCAACCAGGTGTCGCAGATCAATACGGCCTATACGAATGTCCGCCTGCGTGACATGCGTCCGAGCAAAGCCGAAATAAAGCAGGCGATCGCGCCGATGTTCCGCGGCACGCTGGTCGGCAGTCTGTGCGCGCTGATACCGGGCACGGGTCCAACTATTGCGTCGTTCGTCGCCTATGCGACGGAGAAGAAGATCTCGAAACATCCCGAGAAGTTCGGCACCGGCCTGATCGAAGGCGTGATTGCGCCTGAGGCCTCGACCCATTCGTCGGTGCAGGGCGACTTCATCCCGACCATGAGCCTTGGCATTCCCGGCGATGCGGTGATGGCGCTGCTGCTCGGCGCGCTGATGATCCAGGGCATCGTGCCTGGCCCGCAGCTGATCAAGGAGCATCCGGATATCTTCTGGGGCCTCGTCGCCAGCTTCTGGATCGGCAACATCATGCTCGTTCTGCTGAACGTGCCGCTGATCGGAATCTGGGTGAAGCTGCTGACGATCCCGTACAAATATCTCTACCCGAGCGCGCTGTTCTTCGTCAGCATCGGCGTCTACGCCGCCAACAACGACATGTTCCAGGTCGGCGAGACCGTCGTCATCGGAATTCTGGGCTACGTGCTGTTGCGGCTCGGCTTTCATCCGGCGCCGATCCTGCTCGGCTTCGTCCTGGGGCCGCGGTTTGAGGAGAACTTCCGGCGCGCCATGCTGATCTCGCGTGGCGACATCTTGGTGTTCGTGGAGCGGCCGATCAGCGCCGTCTTTATCTTCCTGTGCTTCTTGCTGATCGGCTTGCAGATCTATGTCCGCCTGCGCGGTCCCAAAGCGCCGATCGAGATACCAAGCGTGCTCGAAGGCGCGGAGTAGCGGCTCAAATCCCCGCCAGCTCACGCATGATCCGGTAAAGCCGGGCCTGGCCCTCAAAGCCAATGCCCGGCCGGTCTGAAAGCGTGATCGACCCGTTTTCGATGCGTGCATCATCGGCAAAGCCACCGAAATCGCCGAACACACCGGGATAGGATTCGGCGCCGCCGAGGCCAAAGCCCGCCGCAATCGCCAGCGACATCTGATTGCCGCCATGCGGAAACATGCAGGCACGCGGCCAACCATGCTGCGCCAGCATCTCAAGCGTGCGGGCATATTGTACAATGCCGTACGCCTGCGGCGGATCGATCTGGATGACGTCGTTGCGCTCGGGTCGCAAGCCGCCGAAGCGGACAAGGTTCTCGACGTCCTGGGTCGAAAACAGATTCTCGCCGGTCGAGAGTGGCGGCCGATAAACGGCGGCAATTTCCGCAAGCAGCGCAAAGTCGAGTGGATCACAAGGCTCCTCAAACCAGCGCAGTCCGAATGGCTCAAGCCCGCGCGCATAGGCGAGCGCGGCAGCGCGGTCGAATTTCGAATTGGCGTCGACCGCGAGCTGTGCACCCGGCGGCAGGATCGATTTCACCGCCTCGACGCGGGCGAGGTCCTGGTCGAGCGGCAACCCGCCGACCTTCATCTTGACCATGGTGTAGCCGGCATGGAGATGTCCGCGCATCTCGCTTTGCAGGTCCTTGGTGGTCTTGCCCGGTGCGTACCAGCCGCCGCCGACGTAGCAGAAAACCTTGTCGGGGATATTTCCGCCGTTGAAACGCTCCGCCAGTACGCGATACAGCGGCTTTTCCGCGATTTTTGCGAGAGCATCCCAGATCGCAACTTCAATCGTGCCGATGCCGACGGAGCGTTCGCTGTGCCCGCCGGATTTCTCGTTCTGCATCATGACGGCGAGAATTTTTTCCGGCGCGAAATTTCCGGCGTCGTCGAGCAAAGAGTCGGCGCGAGCCTTAAGGATGCGTGGAATGAAGCGCGCCCGCATCTGCGCGCCACACGCATAACGACCGGTGGAATTGAACGCAAAGCCGCACACCGGCTTGCCGCCGCGCACGACATCGGTGATCACGGCGACCACCGATGTCGTCATTTCGGAGAAATCGATGCTCGAATTGGCGAGCGTCGAGTTGAGCGGGACCGCCGTCTCGCGGATATCGACGATGCGCATCAGGCGGGCCGCCAGCGGCTCACTGGATCTGCGGGATCTTGGCGTCCTTGATCACTTTGGCCCACTTCTCGACTTCCGCCTTGATGTAAGTGGCGAACTCGGCCGATGAGCCGCCGTCCGGTTCGAAACCGAGTGGCGCCATCTTCGCCTTCATGTCGGGGTTCGTGACGATGGCTGCAATTTCCTTTTGCAGGAGGTCGACAACCGCTTGTGGCGTTCCTTTTGGCGCGAAAACACCCTGCATGGTTTCGGAGTCCTGCCCGGTGATTCCGGCTTCGGCCAAGGTCGGGACATCGGGCAACGCCGTGGACCGTTTTTTGGTCGTGACCGCCAAGGCGCGCAGTTTGCCGGTGAGGACAAGCTGGGTGGTCGGCGTCATGGCGACGAACGATGCCGGCACTTCATTGGCGAGGACTGCCTGTGCTGCCGGTCCGCCACCTTTATAGGGAGCAATGGCGAAATCGAGGTTGTAAGTGACCTTGAACAAATCGCTCGCGAGATCCGGCGTGGTGCCGAGCCCGGGCGAAGCGAACGTGAATTTATTCGGGTTGGCCTTGATGACCTCGATCAGTTCCTTCGCGGTTTTTGCCTGTACCGAAGGATGAACGATCAGGATATTCGGCGTAATCGCAGCCAGGGTGATCGGGACAAAATCCTTGTAAGGGTCATAAGGGCAATTCTTGTACAGGCTCGGGTTGACCACATAGCTCGAGGACGCGATCAGGAGCGTGTATCCGTCTCCCGCCGCGCGCGCGACGTTGACGGTGCCGAGGTTTCCGCCCGCCCCACCAATGTTCTCGATATAGAATTGCTGTCCGAGTTTTTCCGACAGTTTTTGCCCAATCAATCGGGCCATCACGTCGGTCGGGCCGCCGGCCGCGAACGGCACGACGATCTTGACCGGATGGTCGGGGTAGCCCGCGGCCGCCGTAGGCTGGCTACCGATGATGACCGCAAACAGCGCGGCGCCGACTGTCAGACTTTTTATGCTTACGGGCATGTGTCCCTCCCAGTTTTTTGCCATCGTAACATTGCGCAGGACGAGCGCCAGTAGGGCTTGCATCGCCCGCGCGCACAGGCTGTATTCCCGCGGCCTCCGCCTTTCCCTTTCGTCAGAGGAAACTCAATGCCGGCTCGAAAGATCACCCGTCAGGATATGCGCGACGCTGCCGAGAAGTACAAAAATTGGGGCAAATGGGGGCCCAATGACGAGGTCGGCACGCTCAACTATACGACGCCGGAGGACATTGTTGCCGCGACGCGCCTCGTCAAAAAGGGCAAGGTCATCTCGCTCGCGCTCAATTTCGATCACACCGGTCCGCAAGGCGCGAAAAGCAAGTATCCGGCGATGGGGCGGACCAACCCGATCCACAGCATGCTTCGCACCGGCACCGATGCCTATTCCGGCGTGCTCGACAAACGCGGCATCCGTGCCGCCGACGACATGGTGACCATGCCGCTCCAGTGCGGCACGCAATGGGACGGCCTCGGTCACGTGTTTTATGAGAACTATATGTGGAACGGTTACGATTGCCGTGAAGTCACATCTGCCGGCGCGCAGAAATGCGGGATCGAGAAGACCAAGGACAGGATGGTGGGACGCGGCGTGTTTCTCGACGTGGCGCGCTACAAAGGCGTCGAGTCGCTCGCGGATGGCTACGGCATCACGAATGACGATCTGTACAAGACTGCGCAAAAACAGAAGGTCGAGCTCAAGCGCGGCGACTACATCATTGTGCGCACGGGCATGATGGAGCGTTGCCAAAAGGCCGGAAGCTGGGATGGCTATCCGGGCGGCGATGCACCGGGCTTTTCATTCGAGACGCTCGATTTCGTCAAGGACACCCAGCTTGCCGCGCTCGCCAGCGACACCTGGGGATGCGAGGTTCGCCCCAACGAGAGCGAAGAGGGCATCAACCAGCCCTGGCACTGGATCACAATTCCCATTATGGGCATGACGATGGGCGAAATTTTCAATCTGAAGGAGCTCGCCGACGATTGCGAGCAGGACAAGGTCTACGAGTTTTTATTCGTCGCGCCGGCAATTCCTATCACAGGAGCGGTGGGCTCGCCGGTCAATCCGCTGGCGATTAAATAAACCTCTCTCGGCCTCATCCTGAGGAGCCGCCGAAGGCGGCGTCTCGAAGGATGGGGCCGCCCTCGATCCTTCGAGACGCCCTCGCTGCGCTCGGGCTCCTCAGGATGAGGGCGGATGAAAGAAAGGAGTGAAGACTTGCAGAAGCAATATCCGGTCACTCACACCGAAGCGGAATGGCGCAAGCTGCTCACGCCCGAGCAATACGCAATCATGCGGGAGCACGGCACCGAAATGCCCGGTAGTTGCGCATTGCTGCACGAGAAGCGCACCGGCACATTTCGCTGCGCGGCCTGCGATCAGCCGTTGTTTGCCTCCAAGCTCAAATTCGAAAGCGGAACCGGCTGGCCGAGCTTCAACGATCCATTGCCTGGCGCCGTCGAAGGCGAGACGGACCAAAGCCACGGCATGGTGCGCGACGAGGTGCATTGCAGTCGCTGCGGAAGTCATCTCGGTCATGTTTTCAACGACGGTCCGCCGCCGACGCATTTGCGCTATTGCATCAACGGCGTCGCACTGAAATTCGAACCCGCGTGAGTACAGAATGGTAACAGTCGGACATAACGCCAAACGCATCGGCGCAGAAGTTCTTGCGGACATGCTGGCCGGCTATGGCGTCACGCATGTTTTCATGGTGCCGGCCGTCCTGCGTCGTACGTTCGCCGAAATGGAGCGGCGGACCAAAATCGCGCGCGTGCATTGCCACGGCGAGAAATCCGCTGCCTACATGGCCGATGGCTATGCGCGCGCGTCCGGCAAACCCGGCATCTGCATGGCGCAAGTGATCGGTGCGCTCAATCTCGCCGCCGGGCTGCGCGACGCGCACCTGGCGCATTCGCCGGTCATCGCCATGACGGGCGGACGCGACCCCAAGACCAAATTCCGGAAGGTCTACCAGGAGATCGACGACATTCCCGCGTTTGAGCCGGTGACGAAGATGAACGTGACGATCGACGATGTCGCGCGCATCCCGGACATGGTGCGGCAGGCGTTTCGAGTTGCCACCACCGGCGCGCCCGGCCCCGTGCACCTGCAATTTCGCGGCAATGAAGGGCAGGTGGACCTTGAAGAAGCCGAAATGGACGGCATGGTTGAAACGCAGTTCGCCAGCGTTCCGCCGTTCCGGCCCGAGCCGGAAAGCGCGCACGTCAAGGCCGCGCTTGATCTGCTGCAAAAGGCTGAACGGCCGATCATCGTCGCCGGCGGTGGCGTACGGGCGTCGGGCGCCGGGCGCGAACTGGTGGCGCTCGCTGAGGCGCTCCAGATTCCGGTTGCTACCTCGCTGAACGGCAAAGACATCATTCCGGGCATTCACCCGCTGTCCGTGGGTGTCGTCGGGAGTTATTCGCGCGAGACCGCCAATCGCGCCGTCAACCGCGCCGATCTGGTCTGCTTTATCGGCAGCGAAACCGGCGGCATGACCACCCATTTCTGGGCGGTGCCCAAGATCGGTACGCTGGCGATCCAGATCGATATCGAAGCGGAATCGCTTGGTCGAAACTATCCGTTGCAGGCGAGCGTCCTGGGCGATGCCAAGAGCGTACTGGTGCGCATGCTGGGCCAGATCGACAAATCGAGCGCGGCCAAGCGCGAGCCCTGGATCAAGGAAATTTCCACGCTGCGCAGCGAGTGGTACGCCAAATACAAACCGATGCTTGAGTCAGACAGCGTGCCGATTCATCCGGCGCGTATCTGCGGTGAACTCACGCAACACGTGCCGGACGACGCTATTGTTGTTGTCGATACCGGCCATGCCGGCATGTGGATGGGCGGCCTGTATGATTTGCGCAAACCAACGCAGAGTTATATGCGCAGTGCAGGTCATCTGGGCTGGGCATTTCCGGCCGGCATTGGCGCCAAGGCGGCATGCCCGGAACGGCCGGTGGTGGTTTTCACCGGCGACGCCGGCTTCTGGTACCACATTGCCGAAGTCGAAACGGCGGTGCGCTGGGGCATCAATTCCGTCACCGTCGTGAATAATAACGGTGGCGGCAACCAGTCGAAGCGCGGCTTCGACCGCGCATATGGCGGCGAGCAGACCGCGCAAGCACGCGAGCTGTGGACTTACAATCCAATGAATTTTGCCAAGCTCGCCGAAGACATGGGCGCGCTCGGCATCCGGGTGGAGCGGCCGGGTGACATCGCACCGGC
Source organism: uncultured Alphaproteobacteria bacterium (assembly GCA_963735285.1). Taxonomy (GTDB): domain Bacteria; phylum Pseudomonadota; class Alphaproteobacteria; order Rhizobiales; family Xanthobacteraceae; genus Pseudolabrys. The sequence continues at coordinate 3,334 of CAVTKN010000008.1, read as the reverse complement.
GCTGCAACAGGCCTTTGCCGCCAAGCGCCCGGCGGTGATCGATGTGGCGACCGATATCGAGGCGCTCGCTCCCACCGCGGTTGCCTGACGGCAATTATTTCAGCGGCGGACCGACATAGCGGAATTTCTGCGCGCGCTTACCGGTATCAACTTCGGTCGTGTAGACGTTTCCTTTGCTGTCCACCGCGAGATTGTGCACCCAGTGAAACTCGCCGCGCCGGCATTACGCCAATGCTCCGTCTTCATCGGCACGCAATCAGGAGGTTAGCCGTGCACTGCGGAAGAGTTAGCCTTCCCCGATCTCGCGTAAGATCTCTGCCGTGTGTTGTCCCAGGCGCGGGGCAGGGTGCTCGGACGCCGCTTTCCAGCCGTCAATCACGATCGGCGTGCGAACACCGGGGATGCTGCCGGACTTGGCCGCATCGCTCGGCAAGGTGAGCTTCATGCCGCGGTGAATCACCTGAGGATCGTTGAAGACCTGTTCAACATCGTTGATCGGTCCGGCGGGCACACCCTGTGCCTCGAGTTTTTCAAGCAGGTCGTCGCGCTTGATGCGGGCGGTGAGCGCGGAGAGCTTGCCGATCAGCATCTCGCGATGCTTGAGGCGGCCGACATTGTCCTTGTATTCGGGGTTCTGTGCGAGTTCCGGAGCGCCCAGCACGTTGCAAAACTTAATGTACTGGTTGTCGTTTCCGGTCGCGACGATCGCATAGCCGTCGGCAGTCGGGAATACCTGGTAGGGAACGATATTGGCGTGCGCGTTGCCGATACGCTTCGGTACCTTGCCGGAGACCATGTAGTTCAGCGCCTGATTTGAAAGCACTGCAACCGTAGAATCGACCAGCGCGGTGTCAACGTAGCAGCCCTTGCCCGTCCTCTGTCGTTCGTTGAGTGCCGCGAGGATGCCGACGACCGAATAAACGCCGGTGAAGATGTCCGACATCGGGATGCCGATGCGGGTGGGCTCGCCATCCGGCATGCCGGTCAAGTCCATGACGCCACCCATGCCCTGCGCCATCAGGTCATAGCCGGCACGTTTAGCGTAGGGGCCGTCCTGTCCGAAGCCGGTGACCGAGCAGTAGATCAATCGCGGGCATTCGGGCGCGAGACTTTTGTAATCGAGTCCGAACTTCGCCAGCCCGCCGACCTTGAAATTTTCGATCAGCACGTCCGAGCGCGCCGCGAGCTTGCGCACGATGCGCTTGCCCTCCTCGCTCTCGAAATCCATCTCGATCGAACGCTTGCCGCGATTGGCGGAGTGAAAATAGGCAGACCCGATGTGGTTGCCGTCGACGCCTTCAACAAACGGGGGCCCCCAGCCACGGGTATCGTCGCCAGTACCTTTGCGTTCGACTTTGATGACGTCGGCGCCGAGGTCGGCCAGCAGTTGTCCGGCCCAGGGTCCTGCGAGGATGCGGGCAAGTTCGAGGACGCGGAGGCCCGCCAATGGCTTCGGCATGTATGGAAACTCCCCGGAAAGTCACGGAATGAACAACAGTGCCGGGGGTTATAAGGTCATCAGCGCATGCTGGCCAGAGTGCGAATTATCTATTGGTCGCATGCGGTTACGGCGAAATTTGACGATGGGCCTATGGCGCTAGGTCGCACCCGCGGTTAATCTGAAATCGGGTGCGGCGAGGGGATTTTGGTTATTGTTCGTAATCAACCAAATGCAGCGGTATTTCCGCTGCCAAAAAAGACCCCATGGAGGAACACACGATGAGAAAAATCTCGACTTTATTCGCCACGGCGGCCGCGATGATCGCGTTGTCGGCGTCGGCGTACGCACAGATGACGATGAAAGCATCGCATCAATTTCCGGGCGGCAAAGGCGACGTCCGCGACGACATGGTGCAGATGATCGCGAAGGACGTGAAGGATGCCAATGTCGGCATCGACATCCAGGTTTATCCGGGCGCTTCACTGTTCAAGCCGAACGACCAGTGGAATGCCATGGTCAACGGGCAGCTCGACATCACGCTGTTCCCGCTCGACTACGCCAGCGGCAAGGCGCCGGTCTTCAGCGCGACACTGATGCCCGGCCTGATCCGCAGCCAGGAACGCGCCAAGCGCATCAACAATTCCCAGTTCATGAAAGACATTCGCGCCGAGATCGAGAAGCGCGGCGTCATCGTTCTGTCCGACGCCTGGTTCGCCGGTGGCGTCGCAGCCAAAGGTGGCTGCATCGTTCGGCCCGAAGATCTGAAGGGCCGCAAGTTCCGGGCGGCCGGACCGACTTTCGCCGGCATGTGGGAAAACGCCGGCGCCAGCATCGTCAGCCCGCCGTCGAACGAAATCTATAATGCGTTCCAGAGCGGCGTCGTGAATGGCACCGACACGAGTCTTGGCACCTTCCAGTCGATGCGCCTGTACGAGGTCACCGACTGCCTCACGGCTCCGGGAGAAAACGCGCTGTGGTTCATGTACGAGCCGGTGCTGATGTCAAAAAAGAGCTTCGACAAGCTCGACAAGAAGCAACAGGATGCGATCGTCGCCGCCGGCAAGAAGGCCCAAGCCTACTACGAAGGCAAGGCCGACGCGGTCAACAAGGAAGCGATCAAGGCGTTTGAGGATCACAAAGTAAAGGTGGTCACGCTGAGCGATGCCGACTACCAGGCTTGGCTCGACGTTGCGAAGAAGAGCTCCTATGCGGAATATTCCAAAAACGTACCCAATGGTCAGAAACTGATCGATGAGGCGCTTTCGGTGAAATAGCAGCAATGACCCGCCGGCGGGAGTTTAACCCGCCGGCTGGTCCTCACTGTGTGGTTGCGTCGCATACGTTACGAATTTTCCAATAAACTGGACTGGACAGGCCCATGGACACATACATTCGGGCTGTAAGCTTTCTGTCGCGCGTCGCGGGCGTGACTGCGGCTTTACTTATTGCACTCGCAGTGCTCGTAATCTGCGACATCGTGGTCGAACAATTCATCCTTGGTTTGACGACGATCTGGCAGATCGACGTCGTGACCTACTGCATCGTCGGTGCGACTTTTGTCGGCAGTTCCTATGTCTTGATGACGCGCGGACACGTCAACGTCGACATCCTGCCGTTGCATTGCGGTCCACGTGCCAGGTATTGGCTTGCTTTGTTCACAGGCGGTCTGGCGCTCGCGTTTTGCATCGTCATTTTCATCCTTTGCACCGCGTATTGGTATGAGGCCTATTCGGAGCGCTGGCTTTCCAACACCGTGTGGCGCGCGCGACTTTGGATTCCCTATCTCTCGATGCCCGTCGGTCTGGGCCTCCTTATTCTCCAATACGTGGCGGACTTGCTCGGCGTGGTGACGGGGCGCACGCCGCCGTTCGGGATCAAAGATCAATTAGCCGC
>CAVTKN010000007.1:0-382949 GCA_963735285.1 uncultured Alphaproteobacteria bacterium | reverse complement strand
GGCGCCCTCCGCACGTTTTTGTAACGGAAGACAGCAGAATGGCCCTCTTGTGCAACCGAGTCCGAGTACCGATTCTCAGGCTGCAACAATTCGTGTGCACAAATCCAGACTTTACCGAAGCACAATCGCGCACGTTCAGCACACAGAACTACAATTCCCAATGGCGTGGACTCCAACCGCTTCTCGCCGAACCGGTCATCAGGCAGCATTGGCTTGAAAAGAGATCGCCTAGTGATCCTGATGGTTAGCGCCTTGATACCCTCAAAATTCATCAATAGCGGAATAAATCCGGTCAGCAATTTGTCAGACGCACACCTCGTCGTCGCTGGAACAGGACCACTACAGCAAATCCTCGAAACAAAGGCTGCAAAGCTGCTCCCAGGGAAATTTAGCTTTCTTTCGGTCCCGCCGAAAAAATGCCCCTACTCTATAGATCAGCAGATGTTTTCCTGCATCTTTCAAAAGAGGAAGCGTTCGGAAATATATATTCGAAGCCATGGCATGTGGCCTGCCTATTGTCGCGCGCGATACAGCGCGAGTACGCTGGATCGTTGGAGACGATCAATTCTTGACCGGCTCGATGAGCCCGCAGCTATTGCCAGCAAATAGTGGCCGCCAGCGAAGCCCACGTCACGGACACATCGGCGCGCGTCGCACCAGCTCAATCATTTTCGTGGGCAAAAATCAGCAGGATGTACGAGGAGTTTTTCCAAAACATCGTCGCCTCGCGAGAACCGAAGTGAGCAATCAACCGGCAAAGAGTTAGCCGACCAATGGCTCAACTCCTCAAACAAATGTCTAAAGCGCGGCAACATCCAATTCGATCTCCGCTAAAATCCAACCATGACGCTAATTAACGTGTAACGACAGTAACGTTTAGCCAAATAATTCTTTTATTGTCGCTGCTAACGGCAAGCGTATGGGCCGCACTGGTTAATCGCCAGCCCTACTTCATGGCTGACACCAGCGCTTATGTGCGCGAACCTGACTTTGCCGTTGTTTATTTGTTCGGCGACAAATTTGCGACCACCTGGACGCAAGAGCGCACTCTCGAAAGAAATAAGCAAGGTCCGACCACTGCGGGCTCTAAACCACCCGCGTATATACCTCTCAATTCTCCTTTCGATAAGACTGTGCTAGGCGGGCGGTCAATCTACTACGGCGCGTTACTCTATGCCGGATATGTAACAAGCTATTTTTGGTTATCAATTCTCTTGCAAGGGCTTATCTTCATTTACCTGTCGTATGTATTTCTGATCAAATGCGCGCGACTATCATTTGCCAGTTTTGCATTGATAACATCCACCGTATTGATCTTAACTCCCGTTTCTTTTTTCATAAGTTTTTTGATGCCAGACATCTTTGCTTCTTTTTTGATATTAGGCACGATGGTCCTTGTAGGCTTTTGGAAGGCGCTTAATCCGCGCGATAAAGTATCCATCTCTATTATAATTTTCTATTCGGTCCTAGCGCACACATCTCATCTGTTTTTATTGCTTCTTCTGGCATTAACAACTGTTTGCATCACGGTTGCCGAACGGCGCAGGGCTGTAAGACCCAACTCAAAGGCTGCAATGATTTTGCTAGCGATAATTGTTTGTGGACTTCTCGGCGAAATCGCATTTTCGTATGCTACTAAGTTAACGATTGGCGCAACTCCGACCCGTCCGCCATTTGTAATGGCGCGGCTTATCGACGATGGCCCAGGTTATCGATTTCTCCAAAAGAATTGTCCTACAAAGCCTTACGTTGTGTGCAATTACTTGCACCGTTTGCCAACAGGAGCAGAATATTTTTTGTGGTCAACGGACCCGACCAAGGGCGTATACAACACGACAGACCTGCCGACCAGATCGGCGCTGGAGTCTGAACAGTTTTCATTTGCCATTGACGTTTTTCGATACGACCCTCTCGGGGTAATAATGGCTGCGCTGAAGAATGCTATTCACCAATTCGGACTAATCGGACTGGTGGCTGAGTTTTCTCACGATGAGCCAGAATTGCAAACGTTCAAACACTTTGTACCGAGCTTTTTACATTCTGGCATTAGTGCGCGGAAAAATTTACTAACTTCTGTGAGTACATGGTTTTCCGTAATTTATTTTCTATCGATGGCAGCCTTGGCATCGATTTTCGCTTTTTGGTCGTTTGTTTGTTTTCAAAAGAAACCATCTTTATATCCAGAGCCGAAATGGTTTTATGTTCTGAGCATCGCCATTTGCGGAATTGTTTTTAATGCTGCGATCTGTGGGGCTTTGTCCGCGCCGCACACTCGCTATCAAACTCGTATATCGTGGATTCCGTTATTTATTCTCCTGGCCCTGGTCGCAAAGCTGTGGGAAGCCTCGCAGACAAGCAAGCGCAATGGGTTCGTTTTAAGAGGCGTTGAATCGGTTGACCATTGAAGACCCAATGAGCATATCGGGCCAATCCAAAACTAGCACCGATAAGTTCGCTGGCCAGCTCAGGCGCGAAGTTTATGGCCTGTTGGGGATGCCAATCGACGTCGTCGACATGGCCGCTGTCTTGCCCGAATTGAAAAGGCCATTTCAGATGCCACCCCCTATTTAATGTCAACGGCCAATCTCAATTTCTTAATTATGAGCAGGAAAGATTCAGAATTTCGCGACGTCGCTCCTGCTTAGTGATCTTTGCACGGCTGACGGGATGCCGATTGTGTGGCTCGGCCGTCTGCTTGGCATTCCGATCAAGCATCGGATTGCCGGGGCAGACATTTTTGAAAGACTGAAATCGAAAAAAACTGCTGGCAGATAAATTGAAGGTATTCCTGTTCGGTGGCGAAAAAGGCATCGCGGCTGCCGCTTGTAGAAAGCTGAATGCGGAATCTGGGATAAGCATGAGTTGTGTTGGTTCTTTTTATCCCGGCTTCGGCTCTGTCGATGACATGAGCACACCGGCTATTATCGATGCAATCAATGCAAGCGATGCAGATTTCCTTGCGGTCGCATTGGGCGCCAAAAAAGGGCAAGCATGGCTGCAGCGAAACCATGCTCGTTTACAAATTCCCGTTCGCGTTCATCTCGGCGCAACCATCAATTTTCAGGCTGGAACTCTCAAGCGAGCCCCCACTATTATGCAAAGGTGGGGATTGGAGTGGCTTTGGCGCATTAAAGAAGAGCCACAACTTTGGAGGCGTTATTGGAACGACGGCATCGTGCTGCTGGCGCTTCTTGAAAACCACGTGTTCCCGCTTCTTCTTCTCGCCTTCTGGGATCGGCTAACAGCTCGGCGTCTCGGCGAGGATCTAAAGATTACGAGCAGCGACGATCACGATTTCGTCACAATTAATCTTGATGGCATCGCCACAGCGAAGACCGTTGAAAAAGCAGTGGTCCTGTTTGAAAGCGCGTGGCGCAACATCAAAAGACGTCGTTATTAACTTCACCAACACGCGCCAAATTGACGCCCGTTTTCTCGGTCTCATCCTTATGCTAGACAAACAGCTTAAAAAGCAGGGACATCAGTTGAGGTTTTCGGGCACCTCGCCTCGAATAGAAAAGCTATTTCGTCTCAACGGATTTGAATTTTTGCTCCGACCTTCAACAAAATGAGTTGCGTTAATGTTGATGAAGACGAGTTCCATGGATCGAGTGAGATCGCGCACACAGCCAATCGTTCTCGGCTGCATTTGTCGTTTGTCTTATTGTTGGTTTCGCCACGTTCAGCGAGTCGATCCTGGAATTGGTGCGTCGCTGGCAAGTCCAAGAAGAATACAGCCACGGATTTTTGATACCCGTCATCGTTGGCTGGCTGTTGTGGACGCGACGCGACGCATTGCTTGCGAGCGTTGGTCGACCCTCATGGTTCGGGCCTGCCCTTATTCTGCTTGCTGCGGTGATGCAAATCGTCGGAAAATTAAGTTCATTATTTCTCTTGTCCCATCTTGGATTTATTGTTGCATTAATTGGCATCGTCCTGGGACTTGGCGGCTACTCATTACTCAAAGTAACATTCGTTCCGATCGTATTTCTGATTTTTGCAATTCCAATGCCCTATTTCATTGACGCCGTGCTGTCCTGGCGTCTTCAAATCATCTCCTCGGAGCTCGGTGTGGCCTTTATCCGGCTCTTTCAGATTCCGGTTTTCCTCGAAGGTAACGTCATCGATCTTGGACAATATAAGCTGCAAGTCGTCGAGGCATGCAGTGGGCTCCGCTATCTCTATCCGTTGATGAGCCTTGGATTTCTCGCCGCATACTTTTTTCATGCACCGCTCTGGCAACGAGCCTTCGTCTTTTTGTCGACGATCCCCATTACGATTTTCATGAACAGCCTCCGGATTGGCGTCGTCGGCATCATGGTCGATAATTTTGGTCCGCAAGATGCCGACGGATTTCTACACATGTTCGAAGGCTGGATCATCTTTATTGCGTGCGCGGTCCTGCTCGTCGGCCTAATGCATCTGCTTGGCGCGCGTCGGGTCGGGCAAAGGTTTTTTCCAAGTGTTCTACCCCCCGAAAATTGAGCCAGTTCGTCCAAGCGACAATGTGATCTCTGTCGCCTAGTCGCCTTCCGCTTATAAGCTGTCTGATCCTTTTGTGTGCCACTGGTCTGGCGACGTACCTTGTGTCAGCGCGCCAGGAGATCTTGCCACAGCGGGCCTTGTTTGCGGGCTTCCCCGCCAAAATCGGCGACTGGACTGGACGAACCTCCTCGCTCGATCGCGAGACCGAACAAGGTCTCGGGATGACGGATTATATTATTTCGGATTTCGCCAAGCGTGATGGGCGCACGGTTAATCTCTACATCGCCTACTACGCAACACAGCGAAGCGGCGTTTCGCCGCATTCGCCGAGCGTCTGCCTTCCGGGTAACGGTTGGCAAATGACCGTGTTCGAGCGGACCAACTATGAAAATGACGAGCACGGCATTTCGTTGCCGCTCAATCGCGTCATCATGTCCAAAGGCTCTAACCGAGAACTCGTTTATTATTGGTTTGAAGAGCGCGGTCTAAAGATTGCGAATGAGTACGTTTCAAAGCTCTATCTGCTCAGAGACGCGATTTTAAAAAATCGAACTGACGGCGCTCTGGTTCGCCTGACGACACAAATCTTTCCCGGCGAGCAGGAAAGCGATGCCGACAAGAGGCTGCAGCAATTCATGCAAACTTTGATGCCGAATTTGGCAGGATTTTTGCCAAGTGAAGAAGCAGGCAAACTTAAACCAGCAATGATCCTTCCCAAAGCGAGCAACTCATAATGATGCAACAGCTATTGACATGGAAATACGCCAAGGCCGCTTTGCTTTGCGGATGCTTGCTTGCCACCGCGTCTAGCCTTGGGCGCCTGCAGCTCACGCGAAGAGCGCGCTCAACGTTACTACGAACGCGGTGTGAGCTACCTTGAAAAGCAAGACTTCGTAAAGGCGCGTGTCGAGCTGCGAAATGCGTTGCAGCTCAAGCCCGATACCATTGAGGCGTGGCGCGCCCTGGTCAAGGTCGACGAGCATGACCAGAATCTCCAAGGCCTCGTTGGCGATTTATTGAAAATTACTGAGCTTGACGACAAAGACATCGATACACGGGTTCGGCTCGCCACACTTTATCTCGGCGGCGGCGCCCTCAACGAGGCACTGAAGACAAGCAATGCTGCGGTAGAATTAGACCCAAAAAATTTACGGCGCTTGGCGGTCAAAGCAGCCACGCTCTTTAGGCTCAAAGATGTCGATGGCGCCACTCAAACCGCCCAAAAGGCGCTCGAGATCGATCCCGGCGACGTCAACGCGCGCGTTGTTCTCGCATCAATCAAATTCCTACAAGGAGATGCCGACTCCGGCACTAAAAATTCTTGCTGATATCCCAGCCGCGCAACAAGAAGACCTCGGCGTCATGTTGTTGAAAGCCAATATATTTCAGCGCAAAGGTGATTTCGCGCAGGTCGAAGCGTTACTGCGACGGCTCATTGCAACGCACCCAAACGAGGCTGGATTTCGTACGCAATTGATAAGATTCTTGCTCGCTCAAAAGCGCCCTGATGATGCAATTAACGAGTTACGGAGTGTTGTTGCCGCAAATCCCGCCGACGTGAACGCAGAGCTACAGCTCGTGAACCTGCTCGGCGGCGTAAAAGGTGCGGACGCCGCGCGCACCGAATTGCTGACGCGCATCAACGCTGGAGGATCCGTATTGCCCTACCAAATTGCGCTTGCGAAACTCGACTTCGCGCAAGGCAACGTCAAAGACAGCACGCAATTGCTGGAAAAAATCATTTCGACCTCAAAATCGCCTGACGATGTTCTTACGGCGCAAACCACGCTCGCTGAGCTCGACATGCTGAGAAAAGATGTTGCTGCGGCCGAGCCGATAATCAACGATATTCTGGCAGAAAGACAGTCGTAACCTTGTCGGCCTAAGGCTTCGCGCATCGATTCGAATTGACCGCGGCCAGACTGACGACGCGATCAATGATCTGCGCACCGCACTCAACGATCAACCGCGCTCGCCCGAATTGCTTGCGAGTCTGGCCATTGCTTATGAACGCAATGGTTCGATCGAACTTGCGGATAAGGCCTTTCTCGACGCGATGCGCGCGTCCGGATTTGCACCGAATTATGGTCTAAATTACGTTGCTTTTTTGCAACGTCGTGGCCTATCCGACCGTGCTGAGACCATTCTTGCCGATCTCGCGAGCCGAAATCCGAACAATGTCGCTGTGCTATCGGCTCTCGCGCAAGTCAAACTTCAACGACAGGACTGGGCCGGCGCACACGCGCTCGCTGATACAATTCGGCGGCTGGGCGATAAAAGTGATGTCGCCGATCGTATTAATGGAGCCGCTTTATTTGGGGAAAAGAAGTTCGACGAAAGCTTAGCGGCGCTGCAAAGCTCTTACGACGCCAATCCGACCGCAGTTCAGCCGATGGCCGCCCTCGTCAGCGTTTATCTCCAAGCCAAACAGATCGACAAAGCTGAGGCATTCCTTCGCGATGCGCTCAAAGCCAATCCCTCAAATGCAGAAGCTCTTGTCCTCATGGGCTCAGTTCAGCTGGCGAAAAATAATCCCGACGGAGCCCTGAACAATTTCGAAGCCGCGATAAACAAACAGCCGAAAGATCCTAACGGTTACAAAGCCTTGGCAGAATTTTACGCTCGTCAGCGAAAAATGGACGAAGCACTCAAGACCGTAGACGCTGGACTGCAGCAACAACCGAAAAGTTTTGATCTGCTTCATGGCAAAGGCCGGCATCCTGGAACTGACCGGACAATACGACGCCGCCATTACAGAATATCAATCGATGCTGAAGGATCAGCCGGGTTCGATGATCATCGCCAACAATTTGGCGAGCTTGCTTGCAGAGCATCGCACCGACAAGGACAGCTTGGCACAAGCAGGGTCGCTCTCTACCCTGCTTAAAAATTCTGATATCCCCCAATTTAAAGATACGCTTGGCTGGGTTGCCTATCTGCGAGGAGATAACTCCTCTGCACTTCCATTGCTCAAGGACGCGGCGGCCAAAATGCCTAACTCTTCCGTCGTTCAGTTTCACCTCGGCATGAGTTACCTTGCCGCTGGGCAGGACGCCGATGCATCGGAGCGATTCAAGAAGGCAATCGAATTGGCGCCGAATGATGCAGAGCTTAAAGCGAAGATTGACGCGGCGATCAAGAGTCGATCAGACAAAGTCAAAGGCTAAATCGCAAGTTCCAGCAGCGGCTGAGCAGCAATCTCGAACCTGTCATTGGAACGTGGGGAATACCTGACCAATGCTTTCGCGGGCGCGCTGCCTTGATCGCTCTTGTTTCAGCTTGACTGATGGCAGTCGGATTGCCCAACAGCGTAAAATCGCGCGACAAGCTAAACAAAATCGTACTCGATTTCGCCTGTCCCACGTTTTCTCGGAATGTGTAGGACATATTTGTCCGCCATTCGCGGGTTAGCCGATAGCTATAGTTGATACCTGCCGAGAAAAAATCGGACGCCGTCCCGCCGGTCTGACCGATTTGACCGGGAGAAGTCGCTTGCGAATATGAGGCAAATACCGACCAGCTCGAGGACTGGTTAACCTCGTGGCTGAGTGTCGCTGCAAGTGTTTCGCTCAGCTGCAGTTGGCCGGTAAATATCGGAATGATGGCATGCGCAGCCGTAAATGAAACGCTCGTGTCCTTGAGCAATCGGTAGCTGAGACTGACATCCGCGAACCAGCCATTCCCCGCTCCGACCAAGGGCTGAAAGGGTGTGACTCCCGGTATAGACGGCGCAGTTGTCGATGCAGCTGCGTTACCGTTTTCGTAGGCGTTCGCAAAAACCCAACCGAAGTCTCCGTTGACTGAAAGACGCGGCGAGAGTTGCGATTGACACTCCGGTTGTCAATCGCCACATCAATCGTTGACTATTGGCGGCGTTGTCCTGCGAGAACCAATCGAAATTCGCCGAATTGGTCCATGTCGTCGTCGGGTTGACACTGTGAACCCAAAAAAGCGTCGACGAGACGTCCTTATAAGGTGTTGAGTCGGATCGGTAAATGAACTTGTATTTGCATTGGCCGTCAGCGAAATCGTGTCGTTGCGGCCAACGTCATGAGTGACGCCACCATTGACATCATAAGTATTGATTGAACCGTGAGCCGTCGCAACCCGCGTCTGCTCCAGTTCTGTCACCGCCGCATCGCTGCGAGTCCATGATGCTGCAAAATTGTATCGGTCCAACTCGGTAAGGTGATCAATTGAGAAATTCGCGCTTGCAGGTGTGCCCCACGTCAGGGTGGTATCCGCCGCGCCGGGACCAAAATATTTGTAATAGCTGTAATTCGTATCGAGCAGATATCTCGTCGTCGGCGTCAGCGCGAGAAAATCGAGCGTTCCATTGGTCAACGATTTTGCTGTTGCACCTGAGGGATGGGCTGCTCAAAAAATAGTTGTCGCTCGCCTCGAGCGTCTCGGTTCACGTTGCCCTTAACTGAAAATTCAGCGGCAAAAGCGCTCGTCGCTAAAGCGCCCACACACAGTGTGGCCGTAAAGACCGATGTTTTCACAATACCACGGTCCTATTCGGTGTGATTTGCGCGAATGCCACACAACTCATTCAAGCAAGCCACGCTCGGGAACGATGATGATGTCGCCTGATCGAAGATTGATATTGTCGACCGTGTTGGCCCCCGACGTGATAGGAGTTGTAGTCAAAGATAAATATTGAATCGACGCCATTGACCTTGCGATGAAGCTGAATCCGCTGTCTTCGCCGCAAACGGCCCAAGCCGCCGGCCAGCGCGATCGCCTGCATCACATTGATTGTCGGCCTGACAAAATACGGGCCCGGCCTCAACACCTCTCCGGTGATGTAGACCTTCGGTTTTGTCTCTTCTTCGGATTCTCGATTGACTGCCGCGAGTGCAACCGTGACGTCAAGCTGGCCAGTATAATTTTTCGCAAGCCGCGCCCGCAGCACGTCTTCCAGGCCTTTGGCGTCAGGCCAGCTCGCGCGGATCTGCCCTACCAGTGGAAAGCCGATCATTCCGTCGGGAGCCGACCACCACGCGCCGATCAAGCTTGGGGTCTTGCCAAACCGAAATTTCGAGAGCGTCGCCAGGCCGTAGCGCGGTTTGCGCGAATGCGCTCGTAAAAAAGCTGCAGAAAAACAGACAAGGCCAGCGAGTACGCGCATGGAATCTTCCCCATCCAGCAGAGACCACCGGATGCCAAGTAAGTCGACAAGTTTATAGCGTCAACGATTAAATGCTATTTAACCATATGGCCGTTGAGGGGGAAAATACCGTAATTCCGCTTGTCCTCGATCACCAGGCCCATCAGATCCCGGTCGATTTTTTGGGCGCCGGTCGAAAAGCCGTAAACCAGGGCTGTATCGCAGAGAATATTGATAACCCGCGGAACGCCATGGCTGGCCTCGGCGACCATTTTGCAGGCCCCTTCCGTGAACAGATTTACCCTGGATCCGACAGCGGCAAGCCGGAAATTGATATATTTGGCGACCTCCGATTGCGGCAGCGGTCTCAGGTGAAAATCGGAGGAAACCCGCTGCGCAAATTGCATCAAATTTGGCCTGCAGAGCAGTTCCTTCAGCTGCGGCTGGCCGATGAGAATCAGCTGCAAAAACTGGTACTTATCGACATTGATGTTCGACAGCATTCGAAGGCTTTCGAGTGCGTCTTCCCCGAGATTTTGCGCCTCATCGACGATCAAGATCGTCCGGTGCCGCTTGCGGTACTGCGAATACAAGAAATCCTGAAATCGCTTGATTAGGACCCCAGCCTCTCCATCGAACGGCTGGTTCAGCGACATCAAAATCCACTGGAGAAGTTCTTCCCGGCCCCGTGGCGTATTCGAGATCAGGCCGACGTTGATGACTTTGGGGTCGAGCTTCCTCAACAGATGGCGGACCAGCGTCGTCTTTCCTGAGCCAATTTCGCCGGTAATCACTGTAAAGCCGGCGTTGTTCATCACGCCAAACTCAAGCATTCCAAATGCAAGGCGATGGGTCTGGCCCCAATAAATCAGATCCGGATCAGGCAATATCGAAAATGGCTTTTCTCGGAGCCCGTAAAACGCCTCGTACATCAGTTGCCCTCGATCGCCCGCAGTGTGATGGACGGTCATGATCTAATGATGTCGGCTCGAGATACCAACACCATCTCCGGCCCCAAATCTTCGGACGAATTGCCACTCGAAGCCCAGCGCGGCGCCGCTCGCAGACTGCACTACCCGATTTGTCCATTCGCCAACACAACATCAGATGCCCTTTTTGCCCCAACAAGCGGGCCCGCGCTAATTCAATTCGAATTCTAGGTTACTCCGTCCCTGAATTTTGCCCCAGAGGCACGGGTTTAGGCCCTTGTGGCAATAAAGCCCTACCGACCAGCACTTTCGGATAAGGTTACCACGCAAAACGGCCTCGGTTTTACAGAGTGAAGATATTTGTTATATATATCAATGCATTATGGAGATTCAACTGCTAGTTGCGTACCTGCAACACTCCAAAACGTTAATGAGGTGTTACTTTACAAGGTTAAAAATTAAGTCCATAGTAGGTTGTGGCGCGAAATTCGGTGGAATGCACGCAGCACGCGTAGGTGGCCATCGCCGGTAGCAGTGGTTTTGGGAGCTTCCTATGAACATGTTCGTAAAAAAGTTTGCGTTGGCTGCGCTGTGCACGAGCGCGCTAACTGCAGTCAGTCATCACAAGCGGCCCCTGTGTTCGATATCACGGGCGTGGCACAGAACGGTTTTAGCTATGGTTCTGGCTCCAGGCGCTGACAACGTCATCAATTTCAACGGCGCGACCAGCACTGGATCAACGATCGTTGATACCGGCGCGGCTCCGTCGACTTGGCTAGGATCCGGGATCCCGGCACCGGTTTTGTCAATTCGTTCGTCTCGGTAACCGGTTTGGCACGCGAACCAAAAATATATCATCGGCTGGACTTACGCGGGTTCGGAATCGGACAACACCATACAGTTTACTGTCCCCAACGCGAACGTTCTAATCAACGGGGCCGTAACGACAATGAATGATAATCGTAACAATAGTTGCAAACCTGCGCGCCTGGGGTCAATCCGTTCGACTGTGCCGATGGGTTCGACAACGTACCTAATGACGGGCGAATATTCCGGCATTTACGTTCACCGATATTTCCCCCGGCACTGGCGGCACCGTCACCAATGGTGGCACGAACCCGAGGCCGGCGGCTTTTGGTGCAAGTTTGATATTTTCCTACGCGACCTTTGATGGCAGCAACTATACGCTGACCGGTCAGCCCGACGCAGTTCGTTGTCTTCGGCTTTAACGACAACGGTTTCGGCGATGATAACCACGACGACTTCGTCGGCATCATGTCGGTGATTCCGGGCGGACTCGCAAGAGACGACACCAATTCCGGGTGCCCTGCCCCTGTTCGGCAGCGTGCTGGGCGGCGGTTTCCTGTTCCGTCGGCTGCGCAAGCGGAACAAGACGGCGTAAGTTAACCTTCGATCGGTATTAACAAAAAGGGGCCTTTAAAAAGGCCCCTTTTTCTTTATATTCGAAAATGTCTAAGGACGGGGATCGGGGCCATAAGTGGTGGGGACCATAAGTGGCGTTAGCGCGAGCTGATTACTGACTAACTAGACAGCAATCCGCTCACAATAACTTCGGGTACCCATGCTGCAGAGGCAACCATTGCAAGACGCCGGTCCGATTCATGAGCAGAATCAGGATCAAACTTTTTCGATTTCCTACATTTTTGATATTTTAAAGCGCCGCGCGCTTTATTTCGTCATTCCCTTCCTCACCATTTTAACGATTGGGTCGCTGGTCACATTTGCATGGCCGGCGAAATATTTGTCGGAAGGCAAGATCCTTATTTCGTCGCAGGAGATTCCGACCGACCTCGTCAGGCCGACGGTCTCCACGCTCGCAAATGAGCGCATTCAATACATTCAACAACGCATCATGACGCGGGATAACGTCGTTGCGCTCGCGAAAAAATTCAATCTCTCGATGGGGTGGCAAGGGCGAGTTTCGGGCTCTGAAATCATCGACTTCATTCGTGAACGTACAAAAATCAAGCCACTGGAAGGCACGCTCGGGTGAGCGCAAGCAGGCGATCGCATTTTCAGTCGGCTTTGAATATGAGCGGCCCGACGTCGCCGCGCGCGTCGCCAATGAACTCGTCACGATGATCCTCAATGAGGACGTCCGCACCCGTACAAATTTTGCGTCGGAGACGACAAAGTTTCTGGAAAGCGACGTCAAGCGGCTTGAAAATCAGCTCAGCGCCATCAACGACGAAATCAATAACCGACAAAAAACGGCGACTGGTGGCCTCTTCGATCCTGCCGATGACGGCCGAAACCTGGCCGCTCTGAAAGCTCAGCTTGCGGTCAAGAGCGCCAACTTTTCGGACAGTCACCCGGATGTCCGGGCGCTGAAACGGCAGATCAAGGCATTGGAGGATACTTCGAGTCTCCGCAAAAAGCAACACCACCTGCCGAGCCGGCAGGCAAAGATGTCGTTGCCGGAAATCCAAACCCGTTGGGAATAGACACCCTTCTCACGCAACGGGCTGGCCTGCGACAAGAACTCAATACGGCAACCCGGAAGCTCGCGGCTGCTCGTCTCGGTGAAAGTCTAGAAAGAGGCCAACATTCGGAGCGGCTGGAGGTTATCGAACAGGCGACGCTTCCAACAAAGCCGACGAGCCCGAACCGGCCCAAGATATTTGCAGTTGTTGTGGCCCTTGCCTTGATGGCTGGCGGCGGCCTGATGGTTGGTACAGAGATGTTAAACCCGGCGATCCGGCAGAGCGCGGATCTTCTTGGCGTTCGTCGACGGCCAGTTACTCGTCTCGATACCCTATATTCAAACGAACGCTGACGTGCGGCGGAAGAAAAATCGCCGCATGTATATGTGGGCCACTTTGATCGCAGTCACGCTGGTCGGCTTGATAACTATCTTCTTTATATTGCCGCCGCTCGATCTTGTGTTCGACAAGATCATGAGAATCATACTGAGGTAACCAGTTTCGCAATGGAAAAAATTCGACAAGCCATTGAACGGTTGAAGGAGGAGCGTCCCGCTTCTGCAACGACGCGGGATTTGTCTGGGCCGGCGATGCTGGATTTTCAATCCGCGTCCTGACCTCATCGCGCCGTCCATTTCTCGACCATACCCAGTCCGACAGGTGCAATTGAATCCTGCGCATTTGGAATCGAAGCGAATCATAGCGCACGATATTACCGACCCTCGTTCGAAGTCCTTCGATATGTTGCGGACGCAAGTTCTGCAAACGATGGAAATTAAGTCGTGGCAGACAATTGGCGTCACCTCACCTACGCCTGCTTGCGGAAAGACGGTCGTGTCTACCAACCTGGCGCTTAGTATTGCGCGCCAACAGAACAGATCCGTTATGTTGGTTGACCTGGATTTTCAGAAGCCGCAAGTCGCAAATTACTTGGGCCTGAACTGCAAGCAGGGCGTCTTAAGTGTCCTGGAGGGACAAGACAAGTCTGGCTGAGACCATCATTGAGGCTTCCACTAAAACCGCGCGAATTTCGGTTTTGCCGTGCGAAACCGCCATTTTGAATTCATCGGAATGGATAGCGTCAAAATCAATGGACAACATGCTTCATCAAATTAAGCGGGACTTTAGTGACGGCATCATCATTTATGATTTGCCGCCAGTATTGACTGGCGACGACGTCATCACGATCCTTCCCCGGCTCGATTGTATTTTGTTTGTAGCTGCGATTGGAACGACGACGAAATCCGACATGAAAGAAGTAAGCAAACACCTTGAGCTCGCATCAGTTGTGCGGGTCGTTCTCAATAAATCGTCCGAATTGCCGGCTACTTATTACGCGCGGTATTCAGAAACCTCGTCACACGGACGCAAACGCCGCCACGCCTAATAAAACGAACAAGGCCCCAGCAAACTGCCGGGGCCTTTTGATATTCAAACGAAGCGTTGCACTCCACTTTCGGCTCGAGCGACCTCTATAATCCGCGGAACGTTTCAGCAGCACAAAGCCCATCTTTAAACGAGATGGAAATTGTTGGACGTGAGTTGCGCAACCACCGTGTTGTGCAGCGTAACGGAATCAGCTGCGTCGATCGTAATTGTCACATCTGATCCAACCTGCGCAGCATGCGACAACACGTCTGCGAACGTAGCGAATGCATTTTTGCTGAGTTGGACCGCATCACTGCTCGGATGGAAGTCCGCAATAACGTCGTTTCCCGTGAGACCAGAAAATACGAACGTATTGCTTCCTCCTTTTCCGAAGAAAATTTCATTGGCCGAACTACTGGTCAGCGTATCATTTCCGCTCGTGCCGTTGACGATGGCTTTTCCGCCAATGAGCCCGTTCCCATTGAGATCCTGCAGGAAACTGGTCTCGATCGATTCGATTGCGGGGTTGCTTGGCGACATAGCGGCGGTCGTCGAGATGAAGTTGCCGTTGCTGTCGGTATTCCACACCGAATACTGTCCGGCGCCGTTCTTCCAGGCCACCTCATAGCCGGTTGCGGTTTGCTCGGTGCCGATCGGCGTCCAGCCGGCACCAAACTGACCCGCATCGACATCCGCGCCACCATATTTCAGCGAGGGGCCAGCCCCGGTGCTGATGTTATCAAGGTAAAAATTGGTCCCAACTTCGACCAGGCTGGTCGAGCCGACCGACTCGATGACAGTAGTAGTGGTCGTCGTTGTAGGGACACCGATTGTCCCATCGCCATTCAAGTCCTGATGGAAACTGGTCTCGCTCGATTCCAGCGTATTGTTGCTTGCTGACATAGCGGCAGTCGTTCGAAATGAAGTTGCCGTTGCTGTCGGTATTCCACACCGAATACTGACCGGCACCGTTCTTCCAGGCCACCTCATAGCCGGTTGCGGTTTGCTCGGTGCCGATCGGCGTCCAGCCGCACCAAACTGACCCGCAACAACATCCGCGCCAGCATATTTCAGCGAGGGGCCAGTCCCAGTACTGATGTTATCAAGGTAAAAATTGGTCCCGACCTCGACCAGGCTGGTCGAACCAACCGACTCGATGACAGTAGTAGGACCAGTGTTCGTCGTTGTAGGGACACCGATTGTCCCATCGCCATTCAAGTCTTGATGGAAACTGGTCTCGCTCGATTCCAGCGTCGTGTTGCTTGCCGACATTGCGGCGGTCGTCGAGATGAAGTTGCCGTTGCTGTCGGTATTCCACACCGAATACTGACCGGCATCGTTCTTCCAGGCCACCTCATAGCCGGGTGCGGTTTGCTCGGTGCCGATCGGCGTCCAGCCGATACCAAACTGACCCGCAACAACATCCGCGCCAGCATATTTCAGCGAGGGGCCCGTCCCGGTGCTGATGCTATCAAGGTAAAAATTGGTCCCAACCTCGACCAGGCTGGTCGATCCAAGCGATTCGATCACGGAGGCGCCCGTGTTGACTGGCACCACCAATAAGCTCGAGACCGCACTGGTATTGCCGGCCACGTCGGTGGCCGTCGCCGTCAGATTGTGGGTGCCGGAACTCAGCCCAATGGCGGTATAGCTCCAGGCTCCTGTCGCGTTCGAGGTGGCACTGCCGAGCAGCGTGGCACCATCGTAGACCTTCACGGTTGCGTTGGCTTCCGCCGTGCCGGTCAAATTCAGTGTGTTGTTTGGTCGTGTTAGCGCCGTAAGCGCTATTTGATTCGTGTTTACAGTCACATCGCTCGTGATCGAGGGTGCCGTTGGCGCCACCGTATCGACGGTTACGCTCAACGCCGCCGAGGCCACGCCGGTATTGCCGGCCGCATCGGTGGCGGTGGCGGTGAGGCTGTGGGCGCCGTCGGCGAGTGCTGCAGTCGTATAGCTCCAGGCGCCGGTGCCATCGGCGGTGACGCTGTTGAGCAGCGTGGCGCCGTCGTAGACCTTGACGACGCTGTTGGCTTCCGCCGTGCCGGTCAAGGTCAGCGTGTTGTCATTGGTGATGTGGTCGCCGACCGTGCCGCTGTCGGTGGAGAATGTGGCAATGGTGGGGGCAACCGGTGCCGTGGTGTCGATGGTGACGGCGAGCGCGCTTGAGGCCACGCCGGTATTGCCGGCCGCATCGGTGGCGGTGGCGGTGAGGCTGTGGGCGCCATTGCTCAGCGCCGTCGTGGTGTAGCTCCAGGCGCCGGTGCCATCGGCGGTGACGCTGTTGAGCAGCGTGGCGCCGTCGTAGACCTTGACGACGCTGTTGGCTTCCGCCGTGCCGGTCAAGGTCAGCGTGTTGTCATTGGTGATGTGGTCGCCGACCGTACCGCTGTCGGTGGAGAATGTGGCAATGGTGGGCGCAACCGGCGCCACCGTGTCGACGGTCACGCTACTGCCCGAAGCCGCACTGGTATTTCCAGCAACGTCAGTGGCTGTCGCCGTCAGATTGTGGGTGCCATTGGCGAGTGCTGTGGTCGTATAGGTCCAGGCGCCGGTGCCATCGGCGGTGGCGCTGCCGAGCAGCGTGGCGCCGTCGTAGATCTTGACGGTGCTGCTGGGCTTCCGCAGTGCCTGTAAGCGCTATTTGATTCGTGTTTACAGTCACATCGCTCGTGATCGAGGGTGCCGTTGGCGCCACCGTATCGACGGTTACGCTCAACGCCGCCGAGGCCACGCCGGTATTGCCGGCCGCATCGGTGGCGGTGGCGGTGAGGCTGTGGGCGCCGTCGGCGAGTGCTGCGGTCGTATAGCTCCAGGCGCCGGTGCCATCGGCGGTGACGCTGTTGAGCAGCGTGGCGCCGTCGTAGACCTTGACGACGCTGTTGGCTTCCGCCGTGCCGGTCAAGGTCAGCGTGTTGTCATTGGTGATGTGGTCGCCGACCGTGCCGCTGTCGGTGGAGAATGTGGCAATGGTGGGCGCAACCGGTGCCGTGGTGTCGATGGTGACGGCGAGCGCGCTTGAGGCCACGCCGGTATTGCCGGCCGCATCGGTGGCGGTAGCGGTGAGGCTGTGGGCGCCATTGCTCAGCGCCGTCGTGGTGTAGCTCCAGGCGCCGGTGCCATCGGCGGTGACGCTGTTGAGCAGCGTGGCGCCGTCGTAGACCTTGACGACGCTGTTGGCTTCCGCCGTGCCGGTCAAGGTCAGCGTGTTGTCATTGGTGATGTGGTCGCCGACCATGCCGCTGTCGGTGGAGAATGTGGCAATGGTGGGCGCAACCGGCGCGACCGTATCGACGGTCACGCTCAGGGCTGCGGACGCGCCGCTGGTCACACCTGAAACCGTATCGGTCGCGGTGAAACTGTGGGCTCCATTGCTCAGCGTGCCGCTCGTAAAGGTCCAGGCGCCGCTGGCATTGGCCGTCGCCGTGCCCAGCAAGGTCGCACCGTCGTAAACATTCACAGTGCTGCTGGCCACCGCCGTTCCGGTGAGTGTCAGCGTGCTGGCATTGGTGATGCCGTCACCCGCAACACCGGTGTCGGGCGAGACCGAACTGATTGTTGGGGCCGCTGGCGCACCACTGGAAACACGATTCCAGCCGATCACGTCCATAGCCGTGAGATCTGCGGCAGAAAACGGCGAAACAACACCGGGCGTGCCATACGCATTGCCGGCATCGGGTGTATTGCCTGCCCAATCGCCGAAGTCACCCCCCGGATTGGTATTGAAACTGTTGAGGTTCGTCTGTCCGTTATTGACAGAAAAGTACCCGGGCGTTGTGCCTGAAAACGTACGAACGCCGGGCGCGGAATAGTGAAACAGGTCCAAGGGATTGTACGTTGCGCTCAGGCCGTCACTGGTTTCGCGACCGAGCACTTCGGAAATCTCGTGCAAGACGGTGCCGTAGAAGTCGTAGGTCCCGGCGGAGACGCCATCGGCGTTGTTGTAATCCCACGCCGGCTCCGCTGCTCAACCCGACCCAACCATCGGGAATGGTACCGGCCCAAAGTCCGAGCGCTTTAGCCTCGGCCGACGCCACGTAGATATGTGCCGCCGTTGGTGGGATCGACTGTGGGCAGCGTTGCATTCGCCGACAAATCGTTGGCGGTTGTCGCATCAGCGACCAGCGCGTTCTTGACCTGCGAATAGTTGAACGAACCGACGTAGTACATGCTCTGGCCGAGCGCACCACAGCCCATCGTCTGTCCGTTGACCTCGCCGTAGCCAACAGTGATGGTGATGGTAATCGGATCCGAGAATTGACTTTCCAGGTACGAGACAGCCGCGGCGACATCTGCCTTGAATGCAGCCGGCGCGCTGTTCACGCTCGCATCGTAATTGACATTGATGATAAGCCCGGCGCTGGCTGCCCCGCCGGACGTCGTGGTTGATGTACCCGTGCTCGTTCCCGTCGTTGTGGTCGTGGAACCGGCATCGTCTCCCACCAGTGTCCACACCATGTCGCTGTCGGTTGTTGTGCTCGTCGACGGGGCCGAGGCAGTGGTCTGGGGCGCCGGGGCAGGATCGTTGGTTACCGCGTCGTGATCCGACGGCACCGGAGCAGGGACATCGCTAGATGAACCTGGCGCAGTATCGTGATGAAAAGACACATCCCTTCCGACGGGGCTGATACCCACGTCGGCGGCGTTACTGCCGGCACTATGATTGTCGTGCGCACCAAAGCTCGGCGCTGAGGCATCAAGATTATCGTGGCCGTCCGAATCGCTATTGCTATCGAACCCGTGGCTGCGCTTGCCGTGATCATCGCTCGCCGTATCAACTGACAGCGAGACCAAATCGGCATCCGCACCAGGTGAGGCACTATTGTCTGTCGATATTACGTTAGCGATCGAGGCGTGATCTTTTGGGGAGTGATCGTCAGTTACGGCAGTCAGGGTGAAATTGTCGGACTGGAAGGTCGAACGACAACTCGGAGTGACTGGCATTGAGTGGGTCCGTGATGAGGTCCACATTTGCGATGCTCGGCGCGACAGGTCCGCCGGAAAACGTCCGGCATGACATTGTCGATTGCGGTGCTTCCTGCAATAGCAGCTTGCGTCATTCGTTCCTACGATTTTCCGCATTTTCCCACACTCGTCTTCTGACTACTTGGCCTGTAAAGGCCCTGCTCTCCTCCTTTTTAGATTTGGCGATGTAAAATCGCGTTAGTTAAATGCGTGCGATTTAATCAAAACGATTGAGCATCGAATTTACTTTAATGCAGGGTTTGTTTTGTGCCTGATTGGATCTACTCAAGCCGATTTTTACTTTTGGTTAGGCGTCGTTTCGGCCGGCGACTTGCTTTCACTGCGCAAATTGACGGCTCGCGACGCCCCCACTGCAAGCCTCCGGCGTGAGCGCGTTTTTCATCGCCAAGACGCGCGCCAAATCCAGTTATTGAGATGTTGTTAAGCTTCCACAAGTTGTAACCGTATTGGAGTAATAAAAAAAACACTGCTCGCGCATACGTTTGGGCGGAATTCAAAGGACGCGCGCGGACAGCATGGCAAAATCTGGTGGGTATCCGCGCTTGGATGGCTTCAGCGCCAAATCCGAGCTCACAACAGCGTTGGAGACGTGCCGCAACGCTTTCATATCGATCGCCGTGTTCAGCGGGATGAGCAATGTTCTCATGCTCACCGGTGCGGTCTTCATGCTGGAAGTTTACGACCGCGTTTTGCCGAGCCGCAGCGTTCCGACTCTTATTGCTCTGATTCTTCTCGCGACGTTCATGTACGGCGCATTGGGCGTCCTCGACCTCATCCGAAGCCGGATCCTGATACGGATCGGCTCACACCTCGACGAAACCATCAGTGCACGCGTGTACAACGGCCTTGTGCAGCTGCCACTCAAGGCGGGAAATCGGGGTGAAGGCCTCCAGGCGCTCCGGGATCTCGACAGTCTGCGCGCGTTTCTCTCTGGCAGCGGACTTGTGGCACTCTTCGATTTGCCGTGGATTCCGCTCTATCTCGTCATCTGTTTTGCGTTTCATTTCCTCATCGGCCTGACCGCGCTCATCGGCGCAGTAATTTTGGGCGTATTGACCGCGTTGACCGAGGTCTATACGCGCGATCCGGGAAAACTGTTGGCCGGACTTGCGGTGTCACGAAGCGTGCTTGCCGATACCAGCCGGAGGAACGCCGAAGCCTTGGTCGCAATGGGCATGGCAAAGCGGCTGGCCGCGCGCTGGAAAGACATCAACAGAAAATATCTCGCCGTTCAGCGTGAGACGAGTGACATCGCCAGCGGATTTTCTTCAACATCCAAAGTGCTGCGGATGTTGCTGCAATCGGCGGTCCTGGGCGTCGGCGCCTATCTCGTCATCAATCAGGAGGCAACCGCCGGCATTATCATTGCCAGTTCGATCTTGAGCGCCCGGGCACTCGCACCAGTCGACCTCGCCATCGCAAACTGGAAGGGTTTTGTCGCAGCGCGGCAGAGCTGGCACAGACTCAATCAGCTTCTCGTCCTCTTTCCCGAACAAGAGACGCCGATGTTGCTGGAGCAACCATACAAAAATATCGCTGTGCAAAATGCCAGCGTGGTTCCACCCGGCGATCAACGGCTCGTCGTCAATGATGTGAATTTCACGCTCGAGGCCGGCAGCTGGATTAGGCGTCATTGGACCGAGCGGATCTGGCAAGTCGTCGCCTGGCCAGAGCGCTGGTCGGCGTCTGGCAGCCGGCACGTGGAAAAATTCGCCTGGATGGAGCGACCTATGATCAGTGGGCGCCTGAAATCCTTGGTCAGCAGATCGGCTACCTGCCTCAGGACGTTGAGCTTATTGGAGGCACGATTGCCGAAAACATCTCCCGTTTCGACGATAACGCAAAGGCGGAGGACGTGATTGCCGCAGCGCGTGCCGCAGGCGTTCATGAACTTATTGTCAGTTTTCCGCAAGGCTACGAAACAGCAATTGGCGAACAGGGCATGTTGCTTTCCGGCGGCCAGGCGCAGCGAATTGCGTTAGCCCGCGCTCTTTATGGCGATCCATTTCTGGTCGTGCTTGATGAGCCCAACTCAAATCTTGATGCCGAAGGCGACGACGCCCTGACCCGCGCGATCCTCGACGTTCGCGCCCGCAATGGCATTGTCATTGTCATCGCGCACCGACCCAGCGCAATCGCCGGCGTCGACCTTCTGCTCGTCATGAACAATGGCAAACAAGCTGCATTTGGCACGAAGGAAGAAACCTTGGCAAAGCTTCAGCGTCCGCATCACGCGCCCTCACCGCTCAAGGTCGTTCCCGAACGTAAAAGTGCAACAGCATGAAACTGCTCGATCACCCGGATACGCGTGAAGCCATTAGGCGGTACACAATCGCCGGTGCCGCAGTCGTTATCTTCCTCATAGGCGGCGTCGGCGTATGGGCCGGCACGATGCATATCGCAGGTGCATTGATTGCGCCCGGTACGATTGTTGTCGATTCTAACGTCAAGAAAGTGCAGCACCCGACCGGAGGCGTCGTCGGGGAAGTTCGCGTGCACGACGGCGATCACGTTAAAGCTGGCGATCTCCTTGTGCGTCTTGATGATACGGTGGCACGCGCCAGTCTCGCAATTGTGACGAAGGGGCTAACCGAGTTTGAGGCCCGAAGGGCAAGGCTCGCCGCCGAACGAGACCGCGCCGACACCATCAAATTTCCCGATGGTCTCTTGCAGCGCGAAAACGACCCAGACGTAGCGCAAGTTCTTGCTGCGGAGCGCAAGCTTTTTGACCTGCGGCGGGCTGCACGCGCGGGGCAGAAAGCGCAGCTAAGGGAGCGCATTGAACAACTCGGCAAGGAAATCAACGGGTTTACTTCGCAACAGATCTCAAAGGAGAAGGAAGTCACATTAATTCAGCACGAATTGGAAGGCGTTCACGAGCTTTTCCAGAAAAATCTCGTTCCCATGACCCGCGTTACCGCACTCGAGCGTGACGCGACCCGCCTCGACGGCGAACGCGGCCAGCTGGTCGCGTCAATCGCCCAGGCCAAGGGGAAAGTCGCAGAACTCAACCTGCAAATCATCCAGGTTGACGAAGACGCCTCCAGCGAAGTCGCCAAAGAGATGCGGGAAGTCGAAGGAAAAATTGGGGAGTTTGTCGAGCGTAAGATCGCTGCCGCAGATCAGCTCAAACGCACTGACATTCGGGCGCCACAGGCTGGCACGGTCTTCCAATCCACGGTTCACACGGTGGGCGGCGTGATTCCACCGGGCGACCCCATGATGATCATTGTCCCCGATGCTGAAAATCTGGCTGTGGAAGCCCGGGTTAATCCTCAGGACATCGACAAGGTACAGATCACCCAACCCGCGGTTTTGCGCTTCTCCGCATTCGACACGCGCACAACGCCCGAAATATTCGGAAAGGTCACCCGTGTGTCAGCGGATACGACCTTGGATCAACGCACAGGGCAGAGCTACTATACAATCCGCATTGCGTTGGAACGCGATCAAATGGAGCGGCTCGGCAACGTGCGGCTCGTTCCCGGCATGCCGGTCGATGCCTTTGTTCAAACCGGCGAACGGACCGTCATTGCCTATCTGATGAAGCCGCTCTCCGATCAGATCGTGAAAGCCTTCCGGGAAAAGTGATTTTGACCGATCGCGCCGTTATTAGCGCTGCGATCGCTTTTCCGTGAGCAAGCCGGCTCCCCTAAGATTAATAGTTTATTGCGGCTTTCGTTGACCGCCTTTAGCCCGTCGACATACATGCATTCACACAGGTCGAATGCATGCAGTCCTTGGTCAATGAGCAACAAGCTCCAAAACTTGATCGCACTTTGGCCGATTAGCGTCGTCGCGCTAGGAGTTGTGCTGACGCTTCTTTGGATCGCCGTCATTGCGTGGCTGCCATTGCGGCTTTTATTTTCCATTGCCTGGCTGCCACTGCGGCTTTTGTTTTCCGCGTAGTCTTCCGAAAAAATTGTCACTGGATGTTGGATGCGGTGCAGCCACGCTTTCGCGTGAGCATTTGCGCCGTGGCCGTACGAAGTCTCGATGCCGCGCTTCGTCAGAAAAAAGAACAGCCCCGGCTTTGTGGCTTGGCCGAGGCCGTCCCTCCAATGATTGGAATTCTGTCGACAGTGAGAACGTTATGCGCGAGGAAAGAATTCAAGTCGAGTTACAGATTAAACTCATTCGTATTTACGTTAGCGGGAATGCTTAACTGCGCAAACGTGCACCGACGACTTCATCGATCCAGTTGCCGTCCATGCTCGCATCACAGGGTTCCAGCCGAATCGCGCAAGCGCTGCGCGCGAAAGTTCCCGGCAACTTCCACCCCTGGTCGCGCCAACGTTAGCGATAGTCAGGTCCGCTTCTCGCCAACTCATATTTGTATGATATTTCATAGGCTTGCAGCAGCCCCCCAAGAAGCCGGAACATCATTCGGCTGTTAAAATTAATACAAACTTCCGATACACAATTGACTAAAAGTCGAGTAATTAGATGGCTGTGGCGGCTCGAACCAAGGCAAATCGTTACGACGGTACCTAAAAGTGCTCTGCATTTTCGGTAACCTGTAACCGTTGCGTCCCAATATGAATTATCAAAAGCCACATTCGAGCACGTCGAAGACCGTTGCGCTCGAGTCTCTCAAGTATCAAAAGCGCCGTCATGCGCAGTGGAGCGTTTCCTACCACGCGATCGCCCCGCTCGCGATGTTCGTCGATGCGTTCACGATCGTGTTGATGGGTGTGCTCGGTAACCTCGCTTATCAGTACCTGTATTCCTACGACAGCATAGCCGGACGATCCGGCGACATCATCCAAGCCGCCGGACTTGCGGCCGTCGTTGCAGCTCTGTTCGTTAGTTTTGGAAAGATTCGGAATCTCTACGATCCCGCCGAGCTTTTAAATCTCAAGTCGCAAATTCAAAGAGTTTCGTTCAAGTGGCTCGCTGTATTGCTTTTTTTAGCGGCGGCCGCTTTTGCGATGAAAGCTGGTGGAAATTTTTCCCGCGGCTCGACGCTAATGTTTGCCGGATTGGGCCTTGCAGCATTGATCGGCGAGCGTGTGCTTTGGCGTGTCGTTCTCGCAGACGGTTTGTCCGTTCGCCGTTTTTCCGGCCGGAAAGTTGTTCTGATTGCCGAACGGGACGCAGTGAGGGGGTCTGGCATTCTTGAATCTCTCGATCGCCATGGACTGCAGCCGACCCACCAGTTTATTTTGCCCACAGATCCAAAAGATGCTCAGGAACAAAGGCGGGTTATCGCAAAAGTGATATCGGCGGTCCGCGGTTCAAAGATTGAAGAGATTATTGTCGGTGCGGATCCTGCGCATTGGTCGCGGCTCAAGGAATTGTTCTCGGAACTTCGGGTGCTCCCAGTCCCGGTAAATTTCGTACCTGTTGGACCATCGTCAGATCTATTCCAGCTCCCGTCACATACCATCGGCGACACCGTCACCGTTGAATTGCAGCGTGGCCCGCGCACCTTGTTTGATCGCGCCACCAAGCGGGTGCTGGATATTATTTTCTCGGCCAGTGCGTTGGCCTTGTTGATCCCGCTTTTCATAATGACTGCGATTGCAATCAAACTCAATTCCCCGGGCCCCGTAATATTCTGGCAGCGGCGCGCCGGTTTTAACGGCAGAAAATTTTACATCATGAAGTTTCGGACCATGTCGGTCCTCGAAGATGGCGAAACTGTCACGCAGGCCAAACGCAAGGATAGCCGTGTCACACGCGTGGGCTATTGGCTACGCCGTACCAGCATCGATGAATTGCCGCAGCTGTTCAACGTTCTGCGCGGGAATATGTCGATGATTGGCCCGCGCCCGCATGCGCTCGCACACGACACGGAATTTGGGCAGCTCGTGGCCAATTATGCCTACAGGCACCACGTCAAGCCGGGCATTACCGGATGGGCCCAGGTCAACGGCTTCCGCGGTCGGACCTGCACGGTATCCGATATTGAAAAGCGGCTGGCGCTTGACCTCTGGTATATTGATAACTGGAGCCTTGCGCTCGACTTTAAGATCACCCTGATGACGGTCATAGAAATTGCCAAGGGCGAGAACGCGTACTAACCCCTTGATGTCGCCTCGCCATTTCTAGCCATTATTCGGGTTGCGGCCACCGGTCTATTGTGGCCAGCAGGCCACGCGCGTCGCTTTTTCACAAAAGAATATCCCCACGCTCATTGGCATTGGCTGCCTGTCCGGGTACTCTTGCGAGGAAGTCCGCTATTGTCGCGGCTGGGCGGGGGACACTATGCGTGGGGCTATTTTAGCTGTTTGCGCTGCAACATTCTTGTCAGGTTGCGGTTCCATGCCTGACCAACAACGGAACACGCTTATTGGGTTTGGCCTTGGCGCCGGTACCGGGGCCCTAGTCGCATCAGCGGTCGCTACGGGCGGAGGTTCTATTGCGGCTGGCGCCATAATTGGCGCCGCAACCGGTGCGACCATCGGGTCACTCATCAAACCGGATGCGTGCTACTTCTCGAATCGGCGCGGCGAGCTTTGGCAAATCCCATGCGGGTTTAGGCCTGCCAGCGCGGTTGCCTGCTTCTACGGGCGAGGCCCCGGTTCGGTTGTAGAGATAGATTGCCGGTCTGGCGCGCCGAATTGGGTGGCCAGCCTTCAGTAAGGCCCGCGCACATCGACAGGCGGTAGCGAATATCCCGCCTGTTCGAGAGTGGCACGCCCCAAAACGCCGGACAGATAGCCGACTTGTGTCGCCGTTAAATTGACGACCAGCCAGAGCCCCGCATGGCTTGGGTCTACCAGCACGAAAAGACCGGCTTCGCCCAAGACGAAAGCCATGATTAATAGCAAGGTGCGCGTCTTAAAGACTGACCCAGCCACCGCACCAGCTAAAAAATGGAATATCATCGCGTTCAGCCAATTCTTGGCCCCTGCCCCACGAATCGTCCACGACGCTATCTACAATTTGTAAAGAGCCCCTGAATCATCGCAATGGCTGCCGAGGGGATTTCCCCCGGCCACTAGGCTTTTGCAAATCAGTTAACGCCGGATAACTGACCTCAGTCGCATTACGGTAATTGCCTGATTAGCCCGCCCCCGAGGGAGCTGATCCCGTCGCGATAAACCGGTGCCCGCATTCATCCAGCAAAACGCACGTTAAACGCCCCGAGGTGTAGGCGCCGGTATCAATATTGATTCGGTTTGCCAAGACTTCTGGCTCGCGCTTCGGCGTATGTCCGTGCACGACAACTTTGCCGAAATCCGTTTTGCTGCTGAGAAATTCGTCGCGGATCCATAACAGGTCTGTTTCGCTTTGAAGCTCCAATGAAATCCCGGGTCGGACGCCGGCATGGCATAAAAAGTAGTCTCCAAACACAAGTGAAGTCTTCAGCGATTTGAGAAACTCTGACTGTTTCAATGATATTGCTTCACCCAGTTGCTTGGCCATTCGTTTTAAATCGGCGCGCCTCATTTTAGATGTGACTGCGACGCCGAACGATTTCACCGTTTCCAGGCCACCCAGGCGCCACCAGTCCGGGCCAACAACCGCTGGGTTGGCCAAAAACTCCTCGAGCAATGCCTCGTGATTTCCCTTGAGGGCGACATATCGACCCTCGAACGGGTTATTCGCGAGACGATCAAGAACGCCGCTGGAATTCGGACCGCGATCGACATAGTCGCCGAGAGTCACAATGACCGCTTCCCCTTCACGCGATTTGATATCGAGATTAATCCGTTCAATGAGTTGCTCGAGCAAATCCAGTCGACCGTGGATATCGCCGATCACGTACAATCGCGTCTCTGCAGTACTCATAATTTAGAAAACCAAATATCGAGAAAGTTTTGAAACCCATCTCTTAGCTACATAATTAGTATAATCATTGTGAGTTTGTTCGTTGACCTCTAATTGTCAAATGGCCGTTTTTACGTCACCAGCGAGCTTCTCGCGGTGCAAAACCTGCAAACAAATCCCGCCCCTATCGTGATCGCTCCCGCCACCGGGCGGCAATCGCAGCATCCCTCGGCGATGGCGTTAAATTTTAACCCCGAATGACCCCGCATTCTCGGCAGCTTGCAGGCCCTTCCTCTGGAGTCAATCGTCACATCATAACGCGAAATCTGCATTAACGAAAAACCCCCAAGCGGTTTCGCTCGAGGGCTTCCCGGCCACAAATAAACTGACTAGGCGATCTTGCTTCCGCTCCTTAACCCCGAAAACAGACAGTCGGGGTGCGATTGAATTATCCGCTAAGTCCCAACAGCGGACATTCGCAAAAAAGCTTGTGCGAAAATAAGATCGTCCTCGCGCGGTCAGCCCCTAGATTTCGGATTAAGCATGGGGACGAATCGGCAGACTTTGCGCCTTCGTTTCGAAGCCTAAACCATGTCCGCGGCAGTAGCACACGCGCCGAATAACCTTTTTGGCCTCATCGTTCCTTTCGACCGTGACCACCTCAATACCCACCGGCACTGTCCGCTGGCATTCGAGGCAACGGACCGTCTCGGAGAGGTAGACAACGTCTGTGACATGGGGGTCTTTAGTGGGTATTTTTCCAACCAGTTCGCGCATGGCTCTCCTCCTGACACGCGATTCACCACCACGAACCGCGCGTCGCACCTAAGGGTCGTTGCTGGTCAGACCGACGCCGCCCCCGCTGACCGCTGATGCGAACGGTAGTCTCGAAGAAACAGCCGCAAGATTTGCATTTCCAGCGATGCCGCACGTTGTTCGCCTCGAAATATTCGGACGCCTCAGGCACTAACAGCCGCTTGCCACAATTGGCGCAGCTGACAGGCGGAGTGTAGTTAGCGCAGAGGTACATACGCAGTCCGTAGGTGCTTACTGCCGCACGCTGACTTTAGTTTTTGGCGATTTAAAATGTACTTGCGTGGATTGATAGAATCTAAGTCGAATTCAGGTAGCCCAGCGCCAGAAACCAATAAAGCGCAGTTCCGCTAGCATTGCGGCCAGTACATTCACGACCTGTTGATTAGGGCTCCGGGGGAACCTGGGCGGCGGTCGCTTCAGCGCGATGCCACAACGCTGGCCGATTGCCACTCTTCTTCTACTAGCTGGCTCTGCTGAATGAGTAAAACCGCAAAGCAAAAACAGTCGATCTGGGGCAATTGATCAGCTGGGCGGCGCGTGCACGCGGGTATGCGGGTCTTGACTGCGCAGCCGCAGGCTTCACGATTGGTGGAGTTAAGGGTCCTACAGCGAAGAGGATAAAATGAGATCGTTCAACCGGCGTGAATTCAACGAACTATGTGTGGCGCTTGGCTCGTTTGCGACCGCGTCAGGTGCATCGGGTTTTGATGCGGCTTCTGGCGCGACCTCTACTGGGCGCACGGTAAAGTTTCGCGACGGCACTATCATCTCGGCATTGGGCCAGGGCTCTGCGGGCCTCGGAAAGGGAAAACGTCCGCAAAGCGATGAAGAAGAAGCGGTCCGCACTGGTGTTTCGCTCGGAATGACGCTGATTGACACTGCGGAAGTATACGGCTCCGAGGAATTCATCGGCCGCGCAATCGCCGGGCAGCGCGATCGCGTTTTCCTGGTCTCCAAGGTGTGGCCCAATCACGTGGCAGGAAACGGCGTCGCGCACGCCTGCGAGGCAAGCCTTGCCCGTCTCGGCACTGATCATCTCGACCTCTATCTCCTGCACTGGCCAAATGAAAGCATCAACGTCTCCAGCGTCGTCACCGCATTTGAAAAATTACGCGATGCTGGCAAGATTCGCGCCTGGGGCGTCTCCAATTTTAAGGTCAGCGACATGGAAAATCTTTTCCGTGTTCCAAAAGGCGATCGCTGCGCGACTAATCAACTCCCTTACAATATCGGCGACCGTGACATTGAACGTGACGTGCTGCCTTGGTGCGAGCAGCACAGCATGCCAGTGATGGCTTATTCGCCACTTGGCGGCACCGGTGCCAATCTCCTGCGAAATCCCATACTTATACAGATCGGTGCAGCCCACGGTTGCTCGCCGGCCGCTGTGGCTCTGGCCTGGACCATGCGCAACGGCAATGTCATTGCAATTCCCGAATCCGGTTCGGTAGCGCATGTGAAGGAGAACGCCGCCGCGCTCTCACTGACTTTGACATCGCAAGATATTCAAACACTGGACACGGCGTTTCCTCTGGGACGTAAGCGCTAAGTCGCGTTTTCTCATGAGACGCAGGCGTTGCAGTTTTCCCGTTACTGACACCGCCTCCAAACGGAGCCATGGCCGCAATCTTCAACCCCTCTTGTCACCTGCCGATTACCGCTGCGGCCCTTTTCATTTCCGTCACTTGGCGCGCTTTCAATTCCTTCAGTGGTCTCTGATTTTTTTCTAGCAGTTACATAGTCGCCACAGGGCCCCGATAATCCTGCTGCGCCCTTGCCACATTCCACGTAGCCCCGCTCATACGGGTTGTTGGGTGTTCTGCTCTTTGCGAAGTCCTCGCGCTCTCGCCAGTCCTGTAGTTCGCGCCGCGTTTGCCAATTTCTGTTGCGCCAGTCTTGATCGAACCGATCTTCCCGCCAGGTATCGTTACGCCAATCGGCAGCTCCGCGCTCATATCTCCATTGATATCCTTGCGAGGCGTAGCCTGCTGGTGGTGCCGGTGGCACGTAGTTGGGGACAACTGAATAACCAAAGGTAGGTGCCGGCACGTAGGGCTGGGCACCTGCTGGCGCCGTCGAATAGATGATCAAAAAATATGGGACGACAACACCGGCCAAAAACCGTCGAGTCATGCGATGCCCTCTTGCGTTTCGAGACCCTCGCCCGAGTAAAGGATACGACGCATTGTCCATCCGACTAAAATAAAAATGATAGTCCACACCAATTTGTGAAGGGTTCCATTTTGCCATACTATTTTGGTTTGGTCGGCTCTGTTGTTTCGTGTCCGCCTTGGATTTCCGTACTCCCGACACTCACGCTACCTTGAGGAGCTTCCGGCACCGTACGCTGCAAGAATATGAAAATTAAACTGTGTAGTCGCCATTCGGGAGCCAGTGATGCATACAGAACGCTTTCCACAAATAGACCGTCGCGTGCTGCTGAGCACTGGTGGCATGCTAATGGTGATTGCGGTTTTGCAGCCGAGACATCTATTCGCCCAGGGTAACTTGCCCTCACGCATCGGCATCATTGGTGCCGGCAACATCGGCAGTACGATCGGCGGGTTGTGGATCAAGAGTGGCCACCCCGTAATGTTTTCGTCGCGCCATCCAGACGAGCTCAAGGATATGGTGGCGAAGCTTGGCAGCCTTGCACAAGCGGGTACCGTCGAGCAGGCGATCGCATTTGGCGATGCTCTTTTCATCGCCGTGCCGTATGGCGCGATCCCGCAGATTGGCAAGGACTATTCCACCGCAATGAAGGGCAAAGTAATGCTCGACGCCTGCAACGCGGTTTCGGCGCGCGATGGGGCCGTCGCCGACGAGGTTGAGCAAAATGGTATCGGTGTGACCACGCAGAAATATTTTCCAGATGCGCGGATCGTGCGCGCATTCAACACGATGTCGTACATGACCTTTGCGCGCGAGGCGAACCGGCCCGATCCGAAGCTTGCCATTCCGATTGCGAGCGACGATGCGCAGGCTCTCCAGGTCGCGGCGAGTCTTGTACGCGATGCGGGGTTTGATCCGGTTGTTGTCGGCAAGCTGGCAGACGCCCGGCGCTTCCAGCGCGGACAGCCGGGCTATGGGCAGTCCGTATCGGCGGCGGAGCTTAAACAGAAACTCTCGTTGCCATGAACTGGTGTGAACGCTGGTTAAAGCGCGTCGTGCCCGCGACGCCGCAAGAGCGAGCAGCGGCGCTATGGTCGTTCGCGTATTTCTTCATGCTGCTCGCCGGCTACTACGTGCTAAGGCCACTGCGCGATCAGATGGGTATCGCAGGTGGCGTAAAAAACCTGGCGTGGTTATTCACCGCCACGTTCGTCACGCTGCTTATAGCGCAGCCCGTTTACGGGGCTTTGGTCGCGCGGTTACCGCGCTCGCGATTCATCCCGATTGTCTACCACTTCTTCGTCGCCAATCTCATATTGTTCTGGGTGTTGCTAACCTTCGAGATAGAAACCGTTATTGTCGCGCGCGTATTTTTCGTCTGGGTCAGTGTATTTAATTTATTCGCCGTGGCAGTCTTCTGGTCATTCATGGCTGATCTGTTCACGTCCGAACAGGGTAAGCGTCTGTTTGGATTTATTGGTGCCGGTGGTACGGCCGGTGCATTGTTGGGCCCGATCATCACAATTTGGCTTTCTGTCCCATTGGGGCCGGTAAACCTGATGATTGCGGCCGCTGTGTTTCTCGAGCTGGCGGTATTTTGCGTCTACCGCCTAGAGCGCGCGGCGCAGGTACGCACGGGTTCGAAACCAACGGTAAAAAGTATTGGTGGCAGTGCGTTCGCGGCGATCCCTGAACTAATACGCTCGCCATATTTGCTGGGTATTGGCACTTGGGTCGCCCTGCTGTCGTATGCTGCAACTATCATATATTTCGAACAGGCGCACCTCGTTTCCGAGGCAGTAAAAACCGCCGGACTCCAAACTCGCATCTTTGCCAGCATTGATCTCGCGGTCAGCCTGCTCACGCTGATGACGCAATTGCTCGTCACGGGCCAGCTGCTCAAACGCGTCGGCACGGGACTTGCAGCGGCAGCATTGCCGGCTGTCTATATTTTAGGCTTTGCGGCCTTGGCGGTAATGCCGACGCTCATTGTTGTGGTTACCATTCAGGTTGTGCAGCGCTGGATGAATTTCGCAATCGCCAACCCCGCGCGCCAATTGTTCTTCACGGTTGTAACCCGGGAGGAGAAGTACAAGGCCAAAAATCTGATCGACGTTGTCGTCTATCGCGGCTCGGACGCATTGTCAGGCTGGATCTTCGATAGCATGCAAGCTTTGGGATTAAAACTCGGCGCCATTGCCCTTTGCTCGCTGCCCGTGGTGGCTGGATGGTTTGTTCTCTCGGTGGGTTTAGGGCGGGCCCAAGAAAGGCGGTCTACGCAACGAGCTACGCGTTAAGGAGAGCAGGCGTGAATACAGCTTTGACTCGGGGTGAAATCGCAGCATCCAAAGGTACAAATCTGAAAGACCGCCTAGCGGCGGTCGCTCCGAAATCCTTAGCCCTCTCGAGCCAAGAAAAAACCCGCCCGAAACGATCGGGCGGGTTCAATTGGTCGAACCGACCGCGGTCAGGCCACCGCGTGGATGTGCGTGGCATCCACGGTGGCGGCGTGCTCGAGCACGGCAAGCGCGACCTGGGTACCGCCAGCTAAACTTCCATTGGAGTCGTATAGCAGTGTGTGCGTGCTGGTGTTCAAGTGAAAGCGCTCGGTGGGGCTTGCAAAGGTATCATCTGCACTGCTGCCGAAGATGCCGCTTGCATCATTGCCGGCAACAAGTCCGCCGCCGAAGGCAGAAGCCGAAACATCGATCGAATCGCCCAGGGCCGTGTTGAAGTCGAGGATGTGGTCGGCGCCCACCTGATTGAGGATCGTGCCGCCATCCGTTGTGGCGTTGTAGAGGAAGTGGTCGGCGCCACCATTGCCAACGAGGATATCGCTGCCCCCGTTGCCGACGAGCGTATCGGCCGAGGTCGTCCCGATGAGGATTTCATTCGCACTGGTGCCGTCGAGCTCACTGTGGCCAACCTGCAGGCGATCAACGGTGACATGTGCTGTGGACGGCGTGCCGTTATCTACGATTGTGTAATTAAACGAACCGCCGTCCAAATTGTCGTCGGTAAACGTCGTTGTTGTTGTTAGGGCGTCGTGGCCAATGGCACCGCTAATGGCCCCGCCAACCGACGAAACGCTCGGGCCACTGATGTCGATGTCATTCAACAGAAGCGCAAGATCCGGGATGCCAATCGCAGCGCCGCTGCCCGCTATGTTCGTGATCACCGTGTCGTCATGCGCAACGGGTGAAACACTGATATCCAGGCTCGCTGTGCTGGTATCGCCGTCGTGATCACTCAATGTGTAGGTGAAATGGTCTGTACCGACAGACGCTGACGTTCGCTGTGTAAATGTAATCGCCATTCTCTGTGAGAACCAGCGTCCCAAACTGACCGACGACTTGGAAGTTGTGCGCCGTGGCCAAGGTCGCACCAAAGCCAACGACCTGGGTGATTTTGCCGGGGCCGTCCGCACCGACATGGTCCGCGTTGCCATCAGTCGTGTTGGCATCGCTAAAGAGATCAATGCCGGTGATGACGTTACCCGTGGCAGTGTGCCCTGCGCCGGAGACGGAATTGACGTCATTCACGGCGACCGGTATGTCGTCGTTCACGAGCACCTGGAAGTGGCCGAGGGCCGGGTCACCGTCAGAGTCCGTAGCGGTGAAATCAAACGTCAGCATGATGTTGTTTTCGTTGCTGCCGGCCGCATGATCGAGCGCGTCTTGCAGAATAAAGCGGAAGGCACCCGTATTGTCGTCTGACAGGGAAACCTCAAATACGGTGCGCACCGTGGCGCCGTGCTGCGCGGTACCCGTCAGAACCGTATGATCGGGTGAGAGCGTGAGCGTAATGGCATCGCCATGCGACGTCAGCGTGCCGCCCGTAATCCCAACGGTCGCATCCGTGAACGTCACGCTGCGGCCACCGGAATCCTGCACGAAGCCGAGTGCAGGATTGCCACCGACATGGGTATCCGGGGCGGCGTCGAAATTGTCGGCACCCCAGTTAATGTTGAGCTGCCCCGTTGATGTTGCTTCGTTGTTGTCGCCATCAGTGTTCGGCACCACGATGTCGCCGGGCTGGCTGTCGTGATTACCGCTTGGAAGCCCGTCTTCATCGACAACAACGGCCTGAATCAGGCTCACATTATCGATGAAGGCGCCGAATTCGTCCTGCGTCTCCTTCACCCTGGAAGGCGAGCGTGTCGCCCGGGCCCGTGCCAGTGACAAACAAAGTAATCTGCTGCCAGACGCCTTCCGGCTGGTCCGAAGAGTTGATCGTGTGAACGACGTTGCCGTTCCACAGCACACCGAGGCCATCGTCGTTCCCAAAGCTGTGGCCAGGACGAGGCGTGTACCAGAAGGTCAGCTCGTAATCGACACCGGCCTGGGTGCCGCTGATGACCTGCTGGATGGTGGCATCGGTGTTGAACGGGTCAGGCGTTCCTGATGGCGGCTGGTGCGCGGGATTTCCCGTCCTGTCGCCATCGAGCTCAATGAGCGCAACGCCGTCTTCTGCCGCAATGCCACCCACTCCGCCCGTCTGAACTTCGAACGGAATATGGTCTGCACCGTAGGTCCAGCCGGGAAGCGATGAATAGATGTCCCAATCCGCTCCGACCAGGTTGGGGTGGCCTTCTTCGAAGCTGCCATTGACGATCAGATTTGATGGCGGCGTGATCGACGGACCGTCGTCGCGGAACTGGATGAGGTTCCCGATACCAGCCGACGCGGTCGACACGTCGCCGTCACCATCGGTGACCGTGAACGTCACCTGCAGCGCGCTGTTTGTAATCGTCTGCGGTGAGCCAGCCTCATTGGGGTCGAGCGGGTTCGGATGCTGGATTGCGGTGTATTCCGCAAGCGTCAGCGTGCCGGTACCGCTATCAATCGAGAAAGCAAGTGCAACCGCACCGGCCGCATTTGCTGCATCAGTGCCAACGTCGCCCTCACGGCCGACGATCAGATTGCCTTCGTGATAAAGATAGATGCTGCGGCCGTCGGTCGCATTGAGCCCCGAATCCGTGCCGTCGACGACGTTAAGCCCAAACATGCTACCGGAAGTAGCGCTAGGACCATCGGTGCCGAACTCCGAGCCGGTCGTGAACAGTGCTGCGCCACTCTGCGCAATCTGGATCGGACTGCCCGGCAACGCCGCAAACAGCGCCAGCAAATCCGGCGTCGTCGCAACATCGTTGGTACCCGCGTCCTGGCCGGCCGTTTCATCGATCGTTAGCGTCACCCCCGAGTTGATCGCAAGACTCGCACTCGGTCCGTCGTCCTCGAATGTAATGAAGGATGTCCCCGAAGACGTATCGGTGTCCGCGGCGGTGGCAAGTGTAACTGTTTGCGAGTTGGTCGCGGTGTCGCCGTCGCCGTCAGTCACCGTATCGGTGAGTGTGACGCCAAGGCTGGCGCCGTTGAGCTCACCATCAATGATCGCGAAATTCAGTAGGACCGATTCGTCGAAATGATCGGCGCCCGAGAGCGGATGTTCGAGGGGAAGATATTGCTCGACCTGAAGCACCGGATCGGCTGGGTCGCCGGTGAGCAAAATGCGAAGTGCGACGAAATCATCGCTGGAATCGGCAGTATCGTGCCCCATCACGCCGTCGATTTCAGTAGCGGAGACCTGGTGGAGGTAGATTGCGCGATGATCTTCTGTGCTGCCGGCAACGGGCGAGCCACCCGTATCCGTGACGTGCAAGTTGGTCAGCACGCCGGCTTGCGGACTCAGAACGGGATCACCGTTCGCGTCCGTCAGCGTCAGGCTGTAAACTTTATTCTCGTTCTCGAGACCGTCGCTGCCGATGGTCTTGGTAACGGTGAAAAGGGCCGCAATCGACGTTCCCGATCCCGACACTGTCGTCGGGGTCGACGTGATACCGATGGCCAAAGTTGAATCGGCCGTCGTGATGTAGGATGGCGCAGTGACGACGGGCGGAACATTATTGTCATCAATCGAGCCGTCATGGTTGCTGTCAGGGCCGCGATCGCTCTGGATCGACTCGTCAAGCACCAGTGTATCGAGCGTGACGAAACTGTCGGAGTTTTCCCCATTTGTCGCCTGCGCCACATCGACGGCGATACCATCGTCTTGAATGGTTACCGATATCGGCGCGTCAGATATTGCGCTCGCGGTGTCGCCATCGCCGTCAGTCAGGGAGTAGTTGACGAATATGCCGCCATTTTCGCCCTCACCCACGACGAACATCTGTGCCAGATCATCATACGCCAGTGGAGTATTACCGGCATCATTGTGGTGAATGGCCAGGTATTGCTCGACGGTCACGCCCCCGGTGGAGGGGTCGATGACGAATTGTAGTGCGAGCTGGTCGTCAGCATTGCCGATAATTCCATCGACGCCCGCAACCAAGCCGTTGATTTGGGTATTCGAGACCTGGACCAGATAAATCGTGTCGTCGCCGTATACCGGCGTTGGGTTCCCAGTCGCCGTGAAATCGGTAATCGACAGGTTCGTCTGCACGAACGCGTCGCCGATCCCCGTTGGTGTGCCGTCAGCATCTCGGAGCACAAGGGTGTAAGTATGGCTGCCCTCGCCGTCCGCGCCCGGACTGGCGCTGAAAAGGTCAGCTATGGTCGCGGCGTCAATTGTTGCCGAGCCGAATGCAACCGGATTGTCCACGTGCGCGGTCGGTAGCGGGAATGTCGGTGCCGGATTGCCGGTGTCATCTCCGGGCGGATTACTTTGGACGGAGTCGCCAGGGTTGCTCGCGTCGTTACCAACGGATTCGTCCAGCGCAACCGCAGCCTGCGCGTGCTCATACTGATTGTCTGCGACGCTCGGGACGTCATCGTCGACATTGATGGTCACATGACCGTCGACGGAATTGCCGTCGAAGTCTGTACCCGTGTAAGTGAACTGGATGTGGAGGTTATCTTCCCAGGCCGTCTGGCCTTCGGTCACACCATCATTGGTGAATGGATGCGCGAGCGGAGCGCAGAGAATGAAACAATAAGAACCATCAGGCTGCACGATCAGCTTGAACACATCAAATGTGCCATCCTGACCGTTATCCGCCGTGCCGGTCAGCACGCCCCCGCCTGATGAATTATTTGACCACGCAATATCGATATGATGCTGCGTGCCCAGGCCGTTGCTGTCGACGTAGACCG
This sequence comes from uncultured Alphaproteobacteria bacterium, assembly GCA_963735285.1. Taxonomy (GTDB): domain Bacteria; phylum Pseudomonadota; class Alphaproteobacteria; order Rhizobiales; family Xanthobacteraceae; genus Pseudolabrys. The sequence goes on along the minus strand of CAVTKN010000007.1, from coordinate 345,889 downwards.
CGTTAAATTCACTGAGGGCGATCTGATCACCCTTGTCGTTTGTAACGATAATCTTGCTGGGGTCGAAAACGAGCGGATTGGTCGCAGTGTTTTCGCCATCAAAATGCGACGGACCATCGGCGCCATAGCGGATGTCGAGTTGGCCAAACAGATGCTTTCCGAAACCGTCGTCGCCAGGTCCACCCTGGATGCCGCCGGGTTGGTTTTCGTCATCGAGCGCCTGCGAAAGCGTTTCGCTGCCACCTTCGCCATCAAAAGAGGGCTGCGGATAATACGGCGTCGTCTCAAATGTAACCGGCGTATCGTCGATGACCCCGATGTCGAATGTATTCGTCGGGAACACGACTGGATCCGGCGTCGCGTCATGCGCAACAACCGCGGTGGAGAGATCGATATTTAGATGTCTCTTCGAAGATGCCCTGCGGATTGGTGTGCCATCGTCGTGGCTGTGCGTCGGGTGATCTATCTGATCATTGAGCGTGAACGTGAACGTGCCATCGGGATTAATGTCCAGAATGAAAACAAGGTTGAGTTGGCTTCCGCCACTGAATGTCCAGCCCTCGATCTCGGTCGAACTGACAAAGACATATTGGACGGCACTACCGAGTGACGTGACAATATTGCCGTTGCTGTCGTGGACAACTGCGCCGTTCGCCGCGCTGTTTGCGAGGAACGTAATCGGCAGATCGCCGCCAACCACCAGGCCCGCCAGCGTACCATTAAAGGCTTGCGTGACTTTGAGATCACCTGGCGGGAAAATCGACGTATCGGTGTCATTGCCCGAGGCGTCGTGCGTATCCTCGTTGCCCTGGCCGTGATCTTGCGGACCCAAAAAAACTTCTTCCTGAGTAAGTTGTTCTTCCTCGACGATACCGAGCACGTGGCCCGAGACTGTCGGCAGCAGATTCGCATTTGATGATTCTTCAATGAAAGCCGGCGCTTCAGTGCCGGTGAAAGTAATTCCCGGGAGCCCTTCAGGCGGTAGCAGCGGGAGCACTGGTCCAGTCAGCAGCGGATCGACGACCGCATCGAGGAAGTCGGCGCCGGAGGTTACGCCGCCCGGGCCCGCGGCCGGAAGCACGGAGGGGTCTTCGCTGATCGTTAGAAGTCTGGGCGAATTGCTCGCCGCTGTAAGTCACGTCCGGCCCCATCTCCAGGACCAGGTTTGTCAGGATGGTGCCGCGCGAGTCGAAGAACGGTTCGATGATGTCCTGCGAACCGTCGGCAAAAATGATGTGCAGCGACTGATTCTTGCTGTCGTGGAAGAGTGTGATTTTTTCGTTCGCGATCGCGCTGAAATCGATTTTCACCACGCCGTTGAAGCTCGCGTGGAAGATCTCGGTTTGGCCAGCCTCTGGCTTGGTCAGCTTGATGATTTGAACCGGCGCTGAGCCCGAATTGGCGCTGGAGCCAGCCTGCGCGACTACGAACGGACCGTTCATGACTACCTTCCCTGCATCGTCCTGCTCACGGGATTCCGTGCGAGCCGGCGGCAATTGGTTATGGGCTGAGCACCAGCCCCCCGAAACTTTGATGAGAACCGTAGCGGTCTTATTAGGATTTGGTCAAGGAATTGGGGAGGTTATTAAGGTTAAAAAACCGCTTTATTTGCAATTGGTTAAGTCAAAAACGGGTAGGTATTTTTGTCACATTGGCGGATCAAAAATACCGTTATCGACAGTACTTTAGTGGGCCCATTTTGCGGTTTTGGCTGCTGAGGAGGCGGCTTTTGGCGCCTCCTAACACTTAAGCTGATCGCTTTATCGTTGGAGTGTTGCCCCGCTGCTCTTGTGCCCAAAACGGCGATTACGTAAGAATTGCTGATCCTTGGGGGAAAGTGTCATGAAAAGCCTGTGGAGCAAGCGTACGGGGCTCGCATTTGGCGCCCTCGTATTGCCGGTTGCCGCATCAACGATTGCCTTCGGCGCGGAACCCGTCGCAGCCCAGAAAATGTGGCTGGCCTGCGAAAACGGCCGCGAATATCCGATCCACCCCATTGCCGTCTCGCGCGAGTACGACCTCGTGACTGGCTACCTGCTGATGACTGGCCATGGGCGCGGCGTGCACATGCGGCTTATCCCCATGGGCAGCGGTTATCGTTATGCCGGCCCGGGCGTTTGGTTCGACGGTTTGCGTGGCAACGCGGTCCTCAACTGGGGCACGCCAAACGAAGTTCCTTGCCACGTCATGCAAGAGTAATTCGCAAATTCGCGGCGGCATTCGGCGGAACGCGCCCCTTTGGGCGCGTTTTTCGTTTCGGCGGGGTCTTTTTGCGCTCCCCTCGTCACCCTCCGCCCCCGGCGTCCCGGCTGCGAACGGCACCGCACCGAATACCATCGCGCGCAGCCGACCGAAGGCTTGCCCAAGATTGCGACTTCTTTGGTAAGAGTATCCCGTCCGCCAGTCACTGAAGGTAGGCGCCATGGTCTCCATACGACGCGCGATCATTTTCGTGGCGCAAATCCTGGCATTGCTGTTCATTGTCGTTTCGACGATGGCCGGGGCATTGGCGGGCCAGGATTGGCTCACGAATACCTTTCCCGTTCTGGGCGGTGTCCTGGCCATTCTGGCTGACACCAGACTGGCCGACATGGGAGGCGTGTCGATATTTGGAGCTGTTGCCGGATTCTTCATTTCGACAATGCTGGTTGCACTATTTCTTTTACTCGTCGAAATCGCTCACAACACGAGAAATCCGTTCAATACCTGACTTTGAGTTTGTCACGGGGCAAGCAACTATTGGAATTCCGCGCAGTAGCGACACATGAGATTGGAGCTATATATCTGCACTTCTGGAGTTTCTGCGATGAAATGGCCGACAACACTGGCATCGATCTGCTTCTGGCTTTTATTGCCGGGCTTTGCATTGGCGCAAACGCCAACGATCGATCGACAGGTCAGGGGGAAGCCGGACACAAACATCAACGCGGGAATATTCACGACGCTGCGTCGCGACTGCACGGCCGGACCACTGCCGGTGGTGCGCCTTGTGACGCCGCCTGCGCATGGAAAGGTGACGGTCAAGCAAGGCAAATTGCGCGCGACCAATCTGAAGCAATGCCTTGGCACCGAACTACCGGCATTTGTTGCCATCTATCGGTCGGCCCAGGATTTCATTGGACAGGACCTGTTTACATTGGAAGTGATCGGTGCCGGGGGTAAGTCGCAAATTCAGCGCATCACGGTGACTGTTATAAAGCCTGCTGCTGGTCAGGGAATTTAGCGACCCCAGGCAAATTGACCGTTGAACTACGCCTCTACAAATGCTCAATTATCCGCTCATTTTGAAATTCGCGGGCGGTCGACCGGAATGGGGAGCAAGATCATGCGGACGTTATCAATTGCAGCGGGTATTGCACTTCTTTGCACCGTAACATCGCCAGTATTGGCGGCTGACATGGCGGTGAAAGCCTCTCCCGCTCCGAGGGTCGCTGCGGCCGAAGTTGCCTGCCTTCGTTGGGTCCAGCAGAACTATTCCTGGTATAACTACTGCGATCCTGTCCCCTACTACCCGCGCAGCACGCGTTACTGGTGGGGACTGTAAGAGCCGATTGCCGCTAGACGTCTTGAGTCACGGCTAGCACTTTCGCCGGCCACCGCACGGCAATCAGCATCCTGCGCTAGTCGCAGCGTATCGCATGCTGTGATTGTCGCGCCCGTCTGCCTTCATCTTGCCTTCTCACGGCGTTTTGCTTTTCTACCGCTATCAAGCAATGCGTAGACATTGCGGTCCTGCCGACCCTTGGGTGGAGAACTATGCGCTGGGTCAGCCTTGTCCTTGTGTGCATCGCGATTGCCGTTTCGGGCGGTCGCAGCGGACATGCCGCAAACGACGGCATGTCTCCGATTCCGGATTGGACTATTCGACCTACCTTCAATCAAAAAGAAAAAAACCAAAAAGAAAGAACGCTCGATCGCTGCTCCGCTCAACTGACAAACCCGGACAGGATTACAATCGTTTATTCACTCGACCGCCACTATATGTGGACGTTCGAACTGTCCAACCCATCCTGGAACTTTCCCAAAGGCTCCACATTCGAAGTCGCCTTTGGAAGCGGCAACCGCAGTTATTTTCGTCAGCGCGTCGCCGCGCTCGAGCCCCAACTGGTTCGCGTGTTGCTGCCCGACAGCGTGAATTCGTTTGAAGCATTCCGGAGATTGCCCCGGCTTGAGCTGGTCGCGGGCGGGCTGACATCCCAATTCGATTTGACCTACGGCAATCTGGCGCTCACTGCGCTTGTGAAATGCGTTCAGCGCCATGGCACGACCGCTAAAAGCCGGGCCGCAGTCGCGGCCTGGCTGAAATCACCGATTGGCCCCACGGCCGGACCCAACGCGGATCCCGAAATTCAGAAGGAAGCCTCAAGCCTCGCGGCAAATATTATTGCCGAAGGGGACATCACGAAAGCCACCAATTTTAAGTCGAACGAAGTCCCGCCCGAGGCCGCAGGCGACGCGGCGTGGAAAGTCGGCGAAAATATTTTTTCCGTTTCGATTCGGTCGCAAGGTGCCATCCCGGAAATCGGCGACCTCACTGATCTCATTATCGGCGGTGATGCACAGAACTGCCGCGGCGACTTTTTCTCGGGCGCGATGCTCGACGTCATTGAGGCGATCAACGTGGCTCGCGCGTACACCAATTGTCAGACGCCGCAATCGTCGGCATCCATCTATTACTTCGTGGCCCCCCGCAAAGCGGGTGGAGTCTATTTGCTGAAGACGATCGCCAGCGGCGTCGAAGTCACGCCGACCGGCGAGAAAAATGCAAAAGACCTCGATGGCAAAATCCGCGCCTCTTTCATAGCGGCACTCAGAAAACTATGAATGCGGATTTCCGGGCCGTCCGCATTTTGCGGACATTCGGCGCAAAGTGATTGAAGTCTGCGCATGTCCGCTATTGGCACAAAGCGGATTAATCACAATCCAACCTAAAGCATCGCTATCGGGACAACGCATGTGTAGAGTACAGCCGCGACTTGTACTGCGTAATGGCGTGTCGGGGTATTTCTATGTGCCGCAAGTTAACAAAAATCATACTCGAATTCTTGCCAGCGTGGTTGCTCTGCCTGGCGCTCACAAGCGGGTTCATCGTCTTCAGTGCATCCGAAAAGGCTGACGCGGCCATAGTCTACGATTGGTCATTTAATTGTGGCGATCCAACGTGTAACGGCAGCGGGACAATGACGACGTTGATCAATTTCTCCGGTGACACCGTTGTGAAACAGATTAGCGGACACATAGGAGGCCTCACGATCGGAGGCCTTATACCGATCCCGTCCGTCGATACTTTTGAATTCGTAGATGACATTTTAAGCCCGGGATTGTCTCCTCCAATAAATCCCGACCACCTGATAGGCTTCCAGACGCTGGCGGCCGGTTCGACGCCGCTTCTTCTTTGGGAATTTCTCCACGGTCCGTTCAGCAACGACATTACCTTGTTTGGTTGTCCCGACGTCCACTGTGCCATTCTCGGCGACACCGCAATCCGCTATAATGGAAGCTTCAGCCTGACCGTTGACCCAGGCAGCGATGGCGGTGGTGATATTCCGACAACGCCGCTTCCATCCGCGTTGATGCTATTCAGCAGCGGTCTTGGAATGGTAGTTCTGCTTGGGCGACACAAGAAACGGAAGGTCGCAGCAGTCGCTTGATCGATCAACAATGTCGAACTGGAATACGGACAGACCGCCGCGAGGCGGTTTTTCTGTTATCCGATGTCCGCTATTGGCACTAAGCGCGGGAAACATAAAACTGTAACATTAAATGAGAGGACGTTATAAATTTGCCGGTAGATGAGAAATATTATCGAGAAATATCACCCGGCGGAATAGCGGAGCATTTTCTTATCTCTGCTCGCAACCGTATTTTCTACGACTTCCGGACGCAAATACAGCCTTCGCCCTCAGACCGTATTTTGGATATTGGCGTATCTGACGTCGTAAACGACGGCGCAAACGTTTTGGAGCGGAGCTACCTACATCAAGAGAATATCACTGCGTGCGGATTGGGCGCTGGTGTTCAATTCCAGAAGGCGTTTCCCCTCGTTCGGTATATGCAAATTGAGCCAAATGTCCGATTGCCGTTTGACGACAATACTTTTGATATAGCGACATCGAATGCCGTTCTTGAACATGTAAGCAGCCTAGAAAATCAGTTCTTTTTTGTGTACGAACTTTGCCGCGTTGCCCGGCGTGTATTTATCAGTGTGCCAAACAGATTTTTTCCAATCGAGCATCACACGGCGCTTCCACTTGTTCATTACCAAAACAAGATCTTCCAAATAGCTTGTCGGATCACCGGAAAATCGGAATGGGCGCGTGAGGAAACTCTCATCTTGATGACACGAAAACGGCTCTGGCAGCTCGCCTCGCCAATTAGAAAAAGAGCGGTCGTTGGTTATACTGGGTTATTGCTTGGGCCTTTTTCTTCAAATTTGTATCTCGTATTTCACTAAACGGCGCTGCCAGCGTTGCGGCAATCCTGATGCCGTTGTCCAGCCAGCTCTAGTCCCAGCCAGTTACCCTATGTCTGCTTTTGGCACTGAGCGGACATCAGTTACTGCAGCGCACATGTCCGCTTTCAGGGTCAAAGCGGACTCAGCTCGATCAGCGCCTGCTATTGGTTGCTGACCCGAAGCGAACCTGCCAACGGCTTTGCATATCCGCCTTCGGGGCGCCCGCGGACGGATGGTGGGGGAGGTAGGACTCGAACCTACGAAGGCATAGCCAGCGGATTTACAGTCCGCCCCCTTTGCCGCTCGGGACACTCCCCCGAAGCCGTCGCACCGTATTGATCTCGAAAGACAATTCGGCTCCGCCCGCCGGCCGGTCGGGATTTGCGCGTTTTATGGGGAGCTACCCCCATTAAGTCAATGGAGGCTGTTCCACACGCGGTGGATCAGTTAAGGCACCCGTAATTCCTCGCCGCCCCGGCCTTCCTGGATTGAGGGCACAGCACGGACAAAAGCAATGACGTCACGGCAATCCCCTCGCCGCCCCGGTTCAACCGCAAAACCCGGCGCGACCCGCGAGCAGGTCGAGCGACGCGAGCGGTTTGAGCGAGCGCGCCGCGAGAGCTTGCGGCCTGACGCCGACGGTCCGATCGTCATGTACGGCTGGCATACCGTGACCGCTGCTCTGAATAACCCGGCACGGCATATTCGCAAGCTGCTCGCCACGGAGAATGCCGCGCGACGACTATCTGACGAAGGTATATCGTCCCGTATAGCACCAGAAATCGTGCGGCCATCCGCTATCGCCGAACGGCTATTGCCAGACGCCGTGCATCAAGGACTTTACCTTGAGGCCGAACCGCTGCCCGCCCCTGACATCGACTCATTGCCGGCTAAGGGCGTCGTGCTGGTACTCGATCAGATCACCGATCCGCAAAATGTCGGCGCAATTTTCCGCTCTGCCGCCGCTTTCGGAGCAACAGCGATCGTAACGACGCAGCGCCACAGTCCCGATGCAACCGGAGCGCTGGCCAAGGCCGCGTCGGGCGCGCTGGAGCATGTGCCCTTGATCAACGTGCAGAACCTGGCGCGCGCCCTCGCCGCACTCAAGCAAAACGGTTTTCTGGTGGTCGGGCTCGATAGCACGGGTGAGGCAGACCTCCCCACTCTCGCTTTGCGCGCCCCGCTCGCTCTGGTGCTCGGCGCCGAAGGCAAGGGCCTGCGACAATTGACGAAGACGACATGCGATCACGTCGCGCGCATTGATCTTCCCGGGGAAATCAAAAGTCTCAACGTGTCGAATGCGGCTGCGCTTGCACTCTATGTTGCGAGCGGTCAACTGGGCAGCACATAGCCGCCACGGCACTCAGCTATTGCGTCGGCTGCACTGGCGCGATGCCGTATTGGCTCGCGCGGCTGGGAGGTAACACCAAAGGGTATCCCGACGAGACCGTCCAACGCCGGAAATAGTTTTCGGCTCTGGAATTCGGGCGTGCGGAAATGTGCTCGAGCCGCCCCATCCTTGGCCGTTTGCCCGTGCGCGGAAAATAGTGACGATTGGCCCAGGGCATGGACCAATAAGTCCGCACAATCACTCCAGGCTGATCATCATAAATGACGATCGGCTCCATGCGCGCTCCGTACGCAGAATAATAGCTAAAGCCGGCGTTGCTTCCGCTCGACAAATCGGTTGCGTTCGCCGCTGGCGCACCGGCAGCGCCGAAGATTCCGGCAAAAATAACGGCAACGAGATGTCTGCGCATTGCAGCTCCTATCCGCAACGAATAGGCCTGCAGTTTATACGAAGACTCTGGTGCGCCCCGCTCAATCGCCGGGTATTATTAATTGTGGCAGCCGGCCTCGAGAGGACTTCGATCAATTGCGCCTTCATTTTCGCCACAAAATGCGACTCCAATACAGTTAACCGCCAAGCCACGCGCCAAGCCACGCCCTATGCCCGACCGCCGACCCAACCCTGGCCCCGACAAGTCGCTGCCAAAAAAACGGCAGAGCTTTCGCCAGCGTTACGATGAGCTGGAATTACGGCGCGCTGAACTGTCAGCGCGTTTGCAGGTGCTTGGCGAAGCCGCGCGGAGCCACCCGGGTTACAAGCGCGCGCTCAAGCTCCTCAACGACATCTATCGCAAGGAAAAGCTCGCCGGGCGACTCGCGGTACTGCACGCCGCCGCCTGGCTGATCGACCTATTGGAAAAGCTTTCCAGCGCGTTGTGAAGAATCCGGCGTGGCCCCATCCGGTCGGCCAGTTTTTTGCCGTCGGTTTTTTCCTTTGGAATCAGAGCGACATAAAAGTCTATTACGACTTTAGGCGTAAGACGTGTGGTGGACAGACGTGCCATGATGCCGGGCGTATTTCTGGCTCGGGGCAGTCTTAAGCGACTAGGCGGCGGGCTGCCCCCAACAAGAAATCAAAATAAACGAGGAAACGGGGACAACACCCATGACAGCAATGACTGCGAACACATACCGCGAAGGCGGGATGACGTCCGAGGAACGGATGGTCATCTTCGCTTCGTCGCTCGGCACGGTTTTCGAGTGGTACGACTTTTATATTTACGGCACGCTCGCGCCCATTCTAGCGGCGACATTCTTCTCCGGCGTCAATCCGACGGCGGCGTTCATCTTCACGCTGCTCGCTTTCGCTGCCGGTTTCGCGGTGCGCCCCTTCGGTGCGCTGTTCTTTGGACGCCTCGGCGACATCATCGGCCGCAAATACACCTTCCTCATCACGATGACGCTGATGGGCGTCGGTACCTTCTTCATCGGCCTGCTGCCGTCCTACGCTTCGGCCGGCATCATCGCGCCGATCATCTTGATCGGCCTTGCGTCTGGCGCAGGGTCTTGCGCTCGGCGGCGAATACGGTGGCGCGGCGATCTACGTCGCCGAACACGCTCCGAAAAACAAACGTGGCCTGTATACGTCGTGGATTCAAACCACGGCTACACTCGGTCTGTTCATGGCCCTGCTGCTCGTGCTCGGAATCCGCACCACCCAGGGCGAACCGACCTTCGTCGCCTGGGGCTGGCGCATTCCGTTCCTGCTGTCGGCGATCCTGCTCGCAGTGTCGATCTGGATCCGGCTCAGGTTGCAAGAGTTGCCGGTGTTCGCCCGCATGAAAGAACTCGGTAAGGGCTCCAAGCGGCCCCTGGCGGAAGCCTTCGGCGAATGGGCCAACCTTAAGATCGCCATCCTGGCGTTGTTCGGCGCCACCGCTGGCGAAGCTGTCGTATGGTATGGTGGACAGTTCTATGCGCTGTTCTTCCTGACGCTGACGCTAAAAGTTCCGGCGGTCACCGGGCAAATCCTGATCGCAACTGCGCTTCTGCTCGGCACGCCGTTCTTCATCGTGTTCGGCTGGCTGTCAGACAAAATCGGGCGCAAGCCGATCATCCTCGCAGGCTTTGCACTCGCGGTGGTGACCTACTTCCCGATCTTCCAGGGCCTCACTCACTTCGCCAACCCGAAGCTGGAAGCCGCACTTGCGGCGTCGCCGGTGACAGTCGTCGCCGACCCGGCCGAATGCTCGTTCCAGTTCAATCCGGTCGGCGTCGCCAAGTTCACCACCTCGTGCGACATCGCCAAGTCGGCGCTGGTCGCTCGTTCGGTGAACTACGAGAACGTGGCAGCTCCGGCGGGAACCAAGGCAACCATAAAAATCGGCGACCAGGTCATCCAGACCGGCACGCCGGACTTCGCCAAGCAACTGGGTGACGCAATCACCAAACATGGCTATCCGCCCAGTGCTAACACGGCCGATATCAACTACCCGATGACGATCCTCCTGCTGACCATCCTGGTGATCTACGTCACCATGGTGTACGCGCCGATCGCCGCCTGGTTGGTTGAACTGTTCCCGACCCGCATCCGGTACAGCGGCCTGTCGCTGCCCTATCATATCGGCAACGGCTGGTTCGGCGGCTTCCTGCCGGCGACCGTGTTCGCGATCGTGGCGGCAACCGGAAACATCTACTCCGGGCTCTGGTATCCGATCGTTGTGGCTGCGATGAGCTTCGTCGTCGGGCTGATCTTCCTGCCCGAGACCAAGGATCGGGATATCACCCAGATGTAAGGACCGGCCGGGCGGCCGCGCACAACCGCCCGCGTCTACAATTGGGCCCCGCACCTCTGGTGCGGGGCTTTTTTGTGTGGAGGGTGCCTGGGGCCGGGGAACCCCGGCCCGAGTGCCCCCGGCCACGGTTCGCCACCTTGGGGCCACCCCCCGATGGAATCCGCATTTTTGTGATGGCTGACACAGCCCCGCCCCCCAGGCCCCCCTATTGTGACAATCGACGAGGATTCAGGCGTACGGGGAGAAAAATCATGGTCGGGATCGAATTTGTTGGATGGGGCGTTTTGACGGTGGCTTTCACCGCCATCCAGTACGGCTGCCTGCTGGTATCGGCCGGCAAGGCCTAGTGGCAGAGTTTTCGGCCAAGAGAGATTTGACTGAGCCTTCTTATTCCGGGGATCTCCCCGGTTTAGATCGCAGCGCTCAGGATTCCGGCTATTTCAAAAAGGGCTATCCACCCGGCGTGTCGGGAAATGCCTGGGATCCGACCTCCGATTATCAGACGCCCGCGTCCCCGCCTTCCGCCATCCCGAGTGGCGCGTCTCACACCGGTTTGACAGCCCGCGTCGAGAACTTCGCCCGGACGATCGGCGCCCAAATATTTGGGAAATGGTAGCTATCGGCCGCTAGTCTGGAATTCACTCCCCGCCGCTTCGGTGCTAAGCGATTCAAATTCCGACGGCTAGCCGGGTTAGCTCAGCGGTAGAGCAGCGGTTTTGTAAACCGTTGGTCGGGGGTTCAATTCCCTCACCCGGCACCGGAATCAGGCGCGCGCGCCAACCAAAATCAATCCTTGGCCCAGACGGCCACGGGGTGCCGAAAGGGACCTTGTTCGCCGGTTAAGGACTGTGGCACACTGTGGCGTTGGTAATACTTCGGAGATCTAGCATGCCTCAGGGCACCGTAAAGTGGTTCAATCCGACGAAGGGCTATGGCTTCATCCAGCCCCAAGAAGGCGGGAAGGATGTGTTCGTACACATCTCGGCGGTCGAACGCGCCGGACTTAGCACGCTGAACGAAGGACAGACCGTTCAGTTCGAACTCGTCGAGAACCGCGGGAAGACGTCCGCGGAGAACCTCAAGGTTAAGTGACCTCGTAGCCCGAGGCTGCTTTCGGCTGTTCTGTCTGAATCACGCACCGCCGAGCCGCTTCGGCCCGGCGGTTGATGCACGTCCGTGCTTTCACGAAATGTCTCAGTCCCTGCGCTAGCGCGCCAGCTTCTCCAACTCGGGGAATGGGGCAAAAGCCGCATCCTTGCAAAGCTCTCGCACGTCCTTAGGGACATCGAAGAAGCGGTCGAGCTTGCCCGCCACATAGACCGCCGCGCCGTCTTTTGACCCTTGATATTTGCCGTCGGTATTGCGTGCGTTGTAGCGCACACACGCAACGTAACGATCACCCGGGCCGATATATTTGAGCTGCGGCTGCGACACGGCCGCGCTACGCACATGCGATGGATCGTTGAGATAGGTGCGCAGATAGGCCAGCAGGTCCTGCCTGTAGGCCTGCGGAAAGACATTTTCCGCATCCCATTTTGCCTTCAGCTCAGCACTGCTCGGACCCACCTCGGTGGCGCAGCCGCCTAGCGCAACTGTCGCCGCGGCGGCCGTCAATAGTGCAATCCATTGCATCCGCGCCGTCCGCATTCACTTGGTCCCCCGTTCCGGCGCAATCATAGCGATTGGCGCAGGATCGGCCAGAGAGGCCGGCGCGCGGCATGCCAGACGTCTTCAAAACGTGACGCCGGCCTTTGCCATGAATGTCCGGCCCGGCAGCGGATAGGCGTTGTAGCGGCCGAAGGTTGCTGAACTCGCCACCGCGTAGTCGAAATACAGAACATTGAACAGGTTCTGCACCGAAACCGACCAGAACAGATTTTTCATCTGACCGCCGAGCCTCACATCCATCGTCGTGTGCTCGGGAATCAAGGGCTGGAAATTTGCCTGGTCGTTGTCCATTCGTCTGGCGCCGACGTAACGAAGCACAGCATCCAGCACGACGTATTTTTTGTAGAGGTCGGTGGACACTCCGACGTTGCCCCACCAGCGTGACACCAGCGGAACGTCATTGCCGGCATAGATCCCTTCGCGGAATTTTGCGCGGGTATAGGAAAGCGCGCCTGTGAGCCGCGTCGTGTCGGTGACATCGAACGATGCGGCGTTCTCCACACCATAGCGCCGGGTCGGGTCGAGATTGATATTGGCGCCGATTGGCGGAAACGGGATGAAGAGGATCTCGTTGGTGAGCTGCATGTCATAGACGCTGGTTTGCCAGGCGAACCTGCCAAGCCGCCCGCGCAGCCCGCCCTCCATGTCACGCGAAGTCTGGGTTTTCAGGTCGAAGTTGACCGGAAACGCGTTCACGCCGATCCGCTCATCGACATTCGGTGTGCGAAAGCTGCGCGCGACGCGGCCGAAGACTGCCAGCATCGGCGAGAAGCGGTGCTCGAAGCCGAAGTGGAGCGCGTGGTTTGTTTCGGTCTTGTCGAGCGGTGTGGCCTCAGCATCGAAAGGAGGAAACGCGCCTGGCGCCGCCGGGTCGAAGCGGTCACGGGCGGAGAGCCTCATCTGCTCGAGCCGCCCGCCCCACGAGACATCGGTCGTCGGCAGGACGGCGAGTGTCTGCTGCGCATAGATCCCCGTCGACTGCTGACGCAGGTTATAGGTATGAAACGGTGGATCGGTCAGCGCGACGCTACGTTTGGCCTCAAGTCCGGAATTGTAATAGTCGATGCCGGCGGTAATTTTGGTCGGCAAGCCCGCGATCTGCGTGTTGATATTCGCGCGCGGCGTGATCGATCCGGTCGTGAGCTCGCGGATGTCGGAAGTATCAAAGCCGAACAACGTCGAGAATGCGGTCTGGTTCTTTTGACGCAGGTTTCCGTCCACAATCAGTTCGACGCCTTGGCCGACGATGCGCGAAACGCCGAGGATGACGCCCCCGCCTTTCTTGTCGGCAAAGGCGGTCGGCGTGGTAGCGCCGCGGCGATCGGTCACGAGTTCGTTGATCCCTGCGGCTTGATCCACCAGACGTGCGCCCGGCAGGCCGAGGTGCTGCTCATCCCCGACAATATTGAACCATGCGCTGCCTTCGCTACCCGTGTAGCGCAGGTCGCCGATCGCATTGCGCTGCTGCAGCGCGCTGTTGACACGATAGCCATTGGAATCGACCCCGTTGGCAAAGACCGATGCGGCGAAGGGACCGCTCGATACCGCGGCCGAACCGTTGAGTTCGCGCTGATTGAATGAGCCAGCACCCGTTTCGACACGCGCGGTCGGCGGCAATCCGGTGCCGGTCTTGGTAATGATGTTGATGACGCCACCCACCGCGCCTGCGCCATAAAGCACGGCGCCGCTGTTGCCGCGCGTAATCTCAATGCGCTCGATGCTGTCCTTGGGGATCGTGCTCAGGTCGACGCCAAGGAGATCGATATCGTTCAAACGGCGGCCATTGAGCAGGAAAAGCGTGTTGGACGACGCCGTTGCGCCGAAACCGCGTAGGTCAACCGACGTGGTCGCGCCGTTATTGCCACCGGTCGTGCTCCAGGTCTGGATGCCGGCTTCGCGGGACAGGACGTCCTGGATCGTGGTCCCTGGCGAGCGGGCGATGTCTTCCGCTGTGATAACGCTATTGGAAGCGCCGATGATTCCGGTACCGGTTCGCGACGCCCAAACGTCGACAGTCGGAAGAATCTGCGTATTGCTCTGCGCAACAGCGGATTGGGCGAGCAGCGGTGTGAGCACCAAAATTGTGCCCAATCGAGATATATTGAGTCCCATGACACAAACGTTCCTTCGTTTGCGTTCGCGCATGCGAACGCATCGGTGATGACCAGGCCCGATGCAAAGGACGCAGTGAGAAACCCAGGCAGCGACGCGCGGGGCTCACGTGCGGAATGTCGTGGGAGTTTTGGCTCTCACGGCCTTCGCACCGGCATTGCCGTCACCGCTGCGAAAGACCGCTCCGTATGGACGCCCCGTCCACCGGTTGGGTGACCGCGCTGGCAGGTCTCCTGGCTCGCGGGTCGTTGCCTTTGTGGTCCAGCCTTCCCAGTTTCCCAGTGGCTGTAACGGACCTAAGGCTCGCCGCTCACAGTTGCGGGGGCAGCCACGGATTGCTTCAAATTCGAAGACTCGAATTCGTCGTGTCCGTGTTCCCTCTTTCGTCCCCGATGTGACTCGGGGAACCAGCACGGTAAAATGTTCTCTTGAACGTCGACGTGAGTCAAGCGGGCCGAAGTGATGTCCGCTTTATCCCCGAAAGCGGACTTACGCGGTGCAGCAGATCATGTCCGCTAAGTGCCAATAGCGGACATTCACGATTGCATACGAATGTCGATCCGTTCAATCAAAAGGCGGGTACCGAAGATCATATATGACCAAAATCGCGACCACGAGGTTGAACAGTGACGTCAGCATAAGCAGCGATTGTCCCATTGCGACCCTCCATCACAATCCCATGCCGATCGGAAAAACACTGACGCGCAGCAAAGTTCGCGCCTCCATCTGCTATTTGGGAGTTCGCGGTTAAATGCTTTTCAACAAGGTCAAAAAAACTCTGGCAAGTATTCTGTCCCAATAGATGCCGCCGGTTTAATCGCAAGGTTCACATTTTCCAAAGTAAAACTTGCTTCGCGGCGGTCGCGCTAGCGCGGCTCATCAAAGCCCGGAGTCGTGCGTTCCTTCACCGCTCGCTGAGGTACGTTGAGCATCCGTTACGTCTACCCGTTTGTGCTCATTTTGGAAGTGTTCAAGCACAAACAGGCGGATCGCCGAGGATAGATTGCTCTGTTTGCGGGCACCGCTGATGCTGGCGACCAGTTCCGACAGTGTCATGCGCTGAGCACGCGCGATGCTTTTTAGGTGGTCCCAGAAGGGATCTTCAAGGCTGACGCTGGTCTTGTGTCCAACAATTACGATGGAACGTTTAACAACCGACGATTTCATTAGGGCCCCGCTGCCCCCTGCCCGCTTTCTGTATACAGCCGATTCGAAATCTACCGGAGTAGCTTAATACCGAAATGACCCGGGAACTTTCTCGCGCATAAAAAGCTCCATCAAATTGCATTTCTGTGTGATGTGCCAGCACAGCAAGATTTCCCTGGACAGTCTGTAGTGATCTTCACGTTGAAGAGGCTTGTCATGAATACTGAAACTCAAGATATCGCCACGCTGATAGAGCTGCTGAAAATGGAAACCGAGCGCTGGCCGCATTCTGAAAGTTACGAGGTTTCGCAGAGTGATCTATTCCGCCGAGATCGCTCCTTGCTTGAAATGTGGCCAGAAGCATGCCGACGCACAGGTGTTGGACAGCGCGCATTTCCTCCCGGAGTGATCACATTGTGGAAACAAGCGTGGGGCAATGCGAACTAAAGGCGGCACTCCGTTAACGTCCGCTTTGGGTCATTAGCGGACATTTTGCGCTGCGTGAGCCATGTCTGCTTTACCCCCAAAAGCGGGCATTGATCTCGGGACCTCAGTTTTGAGCAAGACAACGTTGCTACGCGTCTAATGTATCGTCGGCCTTGAAGGCTCCCACTCGCCCACAGCCACCGCCCGCGGATCGATCATGTCAATCAACTCGTCTCTTTCAGTCTCGGCCGCTTTCATCGCTGCTATGGTTTGCTGTGATGTACTCGAATTTGAACCGAGAATGACCACGCCTCCAATAACGGCAGCAATTGCGCCGACCATGAGCATGGGATCAAATCTGAATGCTCCGAGGAAATAACCCAAAAGCCAAATGCCTCCGGCAGCGATGGTCACCTTCGAAAGCAGCATGGCCTTACGACAGCCATCTAAGGTTTTGGCAAGTTGGTCGATGTCGGCTTCGATACGCGAGATTTGATCGCGCAGATCACCACCAACATCCCTAGGCGTCATGATACTCAACGTCTTAGCCCTGCGGGGAAGTTTACATATTGCTGGTCAAAACCTCTAGTGGCGGATTGGGTGCTGCTTAAATCTATAGCGGCGGAGTTGTCCGTTTTGGGTCATCAGCAGAGATGTGCAGCGCACAAACCCCTGTCCGCTAAGTGCCAATACCGGACATTCGCGCGCGCTGCGTCGTTTAGCTAACTTTCTACGCGTAAGCCGCTCGTTCGGCGTCGACCATGAAATCGCGCGTGATCGGCACCGCGTCGCGCCTGGTCGAAAGCAGCAATTGGAATACCAAGTGCGAGCCGTGAAGGAATTCGAGCTCGACGGCGGCTAGATAGAATTCCCACATCCTACAAAAACGCTCGTCGTAGATTGCCACCGCCCGGTCGCGGTTTTTTGCGAACCGTTCGCGCCAATGTTTCACCGTGTAGTGATAGTGCAGACGCAGCACTTCCATATCGTTGCACCAAAGCCCGCAGCGCTCGGTCGCTGCAAAAGTCTCCGACAGGGCCGGCACATAAGCGCCGGGAAAGATGTATTTGCGAATGAACGGCCCGGTAGTTCCGGGCTGCGACATGCGCCCGATGCAGTGAATGAAGGCATAACCGTTGGGCTTCAGGAGTTCGCGAATCTTGAGGAAATACTCGTCGAAATGCCCGATACCCACATGCTCCATCATACCGACCGAGACCACGCGATCGAACTGACCGGTGAGCTGGCGATAATCCAGCTCGCGAAATTCGACACGGTCAGACACGCCGGCGGCCTCGGCACTGGCGCGCGCCGTCTTGATCTGCTCGGGCGATACGTTGACTGCGGTGATATGGCACCCCGTTTCGCGCGCCAGATGAATGGCAAAGCCACCCCAACCGGAGCCGATTTCGGCGACGGTCATGCCGGGCCTCAATTTCAGTTTGGCGGTAGCGTGAATCAACTTGTAGCGTTGCGCCTGTTCGAGCGTGTCATGCTCGGGATCGCGAAAATATGCGCAGGAATATTGCATCTGGTCGTCGAGAAACAGGCGGTATAGTTCGCTGGAGATGTCGTAATGGTGGCGAGCATGAGCGGCGGCAAGTCCGATCGGATTGGCCTGATGCCAGCGCCGCAGGCCACGCCATATCCGCCGCATGAGCTTCTGCGAGCCGTATGAATACAGACGGGCGCGGTTGACCGAGAACAGCAGCAAAAAGTCATGGATAGCAGCGCCGTCCTCCAACGTCAGTGTACCATCCATATAAGCTTCGGCAGCATACAGTTCGGGATTGACGAAAAGCCTCGTGTAGAGCTTGCGGTCTCGCAGGTGGATGGTGACGTCGGGTCCGGGCATGCGGTTGCCGAATACATGCTCTTTACCGTCGGTATCACGGACCCGAAGCGTGCCCTGGCGAATGAAACGACGAAGCAGATGGGACAATAGACGCATGTGGCGAGCGTAGCACTTTACGACTCGGCCATGAGCGAGAAATAACGCTTAGCCGGCGTCACACACGGATCAGGCCAATCGTCCGTTTCCGCCATTAGTGAAGAGCAATTTTACTTCTTATTTCTTTGTACGATCCGCTTGAGCGTGGCTACTTGCCGGAAAAAGTCTTGCTTCGGTTGTGCGGGACTTCCCAGAACGATCGCGCCTGACGGCAAGTCCGATATCACGCCGGCCTGGGCCCCAATCTGCGCGCTTTGCCCGATGTGAAGATGGCCGGCCATGGCTGCCTGACCGCCGACGCGAACGAAATCCTCGAGCACGGTTGAGCCGGAAATTCCGACCTGGGCGACAATGACGCAACACCGACCAAGCACTACGTTGTGTCCGATTTGCACCAGGTTATCGAGACGGCAACCGGCGCCGATAACCGTGTCTCGCGCCGATCCGCGATCAATTGTTGTATTAGCGCCAATCTCAACATCGTCTTCGAGAATAACCCGCCCAAGCTGGGGGACGGTGAGAAATCCAGATTTGATGCTGGCGAACCCAAAACCTTCCTGGCCAATGCGGGCACCGGGATGGATGCATACGCGTTCGCCCAGTAACGCGTAGCTCAAGCTAACATGTGCGCCAATCCGACAGTCCCGGCCAACGAGCACGCCACTCCCGACAATCGCGCCAGGCCCTATCCTGCACCTCGCGCCAATTTCTGCCGCGTCCTCAATGATTGACAGTGGCCCGATTTCGGCTGTCGGATCGACCTTCGCGCTCTCAGCGACAACTGCCGTAGGATGAATACCCGGCGAAACAGGTGGCACAGGATGGAATAATGCAGCGACCCGCGCCCAGCCGGCATAGGGCTCAGTCGTGACGATAGGCACTGTTGCTGCCGGGACCCGCGCTTGCATATCGGGATGCACGATCACTGCGCCGGCCAGAGTCTGTTCAAGGGTAGAAGCGTAATGCGGGTTATCGAGAAAACTGACCTCGTACGGGCCGGCGATCTGCAGCGGTGCTACGCCTTCCAGCAGGAGATCCCGGCTGCATGCGAGCCCGCTTGCCGCCTGCGCAACGACGGCAAGAGAATGCGGACCACTTCGGCTAAAGAAGCGGGCATTGCCCATCGCCGCTTCGGGCATTTTCATTTTCCTCGTTTGGAAATTGCCATCTAATTTTGGAGGCAATCCCCCAGCCGGTCTTATTAATCGTCCGATTTCTTGATCTGCGCTGTTTACGCCGTACTGCAAAGGACGCACATGCGTCTGGGCTCGATCGGGCTGCTACAGGCGACCCATATACGTGCACCACATTGAACGCATTGGCTCATGAAAGAGTGCGTGTTCGGCACCGGAAAGTCGTCGACGCGCGCACATGGGAGCACGTCGGTCGCTTTGAGTTGGGGCACGAGCTGAGGCATACCGAACTCGTTTCATTGAAGGCAGGAGCACTATTGGGCTCTCAGCCGCCGACGCCCAAGCATAGCCGTTGTCGCTGGTCATTAAGGCTGCGCCTCTTTAGAGAAGAAGTCGAGTTTCTATTTGGACCGCTGCGGCACGGTAACCGCTCACCATCGCCAGCAGGTCCGATGTCCGCTTTGGGTCAAAAGCAGACATATGCAGCGCACAAGTCCATGTCCGCTAAGTGCCAATAGCGGACATCGTGGATGGGCGGACTCTTATTTTTTGAGCCAACAAAAAAGCCCGGCGCATGGGGCCGGACTTTTCGTCGGTCGATTGAGTTATAGGCTCAGAACCTGTAGTTGAGGCCAGCGCGCACGACGTGAAAATCCGTAGTGCCAAAATTTGCGGTGTAGCTTGCGGGAGCGTTGCCTGCCTGTGGCGTGAGTGAAACCGCGGTCACTGAATGATCGCCAAGGTTGACGTACAGATATTCGCCTTTGAGGCTCCAATGGCCGAATGCATATTCTGCTCCGGCCCCCAGGGCAAATCCCACCTCCGTCGATTTTTCGGAGCCAACGGTGCAACCTGTGTTTGGTGCCGTGCAAAAGACAGAGAAACCGCTTCCCGTCGCAGCGCCGGGGAAATCCGTGCCCCAGAAGGTCGTCGATTTTACCCCGCCGATGGCCAGGCCGCCCGTTGCGAAGACCAAAAGGTTTGGAGTCGCCAGCCAGCCTACGCGGGCACGCAACGTTGAAAACCAATCTACATCTTGAGCGACCGTGAACGCTCCGTTAGTTGAGAAATCAATGAAGTGCCCCGAGGCGTTGCTACCTCGCAGATGAGCCCAGTTAAAGTCGCCTTCCACACCGATGACCCATTGGGGGCCATACTGCCAATTATAACCGACGGTCAAACCGGCCGTGCCTCCGTTTCGGTCAAAACCGAAGGGCTGAGGGGTCGGAACGCCGCCAGCGAAGAAGGTGCCAGCAATCAACCCCGTAAAGACAGGATCGTTGCCGACCACGCTCGCTTCGTTGTGGCTGAACGCGTAGCCAAGATTTGCGCCGACATAAAATCCCGTCCATTGCGGCGCGGCAACAACTGGTGCCGGTGGCGGAGCCTTGAGTGGCAGATCCGCCGCCATCGCCGACGAGGTCAGCGCGAAAATTCCAATGATCGTGGATAAAGTGCGCATTCGCCCCCCCGCTTAGGTGCGAGTTTAGCTGTCGGCAGTACGATGTCTTACCCCTAAGACATTCGGAGGTAATCGGTGGCTCCGTTCAACTAATCAATTACATGTAGCAATTCTGCAACTGTGGTGGGGCTCGGCGTCTTGGCCGGCGACACCGGTAATGCGGTTAGGCGCGAACCAATTAGGCCGTGCGGTCAGACATGTCCGCTTTGGGTCAATAGCGGACATGTGCAACGCACAAGCCTATGTCCGCTAAGTGCCAAGAGCGGACATGCAGCTGCCTCATGAAGAGAGGGACCGCTACGTGTGGCGTAAGCAGCGGCCCCTCCTACAGGAAAACCGCCTCGCGGCGGTCTCTCCAATACCTAATCCGATGTTTTGATCAGGCGGCTGCTTGCACCTTCCGCTTCTTGCGCCTTGGCGCACGAGCTACATAAACGGATAGGCTCGATCGGGCTGCTGTGTGCAACCCAGATACGTGCAGCGCATTGAACACATTGGCAAATGAATGACCGCGTCGTTGGAGTCGGCACTTCGTCGACGCGCGGACAAGAGAGCACATCGCGAAGTTCTGGGCCTCGGTCGGGTTGCTCAAGGGACGCTTGTTCCTCAGCAAGACGCCGTTCAACATAGTGGCGCTCTCCGTCAGTCAAGTACGTCGCCAAGACCTTTTTATATCTGTCGATGTTCGCTCGGTGACCGAATTTCGGATTCGTATGCAACTCCGACGTCATTGCATCCTCCCTTTACCACTCTCGGCATGACATGTGCCCGAGGGAGCAGCGTTCGATATTTTCCGACTGGTTATGCAATCGATGCGGAGCACAAAATTCGGCTCAGCAGAAAGGTCCGCCTTTAAGGCGAGCGCTCTCTAGGGCGAGCGCTTGAAGTATGTTGTCGAATTTCTGCGCAACGAGCCGCCCTTGGCAAATCTGTGCGCTTTTAAAAATTAAACAACTTAAGTGTGAACATCGCAATACATGTAATAAACGTGACAGGATCGCTGACCAATCTGGATCATCTTGGCCAATGTCCGCTTTCAAAAGCAGACATGTGCAGCGCACAAGTCGATGCCCGCTAAGTGCCATTAGCGGAAATTCGTCGAGCGCCTGCCACTGCCACGCTACTACCGCTTCCAATAGTGTTTCTGTGCGTCAGTCTGTAGCTCAGGCTGACTTTGCCACTGAGCGTAAATATGAAATTGCTTGAACCTTTGGAACCCGTCTTGCGTTTTGTGTACTCACCTTGTGTACTCAATCAAGTTTTCAGAAAGATCGGCAATGCCGAAGATTCCAATAGATTGGGCAAGCGTGAACTGGCTTTACGTCATTTTGCTTGCGTTGTTCGTTTTTCTATCCACATTGATTGGTACTGTCATCTCTTTCAGACGTGCTTTTCTGGGCGCCCTTCTGTCAGCGGTATTGTTTGCGGGAGTTTTCATCTTCTGGACCTATTACCCACACGGACTGCCATTACCAATATCGGCTAATGGACAGAAAACGGTAACACCTGTCCAAGCGGCGTCGCCGCCCGCTCCCCCTGCACCGGCCGTTCCGACGCAGCCCAACAATCCGGTGAGGACAATCTCTCCGCCGCCAGCAGATGCGCAGTAGGCCGACTACTGAACGACGTCGAGTTTGACCTTCGCAACACCCCGTCCAACAATTCCTAACGTTTCGGCCGCTGAATAGGATACGTCGACAACTCGTCCGGGAACAAACGGACCGCGATCATTGACGCGAACTGTCACGAATCTTCCTGTCGCCAGGTTTGTCACGCGCAACCGGGTGCCAAATGGCAATGTGGGGTGAGCAGCAGTCATTGCGTTCGGATTGAAGATCTCGCCGTTTGCGGTCTGTTGTTCATCCGAGTAGAAGCTGGCGACCCCGTATGGTGCAAATTGCGCCCTGGCTGAATTTCTTTCGACTACGAACGGAGTTCTGCTTTGTCGCCTTAACCACTACGCGCGTGCGATTGTCGTTCAGTGACGCGTCTCGACTGGCGGTACGTAATTCATGTTTATCGGTAACCGCGGAGGACTGAGCGCACGCAGCAAGTGCCGCCGCCGTCAGAGCGGCAGGGAGCAGCCGAATAAGGTTCCGAAAAGCGAGAGACGCGCGCAAGGGCGCGCCAGGAAAAATACCCTCAGCGAAAAGGCAAGACTTTCTGACACAGCTATTGGAAGACATCCCCACCCCCACTGATCGCAATCCGACAGACAATAAGGGCTAAAACGTGACGACAATAAAACAGGCGCACGTTCTGTTTTGCGATACGATTTTGCAGTGATCGATTTGTCAGAAGCTGCTGCCATTTTTTAAATTCTCACGCGCCTTTTGCGTAAGAAAATACCACTAATCTGGTGCTATTTATCGTCCGAGTGGCACCGCGGCCGCCCGCTCCCACTGCCCCCAACCGTACTCGACAATCGGTGAGGACAATCTCTCGACCACCCGGCCAATGGTGTCCGCAAAGCGGCGTTACGAATTCATCCTTGGATCCCTTGATTTAAGTCAACGCAATCTTCGACCGTGCGGTTATTATTTTTGCGGGCTCTGGGGGGCGATAGCTGCCCAGGAGATCGCCGATGTTAAAAATAGTAGCGGCTGGTGCGACTGCACTCTTCATTACTGCATCCCCTCTGGCGTACGCGCAAACCCCATCCGGTGCCGCACCCGAACGGTTAAGCATAGCGGCCTGGAATACACTGACGGACTTGCGGATAGATCTGGTCAAGGCTGCATTGCAGCTCACCCCTGAGCAGGCAAAATATTGGCCGCCTATAGAGAGCGCCATCCGCGCTCGGGCGCAGAACCGACAAGCCCGCCTGGCACAACTCGTCGAAACCACGGGAAAACGCGCCGATGAGAATACTGTCGAAGCCTGGCGCAGCCGCGATGCGGTAGCGTTCTTGAACCGACGCGCCGATGCGCTAGCACAACGATCCGCCGACCTTAAGAAGCTCGCGAATGCATGGCAGCCACTTTATCAAACTCTCAGTCCCGAGCAGAAGCAGCGCATGGGGGCCCTTACGCTCTTTGTACTGCACGATATGAGTGATGCTGTCGAACAGCGGCGCGCGCAGTCTGAGGACGAAGACTAGAAATAAGGCGCGCCTGTTCGAGGGTTTTGGCTAACTCCCCAGTTATCGCGGACCGATGCGATCAAAGTTCTGTTTCGGTCCGCGATTGGTCTTGTCGCGTGATCTCAATGTCCGCTTTACCCCCCAAAGCGGACATGTGCAGCGCACAAGCCGATGTCCGCAAAGTGCCAGAAGCGGACATCACCATACATTCATTTGCACTGGGTTATAGAGCTATCGGCTTTGCCCTCTCAGTTCGAGGGTTACAAGTCTTGCCAAAAGCGTCGCCGGATAAAGTTGACCAATTACGCTTTCGATGTTGCAGAGACTTCGCGCCAACGGATGCACTGGAACGATATCGCCGTAGCCAGTCGATGTCAGCGTGACAAAACTCAAATAGAAAACCGCGCTGGCAAGTGACCGATCGTCTTCAAATGTTATCCCCTTGATCGCACCTGGAATTGATAGGCCGATAAAAACAAACAGCGTTGCAAAGGCCACTGCGATCAACAGATACACAAGTATCGCTCCGATAATTCGGTGGTATGTGACGCGGCCTCGCTTGAGCACGGCCTGAGCGACCACGAGGCCTAGAGTGATCGAGATGATCAACCATGCGCCGGCCAGTATGTGGAGGTGAAAGGCCAAAGGGTAATACAGTCGCAAGAAAAATACGGCAAGATTGGCAATAAGCGCAATCGACATCAAAACGAGCGCCGTCGGGCTGTCGGAAATGAACACCATGCTGCCGATGATCGCCAGCAATCCGCCAATAGTAAATCCGTGAAAGACGGAAATACCACTTGCCTGGAGTGGGGCAAAAACGAATACCACCAGCGTTAGCACCGCGGTCAGCACGGTGAGCAGCCAATCACTACGTTCGCGCAAACGGCGCAAGTCGCCAACGGGGTCTAGCATCATCGCAGTGCTCCAATTGCGAGTGGTCAGACAATTATCGTTGACGCCGCTTAATACTTCGCTGCTTTTCTAGAAAAAGGGGGCAAGGCGGGAGATGACGGATTCCAAAACAGATATTTTCACTGTGACGATGTCCGCTTTGGGTCAAAAGCGGACATAACGCCTGCCAATCATGATGTCCGCTTTACCCCTCATTGCGGCCGTATAAGCCGACATTCCTTGTAGGGCGCATCCTCCTCCCGTCAGCAACGGAGGAGTACGACCATGCAAAACGAACCCAAACCAGCTCCCTGGAACAAGGGTAAATTAATTGGAGCCAAGCCGCCGCTCCGGCAGAAGCATGTCTGGGCAATTCGCACCATTCTCCAAGTTGAACGGAGTAAGCGCGACCTGGCGATGTTCAATCTTGCCATCGACAGTAAGTTGCGGGGCTGTGATGTAGTCACCATCCGGGTCGATGATGTTGCCCCCAATGGTTACGCAATTGATCGAACAACGGTGCGTCAGAGAAAGACGGGACGACCAGTTCGATTTGAGCTAACCGAGCACACACGCCAGGCGGTCGACGATTATCTTAAGGTCTCTCACAAAAAGCCTGGTGAGTTCCTTTTTTCGGGTCCAAAGCTAGGGCGAAGCATGACGCCGCGTCAGTATGGACGGCTCGTGTCCGATTGGATCGTCGGTATAGTCTAGATCCACATTTGTACGGAACGCACTTACTGCGCCGAACCAAAGCGACACTAATCTATCGACGCATCGGAAATCTGCGTGCCGTTCAGCTTCTGCTCGGTCACACCAAGATAGAGAGCACTGTGCGGTATCTCGGCATCGATGTGGACGATGCCCTCGCTATTGCCGAGCAGGTCGACGTTTGAACGTACAGGGCAGAGCCGAAGTGCTCTGCTCTTCAAAGACCCACGATGTCCGCTATTCTGGCCGCATTTAGGGGCAAAGCGGACATGGCAATTGCACTGCGAAATGTCCGCTTTTGACCCAAAGCGGACACGGCTTACCGCGCACCAGAAGTCCGACAAAATCAACGAACCCGCCGTGCAAAGATATTGATCAAAGCAGACCCCATCGCCTGGATAGGTCGAGCAAGACGCTGAGTTACCTCGGTCGACACCAGCGCTAAGGTGACAGCAAACGGCTTGCCCTGCGGCTTGACGATGACGAGATCGCCACGCGGCCTCTGGGAAATCCAAGCCCGGGCCACAGCTTCCGGCACGAAGCCAATCCCGAGACCCGCTATGACAAGCTCCCGCTGAAGACTTGCTCCCTGAACTTCAGCGACAACGTGAATTGGCCGCTGCCTTGAACCCGCGAATGTTCCTAAAAGAGTGCGATAGCCGCACCCGTCGGGGTTGAGAACCCAAGGCCGGTCAAGCAAGTCCAGAAATGGGGTCCGCCTGCTGACGCCAAGCGCGCGCGGTGCGACGGCCACAAGCACATCGTCAGCGATCGGAACGGCTATTGAATTTGCTGGCCATGGGTTGCCTGTCCTGCCGAGTACCAGTGCGGCGTCAAGGCTCCCACCGAGAACGTTGGCGAGCAGAGGCGGCGTCCATCCCGCCGAAAGTCGGACTGTCACCTTCGGATAGTTTCGCGTCATATGTACGGTGGCTCGCGCGACCGTACTGCTGCCATGCCAATCCAACGCGGCATGGGCAACGCCAAGGCGTAGCAAACCCTCAGGCTCAGCCGCAGGATCAAAGCCGGTCCTGAACGCCTCGACCTCCTCGATCAGAAGCTTACCGCGCGCCCGTACCTCTTCGCCGTCGCGTGTAAGGCGCGGCGGCTTCGCCGATCGGTCTAGCAGGGTGCAACGAAGCTCGCTCTCGAGGCGCTGGATCTGACGCGTGATTGCCGATTGGGTCAACGGCAACTGCCGGGCCGCTCCCTGAATCGAGCCGACCGTCGCCACGGCCAGGAAGGTACGGAGTTCGTCGATCATAACTATACCTCATCAGCATAATGATTCTGAATATTATGAATTTGAAGAATGAATTCGTCCAGTCAATAATGTCTTCAGCCCATGGAGGCGCCGATGGACTTTCTATTGACGGCAATCGTGGTTTGGCTTTCGGCAAATTCTTCTATCCCGGCAAATTTCAATCATCCGCACATCGAATATGCGTCGCCGGCACATATGATAGAAATGCGCCTGCACGGTACGCATTCCGCAGCTCAATCAACGAATGTAGTGGGTCAAATTCCGGATGTCGTCGCTGTTTACGACGACGAGCGGCATACAATCTTTTTACCCGAAGGATGGACCGGGACTACACCAGCGGAGTTGTCGGTACTGGTTCATGAGATGGTTCATCACCTGCAAAATGTAAACGGGCAGAAATTTGAATGCCCAGCGGCACGCGAAAAACCCGCCTACCTCGCGCAAGACCAGTGGCTTAAACAATTTGGCCACAATCTCGAAAATGACTTCAGTGTCGATATGTTCACAATTGTCGTCAAATCTGCCTGCATGTTTTGACAGGCCCACATTGCGCAGGGACCCCGGCAATGCCGTTTCAGCCGCTGACATTCAGAAGCATCAATGCAACACCCGTAGTCCTCAAGCTCAAACGGCCTGTCGTTGCGCGCATCGCGACGATCACAGATTGGCCGCTCATTTTGATCGATCTCCATACGGAAGAGGGTGTAGTTGGCCGGAGCTATCTCGAGCCCTATACGGTCAAGACTTTGAAGTACCTAATCCCGGCGCTGCGTGACCTCGGCGATATGTTCAAAGGCCGACGGCTCGTGCCGTTTGAGTTCTACGATCTGGCGCGCAAGTCGCTCCATTTTGTCGGCTATCAAGGGCAATCGATGATTGCCGTTTCGGGTCTCGACATGGCGGTGTGGGATGCCCTTGCCAAGGCGGCCGGCATGCCACTGTGCGTTCTTCTCGGTGGATCAGTGGGATCCGTGAAAGCCTACAACAGTAACGGTCTCTGGCTTCAGAAACCGGGCATCGTCGCCGAACAGTCGATCGAACTCCGCGATGAAGGAGGTTTCGGCGGCCTCAAGTTGCGGCTCGGCCGCGACCGGCTGCGCGAGGACATCGAGGCGTTGTCAGCTGTCCGCAAGGCGGTCGGCGACAACATGCACCTGATGGTTGATTTCAATCAGGGCCTCGATCTCGGAGAGGCGCTTGAGCGTTGCCACGCAATCGACGACTTCGGTCTCGACTGGATCGAGGAGCCGATCGTCTACGACAATCTTGATGGCTACGTTCAGCTTGCGGCCGAACTTAAGACGCCAATCCAGATTGGCGAGAACTTCTACGGACCCCGCGATCTGCACAGAGCTCTCCAGAGCAAAGCCTGCGATTACGTCATGCCAGATTTCATGCGTATTGGCGGAGTGACGGGGTGGCTGCGATCGGCGGCGATTGCGGGAGCGGCAGGCATCCCGATTTCCACCCACCTTTACCCGGAGGTGGCCGCGCACGTCATGCGGGTCACTGAAACGGCACATTGGCTGGAATGGCAGGACTGGGCTGACCCGGTTCTGAAAAAGCCATATGAGATTAAAGATGGGATGCTGCACGTCCCCGACGTCCCCGGGGTTGGTCTGGATTGGAATGAAGATGCCGTTGCGGCGTATCGCATCGAATTGTGAGCAGGGAGAAATGTCCGCTATTGGCACTTAGCGGACATTGGCTTGTGCACTGCACATGTCCGCTTTTGATGCTGTGGACGGCGCCCGCTCTGCGGCATCAAGAGTGCCCTAGGGTGGTTGCGTTGTAGCAAACCACATTGAGGGGAGCCGTCCATGGGCGAGGTTAGCACGATTGGTCTTGATATTGCGAAGTCAGTCTTTCAGGTGCACGGGGTTGATAGCGCTGGCGCAGTCGTGATCCGCAGGCGTATCAGCCGCGCGAAGGTGCTGGAGTTCTTCGGCGGCCTGTCGCCGTGTCTGGTCGGGATCGAAGCCTGCTCCGTCAGCACATCATTGGGGCCGCGAGCTGGCCGCACTCGGTCACACGGTGCGGCTGATGCCGCCGAGCTATGTGAAGGCCTATCTCAAGCGCAGCAAGAACGACGCCAACGATGCGACGGCGATCTGCGAGGCGGTGACGCGGCCCTCGATGCGGTTTGTGCCGACAAAATCTGCACAGCAGCAATCTGGCCTGATGTTACATCGCACGCCGGCAACTTCTGGTGCGTCAACGCACGACTGCTGTCGTAATGCGATCCGCGGGCACCTGGCCGAACTCGGCATCATCGGCCGTCGGCTAAGGGTCGCAATGGCACGGCCGCGCTGTTGCAGATCATTGCGAACACAGAAGATGATCGTATCCCGCCGATTGCGCGGTTTTGCCTTGAGGTCCTTGCGCGCCGACTTCACAGGCCCTCACTGCGGAGATCGGGTCAGTTCGACAAGCGCATCCATGCCTGGCACCGCTCGTGTGAGGACAAGCCAGCGGCTGGAGCAAATCCCCGGCATCGGCCCGATTGTGGCCACCGCGTTGGTTGCCGAGATCGGCGATTGGAAGCAGTTCCGCTCCGGGCGCAATCTCGCAGCCTGGATCGGGTTGGTGCCGAAGCAGCACTCGACCGGCGGCAAGGAGCGGCTCGGCAGCATCACCAAGCAGGGCGATCGTTATCTGCGGTGGCCTGCTGGTCACTGGCGCCATGGCCGTCATTCGATATGCGCGGCAACACGGCACCAAGCCGGCCTTGGCTCACGCGTTTAATGGAGCGCCGGCCGACAAAGGTGGCCGCGGTTGCGCTTGCCAACAAGATCGCGCGGATGGCCTGGGCGATCATGGTGCACGGTGACCGATACAAGGAGCCGAAGTCGCTGATGGCGGCATGAACGAGATCGCCATCAGATAGATCCGGCAAACCAATTGGCGAGGGCATGACGCACGTAATGCAGAACCGGTCGTTCCGGGGATCGGGAGAGCCCGTTTGGTGCCAGCGCACTCTCAAAGTGCGTGTTTTTGATTGGGACCCGATCCGCGCAGAGCATTAGGGCCAGCGGCCTAACCCGCCGCACAAACAGGCCGGACACGTGGCCGCACCCGACCAATGCTGCAAAACGTCAGAAAGCACTTGCCAAGGCGCCGTCCACACGTGGCACTTAGCGGACGTGGGCTTGTGCACTGCAGATGTCCGCTTTTGACCCAAAGCGGACTCGGGGCGCGGTCTCGAGAATGTTTGAAATATGACAGTTGACAACCCAAGGTAAGTTGCCACCATTCCCTGGTGGTATCTACTTGGGGGAACAGATGGAAACTCGGGGGCACGTATGATGAAAGGAATTGTCTTTGCCTTGGTGCTTGGCACCGCGGCGACATTGTGTGTAACGGCGAGTGCCTCGGTCTTTCAAGTGACAATTACCGGACGTGTGATGGCAGATGACCGGTACTTATTCGATTCCAACGCCATATTCGGCCCCACCACCAACCTGCTCGATGGTCGGTCTTTCACAGCCATCTTGCGATACGACACCTCACTTGGAACTTACGATCCGAACCCCCCGGTGGACTTCCTTTTTGGCGGCCCGGCAATTTCTCCGACATTGGTGAGCCCGCTGGTGAGCGCCACTTTGTCGATCAGTTCGGGAGCACCGGTCTTCTTTGACGGCAGTTACTACTCGAATGTGAGTACCAACTTCCTCTCTCCAAATTCGTACGGCGTCGATGTTAGAAGTCCTGGCGAATTAACGCAGCTTTTTATTTTTCTCCAAAGCGCCACTTTCATGTTCGGCCAAGTCGACTCGCCGGTCAGCTATGACGTTCAGCCCGGCGATTCCTTCCTCGGCTTTTTCGATATGCACGACCAATTCACTAATATTATCGCCGTCGGCGATCTTATTCCGCAGCATCTGACGGTTGGGTCTGACGCGGTTTCCTCGACGCCGCTTCCCGCCACCCTTCCTCTCTTCGCGACCGGCCTCGGCGCGTTGGGGTTGATTGGGTGGCGCAGGAAAAGGAAGCAAGCCGCCTGATCGAAACACCAGTTTGAAAGTCGGGAGAGACCGCCGCGAGGCGGTCTTTCTGTTTGCGCAGATCATTTCGGGGATGTCCGCTATTAGCACTAAGCGGACGTGCCGTTTTGCACTGCACATGTTTGCTTTTGACCCAAAGCGGACATCCCATAGCTTCCGTGTAAGTCTCACTTAATGCTAACGATAAACGGCGATGCCCCCCTATGCACCGCTTTAGATTGTGGCCAAAGTGACCCTAAATGGCTGCGTACGCTGGACTGAAAAGAGGGCGGATCATGAAGTGGCATAGCTATACGTGCACGTTGTCAGGAATGTTCTCGATTATTATTTGGGCGCTCCTCGCTAGTGCGGCCAACGCGGACCAGAAGGACCAAACTCAAGGACAAAAAGACGCTCATTTGTTAGCGTGCGCCCAAGCCTATTACGCCTGCCTCGGTCAGTGTTCGCAGGCTGTCTCGGACCCTTTGATGACGGCGTGCAAGAAAGGGTGCGACGGCAGAGTGAACTCCTGCAAAGCCGAGGCGCCAGCATCAGGCGGCCCGCTCAAGAAGCAACTGCCAAAATAAATCGAAAGCCGCTGGTCGCAGTGTCGATCGGTGGCAAAGGGGGACCGGTCATGAACTGGCGTAACGGTACTTGTTCATTGTTAGCATTGGCCTTGTTTATTGTTTGGGCACTCCTTGCCGGCGCAGCCAACGCCGACCATAAAGACCAAACCCAAGGGCAGAAAGACGCTCATCTGTTTGCATGCCACCAAGCTTATTACGCCTGCGCGGGCAAGTGTTCGCAAGCTGTCTCGATTCCTTTGATACAGGCATGCACTGACGGGTGCGAAAGCAGGTATAGCGCCTGCAAAGCCGAGGCGCCCGCATCAAGCGGCCCGCTCAAGAAGCAACTGCCAAAATAAATCGAAACCTGCTTGGCGGCTTTCGGCGGCCAAGGCACCGGACCTCGATAATCCGCAGTCAAGGGGATGCAGTAGGTACGAAGCGCTGCGACCGAATAACGCTGACGCGCTGTCCGCTATTGGCACTTAGCGGACATCGGGTTGTGCGTCGCACATGTCTGCGTGCGTCAACGCACTGATGCTGTCGAATGCGATCCGCGGGCACCTGGCCGAACTCGGCATCATCTCGGCTAAGGGTCGCAATGGCACTGCCGCGCTGTTGCAGATCATTGCGAACACAGAAGATGATCGTATCCCGCCGATTGCGCGGTTTTGCCTTGAGGTCCTTGCGCGCCAATACAAGGCCCTCACTGCGGAGATCGGGTCAGTCGACAAGCGCATCCATGCCTGGCACCGCTCGCGTGAGGAAAGCCAGCGGCTCGAGCAAATCCCCGGCATCGGCCCGATTGTGGCCACCGCGTTGGTTGCCGAGATCGGCGATTGGAAGCAGTTCCGCTCCGGGCGCAATCTCGCAGCCTGGATCGGGTTGGTGCCGAAGCAGCATTCGACCGGCGGCAAGGAGCGGCTCGGCAGCATCACCAAGCAGGGCAATCGTTATTTGCGGTGGCTGCTGGTCACTGGCGCCATCGCCGTCATTCGATATGCGCGGCAACACGGCACCAAGCGACCTTGGCTCACGCGTTTAATGGAGCGCCGGCCGACAAAAGTGGCCGCGGTCGCGCTTGCCAACAAGATCGCGCGGATGGCCTGGGCCATCATGGTGCACGGTGACCGATACAAGGAGCCGAAGTTGTTGATGGCGGCATGAGAGACGCCATCAGATAGATCGGCAAACCAATTGGCGAGGGCATGACGACGTAATGCAGAAACGGTCGTTCCGGGGATCGGGAGAGCCCGTTTGGGTCAGCGCACTCTAAAGTGCGTGTTTTTGATTGGGACCCGATCCGCGCAGAGCATTAGGGCCAGCGGCCTAACCCGCCGCACAAACAGGCCGGACACGTGACCGCACCCGACCAATGCTGCAAAACGTCAGAAAGCACTTGCCAAGGCGCCGTCCACACGTGACCCAAAGCGGACATGGAACTCCATAATCTTGTGTAACTGCTTGCCGTTTTTATTCATCCCGGAGCAGAAGTAGTGGGTCTGAATGCAGGGGGAGCTTGTCTGCAGCGAAGGTATTAGTTGCAATCTCAAATCACTAATGGGATACGCTCGAGCGTGGCGGAATAGTGGAGGGGATATGCGTCAATTGAAAACAGCGGCTATTGCCGCGATGTTTGGTGTTGGGCTATTTGCCAGCGCCGCACAGGCGTCCACGATTACATACAATCTTACGCTTCAGGACACAGTGCCGGGAGGTGTATCGGGGACCGGCACGCTAACTATTGTAGCACCGCTTCTGGCCAATAACACTTACACGCCTGGTCCCTCAGTTACGCTGCTTGATTTCGTAATCAATGCACAAGACTTTAACGAGACCGGCTCGTTCACTTCAATTCACACAAACGCTTCTGCGGCGATTGATGCCATTACAACGTTGGCTTTCAGCCCAGGTTTCTTATCGACGGGCAGCCTAACGTTCACGTACAGCGGAAACGGGCAATTCGGCAGCGGTGTAATCAATCTTGTTGCCGCTCAACCCACGGGCACCGGAAACGATTCGACTACCCCTCTCCCCGCAGCCCTGCCACTCTTCGCGACCGGGAGCGGGCTATTGGGCTTCTTGGGCTGGCGCAGAAAGCGGAAGAACGTTACAAGCGCAGCCTAATCAAAACGTATGATCCGATTTCGGAGAGACCGCCGCGAGGCGGTCTTTTTGTTTGCGAAGCCAATGTCCGCTTCTCTAATCGGCCGGTTTGGGTCAAGCGCTTTCAGGCTATCCACCGTCACAGTGTCGATGTCGCTCACGGGCTCGTGCTTCTCTTCGGAATCGGCACCAGGGCCCTTCCATCATGGGATTCGAGAACGAGGTGGAACAATCTATTGGGCGGCCTTGCCGTCTGAGTGACGGTAGGTCCAGCGGACATTGCGAACTCACCTCATCCATCGTCCCGTGAGGGACATCATGCCACCGCGTGGTGGAGCTCAGGTTTTCTCCTATCGGGTTTGATCTTGCATTGTCATGCTGCCGCGGTCTCTTGTCGGCTCCAGCGGAACTCGGCGCCATCAAGCCAGATGCGGTGCATGATGACGGCCAAGCGACGCGCCAGCGCGACGATGGCCTTCTTCATGCCGCGACGCCTGGCGATCTGCATCGCCCAGGCCTTGAGCCAGGACCATTTGGCTGAGCGTACCAGCATGCTCTGGGCCGCTTCGTAGAGCATCACCCGCATCATCTCGTCCCCGCACTTTGATATCGCGCCGGTTCGATTGACCTCGCCCGATTGATACCTGGATGGTGTCAGGCCCAATACCGCTCCGACTGCTTTGGAGTTTCGAAAGCGCGCGGGCACATCAACGGTGGCGCGGAAGGTTAGCGCCACCACAGGACCGACACCCGGGGTCGTCATCAGGCGCCGGCACACCTCATCGTCCTGCACGATGGCCAGCAAGCGACGGTGCAGAATGCCGAGCTGCTCGCGCAGCACTCGCCGGACGACAAGCAGCGGTTCAACGAGGACGGCCAGATCGGGGTGGCTCTCGACCAGTTCTCTGATGCGCGCCTCGAACTTCAGCTTCCCGACGATCCCGACCTTGAGGCCGAAGTTACGCAAAGTTCCGCGCAGATCATTTTCGATGGCGATGGCCTTCGACTGCAGCAGCTTGCGATGGGTCAGCAACATGCGCAGCTTCTGGCTGCGTAACGTCTTCACATGCACCGGACGGTAAAGCCCCGCCCGCATCATCTGCGCGATGCCGCGCGCGTCGTTGCGATCGGTCTTGTTGATCTGCGCCTTCAACACCGCTCGCATGTGCCGCGTCTCGACACAGATCACCGGCAACCCCGCATCCGCCAGAGCACTAAATAGCCATTGCGATAGCGGCCCGGCTTCGAGTCCGATCCGCTTGAAGTGATAGGTCGGACTTTTGAGCACTGCCAACAACGCATCTGGTTCACTCGCGACCTTCACTTCGCGAACGATCCCGCCTGCGTCATCCACAATGCAGACGCTCGTCTCCTTGACTGACACGTCCAGTCCAGCAAAATGGTCCATGCTGCGCTTCTCCTTCTGATGCTTGAGGCCGTACACACGGACCTCGTTTCACCATCAGCCTGAAGCGCAGCACCCAAAATCTTCAGCTATCCACAACAACGCCGGCCGATTACCCCATCTATTGGCACAAAGCGGACATCAGACCTCTCGCTGATTGACCCGACAACGCGTCCTGTTTCAAATGGCCGGCATGGCAGGGGACATCCCGAGTTCGGACCGACCCGAAGGCCCGCGATTTACGGCGAGCGGCGTATGGCGCGGCGGCGTTGAGATCGCGCCGATCGCGGCATTCGTGATCCCGTTTGGCATTGCCTTTGGCGTAGCGGCGTCTGCCAAAGGAATCTCACCGGGAATTAGCGTGTTTATGAGCGTCGCGATCTATGCCGGCGCCTCACAGTTCGCAGCGCTGGACCTTTGGTACGCGCCTCTGCCTCTTGCGACGCTCGCGCTCACGGTGCTCGCCGTCAATGCGCGCCACATTTTGTTGGGTGCATCGCTCGCGCCATGGCTGCTTCAGATTCCGATTGTGCGGCAACTCGCGGCGCTGCTTCTCCTCAGCGATGCGAATTTCGCGCACACGATGGCCGCCCGAGACCGCGGAGAAACTGACGCCGGCATCCTGTTCGGCAGCGGTCTTACAATGTGGATCATCTGGATTGTCAGCACGGCTGTCGGAGCGTATGCCGGTTCATTGCTCGGCGATTTGTCGCGCTTCGGCTTCGATGCGGTTATGGTCGCTTATTTCACAGCTGTGATTGTGGGCTGGTGGAAGGGCCGGTCGGATTTATTTCCATTCGTTACCGCCGCGGCTGTTGCTGTTGCTAGCACCCATATCCTGCCGCCGGGCTGGCACATCATTGCCGGCGCTCTTGCAGGAGGTCTCGTGGGAGTGTGGCGGCATGGTTGACGTGGCTGCCGCAATCAGCGCCGTCGTTCTCTTGGCACTCGTCACGATGGCAACGCGGGTTAGCGGCGTTTGGATCATGTCATATGTCACGATTACACCGCGCGTCGAAGCTTTTCTGAAATACATGTCAGTATCTGTGCTGATTTCGATTGTTGCCGCGACTGCTTGGGCCGCAGGGCCACGCATTTGGCTTGGAGTGGGTACAGCTGCCCTTGTGATGATCGCGTCACGCAGCGCAGTGGGAGCCATGTTAGCGGGTACGGCCCTCGCTGCACTAGCGAGAAATCTCGGATTCTAATTCCTTACACGACGGTAAAGAGCGTGTCCGCTTTGGGTCAAAAGCAGACATGTGCAGCGCACAAGCTCATGTCCGCTAAGTGCCAATGGCGGACATTGGTCGGCAGTAACGCCGCCATCTTGCTGCGGCCATGCCCGACTAGGCTTCGGCAATAAGCCCGTCAACAAAAGTGCGAAACTCGGGATTTACACGGTTCTTGATTTCGCCCCAGCAGGCCCGTGCACCCGGCGGTGTAATGATTGCCTTGATGCTGTCGCGGATACCGGACCAATGCTGAGTTTGAAGCATGTGAATTTCGCTCTGGAAAAACACGTTCTCAGCCCGGCGCAGAAAGCTCAGCAACATGAGGCTGTACTGCGCGCGCTCCACGTCACCGAGCGAAGCGAAGTCTCGCCCGGCGCGCAGGTACAGTTCGATGAGGCTCTTGTCCTTTGCAATGTCGAAGGAGATTGCGGCGAAGGAATTGACCACCTGCTGAAACGCCGATGCGCGCACGGCACGGGTATTATGGAGTATCTGGATGGAGACGTAGATTACACTCGCGATAACGCCGACACCGCTCATGGCTGCGCCGAGTGAGGCAAGTTCCTGAAGCGACATGCAGGCCCCCTTTAAATAATGAGGCCGCAACTGAGGCGACCTGCTTACCTTTTGTATTGCACCTTTGTGATCGCAGGTCCGCATAAAAGCGAGCGCCCAACTGGCCAACAGATTACTTTAGTGATGTCCGCTTTACGCCCGATAGCGTACCTGTGCAGCGCACAAGCCGATGTCAGCTAAGTGCCAATAGCGGATATTGAAAAAAAGCTCCGCGACTTTGCCCGGCGCCTTTAATGAAAAGCAGACCCTCATTAAGGTCTGCACTCTTGTCAGAAATTGTACGCTAGGCCCACACTGATGCCGTGAGCCCAGAAGTCGGAGGTATCCGCTCTCGGCGCCGGACGCGCAGGGCCTGCCAAAGCACCGGGCGGAATTCTGCGTCGGGTTCACGGTGGTGTCGATGACGCCGCCGGGACGCACCACCCCGGTCCAGTATATGAAATTGTAACCGACGACGGCGCGAAGTTGCGGCGAAAATTGATAACCGATGCGCGCGCCAAGCTCGGGCACGACGGAAAATCGGTCCTTGTTGAAGTTGCCCATGTTCGTCGGCAAGGCCAGCAATCCTCCGGGGAACGCCGTCGCGATGCCGCCGGTCGTGATCGTCGTCGCCCCATTGACCTCGATGTTCGTCAAGGTTGCGCCCAGCGCCACCTTGGTAAGCCACTCGAAGCGCCATGGGCCGCTGACGATGTGGCCGGCAAGGCCCAGGTCGAGCCCGTGAAAGTCGTTGCGCGTCTCGAATTGATCGGTCACGGCGAACGTTGCACCGAGCTGGACCAAATTTGTAGTGGACGAAACTCCGAGCGCGTCCCGCAAATGCAGATACCGGTAACCGATCAAGCCGGCGACGGGTCCGAGGGCGCAGGCGTCACAAAGTTGCTTGCGGAAAGCAATGCCGGCGCCGAGGAAGCGCGTCGTTTCGCTTGCAGACACCTGTCCGGGCCCGACGGCGGGGGAGGCAATCAGCATCGCGTCCTGGGCGTTGAGGCCGATGTTGAAAAACGGCCGCGCCAGCAGCGGCGTTCCGTTGGACGATGCAGAGAAGTCCGTCGAGATATTTTCAAGGCCGAAGAAATGTGCCTCGAGACCCATGCTTCGGCCCGAGTTCGAACCAGTACCCGGCACGCACGCGCACGCCTGAACGCCAGTCCTCGTTGACGGTCGATTGGTCGAACAACACCGAGGTGCCCGGCGCGCCAAGGACACCGGTCGGACCGGTCGTGACCAGGGCCGGCAGTGTGTCGCCTTTGGTTTGCCAGTACAGGTATTCGGCTTCCGCCCAGAATGCGCCGCCTGCCGGCGGTGGCGCCGGCGCCTTCACCGGGATGTCGGCGGCGGGGGCAATCTGTGTAAATGCAACGATGGAAAGGGTTGAAATTAGTGCAAGCGACAAACGAAACATGAGCGCCCCCTCACTTAGCCTTTACGTGGAAAACAGAGTATCGGGGTACGAACCGAGAGCAAATCAGGCTACTGGGGGATGCACAACAAATTTCGGCCGTGTAGCAACCGGGTCACAACATTTAGTCCCGGATTGGAGAGCGGAAGTGCGGCGCGAGTGGCATGTCCGCTTGGGTCAAAAGCAGACATGTGCAGCGCCTGCTTTGTGCCAACAGCGGACATTGATCGGCGGCGCTGCAATGTCTACAAAATGCTGGCCTATTCTCGGTGGCCGGTCAGTGGGCGAGGAAACGGTGGGAATAGTAAGACTCTTCGGTGGCGATCCGTTTCTCGTCGCCACCATCAGGCATGTCACCGACCCCGCTCTGGTCTGCCTCCATTTTCGAGGCTGTGGCAAAATATTCTTCAGACATTTGCCTGAGATCACCAGCTGTGCCGAGATCCATGCAATTTTGTGAGAGCCGCCGACAACGGCCGGCCTGCAAACGCAAATAACCCGATCCCAATTGGGCTTCCGCCATCATGTAGCAGCTCCTTTATCAACCAATTTCAGATGACAAACCGGGGCGGCTAACCCCGCCCAGTGTCCCGACAGCGCGAGCGTCAACCGGAGGATGCAACGGCGCCGAGATTTGGCAACACAATGACCTTCGTGCCGACATTGACGCGGCTGTAGAGATCGACGACATCCGCATTCAACAGGCGGATACAACCGCTCGATACTGTGGTGCCGATCGTCTCTGGGCTATTGGTGCCGTGAATTCGATAAACTGTATTGCCAAGATAGATGGCACGGGCGCCGAGTGGGTTGCCTTCGCCGCCGGCAGTAAAGCGGGCGAGATAGGGTTGACGCGCGATCATCTCCGCGGGTGGATACCAATCGGGCCACTCGGCCTTGCGTGAGACGCGCTCGACGCCTGACCAGGTGAAACCTTGGCGGCCGACGCCGATGCCGTAGCGGATCGCGCTGCCGTCGCCGACGACGTAATACAGGTAGGTGTTCGCGGTATCGATGATAATGGTGCCAGGCGCGACATTGGCCGGATACGCGACCAGTTGGCGGCGCAGATTGGGGGCGAGCTCGAACGGTTCGGTGTCGTCAACCAATGGCGCGACAGCGGTGCTGGTGAACCTTGTCAGGGTGGGCAAAGGCGCTGCCGCGGCGGTGCCGATCCAAAGGGCGGCGGTCGCAAGAAAAACGCTGGTTTTCAAGAGGCTTGACTGGTATTTCATCGTGAAAATCCTTTAATATATCTAGTCAACGGCACGAAGTTATTAAAGTTCCTAAGAATAAGTATTATATTTGTTCCGCCAAATACTTTGATCTTCGAAATTTATCTTGGAGGTCTATTAAATAATACTTTCAAAACTAGAAACGTTCAACTCCCCCCTGCGTTGTCCGCATGTTCGTCCACAGGGTGAACAGGGACAAAGTGTTTAAACTGATCTTCAGCAGCATAACCGCCGCTACTCTGATCGCCGGGGCTGTGGCCTTCGCCACAACGTCCGCACCGGCGGCCGACGCCTTGACGATCACGCAAGGACAAGACGCCAAGCAGACGCAGACCCTAACAAAGGGGGACCGCCAGCGAGATCCGATCAAGGGAAGCAGCTGCTCGGTGCACGGCTGGCCGAACTTCGAGCCGAAGTGCCAATTCGATCTCAGAGAGCCCGGCCGCGAGGCGCGCAACGTTCGAGTCATCGCCCTTCGCTAGGCGGGACCCAATTCGCCACAAGGTTTTACACTCACCACCACAATATATTCGGCGTTGCCGCGTTGGGATTTCAATGTCCGCTTTGGGTCACGTGTGGACGGCGCCATGGCAAGAGCTTTTTGACGTTTCTGCAGCATTGGTCGGGTGCGGTCACGTGTCCGGCCTGTTGATGCGGCAGGTGTGGCCGCTGGCCCTAATGCTCTGCGCGGATCGGGTCCCGGATCTAAAACACGTACTTTAAAGTACGTTGACCCAAACGGGTTCTCCCGATCCCGGGAACGACCGTATCTGCATCACGTCGTCATGCCCTCGCCAATTGGTGTTGCCGATCTATCGCTAGCCGCGCTCAGGCTGCCAGCAACAGCTTCGGTTCTTGGTATCCGTCGCCGTGAACCATGATGGCCCAGGCCATGCGTGCAATCTTGTTGGCGATCGCGACGGCCGCCACCTTCGTAGGTCGGCGCTCCATCAACCGGCCAAGCCACGTCGCTTCTGCGTGCCGTGTTTGCGCGCATAGCGGATGACTGCCATTGCACCAACGACCAACAACCATCGCAAGTATCGATTGCCCTGCTTGGTGATGCTGCCGAGCCTGTCCTTGCCGCCGGTCGTATGCTGCTTGGGCACCAACCCGATCCAGGCAGCAAGACTGCGCCCCGACGACAATGTCTTCCAGTCGCCAATCTCGGCAACGAGGGCTGTGGCGACAATCGGGCCAATGCCGTATCTCCGCCAGCCGCCGGCTCGCCTCGCACGACCGATGCAAGGCCAGGATGCTCTTGTCGATCGATCCGATCTCGGTCCGATGGCGCTGTACTGCTGTGCCAGGACATCGAGAATGCCGCGAATGGCTGGGGCAAGGCGGTTATCATCACCATCTGCGATGATCCGAAGCAACTCGCCCGTTCCATTGCGGCCCTTGGCTGACACGATGCCGAGTTCCGCGAGGTGCCCGCGTAGCGCATTGCTAAGCATCGTGCGCTGACGCACGAGCAATTGCCGGTAAAGCAGACATGTGCGGTGCAAAAAGGCACCCCGCTTTACACCCAATAGATGGGGTAATCGGCCGGCGTTGTTGTGGATAGCTGAAGATTTTGGGTGCTGCGCTTCAGGCTGATGGTGAAACGAGGTCCGTGTTTACGGCCTCAAGCATCAGAAGGAGAAGCGCAGCATGGACCATTTTGCCGGACTGGACGTGTCGGTCAAGGAGACGAGCGTCTGCATCGTCGACGACGCAGGCGGGATCGTTCGCGAAGTGAAGGTCGTGAGTGAACCAGATGCGTTGTTGGCAGTGCTCGAAAGTCCGACCTATCACTTCAAGCGGATCGGACTCGAAGCCGGGCCGCTATCGCAATGGCTATTTAGTGCTCTGGCGGATGCGGGGTTGCCGGTGATCTGTGTCGAGACGCGGCACATGCGAGCGGTGTTGAAGGCGCAGATCAACAAGACCGATCGCAACGACGCGCGCGGCATCGCGCAGATGATGCGGGCGGGGCTTTACCGTCCGGTGCATGTGAAGACGTTACGCAGCCAGAAGCTGCGCATGTTGCTGACCCATCGCAAGCTGCTGCAGTCGAAGGCCATCGCCATCGAAAATGATCTGCGCGGAACTTTGCGTAACTTCGGCCTCAAGGTCGGGATCGTCGGGAAGCTGAAGTTCGAGGCGCGCATCAGAGAACTGGTCGAGAGCCACCCCGATCTGGCCGTCCTCGTTGAACCGCTGCTTGTCGTCCGGCGAGTGCTGCGCGAGCAGCTCGGCATTCTGCACCGTCGCTTGCTGGCCATCGTGCAGGACGATGAGGTGTGCCGGCGCCTGATGACGACCCCGGGTGTCGGTCCTGTGGTGGCGCTAACCTTCCGCGCCACCGTTGATGTGCCCGCGCGCTTTCGAAACTCCAAAGCAGTCGGAGCGGTATTGGGCCTGACACCATCCAGGTATCAATCGGGCGAGGTCAATCGAACCGGCGCGATATCAAAGTGCGGGGACGAGATGATGCGGGTGATGCTCTACGAAGCGGCCCAGAGCATGCTGGTACGCTCAGCCAAATGGTCCTGGCTCAAGGCCTGGGCGATGCAGATCGCCAGGCGTCGCGGCATGAAGAAGGCCATCGTCGCGCTGGCGCGTCGCTTGGCCGTCATCATGCACCGCATCTGGCTTGATGGCGCCGAGTTCCGCTGGAGCCGACAAGAGACCGCGGCAGCATGACAATGCAAGATCAAACCCGATAGGAGAAAACCTGAGCTCCACCACGCGGTGGCATGATGTCCCTCACGGGACGATGGATGAGGTGAGTTCGCAATGTCCGCTGGACCTACCGTCACTCAGACGGCAAGGCCGCCCAATAGATTGTTCCACCTCGTTCTCGAATCCCATGATGGAAGGGCCCTGGTGCCGATTCCGAAGAGAAGCACGAGCCCGTGAGCGACATCGACACTGTGACGGTGGATAGCCTGAAAGCGCTTGACCCAAACCGGCCGATTAGAGAAGCGGACATTGGATGAGGCGAGACCTTCGAGTGGCCTCGCATAAGATATATTCAGACTGCCGAATTTCATTGCACCCTCTAAAAACTCAAACCGAATGGAGTGCGAGGTTGTCGGTGTGGCTTGACGACAACCTCGCAAGCTATCGAGTGAGGTGATGCCCTCTCGATACCTATTAGGACTGTAAGTGAGCCCGCCTGACGTCCAAGATGGAACCGCCAGCAACGTGACTAAGTAACGTTAAAGGAGGCAATTGTTGCGCCACACTGATCGACCGATGAGCCCTTCAGCCGACAAGCACCTATCGAGCGGGTTGAACGCGTTTTACGAATATGTGCACTAGCCACACGAGAACAGCGGGAACGACCATAACCGAGTAGAACGCCAACAAGGCGAGTACCAACCACATCAGATCGTTCAGCATTGTCTTCTCCTCTGGCTCAACTGACGCCAGATTAGTCCGTGGGATTGACTTCCGTCTTGTGAATTCCCGCCAAAGGGTTGGGTTCGCCGTAACGAGGGTGCGCGACAGATGCACGACAGCTGCCGGGTGCACTACGTCGGACTGTGCTGACCCG
Organism: uncultured Alphaproteobacteria bacterium; assembly: GCA_963735285.1. Taxonomy (GTDB): domain Bacteria; phylum Pseudomonadota; class Alphaproteobacteria; order Rhizobiales; family Xanthobacteraceae; genus Pseudolabrys. The sequence goes on along the minus strand of CAVTKN010000007.1, from coordinate 303,449 downwards.
CGCGACGAAATTGCCGCGCCCCTTTCCCGATGTCCGCTTTACCCACAGGAGCGGACATGTTCGGTGCAACTCGGCATGTCCGCTAAGTGCCATGTGTGGACGGCTCCGAGTTGGCAAGAGTTTTCTTCACGTTTGCAGCTTGGTCGGTGCAGCCATGTGTTCGGCCTTTGAGTGCGGCACACGGGACCGCTGGCCATAATGCCCTCCGCGGATCAGGTCCCGGTCAGAAGCGCGCATTCGACAATGCGCTGGCACAAGTGGGGTGTCCTGATCGCCGGATCGACCGGCTCTGCATTACGTGCTGTTCGCCCTTTCCAACCTTCACATCACGCCGGATGTTCGGCGCGATCTCGTTTATGCCGCAAGCGCGACGGGTTCCTTGTATCGCTCGCCCTTGACCATCATCGCCCAGACCATCCGCGCAATCTTGTTGGCAAGCGCGATTGCAGCGACCTTGACCGGCCGCCGCGCCAACAATGCGGTGAGCCACGGCCGATGCTTGGTGCCATGGATCTTGGCATAGCGAATGACGGCGAGAGCGCCGGCCATGAACAGGCTGCGCAGATAGCGATCGCCTTGCTTGCTGATACTGCCGAGCCTGTCCTTGCCCCCGCTTGAGTGCTGCTTTGGCACCAGCCCGATCCAGGCTGAGAAGTTGCGTCCTGATCGGAAGACCTTTGGATCAGCGACGCAGGCAACCAAGGCCGTGGCCAGTATCGGACCGACGCCGGGGATCGCATCGAGCCGCCTGCTCGTCTCATTGGATCGGTGCCAGGCCATAATCATACGGTCGAACTCTAGGATCTGTTCCTTGAGCCTGCGAAGTTGACCCGCAAGAGCTGCGAGGCACACCCGTGCAACCTCGGGTACCCGTTTGTCGCTTGAATCAGTGACGACATCGAGCAGTTCCTCAACACCCTTTCGGCCGATCGGCGCGACGATCCCGAGCTCGGCAAGATGAGCACGGATCACATTAATAACCGAAGTCTGCTGGCGGATGAACAGGTGACGCGTACGATGGAGCATCAGGCAGCTCTGCTGCTCGGGCGTCTTGGTCGCCACGAACCGCATGTTGGCCCTGGTCACCGCTTCACAGATCGCCTCGGCGTCAGCGGCATCGTTCTTCTGCCGTTTTACATAGGGCTTCACGTAAGCCGGCGGCATCAGCCGCACCGTGTGGCCGAGCGCTCTGAGCTCGCGTGACCAATGATGCGACGAGGCGCAGGCTTCAATACCGACCAGGCATGGCGCTACCTTCTGAAAGAACGACAAGACATAGCGACGCTTTAACTGTCGGCGGATGATGACCTGGCCATCGGCATCAACACCGTGGACCTGAAACACGGACTTAGCGATATCGAGGCCGATTGTCGTAATCGTATGCATGATTGGCTCCTCCAAATTGTGGGGGCCTTAACAGCACCCACATTCATGGCACTCACGTGCCGGTGGAGGAGCCGTCCACAGCATCAGAAGCGGACATTGCCTCATTCGCCACGGCCTAACGGGTTTGGGACGCTTGATCGCTGTCGTTTTACGGATTTGGCGTGTTTCCACGGTGCCGCGTCTGCGTTGGGCCGCACGCCGACATTTGTAGCGCAGCCGCTGAACGCGAGCGCTGAATCTCGGGGTCCCACGCGCTGTTCGCTGCTTGTTGCGTGCGCTCTGCTCGTATTCGAGGTGCGTCGACGTTTTCCATAATTAGACAATGCCGACAATCGGCGCCCGCGTAATCGTTGGAAGCGTGACACAAAAACTTGATCCATTTGGTGTGCGCGGCGAGACCGAAAGGAGACCCCCATGAGATTCGACAATTGAGCGGCAAATCGCCAAACCCATCCCCAAGCCTTGAGCCTTCGTGGTAAAGAACGCCTCAAAAATACGGTCCTGATTTTTCGCATCAATTCCGGTGCCCGAATCTTCCACCGTGATCAGTGTTTGACCGGATTCTCCAATTTCGGATTTCACGATCAAGATGCGTTCTCGATTGGCAACTGAACTCATCGCGTCCCTGGCATTCATGACGAGATTGAGCAATACCTGCTGAAGTTGTGTGTGCGCCGCCAATACTACTGGGTTCCGGTTACTTAACTCGCTTTGCAGGAATACGTGATGGTCATCCAGCTCCCCACGAACGACCGCCAGAACCTCACCGATGAGGCCGTTCACGTCGACAGTACTTTTTTGGCTGGAATCCTTTCGGAAGATTGAGCGGATACCGTCGAGCACCGCGCTGGCTCGCTGGCCATCGTCGATAATTCTCTTCAATACACGCCGTACATCGTCCACGTCGAAGTCTGGTTTGGCGAGCAAGACCAAACCGGTTTCTGCACTCATCACCAGCGCTCCGAGCGGCTGACTGACCTCATGCGCAATTGATGCAACCATTGCTCCCATCGTCATGCGCCGGCCTGCTTCAGAAAGTTCCCAGCGCGCCGCCTCCCAAATGCGGATCCGCTCTTTCGCCTCTGCCACGACTCGCTGTTCCAATGTTTCATTCAAATTGCGCATTCTGTCCGCGAGCTCACGAAATCTCGCTTCGCTTGCAGCAAGCGTTGCTTCGACCCGTTTTCGTTCGGTAATTTCCTCGGCCGCAACGTTAATACCAAGGATGGTCCCATCGGGCGTCTTAAGAGGATACCAGTTGGTACTCCACACGCGGTCTGAATTTCCGCCGTCCGCTCGTTGACCGTTGACTTCTATGCCGGTGATTGAATTTCCGGTCCGCAAAACTGCCTGAACAATATTTTCGACCTGCTCGGCAACTTGCGGAACCGTCTCTCGCACCGACCGGCCAATATGCTCACCGACAGAAATCCCACAAATTTCACACAAATGCCGATTGACCTGCTGATAGCGGCAATCGGTACTGAGAAACGCGAGACCGATCGGAGCGGTTTCGTAGAGCAAACGTAACTCGGGCGATTGCGCGCCGCTCTGAAGACTAATCATCGAAATGGCTAGCTTTTCGTCGATCATTTAGGCCCCATAGCGTGTTATCTCTACCGTCCTGCCTCGCTACCTGATGTCATATCATATCGGAATGCAGTCCCGCGTGTCCTGCAGCACAGCGATGTGAGAGCAAGCGGAAGTCCGCTTTGGGTCAAAAGCAGAAATGTGCGGCGCACACGCCGATGTCCGCTAAGTGCCAATAGCAGACATCGTGAGCAGCGGACGCATCAGCAAAAAACCCCCGCGCGTTTCCGCCCGAGGGTTTCCCGGCCACATACCAAATTGATCAAGCAGCCTGCATTCGCTTCCTGCGCCAGCCGAGCAGACCTAATGCGCCGAGGCCCGTCACGAAAAGCGGCAGCGCGGCGGGCAATGGCGTCGCCGATTCCGCCGCGGGCACAGTGCCGAACGCGTAATCGAACTGGAATTTGCTGCTGCTGCTTGCTGTCAGGTCGAAGACGACCTCAACGTCCGCGAAGCCGCCGGCGAGCAAAAGGCCGATGTCAATCGGGCCCGCGGCCAACCCGCCGGGGAAGAAGAAATTTTCCCAATCGTCAAAACTCGCGAACGATCTCTGGTAGGTCGCGACGCCGTTAACTAGGACCCGCAGGATGGAGGAATTGAAGCCCACTTTGCCCGTGGCACCGGTCGCCATGTTGCCGGCGACGTCAAGAAGAAACTCGCTGTTGGCGTTATAGTTGAAGACGAAATCGGCCGTCGTGACGTAAGTGTGCGATTTAACTGCGCCGCCATAGACGTCGGCCATAGATCCCAAGCCGTAAACCGTGCCGCCGGCGAACGCCGCCGGCGTGGACGAGGTCGGCAGACCCGTCACATAGGACCAGCTTGTGCCAAGCCCAAGAAAATTGAAGTTTGAGGTCAGGAAGGTGGGTTTACCGCCGCCGAGTGTGGTGACAGTAGTGGCGCCGTCGCCGTTTTGGTCGCCGGCAGCCGGCGCGGCGGCGTAAGCCGAAACGCTCCCGCCCGAGCCCGTGTTCGACGTGCTGCCCGCTTGCGCGGTCCCGGAACTGGTTTTCTGAACCAACGCACCCGCCGTCGCAATCCCGGAGCCGACCGCCGTCGCATGCGAACTCGCGTTCGCCTGGCCCGCAACGCCCGACGAGGTGCCGGTGCCGCCAGCGCCCGCAACGGCGAAAGTCTCGGCGGTGACGGCCGTCCCGGCCCGGGTGGAGGTCAATGAAATCGCGGCCGTTGCATCTCCGCCCGCGCCGCCCGAACTGCTACCCCCGCCCGTGCCGCCGGCGCCGCCGGTTGCCCGCATGGTGCCACCGAGAATGCCGGCTGCGCCGTCGGTGAAAGCCAGTGAGGAAACCGCATTCCCACCCGCGCCGCCGGTCTGGTCTGCGCCGCTGCCCCCAGCGCCGCCGGTGGCGGTTTGATTAAGCACCAAAGCGCCGGTCGTCGACCCGCTGGCCGCGCCGACCAGGCTCGCGTTTCCGCCAATGCCGCCAACGGCGCCGCTGCTGCCGGCGCCCCCGGCGCCTCCGGTCGCCGTGGCCGTGGCTTGGGCCGTACCAGTGTCGGAGTGTGCGTCGGCAGATCCCGTCGCGCTACCGCCTGCGCCGCCATGATTTCCGGCGCCTCTGGCGTTGCCGCCCCTGCCCCCAGTCGCGCTGGGCCCGGCGGTTGCCTGGCTCGAGCCGGTGACCGTAACGGACAAGGAAGAATTCGCGTTGCCGCCATCCGCGCCGTTGGCTGATCCGGCGGTGCCGCCGCCGGCGCCGCCGGCGCCGCCGAAGGCGCTCGTGTTCGCGGTCACAGTGCCGACACCGCTCACGACAGATGTCGCGCTCGCCGCCCCGCCAACGCCGGCCGCACCTGCGGTGGTGGCAGCTCCGCCAACGCCGCCGGTGGCGGTCGTCGTCAGGGTCACACTACCGATACCGCTCACGTCGGCCATGGCGCTCGCCGCCCCGCCCACGCCGGCCGTGCCCGTGGTGGTAGTTCCCCCGCCGCCGGCGTTAGCTGTTACCGCGGTGACCCGCAGGCTGCTGGCCGAAAGGTCGTGGACGGTCAGTGACGAACTGGCGGCGCCGCCGGCGCCGCTGTGGCCATCCGCCGTGGAGCCGCCTAGGCCACCGTTTGTGGTTTGCCTGAGAGTCAGAGTGCCAGCGGTCGAGCCGCTGACCGCATCGACGAGGCTCGCGCTGGCGCCGGCTCCGGCATCCGTTCCGGCAATATTACCGCTGCCGCCGCTGCCGCCTGTCGCCGTGACGGTAGCGTTCGCTGCGCCTGTGTCCGAATGGGCTGTTGCCGTCGCCGTTCCCGTTCCGGCTGCGCCGCCACGATCGCCGGCCGCAGAGGCCGAACCGCCAGAACCACCGCTGCCGGACGCGGTCGCAGTCGCACTGTCGGAGCCGCTGGTCGAGGCCGAGGCTGTGGCGGATCCGTCGCCGCCGTTGCCGCCCGTCGCTCCCACCCCCCCGGACCCGCCGACGTTGGGGGTTCCTGGCGCTCCGCCAACACCGCCGCGCCCGGTCGCGGTTGCCTGCGCCGTGCCCGAAGAGATCGAGGTTGTCGCGGTCGCCGTGCCGTTGGCGCCGTTACCACCCGCTCCGGCATTGAGTCCGTTGCCGCCCTTACCGCCATTTCCGCCGGTGGCCGTCGCGGTGTTGGTGACGTCGGGACCTGGACCCGGGCCAGCATTGGCCGTGGCGTTGCCGCCCGCCCCGCCGGTGCCGCCGGTGCCGCCGGAAATATTAGCGCCCGCGATGCCGGCGATCCCCGTAAAAGGGCCGATCGTTTCAGCGTAAGCGGCTGTGGTGATGCCAAACCCGAGCAGCAAGATCGACGGCAGCGCCGTCAGGCATGCAGGCTTGCCAAGATAGAATGTCACGCCCATGGTCCGCCCCCATGGATAAACGCCACACAAAAATTCAAACATGCAAAGGTTGTGGAGTCAATCTGCGCGCCTAAATGCGATATGTCCGCTTTGGGTCAAAAGCGGACATCGCGACCGCGCTCTGGGCCCGAAACGAAATTGACTTTAGTGTCCAGCAAGTGCCGAAAAGGCACCGTTCACGCAGGAAACGTAGAACGAATAAAAACTTTTTATTAGGTGATCGAAATTGAAGCGTGCTTCCGTTTGGGATTGGTCACCCATACTGCCAAAAGCCAAGCCACCCACAGAGCTGTAAAATAAAATACAAGAAATGCCATCAAGCTAGCTTTTGAGCCCCATTGGTATTCGACAATTGCGCCAAGAAAATATGCGACAAAATCTCCGAGGATCATAAATAACACATACCAGACAATTAGCATCATAGAGGCATTACCTGTCCAACCTGCCGCCGCTACACACCAATACCAACTTTTTCCGCGTGCCCAAATAAAACATACATATAAAAGTTGGCTTCCAAGGCGCAGACCTAATCGGTGTCCGCTAGATGTCTTAAGTAGACATTGTTACTGATGGCAAACTAACGGTTCGGCAGAATACTTTCGGTAATCGCAGTTAGTATGCGCCACGCCAGATGCGAAATGTCGGCTATGGGTCATTTCCGGACATGTGCAGCGGAAACCGAAAGCGCTTTACCCAACCCAATAGACGGACATTCGCGGGTAGCGGGGGCGCTCGCTGCTGCGGTCGCGTTACACGGCAGGCCCGCTGCGGTTTGATGCAAAAAGCAGCGTCGTCAGTGCGTGACGCACAAATAAAGCAAGGTCGCTATGCCAAGCAGCAAGATGACCAGCGCAGTCCGCGTTGATGGACCGTCCAGCAATTCCAGCACCGCTCTTACGGCCCGTCGCTTTAGCACGTTCCTCTGCACGGCCTTTTCCAACGGACTAAGATTTTCCGAGTTCATTACTGTGAAGTCCCCTTATCGATTTCCGAAACGAGGCCGTCGAAGTTGCTGAGTATGTTCAGAAGGTCGCGGCACTTCTTCGTGTATTGCGCTTCGGTCATTCGACCGGAGGCAAGCTCTGCCTTGTGGGCTTCGTGAACTTTGTTCAGGCCCTTTATGGTGCCGTTCAATGGGCCGGTGCTGCCAACAGTTAAACTTAGGGCCACGGCAATTTTCATTTCCAGTTCGGTCGCAACGTCGCTTGCGTTCATCGTGTTCACGCTTCCGCAAAGAGGCCGTCGAAGTTGCGGATTACACACAGAAGCTCGCGGAACTTGTTCGCGTATTCCGCGTCGGTCACTCGACCAGAGCCAAGTCGTGCGTTGAGGTCTTTGTGAATTCTGTTCAGGGCTTGCACCGTGCCGCCCAATCGCCCGATGCTGCCAGCGCTCACCTTGAGCGCGGCGGCAAGTCGCATGTCCAATTCGGTTGTCATGTCGCTTGCTCCTTTTTTCTTACGCGGGGATTACATCGTGACGCCACCCGAAGGCCGCGCTGCTTCCCTTCACTGTTTTAGTTTTTCTCTCGCCATTTGCAGGGCGTACCAGCCCGCCATGCACGCGGCGACGCCGATGGCAAATTCCAGAAGCGCGTAAAGAATGTCGCTCATGCTGCTTTACAACACGGCGGCACCGGCCTGGTCTTGTGATCTCACGCCATAGATTTGTGGCGCATTGCCACGTCGTACCGTTTCGACGGCATCGTTACTGCGAAGTGTCGTTAGCGGCTTCCGCAACGAGACGGTCGAAGTTGCAGAGGATGTTTAGCAGTCCGCCCGTTTCCTTTGCGTATTCCGCGTCGGTCAATAGTCCAGCGGAAAGCTGCGATTTGAGGGCTTCGTGAATTTTTTTGACGCGCTTCACTGTGCCGCCCAACGGCCCGATGCTGCCTGCAGTCGCCTTGAGCGCGGCAGCAATTCGCCGGTCTAGTACTGCCGCCACATCGCTTGCCTTCATCCGCCTGCGCCGGCTTCCGGCACAAGTGTTGCGCGTTGAAGGCTTTGTGCGTCCTGCACCATCATTTCAAGCAGCTCGCTGGCCAGCTCGACCTCGCCCACGCCGATGGCCCTCGCGTGCAGGCGCAGCAGGGATTTTGTTCTTAGTGAGAGCATCGTGATCGCGTGTGCGTTCTTCATGCTGCTTTACAACACAGCAGCACCCGCCCGGTCTTGTGATTTCACGCCATAGATTTGTTGCAAGCTTATTGCCGCGCGGACGCTGGGGACATGATTGATGTCCGCTTTGGGTCAAAAGCAGACATGTGCAGCGCAGTGGGCAATGTCTGCTAAGTACCAGGAGCAGACATTCACAGAAATTCTAACCAAACAGAAAGACCGCCGCGAGGCGGTCTTTCCAAATGTACCAGCGGATGCCGCTACTTAGCGATATGCATAGCCACGATGGGGATAGTAGTTCAAACGCACGCGGCCATGATCGGAGGGGCAAATTAGCCACTCGTCGGCGGGACCATTGGAAGCATGACATAAAAACTTGATCCATTTGGTGTACGCGGCGAGACCGAAAGGAGACCCCCATGAGATTCGACAATTGAGCGGCAAATCGCCAAACCCATCCCCAAGCCTTGAGCCTTCGTGGTAAAGAACGCCTCAAAAATACGGTCCTGATTTTTCGCATCAATTCCGGTGCCCGAATCTTCCACCGTGATCAGTGTTTGACCGGATTCTCCAATTTCGGATTTCACGATCAAGATGCGTTCTCGATTGGCAACTGAACTCATCGCGTCCCTGGCATTCATGACGAGATTGAGCAATACCTGCTGAAGTTGTGTGTGCGCCGCCAATACTACTGGGTTCCGGTTACTTAACTCGCTTTGCAGGAATACGTGATGGTCATCCAGCTCCCCACGAACGACCGCCAGAACCTCACCGATGAGGCCGTTCACGTCGACAGTACTTTTTTGGCTGGAATCCTTTCGGAAGATTGAGCGGATACCGTCGAGCACCGCGCTGGCTCGCTGGCCATCGTCGATAATTCTCTTCAATACACGCCGTACATCGTCCACGTCGAAGTCTGGTTTGGCGAGCAAGACCAAACCGGTTTCTGCACTCATCACCAGCGCTCCGAGCGGCTGACTGACCTCATGCGCAATTGATGCAACCATTGCTCCCATCGTCATGCGCCGGCCTGCTTCAGAAAGTTCCCAGCGCGCCGCCTCCCAAATGCGGATCCGCTCTTTCGCCTCTGCCAGCTGCCAGCAATCCTGCTATTCGTCACCGTCACGCTCGTCGTCGGGCTGCGGATGTATTTTCAGCGCTAGCAGGGCGTGGGGAGTGAATAAGGTGGGTAACGATAACGAGACAATGCTCATCTATGCAGGTCAGCTGGAGTTAAGCGTTTGATAGCCGACATAGGAACGACTTCGGTACGACATCATTATTTCATCGCACGGGTTTGGTTCGCCCCGTTGCCCCGATATTAGAACTGAACTCGTGTTTCTCTGTAAGGGTCGCACAAACACCCTGGTGGTGGTGCGCCCTCTTCATTGGCGCGGTTCGAAGATCATGTGCGCTAAGTGCCATAAGCGGACATTGAACGCCTAGACAGAAAGTCCACCTCGTGTCGCCCTCACAGTCCTGGCCCGCGCGTCCCTCTTGTGGCCCCGCTTGCTCCCCAGCGACCGGGGTTATTCTTTTATTTCGGGGCGTAGAAATAGGCGGGCAACCGATAACGAGAGCATAAATATGTAATGTAGCGCGCAAAGCACCTGCGCCGCCTAATGCGGCCAAATGACAAAGGCCGCCCCTTGTGAGCGGCCTTCCCGAACCAAGCGGCAGGTGTGGCAATAACTGCGCTTCGTCCAGTTGTCAGAACACGGACCTCGCGATTGCGTAAGCCAGTCCATATCCAAAAAGACCGATCCAAGCCGCTGTGCGATCATCACCGGCGGCCAAATTTTGTGGAGAAACGTCCTCATCACCAAAAAGCAGTATGCAAACGCCACGGCAATATTTCTAAAAAACAAAAACTCCACTCGCTACTAAATTTGACATATCGACTTGATGCCGTGGCAGCCGGTTCCAATGTAGGGCATCGGACGGACAGAATTACACTGCAGTCCGGACATTTGCCATCGACGTAAAAAGCGGGCCGCACCGAGTGGTACGTATCTCGGCACGGCCCCTTCCTGCCCAGCTGAAAGCCACAACGCGGGCAGAACCAATTGATGTTGATTTTTGAATTGAGTGCGGGATCGCCGCTCGACCGGGTTGCTTAAAGTGGCGGTGCTAATTCTGTTCTGTGATTTGGCGACAAGGATTTGGTCGTGTTTGCCACTACGCCGCGCAACTACGCGCTAACAGCATTTTTTTCGGGGTCGAGGACGGCATCGTAGAGGTCGTCCTGCGCGATCATCTCAAGCAGCTTCGTGACAAGCTCCGCTTCGGTCATGCCGGTTGCTTCCGCCCGCTGGCGCAGCCGGGACATCGCAACTCGACTGAGTTGCAGCGTGGTCGGCACAGCAAAGGCAAAGCACGGCTTTGATTGTGACAGCTTGGGCGGTTTGGGCGCTAGCACCAGCGGCACCAGTGGAACCACCTTGACCTCTTTGGGTACGCGCAGACTGATGCCTCGCTGCGAGCACCGCACCTTTAGTGTACCGGCTGTGCAGCCAAGTCGGGCTGCGATGGCTTCGGTATTTAGGCCTTGCTGGACCAGCACCGGGATGTCAGCCATTACGTTCTCGGTGAGAATAGAAGGTCGTCCTCCCGGATTTCTTTCACTGACTGGATTCATCGCTTCTGCGTTTGTCATGCCGCTGTCTCCTTTTAAAAATCGCGGAGCCGCCATTGTGGCTTGCCAACGGCTCCGCCAGTGGCAAAGCACACACAAATTGTTCTTGTTATTATGATTGCTGTTTATAACGACGGGACCGCCCCGGTCTTGCGATTACCGGCCAAAGGTTTGCCAATTCGCGCCAGTTTCCGCGCGGACGCCGAAAACGCAGCTGATGTCCGCTTTGGGTCAAAAGCGGACATGTGCAGCGCACAAGCCAATGTCCGCTAAGTCCCAGAAGCGGACATTTGAGAGCCCGGCTAATGGTGCCCTTCGCGTTGGACTCAAACAGAACCGATGTCCGCTAACGACCAGCGCACAGCATGCATCATCGTCACGGCCGATAATTCGCTGTTGCTTGTTCAGTTTTGAATTGCTCGATTGAAGCGTACAGGTTTGGCGCTCGGTTGTGTGTGCCACGGACTGCTTCAATGTGGCCGCAGTCATGAAAGGAGCAGCCGTCGTATAGTCCGGCTTCTCTGACGATGTCGCTTATGTGGTACACAAACCGGGGCCCGCGATTCCAACCGGTCTGAATATCGCAAGCCGCTCCGATGTAATGGTTTGAACCTGGGACATGCGTCCCGCGCGATGCCCAGCACTTGGTGATGTTTGCTGGCACATGATAGCCATGAGCCTTCAGCAATGCGAAAAATCTTTGAAACTTGCTCGCATAGGCTGGATGCACGGTGATGTTAAAGCCATAAACCGTTTGCACGGTCACCATGCCGTTTCCATTGGCATCGAGATGGCGCGCTTTGCGTACTGACAAGCCGTCATTCGAGTTTGCTAGCGTTGGCATGGCTTCGGCCATGTTTTGAACCGGAAGCTGACCATCATCACTACAACATGACGAAGTATCACTTTGCCAAAGATGCTTTTCGGCATCGGCTGTCAGGGCGACAAGCAAAGTCAGAGCTAGGAGTAGTGTGGACTTCACGCTTCCCTCGTGGCTAAAACCAGGCGCTATTATCTGACGATCTGCCTGGCTCTCCAAGGTTGCGATTTGAATTTACCGTAAGAAAAAACCTTAACGCGGGGGAATATGTCCGCTTTGGCTCAAAAGCGGACATGTGCACCGCACAAGCCGACGTCCGCTAAGTGCCAAAAACGGACATTCATAGGAGTGCGCGCAACCCAACAATTTCAAACGGTAACATTCTCTGGGGACGTCAACGCTTCTTCAGAACCTTTTATGGGCCCGGCCTTATCCAGTTGCATTAGCCTAAGATCGGCACCACGCAGGGCCAGGATGAGCCCTTCGTTCAAGGTGGCAAGGAGTTTTAGGGCGAGAATTGAGCCGTCGCGGAGCAAGTCTTCGCACGGTCCGCGCATAATTTCGAGCAACACAACCTTAGACCTAACGGAGCACGTGGCGGAGCGCGGAACATTGTCGATGAGACTCATTTGTCCGAAGACACTACCGGCATTCAAAGTTGCCAGAATTTGCTGTTGACCCCGGCTCCCGGTACTGACGTCAATGGATCCTTCGAGAATCACGAAGCAACTACCGCCGGGGCTCGCCTCGGTGAAGACGATGCTATTTTTCGGTAGATCCCAGCGGCGCATGAGGCGCAAAAGCTCGCGTATTTCCTCGAGAGAATATTTGCTGAAGGACGCAAATTTGGCCAAAGATTCGGGATCGATACCATCGGTCGCGCTACTTTCACCCGCGGGTCCCGCGACTTGAGTGATTGTCTTTGGAATAACTGGTGCCGACTGTTGCAGGGTCAGGGCTTCGGAAAGCTGTCGATTGACGCTTTGAATCTGGCGGCTAAGCGATACGGCAACGCGCCAAAGGCCGCTGCGCTCGGTCAGAAACAGAGGTTCGTCGCTGAGGAATCTGCGCGGCGAAAATATTTCTTCTGGCAACCACTCTGGTACCAAGTCAGTAATCGCCATCTCTGCTGCGGCATGTCCCGCCGCCGTTGTATAACTGCCACCGTATCCATTATAGCCCGCCGCAACTATCAAACCGGCCCGTAGAATTCCAATGCATGGCAGACCATCGGGCGTGAACGCCATCGGTCCAATCCATTCTGCCGAAGGCGGCCGCCCAACGAGCTCAGGATAAAAGCTGTCACGAAGCTTCATAAGATGTTCATGGACTGCCGGAGAACGACGGCGCGATGACGGATTTTTCATCGGCCGATCGTCGGCGCCACCCATCAGCAAAGGGGCGCATCCCTCTCGAGCCCCTTGCCGCGGTTGATTAAAAAACACAGGCCCGCTGTCGGAGGTGACAATGCGGCCTCGCGCTCTATCGACGACGTGTTCCGTGACCAAGATCTGGCTTTGATATGGTTCGATCGCAGAAAGCTCCGGAAGCAGTTCCGGAGTGAATGCATTCGTCGCAACAATGACGCGTCGCGCCGTGATTATGCCCCGATGCGTGACGATGCGGTGTTCGTCTGGATTGACGGAATCGATCCGCAGCACCTTCGTCCGCGTGTAAAGACCGATACCGTCGCGCAGTGCGCTGTTTAACAGACCGCAAACATACTTGAACGGATGGTAAGTTCCGTCGCCTGGTATAAATCGCCCGAGGAATGCGGCGTCTATTCCGAACTCCGCAGCTATTTTTCCCCGCGACCAGATTGCAATCCGCTGGCCGTGTTGTGCCGCGAGCGATACTTCGTCGCAGATGCCCTGTTCCTCAGTTTCGCTGGCGGCAATATGCAGCCAGCCTTTTGGCGAAAAGTCACAGGAAACCCCTTCCGTGAATATGGTTTCTTTCAGGAGATCGCGGTTTCGAAGTGCGAGTCCTAAAACCAGCGACGCTTGCCGCTCGCTGACGGCCTGCAAGACCTCGGTCGGAACGTGCGGATAACGGACCTTCATGAATTTGAAGCGGCCTGGTGCAAGGCCTTCATATGTACCGACGGAATTTTCCGGAAGTAATTCGAAATTTCCGCCGTTGCGACCGCTCGCCTCGCCGGCGGGATCACCTTGATCGAGCAGTGCAACTTTCAGTCCTGTATCCTTCAAACGGTAGGCGGCCGCGGAGCCCGTGAGGCCTGCTCCTATAATCGCCACGTCGACGACGGCAGGAAGATCGCCACTCGATTGGTAGTTTGCGAAGGGATGTTCGGTTCGATGCCAAAACGGCTGGCTGTCAATCGGCAACACGATGGGACGTGTGGTGGAGAGTGCAAGGCGCGCCTGAAGATTCTGGAAATGCCACAAGGCCTCTTGTGAAAAGCTTGCAGACCGATCGAGCGCGTTTATTTCGCGACGCCACTTTTTGTTCGCTACACCGTCTTTGCATTCGGCGAGGGCGCGGGACGCAAGCGCTTTGACATCGTTTACGTCAAGAGCGGGTTTTCGGGCTCTTCGACGCCGAACAGACGTGGTTGTACGCCGCAGGGTCAGCGCGCCCGTTCCGCCTTCGCTGACAGACATGTGTCCCCACAACGGATTAACAAACAAAATGTGGCTTTAGTGAATCGGCCCGCACAACACGTCCGAGGTCATCCGAAAAAGCGAATGACAAAACGGTTCCGAATTCTGAATTGCCCCTCTAGCCCCTCACTTCATCAATATACAGAGCAAGAGACCTCCACGAAAGGGGTACGGACCGTTAGTGCTTTTTGGACCCGCTTCCGATAGCCCTGATCGTCGGAGCCACTCCCCCAGGGCCCTTGTGATCCCAAATATCGATGTCCGCTTTGGGTCATTGGCGGACATTTTGCATTGCACACGCCATGTCCGCTAAGTGCTGTTGTCGTCACTAACACTTGATCGCAAGACCAGAACTCGGCCTTGCCTAAAGTTGCCAAGCAATCCGATCATGAAAGTAATCGGCCAGCTTGGGGTTTGTTCTCAGGCGAGATCGATCAGCACAGGGGGAGAATCCATGAAGCTTGCAGTTGTTGCTTTTGCAGTCGCGGCACTTGCGCCTTTCGTCCTAACCGGGGAATCGCAGGCGCAACCGCTGCCGTCCGAATATCCGAACGTTACATTCTTCGTCAGCAGCGTCGGCGGATCCACCGGCGCTGACTTCGGCGGGCTGCCTGGTGCGGACAAACATTGCCAAGATCTGGCAGCGAAAGTCGGTGCCGGCTCCAAGACCTGGCACGCTTATCTCAGCACGCAGGCCACCGCTGGAGCAACGGCGGTGAACGCTCGCGACCGGATCGGCAAGGGACCGTGGGTGAATGTCAATGGTGTCCAAATCGCAGCCAATGTCGAGGACTTGCATTCCACCAACAAAATCAGCCTCGACAATTCTCTCGCTGAAACCGGCCGGAAAATCCCCGGAAGATTCTTTATGGGCACTCAGCACGACATCCTCACCGGCTCGACGGAAGATGGCCGTGCACCACCGGCAGACAAGGATGCGACTTGTGGCAACTGGACCAAGAGCGGCGAAGGCTCGGCCATCGTAGGCCACAGCGATCGCCTGGGCTTACGCGACGATGCACCGGCACACTCGTGGAATTCGGCGCATCCCTCGCGCGGTTGCAGCTTCGATGCATTAAAGAGCACTGGCGGCGCGGGATTGCTTTATTGCTTCGCGGTAAACTAACGCAGTGACAATATAGCCGCCCGGCGGACGGAACGCCGGGCGGTTTCGTCTTGCATGCACCATGGATGTCCGCTTTGGGTCAAATGCAGACATGTGCAGTGCGGCAGGCCATGTCCGCTAAGTGCCAATAGCGGACATTCCTAACACATTCAGGCGCATCCGCCTTCGGACCACTCAAATAGGCTTTTTCGGCAGAACGATGTGAAAAATACACCCGCGCGGCGCTGCGCCCGAAGCCCAAAGGCGTCCGCCATGAGCTTCGATAATCGAACGGCATATCGATAATCCCATTCCCATGCCAGCGGGTTTGGTCGTGAAAAACGTGTCGAAAATTTTGTCAAGGTTTTCCGGCGCGATCCCAGGCCCAGAATCCTCGACAGTAATTAGCACCGAGTCGGCATCTTGAAGCCCTGACGTTATTTTCAGCTCACGAGACTTCTGGCATTACATTTATGGCCTCAATTGCGTTGACGAGCAAATTCAGTATGACCTGCTGCAGCTGCACCTGATCTGCCAGCACCAACGGCGTCGAGCTTTCAAAAAGCGTGGTCTGCACGGATATGTTTTGCGATCGTATTTCATGACTTGTAAGTGAAAGTGTATCCAAAATAAGCCGGTTCACATCGACCAGCATTCGCCGACCATTATCCTTACGGAACATCGCGCGGACTTCATCGATCACCGCACTGGCGCGACTAGCCGCATCGATCGTTCCTTGTAGATTTACTCGCGCCTCATCAATATCTGGCACCTGCCGCGCAAGCCAGCGCAGGCCAGCGCTGCCGAACGTTACAATCGCCGCCAACGGCTGCTTTAGTTCGTGGGCGATCGAAGCAGACAATTCACTAACCGTTGCAATGCGGTTCATGCGCGCCAACTCATTCACGCGTTGCAGCGAATTTGCCTCAGCGGTTGTTCGACGCCGATGCTCGTAAATCAATCCAAAGATTAAGGCTGTCTGGAGCAAGAGGATCGCGGCAAGAAACATGATCTGCCACTTGTATCGATCCCAAACGGTCAAACTACGAAAACGGACCTCACTTCCGGGCGGCAGGCGGTTTTCGCTGATGCCCCACCGCTGCAGTTCCCGCCAGTCAAACACTGCGCCTGCAAATTGGACCGGTGGGGTCCTGATTTCGCTCGGTTTCTCTCCGCCAAGGATGCGAATGCCAACGGCGGCCGCCTGTCGGCTGCTATCGGCCACCAAGAGAAGCGGGCCGCCTACGATCCCACTGCCAAAAAAGGATTCATCATAGGAAAAAATCGGCGCGTTAGCCGCGGCATGAAGTTTTGTTAATGGCGCGTCACCTTCGTGTACGACGCCTGCCGCATCGACAATCATCAACTCCCAGAAAAACGCAGTGTGCGGCGGCAATGTGGAAGCTTTTTTTAGGAGCGCTTCAAAGGACAATTCATCTGTCCATGAAATCTTGATTTGGTTTGCAAGAGGCTCCACCTCCTTTTCTATCGCCTCCTTCCAAAATTTCTCAATTGGAGAAGCTCCAACAACCACGATCACATCTTTAGTGTCTGGCAATATTTGCAGGATGTTCTCGAAGGCTGACAAATAGTCGATCCTTACAGCCACGGCGGCGTCATTCGCGGTGAGATTGGAATACTGCACCCGACGTTGGTCTACCGCCATAAGCACCATCGGGGTGGTTGCAAAAAGCTGCTGCCGGCTTCGCTGTACAAAGTTTGCTGCGGGCGCGCCGATGCTTACAATGAGATCAAGAGGGTGTTTGGCAAACAGGGCACGGAGATACTCGACAAACGGAGCCTCCGGGTTCTCATCGCTGAAACGGGCGGAAACCAGCGAGTAATCAATGATGTCCAGCGGCCACGGTGATTGTCGATCCAGGTCTGCGCGAATGGCTTTGCCATATTCGCTCCACGGCTTGAAATCGCGGCCAAAAGAGTGAAGTAGCAATACGCGCTTGGGCTCAGCGGCGAATCCAATTGAACAACCGAGTGATGCCGCTAAGAAAACGAAGAGCCCCGCAATCGCGCAGATACGACGGATGTGGACCCCCATGGCATTGATTGGACGCCCTGCCCTCCAAGGTGGGCAAGTCGCAAGTTCGTGATCATTAATTCCGTGTCCGCTTTGGGTCAAAAGCGAACATGTGCAGCGCAACAGCCCATGTCCGCTAAGTGCCAAAAGCGGACATCCGCAACCGATTGAAATTCACAAAGATCGTGCGCGGGACTGGCTACTTAAGTTCACGTTCCCATAGCCGCCAATGCGAAGGCCGAATGGGTACCATCCTATTGCGTGTTATATCGGTCCAGCCCACACCGCTGCGTCGGCATGGAAACGCCAATGCGTGAAATTCCCCACCATCGTAGCTGCATAGCTCCAGCGGCGTGTCTGCAGGAGCTGTTTTGATGGGTTCCCAGGCAGCGTTGGAAACAGCTTTTTCCATTAGTAACAATTTCGGAAATTACATAATGCCACAATGATCTAGCTCAACTGGCAAAATATCATTTTCTCAATGGCTGTATCGGTTAAATGCCCATTAGACAGCGACCCGACGCGCCATGGATCATCGTGGATGACGCAATCACCGGTTCTAAACGGAACGTAAGGGGCGCCCTTATGTTGTCTATCTGACATAGCGCAACATGGAGTTCCGCAATGACACGGTCCGAAGAATATCGGGCCCTGGCGAAGGATGTTCGCGCACGTGCAGCCAACGAAGCTGATCTGCGGATAAAGACGGAATGGGAAAATCTAGCGCTGATGTATGTGCACCTCGCCAAGCAGGCCAATAGCGCGATTGAAGACGATCCGGTCAATGAACTGTTGAACCGAACGCGTCACTAAGATTGAAAATTTCGGGCGCGTCGCCTTGCGTTGCGCCTCGACGACCGTGCGGCGTCCCCTTCGTGCGGTCCTTGGGGGCCAGGCGGTACAACGCCTGGCCCCTTAATTTCTGACTCGGGGCCACTACCGCGCGCTGCGTAGGCGGCCGGTACTTGTTCGTGTAGGCGGAGCATCGTCCGCTTTGGGTCAAAAGCAGACATGTGCAGCGCACACGCCGATGTCCGCTAAGTGCAAATAGCGCACACACGCACCGCAGCAAGTGGCGCAAAAAGAAAGACCGCCTCGCGGCGGTCTCCCCAAACGTTTAGGTGTTTTGGTTAGGCTGCGAGTGCAGCGCCGCACTTCCGCTTTCTGCGCCAACCGAAGAAGCCAAGAACACCCGCACCGCTCACAAACAGTGGAAGTGCCGCTGGGAGTGGCGTGGCTGCGGAGTCGCTCTCTAGTGAAAAAGCAAAATTGAACCGCGGTGGATTTGTCCCACCGACTATGTCAGTTCCTATGCGCAACCAATCTGGATCAAGATTGTCGTTACGCACCCACCCCTGCAAATCTGGTAGAGTTGGTGTTCCTGAAGAAAGCCATAGGAAGTTGCCGCCTGTAACCTGCACTTCGGGCACGAAGAAATAATGATCGGCCGGAAGAATAAAAGGTGTCGTGAAGTTTACAGTGAACATGACCTCTTGGCCGCTTACAGGACCTTCTCCGCCCGTGTGTTGGTTGGGACTGGGATTGATCCCATTAACGACAGAATTTGTTGCGCTAAAAGTTACCGCCAAAGTGCTCGTCGAGAAGATAAGGTCTGCCGCAGATGAGGAGCGCGAGTCAAAGGCCACGTCTGACGGAGAGTTTACTCGGGTAGGCACATTGGGAACGCGCACCGTATTCGAGTCATTCGGGAAGACCCGGTAAATTTCTACGGTAACATTTCCAATAGATGGCGTTGCTCCCGTCACAAGCCCAGTGAACGTAGCGCTGGATATCGAGGTCACAGTTGAGAGAGTAAAATCGTCAGCTGATTCAGTTTGCAATACACCGCCCGCGCTTGGGCGGCTAAGCGAGGCCATCGAACCGTCAGGGCTTCCATTATCGAAGATCACACTGCTCGCGTAAGAGGCGTTTGTAGCAAAAAGGAGTGCTAAGGCGACCATTGGTAAAAGCTGCGGTAATTTTTTCATTCGTCGCTCCACTCCAGTACGCCACGAACTTAGCTAAGCATACCTGGGGTAGCCGGGTCATCCATTCAGTTGGATGCCACGTCTTGGAACTTTCCAAGCTGGAGCCCCAACTCCACTTCCCGGCGCCCTACCTTTATTCAGCGCAGGCCTTGGAGCATTGGGTCTGCTGAGTTGGCGTCGCAAACGGAAGCGGGCGCTCGCGTAAATACCCAACACGTCATTTCCAGTACCAGCCAACTTTGGGTCATTAGCGGACATTTGCAGTGCAAAACGCCATGTCCGCTAATTGCCAGAAGCGGACATGCATTCGGAAATTATGCAGCGTTAATGACGAATCGAAGCGTCGAATGTTAGCCTTGCCTCAATGTGGCAACGAATAAGCGGCGTGGTCTTTCTGATTATTGCGGGAGCAATAGTGCTTTCCGCCATTTCA
Organism: uncultured Alphaproteobacteria bacterium; assembly: GCA_963735285.1. GTDB lineage: Bacteria > Pseudomonadota > Alphaproteobacteria > Rhizobiales > Xanthobacteraceae > Pseudolabrys. The sequence goes on along the minus strand of CAVTKN010000007.1, from coordinate 283,877 downwards.
ATCGCTGTCCACGCACTGGCGAGCTAAATTGCCGTGATCTAACAAAAAACCCCCGAGCGTTTCAGCGTTTCGCCCGAGGGTTTTCTGGCCACAAAATCAAATTGACTAAGCGACTTGCTTCCGCTTCCTGCGTCAACCGAGCAAACCTAACACGCCGAGGCCGGTGGCGATGACACGGGCGGAGAATGAACCGCGCACTGCCAGTCGTTGTACGGTTCACTCACAACAGGCGCACCCACATCATCGCCAACAGTGATTATGAATGAGTCGATGGCAATGCAGCGGTAGCCCGGGGTTGATCGGCCACAAAGAGATTTGATTAGGCAGCGACAGCAAGCTTCCGCTTCCTTCTCCATCCCAGCAGCCCCAACGCGCCGAGGCCGGTGGCGAAGAGAGGGAGTGCGGCTGGAAGTGGTGTTGTGTTCACAGGATCGAATACGTAGGTGAGTTTCAAGTCGCCGGCCCAGCCTTCGGCGCAGGACGTCCCACAGTCAGCCGTGTAGGAAAAATCAAGCGGAAAAGTACCAACGCCGTTAAATTCGTCGAAGGGCGACGACGACAGACCTGGAATGTTCACATTCGTGGGCGTCGTGGAGAGAGTACCGCTAACTGTAATGCTAAGTAAGTTTGGAAATCCGGTAATCGAAGCATTTATAGTCACACCTACGGCATCAAAACTTTTAGACGTTATGTCCACAGAAAAGGAAGTAAGAATTCCCTGCGATGGATCGAACAAGTTGTAGTTGAGGATTACGGAAGAAGAAGGTCCTGATAGAGGACCAAAAACTTGGTCTTGAGAGATTGTCGCGGCCGATGAAATTTCTGAGCCAACAAGCAACATTGCGAGTCCTGTCAGAACCGCCACCTTGTTGAAGGAACCAGTGTATTGCGACATGGCCATCTCCTCAAATTACAGCGCAACCAATTTATTGAGTTTATGAAGTTCGATTGTTTTTCGACGCCGCCTTCTTAACCCCAGCAAACCCAACGCACCGAGGCCGGTGGCGAAAAGCGGAAGTGCGGCGGGAAGCGGCGTCTCACTTGATATCTCCGGAGCGACAAGGTGGTCCTGCGCAAACTGGTCAGGTGTGCCTTCAAAGAAGGAACCATTCACCTCGCCGACAAGCGAACCGAGATCTGCAATCGTGATGATGCTGGTACCACCGCTCAGTAATATGTTCGTGTCTCCAAGAAGCTGGCGCACGGTTAAACCGTTAAGCGGCGCCTGGGGCCCGTTGAGGTTTGCGAGGATGAGATCACCGAAGTGAAGACCTGACGTTCCCGGAAGTTTTCCGGCGTCCGAGAAGGCGACGTTGAATTCAAGTCCAAGCGTCTCTCCACCGAAACCTCCGGACGCGGTTGAGATCGGATTTAATTCATTCCCGTTAAGCGGCGCGAACGGACCTATTGAGGGCATATATGCGAGCACTGATGTCGCATCGGTGAAAGACATCGTAAAGCCGCCGAACGAGCCAACGGTTACTCCGAATGTCGCGCCATAGACGGTGTTGAATTGAGCAACGAGGAGCGCCGCTCCCGGGTCCGGGTCAGTAAACGGCGGGTTACCCACCGGATCTCCGCCCCAGCTGGCCTGCGCATATGTGGTCAGATCGCCAACGTTCCAGACCGTCGCTCTCGAGCTGCCCGCACACCCCAAAAGGATGGCGAGCACAAAGACTTTGAAGATTTTCAACCTGTCGCTCCCGGTCGCCCCCCAGGCCGCCACAGTCGAATGTAAGCTTACGGCACAAAAGGTTGTCAATCCGCACAATGCAACTTCTTGCTTTACGCAAGCAGCTGCGATGTCCGCTTTGGGTCAAAATCAGACATGCGCGGCGCAAACAGGCATGTCCGCTAAGTGCCAATAGCGGACATGCTCCGGTCACACCAACCTATTTCAGACTGCCCTCAAAATTGGCGCTCTCACCGCTCTCACACGATCGGGCGTTTGTCCGTGGACAAAGCGTCAATCAGGTCACGATTCAAGTTGAGGTGTGCTTCCACGAGCTCGTGTGGAGTCAACGCCATCCACTGCGCCAGCGATACATCGACGAAGCGAGGCGCTTTGAACAGCTCAAGAAACCGCAGGGTTTCGTTACCCGTATTCTCCACGAAATGGGCCATGGCCTTGGGCACCGTGCCGACATCGCCAGCCTGGAAATCGAAGGTGCGCGAGTTGGTCTGCGCCCCAAACACAGTCATGCGCGCTTTGCCCGCGATGTAGAATTGCCATTCGTCGGCATTGGGATGCCAATAAATCTCGCGAATGTGACCAGGCTCGACCTCCACGAGGGCAGCGGCGATATCGCTCGAGATCACGAAATTACGCATGTCGGCGATGCGAACGGTGCCACCGGGGGCGCGAACTGGTGTTTCGGCCAAGAGCCTGAACTTCATGTTGAGAGGTACATGCCCTTGCGCACTTCCGACCGTGTCGGCCTGTAAAGCGGGCGGCAAAGGCGCTTTGAAGATGAACCGCTCTTCTTTGGGGATATGATCGAAAGCAGTTCGGTTAGTACCAAAGTTCTTGGCCAGTGCGTCCTTCGGCATGTGTGCGAACATGTCTGTGATGGAAAAGGTGCTGTCTTCAGAAAAGGACCCGTTTGGAAAGGCCAACACGAATTCGGCACCTTCGGGTTCCAACCCCTGGATCGAATGCGGAATGCCGGAGGGAAAATACCAAAGATCGCCCGCTTCCACGTCGGCGACAAAGTTGTGTCCGTCGTTATCGACCGCGGTGATCCGCGCCTTGCCCGCAAGCATGAAGGACCACTCTGCTTCCTTATGCCAGTGCAATTCGCGCACACCGCCAGGTTCGAGGCGCATGTTGACGCCCGCGATGGTCTTGGCTGCAGGTAGCTCCCGAGCGGTTATCTCGCGTGACCAGCCGCCGTCGCGCGTTTTGATATGTGTGTCGGAAAAAGAGTAGCGCAGATTCGGAATTGCGCCGTGATCGGTATCCGGCGGCTGCACAAAATCAGGGTTCTCATTTTCGCGGACCGGGTCACGCGGGCCGAGGATAGTCGCACCCTTGTTCCCTAAGGGTCGTGCGGTCTTATCCTGTGCGGCAGCGACGGCAGTCGCGCCAAGGACCATCGCTCCTGCAAGAAGTGTTCGGCGTGATGTTTGAATCGAAGATTTAGTCATGGGCGTCGTCCAGTTGGAACGTCGCCCCGGTTGATAAACGTGACAAGGTCAATTGCGTTCCGTTCCGCAAGATACCGGCCGCGTGACGAAGAGCGTGACAATGGGAAGTCGCAGAAATATTCGCATGCACACGTTAGCGCAGAGGAAAATGGTCGTTCAGTTTTGTCCGGTCGTTTGCGGCTGCGTCTCTGGAATGATCTCGGCGATCTCTCCACTAAGTTCATTGACGATCAAAATCTGGTCTTTCATTTTGGCATAACCGTAGTCGGCAAGCGGCGGAATCTGCTGCGTCAGTTCCGAAGGCAGGCCATCGGGCTTCACACCCTTCGGAAGCTTGACGCCGGCTTTCGGCGTGAAGTCCTTCGCCGACTTTGTTGCTTTCAGCCTGAACTCAACTTCTGTGTGCTTGACGAGCAGCGCCTGGCGTACCTGCTCGCGCTCGGCCGGGTCCAAGTTCAGTTTTGGCAACGAAGGAGTTTGTGGAATGATACCGCCGCGGCTCAGCACAACCGCCCCTTGCTCGTCTGCCGCAGAAGCCGTGGCGGAAGCGGCGAACAGAAGAATCACAGCAACTAGCGCTGTGCGGATGAATGACATGACCGCACCCTTTTGCGTGCCGCCCCTATGGTCACGTCAATCGTCACCACGGGCAGGCAGTTGCCTGGTTTGCGGCGACCAATCGTCACAGCGTCTGCCGCCATAGGCACAACCAGGCTGGGCTACCCACTTTTCCCGATAGACGTCCCATCGATTCTGATCACGACATTTATTATTTAGAGCGGCTGCGGTCGACGGCCCCAGCGGTGAACCGTGTGGGTGTTCACGCGTTTCCACTAATCACCACAAATGATGGGGCGGCAGCTAGGAGGACGCCATGACCGCGCATCTTCCGGTTCGGGATAACCGGCCGAATGACGAATTACATCCTCTGATCTACCAATCGCTTGTTGGGTTGACGATTTGGCTAGTGCTGTCGGTGTGGGGATTGTTCAGTCGCGGGCCGTACGAAGGTTTGACGCTTTCTGTAATTACGCTGTTCTTTGTAATTTTGGTCGGCATCCCAGTCCTTCTTTGGCTTACCTGGCGACGCAATACTAACCCGAACGAGAAGCATGACCACACCGCGCCGTTCGGCGAGTGGATCTCGCGCCCATTTGAGACGTGGACCGGTGGCATTATTGGCCGTGAAGCAGCGGTGCAAATCCTGTTGCCAATCGCCGCAGTCGCCTTCGGCATGACCATCTTTGGGCTGGTGTTCCTATTTGCGGTACCGCACCTAACTTGAATGTCCGCTTTGGGTCAAAAGCAGACATGTGCAGCGCAAAACGTCATGTCCGCTTTACCCCCAAAAGCGGACATTCTGCCCCTTAATTGACAACGCTCATTATCGTCGCCGCCGCCACTATGGCAGCTCCGATTGGGACGAAAACGTGCTCGCGACATGGAAGCGTCGCTAGAACCCCTGGAACGGGACGCAGCCATTCACGTTGGGTAATCAAAAGGAGAACCAACATGCAAATTCGGCAGCTGGCTATCGCCGCCCTGATTGCAGCAGTACCGACGGCGAGTGCTATTTCCCAAAACGCACTGGATCAGTCCGTGCCTCGCGTGAGCCCGACGAACGAGCCTCGCATGAGCCCGACGAATAAGCCACACGTGAGCCCGACGAATGAGCCACACGTGAGCGCGGAGACACCGTTGCCCGAAAACCCCGGGGCGATACCCGACTCACCTGTAACCGCTCCTCCCGTCCCGGCCAGCCCCTATGTCGCAGATCCGCGGGTAATCGCGCCACCGGCCGCACGGTAAACGCGAAGACACGGTCGCGAAATTTAAAGCGCAGTTCGTAGTCTGCTAGATGCAGACGTAAACGAAGCCGGTCACGTCTGCATCTACGACGGGGGGAATGGTCAAAACGACCACGGGCCCACAACGACCGTGCGGCTGCCCAGTCGAACATAGGTTTAGTTCGTGATATCCGTGACAAATGGGCCTGAGAGGAAGAGGCGCAAATCCGCGCCCCGCCGCATTGCTACGACGCGTGGTGTACCCTCACGTCCCAAAGCAGTCGCCTGCGAAGATTGCGGCAAAGATTTCAGCCCCGAACGGACCGATGCCAGATTTTGTGGCGACCGATGCAGACAGCGGCAACACCGCAGACCGCGCGTTAAAACCTAATTTTGCAGTTCAGGTAACTTAAGGCCGTCACCATGCAGAGCCGATTCGAAAGCCGATGATGGCGCTTGCCCCGCAATTGCGAGTCGTAAGACTCTGCGTGCCTCTTCTGCACCGCGCTCGCAGGCAATCAAATCGGTTGCTGCAAAAATTATCTTTTTGGCGGCTCGCACCGCAGCTTCTGCATCGTAAGTATGGACGGCCTTGAGAACCGCGATGGCTTCGGCGGCACGGTCGGTCATAACACTGTCCCCAATGTTCGAGTTGTACGCGGAGTTGCCCCCGTCGTCGTACAAAACACCGTTTCCGCAGTGTGGTTCCTATTGCGGGCTAATTCTTTTGGACCAAAAGTTCAACGTTAGCTTAAATTTGAGCCATACGTATGCGGCAGGTACTTCACCGATGCTGACGTCGTCGAGATCCCGACCGAATTTTTACTCGAGGTCACGCGAACCATGGCGAAACGTCTGCCGCCAACGCAGCGCGCCGCAGTGGCTTCGCGCTTAACTGCCACAGCTGCGGATTTGGAGCTGCGTTGGCATTGATCAAGCGGGCGCTCGTCGGTGCACCCACTTGGGGAACACCATCACGCGGCCTCATGGTGGGCATTGTATCGCTGAGTACTAGTCGTTTCAGCGTTACGTATCCGCCAGGCTAATACGCGGGCATTAGTGACCTTAATTTCCAATCTGAAAGCGATTTCGGCCGTACCCATCCCCTGGACAAGTAGGTCGTAGATTTTACGCGACAGCGTCCCGTCTTTCGGAATTACCCAACCACGGTCGTCTCGCGCTCTTCGTTTTGCTCTTCGCGTCAAATTTTTTCACTCCAAGGCTTGTCAGCCTCACTCCTCATTCTTTTCGTGATGCTTGATCTTTGGCGGCTGAGTGACACTGACGGGGTCCGAACCCGTCATCGATTCCTCTAGGCCCTGCTCGAGTTTCCGTTCCATCGCATCCTTGGGCTTTTGGTGTTCAGGTTTATGCTTCACGTCTGGGTTGCCGCCGCGCTTTTCAGTCGCCGGATTTGCCATATTGTTCTCCTTTGTGTGGTGGGATAACGGCGTGGCGGTTGCTTAGTTCAGGGCCCGAAGGGAACATACATGTGCGGTCGTTTCACCCGGATGTACACCTGGCAAGAGTTGGTCGCTCTCTATCGGCTGACGCTTGGCACTTCGAATTTGCAGCCGCGCTACAACATCTGTCCGACGACAAAAATTGACACCGTTGTTTCCAGGGACGGCAGGCGCGAATTGGTCAGTATGCGCTGGAGCCTAGTTCCTAGCTGGTGGAGCACTCAAAGAGATGCGGCTCGCGACCTTCAACGCCCGATCGGAGACCGTCGCCCTAAAGCCGATGTTTCGCTCTGCATTCAAACGCAACCGCTGCATCATTCCGGTGTCGGGCTATTATGAGTGGCGACTACCCCTACCGGGAAGCAGCCCTACTACATCACCTCTAATGAGAGCCCGATCCTGTCGATCGCCGGATTGTGGGACGAGTGGAAGAATAAGGAGACTGGGAAGAGCCTCCAGTCCTGCACGATGATCATCACCGCACCGAACAAGTTTGTTGGACAGATCCATGATCGAATGCCTATGCTCCAGAGTGAGGAACAATTTGAACCTTGGCTATCAGCAAAGGCGGGCACGGAGATATTGAAGCCCGCGCCCGAGAACGCGGTCCAGATGAGGAAAGTGTCTCGGCGCGTTAACAGTTCGCGAGCCGATGATAGCGGTGCTACTCTTATTGATGCGGTGGCTGCGTGAGTCTCTACAAAGGCAGACAAAGCGCGAAGGCAGTTGAAAAGGACTTTCCTCACTTCGTGGAAATCGTTGTGCCGCGCGGCGGTCTCGGCACAAATCTAAATGCAATGTATGAGTTTCATGCTCGACAGGGCATTGCCCCGAAACGCGGCCACGGACGGCACGGTGATGGCAGCGGCAGTCTCATACGGTGGTGCTTTGCCGATCCAGAAATAGCTAAATCGTTTGCGAGTATGTTTGCCACGACGGAATAATTAGGGTCTGCGTTCAACGCACTAATGCTTTGTATTCCGACCTTCTTGCGTCGGAAATTCAACGTCAATGGTAATCGCGCTTTTATCTGCCTCGTGAGCCAGGCGCAAAAACAGTTCGACCAAGGTTTCATACTTGGCCCGAAGATGAGGGTCAGTTTGCTTTTCCGCTTCGGCGCGCCATAGCGCTGCACTAGCTCTGAAATTATCACCTGCTCCCATTTGGGCGGCCTCAACTAAATGGTCCCTTTAGGGCACCTTATTTTTTAACCCGAACGATTCGCGAATTTGCTCCGCATGCCGCCGCTGGCCCCGAATCGCCCATTTCCATAAGATCACCTTTGGGGCGGGGACGGAATTGGGGTTTCCGCTTTGGGGGGGCCCGTTCGAGCGAGCGCCACATGCTACCTACTCGTTCGGGCCGCTTCCTTGATCGGCGCCCCTGGCTTTAACGCGCCCTAGTTAATGGTTACTCTGGCATTGGCCAGGCTCTTCGCCATCGGCTACTTTATTTTCGGGTGATGCTCGGACCTTTTTACGCTCTGCAAATTTTGCCAACTGCCACCAGCGCTCAGCGGCACTTTTCAATAAACGCCGGGCTTCCGGGTCGCGGGCGTTATCCGCCGCCTGTTGCGCTCGCTCAGCTTGTCTTAGGTACGCGTCCATGGGTTGCACATTAAACAACGCTGGTGAGGTCAAAAGGTCCCGTCCATAACTCGCGTTGCCGCTGGCGCCTTCGGATTCTTGACCTTGACCCACAACTTCGATGGCCCTGACCGATAAAAAGACGCGCGCCGCTTCGACACGATGCCCTCAAGCCCAAGTTGACACACCGCCTCAAACATTTTGTCGCCATGCCCCTCGGCATGTTGGACATACTGAATGCCGCCGCGTGACCGAATGAGCAGCTTGGCCAGTTCTCGCTTGCGATCGATCAGGGGTTCCGCAGGTCGCCGTTGAGCGCCAACAGGAACGCGCAGGCGACGGCAAGTTTGTCGACGGTGCGGCTGTGCCGGGTGTCAAATTCCGGCACGCCCTTCTCATCCAGATAGACGACTTCCGCATCCAAAACGGCAGCACCCTTGATGCGTGCCGCTTCCTCAACAATGCGCGGATAGCGGTCGGTCCAGTTGTGGCCGTTCATCGTGAATAGGCGCACGCGACAGTCGCGCACATGGATTTGCAGGCGGGAGCTGTCATGTTTGAGTTCATGCACCCAACCCGGACCAGCTGGCGGGCGTTTGGCAACGACAGGGCGACAAGGATGAATGAAGCCTAGAGGCCGTGGGGTTTGGAATTACGCGACATGAGGGCGATATAAATAGCTCCGGTCTGAGGCCTCAAGTTTAACTTAAGGCGCTTGAACCGGAACTTTAGGCTTCCACAGGCGTTTTTTTAGGGACGTGTGTCGCCTTCCCCTTGCCCCCCGACAAAGGGGCGACCCATGCCGGCTTGGGCCGCCCACAAAATCGTGCGCGGCCCTTTTTTTCAGCACTGCCTGGAAACAAAATTTATCGCGTTGGAGTTCGGATAGGGGCTCTCCACTAGACGGGAACCCTGGACGGCAGTCGTTAGCGTGAAGCCACAACACGCAGCGGCTGCCGTCCACATATGAACTGCTCGTTACAAATATTCATAGCACTTGATTTGCGTGCCGGTGGCAAGTCCAGTATCCCCGCGCCTTCGCAGCGCATCATACTTCGTTAGCTGCCAAGGCGCATGCAGTCGCCGATGAAGCTTCCGAGCGGCACCTGCAGCGCAAGCCATAAAAGCAGGATGACAAAAATAAATGCGGCGTGCATCGGACTGTTCCTTGCAGCCCCTGCCCCGGTATTCTTATGAGGTAAACCCGCAGAAGCCGTTGCGGTTTCCTTGTCGGCGGGGTGCTGCGATCACACCGCAGTTATTGCGATCGCCGCGTAACTTTTCTTTGCCTACGCCAGGCGCAAAAAAGGCCGCCGCCGGAAGGCGACCCTTACTGGACCCAGCGACAGGTGTTGCGTTCACTGCAGCCCGGTCCAATTACAACAGGGAAGCCGCTACTGCGTGAGCCAGTCCATATCCGAAAAGGCCAATCCAAGCCGCTGTGAGGCTAAGCCCGACAGCGATCACTACCGGGGGCCAAATTTGTTGGAAAAATTTCCGCATAAGCGCAGCGGTATTACTCGAACGCCACGACCTGATCCTATAAGCGCCTAAATACCTTTGCCTAGTAAATTTGACATATCAAATCTCTTTGCGGCCTGCGAAATCGAATATTTTCTTGGGACAACAAAGTTCCGGCTGCATGGCAGCCCCGTTAAAATTTACGCCGATCGCCATCGTATGGGCGAAGTCGCGCAAAACAATACTCTTGATCATCTTCTCCAGGTCCGGGCCGTCACAAAGCCCTCAGACCCAGAAGATGGTTGAAGGCCGCGCTCTGGTGGCAAGGGCGCGGCCACTTTTTTAAGAACAGAGCGGCAAACAGAAAAGACCGCCAACGCGGCGGTCCTTCCAGCCAAAACGAAATTATCTAAGCCGTAGCGATTGCTTTCTTCTTCCTGCGCCACCCAAGCAGACCTGACGCGCCGAGACCGGTGGCGAAAAGTGGGAGTGTGGCGGGAAGTGGTGTTGGTGTTATTTCGCATTGGCAATTCAATGCCGGGACCAGCGCCATGACGCCCACGAAGTCGTCATGGTTATCATCGCCGAAACCATTGTCGTTAAAGCCGAAGACAACGAGCTGAGTCGGCCGATCAGAAAACAATTTCCGCCGATAAGATTCGCGTAGGAGAATATCAGGCTCGCGAAAAAGTTTGCCGGAGCGGGGTTGACTTTGACCATTGGTGACGGTGCCGAGGATCTGGTTCGCGCAAAAGGCCATGTCCGCTTAGTGCCAATAGCGGACATCGAAATTGAAAGAGTCCTACCTGAGGCGGCCTTTGTTCATCGCTCTAACTATCGGCTTGCCAGTCTGCCGCGCCAAGGTCGTGACCCGCAAACAAGTGCTTTACCGTCCCGCACCAACGCGATTGACGCCGCCATTTGCATTGCCACCGGCGTTATGACGGACCGCAGCGCGCGCCACCGGACGAGGCCTGAGCACGACGCCGGCCCTCGCCACGCAACCGGTCGGATAGTCAACGTACTGGCAGTAAACTACTGCGCTAGCCGGTGCCGGACTGAGCGTGACACCTGCAAACCCCAACATGAGGCTGGCTCCAATCCCCGCAACGGTCACTGACTTAGTCGAGAGATTCTTCATCCGATTCATGGCTATCCTCCTAGCAGTGCTGTTAAAATTGAAAATCCAAATGCATCGCAGAATAACTCAGCGCATTTTGTGGCTCAAAAATACTGAGCGTGCGTATCGTTGAGCTACACCAACGTATAAACGCAAAGTCTTTTTAGCGGGTCTCACGCTCTCAATCGTACGCGAGCGATGTCCACTATTGCCCTGAAAGCGGACAAAAAACGCAATGAGCGGAATGTCCGCTAGGTGCCAAGCGGACATCTCACATCTTTTTTCTGAGTTGCTCAACGCAAAGCGCTATTGCCATTACCATTGACGAGCGAAGCGTGGTCCCTCAGAACCAACGTTCGGTACGACGAACGCACGATTGAACCAGATTTTTCCAGCGCGGCGATGGTCCGACTGACAGTCTCCATCTTAAGCCCAAGATGATCAGCAATATCGAGGAGGGGCATCGACAGTTTGAGGTATTTCGGTTTTCCCATCCTATTTGACAGGTCAACCAGGAAGGCCGCCACGCGACGGGTGGCAAGTCTGCCCAACATGAGTGAATGTTCTTGGATGCGCCGAAGCTCATTTGTTGTTGCAGCCAACAAATAATTTGCAATTTTTATGTCCCGAGCGGCGGTAGAAAGCAGATCCTTTCGTTTGAAAAATAATATCAGCGTATCCGTTACTGCCTCCAAGGAGAGCGAATGTGCTGGATCGCCGGTCAGGCCAAATATTTCGCCCGAGAAATAAAAAGCGGCGATGCCTCGACTGCCGTCTTGATAGGTTCTGCAACTTCGGACGGTGCCGTTGACGACGATGTAGATGTAATCCGCGGGGTCTCCCTCACAGACGATCATCGCATTGCGGCGGTAACGGATAGGTCCGCGCCGAAACGCGAGAATGTTGTTCTTCACAACGCTATGATTGCACCCATGCAAAAGCACTTTTGAGAAGTCGACTGGTTGAGGTTCAGAAGCGCCGAGAAAAAGCTGACGGGGAGCTACTACGCGGGCGTTCATCAATCCTCCCATGAGCAGAGGCATTGACGGTAACAATTTGCGCCTGAAAGGCGATTATACGAGTGTATAGGGTGCGGCGTGACGCTGGGCCGTCTGCTATCCACAAAGACGGCCAGGGCGATTACCCCATCTTTACCCCGCGTAAGCATGGACGTGGTGGTCGTGGATCAAGCCAAACAATAATTGATTATGTGTGCCCGCCCGGGATCGGTGATTGGGCTGAAGGCCGACTCACAGTCCAGCGGCGCGTGTCCGGGAATTGGCGTTTCAGAAATGGAATTGCCCTGAGTTGGCACGGCTATCGGCGGCAGCGGCAGCCGGTCGCTTTTATTGGCTCGATTGATTGAAATCGTGACGCCCCCAGCGTTACCGGCGGTGACGGGGCTCGTTATCGCACTGATGCCGCCAGCGGCGACGCCGCTGAAGACAAAAGCCGCTGCGAAATTCTTGAACCCGTTACTGAATGTATAGTGCATGGCGCATTCGTTACGTTTTGGTTGCAGGCGCTTCAATAAGAGACAGCGTTCAGTATCAACAGACCCACAAATATGGCGGTCAGCGACAAGCCAAAAACTTGAACAGTCATCCGCTCGCCCATGATCCTGTCCTCCCTCACATTTTTTTCGTTTAACGAATATTTTCTTGACCGATGTCTGTGTAAGCCTTTGGCATCCCCGCCTTGATCGTTACATAAGCGGTTTCGGTACGCTCTCCACCGCTATCGAGGCGGCCATTAAGTCCAATCGCGACCACCACGATCGATGCAATGAGGGCGACAACCACGATCTTGAGGTGGGTGTATTGCCCTGCAGACCAGAGCGAACTGTCCATGGCATATCCCCCGTTTGGGACGTGGTGCTTCTCAGTAAATCCCGTGCGCCAGGCGGGCGTTGGCAGTTATGCTTGTCGTCAAGTGATGAATTGAGCGATCTTGGCCTGCTACTAGAGTCGGACGAGCCGGATACATCGGCAGGACGACAACTTTCGTTCCTACATTCACGCGCGCATAGAGGTCGATGACATCTACATTGAGCATACGAATGCATCCGCTCGACACTTGCTGGCCGATCGTGGATGGGGAATTCGTTCCGTGGATGCGATAGACTGTGCCACCGAGATACATGGCGCGCGCGCCGAGTGGATTTCCGGGACCACCTGCCATGAAGCGAGGCAAGTATGGCTGGCGCTCGAGCATTTCCTCTGGCGGAATCCAGTCGGGCCATTCCGCTTTGCGCTCAACTGCCTTTACGCCCGACCACGTAAATCCTTCGCGGCCGACTCCGATTCCATAGCGGATGGCTTTGCCCGAGCCGAGTACATAGTAGAGATAGGTATTCGGCGTATCGATGACGATTGTGCCAGCAGGTTCGCGCATCGGATAATCGACCACGTGGCGGCGCAGGCGTGCGGGGATGTCGACGGGCGTTTTAACGTCGCTCGTTTCCTGCGGCTCCCGTAGTGCTTTCTGGAACATGGAAGCGCTGCGGTTGAATACGCCCGCGTACCCGAGCGGTTCGGCGACCACCGGGTCGCAAGCGCTGCTAATCAACGTCGCGACTGCAAGACCACCAATCACAAAAGTCTTGATCATGTTGAGCTCCCTGCAGCGAACGGGCTCTTTTAATTGCAGGAAGCGTAGGGCGATGGCGCCTGATCGCGCCACTGTACGCTGGTTAACGCCAGATATCGAAAAGTGAGAGCGAGCTATACCAAGGTATCGAACGGCCGGCCCAAGTCATGCCGAGAACTCATCAACCATCGGTGATCTGCGTGTTTATTCCAAAGGCCGCAATTGTCATGTACGGTCGAGTAATTCGCGACGGTTGCCGGGTCAGTGGCAATGGGAAACCGGCAAAGGTAAAACGTTTTTGGCCGAGGCAGCCACGGTCTTCCGGCAGGCTTTCTGGCGTACCCCACGGTTCGGTATTTCAGCACGTTAAGGAGACGCGTCATTGAATGAAAAACGAATACGATCCGCACCGCTGCCGGTCGTTTTCGTCATTGATGACGATCCGTCCGTGCGCGAGGCACTCAGCAGTCTTGTCCGGTCGATAGGATTACAGGTCGAAACGTTCAGTTCCGCGCAGGAATTCTTTGGGGCGAAGCGGTCTGACGCTTTAAGCTGCTTGATCGTCGATGTCAGGTTGCCGGGGTTGAGCGGGCTAGATTTCCAGGCAGAACTTACGAAGGCTAGAATTCAGATTCCTATCATTTTCATCACCGGTCACGGCGATATCCCAATGTCCGTCAAGGCCATGAAGGCCGGAGCCATTGAATTCCTGACTAAGCCATTTCGCGATCAAGATCTGTTGGACGCAGTCCAGGTCGCGCTCGAACGCAGCCGAGCCAGCCAGGCAAACGAGAAGGCGATTTCCGAACTGACGGCAAAATACGAGACGCTGACACCCCGCGAGCAAGAGGTCATGGGTTGGGTAACTGGCGGTCTCCTGAACAAACAAGTCGCCGCCGAAATCGGCGTAACAGAGATTACGGTGAAGGTGCATCGCGGCAAGGTAACAAGAAAGATGGACGCAAAATCTTTGGCCGACCTGGTGAAAATGGCAGACATTTTGGGAATTCGCCGCACAAAATCTTAGGGGCTATACCTTGGTGTAATTTATCGAACCGTTTTGGTCGTTAATCGTTACCTTCGGCATCGTGCATGTATCCGCACAGACCCGTAGATGTTTCGCCATCGAGGAAGCCAACTTGCCGAGCGAGCCCTTAATAGCAATTGTTGATGACGATGAATCGTTTCGTCGAGCTATAACGAGCTTTATACGGTCAATTGGTTATGGGGCGGCCGCATTTGACTCTGCTGAAGCGTTGCTGGAGTCAGACCAAATCCAGAACATCGACTGCTTGATTACTGACCTGCAGATGCCGGGAATGACAGGAGTAGAGTTGCAAGACCGATTGATTGCTCAGGGCCATTGCCTGCCTGTCATCTTCATTACGGCGTTCCCCGGGATAAAAGCGCGGGCACAAGCACTGGCTAGAGGCGCCGTCGGATTTTTGGGTAAGCCGTTCAACGATCAAAGACTGGTTGCCTGTTTGAATGAAGCTCTCACGGCACGCGACGCTTGATTCCGACGACGTGTCGTGCCCCTACTCGCTCATTATGCGCTCGATCGATGCGCCCCGTCGCAATGCTATAGTCATAAGTTCGTGCGGATACAGGATCAAAAGCGTCGCCGTTTGAGCGATATCTGCTTGCCTCAAACGCGGACATTGGTTCGCAGATGATCGATGTCCGCTTTGCGCCAAATAGCAGACATTCAGTGCGCGCCGAGCTGTACGCCATAACGAATGTGAAAAAGAGGCCGCCTTGGGGACAGGGCGGCCTCCATGCGGGACAAGGGCGGGGGACGGGGGATAGGGCTGGAGCCCTTGTCCTTTGAGTTGAACCGCCGACTAGCCTATTTCGAATTCTGGTCAGTGAGATGATTAAGAGCGGTTTGTTCTTCGGCGAGACGACGTTTCACAAAAGCTTCCTCTTGAGCGGACAGGAAAGTCTCCAAGATTTTTCGGTATCTTTCGATGTTTGCCTTGTGGGCGAAGAACAAATTATCTTGTGTGTTAAACATTATCACTCTCTACGTCGGGCGCGTGCGCTAGCAAAATCTCAGCGCATTTTTGCGTTCGGAAATACTGAGCGTGCGTATCGCTGAGCTACACCAACATATAGGTGCATTGTCGTACTAGTGTCATTGGAATGACCGCCAAGCGCCAAGCCGCTCGCTGGAGGGTGGCTGCGGACGTTTGCAGCGCAAAACGGTATGTCCGCTTCTCTAATCGCCTGGTGTCCCCGGGTCCTCCCATGATGGGATTCGAGGACGAGGCGGAACAATCTTTACCGCAGCCTTGCCCTCAGAGTGACAACGGATCCAAGCGGACATACGAACTCACGTAATTCCGCAATGTCCGCTTCACGTCCTTCTATCCCCCGCTGCCCGGGCTGCCGGTTTGCTGAACCATTGGCAAGGCAATCTCAAAACTTGAGCCATGGCGGCTAGTTCTAGCAAGCCGCAGATTGCCACCATGGTTTTCAATGATAGTCCGACAGATCGATAGCCCCATGCCCATGCCGGTCGATTTGGTCGTAAAGAACGGATCAAATATGTAGCCTTTAATCTCGGCAGTTATGCCAGGTCCGGAGTTTTGGATATAGAGTGAAACTAGCGATTTGCCGTCGAAACCAGTCACCAGTCGCAAATTTCTTTCGCTAGGGGGAACGGCTTCCATCGCGTCGATTGCGTTTTTGATCAGATTCAAGATCACTTGTTCCAGCAGCGTGAATTCAGCCTGCACCTGAGGAAGATTTTGTTCAAACTCAGTTGTAAGTGAAATTCCATTAGCTTGCAGATCGCGCTGTACCGAACCCAATAGTTGGCGCACGACGTCGTTAAGTTGAACTATTGTGCGCATATTGGGCGTCTTCTTGAACAAGCTGCGCATGCTAGAAACTATATTTTCTGTCCGATCGACGTTACCGATCACGGAAGTGACAGCCGCGCGCACCTCTTCTACGTTAGGAGGGGTTCTTTCAAGCCATCGCAGGGCGGCCGAACCAAACGTCCGCATTGCCGCCAGCGGCTGTCTAAGCTCATGATCCATTGCGGCTGTTGCAGCTTCCAAGCTCATGAGCCGGTCAGCACGCTCGCGCTGCAATAGAACGATCGCGTTTGCGAGACGCGCATACAGCAGGGTCGTTTCCGTAAGTAGCGCGGTCAGCACTATGCAACTCGCAAGTAGGGCATAACTGCGAGCAACGTACCAACCAAGCGTAAAGCGAACTGAGGTCATGACGGTCGACAATGCGAGGTCTGGCAAAGTCGCAAAGACGGCCACCGACAACCAAACAGCAAGCACCGTTCGTTTACGAGCAAACAGCAGCACAAGTGCGCCCACGCTCAAAAGCCAGATAGAGCCGGTCAGATAATTAGTAAACGGTGCTTGTGTTGTCGAATTCACAAAAAGGCTTGGAAGATATCCAGCGCCCGCTGTCACGGCCCACGTCAGTCCTGCCGTCAAAGCAACTACGCATGCGAGGGCAATTCGGATTTCGACTGCGGGTGAACTGCCGGACATATTCGCGACTTTGGCCGTATCTTTCGAGAGAGCGTAGGCAATGACGCCCAGGGGAAACGCGATATGCCAGAGGCAAAACAAATATGGTGCGGTACTTAGATCCCCGAACAAACCGGCGGGGGCGTAAGCCCCGGGGAACGCAAATGTTTGCAGAACTGCAAAGAATCCGCTGAACATATATCCGCAGGCGAGCGCCAGAACTCCGTGCCGTGGTTCGATTGAATATTGAGAAAACAGAAGAGTCGCCGTAATTAGCTCGGCTACGCACAGAACAGTTTGAAGAACCGGAATGAAGGCATCGACCCGAGCCAGCGGTACACTCGCGAACGGCGCGATGATAAGGAATACGACCAATAGGAAAATGATTACGCCGAACGCGAACCAGCGCTCTCGTGCGCTTGCCGGTATATTAGCAATGACGAGGGGAAAGTCTTTCCTCCCGCCGTATGCGAATTCCTCAATGGTCCTCGTCTTCATAGTAAGGCCACGCTTTTATTGTTGGTTGTGTTCCACATACTCAGGCGATCAAAAATAAAAGGCGAATATGAAGCGACCAAGACCGGAGCTGATTAGCAGAAAACCGTATTCGGTTTCGGTCAGAGCCGTCTACCCCTTGCGCACATCATGCGTGGCCTCCCGAGTTCAAAAGCATCCCAACCCTTTGGACTCTCATGTCCGCTTTGGGTCAAAAGCAGACATTTGCAGTGCACACGCCGATGTCCGCTTTACCCCTGAAAACGGACATGACTGGAATCAGTCGGTCCAATCATCAAGACCAGCGACAATAGAATTGCTGCAGGCCGAAACCAATCATCGACGGCACGCGACCTGCGATATCCTATCGCGCCGGTCTCCTTCGTGATCCATGCGTGGTAATCCGGATCCACGCTGTCGACAGGCAAAGTCATGATCGCCGGGGTCGTATAGCTGTGCTGCTGTTTCACGGCGTCCCCTACGGCCTCGGCAAGCGCGGCCCGGGTTTTGACCAGCATAACCACCTCCTCGGCCCGCTCGATCTTGCCCTGCCACCAATAGTGCGAAATCATTCCCGGCAGGATGTTGACGCAGGCCGCCAGCCGGCGCTCGACGATGGCGCGCCCGGCCCGCTCCGCCTCGACAATCGATGGCCAAGTCGTATAGACGAGCACCGCGCGTTCCATTGTCAGGTCCCTAGATGAGCCGGCCGGCCAAGCGTTTCGAGCATATCGCCTTCGTCGCCAGTCAGACGCCCGAGGCGCGCGAGGCCTATGCGCGGCTGGAAAAGCGCTACGGCAACACCGACCCCGCCAAGGCCGACGTTATTGTCGCTCTCGGCGGCGACGGACTGATGCTGCAAACCCTGCACAAGTTCATGAAATCGGGCAAGCCGATCTACGGAATGCATCGCGGCACCGTCGGTTTCCTGATGAATGAATTCGTCGAAGAGGGCCTGGTCGAACGACTGGCGGCCGCGCATATCACCGTCATCCACCCCCTGCTCATGCAGGCACGCGACATGCAAGGGCGCATCCACGAGCATCGCGCCATCAATGAAGTGTCGCTGTTCCGGCAAAGCGCGCAGGCAGCGCACCTGCGCATCCTGATCGATGGACAGGAAAGATTGGCCGAGCTGGTATCCGATGGCGTTCTGGTGGCAACGCCGGCGGGTTCAACGGCCTATAATCTGTCCGCGCAAGGCGCAATCATTCCGATCAACGCACCGCTGCTCGCGCTCACGCCGATCAGCCCGTTCCGGCCCCGCCGCTGGCGCGGGGCATTACTCCCCAACAGGGCCAAGGTCACAATCGAGGTCACCGACGCCGAGAAGCGGCCCGTTGCCGCCGTGGCCGACCATGACGAGGTGCGCTCGGTGCGCAACGTGGACATCCGAATGGACCACGATATCTCGATCAACATGTTGTTCGATCCGGGCCACAATCTCGACGAACGCATTCTTCGCGAGCAGTTCGGCTTTTAGGAGCAGGTGTGTCCAAGACGTTCGACTTTTCGGTGAACGGCAAGGCCGTCAGCGTAACGCTCGACAACGAAGAGACGCCGCTGCTCGATGTTCTGCGCAACGAACTTGGGCTGATGGGAACGCGCTTTGGCTGCGGGCTTGAGCAGTGCGGCTGCTGCATGGTGCTCGTCGACGGCGCGCCGGAAAAGTGCTGCGCAAAACCGGTCTGGAGCGTCGCCGGTAAGCAAGTCGTCACGGTCGAGGGCCTGGGTAACGCAGCAAAGCCGCATCCGCTGCAACAAGCCTTCATCGACCAACAGGCCGGCCAATGCGGCTACTGCCTTTCGGGAATTCTGATTTCGGCCAAAGCGCTGCTCGACAAAAATCCGAACCCGACACGCGCGCAAATTGCGACGGCGCTCGATGAAAATATTTGCCGCTGCGGATCGCACAACCGAATTATCCGCGCCGTCGAAAAGGCGGCTGCGGCCATGCGTGCCGGAGGACCCCGATGAACGCGCCTCTGCCCGGCCCGCTCAATGACAATCCTCAGCTCGACCGCTGGGTGGCATTTCCGGCGCCCGGCAAGGTGACCGTGCTTACCGGCCGGGTCGAACTCGGCCAAGGCGTGCTCACCGCCATGGCGCAGATTGCAGCCGATGAACTCGATGTTGCGATTGGGCGCATCACGATGCGTTCCGGGGACACCGAGAAAGCGCCAAACGAAGGCTACACCGCTGGCAGCCAATCGATTCAATTCGGCGGTGTCGCCATGCGGCAAGCCTGTGCCGATGTGCGGGCGCTGTTCCTCGAACAGGCCGCGAAAGGTCCTCGCCTGCAAGGCAGACGAATTATCCATTCGCGACGGCAGCATCTATCGCGGCGATGCATCAAGCGGACAGGACTATTGGACGCTCGCCGGCGCCGTCGATCTCTCAGCCAAAGCGACCGGAACCGGGGTTCGCAAGCGCGTCGCCGACCTTAAAAATATCGGGGCGAACAGCGCCCGCCTTGATCTTCCGGCCAAGATTTTTGGCGATGCGGTCTTCATCCACGATATGCAGCTCGATGGCATGGTGCATGCCCGTGTCGTGCGCCAGCCAAACCGCGGTGCAACCATCGGCGCGATCGACGAAACCGCCATTCGCCGCGCGGCAAAAGGCCCGATCGCATTCGTGCGGAACGGAAATTTTCTCGCAATCGTCGGCAACGACGAAACCGCCGTCGAGGCCGCGGGCCTCGCCGCGGTCAGTCATGTTGCCTGGCGAAATGTGGAAGCGCCGACGCCGACCCAGCAGGAAGCCAACTGGCTGTTGCAGCGGCCGGCGATTGACCGTGTCTTCGGCGCGGAGCCTGCCGAACCGGAAGGTCGCGAGCGCTTTGAGCGAACGTATACGCGCGGCTATCTCGCGCATGCTTCGATCTCGCCCTCGTGCGGACTTGCCCTTTTTCAGGACGGCAAGCTGACGGTTTGGACCCATTGCCAGGGCGTTTATCCGTTGCGCGCGGCCTTGGCAAAAACGCTCAAGCTCGAGCCATCCTCGATCGTTGTCCATCACGTGCAGGGCTCCGGCTGCTACGGCCACAATGGCGCCGACGATGCCGCGGCCGACGCCGCCATCATCGCGATGCAGAAGCCGGGACAGCCGGTCCGCGTGCGCTGGCGGCGAGAGGAAGAATTTATCTACGAGCCCAAAACCCCGGCGATGATTGTGAAGGTGCGCGCCTTGGTCGACGACAACGGCAAGCCGGTCGACTGGACCCAGGAAATCTGGAGCCCGACGCATAATCTGCGGCCAGGTGCCGGCGGCAATCTGCTCGGTGCACTTGCCTTGCCCGACCCGCCGCCCGAGCCACCACCGAACGATGTACCGGAAGCCAATGGCGGTGGGGCCACCCGCAACGGCGAGCCGCTCTACGACATTCCGGCCAAACGCATCCTGCACCACTTGGTGACAGAAGCGCCTATACGCACTTCAGCGTTACGCGGCCTCGGCGCGATGCCGAATGTGTTTGCGCTCGAATGCTGCATTGATGAACTGGCCGAACGCGCCGGGCAAGACCCCGTACAATATCGACTATCAATTACCGCCGATGCGCGCGCGCGTGCCGTGATCGAGAAAGTGGCCAGCATGGCAAGCTGGAACCCGAAAGAGCCTGGCGGATCGGGTCGCGGCCGCGGAATTGCTTTCGCCCGCTACAAAAACAGGGCCGCCTACTCCGCGGTGGTCGTCGACCTTTCAGTCGAGGAAGAAATCCGTCTGAACCACGTCTGGTGCGCGACCGATGCGGGGCTTGTGGTCAATCCCGACGGGGCGATCAACCAGCTCGAAGGCGGCATCATTCAGTCGGCAAGCTGGGTACTCAAGGAGCAAGTGCGCTTCGACAATGGCGTCGCTTCATTCGATTGGGAAACCTACCCGGTCCTGAAATTCAGCGAAGTGCCGGAAATCGATATCGAATTGATCAACACCAAGGACGAGGCACCACTCGGCGTTGGCGAGGTCACAGCCGGGCCAACCGCGGCGGCCATCGGTAACGCTGTGTCGCATGCGCTCGGCGCCCGTATCCGCGATTTGCCACTGACGCGGGAGCGGATCATGGCCGCTTTGCTGAAGGACTAGCGTGCCGCCTTCCTAAACCATTCGTTAACGGGGCAACGTTAGTTTCATTGCCACGGTACCGGGCTCCAGGCGCGCCCGAGGCCCGGGGCACCATGGTTCGTATCGATTTCAACCGGTTGCGCTTCCTCGTCATTGACGACAACACGCATATGCGGCGCATATTGCGCACGTTGCTGCACGGCTTTGGCGCGCGCGAAGTCTATGAAGCGGAAGACGGCGCGGCCGGCCTCGAGGCGTTTACCCATTACCTTCCTGACATCGTCATCACCGACTGGGCGATGCCGATCTTCGACGGCCTCGAGCTCATGCAGATGATCCGCCAGCCTGGCGCCAATGCCAATCCTTACGTGGCCATCATCATGCTCACCGGTCACTCCGAAAAGAAGCGTGTGACTGCCGCGCGCGATGCAGGCGTTACGGAGTTTCTGGCCAAGCCGATTTCGGCAAAGGGGCTCTACCAGCGCATCATTAACGTGGTCGCCAATCCGCGCCCGTTCATCAAGACAAAGACCTATTTCGGTCCCGATCGACGGCGCAATATCAATTCGAATTATATCGGCCCGGAACGGCGAAAAGGCGGCAAGGCGGACGTCATCAGACAGACGCCCTTACTCGACAAAGCCCGCACCGCGGTCTGATAAAGGCACCTGGCCATGTCCCGCTCCAAAGACACAGCAGCGATCGTCACCTACGGCGATCACGAGGTCATCGTGCCGGAAAACAAGCTCCGCGCGGCTGTGTCCAAAGACACCTCCGATGCGGGCGGCGAAGATCCGGTGGCTCGCGCCGAAAAGGCACTCGCCGAACTCTCTCCCGAATTCGCCAACTGGATGGATTCCGAGTGCGAACGGCTCGATATCGCCCGCCGCAACCTGCTCAAGGATGGCCACTCCACGACCAACAAGGAGGCGCTGTTCCGCGCGGCGCATGATATCAAGGGCGAAGCCGCAACGTTCGGTTACCCCGCGGTGGCATCCGCAGCGAACAGTCTTTGCAGGCTCATCGAACACACACCTGTTGATTCACGCATTCCGCTCAAGCTGATCGATCAGCATGTCGATGCGGTGCGTGCAATTTATCGCGAATATGCGCGCTCTGACGCTAAAGAGCTGGCTGCCACGCTGACGAAGCGATTGCGCGACGTGACCGACGAGTTCCTGATACAGGAAAATCACGACCGCCCGGAGGTCCTTGAGCAGCTCAAAGGCCCGTCGATTGTGCCCGAATAGCGGATAGTCGCTGAAATTCGCTAGGCCGCGGCCAATTGCCGATCATCGAAATTGTGGTCGGCGGCAATGATGTGGGCATCGGCGACCAGGTCATCACAGAAGAGACGCGCTTCCTCGCGCGCAGCCTCAACCGCGAAACGCCGCAACAGCGCCAAGAGGGCTGTACTGTCCTCACCGCGTTCGTGCGCGCAGGCATCCAGGACGCGCTCCACCATACGCCGCTTGAGGCGCGCCGCCCCACCCTGCTCCCCGACCATAAATCCGGCGCGGATCGCCGCCAAAGCTTCGCGGAAAGCCGGATAAGCGAGATCCGGCAGTCCGGCCTTGCGGTAGAGCGCGCGGAAACCTGAAATATTTTTGTCGTGGACGTAGCCGCTGACGCGGTCGATCGGCATGCCGGACAATTCCGCAAGCGCCTCTTCGAACAGCACGACATTGCCGGAAAGCAATGCACGTAAGATCATGCCTGCGGTGAGCTGACCGGTGTGACGCAAATGCTGCAGGAGCGCCCCGACCTCATCGTAAGGCGTATCGGCCGCGAGCGCGACTGTCGCCTTTTCGCAGGCATCTTTCGCCGCGTATTCGGCGTGCTCGGGACCGAGCCATTGTCTGGCTGCAACGAAGCCGGCAAGCGTTTGTGACAGCTTCGACAGCAGCGCCTGACGCATTGCCATCGGCAGATCGTCACGCGCCAGCAGGTTCTCGCGAATAGGTGCAAGATGACCGAACCGGTCGACTACGCGATCGACCGAAAAAAGCGTGATGTCGGCACCGGAATTTTCCAGCAACGTGAGACACGCTTCGGACGACCCAACTTCGGCGATCGCAGCAGCAATCGCGCGTGGCAACGGCGAGCGGCCGGCAATTGCGGCCTGCACATCCTCGTCACCGGTGCCGATCAAGTCGACAAGGTCATCTTCATCGAGCAATGGTGAATGCGCCAGAACGGGTAATGCGACATCCGCCTGATCGGATGCGAGCGCGTGCACGACGATCCGCGGCGCTTTGTCGGCCGCTGCAAATGCCTCGGAGAGCGCACGCCGGACCAGAGGTGAAGGATCGTCCAGGAGCATGATCATCGCGCCTTCCGCAGCTGCGAGATCATCGGGCGATAAATCTGAATAAAGATAAGCGCGCGCTAGCGCGGATGTGGCTTCGGCCCGCTCACCTGCGGGAGCCTGGCGTACCCAATGCAAGAACTGACGAACGATCATGGCGCGACCGACGCTACGAGACCGGCCCCACGGACGGCGAAACTCAGCCTAATGGATGAGGCTTAACAAAGCGTTCACCATAGAAATTGAGCCGGCATTAAGCATGCTGGCTGGGATTGCCCAGCAAAATCAGGCCAGCGTCACACTTTGTCGCCGGACAGCTTGCGGGTATTGGGCCGCGGGTCGGTGAAGAGATCAAACACCTGCGCCGTCTGGCTCGGGGGCGGCGGCGCCCCGGCTGGAGTTGGTCCCCAGAGCGTGCTGACGGTTTGCGTCAAAGGCTGCCGCACGCGGTCTGTAAACATGGATTCGAACGACGCGCGCGTGGCAGGTGGGGCTGGCAGCTGTTCGCTGGCCTTTGCGAATGCTTGCGTCGTGCCGGCAGTGTCATGGGCCCGGGCCTGGGCCTGGGCCTGGCTGGGCGCGGGATCGGCGCCGGCGGGCGTGGTATGTCGGCCGACTCAAGTCGTGCGATCTGCGCCTTCGGCGCCGACTTGACCAATGGCATAGATGCCACGGTCTTTGCTGGCGGCAGCGGCGGCGCAGACGCGGCAGACGCAGGCAGCTCTGCGCTCGCAACATTCGTCATGCCACCCAGCGGCGCAAAGGCAACCGTACGCGCCGTGTCGAAAAGCTTGGTCAGCTTGCTGTAGACCTCGCCAACGCTGCGCGCGCGGCCAGAGTGGTCGTAGAAGATGTTGCGATTGGCGGCGGCCGCGTTGGGAAACATGGCAGCCGCGCTTGCTTGCGGCCGGCCCGACGCCGCATTGATCAACTTGCCGGCCCCATCGGCCCCCAGAAAATGCGCGATATAGAGCTCGCCATTGCTCGGCTGGCGGCCGATATTCGAGCTGACCAATGTCGCGTTGTTGCGCGTTAGCGCACCCGCCAGCATCGCGCTCGCTTGCGGATCGTTGCGCAACCGCAGGATCGCTGCCCGCATAGCGGGGTCCGACACCTCGTAGTGTCCGCCAGACGAGCGCGATATGGCGTCGGCATATTGGCCCAGCCCCAGCGCTGCCCCGTCTTGCTTCATGGTGCCAAGCCAGGTCTGGTCGATAAATTGATAGAGCCCCTTCGCAGACGAGGTCGAAGCCTGCGCCGACGGGTTCATGTTGGATTCGATCTGTGCCGTCGTGAGCAGGTATTCGAAGCTGATCCCGGTCGATTGCGCCGCCTGGCGGATCGCCCCGGTGATCTGCGGTCCCCCGCCGGCAGTTGCCGGATGAATAGCCATCGTGTTGCGCCTTGCAAAGTTCTGGGCTTATGGGAGTAGACGCGGACGCAACGGCTCTCGCGGGCCTGCCGACCATGGGGAATTATGGTAAACGAACCGTAAATGGGTTCCGCAAGGCCCTATTTTGGCAGGATTTTTTGGAGGATAGCGATGCCTGAGGCGATCCAGCGGCACAAGCGGGGCGGCCTGTATTTTGAGGATTTCGAGGTCGGCAAGACCTACGAGCACCGCTACACGCGCACCGTCACGCAGATGGACAACATGCTGTTCTCCAACATGACGCTCAATCCGCAGCCGCTGCACATCGACCGGCATTTCTGCGAAACGGAGACCGAGTGGGGTCAGCCGCTGATGAACTCGCTGTTCACGCTCGGTCTCATGATCGGCATCCAGGTGTCCGACATGACGGTCGGGACGACCATCGCCAATCTCGGCATGACCGATGTCAAATTTCCAAATCCCTTGTTCGAAGGCGACACCGTGCATTGCTCGACACAGGTCTTGAGCAAACGCGAATCGAAATCGCGGCCAGGCGCGGGCATCGTCGAATTCCACCACAAGGCGTTCAAGCAGGACGACACGTTGGTGGCTGAATGCCACCGTCAGGCCTTCATGCTGATGCGGCCGAAATAATGCGCTCATTTCTCTTCGTCCCCGCCGACGGCGGGTCCAAGCTCGACAAGGCACTGGCAAGCGGGGCCGATGCCGTGATCATCGATCTGGAGGATTCCATTACGCCGGAGCGAAAGGCGCAGGCCCGCGCGGCGGCCGTGGAATTTCTCAAGTCGGCCAGCGCCGCAAAACAACGTCCGCGCTTGCTGGTTCGCATCAACGGCCTCGACACCGGCATGACGGATGCCGACCTCGACGCGATCGTTGCCGGCAAGCCGGATGCGGTCGTCTTTCCCAAGGCGGAAGGCGGTGCAAGCGTCGTTCACCTCGACGCCAAGCTGACGGCGCGGGAAGCTATCGCCGGCGTGCCGGAAGGCCAGATCAAAATTCTCGCGCAGGCGGTGGAATCGGCGGCCGGGCTTTTTTCAGCCGGCAATTTCCGTAACGCAAGCCCGCGCCTGATCGGGCTGACCTGGGGCCCGGAGGATCTGTCCGCCGAGCTCGGCGCAGAAGCAAACCGGGACGCAAGCGGTGAATTGACAGAACCCTATCGCCTCGCCCGTTCAGTCTGCCTCTATGCTGCCGCGGCGGCAAAGCTGCCTGCGATCGAAACCGTCTATGTGGATTTTCGCAACTCCGACGGATTGCGCCGCGATACCGAAGCGGCGCGTCGCGATGGGTTCACGGGGCGCCTTGCCATCCATCCTGCGCAAGTGCCGGTGATCAACGATGTCTTCACGCCCACGCCGGCGCAAATTGAAAAGGCGAAGTCGGTGGTCGCAGCCTTTGCCGCACAGCCCGGCGCGGGGGCCGTTGGTATCGACGGAAAGATGTACGACCGGCCACACCTCGTGCGGGCACAGCAACTGCTCGATCGGGTGAAACGCTGAACAACCGGCTACTTGTAGACTTTTTCGGGGTCGAACGCCTTTTCGGCGTCGCGGAACTCGAGCTTGCCGGCGCCTTTGCCAATCGGGACCGCGCGGTAAAAACACGAGCGCCGTCCCGTGTGACAGGCTCCGGCGCCCTGCTGCTCGACCTTCAGCCAAAGTGAATCCTGATCGCAATCGACGCGCAATTCGAGCACGCGTTGCACATGGCCGGACGTCTCGCCCTTCTTCCACAATGCCTTGCGCGAGCGGCTGTAGTACCAGGCCTCGCCGCTCTCGACAGTCTTGCGCAGGGCCTCATCGTTCATGTGCGCGACCATCAGCACGTCGCCCGATTTGGCATCGGTTACGACCGCCGTGATCAAACCGTTGGCGTCAAATTTGGGCGTGAACGCCAAACCCTCTTCGATGTCGCGCGCGGATAAAGCCAAGGCTCGCTCCTGCCTTTCGCCGTCACCCTGAGGTGCGAGCGCAAAGCGCGAGCCTCGAAGGGTGATCAGCCGAGGTGATACCCGTCATCCTTCGAAGCGCGCCTGCGGCGCGCACCTCAGGATGACGGAGAAAAAGGACTACAACAAACTCGGACGAGAACTTACCGTTGACCGCCACGCAGCAAGGTCATGAAACGGACCTGCTCGCTGGCGTCGTCGCGGAACTCACCGGTGAAATGCGTCGTCACTGTCAGGGCGCCGGGTTTCTGAACGCCGCGCAGTGACATGCACATATGCTCGGCTTCGATCATCACCGCAACGCCGCGCGGCTTGAGGATCTCGTCAATCGCGGTCGCCACTTGCGAGGTCAAGTGCTCCTGCGTCTGCAACCGCAGCGCATAGACATCGACCAAGCGAGCGAGCTTCGAAAGACCCACGACCCGGTCCGTCGGCATATAGGCGACATGCGCCTTGCCGTAGAACGGCATCATGTGGTGTTCGCAGTGCGAGTTAAATCCGATGTCGCGCACCAGCACGAAGTCGTCGTAGCCACCCGTCTCGCTGAATGTGCGATCGAGCACTTCCGCCGGGCATTCACGGTAACCCTGGTAGATCTCCTCATAGGCGTCGATGACGCGCTTCGGCGTTTCCAGCACGCCTTCACGCGTCGGATCGTCACCGGTATAGGCGATCAAAGTGCGCACGGCCGCTTCCGCCTGCTCGCGCGAGGGACGCGGCTCGACCGGTGCAGGTGCGGCGCGCACGTGCTCTGACAGGCCCTGCTTCGGCCACGGTTTCACGTTGGTATTTTTTACGTCCATGACGGGTCTCTCCGTTCGACCGGCCCTAGCCCGAAGGCAGTGCCGGGAGTGTCACCGGGGTGGCCGCGTCAGTTAATCCGCAAAGGACCACTTCGTCCCAACGCGGCAGCTGGACGCTGCATTCCCATTCTGCATGGCTTACACCATGTCGGCGCCGAGAACCCCTTCTCGCACCATTGGGTCAACACCTATATATTCGTTTGTAGCGCCGAGGCAATCCGGCGATTCTGCATAATCGGTAAAACTTCAATGCTTAACGAGGTTTACAACAGCCGAATCCTCGAACTGGCGGGCAATATCCCCCGCCTGGGACGGTTGCCTGCGCCGGATGCCACCGCCACGGCCCATTCGAAACTTTGTGGTTCAACGGTGACGATTGACCTCAAGATGGACGGCGGCGCGGTCACCGATTTTGCCCATGATGTGAAGGCCTGCGCGCTCGGCCAGGCCTCCTCGTCGATCATGGCGCGCCATGTGATCGGGGCAAAGCCCGCCGAACTGCGGGAATTGCGTGAAACCGTACGCAAAATGCTGAAGGAAAACGGCCCGCCTCCGTCCGGCAAGTGGGCGGATATCGCCGTGCTGGAGCCGGTGCGCGACTACAAGGCGCGCCACGCTTCTACATTGCTGACCTTTGACGCGGTGGTTTCGGCGCTCGACCAGATCGACGCGAAATCAGGCAGCAAGCGCGCGCAAGCGGCCGAATAGCTATTTCGCCGCAGCCAGGCCGCCGATCTTCACGCGCGGCAGCTCGGCGCGGTCGCCGATCGGCTTGATGCAATTTGCCGAAAGTCTCGGCAGATTTTGCGCGGCGCCGGTATTGCCTAACCGAATCCCGGTGACCAGATGCGGGCTTTCCGTTTTGATCAGCATCGAGTGATTGCCGATTGATGCAAATGCACCGATGAGCGTGGAAGGAACGCGCCCCGAGGCATAAGTGACAAGTTCATCCGGACCGGTACGGCGTTCGGACGACACCACCTTGAGATCAGCGGTGTTGCTGCCAACCCGCAGGCTGATAGTGCCAAGGGCGTCAGGTAGCTGGGCCTGGTCGCCTCCATGGCGCCGCTCGATATAGCTGACCTCATAGCCCTCGCCGCCGGCAACGCAGGCCACCACCAGATCGAAGCTGCCGATGTCCTCGCCTTCAACGGTCAGCGGGTGACGCCGGGCCAGTGTGGCAACGCCCGAACTGTCGACCAGAGCCCACCGCTGCTCGCTGATCGCGGCGGCCCGCAAGCCGTTGGTCATACGCGAAATGGGCTGCCCGGCCGGCGTGGGTGCCGAGGTTGCGACGGTCGCCGCAGCCGGCGCTTCATCTTCTTCGGTTATCAGCCGCGAGCGCCGCAATTCCTCACGTGTCATCGCGTGCATCGGCTCCCAAGGCGGGATGCGAAGCGCCAGATCCAGCAGATCGGCAGAGGCGCCCATGTCAGCGGCGTATTGCGCCAGCCGCCCGATATCGCGTTGGACCAATACCAGATCCTCTGCAGAGTAGCTCGCAGCCGTCGGATCCTCCCGGCGGTCGCCAAGCCAGATTTGGTGGACCATCACGCGCGCATCGGCCGGGACCGATCGGCGCACGCCGCCGAGCAGAACGAAGGCGCACATCGACTCGCAATCACCATTCGGTGACAGCGTCGCGCGCGGCTCGTCTTGTCCCTCCGTTGGAAGATCAACAATGTGCCCAACCGTGGTTGCGAGTTTGAGGTTGCGGATTTCACGGCCCAGCGCGATGGCGCCAAGGACCGACCCGCCGTCTGAATCGATGACTATGGTGGCGCCGGCGAGATCGCGGTTTTGCGCGAAGACGAGAAAATTGCGCGGCGTGTCAGCGGTGATCGCGCCTGAGGCTCCAATAACGAGTTTGCAATTCGTGCCGCAAGTCTCGGCCGGTCCCTGCGTGCGCAATTCAAAGTGCATCGGCAACACGCGATCGGTCGCGTGCAATGGCGATGACAACATCAAAAATGGCGCCGCAAATGCGAGCGCACAAGCAAGCGAAAGGGAACGGCTCATTCTTCCCCTGTCTCGCCACCGAGCCCTTCTTCTTGCGTGGTGATCCACGTTCTGGCTGGGCTTGAGCGGCGCTGGTACCCCCGGCGTAGGTAATTCTTAGTGCAGTTGCGAGATTCGGGTCTAGTGTAAAAAAGTCGCTGTCACCCCGGAATTGCGAATTTATGCATAGTTCCATTGGGTTGGAACTTTGCTCCGGAACTTTTCGATATTAATCCTTCACTGGAACTTGAATTTGGTGATGCCGGACAATAGCGACCAGTCGCATTTAATCGCCCGCCTGCCCGGACTCGCAGGACAAGGTCTGGTCGCGCTTTATCGACTTACACTTTCGCCACTGCTCGGCCCACGGTGCCGGCACCTGCCGACCTGCTCCGACTATGCAAATGAGGCGATCGGACGGTTCGGCCTCTGGGCCGGCGGCTGGATGGCACTTGCACGCATCCTGCGCTGCCATCCATGGGGCACGTCGGGACTGGATTTCGTACCCGCAGCACTGCCAGCACATGCACATTGGTTTTTGCCCTGGCGCTACGGACGCTGGCGCGGCGCCAACCAAGCGCCGCACGCCTAGTTGCGCAGTCTGATTCGCCTGCTATATCGAGTTCCACGCTTACCTGCATTCGTAGGCAGCGAGTGAGCAAGGAGACGATGCTATGGCGCAAAGTGTCGCGCTGACTTTTCCCGACGGCGCACGCCGTGAATACCCCGCAGGCACAACCGGTCTGGACGTTGCCAAGGGCATTTCGCCGTCCCTGGCCAAACGTACGGTGGCGATGGCGTTCGACGGCGCGCTCGCAGACCTCAGCCGACCCGATCGAGAGAGACGTCAAGATCGAATTCATTTCACGCGAAGATCCGCGCGCACTTGAGCTGATCCGGCACGACGCGGCGCACGTGCTCGCCGAAGCGGTGCAGGCTTTGTGGCCCGGCACCCAGGTGACGATCGGCCCGGTAATCGAAAACGGTTTCTACTACGACTTCTTCCGTAACCAGCCGTTCACGCCCGAAGACCTGCCGGTCATCGAGAAGAAGATGCGCGAGATCATCGCGCGCGACAAACCTTTCACCAAGGAGGTCTGGTCGCGCGACCAGGCGAAGAAAACCTTCCGAGATATGGGCGAGGCCTTCAAGGTCGAGCTCGTCGACGCCATCCCGGCTGACCAGCAGCTCAAGATCTACAAGCAAGGCGACTGGTTCGATCTCTGCCGCGGCCCGCACATGACCTCGACCGGCAAGGTCGGCAACGCTTTCAAGCTGATGAAGGTGGCCGGCGCGTATTGGCGCGGCGATTCAAACAACCCGATGCTGACCCGCATCTACGGGACGGCCTTTGCCAAGCAGGACGAGCTCGACGCCTACCTCAAGCAGATCGAGGAAGCCGAGAAACGCGACCACCGCCGCGTCGGCCGCGAGATGGACCTGTTCCACTTCCAGGAAGAGGCTCCCGGCTCGGTGTTCTGGCACGCCAAGGGGTGGACGCTTTTTCAGGCGTTGGAAAATTACATTCGCCGCCAGCAAGGCGCAGCCGGTTACGTCGAGGTCAACTCGCCGCAGCTCATGGACAAGACGCTGTGGGAGATCACGGGGCACATCCCCACTTATTCGGACATGATCTTCCTCACGCAAAAACGCGAGGAAGATGAACGCGTCTACGCGGTCAAGCCGATGAACTGCCCCGGCCATATCCAGATCTTCAAGAATGGCTTGCGCAGTTACCGCGAACTCCCGGTGAAGATTGCCGAATTCGGCAAGGTGCACCGCTTCGAGCCGTCAGGCGCGTTGCACGGGCTGATGCGCGTGCGCGCTTTCACCCAGGACGATGCGCATGTCTTCATCACCGAGGGTCAGATCGCTGAGGAAGCACTCAAGATGAATGATCTAATCCTCTCGATTTACGAGGATTTCGGGTTTTCGGACGTGCGCATCAAGTTCTCCGACCGGCCCGACAAGCGCATCGGCGATGACGCGGTCTGGGACAAGGCGGAATCAGCCTTGATGGCTGCCCTTACGGCCTCCGGCCGGCCATGGACGCTCAACAAGGGCGAAGGCGCCTTCTATGGGCCCAAGCTCGAATATGTTTTGCGCGACGCGATCGGCCGCGACTGGCAATGCGGCACCGTGCAGGTTGACCTCAATTTGCCCGGCCGGCTTGGCGCGTTCTACATCGATGAACGCTCGAACAAGGTCACGCCCGTGATGCTCCACCGCGCCATGTTCGGCTCGCTCGAGCGCTTCACCGGCATCCTGATCGAGCACTATGCGGGGCACCTGCCCCTTTGGCTCTCGCCGGTTCAATTGGTGGTCGCGACGATCACATCGGACGCCGACGAATTTGCGCGCGAGGTGGTTGATGCCGCACGCAAGATCGGCCTTCGCGTCGATAGCGATCTGCGCAACGAGAAGATCAACTACAAGGTGCGTGAGCACTCCCTGGCAAAAGTCCCCGTCCTGCTTGTCGTCGGCAAGAAGGAAGCGACCGAGCGCACGGTGTCCATCCGCCGCCTGGGCAAGGAAGGACAGCAGGTCATCCCGGTCGAGGCCGCTCTCAAGGCCTTTGCCGACGAAGCTGTGCCGCCAGACTTGCGGCGGACCAAGGCCGCCGCCTAGCGTTTACTTCTGCGTTTTGATGTAGGCCGCAATGTCGGCCGCTTCGCTGCGCGACAGGTTCATGTCCGGCATGCGCGGGTGCGGCATCAGCAGGAAATAGGCCAGCGCCGTTTCGTTGAATCCCGGCTTGCTTGCGATGGCTGAAAACGGCGGCGACTGTGTGGTGCCGCGCTGCTGATTGGATGCCACGATATGACATGTCGCACACCAACGCTTGGCCAGTGTTTCACCTTTTTGCGCATCGGCCGCGATGGCGCCCCCGGTCAACGCCCCAATCATGATGAGGACGGACAATGCAGTCATTGTTCGATTCATAGGCAGGCACCCCGGCGATTGTTATGCAGTCATCATATACGTCACGGCACCTATTGTCCGCATTGGCCTATGTCTAAAAGGAGGCGTCAGCGTCCGGCCGCAGCACGCACGAGTGTCGGCGCATCTGCGCCGCCGGGTGGCTGCTCGAGCATGCGCAGGAATCGCTCCGACCAGTGGCTGAGATCGTTGCGCACGAGCACCTTGAAATTAGCCGCATGACGCTGGCGTCGTTCATCCAGCGGCATTGACAGTGCGCGATTGATCGCGTTTCCGACACCTTCGGAATCATAGGGGTTAACGAGGAGTGCCGCGGTGCATTCATATGCAGCACCGGCAAAACGTGAAAGTATCAGCACACCCGGATCGTCCGCATCCTGGGCGGCGACAAACTCCTTGGCGACCAAATTCATTCCATCGCGCAACGGCGTGACCAGTCCTGCCCGCGCCGCACGATACAGGCCGGCCAGAGCCGTGCGGCTATGCGCCCTGTTAATGTAACGCACCGGAGTCCATGAGGCTTCGCCAAAAGTGCCATTGATGCGGCCGACGGCCTCCCCGACCGCGCGCCCCATATCGGCATATTCTGGAATACCGGTGCGGCTGCGCGGAGTGATCTGGAGATAAGTGACCTTGCCGCGCCAGTCGCGGAAAGTTGGTGAGAAAGCGTTCGAACGCGTTCATGCGTTCGGGGATTCCCTTGCTGTAGTCGAGCCGATCGACTCCGATGATCATTGCGCGGCCGGAGAGGCTCTCCAGCACATCGCGGACAAATTCGGTTCCGATGGCGCGGCGCGCGAGCCGCGAAAATGCTTCCGTCTCCACGCCGACCGGGAAGGTTCCGATCTGTACCGTGCGATTTCCGAATTGAAAGCTGTTGCCGCTCGCCCAGGCGAGCCCGCACTCATTGGCGATGTAACGGGAGAAGTTCGCAGCGTCGACCTCGGTCTGAAACCCGACCAGGTCGTAGTGGCATAGTGCGGGAATGAGCTGATCGTGATTGGGCAAGGCCGTGATGATTTCGGGCGGCGGAAACGGAATATGAATGAAGAAACCGATCTTGTTGCTGTGCCCGCGGTCGCGCAGCGCCTTGGCGAGCGGGATCAGATGATAGTCGTGCACCCATATGACGTCGTCGGGTTTCAGCAATGTTTCGAGGTGACCCGCGAAATACTGGTTTACTCTGAAATAGCCGCCAAGGTCGCGTCGCGTGAATTCGGCGAGATCAAGCCGATAGTGCAAGATCGGCCACAGCACACGATTGGCAAAACCATTGTAGAATTCCTGGTAGTCATCTTTGCCGAGATCGACTGTGGAAAAGGTGATGTTTTCGTGCGTGACGGATTTCACGGTCCGCGGCATATCTTCGGCAACGCGTCCGCTCCAGCCGAACCACAGGCCGCCGTACCGCTTGAGCGCGGGCCGGATAGCGACTTCGAGCCCGCCGGCCCGCGCGCCGCGATCAGGCACCGCAACCCTGTTCGACACTACGACGAGCCGCGCCAATACCGGTCTCCCCAACTTCGCGACAGCTTGATTGCCGTCAACGTCAGTCCTGACATTGAATAAGTCTGCGGAAAATTTCCCCACAATTTCCCGGTTACCGGGTGTACGTCCTCCGACAGGATGCCGTAGCGATTGCGCATCCGAAGCGCGTCGACAAACAAGTCGCGGGCCTCATCCTGCCGGCCAATCTCCCACAATGCATCGATCAACCAGAACCGGCAAATTAAAAACTCCGTCTCCGGAAGACCAAAATCGTCGGCGGCGACATATCTCATAACGTGGTTGCCGCGCCGAAGTTCACCGTTGATCGTCTCGACGGTTGCCACAAACCGCGGATCATCGGGCTGTACCAGACCAAGTTCGGCCAGCAGCAGTGCGCTGGCATCGAGATCCTCACCGTCAAATGAGGCGGTAAAAGCCTTGCGTTTGGGATTCCAGGCCCGCTTGAGCACCTGCTCTCCAATGCGGTTGGCGATCCCGCCCCAATAGGTCCCACGATCGGGTAAATTGAGGTGGTTCGCAATCGCCTCCAGCCGTTGACAGCCGGCCCAACACATCGCCGCCGAATGCGTGTGTACGCGCGTGCGCCCGCGATATTCCCAGATGCCAGCATCGGGCTCGAGCGCCAGCTTTGCCGCCTGCTCGCCCAAAGGTTCGATCGTGTGAAACAACGCCACATCGCCGGGCCGAGGCAGCCTGCGATCGAAAAACATCGGCGTCGCCGCCATGATGATACTGCCGTAGACATCGTGTTGACTTTGATTGACCGCGGCATTGCCGACGCGCACGGGTCCGTCGCCGCCGTATCCGGCGAGCGCGGGAGCGGTGCGCTCCTCAAGCGAATCCGTATGCACAACACCGTAAAGCGGCCGCAACTGATCGGCGCGCCCGACAGCAACACTCAGGATGTAGGAGATAAAGTCTTCCATGGTGCGGGTCGCACCGATGCGGTTGAGTGCGCGTACGACGAAGAATGCGTCGCGCATCCAGCAGTAACGATAGTCCCAGTTGCGTCCCGAACCTGCCACTTCGGGAATTGACGTGGTCAGCGCCGCAACGATCGCGCCTGTTTCCTCGTAGTTGCAAAGCTTGAGCGTGATGCCGGCGCGAATAATCGCGTCCTGCCAGTCGACGGAAAAGGCCAACCGCCGCACCCACTCGAGCCAGTAATCGCGGGTGCGGTCCGCAAAATCACGACACGTCGTTTCGAGCGAGCCCTCAAACGGCTCATCGGTGCCGAACACCAGGTGCACCGGCCGCGTCAGCACGAACGAAGCTTCATTCTCAACATAAGACAGCGGCGCATCCGTCGTCAGCCTGACCGGCACCTCGTCACGCCAGTACCGGATGTGGTTGCTGCCGGACGAACGCGAGGTCACCGGCTCGCCGTAGCGGTGGCTGGTGCGGAAACGAATCGTGATGCGCGGCATGCCGCCGATCGGCTCGATGATCCGCATGATCTGTGGTGGACGAAAAGTGCGGCCGAAGATCTGAAAACGCGGCGCGAAATCCGTGATGCGGACGGCGCCGCCTTTATCGTCGATCAATTCGGTAACGACGATCGCCGTGTTGCGGACGTAATCCGAGCGGGTCTCGACCTGGCCGTCGAGCACCACGTCGGTAAAACCTTTTTCCTCGTCGCCGGCCAGCAGGCGACAGAACACCGGGTCGCCGTCATAGCGCGGCAGGCACCACCACACGATGCGCGAGGACGGCTCGAGCAGCGCCGCAGTGCGCCCGTTGCCGATGACCGCCAGATCGAGCCCGTAATCGGTCATGGTCGAGCCTGCCCGTTGTCCGCAAGGTTTTGCAGTGCGCTGCGGACCTGTGCCGGGTCCTTGAAAATTCCCGTCAGGCCGGGGAAGTAACGGCTCACGCTAAAACCTTTCCCCCCGATCTCCGGCAACACTTCGAATACAAATTCGTCGGTCACATCGTCGCCGATGAACACCGGCATACGGCCGGCAAATGGCGGGTGCGCCATCAGTTTGCGAATGCTCTCACCTTTGTTGACGCCCGGA
Organism: uncultured Alphaproteobacteria bacterium; assembly: GCA_963735285.1. Lineage (GTDB taxonomy): Bacteria > Pseudomonadota > Alphaproteobacteria > Rhizobiales > Xanthobacteraceae > Pseudolabrys. The sequence goes on along the minus strand of CAVTKN010000007.1, from coordinate 247,744 downwards.
CGTTTCACCTCGAACATCGCCTTGCCCAACAGCAATTCCGTCGGCTCGGCGGAAAACGCCGTCCGGCTGGCTGCCACATGACGGCGCAGGCGCTCGGCCTGCTGCGGTGCCTGCCGATAATGCAACGCCAGCGAATAACCTTTGTCCTCGACGACAATGCCTGGGCCTATATTCTGCGCGTCAGCCAGTTGTTGCCGGAGATCCTGCGGCAATGGTTTCGTCCAATAGAAAACTTCGTTGTCGCGCACGCGCATTTCCGCGCCGTGGCCGCCCACGGCAGGCAAATGCAGCGGCGCAAATAATCGATCGAGATCGCCGATCGGACGGCCGCTCACCAGCGCCACGGCGCCGCCCGTCAGCCCGAACAGGCGATTGAGCGATTCGAGCAACGCGCCGGAAACCTGCACTTCGGTCGGTGACGGGCCGATATCAATGATCGTACCGTCCACATCGAGCAAAAGGGCAATCGTTTTCAAATCAAGCTTGGCGAAAATGTCCATCACTAGGTCGCTGGCAATCGTCTGCACTACTATAATTCCGTTCGGTATAAAAAAGTTCGCACAATCGCCAGCGTCTCAGCGGGCCTTCACCTCGACGTCGCCGTCAACCCCGGTAACGACCTTGAATTCGCGCTCGTAAACCTTGCCCTCATTGCGAGCGATCGCACGGTATTCGCCTTCGGCGAGGATGACGCGGGGAAAGGCGCCGATCAATTCCTTGATCACGTCGCCGCCGGGCGTGAGCACCGACCATGCGGTATTGGCGAGCGCCTCGCCTCCCCGATCGCTCACAAGCTTGAGCGTAATGGCAGCAGCACGGTGTGTCACCGTGATATCCGTGAGTTTGCCTGCCTGTACACGAATATCGGACCGCACGACCGAATTCGCATCGCCATAATTCGAGACGATGTAGTAGGTGCCCTCCGGCACCATCACGACGTCGCTGGTCATCACACGCTCGGCGATCGGGCGGCGGTCGCCGGCTTCAAACTGGCTGCCTTTGTAGACGTCGAAGGAGATTTGTCCGGCCGGGATGCGCACATCGCCAACCTTGCCTTCAATGCGCAGGCCCCCCGCTGGCAGATCGAATTCCTCGTGTACGCTCGGGCCGCGCAAGTCGACCGGCTTCACAGCTGTCGCCAGTCCGAAGCCGACATGCACGATGTAAGTGCCGGACGGAAGCACGAGTGTCGGCGCCGGTGATTTGTCTTCCTTCACCAGCTTGAAGTTTCCATTTGCATCGGCCTTGGCGTCATAAACGCGCCAGGTCAGGCCACCGCCGACGGGTTGCGCATCCTTGCCGAAGCGCGCACTCAACGCGAGCGCCACTTGTCCGGCCGGGACCATCGGAATTGAAGCGGTCGAGGTAGTCGGCGCCGGCGCGGGTGGCGGCGATACGGGCAAGTTGCTCGGACCAAAAATGTCGCCGCGCGTTGACGGCACCGGCGAGATCAGTCCGGTCGAGGGCGTTGCCGAAAACAGCGAGTTCGACTGCGCCACTGCAGCTGAGGGCGCGACCGCGACAAGGGCGAGCACGAGCACCGGCCATAGCCGGCCACGCACGGTGGCGGTTGTGGGTGCCCTTTCCATGACCGGGGTCTTTTCGGCCCAAATCGCGGCGATTTCAAGCCGCGTGTCGGTGTGTTTGTGACTGCGTTAACGCTGTGGTAGGCGCATTTGCGCAATTTTTCACGAGGCTTGCCGATGCCCGATGCACTGGAGCTGCTCAAGACCCGACGATCGGTCAAACCGATTGAACTGGCCGGCCCCGGTCCTACGGAAGCCGAGATCGAAACGCTGCTGAAAATTGCGTCGCGGGTCCCCGATCACGGCAAGCTGGCGCCCTGGCGCTTCATCCTGTTCGAAGGCGAGGCTCGCGCCGCCGCGGGTGAGACGATCGCTTCGGCCTTTCGCGCCAACCGCCCCGATGCCACGCTCGAACAGATCGACTTCGAGCGCAAGCGGCTGGCGCGGGCGCCGCTCGTCATCGCCGTCGTGAGCCGGGCCGGCCCGCACGCGAAAATTCCGGAATGGGAGCAGCAGCTTTCGGCCGGGGCTTCCGCGATGACGCTCGTTATCGCGGCGCATGCGATGGGCTATGCCGCGAGCTGGATCACCGAGTGGTATGCCTACGACCGGCGCGTGCTCGATGCACTTGGCCTTGCCGCGAATGAACGAATTGCCGGATTCGTGCATATCGGACGCCCCGCCAAGCCGCCGGAAGACCGGGAGCGGCCGCAGCTCACTGCAATTGTCACGCGGTTTGGCGCTTGAGGAACCAATTGGCGGGCTGCGACATTTAACATTTACGTAATCCGCCGGGCGCACGCTCCCTGTCACGTTTCGGTCACAAGACTCCGCCAGCAATCTTCGGACTGTTGGAGTGATCGGCTCGTCTAAGGGCTATTCCGGTATGACACCCGGGGACAGGGAGTAACTGGTTTTGGTGTTCGAGGGCCTATTTGCGCGAGCGCGCAACGGCGACCGCGCCGCGGAAGCCACCACGCAATCGCGACCGGCAACCACGCGTCCGACAATTGGTCTGGCTCTCGGTGGCGGTGCCGCGCGCGGCTTTGCCCATATCGGCGTGATGCGGACACTGCTCGCGCACGGAATCGTACCCGACGTGATCGTCGGCACGTCGATCGGCGCCGTGGTCGGCGGCTGCTATGCCGCCAAGGAAATGGACAACCTGGAAAGCTGGGCGCGCACCCTCACCGTGCGCGGGGTCCTGAGCTATCTCGATATCAGCCTGTCCGGTTCAGGACTGATCGGCGGCGGCCATCTCGCCTCCCAGTTGGAGTCCGGTCTCAAGGAGAGCCGGATTGACGATCTGCCGATCCGTTTTGCGGCGATCGCCACTGAATTCAACACCGGCCACGAAATCTGGCTCACGCGCGGACGATTGAGCGATGCACTGCGTGCGTCCTATGCGCTGCCCGGAATATTTCCGCCTGTACTGATCGGCGGCCGATGGCTGGTGGACGGTGCGTTAGTCAATCCGGTGCCAGTGTCAGCCGCTCGCGCGCTTGGCGCGCGCCTGGTGATCGCCGTCAATCTCAATTCCGATCTGTTCGGCCGCGGCACAATTATCGCCAGTCACGGATCCGACGACAGTGACCTGGTCCGCGCGCCGGAAAAACCCAACGGCTTTCGCGGAATGTTCAGCGGCGAGCGTTCGCTGCGCCGGCAATTTTTCGGCAGGCGCGGCCGCCCCGGCCTTCCGACGGTCATGGTCGAAGCTTTCAATGTGATGCAAGACCGCATCACGCGTGCGCGCCTTGCTGGCGATCCGCCCGACGTTTTGATCAGTCCAAGGCTCGGCGCCATTGGCTGGTTCGATTTTCACCGCGCAGGTCAGGCCATCGACATCGGCGCCGAGGCTGCCGAAAAGGCAATCGATGCCGTCAGCGAGGCGGTCACGGCGCTGTCGCAGCCAGCCAACGGCAACACTCTGTAGACTGTGAATTACGCGGTACGAATATAATCGCGCATCGCCTCTGACTCGCGCTCGATTTCATCCACGCGTTGCTTGACCACGTCGCCGATTGAAATCAGGCCCACGAGTTTTCCATTCCTGAGCACCGGCATGTGGCGGAAACGCCCGGCCGTCATGCGCTCCGTGATGCTGGCGACAACGTCGTCCTCGCTGCAGGTCTCGATGTCGCGTGTCATCACCTGGCCGACCGGCAAAGCGAGCGCGGCGGCGCCATGATCGGATAGAGCACGCACGATGTCACGCTCGGACAAGATTCCGGAGAGACGCCCACCGGCGCCGCAGATCAGCACCGCGCCGATGCGATGTTTCGAAAGGAGCTTTGCCGCCGCCGCAAGATCGGCGGTGGGTTCGATGGTGATGGTGTCGCCGCCCAATTTCTTGGCGGCCAGGATCGCCTTGACGTTCATGGCAGCCTCCCTGGCGCATGATTGTTCAAAGCGGTCATGCGCAACCGTGAGAGGAACGATCCCGCCAATGCGCTGGTTCCGTCAAGACGCAAATGCGCGAGGACAGGGCTGCATTACGTGATTACCTAATGCCGCGTTGCAGCAGAATCGTCGAATTGCGGAAAATCGTGTTTCGGGTCGAACCAGGAAAACAGCAGCAACCCTGCGAGGAAGCCGCCGATATGCGCCTGCCAGGCGACCGGCTGATCGCCGCCGGCAATCGGAAGCGATCCGAGCCCGAACAGCAGGTTGATGCCAAACCAAGCCGCCAGGAAAAGAAGTACGCGGGCGTCTTGCAATACACCGCTCAGCGGGATCGCCGGCACGCGATAAGCGCTTTCGTCGGCACCCCGCAATAGTCCGAGCGGCCCCCCGTGCTGGAAAACAAAACGCATGGCGGCGGCCATCGCTCCCGAAATTGCTGCAGATGCGCCGATCATCGGGAATTGTTCGCCGGCATGCGTCGCCAGATGCAACGCCGCTCCCGCTGCCGCAGTCACCGCAAGAAACAGCAGAAAGCGAATCGCGCCAAAGCGGCGCGCCACGGCGCTGCCGAAGGGCAGCAGCCACACCGCATTGACGCCAAGGTGGGTCCAGTTGGCATGAATGAGAGCATAGGTGACAAATGTCCACACATCCGCGCCGCCACCAGGCAGTGCGCCGCCGAGTACGAAGGAATTGTCATAGCGCGCCGGGATGAAAGCGAAATTGAGCAGGAATTCGATGTCCTGCTGCTCGCTCAGCAAGAATGTGCGGACGACGTGAACAAGCGCCAGCACGGCCAGCACAACGACGACAACGGGTGGAATGTTGAAGAGCGGTTCGCGTTTCACGAGAAGGGCCCGATGCGGAACGTGAGTTACGCTGCTTCGCCACTCCGCCGCAAGCCGCATGCCCACTCGCCCAAAGAAAAAGGGAGGGCTTTCGCCCTCCCTTGAGCCGCGTTGCGGGGTTATTGCCGCGCCTTTACGGCTTGGTCACATCCCCTCGCCTCCCCGGGCTCCCAACTCTTTGGTCCGGTGCGCCACATTTTGGCACCGGCCTGCCACATGGATCGACGGGGACCATAGGCAAGCTTGGCGGGGCTGCCAATCCGACTCTGGTTTTAACACTAACCGCCGTTCGCCTGCCCCGACACATGCCGGCGGCATGCCCCCTGCTCCCTAAGCGACATCGTGGCCCAAAAGCCGTCGCGCCTGTCCCGATCGGGGACAAACGCGACACTTTTCGTGTCGCGACGGAACAGGTCTGGAAATGAAACACGCTTCGACGCGCGCACTATTCGACTATTGGAACCGGAAGCGAGGCCGACGCACAGCGCCGGACCGATCCGATATTGATCCGGCGGATATTCGTCATGTCCTCGGCGACACATTCATGCTTGCGGCGGATTTCGCCGATGATATTCGATTCCGGCTCGCCGGAACCCGGGTCTGCGCATTGTTTACGCGTGAAATAAAAGGTGAAGCGTTCAACGCGCAATGGAGCGAGTCGAGCCGCGAGCAGACCGAGGAACTGTTGGCCGCGGTCATCGATGAAAATGTCGGAACGGTTGCAGGTATTCTTGGACGAACCGAAACCGGCGACGAAGTGGAATTGGAATTATTGCTGCTGCCGCTTTCCCACGCAGGCCACGCGCGCGTTCGCGCGCTCGGCGTACTGGCTCCCCTCACGCCACCTTATTGGCTGGGCGAACGCCCGGTTGTTGAACTTGAACTGAAAACACTGCGGCATATCGACGGCCGGCAGACCGACGCTGGCACGCCACGTTTCGGGCAACCGCGCGATGGTCAACGCCTGCGCCACGGCTTCCAGGTCTATACCGGCGGCCGCGGACAGCCGGGTGGACGCGCCAGCTAACGCATCGTTAACGATAGGCTAATAGGCTCGGTGATCGCGGAAAAAGGCTTTCCGATCCCGACACCTATGGCACTGCCCCTGACAAAACCGGTGATACTGCCTCTGGCCGAGGAACGCCGGCGTCATCAGCGCGTGAAAGTCAACCTGCTCGGCCGCTACATGCTGGCGGACCGGCGGGAATACCCGTGCCAGGTGGTCGACATGTCACCGGGCGGCATGGCGGTGATTGCGCCAATGGCCGGCCAGCCCGGCGAAAAAGTCATCGCCTATATCGATCACATCGGCCGGCTCGAAGGCAAAGTTGCGCGCACCATCGAGAATGGCTTTGCCATGACCATTTCGGCAACCCTGCGCAAGCGCGACAAACTCGCCGCGCAACTGACCTGGCTTGCCAATCGGCAGATCCTCAATCTGCCGGAAGACCGCCGCCACGGCCGCTTTGCGCCGCGTAATGCAATGGCGCGGCTGGTTCTGCCGAACGGCACCAACGTCGCCTGCCGCGTGATCGACCTTTCGCAATCAGGCGCGGCGATCGGCATCTCGCCCGACCTGCGCCCACCGGTCGGCGTGGTGGTTACGATCGGCAAGACGCAGGGGCGCGTTGTCCGCCACATCGAAGATGGCTTCGCCATCGAATTCATGCGGCTCCAGCACCCCGATTTCGTCGAGGAAAACGTTACCGGCGGATAGCGTCACCGCTCCGTAAATCCTTAGCCGCAAATTGCGTCCTGACGGCAAGGGGCCTGTAAGCGAACGGGCCGTCGCTGGACCGACAACGAACCAATCCTGACCCCGCCAAACGTAAACGCGCGCGCGCGAAGCCCCGCGCGGCCGTATCATTTTGCCTCCAGATGTTAATGGCGACAATTTTAGCTAAATTGTATTCGCTAAGATTTTAATCGAATTCGATTCCAGTTTTACAAGTATTCGAGTCGAGTTTTACTACAGTTCTTCTCAAAATGACTTGCCCGACTTAGCGCCAATACAAGTCGTTTGTGAGAAATGTGGCCCCAACAAGACGGGAAGGGGCCACAAATGGCTAGGCGTTTCGGACAGGCACTTCGGGCCAGCGCGTTGCTGGTTCTTGCCGGCGTGGCCATCGTGGCCGCACCTGCCGGCCGTGCCGTCGCTGGCGACACCACCGCCTCTCTCGGTCAACCGTCAACGATCGACGAGCGCTCGGTCTATGCCGTGGTCGGGGAACCGACGCGCGCACCGATCGGCTGGGTCGAGTTCTGCATTGAATATAAGCCCGAATGCACCACCCAACCCTCTGCGCCGCGCGATGTCGTTCTGACCCAGAAAGCCTGGGCCGACATCGTCAAGGTCAATGCCTGGGTCAATGACGCAATCAAACCGATCACCGACGTCGAACATTGGGGTGTGATCGAACGCTGGAACTATCCCGATGACGGCTACGGCGACTGCGAGGACTACGTCCTGCTCAAGCGGCGGATGTTGATGCAGGCCGGCTGGCCGCGCGAAGCGCTGCTCATCACCGTGGTGCGCGACAAGAAGGGCGACGGCCATGCCGTGCTCACCGTGAAGACTGACCACGGCGAATTCATTCTCGACAATCAGGAACCGCAGGTCCTGCCATGGAACAAGACCGGCTACCGCTTCGTGAAGCGGCAGTCGCAATCTGATCCGAACCTGTGGGTCGCGCTCGGCGAACCGCGCACGGCACCTGCAACAGTTTCTGCGCGCTAACAGAAAAGGAATTCGCGTTCCCGGTCACGTCCCCACCCCTCCCCGTCCCCAGACCGGGTTCGCGAGCGGCCGGCTCTCCCCCAAGAGCCGGCCGCACCATTTTCGGTTCCAGGTAGTTCCATTGAGATTTCATCCGATCGTCACGATGCGGCCAGACTCCCGGCTTTTTTCCGGACCATTTTGTGTTGCGGGAGCGACAGCAAAATGGGAGTCGGCCCATGCAGCAGCGAATTGATGTCACTAAAGTGAGTCCAACCGCCCTTCAGGCAGCGAGTGCCCTGCAAGGTTATGTCGACAAGTCCGGACTCGATCCGAAATTGCGCGAGCTCATCAAGATCCGCGCGTCGCAGATCAACGGCTGCGCTTATTGCCTGGCCATGCATACGCGTGAAGCACGCAAGATCGGCGAAACCGATGAGCGCATGCATCTTCTCGATGCATGGCGCGAAGCCCCGATTTTCAGCGAGCGCGAACGCGCGGCGTTGGCCTGGACTGAAGCCATCACGCTGGTCGCGCGGGACCACGTGCCTGACGAGGTCTACGACGCGGTGCGCAAGCAATTCTCGGAAAAAGAGATCATCGATCTCACGGCCGCGGCTGTCGCCATCAACATGTGGAACCGGCTGGCGATCGCGCTCCGCGCCACGCCGCAGGTCGAGAGCAGAAAAGCGGCCGCCTGAACTCAGTCGATCCGCTTCAATCCCTTGGCGTACTGTTTCCAGCGCCGCACATAGATGTCGGCGCCGGCGCGGATCATCTGCACGCCCTTCTCGTCCAGCGTGCGGATCGCGCGCGCCGGTGCGCCGACGATCAGCGAATTGTCCGGAAAACTCTTGCCTTCGGTGACGACGCTGCCGGCGCCGACCAGCGAATTTTTTCCGATCCTGGCGCCGTTGAGCATGATCGCGCCCATGCCGACCAGCGAACTGTCGCCGATCGTGCAGCCGTGCAGAATGACGTTATGGCCAATCACGCAGTCGCGGCCGATGGTCATGGGAAATCCCGGATCGGAATGCAGCGTGGCATTGTCCTGGATTTGCGAGCGTTCGCCGAGTTCGATCCACTCATTGTCGCCGCGCAGCACCGCGCCGAACCAGACGCTCGCTTCGGCCTTGAGCCGCACGCGGCCGATCAGCACCGCCGTATCGGCGACGTAATATTGCCCCTCGCCCGGGAATTCAGGCGCCTGGCCATCAAGTTCATAGATCGGCATTGCAGTCTCCGCTCCGCGCTCGGCGGGCGAACTTGCCCGAACAGCGATGGCGAGGAAAGCGCCTTAGGCGACCAGGATGCCGCAAGCCTGCAGGGTCATCACCAGAACGAGGCCCGACATCAGGCTCCAGAAGCCCGCGATCAGAGTCGCCAGGAAGACGAATTCGAAGCGACGGCCTTCCTGCCGGCGGCCAAGAATGGTGTTGCGCATGATCAGGAACGGCGCCGACAGTACCAGCAGCGGGATGGCTGCGATCGTGCCGGGACCCGGGCCGGTGCTGAGCTGGCTGAAGCTCAGCAAGCGGCTGGTCGCCAGCTGGTAGGCGGAACTGCACAGACCGGCCACGGCAAAGCCAAGCGCCAGCGAGAACAGCATTTGTACCGATTCCGGGGTCATCAACGGCCTCAACGCATTACCAGGGGCCATCTGTTGCAAAGGGAGGGCCCTGGCGCCAGCCAATCCTTAATGAATGGTAAATAGCTGGGCCCGCGAGCCGGGCCGGCGGCGTGGCATAATCGCCCCGATTCGCCTCGGAGCATCACCGCATTGGCCATTCTCGCCCAGGAACCCCGGCCTCGCCGCCGGCGCCAAGCTGGCCATAGCCCGCTATTCGCGCCGCTGGTCGTCTTCGCCGCATTCGCGGTGATCGCGGCCGGCTACGTCGCCTACATCCTGTGGCCGCGCTGGCCGGACGCGCCGGTTGCGCTGGATGCACCGTCGCTGCCGATCGTGATTGCAGGTGTGTCTTTCAATATCGAGCCGGCGGCGATCCGCATGAATGTGCAGCGCCGCCCGGGCACGCACGAGCGCGTCGACCTGTCATACCTGTGGCCTTCGCTGGTCCCGCCCGACCCCACCATCAAGCCGACGGTAGGTGCACCCGTTGATCCGAACGAACGCCTGTTCATCACCATTGCATCCGGCGAGGCGACATTACCGCTGATGGAGCGCGTGCAGACGATCTACCCGCGTTACCTGGTGGCCGAGCCGGTCGCAGGTCCCCCCGGTCTCACCTTTCGTGGCTTTCGCGATGACTCGCCCTATCGGGGCGAAGATCTGGTTTTCGAGTCAACGGCGCCTGAACATTTTCTCGCGCGCTGCTCGCGCAAAGGCGTCAACAATTCGGGGACTTGCCTGCTGGAGCGGCGCATCGGCAATGCCGACATCACCTACCGCTTTCCGCGCGACTGGCTGAACGACTGGAAGAATGTCGCGAGTGGCATCGACCGCCTCGCCGTGCGTCTGCATCCGAACTAGTTGTCAGTCACCAGATCGACGTCGAGGATCGGCAATTCGAGAATATAAGACCGTCGGCCTTTTTCGATTTCCAGAAACAGCACCGCGATGAATTCCTCGCCCATATAAACTTCCAGCGAGTTCGTTTTTTTCGGGCGCGGAACCACACGGATATTGTCGTTTTCGAATTTGCCGCGCAGGTACGCGTTGAGCGTCGGCACCGGCTGGATGCTGGGGTCGTTGCCGACCTGGATGACCATTCGGAAATTGTACGAACGCTCGCCTTCCTCGTCGTCGACCGTGAGTTCGCCAAGGTCGTCTTCGCCAACGTAAACCTCGGCGGTATCCGAGCCCTTCGGCACGACGCGGATATTCTGCGTACCAAACAGCTTCTTCAGATAGCCGTCGAGTTGCCTGACTTCCTGGACGTTCACCGGGTCACTCCTGTCTCAGACGTAACGTTTCATTGCCCGATCGGCGGGCCCGGTGCAAGCGCAGATCATGCGCAACGCAAAAACGCTACCCATCCAGCATGATGCCGTAGAGCATCTGGTCCATCGTGCGCGACGGCTCGGGGCAACCGGCCTCGCCGACAACTTTGGCCGGCACACCGGCGACCGTAACATTGTTCGGCACCGGCTTGATGACCACCGAGCCCGCCGCAATGCGCGCGCAGTGTCCGACTTCGATGTTGCCGAGGATCTTGGCGCCCGCGCCTATCATCACGCCGCGGCGAATCTTCGGATGGCGGTCTTCGTGCTCCTTGCCCGTCCCGCCGAGCGTCACGTCGTGCAGGATCGAGACGTCATCGTCGATGACCGCAGTTTCACCGACGACAAGGCCGGTCGCATGATCGAGGAATATGCCGCGGCCGATCTTGGCGGCCGGATTGATGTCGCACTGGAAGACCGACGACGAACGGCTTTGCAGATAAAGCGCAAAGTCCTTGCGGCCTTTGCTGTTAAGCCAGTGTGCCAGTCGATGTGTCTGAATGGCGTGGAAGCCTTTGTAGTAGAGTACCGGCTCGATGAACCGGCTGGTCGCCGGATCGCGGTCGATGGTTGCGACTATATCGGCACGGAAGGCTTCGCCCAGCGCCGGCTGATCCTCGAGCGCATCGTCATAAGCCTGCCGGATCATATCAGCCGACACGTCGGCATGGGCGAGGCGCTGGCTGACCCGATGCGCAATCGCGGCTTCAAGAGCATCGTGATGAAGAATGTTTTCGTAGATGAAGGTCGCCAGTTCCGGCTCACGGCGCGCGATATCTTCCGCTTCGCTGCGGATGCGCGCCCAAACCGGATCGACCTTGTCGAGGGCCCGTGCGGGCCGCGTCTGATATTGAGCCATGGACCTACGTTCTCCCGGCCTCTCGGTATCCCCTATCTGGGTCTTTTATCACATTTTTGCAGATGCGAAGTGGCCCGCCAGAGCACCCGGCGCATGGCTCATGCGCGTTGGTTAAGGAAGTCGATAACGCCCTGTTTGAATACTTTGTCGCCGACGGCCAGCATGTGATCACGGTCCGGGATATCGAGCGCGCGTGCGCCCGGAATGAGCGCGGCCAGTTCCTGGGCACTCCCCGCCACCTGATCCTTCGTGCCGACGGCCACCAGCACAGGCGCACGGATCCCACCCACATCTGCGCGGCTCAGCGTCTGCCGCGACCCGCGAATGCAGGCCGCCAGCGCGCGCAGATCTGATTTGGTCTGGTCGGCAAATATCCGAAAAACACGGCCGGTCGGATCGCGCACGTTATCGAGCGACGGCGCCTCCAGGGCATCGGCGATGCTTTCCGGCAGACCGACGCCTTCCACCAACCGGATGCCGAGCCCGCCGAAAATTGCGGAACGCACGCGTTCGGGATGCGTCACCGCCAGGAATGCCGTGATGCGCGCGCCCATGGAATATCCCATCACGTCCGCGCGTTCTATTTTCAGATGATCGAGCAGCGCGCGCACGTCGTCCGCCATGGTCGCGCTGTGATAGGCGGACGGGTCGTAGAGCTTGCCGGATGCGCCGTGCCCGCGATTGTCGAGCGCAATCACACGCCGTCCATCGCGCGTGAGCGTCGCCACCCAACCCGGGTGCAGCCAATTCACTTCCTTGGTGGAGGCAAAGCCGTGCACCAGCACAATCGGATCGCCGTCACCCTCGTCGAGATAGGCGATCTCGACGCTCGCCGTTTGCAAAGCGCGCCATGCGTGATGTCTAGCCGCGCGCCGCAGCCGCTGCAATTGCCTGCAATTCGCGGCGGCCGCGCCGCTCCCGGCGGCGGCGGAAAAACCGCAAGGCCGCACGCTCGGTGGCATTCTTGAGCGCCGACATAAAGCCGAGAACCGCAAACAGCGCGCCCAGCAGCCAGACGGCCGCATCGAACGCAAATGCCGCGATCGTAATGGCGCCGCGGCCAGCAATCTTGAGAATCGCGCGCGTGCGACTCCCTTCTTTCTCAGCGAGCTTTGCCACGCGCGTCACATCACGCGGCTCTTTTGCGATTCTGAGACCATCCAGCGCGGCGCGCCCGCCGGCGGCTCTTTCCACACGGCCTACGTCGCCTGCCAATTGCAACAGGCCGCCGGCGCGCTCGACCTTGACGGCTTCGCGCGCCGCACGTTCGGCCGATGCTGGCCCGGCGAACGACACCTTCGTTGCGCCCTGACGCAAGGGCCGCCAGTCAATCGCGCGGCGCACCAAAGGCGCGAGGCTCGCGGAAAACTCTGCCGTCAGGCTTCCGGTCTTGCGGGCGGCCTTGGCGAGCGTCAAACCGACGCGCGCCGGTGCTGCCGCCCCGAAGGTTGCGTAGGTGCCCGCCGTGATCGCGATGCCGACGCAGGCGAGACCCAGGACAAGTTCATCGGCCTGTTCGCCGGCCACGAGATGTTTGCCCTCTCGCAATGCATCGCGGATATCGCCGAAGACGAAAAGATCGCCGAGCGTGGTGCCTGCGAGGGCCGCCATGTCGTCGGGTTCGCCGGTTATGAAGCCGCGCGCGAAACTCTCCGCCTTGTGGCGCGTAGTGGCGGCGTCCGCGGTAGCCGCATTCACTTTCTGGACCTGGGTCGGATCGATCGCCACACTGCGGTCGGCCGCAAGGTCGACGAAGCTCTGCGCCAGATCCGCATCATGGGCGGCAAGCGCCGCCTCGATTTCGTGCCGTGCGACGCCCGCATCGAATCGCCCGTCGAGCGCATGATCGGCAATCCGCGCCGGATCGTTAAGACCTTCAAGCGCCACGACCGCATGGGGCACGGCATAGGCGGAGGCCAGAGCGAACACGACCGCGGCCAGGGCAAACAAAACCGGTCCGACTCGCGGGATCCGCGCCATCCTTCGCTGCACTGGTTCCAACCGGCTCTCCCGCCTGCCCGACATATCGTCTGTCCGAGCGTGCTGTGACTGGAAACCAAGGCGTTTCGTTGGCAAAGCCAGTGAAGCGTTTGGCAATCCCGCTAGGCATCCTACCTGCGCCTCGCTATGGTGCGCCGGAATTCGCCGCCGAAGCGCGGCCGCATGAAGGGTTCCCAGGGAGATATCATGGCGGAACACGTCGTCCCCCATTTCCAAAACGATCCGGGCGTCCCGGTGATCGAGATTGGCGCCAGGGAATTCATGTGCGTGGGCGCAACGCCGCCCTACGATCATCCGCATGTCTTCCTCGACATGGGCGAGGACAACGAGATCATCTGCCCCTACTGCTCGACGCTCTACCGCTTCGCGCCGAAGCTTGATTCGCACGCGGCCAACCCGCCGCAATGCGCTTTGCCGCATTCCGCCGCCGCCTGAACGAGATCGGGATTTCCAGCCATGGCGCCTGCGCGTCATGTCATCGTCGCCGGGGCCGGCATCGGCGGCCTCACGGCGGCCATTGCACTTGCGCGCGCCGGCATGCGGCTCACCGTGCTGGAGCAAGCCCCCAAACTGGAAGAGGCCGGCGCCGGTCTCCAGCTTTCACCCAACGCCAGCCGCGTGCTGATCGCGCTCGGCTTGCGCGAGCGTCTTGAAGCAGCCGTCGTCGCACCAAATGCCATTCGCGTGATGGCTGGCGGCTCGGGCAGGGAGATCGTGCGCATCCCCCTCGGCGACGACATGGAACGCCGCTACGGCGCGCCCTACTGGTCGATGCATCGCGGCGATCTCCAGCTTGCGCTCGCCGATGTGGCGCAGAAGGAGCTCGACGTCAAAATCCATCTCGGCGTCCACGTTGAGGATTTCGCCGCGCACGTCAAAGGCGTCAGCGTGCTCGGCAAGCGCGGCACGCAAGTTCTGGACGAGCGCGGCATCGCGTTGATCGGCGCCGACGGAATCTGGTCAAGCATCGCGGGGCGTTTGCGCGAGCAACAGCCCCCAACGTTCCGCCGCCGCACCGCATGGCGCGCACTCATTCCCGCCGACGCGGCGCCCGCTGAATTTCGCGAACCGCTGGTGCATCTGTGGCTCGGCAGCGAGGCGCATCTCGTGCACTACCCGGTCAAGGCCGGCAGCCTCATCAATATCGTCGCCATCGTGCACGATGAATGGAATGAATTGGGATGGTCGGCGGCCGGGGACGCGGCCGAACTGCTGCGCCATTTCGCGCGCTGGTCCTGGTCGGAGAAAGCGCGCGCGCTCATTGCCCGCCCCGACCGCTGGCTCAAATGGGCGCTGTACGACCGCAACACGCCGTTTCGTGGCGGCAAGGTCCCGGTGACATTGATTGGGGACGCGGCCCACCCGATGCTGCCCTTCCTCGCCCAGGGCGCCGGCATGGCGATCGAGGACGCCGCCGTCCTCGCCGATATGCTCGGCAAATATCTCGATGACCCCTCCGATGCGCTCCGCGCCTACGAAGGCGCCCGCTGGCACCGCACCATGCGCGCCCAACAAGCCGCACGACGGCAGGCCCGCATCTATGGGCTGAGCGGACCCGAGGCCTTCGTCCGCAATCTGGCGATGCGGGCGATGGGCGGAGAAAAACTGCGCGCGCGCTATGATTGGCTCTATAGTTGGCGTCCGCCCGAACGTTACATGAGTTGAGAGATGTTATTTCCATCGACCGTTGCCGGAAGCCTGCCGAAACCATCCTGGCTCGCCGAGCCGAACAAGTTATGGCCGCAATGGCGCCTGCAAGGGGATGAACTGGCCGCGGCAAAGCTCGACGCCACTCTGCTCGCCGTCAAATGGCAGGAAGATGCCGGCATCGATATCGTCGGCGACGGCGAACAGTCGCGCCAGCATTTCGTGCACGGTTTCCTGGAATTCGTCGACGGTCTCGACTTCGCGCACAAGGTCGAGATGGGCATCCGTGGTGATCGCTACAAAGCCATGGTGCCGGTGGTGCGCGGAGAGCTCACGCTCAAGGGCCGCGTGCACCAGGCCGAAACGCGCCACGCCCGCGCCCATACCAAGCGCAAGCTGAAGGTCACGCTGCCGGGCCCGATGACGATTTCGGACACTGTCGCCGATTCACATTATGGCGACAAAATCAAAATGGCATTTGCTTTCGCCGACTTGCTCAACAAGGAAGCGCGCGCGCTCGAATGCGACGGCGTCGATGTGATCCAGATCGACGAGCCGGCCTTCAACGTGTTCATGGGCGAGGTCGCAGGCTGGGGCGTCGAAGCGCTCAACCGTGCCATCGACGGACTCAAATGCACGACGGCGGTCCATATCTGCTACGGCTACGGGATCAAGGCCAATATCGACTGGAAGAAAACGCTCGGCGGCGAGTGGCGTCAGTACGAGGAGATATTCCCGGCCCTTGCCAAAAGCCGCATTGGCCAGGTCTCGGTCGAATGCATCAATTCGCACGTGCCGCTTAAATTATTGTCGTTGCTCGAGGGCAAGGACGTGCTGATCGGCGCGATTGATGTCGCCAGCGACGAGATCGAGACGCCCGAGCGCGTGGCGCAGGTGATCGCCGAGGTGATGAAATTCGTCCCGAAGGAAAAAATTGTCGCCTGCACCAATTGCGGCATGGCGCCGATGCGACGCGACATTGCCGAAGCAAAGCTTATCGCACTCGGTAAGGGCGCCGAACTGGCCCGGCAGAAATTCGGTTGATCTCGATCAACTTCGGATTTCGGCACGCGGCTAGGCTGCGGCGTGCCTCTACCGCGCCGCCCTTCCCATGACATCCATCAATTCGGCGACCTTGCGCCGCTGATCGGCCTTGTTGCCGCTCTTGATCGCATGGTCGACGCAATGCGCCACGTGATCGCGCAGGATTTCCTCTTCGACCCGCCGCAGCGCGGCACGCACCGCGCCGATCTGCGTGACGATGTCGATGCAGTAGCGCTCGCCCTCGACCATGCGGGAAAGCCCCCGCACCTGCCCTTCGATACGATTGAGCCGCTGCAGCGTTTCCGCCTTGCTGTCCTTTGCCATGAGGTCTATATACCCCCTGGGGGTATAAAGGACAAGTCATGACAGCGGCAACGGAGCACCATCATCACGACGCGGCCGGCGTGCTCGATCCGGTCTGCGGCATGACGGTCGACCCGCACACCGCCAAGCACCGCGCCGATCACCGCGGCCATACCTATTATTTCTGCTCGGCCGGCTGCCGCACGAAATTCGTTGCCGATCCGCAGAAATATCTCGGCGAGCGCGAGCCTGAACCGGTCGCCGAAGGCACGACCTACACCTGCCCGATGCACCCGGAGATCCGCCAGATCGGACCCGGCTCCTGCCCGATCTGCGGTATGGCGCTCGAGCCTGAAATTGCTTCCCCCGACACCGGGCCGAATCCAGAACTCGTCGACATGACGCGGCGATTCTGGATCGGCCTCGTGCTCACGCTGCCGGTGTTCACGCTCGAAATGGGCGGCCACCTCGCCGGTCCGCACAACTGGGTTGCGCCGACGCTGTCGAGCTACGTCCAGTTTGCTTTTTCCACGCCGGTTGTGCTGTGGGCCGGCTGGCCGTTCTTCGTGCGCGGTTGGCAGTCCCTGCTCACGCGCAATCTCAATATGTTCACGCTGATCGCCATGGGCACCGGCGTTGCCTATGTGTACAGCCTGTTCGCGACATTCGCGCCGGGAATATTTCCGGACGCATTCCGCGGCCACGGCGGTTCGCCCGCGGTTTACTTCGAAGCCGCCAGTGTCATCACGGTGCTCGTGCTGATGGGGCAAGTGCTCGAACTGCGCGCACGCGCCGCGACGTCTGGTGCGATCCGGGCATTGCTCGATCTCGCCCCCAAAACCGCCCGCCGTGTAAAAGAGGATGGCAGCGACGAGGACCTCTCGCTCGACTCGGTGCAGGCCGGCGACCGCTTGCGCGTTCGTCCTGGCGACAAGGTGCCGGTTGACGGCGTCGTACTGGAGGGCCGTTCCGCGCTCGATGAATCCATGGTGACCGGCGAATCCATGCCTGTCACGAAGGATAAAGACTCGCGCGTGATCGGCGGAACGCTCAATAAAAGCGGCAGCTTCATCATGCGTGCCGAAAAAGTCGGCCGCGAGACATTGCTGTCACAGATCGTCCAGATGGTCGCGAGCGCGCAACGCAGCCGCGCGCCGATCCAGCGTCTGGCGGATCAGGTATCGGCCTGGTTCGTGCCGACGGTGATTGCCGTCGCCCTGCTCGCCTTTGCCGCCTGGGCCATCTTCGGCCCCGAGCCGCGCTTTGCCTTTGGGCTCGTCGCCGCCGTGAGTGTGCTGATCATTGCATGCCCTTGCGCGCTGGGCCTTGCCACGCCGATGTCGATCATGGTCGGTGTCGGCCGCGGTGCGCAGGCTGGCGTGCTCATCAAAAACGCCGAGGCGCTCGAGCGTATGGAAAAAATCGATACGCTCGTCATCGACAAGACCGGCACCCTTACCGAGGGCAAGCCCAAAGTCGTCGCGGTTTCCCCCGCGCCCGGTTTCGATGAGGCGCAGGTCCTCCAGCTCGCGGCCAGCGTGGAGCGCGGCAGCGAACATCCGCTGGCGGCCGCGATCGTTGCCGCCGCAGCCGAGCGCAAACTTGAGCTGTCGTCGGCTAGCGAGTTTGATTCGCCGGCAGGAAAAGGCGTTACCGGCGTTGTTGATGGGCAAGAAGCTTGCGCTCGGCAATGCCAGATTCCTGGATGAACTGCATATCGATACGGCTTCCCTCTCCGCCGAAGCCGAACGCCTACGCAGTGACGGCGCCACCGCCATCTTCCTCGCCGTGAATGGCAAATCGGCCGGTGTCATCGCCATTGCCGATCCGGTCAAGGAAACGACGCCAGCCGCGCTCAAGGCGCTCGCCGCCGATGGCATCCGCGTCGTTATGCTGACGGGCGACAACCGCACCACGGCGCAGGCCGTTGCCCGCCGTCTCGGTATCGCGGAAGTCGAGGCGGAAGTGCTGCCCGATCAGAAAAGCGCGGTCGTGGAAAAACTCCGGCGCGAAGGCCGCGTGGTCGCGATGGCCGGTGATGGCGTCAACGACGCACCGGCGCTCGCCGCCGCCGAGGTCGGCATCGCGATGGGCACTGGCGCCGATGTCGCGATCGAAAGCGCCGGCATCACGCTGCTCAAGGGCGATCTCACCGGCATTGTGAAAGCACGCGCCCTCTCCGCCGCCGTCATGGGCAACATCCGGCAGAATCTGTTTTTCGCCTTCATCTACAATGCCGCGGGCGTGCCCGTGGCCGCAGGCGTGCTTTATCCCGTGTTCGGAATCCTGCTGTCGCCAGTCATCGCCGCCGCGGCGATGGCGCTGTCATCGGTCAGTGTCGTCAGCAATGCGCTGCGGCTACGCCGCGTTGCGCTTGAAGACCGCTAGTAGACCGCCAGATATTTCAACAGCGACAGTATGCCGATGATGATGACGACGACCCGCACGATCTGCTTCGCGCGCCCGTCAATCGGCAACATATTGATGAGATAGAGCACCAGAACGATAACGAGAAACGTAATCAGAATACTGATTAACAGGCCCATGCGCGCCCCCTGATAATGCCACGGACGTGGCGGGTTCCACGCCAATAAGCGCGTGGAACCCGAAAAGTTCCACGCCCGGGCGTTGCGCGGCGGCGATCAAGTCACTTGTGAATCATCAGGCTCTTGGGAGAAGGCCGCTCCGCCGCCGGGGTGATTGCGAACGTCAGCCAGGTATTCCATCCGTGCGGCCGGCTCGCGGCATCAAACTCGCCGTAGCCCTTGAGGTTCAGGTAGCCCTGCATATCGCCGACAGGAAACAGGAAGCCGATCTGCGGTCCTACGCCGATGACACGGGATTCGTTGGACCCGAGAAACGCGGCCTGGCCGCTGTCGGCTGTGATCTGACTGTAGAAATAACCTACGGCGCCGATGAAGAATTGCTTCGACAGGAATTGTGAAGCGCCCCAGTCGAGATGCCAGTCGATGCCGTTTTGGTAATCGGTATCGGTATTCTTGAAATTGTAGGTCAGTCCGGTCACGGCGGAGAATTCATGGCCGGTCTGCGGATTGAAATAGGTGTACCCAACGCCGCCATCGATGGCCCCGTGGCCAATTCCGAGATTGGCTAGACGCGAAGGATCGTAGGCACCGACCGGAATGTCTCCCATGACATACGTCATGAAGTTATGGACGCCCATGTTCCAGCGCAGCGACGCTTGCGGATATAAATCGCCGAAGCCGGACACCGCGCTATCGATGCTGCCTTGCCGGGTAACGACGAGCGGGCCGAGCATTGCCGTCAATGTCCCGTCGAGAGAGACACTGTTGCGGCCGGCAATTCCGGTCATGTTGACATTCAACTGACCGCCGAGCACCGGCGTTGCGAATGTGTACCCGGCTTGCAACAAGGCGAGATCAGCATCGGCGTGCAAGTTCGCATTCAGATTCACATTTACGGTCGGGTTGAAACGGCCGACCGTGACTTGGCGCGCGGCCGCAACATCGCCGCCGGCCGACACCGACGTATGGTAGTAGATGCCCGCAAAAGACCAACCCGGTTGCTGCGGCGCCGCGGCGAGGCTCCCGAAAGTGCCCGGCAGCCAGAAGCTGACGCCACCCTCGTCGGCGGAAGCGACGGTTGGAGCGCACACGCAGATTCCAAGAAGCAAGGCAGCTGTAAGCTTACGCCTTGCGGTCCCTTTTCCGATGACTTGTTGAATTTTCACTGGAGCCCCCGCCTTGCTATTGCCCTGCCATGATAGACGAACTTCAGGCGGTTTACAGGCCGCCAGCGCTGCCCTGCCCACAACTTGGTCGGTACAAAATCGAACGAGGTGTAGCCGAATACCGACAATTTTTGCGATCAGCGGATGACCTGATCGCTTGACCGACCAGTTGGGCTGGTCGTGTTGATGATGGGCTTGCAATTTTTCGCAGTCGCGGCCTTGCGCAGCTCGTTCATTTCGCCGCGCAACTGCAAGTATTCCGGCCGGTAGGCCAGGTCGCTCACGAACTCAGCGCCAGCACCCGTTCCCGCCTTCGCTATCAGCTTTTCCAATTGTTGCTGCCGGGCAAAATTGATCTGTGCGGCGTCGGATATTTGCACGCAGTTATACAAAACGAACTTGTCCGGCGTGACCAGGAACCGGCCGGCGGTGTCTTCTGAGGCGGCACAGCCGCACAGAGCCGCAATGACAGCGGCGGTCAGAGTCCAGGCAGTTCCTCGGCCAATCATCGTCATTGAACTATCGCATAAATTGGGCAATCGGGTGATGTGGTCGCGGGCTCTGCTAGACGACCACACTCGATCAGGCTCTCTTGGAATCCTCGCGCAGAACCCGGCTTAGTTCGGCGGCGATCGCGACTGCGGCCGGCGTATCGGAATGCACGCAAACGGTTGCGGCTCTGACGGGAATATCCTTGCCCGCGGTCGTGGTGACAGCGTGGTCGCGCATCACGCGTAATACCCGCGCGGCCGCTTTCGCCGGATCGACGGCATCATGCACGCGGCTGAGGATGAGATTGCCTTGCGCATCGTATTCGAGATCGGCGTAGAATTCCGGTATGAGCTCGACGCCTTTGTTTTTGTAAGCCGTTTCCTGCGCCGTGAAGGCCATGCCGAGAATGGGCACGCCGAACGGAAGAACAGCATCGGCGATGGCCGCCGCGATGTTTTCGTCGCGCGCCGCCATGCCGTAGAGCGCGCCGTGCGGCTTGACGTGATTGAGCGCAACGCCCTCCGCATCCAGAAACGCCTTGAGCGCGCCAACCTGATAGGTGACGAGATCCGTCACTTCCGCCGGTGAAATGACCATCGCGCGACGGCCGAAACCCTGCAGGTCGGGCAAAGATGGATGCGCACCGACTTTAACCGCGTGCTTCTTTGCCAGGCGAACCGTTTCGCGCATGGTCGGCGGATCGGAGGCATGAAATCCGCAGGCCACGTTGGCGAGATCGATATGCGGCATCATCGCCACGTCATCCCCTAGCCGATACAGGCCGAAACCCTCGCCCATATCGCAGTTGATCGTCAGACGCATAGGAGGCCTTTAGAGGGCTGACTTAGCGGGTTGTCTCAGGATTTCCTGATTCATTTTCTTGTTCAAATGAAAAGAGACCCCGCAAGTGATTGAAAGTATTGGTGCGGACGCCCGGACTCGAACCGGGACAGAGCTTTCGCTCCTAGGGATTTTAAGTCCCTTGCGTCTACCAGTTCCGCCACGTCCGCGTGGGCTTAAGCCGCCGGCGCGCGGCGGTAGCCCACGCGACGGCGTTTAATTCAGGCCGGTAATAAATGGGCCCAGGCCGGGTCCCATTCCTTGCCGCTGGCGTCCACCACCTTGCCATCGACATCGAAGAACTTGTTGGGGATCTGGAACATGGCGATGAACATGCCGCCCTTCGGGCTCCAGGCGGTGTGACGGCTGCCGGCCGGTCGCCAGACGAATTCGCCGGCGCCGACTTCGATCCCGGCATCCGGGCCCTCTTTGTCGACCAGGGAGCCCTCCAGCACGTAAGTCTGCTCGATCAGGACATGTTCGTGATCGGGCAGCACCGCACCCGGCGCCATCCGCATCAGCATGGTGGCAAGGCCGCTGCTCGGATCGAACAGCAGCGTCTTCATCTCGCAGCCCGGAAACCGCATCTTCTGCCACGGCATATCCTTGGCGCGCACGACCTTCGACAGCAGGTCCGCGACCGGCTTTGCGTCCTTGGTATTCGGCTTGACGTTCATCGGTCATCTCCCCGGCAGGGCATTTTCTGACGTTGCATGATGATACACCGAAACGCGATCAGTTGCTCAATTTGATGTTGGCCTGCTCGACGATCTTGCCGAATTTCGTGCGTTCGGCATCCACAAATGCCTTGAACTCGGCGACCTTCATCGGCTTCGGCACAATGCCCTGCGGCAATAACTTGTCGGAAATGGCCGGATCCTTGAGCGCGGTGTTTATAATGCCGTTGAGCCGTTCGACGATATCGGGCGGCGTGCCGGCGGTGCCGAAGATCGCAAACCAGTTGAGCAACTCGTAGCCCGCAAGGCCGGGCGCGCCTTCGCTCAGCGGCGGCACGTCGGGCAGTTGCGGCATGCGTTCGCGCGAAGTGACCGCCACCGCGCGGATCTTTCCCGCCTGCATCAGTGGCAGGGCCGCCGCCAGGCTCGAGAAGCTCATGGTGACGGCCCCGGTCGCAACATCGGTCACCGCCGGCGCCGAGCCGCGATAGGGAACGTGCAACACTTGCGTGCCGGCCATTGTGTTCATCAATTCGCCTGCGAGCTGCTGCGGATTACCAATGCCTGATGACGAAAACGACAGCTTGCCGGGATTGGCCTTGATGTAGGCGATGAGCTCTTTCGGATTGTGCACCGGTATCGCCTCGCCGACGACGATGACACAGGGAACGATGCCGACCAGAGCGATGGGCACCAGCTCCTTCGCCGGGTCGTACGCCATCTTTTCCTTAAAGAGGAAATGATTGATCGCCACCTCGCCGGATGCGCAAGCGAGCAGCGTGTAGCCGTCAGGCGGCGCCTTCGCGACCGCGCCGGTCGCCAGCATCGCGCTCGCCCCCGTGCGGTTTTCGATGATGACGGTCTGCCCGAGCGCGGTCTTCAACGGGTCCTGCAACAGGCGCGCGATGATGTCGACGCCGCCGCCGGCCGCATAGCCGACAAGAATATGAATCGGCTGGCTGGCATAGCCAGCGTCGGCACGAACTTCGCCGCTGGCAGCGCCGAGCGCAATCGCACCCGCGCTCGCAAGCAGATGGCGTCGTGTCAGCATCGAATTTCCTCCAGACATTATTATTGCTTAGTCCCCACCCTCGCGGATCGGCGGCTGGAACGCCAGCCCCGTATCCCAGGGGAAATAGATCCAGGTGTCCTGTGATACTTCAGTGATGAAGGTGTCGACCAGCGGCCGCCCCATTGGCTTGGCATAGACTGCCGCGAAGTGCGCATTCGGCAGCAGGTCGCGCACCACGCGCGCCGTCTTGCCGGTATCAACCAAATCGTCGACGATCAGCACGCGCTTGCCGCTTTTGTGCAGCCCCGTCACTTCAGGCGAGATGCCCTTGAGCACCGAGAGATCGCCCTGGTTTCTGTAGTCGCGGTAGCTCACAACGCACACCGTCTCGATCATGCGGACGTTCAATTCGCGCGCGACGATGGCGGCCGGCACCAGCCCGCCCCGTGTAATGCACACGATCGCCTCGAATGGGCCGGCTTCGTGCAACCGCCACGCCAAGGCGCGAGAGTCGCGATGAAATTGGTCCCAGGAGACGGGAAAGATTTTGTCCGGATGGGGTGTCTCGGTTTCTGTTTTAGCCATTCGCCCCCGCCATGCTAACGCGCCGCCGCGAGCTGCGATTTTATTTTTACAAGCATGGATTCAACTTCAGCCTTCACGGCCGCGAGCTTGTCCGCATCGCGCGAGCGCACAACGATGTTCGTGTTGGGTCCATGCGTCTCGTCGATGAATGGATAGCTGCCGATGATCGCTTCGGGATAGGCCTTGGCGATGGCGCCGAGCTCGGTGCCGACATCGCCTTCCTTGGCATCGGCGCGGATCGTCGCAGACAGAAGCTTGGTTCCGGTCTTGAGCCTGGGCGCAACTTCATCGAGCATGCCCTGCATCACCGCGGGAATGCCGGCCATCGTGATGACGTTTCCGATCCAGAACCCGGGCGCGCCCGACACTTTGTTCGCAACCAGCGCCGCGCCGTGCGGAATGCGCGCCATGCGCATGCGCGCCTCGTTGAGTTCGCCGCCGGTCTTGGCCAGGCGCGCTTTCAGGATCGCAACCGCCTCTGGATGAAATTCGAGCGCAACGCCAAAGGCCTTGGCGACACAATCGGCCGTGATGTCGTCATGCGTCGGCCCGATGCCGCCGGTGGTAAAGACATAGGTGTACTTCGCACGCAAGGCGTTGAGCGCGTCGACGATCGCACCCTCGTCATCGGAGACGACCCGCACTTCTTTGAGATCGATTCCAATCGCGGTGAGGTAATCGGCGATGTAGCCGATATTCTTGTCCTTGGTGCGCCCCGACAAAATCTCGTCGCCGATCACAAGCACGGCCGCGGTGACGATCTCGGATTTGGCGCTGCTCATGACGTCACGGAGTCCTTGGGTAAAGCCCCGCCGAACACCTAGCGTGGCTCCGGAAGTCACTCAAGTTGACCTGGATCATTGCGCCGGGATCAATCTTCGCCCCTCAATCGGTGGCCGCCCAACAAATAGGCAATGCCGGGCGGCGCCTGCCCACGGAAATACCCGTATTTCCTTGGTTTTTCTTGGCTCTTCTTGGCCTGAAGCTTGCACCTTTTGCCCCGATGCTCCCGAACGATCATTCGCCCCCAGCGGGGACGGGTCTTGGAACGGGATTTGGAACGGGTGTTGGGGAGAACGGTTGTAGAGCGTTGCTGGGGACTTGGATGGCGACCGCCTTCGACGAAATGAAGGGCCACAACGGCAGCGTGCGCCCGGCCTATGGCGAGCTGTCGCGTTGGCTCGCCGAGGTGCCGCCCGACGTGCTCGACTACCGGCGGCGCGAGGCCGAGCTGATCTTTCGCAGGATCGGCATCACCTTCGCAGTGTACGGCGAGGCCGACGCGCAGGAACGGCTCATTCCCTTCGACGTCATCCCGCGCATCATGTCGGCTGTCGAATGGCGGCTGCTCGAAAAAGGCCTGACGCAACGCGTCAATGCGCTCAACGCATTCATCAAGGATATCTACGGCGCGCGCGAAGTCCTGCGCGCCGGTATCGTCCCCGACGATCTCGTGTTCCGCAATCCCGCATTCCGGCCGGAGATGAGCGGATTGAAAGTACCGCACGATATCTACGTGCAAGTCGCCGGCATCGACATCGTCCGTGTCGACGCCGATACGTTTTATGTCCTCGAGGACAATGCACGCACACCCTCCGGTGTCTCCTACATGCTGGAGAACCGCGAGATCATGATGCGGCTGTTCCCGGAACTGTTTTCGCGTCATCGCATCGCGCCGGTCGAGAACTATCCGGATGAATTGCTCGCCACCCTGAAGTCAGTCGCGCCTACATCAACGTCGCATGATCCCACAGTAGTGTTGCTGACACCGGGGGTCTTCAACTCAGCCTATTACGAACACTCATTCCTTGCCGACAAGCTCGGCGTTGAACTGGTCGAAGGCCGTGACCTCTTCGTGAGGGACGAGATCGTTTACATGCGCACGACGCAGGGTCCGCGCCGCGTCGACGTCATCTACCGACGCGTCGACGACGACTTTCTCGATCCGCTCACGTTCCGCCCCGATTCCGCGCTTGGCGTGCCCGGCCTGATGCCCGCGTACCAGGCCGGCAATGTCACGCTCGCCAATGCCGTCGGCACCGGCATCGCCGATGACAAGGCAGTCTACAGCTTCATGCCGGCGGTCGTGAAATTTTATCTTGGTGAAGAACCGATCCTTAAAAATGTGCCGACCTGGCGCTGCCGCGAGGAAGACCATCTCGCTTACGTACTCGAACATCTGCACGAGTTGGTGGTGAAGGAAGTGCACGGGTCCGGCGGTTACGGCATGTTGATCGGCCCCGCCTCCAGCAAAGTTGCGATCGAGCAATTCCGCGCCAAGCTGAAGACGTCACCAAAGAACTTCATTGCGCAGCCGACGCTGGCGTTGTCCACCTGCCCGACCTGCGTTGAGCAAGGCGTGGCACCGCGCCATGTCGACCTGCGCCCGTTTGTTCTCACCGGCCGCGACCGCATCAGGATCGTGCCCGGCGGGCTGACGCGGGTCGCGCTCAAGGACGGATCGTTGGTCGTCAATTCCAGCCAGGGCGGCGGGACGAAAGACACATGGGTGCTGGACGGATGAGACAGTTATTCCCCGTCATTCCGGGACGCCGCAAAGCGGCGGACCCGGAATCTAGAGGCAAACTTCTGGATTCCGGGTTCGCGCTTTCAGCGCGCCCCGGAATGACGAGATTGAAAGATTGACCGGATGCTCTCGCGCACCGCCGACAACCTGTACTGGCTTTCGCGCTACGTGGAGCGCGCGGAATATCTCGCGCGCATCCTCGACGCGACGCAACGGCTCTCGGCGCTGCCGCTCGCCTATGTCGGCACCAGCAATGAATGGGAATCCGCGGTGGCGACCGCCGGCTGCGCCTCCGCTTTCTTCAAGCTCTACGACGAAGCCAACGAAGAGAACGTCACCGACTTTCTCGCTTTTTCCACCGTCAATACGTCGTCGATCCGCTCGTGTTTCGAACTTGCGCGCGGCAACGCGCGTGCGGTGCGCACCGCCCTCACCATGGAAATGTGGGACTCCATTAACGGTACCTGGCTTGAATTGCAGCGGTACGGCAACGGACCGACATCGCGCGAGGAATTTTCCCGCTTCCTGCGCTGGGTGCAGGAATCCTCGCTCCGCTATGACGGGTCCGCCTACCGCACCATGCTGCGCAATGACGCTTACTGGTTCTCGCGGCTCGGCGTCTATGTGGAGCGCGCCGACAACACCGCGCGCATCCTCGACGTGAAATATCACCTATTGCTGCCGGAGAACGAACGCGTCGGCGGACCACTCGACTATTTTCAGTGGGCGGCAATTCTGCGTTCGGTGTCGGCGCTGACTGCCTATCATTGGGTCTACCGCGAAAGTTTGAAGCCCTGGCTGGTCGCCGACCTGCTGATCCTGCGCGATGAAATGCCTCGGTCGCTTGCCTCTTGTTACGAGACCATTGTGAGCGATCTCGACCAGATTGCCGGCGCCTATGGACGCCAGGGTCCAGCGCAGCGACAGGCGCGCGGAATCCGCACGCGCCTGCAAAACAGCCGCATGGACGGCATCTTCCAGCGCGGATTGCATGAGTACATCGGGGAATTCATCACCGAGAATAACCAGCTTGGCGCGTTGATTACCGAGCAATTCCTGACATGAGCGGCGGTGCGCCTTTCGCAATCGCCGTATGTTAGAACAACTCCCGTTTCGTTGGCAGCCAGTCATCCATGCGAATTCGCATTTCCCACGCGACCACCTATAGCTACGAGGGGACACCCTCCGTGGTCACGCAGGTGCTTCGCCTCACCCCGCGCGGTCACGACGGACAACACGTCGTTGCCTGGCGGATCGATCTGTCGAACGACTGCTTGCTGCACCAGCACGAGGATGCCTTCGGCAACATCATCCATTCCTTCAGCGCCGAAGGGCCGTTCAGCGAGTTGACGGTCGCGGTCGAAGGCAGTGTCGATACGCAGGACATGGGTGGGCTGGTCAGGAATTCGGTCGAGCGATTTCCGCCGCAACTCTTCTTGCGCGAGACGCCGCTGACGCAGCCTGATGCCGCTATCGTCGAGTTTGCGCAAGCGGTACGCGCCGACACGGGCGGCGACACGTTGGCGCTGTTGCATGCAATAATGACGGCACTTAATCGTGAGATTGCTTTCGACACCGATCCGACTCACGCCGCAACGACCGCGGCGGAAGCCTTTGCGCTGCGGCGTGGAGTTTGCCAGGACCTGACCCATGTCTTCGTCGCGGCCACGCGCGCGCTTGGCATTCCGGCGCGCTATATCGGCGGCCACTTCCACCGCGCCGATGGGGTCACCGTACAAGAGGCCGGCCACGCCTGGGCGGAAGCCCATATCGAGAACCTGGGCTGGGTGGGCTTCGACCCGACCAACGGGATCTGCACGACCGAGGCCCACGTGCGGATCGCGGTCGGGCTCGACTACCTCGGCGCTGCGCCGGTACGCGGCACGCGCTATGGAGGCAGTGGCGAAACGCTGACAGTGGCCGTGCGGGTCGATCAGGCGCGCCAGCAGGCCCAAAGCTGATCCATTGCCGAAACGGGCTCAACGTCGCTATAAACCGGCATCGAAGGTGTGCAGGACAGCGCGAAGCCCATGACGTATTGCTGCGGAATTCTCGTGCGCTCGGGCCTCGTCATGGTCGCCGATACGCGCACCAATGCGGGCCTCGATAACGTCTCGACGTTTCGCAAGCTGCATATTTACACGCAGCCGGGCGAACGCATCATGGCCATCGCTTCGTCGGGTAATTTGTCGCTGAGCCAGTCGGTGCGCGCGACGTTAACCGAAGGCGTCGAAAATCCCGAAACCGGTGAGCTTGAGACCCTTATGAATGCGCCGACCATGTTCCAGGCGGCGCAACGCATCGGGCGCACCGTGCGCAACGTGCAAAACATGGAGGGCAAAGAGCTCGCGGCCGCCGATGTCGAGCACGAGGTCGCATTCCTGTTCGGCGGGCAGATCAAGGACGGGCCGATGCGCCTGTACATGATCTACTCGGCCGGCAATTTCATCGAATGCACAACAGATACGCCCTATCTACAGATCGGCGAGCACAAATACGGCAAGCCGGTGCTCGACCGCGCCATCAGCTTCGAAACAGACCTCTATGACGCGCTCAAAATCGGGCTGATCTCCATGGATTCCACCATGCGCTCCAATCTCGGGGTCGGGCTGCCGATCGATATCCTGGTTGTGCGCCGCGACACCTGCACCGCCGAGGTGAATTACCGGATCGAACCGGGGGAGCCGTATTTCCAGGACCTGCGCGAGCGCTGGTCCGGCGCTTTGCGGGCCGCGCACATTGCGATCCCGCGACCGCCGTATCGCAGCCCGCCCTGAGAGTTCCGCCGAACGATGATTTCGCTACATTTTCAGCTGGTTATCGGCGGTCCTTGAAGGATTACATTTTTACCGCAGGTTAATAGAACCGCGCGATTTGCCAATTCCTTGCAAATTGCCCTCTCCAGGGGCGGGAAACCGAAAGCGAATAGCAAGTTTTGTCCCCTAGCGTCCGGGCCGAAAAGCCTAATGGGTAGGACGCTTTAAGGGACTTTGATCGTGCCGTCTGTGGCTCGCCCGCGCGCTTCCGACGCGCGGCAATATACGAGTTGGGACCGCGCTCGCCTGAGCGTGGTCGTACCCATTGGCGTCATCGTTGCCGTTGCCATCGTCTGCATCGTCGTTGCTGTTCTATCGTCCGCGCAGCGCGCCGACGTCGTGGCCGTCGACCATGAAAAACAATTGTTCTCGCGCGCGCTGACCAACTACGGCGAACGCGTGCTGCGCGAAGTGGAGAGCGTCGCCTCTTCGGAAGGCGCGATCGAAAACATTCGCCACTCCTTCGATCCGCAATGGGCCAAGCTGCGGGTCGGGACCTGGCTGGAGACCTATTTCGACCACGACTACGTTTTCATCTTTGATCGCAATGACACGCTGCTCTATTCGGTGGTCGGCCGTCGTCCCGCCGACACGCAGTGGTTTGCCACCGCGCGTCCCGCTTTTGCTTCGGTGCTTGACTTCATGCGCGGCCGCGATCCTAGCCTGCGCGGCGCGATCCGCCTGAACCAGCAGATCTTCACCGAGGGCAGCGCACATCCGCAAGCAGCGATCATCAGCCGGCTGCTTGGACGGCCTGCCATCATCGCCGCCAGCGCCGTAGGCCCCGCCGATGGAATTTCGCCGGCCTACGACACCGCCGCGCCTATCGTCATGTCGGTCAAATTCATCGACGACGGCGCACTCACCAGCATCGCCGCGCAATTGCGGCTTACCAATTTGCGCATGATCGAGCAAAATCCGCTCCCGAGCGGCGACCTTGCCTATAACCTCTCTGGGCCCGAGGGCAATCTCATCGCGCGGTTCGCGTGGACGCCGAAGCAACCAGGCGCCGAAATCGTCCACAACGTGGTGCCGTTTATTGCGGTCGCCCTCACCGGTTTCGCTTTGCTTGCCGCTTTCGTATTGCGCTACATGCGCCGTACCGCCGCAGCGATTGCGGCCGGTGAATCGCGCTTGCGCCATCTCGCGATGCACGATCCGCTCTGCGGCCTGCCAAATCGCATTTTCTTCGGCGAGCGCCTGGAGGCAGTGATCGAGGAAGTTCGCGCCGGCAGCGCGCCGGCCGCCGTATTCTACATCGATCTCGATCACTTCAAGGACGTCAACGATACACTTGGCCACCACGTCGGCGACGAGTTGATCCGCAACGTCACCTTGCGCCTGTCACATACATTGCGCGGCGGCGATCTGGTGGCGCGGCTCGGCGGCGACGAGTTCGCGGTCATCTCATCGCTCGCGGGCGATAGCGAGATGATGATGGGGCTCGCGCAACGGATCATCTCGGCAATCTGCGCACCCTATTCGATCAGCAGCCAGAACATCATCATCGGTGCCTCGATCGGCATCGCGGTGATCGACAAGAACTGCGGAACCGCAACCGACATCATGCGCTACGCCGATATGGCGCTCTATCGTGCCAAGAACGAAGGCCGCAACCGCGCGTGTATCTACGACGCGGCGATGGATGCCGATCTTTCGACCCGCAAGCTGCTCGAGGCCGACCTGCGCGCCGCGATCGAGAACGACCAGCTGCAATTGCTGTATCAGCCGATCGTCAACAAGAGCGGCGAGAGCGTTGTGGGCGTAGAAGCGCTTTGCCGCTGGACGCATCCTGTGCGCGGCGAGATTCCGCCAAGCGAATTCATCGCCATCGCCGAACACAGCGGCCTGATCATCGATCTCGGAAACTGGGTGCTGCGCCGCGCGTGCATCGACGGACAGGCCTGGCCGGAATTGACCGTTGCGGTCAACGTGTCCTCGCTCCAGTTCCGACGCATCGATTTCGTCGAAGTGGTTGAACGCATTCTGAAGGAAACCAATTTCGATCCGGCGCGGCTCGAACTCGAGCTGACCGAGAGCGTGTTGCTCGGCAACGTCGATACGGCGGAAGACGCGATGCTTCGGCTCAAGGCGCTCGGCGTGCGCCTTGCACTCGACGATTTCGGCACCGGTTATTCCAGCCTGCTGTATTTGCGCCGCTTCCCCTTCGACAAGCTCAAGATCGACCGCAGCTTCGTGCTCTCGATTGAAAAGGCGGCCGATGCCGCTGCAATCGTGCATGCCATCGTCAGCCTCGGCCGCGGTCTCGGCATGAAGGTGACCGCCGAAGGCGTGGAAACCGCCGACCAGCAGCTGTTCCTGCGCGCCGCCGGCGTGCATTCGATGCAGGGCTTCCGGTTCGGCCGGCCGGTGACTGTCGCCGAGATCACCGCCCGCCTGCGCTCGCCCAACGCTTTCCAGCCAGCCGACGTCCCGGAAGCCCTGGCGAGCTGACGTCCCAATCCCGCCGGCCGAGATCGACGCCGTCAGCAGTGATGGCGCGCGCCTGCTTTTGTGATATGGCGGCATCTCGGAATTCCCGACAGGAAAGGACATCCAATGGCTGCGTCCGCGAAAATTGCGCTGGTGACCGGAGCCGGAACCGGGGTGGGCCGCGCGGTGGCCATTGCGCTCGCCAAGGCCGGGTACAATCTCGTGCTGGCCGGCCGCCGCAAGGAAATGCTCGACAAGGTCGCCGCTGAAATCAACGCCACGGGAGCACAGGCCCTGGCCGTGCCGACAGACGTCTCAAAGCGCGAGTCGATCGTCAGCCTGTTCGCAACGATAAAGTCCACCTTCGGCCGGCTTGATGTCCTGTTCAACAACGCCGGCATCGGCGCACCCGCCGTGCCGCTCGAGGATTTGCCGTTCGAGACCTGGCAGAACGTCGTCGCAACCAACCTGACTGGCATGTTCCTGTGCACGCAGGAAGCGATCAAGATCATGAAGAGCCAGAACCCGCGCGGCGGCCGCATCATCAACAATGGCTCGATTTCGGCGCATGCGCCGCGGCCTTATTCGGTGGCCTATACCTCGACCAAGCACGCCGTCACGGGACTGACCAAATCCACTTCGCTCGACTGCCGGCCCTATGACATCTGCTGCGGCCAGGTCGATATCGGCAATGCCGCAACGCCGCTCACCGAACGCATGGTGCAGGGTGACGGCGTGTTGCAGCCCGACGGCAGCAAGAAGATCGAGCCGCGCATGGAAGCCGATCATGTTGGCGATGCGGTGGTCTATATGGCGGGGCTGCCGCTCGACACCACTGTTCTTTTCATGACGGTGATGGCCAACAAGATGCCCTTCGTTGGTCGGGGTTAATTCATGCACGCGCTGGAAAGCTGGCATGATTTCTTTTTGCTGGTCGGTACCGCCGGCGCGACACTGCTTGCCTTGTTGTTCGTCGCAGTGTCGCTCGGCGCCGGGTTTCTGAGCGATCGCAGAACGGGCGCGACCCGTGCGTTTTTCAGTCCCGTCGTCGTCCATTTCAGCGCGGTGTTTTTTCTGTCGGCCATCGCGCTCGTTCCGGGACATCGCACGGTATTTTTCGCGATCGTCATCGGTGTCAGCGCCCTGACGGGTTTTAGCGTTGCGCTTTTCGCGACGGTCCAGCTCATGCGGCATGAATGGACACGCTACAAGGAAGACCATTTCGCCTACGGGCTGTTGCCGACGATCAGCTATGCTGCACTTCTGGTGGCCGCCGCCATGATCTGGATGGAAAACGAGTTCGCAGTCGACGTGCTCGCCGGCGCGCTGCTGGTGCTGTTGCTGGTCAACGTCCGCAACGCCTGGGATCTGACGCTGTCTATGGCGCGCCACCAGACGCAACTGCGCACTAAACGATCGCGCTCACCTTGACCTCAACACCGGTCTTCACTTTGGCGAGCACTTTCACGCTGCTGACCGCCTTGGCGAACACATTGCAAGGGCTGGCGAGCCGCGTTTCATCGCCCTTGGAAATCGGCGTGCGGCCAAAACCGATGGCAATCGCCGGACCCTGCGGCCAATAGGCGATCTCGCCCGGGATGATCACGGCGCGCGCATCTGACTCGCGCGCCACATTCACCGGCACGTCGAAATAGACTTCCTCGCCCCAGGTGAGAACTGCCGACGAGAGCGGCAGCGCTGCGGCTATGGCCTTGGCGGTGGGTGTATCGAGCAATTCGGCGTCGAGTGTCAGCGTTCCGAAATCAAAGCGGATGCGGGCCACCGGAGTTCTCCTGTTGCGGCGCTCAAGTGGTTTTGACGCGCATGTGGATGATGACAAGCATCAGCAGGCTGAGCAGAGCCGTTAAGATGAGATAATAGCTCGGCGCCAATGGCGAGCCGGTGACTGCAACCAGCCACGCTGCAATGAACGGCGCGAAGCCGCCGAAGATCGGGACGCTGGTGTTGTAAGCAAAGGCAATGCCGGTGCTGCGCGTTGCGGTCGGGAAAAGTTCCGCCATCAAGGCCGGCAGCGTGCCGCTATACGCAGCCTTGAGAAGGCTCAGCCAGGCCACGATGCCGATGATCCCAGCGAGCGAAGGATTGGCGACCAGAAGCACGAACGCCGGGTAGGCAGAAACCGCAAACAACACCGACACGATCACCATCATCCGCAGACGGCCGACGCGATCCGACAGATGGCCGAAAAACGGCGCGCAGAACATGAGCAGCAGTCCGCCGATCATCGTCGCCGTGAAGCCGAGCGATTGCGGCAGGTGCAACTGTTTGATCGCGTAAGTCGGCATGTACAGAATGATATAATTCGAGCTGGTGGACAGGATGACGATGCCCATGCACATCAACAGCCTATCCCAGTGGTCGGCGAACATCTGCCGAAGTGGCGCCGGTGCCGGGCCCTGCTCACGAAACTCCGGCGTCTCGCCGACGTGCTTGCGGATATAAAGTCCGATCGGACCGATCAAAAGACCGAACAAGAACGGCACGCGCCAGCCCCAGCTTTCGATTTGGTCCGTCGTGAGCCAAGTGAACAGAACGACGCCGAAGAATGACGACAGCACGGCCGCAGTGCCTTGTCCGAACCACTGAAAGCTCGCGAAAAAGCCCTTGCGGTCTTTGGTATGCTCGACGAGAAATGACGTTGCGCTTCCAAATTCGCCGGCGACCGCGAAGCCTTGCAGCAGACGCGCAATAAGCACGGCGATTGGCGCGAGAATCCCAACCGTATTGTAGATCGGCATGATCGCCATCAGGCCGGTTCCGATCGTCATGATGACGATCGACAGCAGCATGGCGGTGCGGCGACCCGCACGATCGGCGTAAGCGCCAAGCACAAGAGCGCCGACCGGGCGCGCGAGATATGAAATTCCGAACGTACCGAAAGTCAGCAGTAACGCCGTAGTCGGGTCGGCGGTCGGAAAAAACAGCTTGGAAATCGTGACGGCAAAATAGCCGTAGATGAGGATGTCGTAGAATTCGAGGGCGTTGCCGATAGCCGCGGCCGCAAGGACTTTGAACGTGCTGGCTTTGTGCGACGCTTTTGCCGCGACGGCGGTTGCTGACATGTTTCCCCTCGGTCTACCGCGGTGCAGCGCGGCGGCCGCAAGGTTGCCGCGAACTGGACAGGGAAACAAGGTGGCGGGCGCGGCCAATCTCAACTAGATTGCCGGCGCATGAAAGCCGACGTCTCCAAGATCAACCCGAACCCCTTCACAACGCGACCCGAGATCGAAGGAACGTTCGGCGTCGTCACAACGACCCACTGGATCGCAACCGCGGTTGGCATGGCGGCGCTCGAGAAAGGCGGCAACGCCTTCGACGCCGCGGTGGCAACAGCCTTCACGTTGCAAGTGGTCGAACCTCACCTCAACGGACCCGGCGGCGACGTGCCGGTCATTCTCTATGACGTCAAGCGCAAGCGGCCGGAAGTGATCTGCGGGCAGGGCCCTGCCCCGGCGGCCGCGACCATCGCGCGTTTTCATGAACTCGGACTCGACATGGTGCCCGGCACGGGACTGCTGGCCGCCTGTGTCCCCGGCATGTTCGATACCTGGATGATGTTGTTGCGCGACTACGGCACCATGCACCTTGCCGATGTTCTCACCCCGGCAATTTACTACGCCCGCAACGGACATCCGCTGGTCGAGCGCGCCTGCGCCACCATCGCCATGGTCGCCGATTTGTTTCGCGAGCATTGGCCGACGTCGGCGGCGGTTTATTTGCCGAGCGGAAAAGTGCCGGAGCCCGCGTCACTATTCATGAACCACGCACTGGCGGACACCTATGCGCGCGTCTTGCGCGAGGCCGAGAGTGCGGGTGGCGACCGCGTCGCGCAGATTGAGCGCGCGCGCAAAATCTGGTCGCAGGGTTTCGTCGCGGAAGCGATCGACAAATTCTGCCGCACGCAGAAAATCATGGATGTGTCCGGTGAACGCCACAGCGGCTTCCTCACCGGCGCCGACATGGCGGGCTGGCAGGCGCATGTCGAGCCGCCCCTGACTTACGACTACAACAACTACACCGTTTGCAAGCCGGGCGTCTGGAGCCAGGGACCGGTGGTGCTGCAACAGCTGGCATTGCTGAAAGGCTTCGACCTCGACAGCCTCGATCCGACAGGACCCGATTTCATCCACCTGCAGGTTGAGTGCGCCAAGCTGGCCTACGCCGACCGCGAAAGCTTCTACGGCGATCCTGATTTCGTCAAAGTGCCGATCGAAACGCTGCTGTCCGACCGCTACAACGCCGAGCGCCGCAAGCTGATCGACAAACGCGCTTCGCTTGAATTGCGACCCGGGTCGGTCGAAGGTTTTGGCGCGGTCGTCGAAATGCGCCGCGCCGATGGCGCGCGCGCGGCGGTCGGTGCGTTCGGTGCCGGTGAGCCGACCGTCGGCCGTCTCGGCGAGGTGCGTGGCGACACGGTGCATTTCGATATCATCGACACCGCGGGCAACATGGTGTCGTCGACGCCATCGGGCGGCTGGCTGCAATCATCGCCGGTCATTCCCGAACTCGGCTTTGGCCTCGGCACGCGTGCGCAGATGTTCTGGCTCGACGAGAAGCACCCGGCCGCGCTGGCACCCGGCAAACGTCCGCGCACGACGCTGTCGCCAAGCCTGGCCTTGCGTGACGGAGAGCCCTACCTCGCATGGGGTTCGCCCGGGGGCGATCAGCAGGATCAATGGACCACGCAATTTTTCCTCCGGCACGTTCACGCCGGCATGAACCTGCAGGAAGCCATCGACGCGCCGGCCTGGCACTCGGAGCATTTCCCGATTTCATTCTGGCCGCGGACCGCGCGGCCGGGCGTGCTGGTCTTGGAAAAACGGCTGCCCGACGAGACCATCAGCGAATTGCGTGCGCGCGGCCATGAAGTCGAGGTCGGGCCGCCCTGGTCCGAGGGCCGCCTGACAGCAGCCTCGCGCGTCGGCAAGCGCCGCCGCGCGGCGGCCAATCCACGCGGCATGCAGGGCTACGCCGCCGGCCGCTAGCCGGCGCGGCGTCAGGACTTACTCAATACGCGAAACGACTGAAATCAAAGACGCGATTGAGACCGAACACCAGCAGCAGAAATCCCGCCGCTGCCGCAAGTAAAATGATTGCGCCAACATAGTGCGCCGACTCCAATTCCTTTTGTACGGAATCGGCGCTCTTGCGACCCTCAAGCTCCTCTTTGTTCGGCATCGGACTGTCTTTCAGCGGACTCGATCGTCCGCAACACAATCCGTGCTAGACCACGCGAAAAGCGCAGACCAACGAAAAGAAATGATCGTTTCATCTCGCGCGATGATGCGACGATGTCTCGCCTGATTCCCACATCGCGGCAAGCACGGCACACGCGGAGACCACGAAGGCCACGCCCACATAACCGGCGGCATGGAAGTATTCGTGTGCGTACAATAGCCCGCCAATGCCGGAGCCGATCGCCTGTCCGACGTAGAGCACCGATGTGTTGAGCGCCACCGAGGCGCTTGCAAGATCGGGCGCTGCCGCGACGAGCCGCGCCTGCTGCATCGAGTTGATCGCGGAAAATCCAAACGCCCAGAAGAACACCCCTGCTCCCATGACCAGCAACCAACCCGCTCCCACCGCCCACAAGGCCAGGCCAAAAAGCGTCGAGGTCATGAACAGCGCGAGTGTCTTTTGCGTGCCGAGCGACGTGACGATAGCGCTCGCAACCACATTGCCGAGCAATCCGACGACGCCGTAAAACGCAAAGTATGCGCTGGCGACAGCCGCGCCGGCGCCGGTCAAGGCCTTCAGCAACGGCGCGAGATAAATGAAGACGGTGAACTGCCCTGACATCTGCAGCAGCGTCACGAGCAGGATGAGCACAATGCGTTTGTTGTAGGCGATCGTGACATAGCTCTGCGGCGACAGCGGACGGCCCTTGAGCCCCTTGGGCAGGACCGCAAACAACAGGGCAGCGACGCTCGCTGCGAGCACTGCCAGAGCCCCGTAAACCATCTGCCAACCGAATTGCGTGGCAATCAACGTCACTAACGGCAGCCCGCCGGCGATAGCAACCGACCAGCCCAGGAATACAAATGCAATCGCACTGGGCCGCTCCCGATCCGTCACGATCAATGCAACGGTCGCCGCCGCCTGCGGGGTGTAGATCGCCGCGAAAGCCAGAACCACGAGCCGCAGTGAAAGGTTGAGACTATAATTCGGTGCCAATGCCGAGGCCGCCTCACCGGCTGCCATGATCGCCAAGGTGGCGACCAGCAATACGCGACGGTCGATACGCGTCGTCAACCAGGCCATGACCGGTGAGCCGATAAAGAGGACGACCGCGCCGTAGGTCACCAGCAACCCCGTGTCGTGAATTCCGACGTGCAGGCCCTCCGCCAGCTCCGCGAGCATTCCGGCGGGGCCGAGAATCGTGAGGCCGGTAACGACGTTGCCGAGCATCAGCACGATGCGGGAGAAATAACGGGGCACTGGGGATTCGCGCGTTCGAGGGCTGCAACCTAGCTAATGCAACAACGGTCTCCGCGCCATGTGCCGCGGGCGCATTCATCGCAAAACATTCGAATGGTTCGGATGACGGTTTTTGATGGCCGCAAAACGCCACTCGCACTCTGACGTCGTTCCCGCGAATGCGGGGACCCAGTACTCCGCAGCCGGGCCGGTGATTACTGGATGCCCCGCTTTCGCGCGGCATGACAGCGGAGAGGAGCAACGCCGATGATTGGCTCGCCTCGCTTAGCCCACCCTACGGCGAACAGGCTCCCTGCTGCTGGAAAAGTGAATCACGAAAGTGTGTGCCGGCCGCTCACAAGTCCGCTTGCCATTCGAGTTAGCGTTTGCTAACTCGCGGTCCGTACACACAATCACGCAGGTAAACGTCATGCTTCACGCCATCCGCACCGGTCTGGTCGCAGTCAAAAAGCCATTTCTCACGCGGCACGGCGGACCCATCATGAGCCGCCTCCGCATTCTGACCAGTTCGCAATTCACGGAACCATTGCCGGTCCTGTGCTGGCTCATCGAGCACCCCGAAGGCGACATTCTCGTCGACGCCGGGATGAGCGGCGGGCTGCATCGGGCGGGCTATCTGGAGTCACTCGGCCGTCTCGACGCCTGGCTGGCACGGCGGCTGTGTACCTTCGACCTTCCGCCTGGCGAGGAGATCGGGGTGCAGCTTCCACGCGTGCGTCCACGCGGCACCGAGGGTTTGCGCGTGGTCATGACGCACCTTCACCTCGATCATGCCGACGGCCTTGCGGACCTTCCCGGCTGCGCATTGTGGGTGAATGAAGCGGAATGGAAAAACCCGGCCGGCGCGCCAAAAGTCCTGCTGGCTCCGCTCAAACCTTCCCTGTTTTCCTTTGCCGAGATGGCAATCGAAGTATTCGGCGCAGGCCATGCGCTCACACAAGCCGGTGACGTGATCGCCGTTCCGACACCCGGTCACACACCGAACCACTGCTCGATACTCGTTCGCAGGGACAAGCTGACCTATTTCATCGCGGGCGATGCCGTCTATAGTCAGCACCAATTGCTGATTGGAGAATTGGCCGGGGGCCACGCTGACGCAAAGAGCGCCGCCGAAACCATCGCCAGGATCAGGGAGTATACGCGTCGAAACGACACGGTGCTGCTGCCCTCGCATGACCCCGACGCACCGCGGCGACTGACCGAGAAAGAGATCGTGCCACGATGAAGCGTGCAACGCGCAAGACTGTGCGAGCTTCGTTTTACGCAGCGACAGATTCGCCTGCGGTACAGGCCAGCCTTGCGGCCGCCCTCGCCCTGTTTACCCGCAATGGAATCGACGCCACGACCATTCGCGACATTGCCGAGAAGAGCGGCTACACCAATCCGGCTATCTTCAAACATTTCGACAGCAAGGAAGCGCTGGCGCTTTGCCTGTTCGAGCGATGCTACCGGTGGATGGCCGAGGCATTCCTGGCAGCCGATGATGCAAACGCCGACGTGCGCACCCGCATTCTTGCCGCCGGAGACTGCGCGTTGCGTCTCATGGACGAAGACATCGAGGCGGTTTTGTGCGTCCAGGAAAATCTCCGCCGCTTCTGGCGCGATCTCAAGCCGGACACACGCGCCCTGAGCCTGCTGGCGTACATGCGGCAGCTGATTGCCCGCGGTGTCGCGGACCGTTCGGTGTCGCCAGCGGTGTCGGCCAATCTGCTCGCCTCGGCGATTCTGGGATTTCTCGGACAGATCGCGCGTGAATATTATTTCGGCGAGATCGGCGAAGCCGCGACGCCGCAAGCGCCCGCCGTGCGCGCGGTCATCTTGCGCATCCTGGATGCAGAATCGAACTGACGAAAAAAGCGACGCTCAGTGCAGCCTGAATTCCCCGCTGATCGCCTTCAGCTCCGCGGGCTTGATCAGCTTGCAATGTGCGACCTGCACGGAATGCAGTGGCCCTTCCAGCTTTTCCTGCCAGAACGCCAGAAACTTTTGCAGCTCGGGGAATTTCGGAAAGAGATCGTAGGCCTGCCAGACGTAGGATTGCAGCAGCCACTGGTGATCGGGACGCCGGTACAAAATATGCGCTGTCGTCAGGCCGAAGCCACTCACCTGCTTACGGAAGTCTTCTGACACGCCTTTCGAAACCATCGCGCCCTCCTTCGAGTCGGACGTAAAGTTTCCAATTCCGGCACCCGCCATTGCAAGCCGAAAAGGTAAACAAGTTGTTTAAAATCAAGGCGGTAGCAGCACGCCTCCGTGCCTGCTAACAGCCCCGGCGGCGTGCCGCTGCACGCCGCGAGAGGTAACGTGATCGGCCCCGGCGCCGTTCGATCACATCGCCGTTAACCATTGGCAGCACTGGCTTTTCAGGAGTTGTTGGCACTCGCCGCAAATGAGTGCTAAAAAATTCCCCGTTGCCCCTTGCGGGCAAAAAACCGCCACCCATGTGGCGTTCAGGTGCTGGCGGGGGGACCGGTCAGCTACCAAAAAACTCGATCGTTCAATAATTTAGGAGGACTGCCATGAAGTTCCGCCCGCTTCACGACCGCGTCGTCGTCAAGCGCATCGATGCCGAGGAAAAGACTGCCGGTGGCATCATCATTCCCGACACCGCCAAAGAGAAGCCCTCGCAGGGCGAAATCGTTGCCGTCGGCCCTGGTGGCCGCGACGAGAGCGGCAAATTGATCCCGATCGACCTGAAGTCCGGCGACACCGTGTTGTTCGGCAAGTGGTCGGGCACCGAGGTGAAGATCGACGGCCAGGATCTCCTCATCATGAAGGAGTCCGACATCATGGGCGTGATCGAAGGCGGCAGCGTCGCCAAGAAGAAGGCCGCGTAAGCGCGAACCAAACCACTCATCCTTCGAGACGCCGCGCTCAGGCGCGGCTCCTCAGGATGAAGACCGAAAACCGAAGGAAACGAAACAATGGCTGCTAAAGACGTCAAATTTTCCGTCGATGCCCGCGACCGTATGCTCCGCGGCGTCGACATCCTCGCCAATGCGGTGAGGGTGACGCTCGGCCCCAAGGGCCGCAACGTCGTGCTCGATAAATCGTTCGGCGCCCCGCGCATCACCAAGGACGGTGTGACGGTCGCCAAGGAAATCGAGCTCGAAGACAAGTTCGAGAACATGGGCGCGCAGATGGTGCGCGAAGTCGCATCGAAGTCGTCCGACTTCGCCGGCGACGGCACCACCACCGCCACCGTGCTGGCCGCTTCCATCGTCAAGGAAGGCTCCAAGGCGGTTGCCGCCGGCATGAACCCGATGGACCTCAAGCGCGGCGTCGATCTCGCCGTTGAGGCGATCGTCGAGCACCTGAAGTCCAACTCCAAGAAAGTCACGTCGAACGAAGAGATCGCCCAGGTCGGCACGATTTCCGCCAACGGCGATGCCGAAATCGGCAAGTTCCTCGCCGACGCGATGAAGAAAGTCGGCAACGAGGGCGTGATCACGGTTGAAGAAGCCAAGTCGCTCGAGACCGAACTCGATGTGGTCGAAGGCATGCAGTTCGACCGCGGTTACATCTCCCCCTACTTCATCACCAATGCCGACAAGATGCGTACCGAGATGGATGACGCTTACATCCTCATTTACGAAAAGAAGCTGTCAGGCCTCCAGGAACTGCTGCCGCTGCTTGAGTCAGTGGTGCAGACCGGCAAGCCGCTTCTGATCGTGGCTGAGGACGTCGAGGGCGAGGCACTTGCCACGCTCGTCGTCAACAAGCTGCGCGGTGGCCTCAAGGTTGCTGCGGTGAAGGCACCGGGCTTCGGCGATCGCCGCAAGGCCATGCTGCAGGACATCGCGGTTCTCACCGGCGGCCAGGCGATCAGTGAAGATCTCGGAATCAAGCTCGAGAACGTCACGATCAACATGCTCGGCCGCGCCAAGAAGGTGATGATCGACAAGGAAAACACCACGATCGTCAACGGTGCCGGCAAGAAGGCCGACATCGAGGCGCGCGTGTCGCAGATCAAGGCGCAGATCGAGGAGACCACCTCGGACTACGACCGCGAGAAGCTGCAAGAGCGTCTTGCCAAGCTCGCGGGCGGCGTT
The DNA here is from genome assembly GCA_963735285.1 of uncultured Alphaproteobacteria bacterium. Classification (GTDB taxonomy): domain Bacteria; phylum Pseudomonadota; class Alphaproteobacteria; order Rhizobiales; family Xanthobacteraceae; genus Pseudolabrys. Next base: position 205,831 of record CAVTKN010000007.1, on the reverse strand, counting down.
GCGGTGATCCGTGTCGGTGGTGCCACCGAGATCGAGGTGAAGGAGCGCAAGGATCGCGTCGATGACGCGATGCATGCAACCCGCGCCGCGGTCGAGGAAGGCATTCTGCCGGGCGGCGGCGTTGCGCTACTCCGTGCGGTCGAAGCCCTCAAGAGGGTGAAGACCGACAACGAAGACCAGAAGCATGGGGTCGACATCGTCCGCAAGGCGATCCAGGCCCCTGCTCGCCAGATCGCCACCAATGCCGGCGCCGATGGTTCCGTCGTGGTCGGCAAGATCATGGAGAAGGATCAGTACTCCTACGGCTACGACGCACAGGCCGGCGAGTACGGCAACATGGTCACCAAGGGCATCATCGACCCGACCAAGGTCGTGCGGGCGGCGATCCAGAACGCGGCTTCGGTCGCGGGCCTGCTGATCACCACCGAGGCGATGGTTGCCGAAATTCCGCAGAAGAAGTCGGCGGCTGGTATGCCGGGCGGCGGCGGAATGGGTGGCATGGGCGGCGGGATGGACTTCTAAACCTCCACTCCATTGCTGTGAAAATGCCAAGGCCCGGGAGAAATCCCGGGCCTTGTGCTTGAAGCGACAGCCTTACGGATTGAGGCGCAAAAAACGAAACGACCACAAACGAAAAGGCGCGCGTTCATCCGGCGTCGCCTCGTCGCAGTGGCCGTCGTAGCGACGAACATACGCATCGCTACTTGCAAATTACATTACACTTCCAACATGACATGCGCATGACAGCGCAGCCGGGCAAAATTTATGTCGGGATCGGAGGCTGGACCTACGAGCCGTGGCGCGGCGTGTTTTACCCCAAGGGCCTGCCGCAGGCGCGCGAACTTGCATATGCCGGCGCGCACCTCACCTCGATTGAAATCAACGGCACCTTCTATCGCACGCAAAGCCCGGCCACTTTTCGCAAATGGGCCTCCGAAGTTCCGGATAAATTTGTTTTTTCGCTCAAGGGACCGCGCTACGCCGTCAACCGCCGCGTGCTGAGCGAGGCCGGAGACTCGATCAATCGGTTTCTCAATTCGGGCATAACCGAACTGGGCCACCGCCTCGGCCCGCTGCTCTGGCAATTCGCGCCCACCAAGAAATTCGATGAGAAGGATTTCGGCGGGTTTCTGGAATTGCTTCCGCACAATTTCAACGGTCATCCGCTGCGCCATGTCGTTGAAGTCCGGCACGACAGCTTCAAGACACCGGCGTTCCTGGCCCTGCTCCGCAAATTCTCAATCCCGGTCGTCTTCGCAGAGCATGATAAATACCCGGCGACCGCCGACATCACGGGCGACTTCATCTACGCGCGGCTACAGCAGGGTGACGAAAAGCTCAAGGCTGGCTATCCACCCAAGGCGCTGGATGGCTGGGCCGCGCGAGCCAAAAACTGGGCGGACGGCGGCGAGCCGAAGGATCTGCCGCGGGTTGAAAAAGCCTATGCAACGAAACGGCCGCGCGATGTCTTTATTTATTTCATCCACGAGGCGAAATTACGCGCACCGGCCGCAGCCATGGCTTTGATCGAAAGACTGTCCTGAGCGCAAAAATGCGTAGGGCAAAAAGGAAAATCCAGCCGCTGTACACGATCGGCTACGAGCAGGCCAAGCCCGCGGCCGTGCTCGAGGAACTCAAGCGCGCGAAGGTTCAACTGCTGGTCGATACCCGCGCCGTCGCCGCGTCACGCCGGCCGGGATTTTCCAAGCGGCAGCTTGCCGCGTCGCTGGGCGAGGCCAACATTGGCTATGTTCATTTGCAGAAACTGGGCACGCCCGCTGCCGGCCGCACCGCCGCACGCAGCGGCGACATTGATGCGTTGTGGCGCATCTACGACAAGCACATGAAATCCAGGGATGCGCAGGACGCGCTGGGCGAACTGATCGCGCTGATCAAATCCGGCCAACGGATCGCCCTGCTCTGCTATTGCCGCGATCCGAAGACATGTCATCGCAGCCGCGTCGTAGCGAACGTGAAGAAACGGATGCGAGTCGACGTCGACGACCTGATTCCGCCGCTGTTCTGACGCTATTCGGCGGGCTGCGTCGCGCTATGCCGTGCTTCGATGCTGATAATGAGAGACACCAGACCGAGCGTCGACAAAAACATGATCAATGCAATGATTGCATTGACGCCTAGCACCAGGCTGAAGCCGCCATTCCTGTGCAACAAGGCAATCAGAGCCACGGCCGCGCCAGCGCTGATGAATAACGTGAAATAACGGATGGCATAGACGCGGCCGCGCCAGGCATCTGCGGTGTAGCGCGCGAGAATGATATCGTTGACAGTGACCTGGCCGTAGATCGCCGCGATGGCGATCGCCAGCGCCATCATCAGCGGGAATCCCGTTGCATAGGTCGCCCACAGGTTTCCGGCAAAACCAAGCGCGGTCACCGCGGCGAAGATGACATAGGGCGGAACCCATTCGACCAGCCGGCCGACGGCGAGCTGCGCGATCGCGCCACAGACCAGCACCAAAGTTGCGATACTGCCGACCAAGGCCAGCGGCACCGATGTCCTCATGCCTTCATCGACAATCTTCGGCAGCGCGATGGTCAGCACGTTGAACACCAGGCCGGCGCTGAGCGCGATGACCAGGAATAGCCCGAACAGCATGGCAGCGACCTTTGCCGTCAATGGCACGGCGGGTTTTGATTGCCGCGTGTTCACGTGATGGCGGTCGTCGGGCGTCAGCCAGTAATAGACGATACCGGTCGCAGTGCAGACCACGGCCGGCACCAGAAATGCGGCGCGCCAACTCACCCAGGTCGCCAGCGCGGCGCTGATGCCGGCGGCGAGCGAAACGCCGAGATTGCCGCAAACCCCGTTGAAGGCGAGCGTGCGGCCCTTGGCGCCCGACGCCTCGATCAGCATCGCCATGCCGACCGGGTGGTAGATCGCGGCAAACACGCCGAGCATGAACATGCCGACGGCCAGCCACATCGGGGTCGGCGCAAAGGCCGTACCGGCGAGCGACAGACCGCAGCCGATATAGAACGCCACCATCATGTTACGGCGGCTCCAGCGGTCGGCAAGCCAGCCAGCTGGCAGCGAGAAAATGCCGAAGGCGACAAAGGCCGCGCTCGAAAGCGCAATCAATTCGCTGTAAGGCCGCTGGAACACGACCTCCAGCCCGATCACCACGGTCGGGAAGATCAGCAGCACGAAATGATCGAGCGCGTGCGCCCAGTTCAGGAAGGCGATCGAACGACGGCGGGCGGCCTCTTCATTCAGGCTGGCGGAGGTGGCGGTCATTTCAAGTCTGTCCGGCAATCGCGAGTCTTTGCATGGATATAGCCATTAGATAGGGCTTTGTCCTAACGGATGCCTACCTGTCCAGACTCGACTTATGGTTGTAGACGCGCTTTAGTTGTGCCGTGCTGGAATACAATCTCTAGGGTTCGGGTCTGGAATGCGGTGTTGGAGGCGCGTTTGCGCGGCGGCTGTCGCCGTCGCGGCCTTCATTTCGTGCGTTTTCGTGATGGCTGGCGTTGCCTCGGCCGGTGAGGACGAGGACGCGCAAACCATGCTGTTTTCCGGGCGCGACCTCTGGCGCAACGGAGCCTTCGCCTATGGCGGCTTCGTCTATGCCCCGGGCGGTCTCGATCAGGATGGCCTGCTCCTGAAAATATTACTGTCCGGCGGACTCTACCGCTACGACGCGGCAAATCTCGGCGGGGCACGCGTGACCGGCACCGAATGGCTCGCGCAAGTCCTTCCCGGTTGGCGGATCAAGCGCGGTGATGCCGAGTTTAAATTCTTCATGGGTCCGGACATTCAGGTCCACAGGCTCCGGCCCGACGATTCAGACAACAAGCTACGCGGCCGCTCGTTCGGCCTGCGGATGGCCGCCGAGTTGTGGTACGAGCCCGACCCCGACACGATGATCGCGGCGGACGTTTCACTATCGTCGATTGCAACCAGCGATACAGCGCGGATCGCTTATGGCTGGCGAATTCTCGATGACATGCTCGGTGGCGTTTACGTTGGCCCAGAACTTCAATATTTCGGCTCGGACGGCTACCGGCATTTACGTCTCGGTGCTCATGTCACCACCATGAAGACCGCCGACATCGAATGGTCGGCAGCCGCTGGGTGGGCACGGGACTCCGCAGGCCGCTCAAGTCCCTATCTGCGACTTAACCTTCTGAAACGGCAGTGAGCTAGTCGAGCGTGCGCCGGAAGCGCGTGACGGCGATCGTCATCGCTATCAGCATCAACACGAACATGGCGATCGCGTCGTATCGCAAGTCCGACAAATTCGAACCCTTGAGCATGATCGCGCGGATGACACGCAAAAAATGCGTGAGCGGCAGCGCCTCGCCCACATACTGTGCCCAAACCGGCATGCCCGCGAACGGGAACAGGAAGCCCGACAACAGGATGTTCGGCAGAAAGAACATCATCGACATCTGCATGGCTTGCAACTGGTTCTGCGCAATGGTCGAGAATGTGTAGCCGATGGACAGATTGGTCGCGATGAACAATGTGCTCAACGCGGCCAGCACCGCGAGGTTGCCGACAATAGGCACCTTGAACAGCGTGACGCCGATACTGATGATCAGAGCCGCCTGCACAAAACCGACGAGAATGTAGGGTATGATCTTGCCCAGCATGATCTCGAAAGGCGTGATCGGCATGGACAGGAGATTTTCCATCGTCCCGCGCTCGATCTCACGCGTCACCGACAATGCGGTGAAAATCAGCATGGTCATAGTGAGAATCGTTCCGACCAAACCGGGAACGATGTTGAGCTGCGTCGCGCCGGCGGGATTGTAGCGAGCATGGGTGCGAATCTCGAAAGGCATGGCGGCGCTGGCAGGCACGTCGCGGTCATGCGAAAGGGCCGTCTGTAGAACTTGGCCGAGCGCACCAAGGGCCGTACCAGATGCAACGGGATCAGTCGCGTCAGCGAGAACCAGCATTGCGGGCTTGTCTCCGCGGCGCACCGACCGCTCGAAATTGGCCGGAATTTCGATCGCAAAAAGCACGGTCCCCGAAGCCAGCAGCTCATCGACCTCGGCCTCGGTGCGGGGAAGTTTGGTGACTTTGAAATATTTTGTATTTTCCAGCGCCGCCAGAATGGACCGCGACAGATCGCTCTGTTCCTGGATCAACACCGCCGTCGGAAGGTCGCGCGGCGTGGTGTTGATCGCGTAACCGAACAACATCAGCTGCACCAACGGGATCATGATGATCATGGCGAATGAGACGCGGTCGCGCTTGAGCTGGATGAATTCTTTCACCAGCATCGCCCAGGTCTTTCGCCAGAAACCTTCTCCGGGAAGCCGGCGCGGCGCCTCGGATGGCAGAAGGTGGGTCATTGGAAGTTGTCCTTCGACTTGCTCATCAAGTCGATAAACACATCCTCGAGCGAAGGCTCGGAGTGTTGCCACTCCAGTTCCTTGCGCTTGCGATAAGGCGCAATCGCCGCATCGAGTGCCTTTGCATCGCGCGCCGACACATGCAGGCTGGTGCCGAAGGGCGCCACCATATCGATGCCCGTCTTGTTGTTGAGTTCTTCGGCGAGTGCATTGAGCCCGTCACCACTTGTCGAACTAACGACGTAGGTCGTCAGATGTGAAGCTTCGATGACCTGCTCGACCGTGCCGTGCACCAGCAATTCGCCATAGGCGATGTACGCGATTTCGTGACAGCGCTCGGCTTCGTCCATGTAATGAGTGGAAACCAGAACGGTGAGGCCGTCGGCTGCGAGCGCATGAATTTCGTTCCAAAACTCGCGCCGCGCCTTGGGGTCAACGCCGGCCGTTGGCTCATCGAGCAGGAGCAATTGCGGGCTCGGCAGCGTGCAAGCGCCAAGTGCCAGCCGTTGCTTCCAGCCGCCCGAAAGTTCACCGGCAATCTGTTCTTCGCGGCCGGTGAGACCAAGTCTCTCGATGGCCGCACGCGCCGCCGCAACCGGCTTGGCAAGGCCGTAAACACGACCGATGAACTCAAGATTCTCGCGCACGGAGAGATCCTGATAGAGGCTGAAGCGCTGGGTCATGTAACCGACCTGCCGCTTGATCTTGTCGGTCTCGGTGCGGATATCGTAGCCGAGGCATGTGCCGGTCCCCTCGTCCGGCGTGAGCAGTCCACACAGCATGCGGATGGTTGTGGTCTTGCCGGAACCGTTGGGACCAAGGAAGCCATAGATAGTGCCGCGCTTGACCTGCATGGACAGGTTGCGCACCACCGCACGGCCGTCGAATTTTTTTGTCAGGCCATGGACATCAATGACGATGTCGGACGCATTCATTTCGGCGGCTCTTTCGGCAGCGTGACGGTCACCGGCTGACCAACGCGGAATTTTTCCGGATGGTCGGGCCGCGCTTCGATCAGAAATACGAGTTTCGCCCGTTCCTCAAGGCTGTAGATAACTGGCGGTGTATATTCGGCGCTGCGCGCGATAAAGCTGACCTTGGCGGTCAGGCCCTTCTCGCATCCATCGCAGGAGACCTCGACAGTTTGGCCATATTTGATTTCCGGCAGGATGGCCTGCGGGGCAAAGAAGCGGAGCTTCAAATTTCCCGGCGGCAATAGCGCCACCACCGGCCGGCCCGCGGGCACGGTCTCGCCCGGGCGGTAGTAGATCTGCTCAATCGTACCATCTCCTGGACTGTAGGCATTGCGCCGTCCGAGCCGCGTTTGCGACCAATCGAGATTGGCTTTGGCCTGACGCAAAGCGGCTTCTGCATCTTCGTAAGTTTTCTGTGTCCCCGCCGCCGACTTCAGCAATTCTTTCGCACGATCGAAGGATTGCTGCGCATTGATGACAGCCGTATTTCGCACAACAACGTCGGCCTTCTGCAAGTCGTCATCGACGGTGAACAAGACATCGCCCTTCTGGACCTGGTCGCCTTCGCGGACTTTCAGTGTCTCCACCCGTCCCTGTTCATCAGGCGAAACGAAAATCAGCTCGGCTTCAACCCAGCCCTGCAATACGCGGTCATTGTTGTTGCTGCATCCGGCAACCACGAGCATGGCGGCTGCGGCTGTCAACATTCTTGCAAACGTCATCTTCATGTTGACCTCCGCGCGGAGAACAGCAGATCGAGATGCGTCTTCATCATTCTGCGAACGTCCAGCGGCTCGAAACGTTCGAACAGCCCGCTCCAGATGATCGCGAGCATGCCCGGCGCCGCGATAATCTGCGGGAACTCTGCAAGCCCCTCCGGCACTTCGCCGCGAGCGGCGGCGCGCCGCAGGAGAGACCGTACCGCGGCGATAATGCGCGAAAGAACCTCGCGGTAATAAAACTCGGCCAGCTTGGGAAAGCGCCGCCCTTCGGAAATCATGAGACGGACCACATCCTTACGCCGCGTCTCATAAACCTCACGCACAAATAAATCGGCGATACGGTCTGCGAGCATCGGGAGCGGAACGTCGGACTGGCCCAACGCCTCGATGGTGCCGACCAGAGGCGTAAGCATGGTACGTATCAGCTCCTGAAACAGGCTCTCCTTGTCGCGGAAGTAGAGATAGATCGTGCCCTTGGCGACGCCGGCACGCCGCGCCACATCGTCGAGGCGCGCCGCCTCGAATCCTCGGCTCGCAAATTCATCGAGCGCGGCAGCCAGAATCGCCTCGCGGCGATCCGCACTACGGGCTTTGCGGGCTGCGCTTGCAGGGACAGCTGCCGCGCGGGCCGCCTCCACCGCACGCTTGCGTCGGCCTGCCCTGCGCACGCCTGATTTTCGGGATCTCGTTGGCCTCAACATCGCTGCACCAACTATGACTGACTGGTCAGTCATTATTTAGTGCACAAACAGGCGCCCCGCAAGGCCTTATTTTCGTGAGATCTGTCAGCTATTTAGCAAGCCATCAGCACGGGATCGTGGCACGGGGAGCGCCGGCAATGCCTGTGCCGGCGCCGCATGCGCGGCGCGAACCAAGGCAGCGCGCGCCGTGGCACGCGCCGTATTGACCGTCACAAACATCAGCGTCGCGGTCGCAAGCACCAAGGCCCCGACCACCAGCGCGCGCACCACAGGCGCATAGATGTTGCTCATCGCCCCTTCCCCTACCTGAGGGTCCCTTCAAATAGGGGTGAGTTGGGTGACTCGATCAATGATTCGAAGTCTTAAGCGCGCTCGATTTCTGACTTGACGGCCGAAAGCGACTCGGGAGTGTCCACGTCGGTCAGCGCTGCCTCGCCGGTGACCGGCACTTCCACGACCGCCTCGGCATAACTACCGATCAGGTGGCGCGCGCCAATATCGCCTTGAATCCCCATCAGGTCATGGAAGAATCGGCGCGACCACACGACCGGGTTGCCTCGCCGGCCATCGATACTTGGGACGACAATCAGCGCGCCGCGCTCCGGGTCGAATGCAGAGATCAATTTATTGATCAACGTTGCGTCCACTTGCGGCATGTCGCCCAGGCAAACGATCGCAGCGTCGGCGTCGTCCGGTACCGCGGCAATGCCCGCCTTGAGGGAGGTGCCGAGACCATCGGCGAAATCCGGGTTGTGCACGAGCCGCACCGGCAAACCACGTAGGGCCGCTTCCACTTTCTCACGCTCATGCCCGGCCACGACGATCACCGGTTTCGCGCGCGAGGCAATGGCCTGTTCGGCAGCGATCCGCACCAGTGGTTTGCCGCCGATTTCTGCGAGCATCTTGTTGACCGCGCCCATGCGAGTGGATCGTCCGGCCGCAAGTACGACGGCGGCAACGCGTCGGCCCTTCTCTGGCGCCGGCTCCTCACGTGGCTGCGGACGCGTGACGATCTCCATCAGCAGGCCGCCGACTCCCATGCCGGTGATATCGGCGCGCGTGACCGGTAAGCCGGCAAGCAAGCGCATAAGCACCCAGTCGAAACCGTTTTCCTTGGGACTGCGTGCGCAACCAGGTGCGCCGAGTACCGCCTGTCCATGCAATCTGCCAATCAACATCAGATTTCCTGGGTCGACCGGCATCCCGAAATGTTCAATCTCGCCACCGACGGCTTCGATTGCCGCAGGAATCACGTCGCGGCGATCCGCGATGGCTGAGGCACCAAACACGATCACCAATTCGGCGCCGGCTTTAAGTACCTCGTCGATCGCGCGCGCGAGGGCAGCCTGCTCATGCGGCACGCGCCGCTCGGCAATGATGGATGCACCGGCCGGCGCAATGCGTGTCGCCGTGATCTTGAGCGTCTTCTCAATGACCTTTGATGCAAGGCCAGGCAGCAGCGTCGAAACGATGCCAATTTTTCTTACTTTGTAGGGGGCGACGCGAACGGCGGGCCTCCCTCTCTCGGCCGCGGCGACGGCCTGATCGCGCGCCGCGCCGGCCACGGCAAAGGGTATGATCTTCACGGTGGCGATCATTTCGCCTTCGACCACCGGCTTGTAAGCCGGCAGTGTCGCCACAGTGATCGCTTCATCAATGCGATTGAGTGCATCGACTGCTGGCCTGTCGATCACCAGGACGCCAGCCCGTTCTGCAAAGAGATTGCACCGACCCGTGAACGCGCGATCGGCGCGCGCGCCCTCCCCTTTCACAGCGACAGCTATGTCAGCCGCAGCCTGGTCCTCCGAGACATCGCCCGGATCCAGCCGCGCCACTGTAATTTCCTTGACGCCGGCAGCCTTGAGGGCTGCGACTTCCGCCGGGCCGATCAGCGTCCCTTTCTTAAGGACGAACTCCCCTTGGCGAATCGAATGCACCGCGGTTGCGCCGACCGCGTCAGCGACCGGGACAGCACCAAACTTCATGCAGCCTCCGCCTTCTGGCGCAGCACCTGCGTGATCTGGCCCATAATGGCGACTGCGATTTCAGCCGGCGACACCGCGTCGATATCGAGCCCGATCGGGGCGTGAATGCGGGCGATGTCAGCATCAGTGAGACCTGCCTCCTTCAAGCGCTCCACCCGCTTGGCATGCGTCTTCCTTGAGCCAAGGGCACCGACGTAGAAACAGTCACGTGCGAGCGCATGCTTCAATGCCGGGTCGTCGATCTTCGGATCGTGAGTGAGCGCAACAAAGGCGGTGTAGTGGTCGATGCCGAGCGGCGGCAGTGCGACGTCGGGCCACTCCGCAATCACTTTGACATCGGGGAATCGTTCAATCGAAGCAAATGCGGTGCGCGGATCGACGATGGTCACGTCATAGCCGAGCAATTGTCCGAGCGGCGCCAACGTCTGGCTGATATGGACCGCGCCGGTTATCACCAGCCGCGGCGACGGCACGTAGACGGTGAGGAAAACTCGGCCTTGCGACGTTTCTTCCATGCCGCTTTTCGCCATGCGCAGACGTTTTTCGAGGGCTTCTCGAAGCGGATCTTTTGAAATTCCGGCTGCATTTCACCAGCCGTTGTTCGCCGCTCGCCACGTCGGTGACAAGCACGGCAGCGCGGCGCGCAGCCCGCTCGGCGTTGAGCGCGTGCAGGATGTCGAGTTTCACGCCTCAGCTCACCTTCTCAATATAAACGCGGATCGTGCCACCGCAGGAAAGGCCCACTTTCCATGCCGTCTCGTCGGCGACACCGAACTCCAGCATTTTGGGTTTGCCGCTGTCGATCACATCGATGGCTTCGGTAACAACCGCACCTTCAACGCAACCGCCGGAAACAGAGCCCAGAAAATTGCCTTCGTTGTCGATCACCAGATTGGAGCCGGTCGGCCGCGGCGCTGAGCCCCATGTTTCGACGACGGTCGCGAGGGCGACACCGCGTCCGGATTTTCGCCATTCCTCGGCGGCTTTGAGAATGTCTTCATCGCGTGCCAGCATAGCGAGCCTCCATTTCTGACTTGTCATGCCCGGGACAGACCCGGCCATGACAAAGAAACCTATGCAACCTGTCTCAGCATCAATTTCGGGTCATAACCCTTGGCGGATGCGCCCGAGAGCGCACGCACCAATTCGGCCATCGATTGCAGATTATGAATTGGCCGCAGTTCATCAACATGCGGCAGCATGGTCCGCACGCCCTTGGCGCGCGCCTCGAAACCGTCGAAGCGCAAAAGCGGATTGAGCCAGATGAGCCGGCGACACGAGCGGTGCAGCCGGTCCATTTCGAAAGATAGCGTGTCATCGGCATCGCGCTCAAGCCCGTCCGTGATGAGGAGCACGACAGCGCCCTGGCTGAGGACGCGGCGCGCCCACTGCTTGTTGAAAAGGTGCAGCGATGACGCGATACGCGTGCCGCCCGACCAATCGGCAACGTCGGCCGAACAGGCTGCGAGCGCCTCATCCGGGTCGCGCTGGCGAATGGCGCGCGTGACATTCGTCAACCGGGTGCCGAACAAAAACGTCGACACGCGTTTGCGTGCGTCGGTGACCGCATGCAAAAAATGCAGAAACAAGCGCGTGTATTCACTCATCGATCCCGAAATATCCAGAAGAGCCACGATTGGCGGTTCTTTCACGCGCGGGCCAAGATATTTAAGGTCGATGACCGCGCCACCCGCCTTCATGCTGGCGCGCAGCGTGCGCCGGATATCGATCAGATGACCGCGCCGGCTTGCAGCCATGCGCCGTGTGCGAACCTCATCGAGCGGCAAGGTCAGGCGTGAAATGGCTTCCTTTGCCGCGGCAATTTCCGCGGCGGTCATCTGCGCAAAGTCCTTCGACTGAAGGACTTCGCGGTCGGACACCGTCAAGCGAGCGTCGACTTCGACTTCCGATTTGTCTTCTTCGCGCCCTAGCCCGGAGAACAGCGCCTCTTGGATGCGCTGCGCGCCCGGTGGGGGCGCCTTTGGTGCACCGGCCTGCGTCTCCGGAAGCATCGACGCAATCATCTTGTCGATATAGCCGCGCTTGCGAAAGAAAATCCGGAATGCCTGGTCGAACAAAATCGTATGTTCGTGCCGCTTGACGAAAACGGAATGAAGCGTCCAGTAAAAATCGTCGCGCGCACCGACGTGGGCAACGCCAAGCGCTTCCACCGCATCAAGCACCGCGCCTGGACCAACCGGAATCCCCGCCGCGCGCAACGCACGCGCGAAGTAGAGGATATTTTCGGCGAGACGGCCCTGACCTTCGGCCATGATGCTACTCCGCCGCGCGCAGCTCCGACTTCACCTCGTCAAGCAGATGCTTGATCTTGGTGCCGTCGAGCCGGGCGATATCGTCCTGATACTTGAGCAATACACCGAGCGTGTCAGACACTGTCGCCGGATCGAGCGCGACCACATCAAGCTCGGTCAGCGCGGAAGCCCAATCCAGAGTCTCCGCTACGCCCGGCGATTTGAACAGGTCTTCCTTGCGCAGCGCCTGCACGAAGCTGACGACCTGCTCTGACAATTTCTTGGCAATGCCCGGCACCTTGGCGCGCAGGATCTTCAGCTCGCGTTCGGCATTCGGATAGCCAACCCAGTGATAGAGGCATCTGCGTTTGAGTGCGTCGTGCACTTCGCGTGTGCGGTTGGAGGTAACGACCACGATCGGCGGGTGCGCCGCTTTTACAGTGCCCAACTCCGGCACTGTCACCTGGAAGTCGGCCAGCACCTCCAGCAGGAACGCCTCGAAGGCCTCGTCGGTGCGATCGATTTCGTCGATCAACAGAACCGGGGCGCCCGCTGGATCAGGCTCCAGCGCTTGCAACAATGGCCGCTTGATCAGGAAGCGTTCGGAAAAAACGTCATGCTCGATGCGCGAACGATCGCCCTCGCCTTCGGCTTCCGCCAGGCGAATGGCAATCATCTGGGCGCCGTAGTTCCACTCGTAGACCGCGGAGGAAACGTCGAGGCCTTCGTAACACTGCAGGCGGATCAGCCGGCGCCCGAGCGTCTGGCTCAGCACCTTGGCAATTTCAGTCTTGCCGACTCCGGCCTCGCCCTCGACGAACAGCGGCCGGCCCATCTTGAGCGCGAGATACAGCACCGTCGCCAGCGAGCGGTCGGCGATGTAATCGGCCTTGGCCAGCAGGTCGAGGGTTGAATCGATCGAATTGGGGAGCGTCTTATCTGCCATGCGGGGACTTTATCCTACCACGCGCGTGTCTTACATGTGGGTATCGAAGGCCCCGCCAGCCAGGATTTAATGCCATGACGAAGCCCATGACCCTCGAAAAAGACGCCCTGCGCGTGCCCACCATCGATCCGGGGGTGCGGATCGGCCATGTCCACCTGAAGGTCGCCGATTTACAGCGGGCGCTTGATTTCTACTGCGGGGTGCTGGGTTTTACGGTCACCACCACGCGGCCAGGCGCCGCGTTTATCTCCGCGGGCGGCTATCACCACCATCTGGGCTTGAATACCTGGGAGAGCCTCGGCGGCTCGCCGCCGGCCCAAGGCACGACCGGACTTTACCATACCGCCATTCTTTATCCGAGCCGGAAGCTTCTGGCCGACGCTCTGCGCCGGTTGATCGTGGCGAAAATTCCGCTTGAAGGAGCCAGCGACCACGGCGTCAGCGAAGCACTCTATCTCCGCGATCCGGATGATAACGGCGTTGAGCTCTATTGGGACCGCCCGAAGGACAAATGGCCGCAAAAGCCGGACGGATCATTGCAGATGTTTACGCATCCGCTCGATCTGCATGACCTTCTGGCCGAGCTAGATCGTCCCGACAAGTAAAACACTTTTGTGCGATCTGTGCTTCAGACGCTCAAGCGGACGAGCGCCATTGTCGCGGCCGTCAACAGCACGATAAAGATCGGGATACCGTCCACCATGATGACCCACCGGGTTTGTCCGCCCGGCAGGCAACGCGCATCGTCACGTAACGTTCCAGTGACAGTCCTTAGGCTGTAGCTTTCGCCAGCGCACGGCGCGCCAGCACGCCAACGAGATGCGCGCGGTATTCGGGGCTGGCATGAATGTCGCTGTTCATGCCGGTTGCCGGAATGGTCATCCCTTCAAGCGACTTTGCCGAAAAGCGCTTCTTGAGCGCTTCCTCGAACGACTTCACCCGGAACACGCCATTGGCGCCGGCGCCAGTCACAGCGACGCGGATGTCGGCGCCACGTTTGGACACGAACACGCCAACCAGCGCGAAGCCGGATGCCGGGTGCTTGAATTTTTCGTAGGCCGCCTTCTTTGCAATCGGAAAACTGATTTTGGTGATGATCTCACCATCCTCCAGCGCGGTCGAAAACATGCCGGTGAAAAAATCGTCGGCAGCAATGCGCCGCTTATTGGTGATGATGGTGGCGCCCAGCCCCAGAACTGCCGCCGGGTAGTCCGCGTTCGGATCATTGTTGGCAATCGAACCGCCAATGGTACCACGATTGCGAACCTGCGGATCGCCGACGGAAGCTGGTACCGACGCCAGTCCCGGCAATGCCTGCTGCAATACCGGTGAATTGGCGGCGTCCGCGTGGCGCGTCATCGCGCCGATGACGATCGACCGCCCCTTCTGCTCGACGCCGCTTAGCCCCTCGACCAGGGACAGATCGATCAAAGCCGACGGCTGCGCCAGCCGTTGCTTCATCACCGGCAGCAAAGAATGGCCTCCGGCCAGCAGTTTGGCGTCCGGATTGCGCGTCAGCAGGCCAGCCGCCTGGCGGACCGTGGTGGGACGATGAAAGGTGAAATTATACATCGACGTCTCCTGTGATTACGCAGCCCGGCGCGGTTGCGCCCCTTTGAGTGCCGTCCAAACCGCATTGGCGGTGGCCGGCATGGCTAATTCTTCGGTTCCGATCGCATCGGTAATGGCGTTGATCACCGCGGCGGGCGATGCAATTGCTCCGGCTTCGCCGCAGCCTTTAATACCGAGCGGATTTGAGGGCGACTTGGTTTCGGTCAAACCGACATGAAACGACGGCAGATCGTGGGCGCGTGGCATGGTGTAGTCCATCATCGAACACGTCAGGAGCTGACCCTCTTTGTCGTAGATCGCCCCTTCCAGCAGGGCCTGGCCGATGCCTTGCGCGATTCCGCCATGCACCTGGCCTTCGACGATCATCGGATTGATGACGGTGCCGAAATCATCGATCGCGGTCCAATTCACGATCTCGGTCTTGCCAGTATCGATATCGACCTCGACCTCGCAGATGTGGCACCCGGCCGGGAAACGTGAAATTGGTCGGATCGTAGAACGAGGTCTCCTTCAATCCCGGCTCAAGTTCGGCGCCGGTGAATTTGTGCGCGATATAGGCATTGAGCGCGACATCGCCGAAAGCAGCCGATTTGTCGGTGCCTGCGACCGTGAACTTGCCGTCCTTGAACTCGATATCGCCTTCCGCCGCTTCCAGCATGAAGGCCGCGACTTTCTTGGCCTTGGCCTCGATCTTGTCGAGCGCCTTGACGATCGCCGACATGCCGACTGCACCTGAGCGCGAGCCATAGGTACCCATGCCGAACTGCACTTTGTCAGTATCGCCGTGCACGATCGAAACGTTCTCGAACGGAATGCCAAGCCGCTCCGATACCAATTGAGCGAAAGTGGTTTCGTGGCCCTGGCCGTGCGCATGGCAGCCGGTGAGCACTTCCACGCTGCCGGTCGGGTTGACTCGCACTTCGGCGGACTCCCACAAGCCGACGCCGGCGCCGAGCGAGCCGACAGCCTGGCTCGGTGCGATGCCGCAGGCCTCGATGTAAGTCGAATAGCCAAGGCCACGCAGTTTTCCGTGACGAGCCGCCTCGCGTTTGCGCTTGTTGAAGCCTTTCACATCGGCGAGCTCCAGCGCCTTTTTCAGCGAGGCGTTATAGTCGCCTGCGTCGTATGCCATAATGACCGGCGTCTGATGCGGGAACGACTTGATGAAATTGCGTCTGCGCAAATCGGCAGGATCCATGTCCAGCTGCCGCGCCGCCACTTCGACCAACCGCTCGACCACGAAGGTCGCTTCCGGACGTCCTGCGCCACGATAGGCATCGACCGGCGCGGTGTTGGTGTAGACCGCATCCACCTCACAATAGATGTGCGGAATGTCGTACTGGCCCGACAGCAACGTGGCGTAGAGATACGTCGGTACCGATGACGAGAACGTCGACATATAGGCGCCGAGGTTCGCGATGGTCTTGGCGCGCAGTGCCAAAATCTTGCCATTCGCATCCAGCGCAAGCTCGGCGTGGGTGACGTGATCGCGGCCATGCGCGTCGGTGAGAAAGGACTCGGACCGATCCGCAGTCCACTTCACCGGCCGTTGGACCTTGCGTGCCGCCCACAGACAAACGACTTCTTCCGGATAGATGAAAATCTTCGAGCCGAAGCCGCCGCCCACATCGGGCGCGATCACCCGCAATTTGTGTTCCGGTGCCATGCCGACGAAGGCAGCAATGACAAGGCGCGCGACATGGGGATTTTGCGAGGTGTTCCACAATGTGAGGCCATCGTTACCGACGTCATATTCGGCCAGCGCAGCGCGCGGCTCCATTGCGTTCGGCACCAGGCGATTGTTGATAATGTCGAGCTTGGTGACGTGCTTGGCCGCTGCAAAGGCCACGTCGGTCGCTTTTGCATCGCCGAGATGCCATTCGTAAATCGTATTCTTGGGTGCGATCTCGTGTATCTGCGGACCCGTCTTCGCCTTGGCGGGATCGCTCACCGAGGGCAGCACGTCGTAGTCGACCTTAACTTTTTCCGCGGCGTCGCGCGCCTGCGCCAGCGTTTCGCCGATCACTACTGCCACCGCGTCGCCGACACAATTGACCTTGCCGGACGCGAGCGCCGGGTGCGGCGCCATCTTCATCGGCGTGCCGTCTTTGGAATGGATCATCCAGCCGCATATGAGATTGCCGATTTTGTCGTTGGCCAATTCGGCACCGGTGAGAACGGCGACAACGCCCGGTAAAGATTTCGCGGCGCTGATATCGATGTTCTTGATTTTTGCGTGAGCGTGCGGCGAGCGCACGAAAACGGCACGGGTCTCGCCCGGCCGCACAACGTCATCGGTGTATTGGCCCTTGCCCGTGATGAAACGGAAGTCTTCCTTCCGGCGCACCGCCGCGCCAATACCCGTCGCGCTCATGGCGGTTTCCTCCCGTTAACTCTGGACGCTACTCGGCTGCCTGACGCGCGCCGCCCTTGGCCATGGCTTTCGCCCCGGCGGCAATTGCTTTGACGATGTTGTGGTAGCCCGTGCAGCGGCAGATATTTCCGTCGAGCTGCTCGCGAATGGTGTGTTCATCCAGATCGTTGCCGCGCCGGCGCACAATATCGAGTGCCGCCATGATCATGCCCGGCGTACAGAATCCGCATTGCAGGCCGTGGTGCTCGCGGAACGCTTCCTGCATCGGATGCAGCGGGCCGTTGGGCTCTGCCAGGCCTTCGATCGTCACGACCTTCGCGCCCTCGCATTGCAGGGCCAATGTCGTGCAGGACTTGGTCGCGATGCCATCTATATGGACGACGCAGGCGCCGCACTGCGACGTGTCGCAGCCGACATGCGTGCCGGTGAGACGCAGATCTTCGCGCAGGAATTGCACCAGCAAAGTGCGCGCTTCGACATCGCCTTTGACGGCTTTGCCATTCACCGTCATCGATACGGCAGGCATGACCTTCCTCCCAATTTGGGGCCAAAGGCCCTCTTTTTGCCCCGCCCAAACCAAACCGGGGCGGTTCGACCGCGGAATCGAGCCGATTTTAGCCCGATCGCGCCTTGGAACATGAATAAGTCTGAACCCCGATTGCCGCCCGGGTCAAGCGATTCAAAAGGCGAAAACGTCGTGAAACGTCGGTGAGCGGGTCAGGCCGACGCCACGTTCGCAGCGAAGTTCTTGAAGAAATCGTCGGCGATTTTTTTGGCGGCGCCGTTGACAAGACGCTGGCCAAGCTGGGCGAGCTTGCCGCCAATCTGCGCCTCGACATTGTAGGTGAGCAGGGTGCCACCATCCTTTTCGGTCAGCGCCACCGTAGCACCGCCCTTGGCAAAGCCGGCGACCCCGCCGTCCCCCTCGCCTGAAATCTTGTAGCCATTAGGCGGGTTAAGGTCGGTCAGATGAACCTTTCCTTTAAAACGCGCCTTCACCGGACCGATCTTTGTGACGGCGACGGCCTGGAATTCAGTCTCCGATGTCTTGTTGAGCTCCTCACAGCCGGGAATACAGGCCTTGAGTACCTCGGCGTCGTTGAGCTTTGCCCATACGACCTCACGGCTGGCCGGAAGCTGAACCTCACCCGTCATTGTCATCGCCATCGAACCATCTCCCTTACAGTCGGCCAGCCCAGGCCCGAACCCCGACTTACCCCCCGAGCGCGGCCATGAAAAGAGCTATGCAGAAAGCGCGCGGCCCATTAAGGCTGTCGGCCACGCCACACCTTAGCAATCAGAACATTGCCTTACGGGAGGACTTTCATGCCGACGATCAACGCCGATGACGGCTGCCCGATCCACGTCGAGGTTGAGGGACGCGAGGGCGCCCCCGTGCTGATGCTGTCAAACTCTCTCGGCACCAACCTGCACATGTGGGACGACCAGGCCCCCGAGTTCGCGAAGCACTTCCGTCTGGTGCGCTATGACCGCCGCGGCCACGGCAAATCCGGCACGCCGAAGGGCCCCTACTCGATGGAGCGGTTCGGCCGCGACGTGATTGCCGTGGCGGACGCCCTCAAAGTCAAAAAATTCAATTGGTGTGGCCTGTCGATGGGCGGGATGGTCGGACAGTGGCTCGGAGCGAACGCGCCCGACCGTGTCGAGAAACTTGTCCTCTCCAACACCAATTTCAACTACGCCGACAAGACACCGTGGAACGACCGGATCAAATTCGTGAATGAAAAGGGTCTCGGCGAACTGGTGAATCCGAACATGGAGCGCTGGTTCACAAAAGATTTTCGCGACCGCGCACCGCAGACCCTCGCGCGCATGAAGGAAATCTTTTTAGCCACCAGCCCTGTCGGCTACATCGCGAGCTGCGAAGCTATTCGCGACATGGACTTCACCGCTTCAAACCCGCGTATCAACGCGCCGACTCTGGTGATCGTCGGCAAGCAGGATCCGGCAACGCCGCCGGCCGCGGGCGAAGCGATCGCCAAGCAGATCAAGGGCGCCAAAGTCGCCGCCCTTGATGCCGCACATATCGCCAACATGGAACAGCCGAAACTCTACACCGAAACCGTGCTCAACTTCCTCCATTCATAGAGACCGTCGCCATGGACGAAAAGGAACGCCACGAACGCGGCATGGCCCAGCGCCGCAAGGTCCTGGGCAATGAGTGGGTCGATCGCGCCAACGCGAAGAAGACGTCCTTTAACGCGGAGTTCCAGGATTTCATCACCCGTGCCGCCTGGGGCGAGATCTGGACGCGTACGCATTACGACGAGCGCACGCGCCGCATCCTGGTGATTGGCACCATGCTCGCGCTCGACAAATGGGAGGAGTTTCGCATGCATGTGCGCGCAGCCCTCACCGAAGGCGGCTTCACGCCCGACGACATCAAGGAAATTATTTTGCAGCAGGCCATCTATTGCGGCGTGCCGGCGGCCAACCACGCTTTCAAGGAAGCTGCCGACGTTATCGGCGACGTGAAGGCCAAATAGCCTTCAAGCGGCGCGCCTGGAATGGCGGGCAGAAGACCGAGCTGACGATCAGTGCCAGATCGTGAACCAGTTGGCTTTTTTCGGAGTGGCTCTGGCGACCGCGGGCGTCGCATTGGGACGAATATAAACCCGCTCGACAATGCAGAGCCCGACAGCGAGCGCCGCAAACAAGAGCTGGACTGTGTGCTCGCGCATGAGGTCGGTGCTTTGCGACCAGGCCGCCGGACCAACTGACGCGATGCTGATCAACACGACCAGGATCAGGCCCGCTTCCAGAATCTCCGAATCCGCCTGCCCGCGAGCCATGTGACGGAACCGATCCACGATGTGGTAGGCGCAGATGGCGGCGACGGCGAGCTTGAGGGTTGCAAAAAAGGCGGCGAGCTTGATCAGCCCGATCGGTTCCAGGCCGAAGAGACGGCCAATGCCGAAGATGTATTGCGAGCGCCAGGCATCATCGAGGCCATAAGATGGCGATGCGAGAACGCGGAACGCGTCATAGCCCCAGAACAAGGTGAAATAGAGCGCAATCGCGACGATGATGGCCACTGTGGCTGTCGAGAGTTTTGGCACGGAATCCTCCTCACGCTTGGATTCATGCGTAAGCCCCTAAAATCTGAATTTCAAAAGAAACCGAAACTTTACCTTACCGGTTAGGCCTTTAACCCTGCCCGGTTAACCACCCTGGCTCTGAAAGTTCCGTCGAGCCCGCAACAGAAAACGGGTGGGCCCAACGAACAGGGACACTTAAATCGGGGTTTCAAATGGAAACGCGCGAACCAAATCGTTTTGCTTGATCGATCGGATGACAAACATTCGTTTCACTCACGAACCTCCACGAGGCAAAAGCTGCGGCCTCGAAAGTACTCCTGCACGGAGTCCAAACGGGCCTGGGGCGCATTGAGTTGGAAGTAAAGCAGGAAGGACGTCTCATGACCCTGGTTTCCACCTGGCTTAACGGTACGACTGACCGTTCACGCCCTCGTCTCGTTCTCATCGCCACGTCGCTTGGTGTGCTTTTCGCGCAGGTTGACACCTCCATCGTCAATCTTGCCGTGAAAAGCATCGCCACCGACTTGCACGCCGGCGTCAGCGAGATGCAATGGGTCATTGATTCCTACAATCTCGTCTATGCGAGCCTGCTGCTAACCGGAGGAACGCTCGGCGACCTTTACGGACGCCGGCGCATTTTTGTTCTCGGCATCCTGCTTTTCATTATCGGGACTTTGGTCTGCGCTCTGGCCCCCAACGCAACAACCTTGATCGCCGGACGCACTATCAGCGGGTTGGGCGCGGCATTCGAGGTACCGATGTCGTTGGTGTTGCTCACGCTTGCTTATCCTGAACGAAAGGAACGCACGCATGCCCTGGGTATCTGGGCAAGCTGCAACGCCCTTGCCTTCATCATCGGACCGATGCTCGGCGGCTGGCTGGTGGCCACAGTCGGCTGGCGCAGCATCTTTTACGTGATCTTGCCGATTTGCGCGGCGGCGGTGGCACTCACTTATGCCGCAGTCAGCGAAAGCTCAGAGCCAAAAGGCCGCCGACTGGATCTCCCCGGCCAGGGACTGGCGATCGTCGGCCTGAGCGCTTTTGCATTTGCAGTCATTGAAGGATCCAACTGGGGATGGACGTCGCCGATAATTTTGACGATCGCGGCCGTCGCGATTGCCGCGCTCGTGCTTTTTGTCTGGGTCGAAGCGCGCACGCCCGGCCCGCTATTGCCGCTCGAGTTCCTGAAGCGCCCGGTTTTTTCGGCTGCGCTCGCTGTCGCAGGCCTGATGACCTTTGGCATGTACGCCCTGCTGTTTGTCATGCCGCTTTATTTCCAGACCATTCGTGGAGCGAGCCCGCTTGTCACCGGGCTTGAACTTCTACCGATGCCGGTGAGCTTTTTCATCGTTTCTCAATACGCCGGCCACCTCAACAATCGCTTTGGGCCGCGCGTGGTGATGACTACGGGAATGACGTGCATGGGAGTTGGCGCGCTTTTGCTGGCCCTCATTGGCGAGAATACAAGTCTGCTTCCGATTGAACTCGCGTTGGCAGTCGTCGGCGTGGGACTTGGACTGAATACGGCTCCCGTCAACGGAGTTGCGGTGGCAGCGTTGCCACCGGAGCGATCCGGCACAGCATCCGGTGTCCTCAATACCTCACGCATGGTCGGAGCCACACTTGGCGTCGCAATTTTGGGTACACTGTTCGCCGGCCACGCCGGCCAGAATGCAATAGCCGGTTCCGATTTCGTGGCCGGGTTGCGCGCGGCATTGACCGGGAGCGGCCTCGCGGAGCTGCTCGGTGCGGTCATCGCCCTCGCTTTCATCCGGAGCAATTCACTGCACGCAAAATCTTGATGACATTTAGCCGCCGCGGCCGTCGCGAAATGCCTGCGGCGTCATTCCTGTCTGCTTGCGAAAAAACCGGGTGAAATGCGACGGGTCGGAAAATGACAGATCGTACGCGATCTCGTGAATCGCCTGGTTTGTGAAAACAAGCTGCCGCTTGGCCTCGGTCAGCACGCGCTGGCGGATCATGTGGCCGGCGGTGACGCCAGTCGCGCGCTTCACGTGGTCGTTGAGCCTGTCCGCGGTCATTGCCAGTCTTTCGGCATAGAAGCTAATGAGCCTTTCCTTGCGAAAGTGCTCGTCCACCAGCCGGCGCAGTTCCTCCACCCGCGCGTCTTTGCGCGAAAGTGTTACGGCGCCCGAGCGCGAGCGGCTCACCGCGAGCCGCACAACTTCGATTGCGATCAGCGTCAACAGCCCACGCATGGCAAGACGAAAACCCTCGCGCGCGAGGGACGCCTCTTCTTTTAGATCCGAACACAATGCCGACAAGCGCTTGACTTCCGAGGCATCCGCGAGCGGCAGCAGAGGATCGGCGGCCACCAGTTTCAATCTCGCCATCGCCTCGCCGGACTGATCGCCCAGGGCGTCGGCGACATCTTCGGTGAAGCTCACCACCCACCCATCCGTCACTTCAGGCCTGAAGCGAAAGCCGTGCGCGGTTGTCGCTGGGACCAGGATCGCTGCCGGCGCCGAGAACGGTACAGTTGCGGCCTCGTAACTCAGCTCGCCGCCGCCCTTCTCGATCAACAAAACCTGAAACAGGTTGCGATGACGGTGGGCGCGGATTGTCCAATCGTGAACCGACGAGCGTGAGGCGATAGTCTCGATGTGTATGAAATCAAATGCGGCATCGTCTGGCGGGTCGCCATACAGATGAAAAAGCGGGAGCGCGGATACAGTCCCCATGCGGCAAGCATATGCGACGAATTTTCAAACGCCAACGCCGCTCCATTGCCCAAAATAGAAAACCCCACCGCGAGGTGGGGCTTTCTCATTACGTCAACTTCGGATTAGCGGCTCTACTGACCCTGCTGACCACCTTGGCCGGGCCGCGGCGGTTGCTGCTGTTGCTGCTGACCAGGTTTCTGCTGGCCGCCGCCCTGCTGCTGACCGCCTTGCTGCTGGCCGCCTTGCTGTTGCTGACCAGGCTTCTGGTTTGGATTCTGATTCATCTTACTTTCCTCTCCAACATTGGTTCGAAGCGCCATCTCGATCGCTCGCGCCCCATGGCAAGGGACAATGCGTGGCGGTTGCATTCGTTCCCGTTCACGCACCTGGTCAACTTTGATGAAAATGTGTTCGGAACTCGCTGGCGTCAACACGAGTTTCCCCATCAGCATAACGGAGGAGCGAACGATGGGACGCTATATGTTGCTGTGGCTGCTTGGGGTGCCAATTCCGATTCTCGTGTTGGTCTGGTTGTTCGGTGGGCTGCACTAAACATGCCGGCTCACGCCCCGCCGGCATGACTGAGCGGGCACGAGCTTGCGCAGAAAAGTGCCGTCACCGCACAAGTTCTGCGCGGAAGACCTCTTCCCACATTTTCTCACATTCACACTTAGTCACACGCCGCCGTCGCGGCGTTGCCGCCCTTGCCACGCCCTGTTAAGCCTTACCATGAGGGGCCGAACAGTCGTCTGCGGACGACTTCGGGAAGGCGCAGGGGACGGGATGGAAGTCTTCCTCCAACAGTTGATTAACGGCATTACGCTTGGCTCGATCTACGGCCTGATCGCCATCGGGTACACGATGGTGTTCGGGATCATCGGCATGGTGAATTTCGCCCATGGCGACGTATTCATGGTGTCGGCGTTTATCGCCCTGGTCGCCTATTTGATTCTGTCGACTGTTCTCGGCATCTCGTCGATCGCGCTGACACTCTTCATCGTATTGATCGCGGCAATGCTGTTCACATCGATGGTGAACTGGACAATCGAGCGGCTCGCCTACCGGCCGCTGCGCGGTTCGTTTCGGTTGGCGCCGTTGATCTCCGCCATCGGCATGTCGATCTTCCTGTCAAATTTCGTGCAGGTGACGCAGGGACCACGCAACAAATCGATCCCGCCGATGGTGCAAGGCGAGTTCGTGCTGTTCACGAAAAACGACTATGCCGTGACCCTGTCATACAAGCAGTTGATCATCTGGGGCGTCACCGCAGTTCTGCTCGCTTGTTTTTGGTACCTTGTCGCCAAAACGCCGCTCGGCCGCGCGCAACGCGCTTGCGAACAGGATCAGAAGATGGCCGCGCTGGTCGGCGTCGACGTCGATCGGACCATATCAATGACCTTCGTGATTGCCGCCGCGCTCGCGGCCGTCGCCGGGACCATGTATCTGATGTACTACGGGGTCGTCAGTTTTGCGGACGGCTTCGTTCCCGGCGTCAAGGCGTTCACTGCCGCAGTCCTCGGTGGTATCGGATCGCTGCCCGGCGCGGTGATTGGCGGAATTCTGATCGGGCTCATCGAAACGCTTTGGTCGGCATATTTCTCAATCGACTACAAAGATGTCGCCGCATTTTCCGTTCTCGCGATCACGCTGATTTTCTTGCCGCAAGGTCTGTTTGGGCGGCCGGATGTCGAAAAGGTCTGATATGGCGGGCGCCGCGCAGGACCCGCGCGTCGATACAGTGCGCGCGCTGCGGGACGCGGGCATCACCGCCCTTCTCGCCTTCGGCCTGTTCCTGCCGCTGATCGGCTTCCAAACCGTAACCAATGTTCGCAATGACTTGATCCTGACCACGCGATGGCCGCTATTGCTTGCCGTCGTCGCAATCGTTGGCTTTGGCCGCCTCGCCTATTCCCTCGTCGTTTTCCCGCGACTGCATCGAAGCGCGCCGAAGTCGGAGTCCGCGCGCCCGGCCTGGCGGGTACGGGTTGGACAATGGTTCATCCCGTTTGCGATCGGGTTCGTCGTTGCGTATCCCGCGATCGTCATTGCCACTGCAGGCTTCGGTCGCGCGGTAAAGTGGATCGACAATTTCGGCATCCAGATCCTGATCTACGTGATGCTCGGCTGGGGTCTTAACATTGTTGTAGGCCTCGCCGGCCTGCTCGACCTGGGCTACGTCGCCTTCTACGCCGTCGGGTCCTATGCCTATGCGCTTCTCGCCAAAACTTTCGGCCTCTCATTCTGGATTCTTTTGCCGCTCGCCGGCATTCTCGCCTCGTTTTGGGGAATCATCCTTGGCTTTCCGGTGTTGCGCCTGCGTGGCGACTATCTTGCGATCGTCACCCTGGCGTTTGGCGAAATTATCCGCATCGTCCTCATAAATTGGGTGGATCTGACCAATGGATATGCCGGCATCAGCGGCATTCCGCGGCCAACATTCTTTGGAATCCCTTTCACCGCGAATGACGACGGATTTGCTGCCGTATTTGGCCTTGAATTCTCCCCGCTCTACAGGACGATTTTTCTCTACTATTTGATTCTCGCGCTCGCGCTCCTCACCGCTTTCGTCACAACGCGCCTGCGCCGACTGCCGGTTGGCCGCGCATGGGAGGCTCTGCGCGAGGATGAAATCGCCTGCCGTTCGCTCGGCATCAACACCACCAATACCAAGCTTACCGCCTTCGCGATGGGGGCCATGTTTGCGGGATTTGCCGGGTCGTTTTTCGCCGCGCGGCAGGGTTTTATTTCGCCTGACTCATTCACATTTCTGGAATCCGCCACGATCCTCTCGATCGTTGTGCTCGGAGGCATGGGCAGCCAGATTGGAGTCGCCATCGCAGCCATTGCAATGATCGGTGGCACCGAAATCATGCGTGAACTCGACTTCCTAAAGCTTATTTTCGGTTCAACCTTTGATCCAACCCAGTACCGCATGCTGCTGTTCGGGTTTGCCATGGTGCTGATCATGATCTGGCGGCCGCGCGGACTCATATCGACGCGCGAACCCTCCATCGTGCTGCACGAGCGCAAAGTCATTGCCGCCGACTTGATTAAGGAAGGGCACGGCTGATGACAGGCACGGACAAGTCATTGTTGCGGGTCGACCGTTTGAGAATGCGTTTCGGCGGCCTCGTTGCGGTCGATGATCTGTCGTTTACCGCGCAGGACGGCCAAATTACCGCACTGATTGGCCCGAACGGAGCCGGCAAGACAACCGTCTTCAACTGCATTACCGGATTCTACAAGCCGAGCGAGGGCCGTCTGGCGCTTCGACACGGAGATGCCGCTGTTTGGGACGAACTGGAGGCACTGACCGACAGCGGAGCGCGCAGCCGCGCGCGTTCCGGCGGTACTCTTTATCTCCTAGAACGCATGCCCGACTATCTTGTTGCGCAACAGGCGCGGGTCGCGCGGACATTCCAGAATATCCGGCTGTTTCCGGGAATGACTGCGCTCGAAAACCTTCTGGTCGCCCAACACAATACGCTCATGCTGGCCTCCGGGTACACGCTCCTTGGCGTTCTTGGATTTCCTTCTTATGCGATTGCCGAGCGCGCAGCCGTCGACAGGGCCCGGGCATGGCTCGATCGCGTCGGGCTAACGCAACGCGCAGACGACGCCGCAGGTGAGTTGCCCTACGGCGCGCAGCGCCGCCTCGAAATCGCCCGCGCCATGTGCACCGACCCGGCATTGCTTTGCCTTGACGAGCCGGCGGCCGGGCTCAACGCTCATGAAAGCGCCGAACTCAACGACCTTCTGCTGACGATCCGGAACGAGGATCGAATCTCAATATTGTTGATAGAACACGATATGTCGGTCGTGATGGAAATCTCCGACCACGTGATCGTGCTCGACCATGGCGTAAAGATCGCTAGCGGGCCGCCGGCGACCATTCGCGACGATGCAAAAGTGATCGCAGCCTATCTCGGCGTCGCCGACAAGGAAGTTGCAAAAGTCGAAGCAGAGGTCGGGCTATGACGCCCCTGCTCTCTATTCGCGACGTCAGAGCTTTCTATGGGCGAGTCATGGCGCTCAAAGGTGTCGATATGGACGTCAACGACGGCGAGATCATTACCTTGATCGGCGCCAATGGCGCCGGAAAATCCACGTTGATGATGACGATTTGCGGAAATCCGCGCGCGCGCTCTGGGTCAATATTCTTCGACGGCCGCGACATCACTCATCTACCGACCCACGAAATAGCCCGCCTGAAACTTGCGCAAGCACCCGAAGGCCGGCGCATCTTTTCACGAATGACGGTGCTCGAAAATCTCCAGATGGGGGCGACGGTATCGGATACGAAAGAATTCGATCGCGATCTCGACCGGGTCCTTCTGCTATTCCCGATTCTGAAACAGCGCCTCGGCCAGCGTGGCGGAACGCTTTCCGGCGGCGAACAGCAGATGCTGGCGATCGCACGCGCGCTCATGAGCCGGCCGCGCCTGCTCCTTCTTGACGAGCCCTCGCTCGGCCTTGCTCCGCTCATCGTGAAGCAGATTTTCGACGCCATCAAAACGCTCAATAGCGAAAACGGTCTCACCGTGTTCCTTGTCGAGCAGAACGCTTACCACGCACTGACATTGGCTCATCGCGGCTATGTCATGGTCAATGGCCTGATTACTCTTTCGGGAACGGGCCGCGAATTGCTGGAACGGCCCGAAATCAAAGAGGCCTATCTCGAAGGTGGCCGGCATTGAACGACGTTTCCACCGCCTTTTCGATTCCCGAACTCCTGTACGAGGAACACTCGTTCGGGGTGTTCCTTTTGGTCACAATTGTGCTGGGTGGCGGGGCTGCCCTGCTCGCCGGCCGCGCAATCGCCATGACCTGGCGGCCGCAGTGGCAGATTGTCTCATATGGCCTCATCCTGGCCGCCGCCGTACGATTCATTCATTTCAGTCTGTTCGGCGGGACATTTGTCTCACCCCACTACTATCTGGTCGACAGCGCCTTCTGCATCGCGTTCGGACTCCTGGGATTCAGGACGGCGCGCGCCTCACAGATGGTCAATCAGTATCGCTGGATCAACGAATCCTGCGGCCCGATGCGCTGGCGCCGAAAACCCGGGTAACGTAATATTGCCGTAAGGCAGATTTGCCGGCTTCAGCGGAGGGGAATATCAAATGAATAAAGTCACGACGCTCAGTGTTGCGTTGGGCATTGCGATGGCTACGGCCGGCACAGCCGTAGCCGAAATCAAAATCGCCGTCGGCGGTCCGATCACCGGCCCGAGCGCGGCAACCGGCGCTCAAATGAAGAATGGGGTGGACCAGGCAGCCACCGACATCAATGCTGCCGGCGGCATTCTCGGCCAGAAAATCAGCGTCAGCTACGGCGATGACGTTTCCGATCCGAAGCAAGGCGTGTCGGTCGCGAACAAGTTCTCAGCCGACGGCGTCAAATTCGTCATCGGGCACTACAATTCGGGCGTCACAATCCCGTCGTCGGAAGTTTATCAGGAGAATGGCATCCTGCAGATCACACCGGCTTCGACCAATCCGACGGTGACCGAACGCAAGATGTGGAACATCTTCCGGGTCTGCGGTCGCGACGACCAGCAAGGCCAGGTTGCGGGCGAATACATCGTCAAACATTTCAAGGGCAAGAAAGTCGCAGTCGTTCATGACAAGACGACTTACGGCAAAGGCCTCGCGGACGAGACCCGTAAAGCGATGAGCAAAGGCGGGATGAAGGAAGTCCTCTACGAAGGCGTCAACACCGGAGAGAAGGACTACTCGGCCCTTGTGTCCAAGATCAAGCAATCCGGCGCCGACCTGATTTATTGGGGCGGGCTTTATACCGAGGGCGGGCTGATCGTGCGCCAGATGCGCGACCAGGGCGTCAAGGCACCGCTTATGGGCGGAGACGGGATCACCTCTGACGAATTCGCGTCAGTCGGAGGTCCCGGCGTCGAAGGCACGCTGATGACCTATGGTCCCGATCCGCGCAATAAACCGGACGCCAAGAAGGTCGTGGAAGAATTCCGCGCGAAAAAATTCGAGCCGGAAGCCTATACGCTCTATAGCTACGCCGGCGTGCAGATCATCAAGCAGGCGGCGGAAGCGGCGAAGTCTCTCGACCCCAAGAAAGTCGCCGAAAAAATGCACTCCGGCATGCCGTTCAAGACCGTGCTGGGTGACCTTGCCTTCAACAGCAAAGGCGACATCACCAAGCTCGATTACGTGATGTACATCTGGAAAAAAGACGCCAGCGGAAAGATCGGTTACGTCGAGTGCCCGGGCTCCGACTGCTCGAAAGTAAAGTAATTCGAGACGCGTCACGTTTTGAAAAGCCCGCTCATCAGCGGGCTTTTCTTTGTATCGCCTCATCCTGAGGAGCGGGCACAGCCCGCGTCTCGAAGGATGGGGCGGCCCATGGTTCGAGACGCGGCCTTCGGCCGCTCCTCACCATGAGGCCGACTTAAAGCGCTTTAGCCAATCTTGCCCAGGGCGGGAAATACGTCGAGCAGCCACACGCTCACTTGCGTGAGGCTGCCGGTTAGAAAGGCAATTCCAGTCAGCACCAGCAGCGCGCCCATCGCCTGTTCGACGCGATGGAGATAGTTACGAAAGCGCGACAGAAACGCGGCAAACGGCTCAATTGCGAAGGCCGCAATAATGAATGGAATTCCGAGGCCAAGCGAATAGACCGCCAGCAGGCTCGCGCCTTTCGTGACTGTTTGTTCGGATGCCGCCACCGCGAGAATCGCGGCCAAGATCGGACCAATGCACGGCGTCCAGCCAAAGGCGAAGGCAAGGCCAATGACGTAAGCGCCCCACAGCCCGACCGGTTTGGCGACATCGAGCCGCTTTTGCCGGTGCAGCAAAGCGATCGGCGTCACACCAAGAAAGTGCAACCCCATGATGATAATGACGATGCCGGCAATCGTCGCCAGAGGACCCGAGTAAGCCCGTATCAGCGAACCGATGACGCTCGCGCTGGCGCCAAGCGCAACAAAAACCGTGGAGAAACCGAGCACGAAAAGGGCGGCAGCCGCGACCGTCTCGCGCTTGACCCTCGGCTCCGGCTCTCTGTCAGCAAAACGCTCAAGCGATGTCCCCGCCAAAAACACAAGATAAGGCGGCACCAGCGGGAGGACGCAGGGCGAGAGAAAACTGACGAGGCCCGCAATCAAGGCCGCCAGGAAGGTGACGTCACCGGTCATGGGATCTCTAAAGTCATGGGGCCTCTAGATGCGATGCATTGCAGCCGCTTGCAAGCGTCGTTCGGCGGCTTCGCCGGAACGTGATTGGACGTGATAGGCTAACTCTAGGAGACACTAATGCCGCGCAATCTCATCACCGATGTTTCGGGCCTGCGAGTTGGCCAGGCCAGCGACGCAAAAGTCGGCTCGGGCGTGACCGTCGTCGTGTTCGACGCCCCGGTCGTTGCCAGCGTGGATGTTCGTGGCGGCGGCCCGGGCACCCGCGAGACCGCCCTGCTCGATCCTGCGCAAACGGTGGAAGGCATCGACGCGATCGTACTGTCGGGAGGATCGGCGTTTGGCCTCGACTCGGCTTCGGGCGTGCAAGCCTGGCTGCGCGAACAGGGGCGCGGATTCCAGGTGCGAGAAGCGCGCGTACCAATCGTGCCGGGTGCAATCTTGTTCGACCTGTTGTCGGGCGGCGACAAGGACTGGGGCCGTTATCCTCCTTACCGGGAACTCGGCTACGAAGCTGCAAAAGTTGCCGGTGCAGAGTTCGCACTTGGCAGCGCCGGCGCTGGGCTAGGTGCCACCACGGTGAATCTCAAGGGAGGGATCGGTTCTGCCAGCGCACAGACTCGCAGCGGCATCACCGTCGGTGCAATTGCGGCGGCCAACGCAGCCGGCAGCATGACGATCGGTAATAGTCCGCATTTTTGGGCGGCTCCCTTCGAGCAAGGAAAAGAATTTGGCGGGCGTGGCTGGCCCGCGGCGCTTCCGGCCGACGCTTTGGTTTTTCGCAGCAAGGGCGCCTTGGGCGAAAACACCACGCTCGCTGTGGTCGCAACCGATGCCAAACTCACCAAAGCGCAGGCCAAACGCCTGGCCGTCATGGCACAGAGCGGACTTTCGCGCGCGATCTATCCAGTCCATACGCCGCTTGACGGTGATGTGGTATTCGCCGCCAGCACGGGCGTGAAGCCATTGCCCGATCCTGTGTTTGCGCTCAGTGAGCTTGGCACGCTCGCCGCAAATGTGCTGGCGCGCGCGGTCGCCCGCGGTATCTATGAAGCAACAGCACTGTCCTTTCCCAAGGCACTGCCGAGCTGGCGAGATCGTTTCGGCTAAAGTCGAACCGGACGGTGGTTCGCGCGTTGTCGAAATATGCCATCGACCGCGATTGCAGACATTAAATATGACGCCACGCGCGAACGGCTGGCGGTTACCTTCGTGACCGGACGAATTTACGAATATGTGGATGTGCCCGCCGAAGTGGCTGCATCTTTCCAATCCGCCTACTCGAAGGGGACATTCTTCAACAGCTATATTCGCGATCGTTACGACTTTCGGGAACTCACGCTCGCGCGTTAGCTAAAGCGCTCCGAGCGATAGGGCGCCGGATCGCAAAACGGCGGTTCACCCGCCATCATCTCGGCAATCATGCGCCCGGTCGCGGGACCGAGCGTGAGACCCCAGTGCGCGTGCCCAATTGCCAGCCAGATCCCAGGGTGACCTGGCGCGCGGCCGATCACAGGCCGCGAATCCGGAAAACAGGGCCTGCTCCCAAGCCAGGTTTTGTCGTCAGCGCGTTCGCCCAACGGAAACAGTTCTCGTGCCGCCGGCAAAACGCGATCGAATTGCACAGGCGTCGGCGGCGCATCGCGCGCC
This sequence comes from uncultured Alphaproteobacteria bacterium, assembly GCA_963735285.1. Taxonomy (GTDB): domain Bacteria; phylum Pseudomonadota; class Alphaproteobacteria; order Rhizobiales; family Xanthobacteraceae; genus Pseudolabrys. Next base: position 174,426 of record CAVTKN010000007.1, on the reverse strand, counting down.
GCAAACTCAACGCCGGTGGTCATCCGAATTCCCTGCTCCATGGGCGTAATCAGGTAGCCGGCCTCGGCATCGAGGACCGGCCGCGACAGGCGGGCATTGCCCTGCGCGCGGAAATGCCGGTGGTAGCCACGCTTGATGGCAAGCGGGAGCTTTAGCCCTAAGGTCGCAAGCAAATCTGGCGCCCAGGGGCCCAGCGCAATCACGCATTCCGGCGCATCGATGGACCCCTCGTCGGTTTCCACACGCCAGCGGTTACCGGCGCGGTGCAGCGACCGCGCGTCACCGACAAGCGTGACGCCGCCGAGCGCGGCAAACCGCGCCGCGTAGGCCCGCGTCACGCCGAGCGGGTTGCTCACACTCGCCGCCTGTGGCCAAAACACCGCGTGTGCGAAGACAGGATTGAGTGCAGGCTCGAGCGCCTGCGCGCCAGCTGTATCCAGCCTTTGCAGCGGCAGCTCGAACTTCGCGGCAACGTCAAATTCGGCTTTCAGAGCAGCGAAGCTTTTTTCACCACGGTAAATTTTCAGCCAGCCGGTTTTACGCAAATAGTGAGACGCGCCCGCCTCGGCCAGCAGCGTTTCGTGCTCGGCGAGCGCGCGTGCGTAAAGCGGACGGATCAGCCGTGCCGTCTCAACAAGGCGATCCGGGCGCGAAGCTGCCCGGAATGCCAACAGCCAAGGCATCACGTGCGGCAGGAATGACAAATGGTAATTGGCATCGCCCGCGCGCTTGAGCACGATGCGCGCGAGCGCGCGCAAATCGGAAGGAAACGCCGGCGGAAATACCGTATTGCCTTCGATAATGCCGGCATTGCCATAGGACGTTTGCTCGCCGAGCCCGGCTCGATCAATCAGCGCCACCGAAAGCCCGCGCTTCGCGAGATGGAGCGCCACCGAAACGCCGACAATGCCTGCGCCAAGAACAATCGCATCGGTCCGTGCCATGATCGCCTTGGTCTCCTGCTTCGGCAGCGAATGTCTTTTATATGGATCGTATCCGGCCCGCGCGCTATGACCCGCGCGGTGCCGGAGACAGTTTGCCCATGCCAATTTTGAACGGGTTAGCCGCCGCATTGGCATGGCTCGGACGGCAGGGGACCCGGGCCCTTGCGGCTTCGATCTTCCTCGGCCTCGCCGTCCCGCCCCTCGCCGCTTACGTCAAGCCATATCTCGGCCAGTCGGTGTTCGTGTTGCTGCTGTTTTCCTATCTCCGGACCGACCCCGCCGCCTTCAGCCGCCATCTCAGATCGCCGGGCTTGATAGTCACCATTTCACTCTGGGTCATGGTGGCGATACCGCTGTTGTTCGGAGCCGCTTATGTGCTGTCGGGCGTGCGCGAGGCGCTGCCGGCGCTCTATACCATCATGATCCTGCAACTCGCGATTACGCCGATTACGTCTTCTGCGGCGTTTGCGGCACTCATCGGTCTCGACGTGGCGCTTTCGCTTGCCGCGCTGATCGTCTGCAACGCGCTTTCACCGCTGACGAGCGTCGCATTCAGTTACTTGTTTCTCGGTTCGTCGGCGTTCTCGCCCCTCGAACTCGGTATCAAACTGTTTCTGTTCTTTGGCAGCGCCGGAGCGCTAGCGTTCGCCATCCGCCGATTTGCCGGCCAATCATGGATCGAGCGCCAGAGCGAGCACATTGACGGCCTCAACGTGCTCGCTGTCTTCCTGTTTGCCATTGCGGCCATGGATGGCGTACCGCGCCAGGTGGCGGCCGACCCGCTGTTTGCCGTCGAGCTCGTCGCCTTCGTTGTTGTTCTCACCTGCGCGCAGATCGGCCTGAGCATGCTGGTTTTCTGGCGTGCAGGGTTCGACCGCGGCCTGGTCATCGGCCTGCTGTCCGGTTTCCGGAATATCGGCCTCGTGATGGCGACGCTGGGGGCATCGCTACCCGACCTGGCGTGGTTCTACTTCGCTATGGCGCAGGTGCCGATCTATCTGATGCCCGTGATCTTGCGGCCGCTGGCGCGCCGGCTGGCGAAAAAGCGTTAACAGCACAGCCGCTTTGCGGCGTCCTACGTTGCCCGCTGTCTCCCAGCATGATACCCGATGGGCTTCTGGAGACCGGCAATGCGTCCGCTCATCATCGCGCCGTCAATCCTGTCCGCCGATTTCGCCAAATTGGGCGAAGAAGTACGCGCAGTTGAGGCCGCCGGCGCCGACTGGATCCACGTCGACGTGATGGATGGCCATTTTGTGCCCAATATCTCCATTGGGCCCGCTGTCGTGCAGGCGCTGCGGCCGCTCACAAAAAAGACCCTCGACGTGCATCTCATGATCGCGCCTTGCGATCCCTATCTCGATGCCTTCGCCAAAGCCGGCTCTGACATCATCACGGTGCATGTTGAGGCAGGTCCGCATGTTCACCGTTCGCTGCAGGCGATCCGCGCGCTCGGCAAGAAGGCCGGCGTCACCATGAACCCGGCCACGCCGGTGTCGAGCATTGAGCACGTTATCGACATGGTCGATCTCATTCTCATCATGTCGGTCAATCCGGGCTTCGGCGGCCAGGCATTCATTCCGGCGGCGCTCGACAAGGTCCGGGAGGCGCGTGCGCTGGTCGGTGCGCGGCCGATTGATATCGAAATCGACGGCGGTATCACTCCCGAAAACGCCGCGCGCGTGGTGCAGGCGGGCGCGAATGTGCTTGTCGCCGGTTCGGCCGTATTCAAGGGCGGCAATTACAAGGGGAACATCAGCGCAATCCGCAACGCGGCAGCAATGGCACGCGGGGAAGCGGCGTGACAATCGCTCGCTATTCCCGCCCCGAGATGGTTGCGATCTGGTCTCCGGAAACGAAATTCCGCATCTGGTTCGAGATCGAAGCGCACGCGGCCGAGGCCATGGCCAATCTCGGGACCATCCCGAAGGAAGCCGCAAAGACAATTTGGGAAAAGGGCAAGGCCGCAAAATTTGACGTTGCCCGCATCGACGCGATCGAAGCGGAGGTGAAGCACGACGTCATCGCCTTCCTCACGCATCTTTCCGAAATTATCGGGCCGGAAGCGCGCTTCATACATTCCGGCATGACCTCATCGGATGTGCTCGATACCTGCTTCAATGTGCAGCTGGTGCGTGCCGCCGACCTATTGATCGCCGACATCGATAGCTTGCTGGCGGCGCTGAAACGCCGAGCTCTCGAACACAAGCTCACGCCGACCGTTGGTCGTTCGCACGGCATTCATGCCGAGCCGACCACCTTTGGCCTTAAACTCGCTTACGCCTATGCGGAATTTGCCCGTGCGCGGGAACGGCTCGTCGCGGCGCGCAAGGATGTCGCGACCTGCGCCATTTCCGGTGCGGTCGGCACGTTCGCGCAAGTTGATCCGCGCGTGGAAGCCCATGTCGCAAAGGCGATGGGCCTGGCCGTGGAGCCCGTCTCGACGCAGATCATTCCGCGCGACCGCCACGCAATGTATTTTGCAACCCTCGGCGTCGTCGCCTCATCAATCGAGCGGCTCGCAACCGAGATCCGTCACCTGCAACGCACCGAAGTTCTGGAAGCCGAAGAGTTCTTCTCCGAGAAGCAGAAAGGCTCCTCGGCGATGCCGCACAAGCGCAATCCGGTCCTGTCCGAAAACGTCACCGGGCTCGCGCGCATGGTGCGCGCCTACGCCCTGCCCGCCATGGAAAATGTCGCGCTCTGGCACGAGCGCGATATCTCGCATTCGTCAGTCGAGCGCATGATCGGCCCCGACGCCACGGTGACGCTCGATTTCGCGCTGGCGCGGCTTACATCAATCATTGACAAACTCATCGTCTACCCGAGCGCCATGCAGAAGAACCTCGACAGGCTCGGTGGCCTGATCCATTCGCAGCGGGTGCTGATTGCGCTGACCCAAAAGGGCGTCGCGCGCGAAGACGCCTATCGTCTTGTGCAGCGCAACGCCATGAAGGTCTGGGGCGGCGAAAGCGATTTCCTGTCGCTTCTCAAGGGCGATAAGGACGTTCAGGCAAAGCTTTCCGACAAGGAGCTCGAGGCCAACTTCAACCTCGACCATCACTTTAAGCACGTCGATACGATCTTTAAGCGGGTCTTTGGCGCATGATCCCGAAAAGTGGAACCCGGTTTTCGGACGAGATCATGCGCACTCCAGAAGCCGCCTGACGCCGTGCGCGACGCCGCAGCCGAATTCGACTTTCTTGTCCTGCCGGGCCTGGGCAATTCCGGGGTCGACCATTGGCAGTCCTACTGGTGCCTCGCCTTTCGCAATGCGACGCGCGTTTTGCAGGATGACTGGGACAACCCGACGCTTGCATCCTGGCTCAATCGGCTCAATGCGGCCCTTGCCGGCGGCACACGCCCGGCAATCCTTGTCTGCCACAGCCTCTCCTGCTCGCTCGCCGCGCACTGGGCGGCGCGCAACCCGCCCGGCCGCGTGAAGGCTGCGTTCCTGGTGGCGCCATCCGATCTCGAGCGTCCCGATGCTCCACCCGCGACACGCGATTTCCTGCCGGTGCCGCGCCAGAAATTTCCTGTTCCGACGCTGGTCGTTGCGTCTACGGACGATAATTTTGTGAAGCCGGTGCGCGCGCGCCAATTTGCCGAAGCCTGGGGTGCCGATTACTGCGAGTTACCCGAGCTCGGTCATATCAACACGGCGTCGCGTCTCGGGTACTGGCCTCAGGGCCTGCTTTTGCTCGGCCGCCTGATCGAACGCATCGAGACCTGATGTGCCGAACGCTGCCACGATCCTTGTCTTTGACTCCGGCCTTGGCGGTCTGACGGTCTTCCGCGAAATCAAGGCCGCGCGACCCGACGCGCGCTACATTTATTTGGCGGACGACGCCAACTTTCCCTACGGACACCTAGATGAGGACAGGCTGATCGAGCGCATTGTCGACGTGCTCGGTGGAGCAATCGGCGAACACAAACCCGATCTGGTCGTCGTCGCCTGCAACACCGCCTCGACGCTTGCGCTCGGCGAACTGCGCACGCGATTTCGTGTTCCGTTCGTCGGCACGGTACCGGCGATCAAGCCTGCCTGCGCGCAGTCTGTGACAAAACGCGTCACCGTGCTCGGCACCCAGGCCACCGTCGGGCGCGAATACACGCGCGCGCTTATTCGCGAATTTGCGTCCGGCTGCGACGTGCATCTGGTGGGCTCGCCGCGGCTTGCCACGTATGCCGAGGCCGAACTTGCCGGCGCACCGGCCGCCGACCGCGCAATCGCAACGGAAATCTCCGGCTGTTTCATCGAGAATGACGGCCGCCGCACCGACACGATCGTGCTGGCCTGCACGCACTATCCGCTACTGCTCGAGCGTTTCCGCGGCAATGCGCCGTGGCCGGTGACCTGGCTCGATCCAGCGCCAGCGATTGCACGCCGCGTCGCGGACCTGATGCGCACGCGCGCACCGGGCGATCCGCCGTCGCCCCCGCAGATCACTTTCACGTCCGGCCGCGCGCCCTCGCCGCAATTGGCGACGGCACTCGCGCGCTATGGCTTTTAGCCGAACAGGTGTGGCTGCACTTCGAGAAATCCACGCCAGATCATATCGATCGCGACGTACAAAATGATCGCCAACCCGACGTAAGCGATCCACCGGTGCCGGTTGAGCAGCCGGGCAATAAAGCTCGCGGCAAATCCCATCAGTACGATGGAAAGGCCGAGGCCGAAGACCAGCGCCGCCGGATGCTCGCGCGCGGCGCCCGCCACCGCGAGCACGTTATCGAGCGACATTGAAATGTCCGCTATGACGATTTGCCAAGCGGCCTGAGCGAAGGTCTTGCGCGGCACGCGCGCATCGCCGGCCCTGAGTGCGGCCTCGGTATCCTCCGCGCTGGGCCCGCGCAGCTCGCGCCACATTTTCCAGCAAACCCAGAGCAGCAAAATGCCGCCCGCGAGCAGCAGGCCGACAATCGCGAGCAACTCAACTGCCACCGCAGCGAAAGCCAGACGCAGGACCGTTGCTGCAATGATGCCGACAAGAATAGCCCGCGCCCGGCTTTCCGCCGGCAAACCGGCGGCGGCAAGGCCGATGACGACGGCATTGTCGCCGGCCAAAACCAAATCGATCGCCATCACCTGGAGGAAGGCGGCGGCAAGGTCGGGCGTTAAGGTCGAAATGAAGGTGTTGATCATGATGGCCCCTCGATACGGTCAGTCCGACATCGCAGCCATTTCGCTGCCAGAGGGGCCCGGCCTGACCGGGGCACAATGGCCGCCAAGCGCCTTCCAGGGCAACAAAAACCGGCTGCGGCATAAACGGGCCTAACCATAGCGGAATACCTGCCCCAACCTGTTTGACAGGCCAGTGTGATGCCCCTAAAACCCGCGCGCCCGGTGGATTTTACATCCGCCGGGCGTTTCGCACCCGTGACTAGGCCTTACGCTTACGAGGCCATGTCTGTCGGTTCCGGCCCTGCCGGGACAGAGGAGGGCGCGATCCTCAGCAACAACAATCGAGGACGCGAATGACCAAGCGTATGGAATCCAAGTACAAGATCGATCGCCGAATGGGCGAGAACATCTGGGGTCGACCGAAAAGCCCGGTCAACCGGCGCGAGTACGGCCCCGGCCAGCACGGCCAGCGCCGCAAGAGCAAGCTCTCCGACTACGGCGTGCAGCTCAAGGCCAAGCAGAAGCTGCGCGGCTATTACGGAAATATTTCCGAGCGCCAGTTCCGCGGCATCTATCAGGAAGCACGGCGGCTGAAGGGTGACAGCGGCGCCCACATGATCGGATTGCTGGAGCGCCGGCTCGACGCGCTTATTTTCCGCGCCAAGTTCGTGCCGACCGTTTTCGCGGCGCGCCAGTTCATCAACCACGGCCATATCCGCGTGAACGGCAAACGCGTGAACATTCCGAGTTATCGCGTGAAGGTCGGCGAAGTCGTAGAAGTGAAGGAAAAATCAAGGCAGTTGGCGCTGGTTCTCGAAGCCCAGGCTTTGGCAGAGCGCGATGTGCCTGACTACATCGACGTCGACGCGTCGAAACTGACGGCCAAGCTCTCACGTATTCCGGTGCTCACCGATGTGCCCTACGCGGTGCAAATGGAGCCGCACCTCGTGGTGGAATACTACTCGCGCTAACGCGCGAATCAGTTTCCGGCTCACCGCACGGGCCGGCGCAAGGTCGCGCCGGCTGCCGGCAATTCGGTCAAAACTGAATTTCAAATCTTTGCTGCACCGCGCACTGTGCCAAATTTCGCGCGGCTGGGAAGTTATCCCCGACTAAAGTCGTCGTGCACAGCTTATTTTGTGGCAGCATTGCGACAATTTTCTACATTTAGTAGGCGAAAAGCGCTAATAACAACACGCGGTCCTCGAATCACAGGACATGCCTAGGGAGACTCCGCAATGAAAGGGATCGATACCATCAAGGAGTGGGTCGGGGCGTTGACGGAATTGGCGCTGATGCTGTTGGCATTGGCGATCGTGCTATCGCTGCTCGTTGGGGCGAACTTGCCGTTCTTCGGCTCCGTCACGGCGAACATCATGGGCTGGGTGAAGGACATGGGCGGGAACGGTCTCGTCGGCCTTATCACTCTCGGAATCGTCCTCTGGCTGTTCTCCGGCAGGAAAATGGCCTGACGCCCGAATGCGGCTAGTCTAATTGGTCTAGCGCACGCAATCAGGGTGGGGGGCGGCGCTCCCCACCCATAAGGCTGTGGTGTCATCATGAGGTTCTGCCATGCGGAAATTCATGGCCAATGCGAAGCAGATTTTGTGGGAATGCGTTGAACTCGGCTTCGTCGGCATTCTTGCGATCATGCTGATCTATCTCATCCTGGGGCAAGGCTCCGGGGTGTTCGTGCTCTCGGTTGCCGATAACGTGACGAAATTCGCGAGCGCGGTACCAACGCCAAGCTTGATCGGACTGGCTCTGGTTCTCGGCGTGATCTACCTGATCATGAATCGAGTGAACCGCGCGCGTTAAGCCTGCAAACCGGCCAACGGTCATATCGCTCCGCGCGCGTAGCGCGCGGCGTGGCTTTGGCGTAAGACCCCGGCGAGCGACGCAAAGAGCCGGGCCATCTTTCGATGTTGAACCTAAGCCGTCGTACGCTTCTCGCCGCCGCCACCGCCAGCATCGCAACGCGTGCCCTGCCCGCCTTTGCGGCGGCCCCTTATTTGTTCAGGCATGGCGCCTTTGACGTGACGGTCATCAGCGACGGTCATCTGGTGCTGCCGACGAGCTTCCTTGCACCTGACGCACCTCCGGCCGCGCGCGACGCTCTGCTCAGGGCCGCTGGCGAAACCGGCACGCAATATAACTCGCCGACCAATGTCACTCTGATCCGCACGGCCAGCGACCTGATCCTGGTCGATATGGGCTCCGGCGATCGCTTCATGCCGAGCGCCGGCAAACTGTGGGACAACCTCAAGGCAGCCGGGATCGACAAGAGCAAGATTACCAAGGTCATCTTTACTCACGGCCATCCAGACCATCTGTGGGGCACGGTCGACGAACTCGACGAGCTCGTGACGCCGGACGCAACCTTCTACGTCGCCAGCGCGGAATGGGATTTCTGGAGCGGCGACAACGCGACGCGAGGCCTGCCGCCGGAACGCGCGGGTTTCGTCACCGGCGCGCGGCGCAATTACGCGGCGATCAAGGACAAGGTGAAAATGGTGAAGCCCGGCGATGACGTCGTTGCCGGCCTGCGGCTGATCGATACGCCCGGCCACACGCAGGGCCACGTGTCACTGGAACTTTCAGGCGGCAGTGGCGTGATCGTGGGTGGGGACGTCCTTACGCATCCGCTCATTTCGTTCGGACATCCGGACTGGCGGCCAACCGCCGACCATGTGCCCGATCAGGCGGTCGCGACACGTCGCAAGCTGCTGGACCGGCTCGCCACGGACCGCACGAAGCTGATCGGCTTCCACCTGCCTTATCCCGGCATCGGAATCGTCGAACGGAAAGATCGGGCTTACCGCTTTGTGGCTGTAGCCTAATAAGGCGCGGGGATCGCCATTGTGACCAGCGCGCCGGCGACCGGAAGCCAGGCAGCCGCTACGCCGACACCTGGCTTACCGCGGCGATTGAGGACAAATCCGGCGACTGGCGCCACGACACAGCCAAAGATAGCGGCGATGTAACCTACGGCCGCGAGGCTTCCGGCGTGTGTGCTTTCAGGACCCGTGCCGAAGATGAACCCGGAGACGGCGATGAGCAGCGCTGCGAGCGCTAGATCGGCAATCGTTGCAACGACAAGCAGGACCGTCGCCACCGATAACCGCCGCGTCAGGCGGTCTGGCTGACGGAGACGCCCTTGTCTTTCAGCGCCTGTTGCAATTCGCCGGCCTGAAACATCTCACGGATGATGTCGCAACCACCGACGAACTCGCCCTTCACGTAGAGCTGCGGAATGGTCGGCCAGTTCGAATAGGTCTTGATGCCGTTCCGGATATCCTCGGACTCCAGCACGTTGATGCCTTTGTAGGCGACGCCGAGGTGGTCGAGGATTTGCACGACCTGCCCGGAAAACCCGCACATCGGAAACTGCGGCGTGCCCTTCATGAACAGCACCACGTCGTTTGCCTTCACTTCATTGTCGATGAATTGCTCAATGGCCATGGAATTTCATCCTGTACAGCGGCGCAGCCGCCTCGATTGCAGATATATGTACCCTAAAAGTTACCGCCAACCCAAGAGGTCAATCTTAAAGGGATTGCGGATTCACTGGCTTTTCGGCGCGTAGAAGGTGCCTTCCACCTCGAAAATATCGTCCTGGTTAAGCCTGGTGACCTCAAGGATAGTGCGCGGCGGATAGGGCGCGCCGCCCCAGAGCCGCTCCTGGACCTTGTTCACCAGCGGACGCAAGCGTCCCATGTCGGTCACGAAAACGGTCAGCCTGACGCAATCGGCAAGGCTGGCGCCCTCCGACTCAGCGATCATCTTCATGTTCATGAAAGCCTGGCTGATCCGCGCTTCGTCGCCGGCAACGAGATTGTTATTCGCCGGATCAATACCGCGCATTCCGGCCACGAATACAAAATCTCCTGCGCGCGCGCCGAGGCTCCAGGTGCCGGTCGGCGCAATCGCGCCCTGCGGAGAAAGAATACGGACGCCGCGTCCGGACGTCATCAAGGCGTGCCGGTCTGTAGCGCCAGCGCGTGCAGCACGCCGCCCATCTGGCCCTTGAGCGCCTCGTAGACCAGTTGATGCTGCTGCACCCGCGTCTTGCCCTTGAACGAAGCGGAAATGACCGTCGCGGCATAATGATCGCCATCGCCGGCGAGATCGCGGATGCTCACTTGCGCGTCCGGAATGTGCGCCTTGATTAACCGCTCGATTTCAACGGCGTCCATCGCCATCGGCGGGGGTCCTCGTCAATTGCTCACAGCTCGCCGGCCATGTAGGTCGGCAGCCAGGCTTCAAAACGCTCGCGCAGAATCGTGACTAGGATGGGACGCTCGCCCGCAAGCGTCAATGTGTCGCCACCGGTCTTGCCGACCGTCCACACCGGCACGTTGGCGCCTCTGGCACGATCCAGGACGGCACCCACCTTCGCCGCAGGCACTGTCACGAGATAGCGCGCCTGATCCTCGCCAAACCAGTGAGCGTGGGCGGGGATGTCGGTCGGCGCGGCCACAAGGGTTGCGCCGATGCCGGACGCCATCGCCATCTCGGCAACGCCGACCAGCAACCCGCCGTCCGACAAATCATGCGCCGCGGTCGCCGTACCATCGAGGATCAGTGCGCGCACGAAATCGCCGTTCTCACGCTCCTCGGTGAGATCGACCGGCGGCGGGGCGCCCTCCTCCCGGCGGCAGACGTCACGCAGATACATGGACTGGCCGAGCCAGCCGGTGGTCTCGCCGACCAGCAAGATCGTCTCGTCGGCGCCCTTGAAGACAAGCGTCGCCGACTTGGTGAAATCGTCGATGAGGCCGACGCCCCCGATCGACGGCGTCGGCAAAATCGCACGGCCATTGGTCTCGTTGTAGAGCGAGACATTTCCGGACACGACGGGAAAGCCGAGCACTTTGCAAGCTTCGGCAATGCCGCGGATGCAGCCGACAAATTGTCCCATAATTTCCGGCCGCTCCGGATTGCCGAAATTGAGATTGTCAGTAATCGCCAGCGGCTTCGCACCGACGGCCGTCAAATTGCGCCAGCATTCCGCCACCGCCTGCTTGCCGCCCTCGAAAGGATCGGCCTCGCAGTAGCGCGGCGTCACATCGGTTGTGAGCGCAAGCCCTTTTGGCCCGTCTTCGATGCGCACCACCGCCGCGTCGCCGCCCGGCCGTTGCACGGTATTGCCAAGAATGACGTGGTCGTATTGCTCCCACACCCAGCGTTTCGAACAGAGATCAGGCGACGCTAAAAGCCTTTCGAGTGCTTCGACGGTGCCGAGCGGCGCCTTAACAGTCTCCGCGTCGATTTCTTTCGGCTTGGCGGCGCTGACGAAGGCCCGCTTGTACTCCGGCGCCTGGTCGCCGAGTTCCTTGATCGGCAGATCGGCCATGACATCGCCGCCGTGCCGCACGATGAATCGTTTGGTGGGCGTGGTTTCGCCGACCACAGCGAAATCGAGACCCCACTTGCGGAAGATCGCTTCGGCCTCTTGTTCTTTTTCCGGCTTGAGGACCATGAGCATGCGCTCCTGGCTTTCCGAGAGCATCATCTCGTAGGCGCTCATGCCCTCCTCGCGGCACGGCACCTTGTCGAGATCGAGCGTGACGCCGAGATCGCCTTTGGCGCCCATTTCGACGGCCGAACATGTCAGCCCGGCCGCGCCCATGTCCTGAATGGCGATCACGCAGCCCTTCTGCATGATCTCGAGACAGGCCTCGAGCAGCAGCTTTTCCGAAAACGGATCGCCCACTTGCACGGTCGGGCGCTTGGCGTCTGAATCCTCGTCGAACTCCGCCGAAGCCATCGAGGCGCCGTGGATGCCGTCGCGTCCGGTCTTGGAGCCGAGATAGACGATCGGCATGCCGACACCGGACGCCGCCGCGTAGAAGATCTGATCCTTGCGCACGATGCCGACCGCCATCGCGTTGACCAGGCAATTGCCGTCATAGCGCGCGTGAAAGCGCACCGAGCCGCCCACCGTCGGCACGCCGAACGAATTGCCATAGCCGCCGATACCCGCGACCACTCCGGCGACCAGATGGCGCGTCCTGGGATGCGAGGGTGCACCGAACGACAGCGCGTTGAGGCAGGCAATCGGCCGCGCGCCCATCGTGAAGACGTCGCGCAATATGCCGCCAACACCGGTCGCCGCGCCCTGATAGGGCTCGATGTAGCTCGGGTGGTTATGGCTCTCCATCTTGAACACGCAGGCGAGGCCGTCACCGATATCGATGACGCCGGCATTCTCGCCCGGTCCCTGAATGACGCACGGGCCCTTGGTCGGCAGCGTGCGCAGATGCACCTTGGATGACTTGTACGAGCAATGCTCGTTCCACATCGCCGAAAAGATGCCGAGCTCGGTGAGCGATGGCTCGCGGCCGATCAGCTTCAGAATGCGGTCGTACTCGTCAGGCTTGAGGCCGTGTTCGGCGATCAGCGCGGGCGTGATAGGTGTCGAGTTGGGGATCACAGCCTATGCCGCTTGTCCGAGCGTTTCGACCAGCCCGGCAAACAGGCCGCGCCCGTCGGTCGGGCCGATCGCGGCTTCGACGTGGTTTTCGGGATGCGGCATCATGCCGAGCACGTTGCCGCGTTCGTTGATGATGCCGGCGATGGCGTTGATAGCGCCGTTATGGTTCCAGTTCGGGTCGATCATGCCGTCGGGCGACGAATAGCGGAACAGCACGCGCCCCTCGCCTTCCAGCCGCGCGATGGTTTCGCCGTCGGCGATGTAATTGCCTTCGCCGTGCGCGACCGGCACGCGCACCACCTGGCCGGCGTTGTAGCCGCGGGTGAACGGCGTGTCGGAACGCTCGACGCGCAGATAGACGTCGCGGCAGATGAAGCGCAGGTTTTCGTTTCGCATCAGGACGCCAGGCAGCAGCCCCGCCTCGCAGGCGATTTGAAAGCCGTTGCAGACCGCAAGCACCAGCCCGCCTTTGCCCGCGTAGGCGCGCACCGCGTCCATGATGGGACTGCGCGCAGCGATTGCTCCGCAGCGCAGATAATCGCCATAGGAGAAGCCGCCGGGGATGACGACCAGATCGGTGCCGGCGGGAAGTTCCGGGTCCGCGTGCCAGACCATCGCCGGCTGCCGCCCCGAGATCAGCTGGAGCGCGCGCGCCATGTCGCGTTCGCGATTGATGCCGGGGAAGACGATGACCGCGGCTTTCATCCCAGCACATCCACTTTGTAGTTTTCGATCACCGTATTGGCGAGCAGCTGGTCGGCGGCCTGCTTGAGCAGGGCCTCGGCCTTGGCGCGGTCGCCGCCTTCGATCTCGATGTCGAACACCTTGCCCTGGCGCACACTGGACACGCCGGCGAGGCCCAATGAGCGCAGTGCGCCTTCGATGGCCTTGCCCTGGGGGTCGAGGATGCCTGATTTCAAAGTAACGGTGACGCGGGCTTTCATAGCGGTTTTTCAGGCGAATCCGGTCTCGACGACCTGACCTAGCATCCGCAACCGGCCGCCTCAACCGTGCGAATGAGCACTACACAGGTCATCTCGCGTGGGTCGGATTTCAAGGTGGGGGTACTGCGCCAGCCACAGAGTTGACGTGCTCCCTCTCCCCAGCGGGGAGAGGGTTGGGGTGAGGGGGTCTAGGAATTTCGATAGGCCATAACCCCTCACCCGGCGCGCTTACGCGCGCCGACCTCTCCCTATGGGAGAGGTGAAGCGGCGGCCGCTGCAAGGCCACACTCACACCCGCGCGCCCGCCAGTTCCTCGACCATGGCACTCAGGCGCAGCCGCTCGACCTTGCCATTGCCGTTGCGCGGCAGCTCGGTGACACCGATGAAGCGCGCCGGGACATGTGTCTGGGCAAGCTTCTCCTGGCAATGCTTGCGCAACGCCTCCTCGTCCGACATTCCGTTGTAGATCACCAGCGCCCACACTTCGTCGATGCCCAATTCATTCGGTGCTGAGAAGGCCACCGCGTCGCGAACGCCGTAAAAGCCCGTCAGCGCTTCCTCGATGATGCGCGGGCTGACTTTGTCGCCGCCGAGGTTCAGGATCTCTTTCTTGCGCCCGGTTATCGCCAGAAGATTTTCCGCGGTCAGGTAGCCGATATCGCCGGTATCGAAATGTCCGTCGCGGAACGGCTGCTCATCGTCATCGAGATAACTGCCGACACTCACCGGCGTACGGACCCGAATTGAGCCCTCACGTCCGTGTGGCAGTGGCGCGCCTGCGTCATCGACGATCTGCACCGACACATCGGGCGCCACGTATCCTACCGCGCCGGCAACACCGGTCAGCGCATGCGCCGGCGCCGACGAGATCGTCGATGTCTCGGTCGTGCCGTAATAGAAAATGAGGTTCGAGCACATCCGCGCCCGCACCCGTTCGGATAATGAGTTCGGAAGCGGGCTCCCGGCTGAGATGATGACTTCGAAACCGCAGTGAAAATCGCTGTTGGAATCATAGAAGTTCAGGAATCCGCCGAGGCCGCCGGGCGATGCGATCAGCCCTTGCACCTTGTAGAGCTCGAACGTCTGCAAGGTTTCCATCGGCGACGCGCCCGGGAAAGAACATCGTGCCCCCGCGCGACAGCACGTAGAGGATGTGCCGGAACCCGCCGCTCGAGCCCATGCCGTAGTCGCTGAAAAACCGCGAGCACTCCGGAAATTTTTTGCCGTACACGTGATTGTAGCGCGCCAGCCGCGCCAGCTGGTTGTTGTGCGTGAACCCGACGGCTTTTGCTTCGCCGGTGGAACCCGACGTCAGCGCGATGCGGCAAATGTCGTTGCCGTTGCCGCGATACACGCGTTCCTCGACCGGCACGCCTTTGCCTGACATCCAGGTCAGATCCACCGCGACGACTTTTGCGTTGCCCTTTTCGTAGGCCTGCGGCGTATCGGTGAGGATCACATCGACGCGCAGCCCCGGCGGAAATGTGGCGCCCACCGAAATCGTGGCGGCGCCGATGTGCATCAGGCCTAGAGCAAGCGCAGTATGAAAAATGGTGTCCTTGACCTGGATCGCGACCACGTGTCCCGGCGCGATGCCATGATGAACGGCACGGTGTCCGATATTGTGAATGAACCGCGCCAGCCGCGCGTAACTGATGAGGCCTAGCGCCGATCCGGGTGCGCACAAAGCCGGCGCCGGCGGGTCATGCCTGGCCTGAAAAAGAATTGGCTCGACGATGTTCATCCATGGTCCCGGTGCCCCCACGCGCAGCGTCGCAGCAGAAATGTTGCCGCTCCGCCACATACGCCGTTGGAAAAGGTTGCGCGTCGCCCGACTAGCTGACGCGCCGAAATAATGGCCGATTGGTTTTAAACGCTATCGCTTTGCCGAAAACGACAATGGCCGGGACAAACCCGGCCATCACGCATTTCAAACGATTGCTTCGTGTATCTCAGCCCTTCACCAGCACCGGTCCGGTGCCCTGCGGGCGCTCGCCTTCGTTCATGATGCCGAGGCGCTTGGCAACTTCGGTATAAGCTTCCAGCAAGCCGCCGAGATCGCGGCGGAAGCGGTCCTTGTCGAGTTTGTCGTTGGTCTTGATGTCCCACAGCCGGCAGCTGTCGGGCGAAATCTCGTCGGCCACGACGATGCGCATCACATCGTTTTCCCACAGCCGGCCGGTTTCCATCTTGAAGTCGACCAGACGAATGCCGACGCCGAGGAAAAGCCCGGAGAGGAAATCGTTGACGCGAATGGCCAGCGCCATGATGTCGTCGATTTCCTGCGGCGAAGCCCAGCCAAAGGCGGTGATGTGCTCTTCCGACACCATCGGATCATTGAGCTTGTCGTTCTTGTAGTAGAACTCGATGATCGAACGCGGGAGTTGCGTGCCTTCTTCGATGCCAAGGCGCACAGCCAACGAGCCTGCGGCGACGTTACGCACCACGACCTCGAGCGGAATGATCTCCACTTCGCGGATCAACTGCTCGCGCATGTTGAGGCGGCGAATGAAGTGAGTCGGCACCCCGATGTCGTTCAGGTGCTGGAACACATATTCCGAAATTCGGTTGTTGAGGACGCCCTTACCTTCAATGACTTCATGCTTTTTGGCGTTGAAGGCGGTCGCGTCGTCCTTGAAATGCTGGATCAGCGTTCCCGGCTCCGGGCCTTCATAAAGGACCTTCGCCTTGCCCTCGTAAATGCGGCGACGGCGGCTCATGGGCGTGTACCGTGATTTGTGAAAGTCCATCGGATTGCCGTGGCTCCTTATTGTGCGACTTTGCAAGATCCGCGGCTGCGGGACCGGACTGGGAGCGCTGGCAGCGCCAGCAGTCCGAACACTGATTCAACCTAGCCGATCGCTACAGGCAGCACAATCACGCCACGCCCGTGTTTTCCACTCCGTATTTTAGCCGCAATAGCGCTGCCCGTTGTTGCCTTGACGCTCCTACGGCGATATGCAAGGCGGCAATAAACGGCAAGTACGAGCGATTTTAATGATCGCAGTTTAGAGGGCGGCATGACGACGACATTCGACAAGCGCGAAGAAGGCTTCGAGAAGAAATTCGCGCATGACGAGGAACTGCGCTTCAAGGCGATGGCCCGGCGCAACAAGCTGCTCGGGCTTTGGGCGGCCGGCGTGCTCGGAAAAAGCGGCGCTGACGCCGAAGCCTACGCCAAGGAGGTCGTTCTGGCCGATTTCGAGGAAGCCGGCGACAACGATGTCGCGCGCAAGGTGCTCAAGGACCTGGAGCCGAAGGGCATTACCGAGCAACAGGTGCGCGCGCAGATGACAGAGTTGCTCGCGGCGGCGATCGAGCAGATCAAGAAGAGCGGCTGACGTGTCACCTTTCGCTCTCGCCAGGCGCTTGCGCGCGGGCGAAACGGTCTACGCTGCCTGGTGCATGATCGGCTCACCCATCATTGCAGAAACGATCGCGCGCGAAGGTTTTGCCGCCGTCGTGCTCGACGCGCAACATGGCCTGTGGGATGTCGCATCGCTGATCGCCGGCGTTGGCGGTGTCAATCACGCCGAGGCCGCGCCGATGGTGCGCGTGCCGCACGGCGATTTCGCGCTGGTGTCGCGCGCGCTGGATTTCGGCGCGGAGGCAATCATCGCGCCGATGATCAACAGCACCGCCGATGCGCGCCACTTCGTGGCGGCCGCGAAATATCCACCGCTTGGCGAGCGGAGCTGGGGTCCGATCCGCGCCATGCCATTGCAGGGCCGCACCGCGCCCGTCGATTACATGCGTGAGGCCAACGAGGGGACGCTGACCCTCGCCATGATCGAAACCGCAACCGCGCTCGATAATGCCGAGGCCATTGCCGCAACACCGGGCATCGATGCGCTGTTCGTCGGTCCCTACGATCTATCTATCGCGCTGAGCGGTGGCACCGCGCAGGACGTGCATGCGCCCAAGGTCGAGCAGGCCATCGACAGGATCTGCGCCGCGGCGAAAAAGGCGGGCAAGATCCCCGGCATCTACTGCCGCGATGTTGCTGGTGCGTTGGCCATGGCCAAACGCGGCTTCCAGTTTATTGTCGCCGGCAACGATCAGACCACTTTGCGCGAGGCGACCGTGGCGCAATTGAAGGGGTTGAAGGCGTATGAAGTGGATCATTGCCCCCGCAGGCCTATCAGCACGCTCAAAGGCATGCCCGGGCTTGATCCGGCATCCCGATGACGCGCGGGATATGCAAACCTTAGGCCTGACCGCTTTGCCCATTCATCATGGATTACCGGGTCAAGCCCGCATGACGACGGAGGCCTGGTGCACGCACAGCTCAGGAAACGCCAGTGGCAAGGTTGTCGAACACCCCCCCCAAATCCTTCTCCACCTCCACCGCCATCACCTCGCACACGCGATACCCCCGCTCGGCCAGATAGGTACGCCGCTCGGCGCGCGTTCGCGCCGCCTCCTCGGGCTCGGTCGCCGGCATGAGGTCGATGACGCATTTGAGCGGGAACGAAACGAAATCCGCAATGTGCGGCCCGATCGGCACCTGCCGCTTGAAGCCGCGGCCGGCGAAGCGCCGGTCATTCACCAGCGCCTGCCACAGCACGCGTTCAGCCTCGGTCGGATTGCGCCGCAGCAGCCGCGCCAAGCCGCGCGCTGGCGTGCGCTCGCCCGGAACCAAACCGGCAACGAGATCGCGCAGCTTCTGGGCTTCCCCCTCATTGAGGACGCCGCCGCGCGCTGGTCCTTTGCGGCCGTGCGCGATCGCATTGATCACACCATGCAATGTGCGGATGTCCTGCTGCGTCGGCGCCATGCGCTGGAAGATATTGCGCAGGTTCACGCTCATGGTGCCGCGTTTTTCCGCAGGGCGGAAAAACTCCACCCGCTCCAGCTCGCGTTCGAGATCGGCGAAGAAAGCATCGAGCTGCTGCTTGGGCGCCGGCGGCGATTTTTCCGGCGTGGAAAACGGCAATTCGCCGCCGCTTGCGCGCTTGAACCACTCATACCCGACGACCACGACCGCCTGCGCCAGGTTGAGTGAGGCAAAGGCCGGATTGACCGGCAAAGTCACGATGCGGTCGGCGAGCGCGACCTCGTGATTTTCGAGTCCTATGCGTTCGCGCCCGAACACGATGGCGACGTTCTCGCCCGATGCCACCCGCGGCACCATTTCCGCGGCCGCGGTTTCCGCAGATACCACCGGCTTGGCCTGATCGTGATTGCGCGCGGTGGTGGCGAGCACGAAGCTGCAATCGCCAACCGCATCATTGAGGCTTTCAAAAAGCGTAGCGCCGTCAAGGACGCGGTCGGCACCGGCCGCCATCACCCGCGCCCTATCGTTCGGCCAGCCCTGCAGCGGCTTGACCAGCCGCAGCCGCGACAACCCGAAATTCGCCATGGCACGCGCTGCAGCTCCGATGTTCTCGCCGAGTTGCGGCTCGACGAGAATGACGATCGGCGCAGGCGTCTCGATCCAGCGCTTGGTCTTGTCGGTACCGGCACCCGGCATTTAATCCTCCGCGCGCGGTATAGCCCGCATCGCCACCTCCAGGAAACTACCGGAAATCGCCGCTTCCGCCGCCCCAAACGGGGTGCTATAGGGCGCGCGCCGGAAGCCTTTCCTTCCTGTCCGCGCAACTCTCAAAGGTTTTACCCGAAATGGCGAAGATCAAAGTCGCAAATCCCGTCGTCGAAATGGACGGCGACGAGATGACCCGCATTATCTGGCAGCTGATCAAAGACAAGCTGATCCACCCCTACCTCGACATCAACCTTCTCTATTACGACCTCAGCGTCCAGAAGCGCGACGAGACCGACGACCAGATCACCATCGACGCAGCCAACAAGACCAAGGAAGTTGGCGTCGCGGTGAAATGCGCCACCATCACCCCGGACGAAGCGCGGGTGAAGGAATTCAACCTCAAGAAGATGTGGCGTTCGCCCAACGGCACCATCCGCAACATCATCGGCGGCGTGATCTTTCGCGAGCCGATCATCTGCAAGAACGTTCCTCGGCTGGTGCCGGGCTGGACGCAGCCGATCGTGATCGGGCGCCACGCTTACGGAGACCAATACCGCGCGACCGACATTCGCGTTCCGGAAAAAGCCAAGCTGACGCTGAGCTACGTCACGCCGGAGGGCAAGAAGGTCGAGCACGAAGTCTTCGAATTTCCGTCCTCGGGCGTCGCGCTCGCCATGTACAACCTCGACGACTCGATCCGCGATTTCGCGCGCGCGTCGTTCAACTACGGGCTGATGCGCGGCTATCCGGTCTACCTGTCGACCAAGAACACCATCCTCAAGGTCTATGACGGCCGCTTCAAGGATCTCTTCCAGGAAGTCTTCGACAAGGACTTCAAGGCGGAATTCGACAAGAGGAAGCTTATCTACGAACACCGCCTGATCGACGACATGGTGGCAGCCGCGATGAAGTGGTCGGGTGGCTATGTCTGGGCCTGCAAGAACTACGATGGCGACGTGCAGTCGGACATCGTAGCGCAGGGCTTCGGCTCGCTCGGCCTGATGAGCTCGGTGCTGATGACGCCGGATGGCAAGATCGTGGAGTCGGAAGCCGCGCACGGCACGGTCACGCGCCACTATCGCGAGCATCAGAAGGGCAAGGAGACATCGACCAACTCGGTGGCGTCGATCTTTGCCTGGACGCGCGGCCTCGCCCATCGCGCCAAGCTCGATAACAATCAGGCTCTGGCGAAGTTCGCCTCCACGCTCGAGAAAGTCTGCGTCGACACGGTTCAGGCCGGATTCATGACCAAGGACCTGGCGCTGCTTGTGGGCGCCGACCAGAAATGGCTCTCCACCACCGGCTTCCTCGACAAGGTCGATGAAAACCTGAAGAAGGCGATGGGCGTGTAGGCGGCTCGGCAAATCCCTGTCATGGCCGGGCATAGCCGTCCGAAGGACGGCGTGCTTTCGCACGCCTATGTCCCGGCCATCTCGCTTAGAGTGGCACGGCCATTCCACTTTAATCGGGATCGCCGGGACAAGCCCGGCGATGACAAGCTGAGGTCATGAGGCCGCGCAACGATGTTTGACCTGCTGCTCTTTGTATTGCCTCTGTCGTTCGTCTTCCTTGCCATCCTTCTTGGCCTGACAATTGTCACCGCCTCTTGGCGCTGGGTGGCCCTCTTTGTCCTGCTGTTTGCCGGCACGCTGGCGTGGGCCTGGGTCGACCATTCGATCGCCGCGAAAGCGCCCGGTTACGTTGAAGGACAAATGGAAGCGCTTTTCGTCGTGGCCTTCACCATCGCCACTGACGCGTTCGCCATTGCCTTGGCTGTCTATGCGGCCGGTATGATCTGGTGGAAGTATCGGTTTTAGCCGGCATCTGCGGCTTCATCTGCCGGTTTGGTCGATATTCGCTTTCCCACGCGTTTCTCCACCACGTCCTTGATCCGCTTGGCGATACGCTGGTCGCGCCGCATCAACGCATGCAGGTCGTGCGCGTCCAGCGCCAGCAAGTTACTGCGGCTGAGCGCCACGACGGTCGCCGAGCGCCGGGTGCGGCGCAGCACGGCCACCTCGCCAAAAAATTGACCGACGCCAAGACGCACCGGCTCTTTCTTGCCCTTGAAGGTGATCTCGACATCGCCGTCGGCGATAAAATACATCGAATGGGCGGATTCGCCCTCGCGCACGATGACTTCGCCCGGTTCGGCCACTTGCGCCCGCAACAATTCCATCACATCGGATATTTCCGCCGCATCCAGCTCGGCAAAGAGCGGCACCCGCGAAATCATCCCCCAGGTGACGATAAAATCGCGGCGATGAACCTGTTCGGCAAAGGCAGTTGCGATGATGCCGACTGGCAGCGCCATCATGACGAGCCCGGCGAAAATCGTTCCGGTCGCGATCAACTTGCCGAGCGCGGTCACCGGAACGACGTCGCCATAGCCGATCGTGCCGATGGTGACGATCGCCCACCACAGCGCTTCAGGGATCGTGCCAAGTTTCTCGGGCTGGACCTTGCCCTCCGCGAGATGCATCAGCGAGGCGGCAACGAGCGCGCTGCCAAGCGCGATCACCAGGCATCCGAACAGCGCGCGACGTTCGTTATAGAGTACGTCCAGGAGAGAACGCATGGCCGGCGAATAGCGCGCGATCTTGAAGAAGCGCACCATGCGAAACACCAGCACGAAACGGAAATCCGTCGGCAGCACCATCGTGAACCAGAACGGCAGCACCGCGACGAGGTCGATGATGCCGGCAGCGCTCAGCGCATATTTCATACGTGCCCGCATGGGCGGCAAATGCTGGTGGGGGCCGTGCTCAACTGCGGACCAAAGCCGCAAGCCGTATTCGAACGTGAATACGACAAGCGAAAAGAGCTCGATGAACACGAAGATACTCGCGTAGTGCTCCTCGTAGGACGGTATCGACTCGAGCGCCACGGCCACCAGATTGACGATGATCAGCGCGACCAGAAGGCGGTCGACCCACCAGCTGACACGATCACCGACCGGGCCCTGCTCGAGCACCTGGTAGACGCGTCTGCGCAAACCCCTGAGCCGGTTACGTGCCATGCCGCGGATCAACCAAATTGGAATCGTGATGAACTAATACACTGTCATACAGACGCCGATTTGCGGTCGATCAACCATGCGGCGCGGCGCTAGTAAAGACGGACCGCGTAGATCGGTGGCAAATGCGCGTTGACTAACTGCCATTTCTCTCCGGCATTGTCACTGACCCACAGGCTGCCGGTGGTGGAGCCCATGGCGAGCTGGGTCCCTGTGTCGTCGACATCGAGCCCGTGACGGTAAACCAGGTCATAGGCGTCGCGCCGCGGCAACCCGTCCGCAAGGCTTTCCCACGTCTTGCCGCCATCGCGCGTGCGGGTCACGACGAGCGCTCCGTCACGCGGCACGCGCAACTCATCCTTGATGGCGGGTACGAACCAGGCCGTCTGCCGATCCTTCGGATGTGCGACGACCGCAAAACCGAAATCATCGCCGGGCGGCTTGAGCTGGGACCAGTTGGCGCCGGCGTCGGTCGAGCGAAACATGCCGCTGTGATGCTGCATCCACATCACGTCCGGCGCCGTAGCGCAGCGCGCCACGCGATGCGGGTCCTGCACTTCCGGTACGCCAGCCTGATCGGGCGGCATGTAGCCCGCGATCAGCCCCTTGCCCAGCACAGTCCAACTCGCGCCGCTGTCGCGAGTCTCCCACACGCCGCCGCAGGAGATCGCTATCGAGACGCGGCGCGCATCGCGCGGATCGGACGACACGCTATGGATGCCAGCCATGTCGTAGCCGCCACCGAACCACTTGGCGCGCTCGGGCACGTTCCAGAGCGAACTCATGAGTTGCCAATGCTCGCCACGATCGGTGGAGCGAAACAGGCCGGCCGGGAGCGCGCCGATCCAAAGTTCTCCAGGTGCATCCGCGCCGCCCGCTTCCATAGTCCAGATCTGGAACAAAGACGGCGCATCGGCCGCGTCGGCCGGAAACGCCGGGGCGGGCAATTCCGTCCAGCTTTTGCCGTTGTCCTCGGAGCGATGAAGTTTCGAACCGAAATGGCCGTGCTTGAGCGCAGCATAGAGCGTCCCGTCGCGCGCGTCGGCCAGCGCGGCCGTGACCGGAATTCCATCGAAGTCCGTGCGCGCGATTGTCCAGCTGCCATTATTTCTCACGAGCGACAGCAGCCCCTTGCGCGTCGCCACCAACATACGATCGGACATACTCAACCTCCGGACAAAGCCTGCATCACATAGAGTTTGGAGTCGGCACGAATAGTTTGGCCAAGTGCCACCTGCTGGGGCAACCGTACGCCGTCAGCAAAAATGCAGACGTGTTTTCGCAATCGGCCTTGCTCGTCGAGCACATACCCGCGCACATGCGGCCGTTCGCTGAACAGCACATCGAGCGCATCGCCGACCGTTGCGCCTGTGGCCTGCAACGGGCCGTCGGGCACGACCTGGCGTAACCAGCTGGTGAAGTGGACTTCGGCCATCGCATCTGTCATCGCCGGACTTGTTCCGGCGATCCCGTTCAGGAACGCAATGCCGTGACTACCTAAGCGAGATGGCACACGCAACTCGGACATGACGGAGTTGCGCAATATTTAGATGCCGCAAGTCGGGTAAACCCGACTTGCGGTGACAAGCCCGGCCATGACCGCGCTGGAACTCAGCCCCCGAGCGCGGCCTCGATTGCCTTGAGCGCGTCTTCCGCCTTGGAACCGTCGGGTCCGCCTGCCTGCGCCATGTCAGGGCGGCCACCGCCGCCTTTTCCGCCGAGAACTTCGGCGCCCTTTCGCACTAGGTCGACCGCATTGAACGTCTTGGTGAGATCTTCGGTCACGGCGACCACGATCCCCGCCTTTCCGTCCTCGGCCAGACCAACAATTGCGACGACGCCGGAGCCAACCTGCCGCTTTCCCTCGTCCGCGAGGCTGCGCAGATCCTTGAGATCGATGCCCGACACGGAGCGGGCCAGCAGCTTGACGCCATTCACCTGCCGCACGTCGGCAGCCTCGCCGCCGGCCTTGGCGCCGCCGCCCATGGCCAGCTTCTTTTTGGCATCGGACAGCTCGCGCTCGAGCTTCTTGCGCTCATCCATGAGCGCCCCGATACGTCCGGGCATCTCTTCAAGCGGCACTTTAAGCTCCGCAGCGGCCGCTTTAACGACTTGAAGCTGTTTGTTAGCGGTCTTGCGGGCGGCTTTGCCGGTCAAAGCCTCGATCCGGCGCACGCCGGCCGCGACCCCCGCCTCGCCGACCACGGAAACAAGCCCGATGTCGCCGGTGCGGCGCACATGAGTGCCCCCACACAGTTCCACCGACCAGCCCAGGGCGTTGCCGCTGCTCTCGCCCATGGCCACGACGCGCACCTCGTCGCCGTATTTCTCTCCGAACAGCGCGCGCGCGCCCGAGGCAATCGCATCGTCCTGCGCCATCAGGCGGGTGGTGACCGGCGCGTTCTGAAGAATGATGTCGTTGGCGATATCCTCGACGCGTTCGAGTTCGTCCGCCGAGATCGGCTTGGGATGCGAGAAGTCGAACCGCAGCCGGTCCGGTGCAACCAATGAGCCTTTTTGCGCCACGTGATCGCCGAGCACCTGGCGCAATGCCTCGTGCAGAAGGTGCGTGGCGGAATGGTTCTGGCGGATGGCGCCACGGCGGGCGTGATCAACATCAAGCAACAGCGGGTCGCCGACCTTGAGCGTGCCCTGCTCGACCTTGACCAGATGCGCGATCATGTCGCCGGCCTTCTTTTGGGTCTCCGTAACAGTAGCTTTCACGCCCTCTCGCCGCATCTCGCCGGTGTCGCCGACCTGTCCGCCGCTCTCGCCATAGAACGGGGTCTGGTTCATCACCACCGCGCCGGTGTCGCCCTTTCTTGAGCTCGGTACCTCCTTGCCGTCTTTCACCAAGGCCGCGATGACGCCTTCGGCGCTTTCCGTCTCGTAGCCGAGAAATTCGGTCGCACCGATCTTCTCGCGCAGCGAAAACCAGACCGTTTCCTGCGCGGCCTCGCCCGAGCCGGCCCACGACGCGCGGGCTTTCGCGCGCTGGCGCTGCATGGCGTCGTCAAAGCTCGCAAGGTCGACACTGATGCCGCGCGCGCGCAGCGCATCCTGGGTCAGATCGAGTGGAAATCCGTAAGTGTCATAAAGCGTAAATGCCGTCTCGCCGTCGAACATGGCACCCTTGTTCAAACCGGCACTTTTCTCGTCGAGGATGACGAGACCGCGTTCGAGCGTGCGGCGGAAGCGCGTCTCTTCCAGCTTGAGCGTCTCGGTGATCAAGGCTTCGGCGCGCAACAATTCCGGATAGGCTTGCCCCATTTCGCGGGTCAGCGTGGGAACCAGCTTCCACATCAGCGGCTCTTTTGCGCCGAGCAATTCGGCGTGGCGCATGGCACGCCGCATGATGCGGCGGAGCACGTAACCACGGCCTTCGTTCGAGGGCAGCACGCCGTCGGCGATCAGGAAGGCCGACGCGCGCAAATGATCGGCAATGACGCGGTGCGAGGCCTTGTGCGGTCCGTTCGGTGAAACTTTGGTCAAATCGGCAATCGTCTGGATCAGCGCGCGAAACAAATCGATGGCGTAGTTGTCGTGCGTGCCTTGCAGAACCGCCGCAATACGTTCGAGTCCCATGCCGGTATCGATCGAAGGCCGTGGCAGGTTCACGCGCTTGCCGCCCTCGAGCTGCTCATATTGCATGAAGACGAGATTCCAGATCTCGATGAAGCGGTCGCCCTCTGAGTCAGCCGAGCCGGGCGGCCCCCCGGGAATCTTGTCGCCGTGATCGAAAAATATTTCCGAGCATGGGCCGCACGGGCCGGTATCGCCCATCGCCCAGAAATTGTCGGCGCCGGCAATGCGAATGATCTTGCTGTCGGGAAGCCCCGCGATCTTCTTCCACAGCTTGAAGGCGTCATCATCGTCGATATAGACCGTGATCAGAAGCCGGTCCTTCGGCAGCGCAAAGTCTTTCGTGACAAGGGTCCACGCCAGCTCGATTGCGCGCTCTTTGAAATAATCTCCGAACGAAAAATTGCCGAGCATCTCGAAGAAGGTGTGGTGGCGCGCGGTATAGCCGACATTGTCGAGATCGTTGTGCTTGCCGCCGGCGCGCACGCATTTTTGCGCCGACACGGCGCGCGAGTACGGTCGCTTCTCCAAGCCCGTGAACACATTCTTGAATTGCACCATGCCGGCATTGGTGAACATCAAGGTGGGGTCATTGCGCGGCACCAGCGACGACGACGCCACGACCTGATGGTCGTTGCGGGCGAAGAAATCGAGGAAGCTTTTGCGGATATCGTTGACGCCGCTCATTTCGAACCGTGTGAGCCCTTCATTCTCATTCGCGCATGATCTTATCCGAAACCCGGTCTCCAACCCCGATCGGGGGGCGAGGACATACCTTTCGAAATCATGCGCCCCACGAGGCCTAAATCCCCGTCCGGCTTGATGTTTTCAGAAGGCTATTTAGCGGTGGGGGTGAGTTAAGTCTAGGAAGGGCGGCCCTCATCAAAGTGTCATGCCCCGCGAAAGCGGGGCATCCAGTACTCCCGGCGCCAAATTGCGTGGACACGGCGTACTGGATCGCCCGCTTTCGCGGGCGATGACGGCCGAGGCCCAAAACGCTTTCGCCCCCGTCCTCGGTGGCGGCCGCTTTATGCAGCCGGGTGCCGACGGGGGCGATGCGGTTACTCAGTTACTTAAACTCAGGCGGCCAGGTACACGACTTGGTACACGACTTAGGTACACGACTTAGGCCGCCGCCTTACTCTGCTTTGTCTTTTTGGCCTTTTGGTTTCCTTGGTTTCCTTGGCTTCCGCCTTCGTTTCTACCTTGGACTTCGCCTTTGCCGTCATCGGCGTGGTCCCGTCCGCGGTGTCTTTCTTGGCGTCTTTCATAGTGTCTTTCTTGGCGTACTTCTCCTTCGCCCGCTCTTTAGCGTTCTTGCGCTTTTCCGGCTTTGGGTGCGCGGTCGAAAGACCGCTCACCTCGGGAGCGATAGCCGCAACTTCTTCCGCAGCTTCCGGTTTGTCCTTCGCCCGTTTGGCGAACGCACGATTTTTGGCGCGGTCCTTCGCGTTCAAGCGTTTTTCAGGCTTTGGCCGCGTCATCACGAGACCGCTCGTCTCGCGCACCGCCGTCTCAACCGCTTCCGGTTTTACAATCCGCGCCGCAAGCGTGATCACGGAGCTTGCTTCGTTGGTCGGCACTTTAGCGTTGGTCGGCTTGGGCTGTGCAGAAAGCGTTTCTTCCTGCGCCGGTCCTTGGAACGAGGCGTCACCCTCGTCGCCGTGACCGGCACCGGGCGCTAGCGTCAGATCGCTAGCGGCCGGCGTGCCCACATCCTTTCAAGCTTCGGCGGCTTCGTCGTCGTCATCCTTGTCCTTGTCTTCCGGCTCGCCCGCGAGGATTACCTCGGCGATCAATCCGGAATTCGCCCGCACCTGTGCCTCGATCTTGGCAGCCATGTCGGGATTTTCCTTGAGGAATTGCTTGGCGTTCTCGCGGCCCTGGCCGATGCGCACGCTGTCATAGGAGAACCAGGCGCCTGACTTCTCGACCACCCCGGCCTTCACGCCAAGATCGATCAACTCGCCGAGCTTGGAAACGCCCTCGCCGTACATGATGTCGAATTCGACCTGCTTGAATGGCGGAGCCAGCTTGTTCTTGACCACCTTGACGCGGGTCTGATTGCCAATGACCTCGTCACGTTCCTTGATAGCGCCGATGCGACGGATATCGAGCCGCACTGATGCGTAGAATTTCAGCGCATTGCCGCCCGAGGTCGTCTCCGGCGAGCCATACATCACGCCGATCTTCATGCGGATCTGGTTGATGAAAATCACCATGGTGCGCGATTTCGAGATCGACGCGGTGAGCTTGCGTAGCGCCTGGCTCATCAACCGCGCCTGGCTGCCCGGCTGCACATCGCCCATCTCGCCTTCGAGTTCGGAGCGCGGCACGAGCGCGGCCACAGAGTCGACCACCAGCACGTCGACTGCGCCTGAGCGCACCAGCGTGTCGGCGATTTCCAGCGCCTGCTCACCGGCGTCCGGCTGCGAGATCAGAAGCTCATCCACATTGACGCCGAGCTTGCGGGCATAGATCGGGTCAAGCGCGTGTTCGGCGTCGACAAAGGCGCAAATGCCGCCCTTCTTCTGTGCTTCCGCAATGGTGTGCAACGCGAGCGTGGTCTTGCCGGAGGATTCCGGCCCATAGATTTCCACCACCCGGCCGCGCGGCAGGCCGCCAACGCCGAGCGCGATGTCGAGCCCAAGCGAGCCCGACGAAATCACCTCAACATCCATCGACTTGTCGTTCTTGCCGAGCTTCATGACCGAGCCCTTGCCGAACTGGCGCTCAATCTGGCTCAGCGCGGCCGATAGGGCTTTCGACTTGTCCATGGATGGTCCTTCAACGAGACGCAGTGCAGGCTGACTCATAATTGAGCTCCTTATGGCCGGGATTCGACCCCCCGACAACGCAGCCCCTGCCGCACCGCCGGAATCGACTGAAGGCAATCACTGTACCCTATTTGTTCTCTGTTCGCAATATGTTCTTTTTGACGCCCTGGTTGATTTATCGCAATGCCGCCGACGTGCGGTTGTGGCCGTATGCTGTCCATGTCCGATCGATCAAGAAATTCAAAAATGGCGGATCGCCTGCTCGCCCACGCGACGATGTGCCAGCAAGCCGCCAGCCTGTCCTGGGACGAGGCCATTGCCGTCGAGCTTGAAAAGCTCGCCGAGGATTGCCGCCTGGCAGCGGTCGCGTGCGAGCCGGAACTGAGCCACGCCGGGCCCACCGTTTGGAAGAACTAGGGCCGCCGCGCCGTTCGGAACTTTGCTGTGAATTATCAGCAACCTAATTCCTGATCTCCTGGAACGCTTGGCCGCGTTTGGCGTTTCGCTTGTGTCAAATGACACACAGTGACAAATCTTAGCCAATGACACCTGCGACGCATTACCGGACGCTTGCAGCGCAACTCCGTTCCCGGGCCAGGACTGAAGAAAGTCCGCCGCTGCGCGCGGAATGGAACCACCTGGCGCAGTGCTACATCAGGCTCGCGGAGCAAGCTGACCGCAACACCCAGACGGACGTGAGCTACGAACCGATCCTACGCAGTTGTTTCGGTGACCTCGGCAGCGAGCCGGCCTGACTTACGGGTTACCGTGAAAATGTCAGTCGAGAACTTTCGAATGGCGGGGAACGAATTCAATTGGCTGCGGTTGGGCGTAAGGGCGTCGTGTGTTTTGACATAGGTCGGGCAATGACAGCGGGGGATCACTATCGGAGCAAGGCGGTCGAATTCCGCGCGAAAGCGCAGGTCGAAAGCGACCCCAAGCTAAAGGCTGAATTCGAACATTTGGCGCGCGCTTATCTGCGATTGGCCGAGCAAGCGGAGCGCAACAGCCATCTGGACGTGACCTACGAAACGCCAGCCACAAAAGATGACGACCAGAAGTCCAAGTCCTGAAATCTCCAAGTCCTGAAATCCAAGTCCTGAAATCCAAATCGTGAAATCCAAGTCCTAACGGATTGCCGAGCGTGCTTTCGTCTCGCATCAAAACGCAGCTGAAAAAATCACGCGTTAAAAATTTTTCCGAACCGGGCCATCATGATCGGCAAACGCGTGCAATTCCACGAAGAGACCTGGCAAGAACTTCAGGTGCTTGCGGCCGAAAGCGTGAAATCATTTCAGGAACTCGCCGACGAAGCTTTCAACGATCTGTTGAAGAAGCACGGGCGCCCGGCCAGTCTGAAGGAAGCCCTGCGCCGCAGTGCGGGCAAGACAGCCAGCGTCATTCCCCTCAAACGAAAATCGTCCCGGCGGAAACGCTGAGCCACATGGCGCGCTACGCGCGGTAACCGAATGCGCAGATGGAAATTTAATGCACGGCTGCCGGAACAACCGGGATTGACGGACGTTCGCGAACGGCAACTTTTCGGGAGGCTAGCCATGACGCCTGTGTTCGTGACGAAGATCCTTTCGCTGGCCGCTGCCGTGACATTAGTGACGCTTTGCGTCCTGGTTGCAGTGCCCAAAAATGCGGGCGGAAAGCTGGGGCCGCAGCCGCACCCGGCCGCTTTGCGTTGATTTACGACGGCTCGGCTGTCCGGGCGGCATCAGCGTTAACAAGCCTTGAAAACATGGCTCGATATCGCTTCGCGGCCGGGTTGTATAATTTCCGGCGCAGGACTAGAGTCCGGTGAGACGACCAAACTTGGGACCACACTGTGGACCGAACCGTCGCCCATATGAATGTCGAGCACTACCGGCGGCTTCTCGCCGTCGAAACCGACGAGGCGCGGCGACAGGTTCTGCTGCGCCTGCTGGCCGAGGAAGAGGCCAAAATCAGCGACTTAAAACCGCAAAAATAACCGCCGGAGCAGCGTCAGCGCTTGTCCGCCCAAGGGCGCCAGTGAGTTCGGACGCACATCCAGCCGCTCCCTGGTGGAAGCATTGATCCAACCGGCCGAAATACGCCGGCACGGAAAAACCAGCGCATGCTGGCCGTCACCATCGATCACGGCGAGTTCCAGATCGCAGTCGAACGGCGCATTCGAGGCGGGTTGCCACATTGCAAGAGCTTGGCGAGCGCGTCGAGTTGCGCCTTGATCTAGATCATTCGCACGCACAAAGCTGCGACTGGCCGCCGCGGTCGGACCGGCATCCGCATTGATCTGGATCAAAGGCCGGACTGTCGATTCCGACGATGTATTTTCAATGACGACGTCCCGCCGGCCAACCATCCGCCATTGCCCGATCTGCCGCGTCGCGATGCAGGCCGATAAGTCGCGGGACAATCTCGATGATTTCGACATATTCAGGTGTCTCACCTGTGAAACCACGATCCATGAGCCCCAATCACGGCCGCTGCGCTCAGGACGGATGTCGGAAAAATAACGGTTTCGATGTGAATTTCTTTGGCCGAGTTGATCTCGCTCAAAAACTCAAATCGGGCGATTGATAAATTCCACCTGAAATATGATGCGCCGCAAATATACAGTCCTTTGGGCGGCGCGAGGGGAAACCATGCAGACCGCCGTTATCAAACGTTCGATCGTCCTCGATGGGCACAAGACCAGCGTATCGCTGGAAAACGAATTCTGGCTTGGCTTGCGGGAGATTGCCGGCCGGGAAAATATGGCCTTATCGATGCTCGTCGGGAAAATCGACCGCGCGCGCAATAGCTGCAACCTGTCATCGGCCATCCGCGTGCATGTGTTCAACTATTTTCGCGCGCCCGTGGGCCGGCCCGAAAGCAGCGAAGGCCATCTCAACGCTGGCGCTCCACTGCCTGCGCGCTCCGAAATGGCGTGCTGAGGCGTTGCCTCAATCTTGACGAGCACGCCCGTACGCGCGGCCTAGACCCAGCAATTTTGGGGACATTTGGTGGCCTCGCGCGTTGTCAAAACGCATCCGAAGTTCCACGGATTTGCCATTTTGCGGTGCAATACGTTATATTGCACTGCACTGGTCTGTTGAATTGCCACGGTCGGCCGGGGGGCGTGGCGGAATGGAGTGTCATGTTGAAGGCGTTCAAGAAGTACACCGCGATCCCGGCGGTGAGATATTCGATCATCGCGGTGGCATGTCTGCTCTGGCTGGTCGGCTTTGCCGATCAATTGCCCGACGTGACGCAGACCGCGAAATATGTCGGCATCTCATTGTTGATGGTGACTGTGGCCGCGATCGGCTGAGTGCTGCCGATACGTTGTTGCCGCCGTGTTGAGCGCGCGCCTAATCGCGCTCGATGAACATCCACACCCCGCCGCTGCGCGACGATTGCACGCGAATGCGCAGCTCACGTTTCGGGTCCCCAAAATCGCCAGGCCAGCCGAACTCAAGGTCAACCGGACCCTGCTCCATGGCGCGCGTGACGCGGCCGCGAAAATTGTCGCTGCCCATGCAGGCTGAAATGTCGAACATGTTCTGACCAACCGGGCTTTTGCCGTAACCCGACAGCCGTGCCTCGGTCGCGCTGTAGTAAAGCACGGTGCCTTCGCGGTTCAGCAGGATGACGCCGAAGGGAAGCTGGTCGATCTCGTATTGATTGAGTGTCTCGATACGCGCGCCAAGGTTTGGCGCGTTGAAGTCGATAGCGATGTCAGGCATTCCGCAGTCCGTCCCCGAGTTTGATCGTCGCGTTTGTTGTCGTTGGCGCCAACGTGAACGGCGGCGCGTGAGTTGGCAAGCGCGAAGCACGCGAGCCTGCTTATTCTTTTATCGAATTGGTTTGTGCGCAAATGAATTTGACGAATGCGCATCGAAGGAGTTTGCGCTGTCATCACCGGGCCGGCGCGTAGCGCCGTGTCCCGGTGATCCCGCTTATGCGCGCAGTGCCTTCCTAAGCGAGATGGCCGGGACATAGGCGTGCGAAAGCACGCCGTCCTTCGGCCGGCTCTGCCCGGCTCTGACAAGCGTCAAGACCGCGCAATGCCTAGCCCAAATTCAATTCCTTGAAGAAGTCATTGCCCTTGTCGTCGATGACAATGAAGGCCGGAAAGTTTTCGACCTCGATCCTCCAGATCGCTTCCATGCCGAGCTCGGGATACTCGTGCACCTCGACCTTCTTGATGCAGTGCTCGGCGAGATTGGCCGCGCTGCCGCCGATCGACGCGAGATAAAAGCCGCCGTGCTTCTTGCACGCATCGCGTACCTGCGCCGAGCGGTTGCCCTTGGCGAGCGAAATCATTGAGCCGCCGGCGGCCTGGAACTGGTCGATGTAACTGTCCATCCGCCCGGCGGTGGTCGGACCGAACGCGCCCGAGGCATAACCCGCCGGCGTCTTCGCAGGACCGGCGTAATAGATCGGATGGTTCTTGAAATACTCCGGCATGCCTTTCCCGGCTTCCAGCCGCTCGCGCAATTTCGCGTGCGCCAGATCGCGCGCGACAATCAACGTGCCCGTGAGCGACAGCCGCGTCTTCACCGGATATTTCGACAGCTGCGCGAGGATCTCTTTCATCGGCCTGCGCAGGTCGACCTTGACCACCTGCCCGCCGAGTTTTTCCTGATCGACCTCCGGCAGGTATTGCGCCGGATGATGCTCGAGCTCCTCGAGGAACACGCCGTCTTTGGTGATCTTGCCGAGCGCCTGCCGGTCGGCGGCGCAGGAAACGCCAAGCCCGATCGGCAATGACGCACCGTGCCGCGGCAGGCGGATCACGCGCACGTCGTGGCAGAAATATTTGCCGCCGAACTGCGCGCCGACGCCGGTCGACTGCGTCATCGCCAGCACTTCCTTCTCCATCTCGAGATCGCGGAAGGCGTGGCCGTCCTCGCTGCCTTTGGTCGGCAATTCGTCGAGATATTTCGTCGAGGCGAGCTTGACGGTTTTCATCGTCAGCTCGGCGCTGACGTGCCGCCGATGACGATCGCCAGGTGATACGGCGGGCACGCGGCGGTGCCGAGCGTCAGCACCTTCTCTTTCAGGAATGCCAGCATGCGGTCATGCGTCAAAATCGATGGCGTCGCCTGGAACAGAAACGCCTTGTTGGCCGAGCCGCCGCCTTTGGCGATGAACAGCAGCTTGTAGGCGTCCTCGCCCTCCGAATAGATCTCGACCTGTGCCGGCATGTTCGACTTGGTGTTCTTCTCCTCGAACATGGAAATCGGCGCCAGCTGCGAATAGCGCAAATTGCGCCGCAGATACGCGTCGCGCGCGCCTTCCGCGAGCGCGGCCTCGTCATCGCCGGCGGTGAAGACCATGCGGCCCTTCTTGCCCATGATGATGGCCGTGCCGGTGTCCTGGCACATCGGCAGCACGCCGCCGGCCGCGATGTTGGCGTTCTTCAGGAAATCATAGGCGACGAACTTGTCGTTATCGGATGCTTCCGGGTCGTCGAGGATCTTGCGCAGCTGCTTCAGGTGAGCCGGGCGCAGCAGATGATTGATGTCGGTGAACGCGGCCTCGCTGAGCGCGCGCAGCGCCTCATGGCTGACCACCAGCATGTCCTTGCCCATCACCTTCTCGACCTTGACCCCGCCGATATCGAGCTTGCGATAGGGCGTCTTGTCGGGGCCGAGCGGAAACAGCGGCGTGTGGTGGTAGGGCGGCGTGGGCGTGGTGATGGGGGCGTTCATGGGCATAGATCTCTGTTCTGCAGAAAAAGAGGACTATCAGAAGTATTCGCAGGGAGCGATAGGCGCCGCCTCGCAATAGCGCCCGGCCTGTTTTTGCGCCAAGCTGGCGCCAACAACGAGACACAGGCGCCTCAAGACGCCGCACTCAGGGAGACCGCTATGATCCTCAAGGCACTCACCAGTTCCGTCCTGCTCGCCGTGCTCGTGCAAGCCAATCCAGCCCACGCCCAATACACCGCCAAGGACTGGCCCGAAGGGCCGATGAAGCAGCGCTTCGCCGAGACCTGCGGCCTCTGCCACGACATCAACCGCATCCGCGTCGGCTACACGCCGCAGGGCTGGCTCACGGTCGTGCGCATGATGCAGAACTTCGATGCGCCGATCACCGCCGAAGAATGGCCGGCGATGACCGAATACCTGATGAAAAATTTCCCCGAGCGGCAACGGCCGTCGGCGGTCATCATTGCCGGCCCGGTCAAGGCGCGCATCGATCTGTGGGACGTGCCGACGCAAGGCTCGCGCCCGCATGACCCGCGCGCCGCCAAAGACGGCTCGATCTGGTGGACAGGTCAGCTCGCCAACAAGCTTGGCCGCATCGACCCGAAGACCGGGGCGATCCGCGAATATACGTTGAAGTCGCCGCACACCGGCCCGCACGGCCTCGCCGAGGACAAGGATGGCAATATCTGGTTCACCGGCAATAATCTCGGCCTGATCGGCAAGCTCGATCCGAAGACCGGCATCACCACCGAATATCCGCTGCCCGACAAATCGGCGAAGGATCCGCACACCATCAACATCGCGCCGGACGGCATGGTGTGGTTCACCGTGCAGGGCGGCAACATGGTCGGCCGGCTCGATCCCAAGAACGGCGACATCAAGCTCGTCACCCCGCCGACCGAGAAGTCGCGGCCCTATGGGCTGATGATCAATTCGAAGGGCGTGCCCTATATCGTCGAATTCGGCGCGCCGAAGATCGCCAGCATCGATCCGCAGAGCATGGCGATCAAGGAATACAAACTGCCGAACGACGGCGCGCGGCCGCGCCGCCTCGCCTTCTCCGATGACGACACCATCTGGTACACCGATTTTGCGCGCGGCATGCTCGGCCGGCTCGACCTCAAGACCGGTGATGTGAAGGAATGGCAATCGCCGAGCGGGCCGAAGTCCGAGCCCTACGGCATCGTCTTCACCAAAGGCGCGCTCTGGTACAACGAATCCGGCGCCAGGCCGAACACCATCGTGCGCTTCGATCCCGGATCGGAAAAATTCCAGAGCTGGGCGATCCCCGGCGGCGGCGACATCGTGCGCAACATGGACGTGACGCCGGACGGCAATCCGGTCACCGCCAACAGCCTCGCCAATCAGGTGGGGCTGGTGACGGTGGAGTGATCTGATTTTGTCGTCACCGGGCATAGCCGTCCGAAGGACGGCGTGCTTTTGCACGCCTATGTCCCGGTGACCTCGCTTAGGATGGCATTGTCGTGCCGCATGAATTGAGATGGCCGGGACAAGCCCGGCCATGACAATGGAGAGCTTGACACACCCTCACCTTGCCCGCCGCACCGCGTGACGCCTTGCGTCTCAAAACACGCGGCATTCGCGCGACGATGAGGTCATGCCGCCGGCGCCCTTGACCTTGAAGTCAAAGGTTTGCGGCGGCGCGCCTTTCGATTTCGCGGCCAGCACCAGCGTGGTGTGGCCAAGCGAGACTCCCTTCGAGCTGTAGGAGGCGACGAAGACCTGGCACTTCAGCCGCTGCTCGCATTTGTTGGTCATCGCGATGCGGAAGAACAGACGATGCCCCTCGCCCATGTGCTGGTTGTTCTCGTCGACGCAGTCGAGCTGCGCCGTGGTGCCCTTGTCGGCGACCGGCGCGGGCTCGGCCTTCGGCGGTGTCTGCCCGGCGTCGTTCTGCGCGGACGCGGTGAAACACCCCGCCAGCAGAAGTGCGGCGGCGGCAAACCATGTGGCTTTGGACATCGAACCCCCGTGGTGAAAGACCCAGTCAGTCTGGGTCGCGCCGGCGCGACGAAAGGTTCAAATGGCGCTAGAAAATACGCGGCTTGCCCGGTTCGCCAATTCCGCACTCCAGCGCCTTGCGATCCCATTTCGCCAGATCGGCCGCAGCGTCATAGGTGCTTTGCAGGAATTCCATCAGCGCCGCATCCGGATCACGCGCGGTCCGAACGGCGTCATAAGGCAAGAGGAATTCGCCCAGCTCCTTGCTGAAGAAAGCCTGCGCCGGTTTCACCTTTGCCGCCGCAAATCCCTCCGGCGCCGGATAGGCGTAGGAATAGAACGCGGCATAGTCGATCGGGCCGCCGCCACCTGGCCAGAAACCCACGCTTGAGACTTCGTGCGAATAGGCCTCTTGCGCGACAGAATTCGGCAGATGCGGCACGCCACCGGGATGGCGTGGCGCCAGACGGCCGGAAAAGCGCGTCACCGCCAGGTCGAAGCTGCCCCAGAAAAAATGGACCGGGCTCGTCTTGCCGAGAAAGCCGGTGCGAAAGCGGGCGAATACGTCGCTTGCCGCCAGCAGCACGCGCCAGAAACGGTTGGCATAATCGGCGTCATAGGCCGCATGCCGCGTATCCTGCTCGAACGGAACACAATCGGCGATCTCGCAGGGCATGGTCTTGATGCGCACATCGATGCCCAATTCGCGCAGCGCGATCATCAGCGCCCCGTAGAATTCCGCGACGCTCATCGGCTTGAGCATGACCTGACGGAAGTGGCCCTCGGCTGTCCGCACCCAGAGGACATGATCGATAAAGTCAAAGTCGATCTGGAAACTGCCGGCGCGCCATGGAATTGGTGAGGTGGTCAGGCCGCGCACCGTGACATAGAGGGCGACATGCCATGAATGGTTTTGCCACGGCGTCAGCGCCAGCCGGATCTTGCCGACGGCCTGCGTCCACAGATGCAGCGTGTCGCGCGTGTCCTTCCACGCGGCATAGGGCAGTTCGGGCCAGCGTTCGTCGATCGGTCGCGACGCCATTCTGACTCATCCCTTTCGCCGTGGTTCAGCGTGATTGATATATTAGCTCCAAAAGGAGGCACCGCCATGCCCACTATGTCCGTCCAACTCCGCAGCATTCCCGACACCGAAGCCGCCATGGGCTGGGCCGAAGGGCACACGATCGTGGTCGATCGCCCCGACGGCAAAGCCGGCGGGATGGGCCTGGGGTTCAACGGCGGTCAGCTGCTTGGTCTGGCGATCGGCGGCTGCTTCTGCAACGACCTGCAATATGTAGCCCACGACCTCGGCGTCCGATTGACATCAATCCAGGTTGACGTAACGGTCGCCTTCGAAGGCAGCCCGCTCCTTGCAACGCACGCAACGATGCGCGTCGCGGTAACGGCAGCCGACAAGGACGCGGATGTCCGCACGGTCATCTTGCGCGCACAGGACGTATCGGCCGTCAGCAATTCGCTCAAACGCGGCGTCCCGCTACAGATCATCTCCGACGATTAGCAAAGCTGATGCGAGCTTTGCCGGCGGCTCCACCCTACTTCCCGATGTGAAAGCGCACGACCGTCGCGAGCGTGATCCAGTTGGCGTTTTCGCCATAGATGTTGCGGCCGTAGATCAGATCCATGTTGAAGTCATCGATCGGCCGCCAGCGCAGCCCAACCTGAAAACGCGGCTCGGTCACGCCGATCGGGTCCTGGCGCGCGCCGAGCTGGCCGAAAACTTCGGCGGTCAGCGTCCAGACATTGTCGGGCGTGCGCCAGTCCACGCCCGCACCGTATGTCGCATAGTGCCGGTCCGCGACGCGATCCCAATCCCAGCCGGCGTTGATATTGATGCGCACGACGTTCGACAGCCGCAGCGTCGCCGGAATGGTGGCAAACAGCGCCGTGGTCTGCTGATTGGTGAAATCGTAGGCGGCGGCTCCCGACAGCGCGACGCCCCAGCTGCCGATCGCCGTTGGCACCAGGTTGGTCTTGAATTTCGGGATGACACCGCTTGTCCATTCTTCGTCAGCGCGCGCACGGGCAAGCTGTGTACTCAATTCAACCGGACGAAACATATTGACGACGCAGGTCGGCGTGGTGGCGGCAAAAAAATCATGGTTGCCGGCGGCCGACATCCAGGATTCGACTTTGCAGGCGCCGGGTTCGCTGACGTCGGCCGTATCGACGACATAGGCCGCACCCGCCGCGCGGGCATGACCCGACCATGTAGTGGCAACCGCTACCGCGCACGCCAGGATAACGGCTCGCACCGCGCGCAAGACCCACCCCCCTCAAGATCCGGCCAAAACCGCTCGCCTTGTTTTTAGAAGGTTCCCACGCGCAACGCTATTGCCCGTCCCGGAAAACAAAGAGGCCGCCAACCCCAGGCGGCCTCAAGTTACCCCAGTGACCGATTCGTCGGCTTCGCAGCGCTTATCGTTCAATCCGGTTCGCGCGCGGTTGCCAGTCAGTTTTTTCAGACGGCATGGAGGGTCGCGCTTGCCGGCATCGTCGGTCCATCCCCATAAATTGATGCACGGACGTCTCGATAAGAACTTTACGTCGGCCACCGCCGTGCGGAAATGATTTCAGCGATCGCGTGACACGAATTTCCGGGTGCGTGCTTTGGAAGCCACATGTTCCCGAAACCGCGGGGAACTTTCGCCGGCATTCGCGCAAGCCGCTATTCGCACACAAGCATCTAATTACCGGCAGGCAATCTACGCGCTTTCATTTTTGTGCGTACGCCATCTTTTTTTATACGCGCGTTATTGACGCGATCCGATGGTTGGCCCCGACAATGCCCACATTGAATCAAAGCATGTCAGCGGAGGAGGCGCCGATGCGCGATTCGATGTTCATGTTGGCCCCGGTAGCGCTCGTCATTTATTTTCTGATCTACCCGGACCAATTCAATGCATTTCTCGCCTGGGCGGGGCAGTACTTGCGATAGAGAGCTACGCCCCTTGATCTGTCGTCCACGAACGCGACAGCTTTCGATCGATTGATTTCCGCAAAACGGATCGGGCTGGCCTCGTAACCGACATATAATCCTATCGGTCAAATGCGGTGGCTTGCGGGTCGTTGCATGCCGTCGCGAAATCGACGATTGACGCGCGGCGTTTCATCTGTCATCCGCAACGCATTCCTTCCTCATTGTCAGTTCATCAATGCCCCGAAGATCATTCCGCGTCGGCCGCTCGTTTACCGGCCTCGGTCTATTCGCAATCCGGCTCATCAAGAAGCGCGAGAAAATCGCCGAATACAAAGGCCCGCGATGCGGCGCCGAAGAAGCCGGCAGGCTCGAGCGGCGCGGCAATCGCTACCTTTACGAGATCAACCCCCGCGTCACGATCGACGGCACGCCGCGCAGCAATGTCGCGCGCTATGCCAATCACTCCTGCAACCCGAACGCCGAGACCTACACTTATGGTGGGCGCGTGTTCATCCGCGCGATACGCAAAATCAAGCCAGATCAGGAAATCACCTACGATTACGGCACCGACTATCTCAAGTACGTCATCGGCCGCTCGCGATGCCAGTGCACTCGCTGCCGCCGGCGGCGGGCGCGCAAGCAGCGGGACATGCGCGCCTTGAAAAAGCGTC
Source organism: uncultured Alphaproteobacteria bacterium (assembly GCA_963735285.1). GTDB lineage: Bacteria > Pseudomonadota > Alphaproteobacteria > Rhizobiales > Xanthobacteraceae > Pseudolabrys. The sequence continues at coordinate 134,859 of CAVTKN010000007.1, read as the reverse complement.
GCGCGGCCCGCCTCACCCGCGAGCGCAGGTTGCGCAGGACGGCCAAGCGACGGGCGAAATAGCGCCGGCCCACAGACGAGCGGGCGTCCGCCGAGCAATCCTCCCATTCGATTTTGCCCCTGCCCGCCGCTATTCGCCCATGCTAGGCAGACGCAGCAATTGGCTGGGGCCCTCCTTGACCTCCGAAAGTCTTGAGAAGCGTGCAACCTTGCGCGCGGACCGTATCCCGCTCGGCATCTTGTTCATGCTGGGCGCAACGATCATGTTTGCGCTTTCCAGCGCGCTGTCGAAATGGCAGGTCGCAAACTATTCCTTTGTTGAGGTTCTGTTTTTCCGGGCGCTCGGCTCGCTGGTCACCTGTGCGGCACTGATCCTGCCGGGCACTGGCCTTGCGGTGCTGCGCACGAGGCGCTTGCGGGACCATTTCGGGCGCAGCGCAACCCAAGCGATCGCTCAGAGCCTTATCATCATTGCGTTCGGCCTCATGCCATTGGCGGGCGCGATCGCCATCAACTTCTCATCGCCGCTCTTTGCAACGCTGTTTGCCGCCTTGTGGCTGAAGGAGAAAATAGGCGCCGCGCGCGGCTGTGCTCTCGTGGTGGGGTTTCTCGGTGTGCTGCTGGTGGCAGCACCCGGTGCCGACAGCTTTCGCACGGGCGCGCTGTTTGCGCTTGCCAACGCGGTGATGTTCGGCAGTGTCACGGCCGCCGTGCGCGGCATGACGGCGACCGAGTTGGCCGAAACGCTCACGATGTACCAGATGATCTTCCTGACGTTGTTTTTCTCGGTCGCCCTGCCCTTCTTTTTCACCGCACCAACGTCGATGGACGCGCTGGCGATGATCGGCAACGGAATCATCAACGGGGTCGGCCAATACTGGTGGACGCGCGCATTGTCGCTGGCGCCGCCGTCGGCCGTCGGTCCATTCTACTATTTCTCGCTGCTATGGTCGGCCGCGCTTGGGTTTGTTTTCTGGGGCGATGTGCCGACAATCGCCCTGCTCAGCGGCTCGGCCGTCGTCGTGGGTTCCGGCCTGTTCCTGCTCTGGCACGAGACCGGTAGAAAGCCGTTGGCCGTCGAGTAGCCGCAACATTCGTCACAGTGAATTCCTAGGGAGTGCGATCGATGAGTTTGAATATCCGCCGCGTTGTCACCGGCCATGACGATCAGGGCCGCGCCAAGGTGTTGATTGATGAAACCGTGAAGAACGTCATGTCGCAGCGCCCGGGCGCGCTCTACAGCGTCATCTGGTCGAGCGACGGATTTCCCGTGAGCAATGATGGCGACGTGGATCCTTCCCTGAAGAAGATCGGCACTACGATCCCGGACGGAACGGTGTTTCGCATTGTCAGCTTCGGGCCGGGTGTCGCACCGCGCAATCACCGCACCGATTCAATCGACTACGCCGTGGTGATGTCAGGCGAGATCGACATGGATCTCGATGGCACCGTCGTCCATCTGCAGGCCGGCGACGTGCTGGTACAGCGCGGCACCATTCACAACTGGATCAACATGGGTGACGCGCCATGCGTCATCGCCTTCACGCTGGTCTCGGCGAAGCCGGTGAGCGCGGGCGGTAAGGCGCTGCCCGCGCAAGGCGTAGATTTTATTCTGCCGCGCAACCTCTCCGTTGTCATTGCCGGGCTTGACCCGGCAATCCATGAGGCAGTCCACTCATGGCATGGCTGTACGAGGTTTGCCTGCTGCCAGTATATCATGGATGCCCGGGTCAAGCCCGGGCATGACGCTGAGACGTCGCTTTTCGCTCCCTACCCATCCAGTTCCGGGTAGTGCCGGAAGATCCCCGAACTCGTTGAAGGGGATTCGCCGCGCAGAACCGAGATACTTCTTGATGCCCGGCCGCTCCGCGATCCGGTCTCGAATATCGACAAGGCCGGGAACCTTGCGTTCGATCCTTTTGCTGGAGTTCGGGAAAGCGTAGCGAAGCCCTTCGATCAGCTGGAACATCGACAAATCGGCGTAAGTCGCCTTGCGGCCAAGCAGATAAGGGCCCCCGCTCTTCTTCAGGACGGTCTCGAAGTAGCCGAGATATTTCGGAGCGCGTTCGGCGATAAAATTTGTGGTGAAGCGCTTGGCCTCCGGCTTGGCGTCCTCGTAGTAAAGCTCGCCGCCGAGCGGATGATGGGTATCGTGAACTTCCTTCACGAAATCGGTCACCGTGAGCTGCAACTGATGCAGCCAGAGACGGCTCGCTTCGTCGCGCGGAGCGAGCTTCAGGCGCGGTCCGAGGTAAAACAAAATATTGGCGGCCTGCGCGATCACCAGCTTGCCTGCTTTGAGAAACGGCGGCGCAAACGGCGGGCGTTTGTCGCGTCCACCGTCCATCATCGCGAGCATGCGGTTCATGCCGCCGGATTTGCGCGCGACATCGTCATAGGACGCGCCGGCATCTTCAAGCGCGAGCCGGACGAATTCGCCGCGGCCCTGAATCTCCGGCCAATAGAACAGCTGATAGCGCATCGATCACCTCAAGCAGGCAGTGCTCCCCGAAGACGCGAGCTTGGCTCGCCTCCCGGAACAACTGCAAGGGGGCACTTGGGTTTCAACTGATCAGCCGCATGGACATGACCAATAAGAAACGCGGGCAACGTTTCCCACGTTGCCCGCGCTGAACTTGGCGTTGCCGGTCAGTTGACCGCGAAGCAGTAAAGCAATCCGTCGCCACCCGTGCTGCGCAGGTCGGCCTGCGAGCAGCCGCCGTCCGGGCCGCGCGAGGGATGCGATGAATTCCAGGATTTGGACTCGGCATCATCACGCAAACCCTGACGATCGTTGTGGCCAAGCATGACCGACCCTTGCGTGCTACTCGTGTAGTTTTTGCACGTCATATCCTTGTCGGCCGGAAAGGCTTTGCCGTCCGCGGTCGAGCCCGTCACAATGTCGTGCCGGTTCGGTGTGTCGCCACGGCCGTTGATGACATCGCCTTTTTCCGAAAGATTGTTCTGCTTGCTGAGCTTGTTATTGGCGCTGTGCAGATCGTCGACGCTCGCGGCCACGACGACGCCCTTGGCATTCATCCAGGGACCTTTGCCGATACGGTCGCGCGCATTCACGGCGCCATCACCTTGCGTGGACAGATAAGCATGCCAGGTCTTGGCGCCCGCCCCGGCGGATTGTGCGAGCTGCTGGCATTGTTTGTCCGCGCCGGCAATTCCACCAAGATCCGCGCCCTTGCCGGGGCCGGCACTCGTGACGAAGAACGTCATATTCGCCTGTTGCGCCGACGCAGGTGCAACACACAGGAACGCAAGACACGCCGCAACAGGCGCGCCAATTCGAACGATCGTCATCTTAATACCTCCCGGCATTGACGAAGCCCGTCGCCTCGCCATCGGGAGAGGCAACACCGGCCCCGATACTCTATTCCGTGTTCACGCGTCGTTGATCGCGCAACTCAGCCGGGTTTCCCGGAATATTGCGCGTCGGTCACCGGCTCAAGCCATGTCACGTGCTCGCCGGCATCGGCTTCCTGCATGGCAACGTGTTCCATGCCGTGTTCGGCCGTTGCGCCATGCCAGTGCTTCTCGCCGGGAGGAATCCAGACCGTGTCGCCGGCACGAACTTCACGCACCGGCCCACCCCAGGTTTGCACCCGGCCAATCCCGGACGTGATGCAGAGCGTTTGCCCGAGCGGATGGGTATGCCAGGCGGTTCGGGCGCCGGGCTCAAAGCGAACCCATGCCGACCGAATGCGGGCAGGATCCGGTGCCTGAATGATGGGATCTTGCCACACCGTCCCGGTGAAACTGGGCGCGCCCATGCGGCGCGAGGGCCGTGATCCGCATGCAATAATGTCCATCGCAATCCTCCCTGAAAATGCAGTGCTCTGCCTGCTGGTGCGATAGTCTAGCGTGGTGCAAATGAAAAAGCCCGGCGTTGCCGCCGGGCTTCAAGACAATCAGTCGTGGGATATCAGACCGGCTGCAAATTGCCGGCGGCCTGCTTGCCGCGCTCAGTCACGATTTCGAAGCTGACCTTCTGGCCCTCGTTCAGCGAGCGTAGCCCTGCACGCTCAACTGCGGTGATGTGCACGAACACATCCTTCGAGCCATCGTCCGGCTGAATGAAGCCGAAGCCTTTTTGGGTATTGAAAAACTTCACAGTTCCGACAGGCATCAAGAGTTCCTTTCACGCTTCCTGTTGAACGCCCGCACGCTCATCGCACGGGCGGTCACAAGCCAAGTTTTGGATTTCACTTGAGGCGCAGCCCAAAACCGGGAGCGTGGCAGCAAGATCAGGCCGAAAACCAGGTTGCGGGCGGCGACATAGACGGATTTCGCTGCAACGTCAACGGTTCAGCGCGCCATCGCCCGACGTCAGATAACGTTTTATGAATTCGTAATGGCAACTCGTTAGTGTTGCAGCCGGCCTCGGCACGAGCCTTAACAGACTATGAAAAGGCAGTGCGCCGGCCAAAGACGGCTATGGCGAGAGACCATGCGCGGAGACAAACGAAAAGCAAGGCGCCATCGCATGCGCGTCGACGCGCGCCTGGTGCTCGATAGTGGAGAACTATGCGACTGCGCACTGTCGGACGTCTCGGACAGAGGTGCACGTATCAATGTCCACGACTCGGAAATAATTCCCGATAATTTTCTGTTATTGTTGGCGGGAAACGGAGCCGCACGGCGGCAGTGCCACGTGATATGGCGCAAACCTCAGCAGGTCGGTGTGAAATTCAAAAACTGGCTCGACGAGCGGGTGCAGGCCGCGCGTGCTCCTAAGAGCGATGCGAACGATGACGCCACGGGTAAAAAGGCAGAGCCAGCCGCAAGCGATGCCTGACCGAGTGCTGTCAGGATTGCTGGATCGCCGACAACAGCCAATCACCGCCGCGCGCGCGCATGAAAGTCCATAGCTCCGTGACTTCGCCGGGCGCGCCGCCTTCGACGGTTCGTCCGCTCGCTCGCTCAATCATTTGGTCGACAAGAGAGAACCGCATGGCAACCGTTGCGTAGTCGACCGAGCCTTCGCGCCAGGCTTCCGCGAGGTCACCCTGCTCGAGTCTTACGTTGGTAATCTTGTTGATGACGCCGCGGCTCGCATTCTCAGCAAGTTGCTCTGAAAAATACGAAAGCATTTCCGGCGTTACTTTCGGGCGCAGTGCGTTGAGATCCTCAGCCGAATAAGCCGCTTGCACGTCGCCAAGCAGGCGGTCGAACGCGTCATAGTCCGACTTAGCGATCGTGAGCGGTGCGCCCGCGGGCGTATTGGCGCCAAACATGCCGCCGAGGCCGCTATAGGCATGCCCGGTTGCAGGATGTGCAGCCGCATAGGCCGGCTCGTGACGACGCTGCCACCAGGCAAACAATAGCCGTGCCACGATGACGACCAGTCCGACTTGCAGCATCAGGCCGAGCAACGAGGCAAATCCGCCCATGCCGCCAAAGAAACCATGGCCAAACAGAAGCCCGAAGAGACCTGCACCAATAAACCCAGCAGCAAGCCCCCCAAATAAACCTCCGCCGAACAATCCGGGCCGTGATGCCTGACCGATCGCGCCGGCACTTCCGGGCTGGGTCATGCTGCGCTGGATCGGGCTCGCGGCATTGGGTGCCGTACTTGTAGCGGGCGGCGCGGAGAACGTGCGCATGCCACGACTGCCCCCGGAGAAGCCGCCCCCGGCGCGCGCATTCGCATCAGCCGCAGACAGCACCAACACGGTTGCAATCGCGGCAATCGCGACCATTAGACGACGGCAAGTCATTTGTGTCCTCCCGGGCATGTCGGCGGCCGGAGAATAGGCATGCGCGGAACAATTTGTAAGGGGCGCACATGCGCCGCAACGACGCGGCAAACGGGCAAACGCGCCTGGAATCACGCAAATTGCCTCGATCACGCAGATATTATGACGAGCGCGGAACAGGCGCCCCTTCCCGTTGTTGGCTGACGTAGCGATTTAAGGACGTTTGCCGATGAAGGGCCTCACAGCCATTGCGTTGTTTTGCGCACTTGCAACGCTTGGAACGCTTGGAACGGGCGCGGTTGCAAAGCCAACGCCGGTCGAACGGGCGCGGCCGGGCGTTACGTTTGACGAGGCAGACATCAACATCAGTCAATCCGGTCCCGCCCGCGAGCGTGACTATTTTCAGCAGCCGCAAGCACAGTTCAATGCCGGCGGGTTTGTCTGCCGTCTGCCGCTGATCGTTTTCGACAAAACGCGCCTCGCCTCGTTGTGCCGTTGATCGGCGATTGATTGAGCTCAGCGCGGGCACGGGAACCAAGCGACCGTCAAACCGTTATTTTGCCGAACGCGGCCATGTGCTCGGCTGCGAAACCAACTGATGGGGCGCAAAATGCTCGGTACAATTCTCGTTGTTCTACTGATCCTGGCGCTGATCGGCGCGTTCCCGCGCTGGGGCTACAGTTCCGGTTGGGGCTACGGCCCGTCCGGCATCGTCGGAGTCTTGTTGATTGTGGTGCTGGTTCTGGCCTTGAGCGGTCGCGTCTAGACCGCGTCACTGCACCAGCGTCTTCTTCACTTCGGCCACCAGTTGCTTCAGCGTAAAGGGCTTGGCCAGGAACGCGTACTGTTCCTGGTCAGGCAGGTTCTTGCTGAAGGCTTCCTCGGCGTAGCCGGAAACGAAAATAATCTTTACGTCCGGCGCGCGCCGGCGCAGCTCCTTGAGCAGCGTCGGACCATCCATTTCCGGCATCACCACGTCCGACACGACCAGATCGACCTTGCCGTGTTTGTCGAAGGCCTCGATCGCCTCGACGCCATTGCCGGCTTCCAGCACCGTGTATCCGCGGGACGACAGTCCGCGTGCGTTGAGCGCGCGCAATCCTTCCTCGTCCTCGACCAGCAAAATGGTGCCTTGCCCGGTGAGATCGGCAGCGGCCGCACGTGCCATTGTGTCCGCAGCAGACAGGGCACCGGCAATGGCCGGCGCATCCACCGCAGGAATCTGCGCGAGCGCCTCTTCGGCGCCCGGCACATGGCGGGGCAGGAAGATGCGAAATGACGTTCGCCCTGGTTCGGAGTCGGCATAGATGAAACCGCCGGTCTGCTTCACAATTCCATAGACAGTGGAAAGTCCAAGCCCCGTGCCCTTGCCGACGTCCTTGGTGGTGAAAAACGGTTCGAAGATCTTGTCGATGATGTCGGAAGGAATTCCGGTCCCGCTGTCGCTGACTTCGACCAGTACATAATTTGCCTTCGGCATGCCCTTGTAGGCGAATTTGGCGCAATCTTCGGCTGGCACGTTGCTCGTGCGAACGGTGAGTTTGCCGCCATTCGGCATGGCGTCGCGGGCATTGACCGCCAGGTTCACGATCACCTGCTCGAACTGCGAAATGTCGACTTTGACCGGCCAAAGGTCGCGCCCATGCACGATATCCAGCGAAACCTTCTCGCCGATGAGCCGCTTGAGCAGCATGCCGAGGTCGCTCAAGGTTTCTGCGAGATCGAGCACCTGCGGACGCAAGGTCTGCTTGCGTGAAAACGCCAGGAGCTGCCGCACAAGCGCGGCCGCGCGGTTGGCGTTTTGCTTGATTTGCATAATGTCCTTGAAGGACGGATCGGTCGGCTTGTGCGCGTTCAGCAAAAAATCGGTCGCCATCATGATGGCGGAGAGAACATTGTTGAAATCGTGGGCGATACCGCCCGCCAATTGACCGACGGATTCCATTTTCTGTTGTTGCTGGACGCGGTTTTCAAGCGTGCGTTGCGCGGTGGTCTCGAGAGCATAAACGATCGCCGCCTCGCCATCGCGGTCCTCTTCCTCGACCGCAATGACGAAGAAATTCGCCCAGCGGTCGGCGCTTCCGGTTAGCGAAGCTTCAACCGGCGCAATATCGCTCTGTCCTTCCGCGGCTTTGCGGATGGCCGCTTCGAGCACCGGTCGCTCGCGCTCGACGATAACCGACAGGATCGAGCGGTCGTTGCTCTTGAGCAAGCCTTCAAAGGCGCTGGCGAAGCGCGCGTTGCTGCGCGCGATGCGGCCGGTTTTGTCGACCGTGGCAATCGCCATCGGCGTGTTCTGGAAGAAACGCATGAAGCGCACTTCCGCGGCGCGTTGCGGGTCGCTGCCTTCATCTTTTGCCCGGTTTAGAACGAGCGTGCGCGAGGTGCCGGGAGTGCCGTCGGCACCGAACGCCACCTTGTGGAACAGACGCACCGGAATCGGTTTGCCGCCTCGGGTCTTGAGATCGAGGTCAAGGACTTCCGTCTTCACTTCGCCGGGGGCCGCGCTGAACGTTGTCAGGAGCGCAGCGCCTTCGCCTGCGACGATGTCGCCAAGCTTGAGTGACCCGGCGCCCACTTGCGCGAGGTCGTGATCGAGCCACGCCGCAAGAGTGGCGTTCAGATATACGATGTCGCCAGCCGCATCGACAGAGAAAAAGCCGGCCGGTGCGTGATCGAGATAATCGATCGCGTGCTGCAGTTCCTGGAACACGTTTTCCTGCCGCTCGCGGTCGCGCGTGACGTCAGCGATCGACCACACGGTCAGCCGCGCATCCCGCCGATTTTCACCGAGCGGACGCACGCGCATGCGAAGCCAGCGCCCGCTTTCCCCTGCCGCGGCGGTAATTCGAACTTCTTCTTGCAGCCGGCGGCCTTCACGAGCGGCTTTGAGAAGACGATAGATTGATTCGGAAACGTCCGGGTCGCCGATGAACACCCGTTCGATCGGCCGCACATCATTAATGTCGGTAACGCCAATGAGATCGAGGTAGGTCGCGTTGGCATAGACGACGCGGCCCGACTGGTCTGTGACCAGGATGCCGTCGAAGGCGCCGTCGACAACGGCCTTGAGCAGCGGATTGCCCTGCTCCCGGCCCGCAAACCTCATGATTCCAGAAGCCGTCGCGAACAGAGCAAAAACGCCTATGGTTCCCAGGGCGGCCAGCAGCGTCAGTACGTAGGCTTCCACATAGTCGCGGCCGACATAGATCAGGCCGCCAGCCGCGCCAACCAGGACCGCCGCCACCAGCAGCACCTTGCTGATCGACCCGGCGGGTGCATCCTGGCTTTTGTCAAAGGCCTTGCGTTCGTGCCCTTCGGCACGGTCGTGCGCTTGCGTCGGCGCTGCCGGATCGTGACTTGCCATAGACCCTGAGTGCCTTAAGGCGCCCTATCGGCGCAAGTGCCGGCCTCGGCGGCCATTGGATAATTGGTCGTTGTCATCGCCTGGCCGACACCATGCGGCGCAGCCGCATGACATAGCCAATCACCTCGGCGACCGCCTTATAGTGCTCGGGTGGGATTTGCTGGTCAATTTGCACCGTAGCATGGAGTGCGCGGGCCAACGGTGGATTCTCGATGATCGGAACCGAGTGCTCGCCGGCGACCTCCCTGATTTTCAGCGCGATGGAATCGACGCCTTTGGCCACGCAAATCGGTGCATCCATCCCGCGTTCATACTCAAGTGCGATCGCGTAGTGCGTCGGGTTTGTGATGACCACCGTGGCTTTCGGGACCGCGGCCATCATACGCCGGCGCATGCGGATCTGGCGCACCTGCTTCATCCTGCCTTTGATGGCCGGGTCGCCTTCGGTCTGCTTGAATTCCTCCTTCAATTCCCGCAGCGACATTTTCTGGCGCTCATACCATTGCCGGTACTGGAAAAGGTAATCGGCAGCAGCCACCACTGCGAGCATAGCGACAACGGATCCGAGCAGCTTGAGCGCCAGGGACAAGGATAGCGGCATGATGACGGACGGATCGCTGCGCGTGAGCGCCTCGAGCCGCCCGCGCTCCGGCCACATCAACGCGGTGAGCACGCTGCCGACCAGCAAGAGCTTGACGAGTCCCTTGCCGAGATTGGCCAGTGCTTGCTTGGAAAACAGCCGCTTGGCGCCGGCCGCGGGCGATATCTTGGAAAACTTCGGCGCGAGCGCCTCGAAGCTCCATACAAGACGATGCTGAATCATGTTGCCGCCGAGCGCGGCCAGCAACAAAATCAGGAATGGAATCGCCACCGCCGCGATCATCTCGCTGCCTAATTTCTGAAATAGCCGTGGCAAGGCAGGACCGTCGACGCTGATGTCGTGGGAATTTGCGATGAGCCCGCGCATTGTCGTGGTCAGATCTCTTCCCATCGTGCCGGAGAACGCCATCAGCACGAGCGCGGCGCCGGCAATCACAAACCAGGTATTGACCTCCTGGCTCTTGACCACATCGCCGCGCTTGAGAGCTTCGTCGAGACGCTTTTGGGTTGGTTCTTCTGTTTTATCGGTATCGCCGGATTCTTCCGCCATGCAGGCCCCAATTCAGCTGTGCGGCGCAAGTTCGGTCAACACGCCTTCGAGATAACCAACAAAGGTTCCCATCATCGCTCCGATGACCAACAGGAGCAGCAGCAACCCAAGCAGGATCGACAGCGGGAGACCGATGAAAAACACCTGCATCTGCGGCATGAGCCGTGACAAAACGCCCAGACCAAAATTGAACAGCAGGCCAAAGACGAGAAACGGCGCCGAGAGCTGAATTCCGATGCGAAATGCGGTGGCGATCACGCGCGTCACGTGCTGCGCGGCATCGCCCATAAGCGGCAGTTCGCCGGGCTGGAAAATCGTGTAGCTGTCGTTCATTGCGGCAATGACGAGGTGATGCAGATCGGTGGCAAACACCAGCGCGATGCCAAGGACGCTCAAAAAATTTCCGACCAGGAGACCCTGCTGGTTCTGGGTCGGATCGACGGCGGTAACGAAGCCCAAACCCATTTGTTGGGCAACGACGGACCCGGTGATTTGTAGCGCGGAAATCGCCAACCGCGCGGTCAGGCCGAGGACAGCGCCGACAATCAGCTCCTGAAACAGCAGTACAAGTACCGGCCCGAAGGTCTTGAGATCGACCGCATAGGCCTTCTGGTGGGCGGGAAGCAGAATGGCGGTGAGTGCCAATGCGATCGTAAGACGCACCCGCGCCGGCACGCTCAACTCCCCCACCCCGGGTAACAACATCACCATGGCGCCTACGCGGGCGAAGGTCAGCAGGAAAGCGGTCGCGAGGGCCGGTAAAAACGAAATGTCAATCCGCATCGGCCATGTCCGCGGTCAGCCGCTTATAATACGTGCGGCAATCCGCAACATTTCGGCGTGCAGCTTCTCGGCCATAAACGGAAGTGCGATGAGCAACGAAATGAAGATCGCCAAAATTTTTGGAACGAAGGCGATCGTCATTTCCTGGATTTGCGTGAGGGCTTGCAAGAGCGAGATGGCGACGCCAACCGCGAGCCCGACCAGCATCACGGGGCTCGCGACAACGATGAGTGTGTAGATTGCGTCACGGGAAACGTCGAGAACTTCGGGACCGGTCATGACCTTGCAATACCTAAATCGGCATCTTCATGATGTCTTCGTAGGCCGCAATGACGCGGTCGCGTACAGCGACGACAGCATCGATTGCAACTTCGGTCTCCGAAACCGCCGTGACGACATCGACGATATTGGCTTTGCCGTTAGCTGCTGCGCGGGTTTGCGCATCGGACTTGCGGCCCATTTCTGCGACCGAACCGATCGCTTCCTTGAGCACCGAAGCGAAGCTCCCCTCGCCGCTGGCATCGGCCGCGGGCTGGCGAACAAGACCAACAGACGACGCGTCCGAGGCAATGCGTGCGACGCTGGCATAGGCGCTGGCTGCGGCGATCGGTGAGGCCATGGTGAATTACGCCTTTCAGGCTTTGAGGATGTCGATGGTGCGTTGGATCATGCGCCGTGTGGCGCTGATGACATTGATATTGGCTTCGTAGGAACGTTGAGCATCGCGCATGTCCGTCATTTCCACCAATGGATTGACGTTTGGATATTTGACATTGCCATTGGTGTCGGCCGCGGGATGGCCCGGTTCGTACTTCATGCGGAATGCCGAGGTGTCGGTCTGCACTTTGCCGAGCTCGACCAATTGGGTGTCGAGCGACCGGTCAAGTTCGCTGCGAAAAGTCGGAATCTTGCGGCGATAGGGATCCGCGCCCGCTGTTTGCGGCGTCGAGTCGGCGTTGGCGATGTTTTCCGAAATGACTCGCATACGGCCAGCCTGAGCGCGCAATCCGTGTGCGGCGATTGTGAGTGTCTTGATGAAATCCACCGTTGCCCTCCTGCGGCCGCGCCTAGCGCTTGCCGAGCGCGGTCTTGATAAGATTGAGACTGCGCGTATAGAGCGCGGTCGCTGTCTGAAAATCCATTTGGTTGGCCGCAACCTTCATCATCTCTTCTTCGAGATTGACGGCATTGCCGGCAGGACGGACTTCGAAATCACGCGCGTTTGCCGAGCGGTAAGGCGATTGGCTCAAGCCGGCGCCGGCGAGATGGCTATCGGCTGTGCGCGTCAGGGACACCGCGGAAACCGTCCCCGGACTGGCGAGCGGCGCTTCTTCGAATTTCAGCGGCGCGATATCGTGCGCACGGTATTTTGGCGTATCCGCATTTGCGACGTTTTCGGCCAACACCCGCTGTCGAGCCTGCGCCCAATCGAGTCGGGTGCGTAGCATCGACAAGATTGGAATGTCGGCGATAGCCATGGCCTGCTCCCCAAAAGACGTCCCGAACGTCAGGACCGTCGCCCTAGGCAGACTTTGCCGGGTGTATGGTTAATGGCTGGTAAAAATGGGCCTCGGGCAACGAGTCACCGCTTGCGCTGATCTCAGCGGAAAAGGTCCATATTTGGCCCTGACTGCAAAATGCCACTTTATTTGTTAATGCTCTGTTAGTATTCAGGGCGGCAAATAGTGCCCAGTTGAGTTAACCATTCGGGCGATTCCCCCTCGGGGCAGCAGCACGAAGAACGGAGCGCTTTGATGTTCGAGAGCTTGTTCGGCTCGGAAATGCCGCTAGCCGCGCGCTTCTTCGTCGCCTTTCTGGTGGTGTTGGCGCTGATCGGGCTGACCGCCTGGCTGGTGCGGCGTTTCGGCGCAAATCGCCTCGGCAATGCCACACGTGGACGTCAACCGCGCCTCGCGGTGATCGACGCAGCGACCGTGGATGGGCGTCGGCGCCTGGTGCTCATTCGCCGTGACAATGTCGAGCACTTATTGATGATCGGCGGCCCCACCGACCTGGTCGTGGAACCGAATATCGTGCGCGCAGTCGGCGCGCGGGAAGTCACACGCGAACCGTCGCGGGTCGCCACCGAGCCTGCGGTGCGCGCGACCGCGCATATCGAAAATGGCTGGCCATTGCAGCCGGCGGGTGAGCCTGCGGCCACACCGGCGCCGCGTCCCTATCGCTCAAATGCAACTGAAGAGCCTTGGCTTGCGGCGGAGCCGGGCGCGCGCGCCCGACCTGCCGACAGCCTCACTGGTCTTGCCGCTGAACTATCGACGCGTCTCACGCCGCCTGACGCAGGCATGCCAGCCGCACGCCACGAACCGCCACCGCGCGTGCAAATAAACGAGCCTGCAGCACCGCCGGCGCAGGCCGATCACAATCTCGCGGAAATGGCACAGCAGCTCGAAGCAGCATTGCGCCGCGCGCCCTCTCCCGAAGGCCGCCCGCCGGTGACCGATCCGCTCGCTTCGACACCAATGGCCGTAACAAAAGCTCCAGATTTAACGCGCGCGCCCGCGCGCGAGCTTAAGGCCCGCGTGGAGCCGAAGTTCGAGGCCAGGCCAGAGCCCAAGTTCGACGTGAAAGCAGAGCCGCGCACCGAACCCGCGGCGACGCCGGGAAAAAATCTCTACGAAAATCTTGAAGAGGAGATGGCCAGCTTGCTGGGCCGTCCGCCAGGAAAGACGTGACAGCCACTTCCGACCGCCGTGTCCGTCTTGTGACGGTGGTGGTCGGAGTAGCTGGGCTGACCCTCTTCGCGACGGTGCCCGCCGCCGCTCAGGACATCAGCGTCAATTTCGGACAAGGCAATGGCCTGACCGAGCGCGTGATCCAGATGATCGCGTTGCTGACGGTGCTCTCGCTCGCACCTTCGATCCTCGTCATGATGACGTCATTCACCCGCATCGTCGTCGTACTGTCGCTGCTGCGCACGGCGCTCGGTACCGCGACGGCGCCGCCCAACGCCGTGATCGTTTCACTCGCGTTGTTCCTGACGGCGTTCGTGATGGGGCCGGCCCTTCAGCGCGCGTACGACACCGGCGTGCGGCCGCTGATGGCCAACGAGATCACCGCCGAACAGGCCTTCGAGCGCGGCGCCCAGCCGTTGCGCGCGTTCATGCAGAAGAATGTGCGCGAGAAGGACCTCAAGCTGTTTGTTGACATGTCAAAGGAAGCCGAGCCCGCCAAACCGGAAGACCTCTCCTTGCGGGTGCTGGTTCCGGCCTTCATGATTTCCGAGCTCAAACGCGCATTTGAAATCGGGTTCCTGCTGTTCTTGCCGTTCCTGATCATCGACCTCGTGGTGGCATCGGTGCTGATGTCCATGGGCATGATGATGCTGCCGCCCGTGGTGGTGTCACTGCCGTTCAAGCTGATTTTCTTTGTGCTGGTCGACGGCTGGAGCCTGGTCGCGGGATCGCTGATCCAGAGCTATGGCGGATAGCCACCAGCGGATTGGCACTACCGTGCCCGGACGCTCATCCTTGGCAGTCGCGGTATCGAGCCGGTCGGCTCGGGGTCCGGCTTGACCGGAACGCCGGCGGGGGCTTTCGGCGGCAGCGGCGAGGATCCTGCATCGCGAATTGCCGGGCCGTTCGGCGTCGCTTCGCCGGCCGGCGCCGCATTTGTCTGCGGTCCTTTAGCTTTGTCGGGCGCCGTTTCAGCCGATGGCGCATTGCCGGCCGCACCACCGGGCGAAATTGCGGAAGACTCCGGATAGCGCGTGCGCAGATCGCGCAGGAACGCATCGAGCGTATCGACGCTCGCCACCTTCTTGGCGACAGTCTGGAAGTCGGCGCCGCTGGTCCCGATTGGCGCGCTCACAATCTCGAACGCGCGGCGATCAGGCCCGTCGCTGAATTTGGCGCCGTATTTTTCGCGCAGGCGCGCCAACCCGATTGTTTCTTCCCCGAGCGCATACCCGATCGCGGCGCGCAGAATGTCGGCTCGTTCGGTATCGTTCAAAGGTTGAAATTCGCGCCAGCGTTCTCCGTAAAGCAGCTCGATTTGCTCGCCGGCTTCCCGCCAGCGCTTTGACGCCCACAAGACATCCGAACGAAGCCGTATGGCTTCGTGACTGTTAATATTTGTAATCAATTCGAGCGCGAGATCGTGGCGCCCAAGATTTGACATGGCGCGCGCCTCAAGCAGCAGGCGCTGGTCGCGCAAATCGTTCGACAGATCCGCGACGCGCGTCGCCTGCAAGGCTGCCAGCGCCCGGTCGGGCTTGCGGTTCATGAGATATACGACCGCAAGGCGGGTCGCGACCTGCGCGCGGGCGCCGCCTTGCAGCCGATGGTCGACCTGGTGCTGGAGCAGCTCGGCAGCCTGGTCGAGAAGATCGACGGACACCAGCCGGTCGGCAAGCCGCCGGATCATCTCGTCGCCACGTCGTCCGATCGGCGTCAATTCGCGGAAATCATAGAAGAGGCCAAGCGCTTCGATAGGCGGCAGCGTCTCTCCCTTGCCGCCGAGAAAGAGACTTTCAAACGTGGTGGCAGCCTCATCCTGGATCTTGCGTGTCATGTCGGAATTAGGATGGGCGGTCAGCGCTGTCCGCATGACGTGGAACGCATCGCGATAGCGGCTGTCTTCGGTGTAGAGGTGGGCAAGAAGCTTGAGGCCCTCGGTCTCGGTCTCATCACCGCGCCAGACTGTGGTGAGCGTTTCGAGATCATTGATGACGTCCTTGCGCCCCATGCCGCCGGTCGCGAATGTGAGGACGGTTTCGCGTAGGCGCCCCTGTGCGGCTGCGCGTCGATCTCTCGACGTCGCGGCACTGCGGTAACTCATGAGCGCATCCTCGGTGCGTCCCAGACCTTCATAAAGTCGTCCAATGAGAACATTGATCGTCGGCTCGAGTTCTGGCGGCACCCCGACGGTCTCGAATTCATTTGCGACACGGGTCGCGTTGTTAAAGTCGCGCACCTCGACAGCCGAACGCAGTGCCTCCTTCAGCGCCATACGCTGCAGCTCGACCGGCAAGGCCCCGATCGAAGCACCGACCGTTTTGAAAATGTCGCGTGCCTCGGCCCAGCGCCCCTGGCGGGCATAGGCGATCGCCCGCCAGATCGGCGCGTCTTGCTGATTGCCGACTTGCGGCTTGCCCAATTCCTTGAGCGCGTCGTCAGGTCGATCGAGCATGACATCGGCAACGGCGGTCAGCACGCTGCCTGTCACATCGTCCGACCCACGCTGGTCGGAGAGCGCTACATCGAGCACAGCCTTGGCTTCCGGCGCCATATCTTTTGCGAGATAGAAGCGCGCCAGGTTCAGCCTCGCCTGCCGGCGCTTTGTTAAAGGTGCTGCGGCGGCCAGCCCTATCAATTCGGATTGCCGCGCATTGAAGGGCGAGTCCCGGTCGAAGCCCCAAAGCTGGGTATCAAACGTGTAGGCGCGAAAGCTGATCGCGACTTGTTGCTGGCCAAGCGAGGTTGCCGACAATGAAAGCCCGTCCGGACGGCTGATTGTTACCTTGTCCGCGCTCAGCTCCGCGGTAACGTCATCTGCGATCGGCTGCACGACGACGCCGTGCACCGATGGCAGCGTGCGCAGCTCGACAAAATCCTGGGCTTTGAGAAACCCGCGTGCCGGCGCGAGCGCCGTAACCACCATCAACCGATCACCGACCTCCGCATCCTTGATATTGTGAATTGCGCGCGGACCATCGAGCGGTATAGCGATGCTTGCACGGTTCTTGCCGACGACACTGCGGGCAATGCCGAGCGGTTGAGTGGGCGCGGTCGCAATATCGGCAATGGTGAGGATCCAACTCGGGCCATCGGCTACGACACCGGCGGTGCGCGGCCGCGCAAGCTTGAATCGAACAATGGCCGCACCATCTTCCGCACGCTCGAATATGGCCTCGCGCACACCGCTTTCGTTGTCGTTGCGAAGCGCGGAGAGATCGATTGGCGCGGCGCTGTCGAACACCAGCCATAACGTGTCCGCACGATAAAAGATCGCTGCCGGCGTTGCGACCGCGAACGGGAACTCGACGCGAAAATTATTACCCGATTGATGCACGCCCGCCACGACTGTCGCCTTTGGATTAGGTGCAGGTCGCTCAGCCTCGGCGTTCGCGGCAGGAGGTGTTTGCGCCGGAGGCACCTTCGGCGGCTCAGCTGCGGCGGGAGCTGGCACCTGCGCCGCAGGTGGCGGGGTGGATGCGGGCGGCTCCACAACAGGCTGCGGCGAGGCTACCGCGGCGGCGGCTTTGCTTTCTGTTGGCGCAGGCTGCGGCGGCGGAGCGGAAGGCGGAGGTTCGGGAGCAGCAGCGTGTTGTTGCGGCGCCGGCGCAACTGAAGGCGCGTCCTGCGAATGCTCGGCACCCTTTGGTGCCGCGGGTGCCGGCGAAGGCGCCGCTGCGGGCGCAGCAGCAGCTGGCGGCGGCGCTGCTTCGTCTGTTTTCGCCGGCGCGGCAGATTTCGGAGCCGGTGCTATGGCATCTTTCGTGAGTGTCGTTTGTGGTGGCGATATCACCGGCGAGCCGTTTGAAGGCGCCGCTTGTTTAGGTGCACTGCGCGATTCGGCCTGCTTCGGTTTCGCCCCGTCCAGACCGATGTCGACGACGATATTGCGGTCTTCCCGGAAGACTCGCACTTCCGGCGTGCCATTGAGCGCAAAAACCACTGCGACAGAATCGAGTTCGATCTCCGCTTCGATCGACTTCAAGCTCGGCGGCAGCGAGGCCTTCGCGTCCGCCATGTCCCAATTGACCTGCTGGTCAAAATTAAGGGTGAGCCTGCCATCGGCACGCTCAGGCACCACATTCACCGTGCCCGGCATTGCGAATATGTAGCGGACGAAGGTCGGCTGATTGGCAACTTTGACCCGAACGAGCGGAGGCTTCTTATTTTTCTCTTCGGCTTGCTGCTTGTGCAACTGGCGTTCAGCTTCGCGTGCGCGCCGCACAAGCCCATCGATCACCTCTTGCGGGAGGCCGGGCATCGGGCCCTCCCAGGTTTCCGGCAAGAGATCGACATAGAGTCGCTCGGCGGCTACGATCGTGTTGACCTTGACTTTATGGGTCAGCGCTAAACGGATCGCACTACCGTCCGGGTCGCGTCGCGCAGCGCTGATGAATTCCGGGGCGTTGACGTTGAGGCGCTCGACGGCAACCGACACAGGTTTGTTGAAGGTAATGACGATGATCGCCCCGGAGACGCGGGCCGTCGCTTCCACGGCCTCATCAAATTGAAACATCAGCCGGACATAGCCGCCATCAACGACGGCTTTCACCTCGCCTTTGATCGGATCATCCGCGCGGGCCGCACCGGCGAGCGCGAGCAGGACAAGCAACGCCATCGACGCAAGGCCGCGGCCGCGCGCGAAACCGGGCTTCGGTCGCCCCGATCTACACGCAAGCATCTGCCTCAGCTTGAATGGCAAAGCCGTCATAAGGCCGTTCCAGCCGGCTGGCCTGCCGGTCGCAACAGGGTACGGACGGCCGTTTAATGTGGCGTTAACTGTAACGGGAACTACAGGCTAAAGTGCGCAAAAGCCTTCAGTTTTTGGAGGTTTTGGAGGACGGGGAAGGAAATCCAGGCCCGATCCCGCAGGTGCGGCACGCGCGATATGTCCATCACCTGCGCAAGCTTGCGAATATAAAACAGCTCCTCCTTGGACTGCAGGTTGAAGCTTTCGAATTGCTGCTGTCCGTCGCGCAGCTCCACATCGCTGATGGCCTCGTTGAAGCGGGCCTTCCAGCCCGAATCCTGCGGTGTCACGTCGAGCCCGGCGCCTTCACCAAACGGCACTTTTGTCCGGTCGCGAATAGCCGCCGGCAACTTGTCAGGGTAGAGATCGTAAAGATCTCGCAGGGCCGCCTTCCCGCGAGGCTGGCCGTCGACCTCACGCACCAACGCGGCCGCATCGACGTTCAATGCATATTTGACGACCGACGGGTCAAGAAACGGCTCCCGCATTTCCACCTGATGACGCATCGAACAGCGGTCGACACGTTGCAGGCTGACGCGGTGCATCAGATCGAGACATTCGTCCCGCGCGGGCCGGCCGTCGGCATCGCTCTGATGAAAAGCCACTTCGAGCGGCGGATAACCACAGAAAAGCTCGTCGGCCCCCTCTCCGCACAATGCCACGCGGAAACCGTCGCTGTGCATTTTCTCGGCCGCCAGCAGCGAACAGACGGCGCCTCGCACCAGATTGGGTTCGAAAGACTCCGTGACCTCGACGACATGCCCGATCGATGAAAATACTTCGTCGCTGTCCGGCTCGAATGGCACCATGCGCAGATCGAAGCCGGTCCGCGCGGCATATTCGGCTGCATAAGGATAGTCCGGCGCAGTCTCTCCACCGACGAAATAGCCCGGCGCTTCCGGCCGGAATTGACGCGCGTAGTGTGCGATGAGCGTGCTGTCGATGCCGCCGCTGAAAAGTGTCGCGACCGGCAAGCCCGCGGGCAGCCGCATCCGTACAGCTTCCGACAAAATGCGGTCGAGCGTATGCGGGTCGTGATGCACGGGCACGTCAGCGCGCGGGTAGACCGGCGACTTGAAGCGCGCGCAGTTTTTGCGCGACAATGCATAGCCAGGCGGCAGCAGCATAACATCGCCGGCCGGCACGTTTTTCAACAGTGGCCGCATCTCAGAGCAAAAAAGGAAACTGCTGCCAGACTGGATCACGTAGAGCGGCTTGACGCCGAACGGATCGCGGGCCGCAAGAAACTCTCCGTTGGCCAGATCGACAGCGACAAAGGCATACATCCCGACGAGACGCTCGAGAGCCCGATAGCCCCACACTTGCAAGGCGTTCGCCAGGACTTCGGTGTCGGACTCGGTCCTGAATTCAACGCCGAGGTCGGCAAGCTCCTTCCGCAATTCAAGATAGTTGTAGATTTCGCCGTTGAAGGCGACCGCAAGGCGCTCATTGAACGAAATCTGCGGCTGGACGCCGTGCTCGGCATCGACGATCCGCAGGCGGCGCGTTCCCATGGCAGTATCTTTGCGAAGAACTGCAACGGGGTCGGAAACGTCACCGCGATGCAAAATACCTTCGATGAGGCGCCGAACCGAAACTTCCGCTTCGGGCCAATCGATCGCGACCGCAATCCCGCACATCAAACATTCCCTGTTGTTCGGACCGTCGACAATCGCGAGCGGTCAGTTCGCGCTTGGATTGCCCTCAATCTTCGGCAGCTGATCGGGACTCTGCGTTTTGGGCTTGGCGCTAGCCCTGTTGGCGAGTTCGACCGTCAGGCGCTCGGCGTTGTCTGGCGTCATTTGCGCGAGGATTTCAGACATTTTTTGCGGTTTAATTTGCGTCGACACCTCCACAAGAATTTTCATATCGAGGCGGTCGAAGATTCTCGCAGCATCTTTTGGCTTCATGTTCTCATACATGGAGACAATGCCTTTGAAGCGCTCGGCTCCCACCTTGTCGCGAGTCCCCATCGCCGTGTTGACGCGGCCTTCCGCATCCTTGAGCTCGGTGACCTTGTCTTCCAGGCGTTTCTCGGCAGCTTTAAGCAGGTTTTCGCGCATTTCCATTTCGCGGCTGCGCGTGTCGAGTTCCTGCCGGCGGGTTTGCAGGCGCTCAAGAACCGCGCGTTCGCCGGGCGACGCGATGCGACCCGGCTCAAGCGGAATTGCGGCTCCGGCGACTTCCAGTTTTGGCGCATCCGGCGGCTTATCACTTACTTTGAGTGCGGGCTCGCTTGATTTTTCTGCAGACTTAGTCGACCCGGTGACGTCGCTGTTACGACCATCCTTGAAATTGAGAACATCTTGCGCCCAGGACTTTTTGGCTCGCGGCAAGCCGGAATTGTCCAACCTCTCGGCGACTGTCGCCGTGGACGAATCCGTGGCGCCATCTTGCTTCATGGCCTGCACATCGGAGTTGAAGCGCGCACCCATCCGCTCGGCGAGCGTGTAGCCGCCATCGAAAACGAGGCCGGACACCTTGAGCGCGAGGAGGCTGATCGTGGCGAAAAGCACGATCGGAATAAGCCGCACATCGCGCAGCATGCGGTTCATGCGGCTTGGCTACCCAGTCGAGACCGTGTGCGATCGGCGAAGGCCTGCGCGGCAGCTGCGACGGCTTTGGCGTCCTGCACCGGCGCAGTCTCCGCGGCAGGCCGTGTCACACCGGCAATTCGCACGAGCCGCGCCAGCAGTTGATTGCCAGCAGTAATGTGGAGGTCGAGCTCGGCGGCAAGATGCTCGCCTCGCTCCAGACGCTCGGTCAAAGCGTGCTCGCCTTCCTGCATGGTCGATTTCAAACCGCCGATCGCGCGGTCGGCGATCTCGGTGGCGGTGATCAATTCCGAAATGGTCGCACGCAGCGAGCGCTCATCGGCCTTGAGCAGTCGCAGCTGCTTGTTGAGACGAACGCAATACAGGATCGTGAGCAGAAGCAGGATCGAGACCATGGTCTCGACCAGGAATCCGTAATGGTAGCTCACGGTACCTCCATTGGACTGGTTGTTTCGTCTGCTTTTTCGAACATGGCGAAGGTGGTTCGCGGCTTGCGCAATGGCTTAGCGACGCGCACGGCAACACGGTCGCCGACGCGACCCATGCGACCTTCAGTCAACGTGATATCGCCACAGCGCACCGTGACCATTGCGTCCGGCTTGAGTTCAAGCATCAGCGTATCGCCGACATTGAGCCCCATCATCCGGCGTAACGGCAGCCGTGCCTCGTAAAGCACCGCGTCGACACCGATCTGTGCCTGTCCGATCTCGGTCGCGAGGTGGCCTTCCCAGATCGGGTCACGGCCGAATTTCTCGCCCATGAACATCTGGAGCAGCACGGCGCGGATCGGCTCAATTGTCGCGTAAGGCAGCAACAACTCGATGGTGCCGCCACGGTCTTCCATATCGATGCGCAAACGCACCAAAATCGCCGCGTTGGCCGGCCTGGAAATCGCTGCAAAGCGCGGATTAGTCTCGAGCCGATCGATATTGAACTTGACTGGCGACAGCGGCTTGAACGCGAGCTCGGCATCTGCCAGCACGACTTCGATCATCCGCTTGACGAGATTTGTTTCAATTGTGGTGTAGGGTCGCCCCTCAACGCGGATCGTGCTTTGTCCGCGACGGCCGCCGAGCAATACGTCGATGATCGAATAGATCAGGCTCGAATTGACGGTTGCAAGTCCGAAGTTGTCCCACTCTTCCGCCTTGAACACGGCCAGAATCGCCGGCAGCGGAATTGAATTGAGGTAATCGCCGAACCGCACCGACGTAATACGATCGAGAGACACCTCGACGTTGTCGGAGGTGAAGTTGCGCAGACTGGTCGTCATCAACCGCACGAGGCGGTCGAAGACGATTTCCAGCATCGGCAACCGTTCGTACGAAACCATCGCCGAGTCGATGATCGCGCGGATGCCGGAGTTGTCGTTGAGCGAAACGTCGGCCAGGCTGAAGCCAAGCAGGCTGTCAATTTCTTCCTGGTTGAGGATACGTTCGGCACCGCCCTTGGCCGACTGCAGGCCGCCGGTGTCATCAACCATCGCGGCCCATTGCGCAGCGGCTTCGTCAGTGCCCGGCGCGGCCGGAGCTTCCGCACCTGCAGCGGGCCCGCTTGAATCCGATTCCAGCGCGAGGCCCCATTCCGCGGCGAGTGCGTCTTGATCAATTTGGTCTTTATTGGCCATTGTCTAAAGCCACGAACCTTTTTGTTATGGCGTCGTCACTGGACGACGATTTCCTTGAACAGGACGGCGGTGATGTGATTGGGCGCAACGGCGGCGTTGACGCGGCGCGTCAACTCCTCCTTGAGCCGATAAAGCCCCGCCGAGCCGTCAAGATCGGTCGGCCGCAACTCGCGCAGATAGGTCTGGAAGGCATCCATGACCCTGGGCATCAATGGCTGAATTTGCGGAACGAGGGTCGCGTCCGGCAATTCGAGCACGATCTTGACCTTGAGATATTGAGTCCGGTCTCCCCCGGTGTTCGACAGGTTGACCAGGACATCCGGCAAATCGACAAAGGTCGCCGGCTTCGCGACGACTTCCGGTTCCTTATGGGCCGGAGCCTTGAAGAAAAAATAGGCCCCTCCGCCGCCACCAGCGAGAACCAGCAGGCCCGCCCCGCCGATAATCATCCATTTCAGCGGCGGCAGCTTGAACTTTAAGAAAGCAAATCTCGACTTTGCTGCTGGCTGATCGTTTTCGCCTTCAGGCTTGTCGTCTTCTTCATCGACGTCCGCCTGTTTTGCCTTGGCTGCCATGAATGACCCCAGTTCGCGACGTCGGACGGGTCGGCATGCGGCGCCGTTCAGCCCAAAAAATCGCGGCCGCGCGACACGCGCGCCCCCTGAGATCAAAGGTAGGTCGGTATGGTTAACAGATACTTTCCATGGCGCCCCAGGCGGGAATCTTTTGCCGGGTTGACGACCCGAAGCGGTTCTTTTTGCCCTCACCGGGCACCTGTAACTTCTATCTAAGTAGTTGATTTTATGCGTCTTTTGTAGTTGGCACGGCAACTGCAATTCCACGACTAGCCGCCGGCTTGGGAGAGCTTGCGACAAAGATGCGGACCAAGCTCGGCCTCGGGAGGGCCGAACTTGCCGAATATCAAGGGGAGTTGCCGATGCAGAATGCACTTCTGGTCGGACTGTCACGCCAGGTCGCGCTCGGGCGCGAACTGGATGTGATCGCCAATAACATCGCCAACATCAACACCAGCGGCTTCAAAGCCGATGGCTCGGTGTTTGCCGAATACATCAGCCCAACCGCGAGCGCCGACAACTTCCTGGGTGCCGACCGGCGGGTGAGCTTCGTGCAAGACCGCGCAACCTGGGTTGATCTGAGCCAGGGCCCGCTCGAGCGGACCAACAATCCGCTGGACGTTGCGGTCAACGGCAAAGGCTATCTCGTCGTGCAGACGCCGCGTGGCGAACGCTACACGCGCAACGGCGCGCTGCAAATCAACAACACCGGCGAACTCGTCACGAGCGAGGGTTACAAGGTGCTGGGTGAATCCGGGCCGATAACCTTCCAACCGAAAGATCGAAGCATCGCGATCAGCGAGGATGGCACGATCAGCGCGCGCGAAGGAAGTAACACAACTGACTCTCAGCGCGGCCAGTTGCGCCTTGTGAGCTTTGACCAACCTGGTCAGTTGCAGAAGGACGGAAGCAGCACCTTCACCGCGCCGGCGAACGCCGCGCCACAAGCCGACAAGACTTCGCGCATTGTGCAAGGCGCGGTCGAAAAATCCAACGTGCGCTCGGTCATAGAAATGAGCCGCATGATCGAAGTCACGCGCACCTACACCCAAATCGCAAACATGATTGCGCAGGCGGCCGACGTGCGGCGCACTGCGATCGAAAAACTTGCAGACGTACCAAACTAAGCCAGTGGCTGGAGATCAATAGATGAGAGCGCTTCACACCGCAGCCACCGGAATGATGGCCCAGGAACTTAACGTCCAGGTCATCTCCAACAATATCGCGAACATGCGGACGACCGGCTACAAGCGGCAGCGCGCGGAATTCCAGGATCTTCTGTACGAACAGGTCACCCGCGTCGGCACACAGACCTCCGCACAGGGCAATATCCTCCCGGCCGGCATTGAACTCGGCTCCGGCGTCAAGACAGTCGGCACGCCGCGACTGATGAGCCAGGGCGAGTTGACTCAGACCAGCAAAGACTTCGATCTCGCCATCCGCGGCGAAGGCTTCTTCAAAATTCTTCTGCCAGATGGCCGCACAGCCTATAGCCGCGACGGTTCCTTTGAACTCGATGCGCAGGGGCGGCTCGTGACTGCGCAGGGCAATCTCGTGCAGCCCGGCATCACTATTCCGCAGAACGCAACCTCGATTTCCATCAATAACCAGGGCCAGGTGATGGTGACGCAGCCCGGCTCAAATACGTCGAGCCAGGTCGGACAAATTGAGTTGTCACTCTTCGTCAATAAAGCCGGCCTGCAAAGCATGGGCGACAACTTGTACCTTGAAACGCCGGCTTCAGGCGCGCCCCAGAACGGCAACCCTTCAACCGAGGGCTTCGGAAATCTGCAGCAAGGCTATCTCGAACAAGCCAATGTCGAGGCCGTGAGCGAGATATCAGACCTGATTGCTGCGCAACGCGCTTACGAAATGAACGCGAAAGTCATTACCGCAGCCGATCAAATGCTGTCGGCGACGTCAAACCTGATGCGCTGAGGTTCCACCATGATCCGCTCCATTCTCCTGGCATTTGCAACGCTCGTCGCAATATCCACCGCCGGCACCGCGCAAGTTGTGACCCCGCCCGAACCGGAACGGCCGAGTTTGAGGTCGGAAGCTATCATCAACGGCGATATCGTACGCATCGGCGATCTCGTCGATCACGCGGGAATTGTTGCCCCCGTGCCAATTTTCCGCGCGCCGGATCTTGGAGACACCGGCACTGTTGCGGCCGACACCGTTCTTGAGGCGGTCCGCAAGCATGGTCTCATTGGCGTTAATGTCGGCGATGTGCGTGAGCTGGTGGTAACACGGGCGAGCCGAACGATTCCCGCAAACGAGATCCAGGACGCAATCACCAAATCCTTGTCCGCCCGATTCGATCTTGGTTCCAGCAAAGACATTAGCGTGACCTTTGCACGCGAAATGCGCGCGATTCAGGTCGAGCCTTCCGCCAAAGGCGATTTACGGGTCGCGCATGTCGACTACGACCTCCGCAGCGGCCGTTTCGACGCGGCGATCGAGATTCCGTCGGCCGGCGGGAAACGGCCTATCGTGCAGGTCTCCGGCCGCGCGACGGCGACCGTCGAGGTAGCGACCGCTGCACGGACAATCGAGCGCGGTGGCGTTCTCAAGGATGCAGATCTCATCATGGAGCGGCGTACGCGCTCGGATGTTGGCCGGGACGTCATTACAAACCCGGCACAGGCTGTGGGACTGGCCGCTCGCAGCAACCTGCAACCAGGTCATCCCATTCGAAGTGCCGAGCTCATGAAACCTGACTTGGTCCAGCGCAATGACGTTGTGACCATCATCTACGAAGTCCCGGGCGTCGTGCTCACCATTCGCGGCAAGGCCGCCGAAGGGGGAGCCGAAGGCGACGTGATCAATGTTCTCAATGAACAGTCCAAGCGGACACTTCAGGGCGTCATCGTCGGTCCGGGACGCGTGGCCATCAACAATGGTTCGCCCCGCGTCGCCTCCAGTAACCCGACCGGTTCTATTGCGAATGCCAACACCCGCTAACAGCAGAGGCTGCATTTTTCGAACGTCGATGCGGAAACACGACAACGTCGGTTCAAGTCTGAACCCAGTTCAACCACGCCACGGTTCCCGTGCACTGCCAGTGAAAGCAAAGTCATGAAAGTCGTCAAAGTTATGCGTCATGCGGTTCTGGCCGCGCTCGCTACTACTCTGCTCAACGGTTGCGCATACGTTGATCGGCTCAAATCTATCGGCCAGCAGCCGCCATTAACGTCGGTCGACAATCCAACCACGCGGCCGGGCTACAAGCCGGTGCAGATGCCAATGCCGGCGGCCCAGCCCGCGGCCTACAATCCAAACTCACTTTGGCGGAACGGGTCGCGCGCCTTTTTCAAGGATCAGCGCGCGCACCAGGTTGGCGATATTCTCACGGTGAAGGTCAATATCACCGACAAAGCCAATATCGACAACGAGACCAAGCGCAGCCGCGCGATGACCGAAGATTCAGGGATCACCAATTTCTTCGGCAAGCCCAAGGTGCCGATCATGAATACGCCGGTGCCGACGCGCATTTTCACCGCCGATTCCAACACGACGCAAGACGGCAAAGGTTCGGTCGATCGATCTGAAGATATAAAGACCAATGTCGCGGGCGTCGTGACGCAGGTGCTGCCAAACGGAAATCTGGTCGTCGAAGGCAAACAAGAGATTCGCGTGAATTTCGAAGTGCGTGAGTTGATTGTGGCCGGCATCGTGCGGCCGGAAGATATCGAAAGCGACAACACCATCGATTCAACCAAGATCGCTCAGGCCCGTATCGCCTATGGCGGACGCGGTCAGATCACCGACATGCAGCAAAATCGCTACGGCGAACAAGTGTTCGACGTTCTGCTGCCGTTCTAGTCAGTCGCGTGAGTTTGGTTCTGGGCCTCCCGCGCCGTTTTCGCATCGCGCGAGCGTAACGGCGTCAACGACGCGGTCTCCGGCTGCTCCCCGGCCGGAGGCCGCGTAATTTTTTGGGCCGGGTAAAAAAATGCCCAGCGCTGAGCCGGGCAAAACAATCTCGCATATCGAATCTCGAAGCTTCAATCGTCGCGGTAGACGCGTTCGCGCCTTTCGTGCCGCTCCTGCGCTTCCACGGACAACGTTGCGATCGGGCGCGCTTCCAGGCGGCGCAAGGAAATCGGCTCGCCGGTCTCCTCGCAATAGCCATACGAGCCGTCATCGATCCGCGTGAGCGCTTCGTCGATCTTGGCGATTAACTTGCGCTGGCGGTCACGCGCGCGCAGCTCGATGGCGCGGTCGGTCTCGGACGACGCGCGATCGGCGAGGTCGGGATGGTTCTGGTTTTCTTCCTGGAGGTGCTGCAGCGTTTCCTTGGCTTCCTTGAGGATGTCTTCCCGCCACATGAGTAGCTTCACGCGAAAATACTCGCGCTGGCGCTCATTCATGAACGGCTCTTTATCGGACGGCCGATAGTTTTTGGTTTTGGCCAACATTCCCACCTACTCCCTGGTTTCTTCTGCTTTTTTCGGCGCAGAGTCGCCGGCTCCGCGCGGCAGGCTTATATACGGCCACCACCCGGCGGACAACATCCAAGTAAGCCCGGCGGCTTTTCTGAATTTAGATGACGGTTCAATGACTTCCGGGGAACTTGCGGTCCACCCGGCGAGGTCCTCGACCTAGCGAATACCGGCCTTGGCCAGCTCCACCGCGACGCGCAAGTCGATCTCCCCGAGCACGCCGTCGAGGCCCGCATCGCCCGATGCATCGGTCAGGCCTTCCGAGGCAACCTTCAGGCGCGCCAATGTCGATTGGTCCACCGTTCCGTCGAGCACGCCAAGCTTGAGCTTGTCGAGCACATCGAGCGCGTTTCGACCCTTGGCAACCGCACGTTTCTTGCGCTCGGCCGGGTTTTCGACGCCCTGCAGCGCAATCAGCGCGTCCAACGTCGAAATCGACCGCAGCGTGGTTGCCGCTGGTGAGTTCGGCGTCGCCTCTTGTTCATTGACCGTGAATGTTCCGCTTTCAGTGCGGCGGGCCGTCAGTGGCGCGGTGGCCAGTGCCGTTCCGTTCGGTCCATAGACGCGCATGCCGATTGTTCCCCACCGAATATGGATCGGTCCCCGAATACCGTGAAGCCTGCGCTGGTATGGTTAATGCCCGGTAAAAGCCCGGCAAAATTTACCGCCCGCGGCGCTTCATGCCCCCTCGCCGCCGTCGGCCACATTCCAGAAAAATCGAAAAATGCCTGCGCTGCCAATGTCTTCGGTCGCGCATCGGCGTTGGCACGGCGTTCGCATAACCAATGCTGTCAACCGTCACATTGGGGAGCAGTGATGACGAGGACTTTGCGGGCCGCATGCCTTGCGGTGGTCTTGGCGTTATGGGTTCCGGTGAACGCCGGGGCCACTTCACGCATCAAAGACCTTACGAATATTGAGGGTGTGCGCCAAAACCAGTTGATCGGTTATGGCTTGGTCGTCGGGCTTAACGGCACCGGCGACACGCTCAACAACATTCCCTTCACCAAGCAATCGCTGACCGCGATGTTGGAGCGGCTCGGCGTCAACATCCGCGGGCAAACCCTGCGCACGGGCAACGTCGCCGCCGTGATGGTGACAGCGAACCTGCCCGCCTTCGGTACGCAAGGGACCCGCATCGACGTTACCGTTTCGGCCATGGGGGATTCCAAGAGCCTGCAAGGCGGGACGCTTCTGGTGACGCCGTTGCTCGCTGCCGACGGCAATGTGTATGCCGTTGCGCAAGGGTCTTTGGCGATCAGTGGCTTTGCGGCCGAAGGCCAGGCCGCCAAAATCACACGCGGAGTGCCGACTGTCGGTCGAATTGCCAACGGTGCACTCATCGAACGCGAGATCGAATTCACGTTGAATCGTATGAACCAGCTCCGCATGGCGCTGCGCAATCCAGACTTTACCACCGCCAAGCGTATCGCAGCTGCAATCAACGACTACATCGGATCACCATCAGCTGAGCCAATCGATCAGTCCACCGTGGTGATCACGGTGCCGACCAAGTCGACAGCAAATATCGTCAGCTTTCTCACAGAAATCGAACAATTGCAGGTCGAGCCCGATCAACCCGCACGCATCGTCATCGATGAGCGCTCCGGCGTCGTCGTGATAGGGCGCGATGTGCGCGTCTCAATGGTTGCTGTCGCGCAAGGAAATTTGACCGTGAGCGTTTCGGAAACCCCCGAAGTCAGTCAACCAGCGCCATTCGCGCGTCGTGGGCGGACCGTGACAGTGCCGCGCACCAGTATCGGTGTGCAGGAAGACGGCAAGAAAATGTTCCTCGTGAGGGAGGGCGTCTCCTTGCAGCAAGTCGTCGACGGCCTCAATGCCATGGGCATTGGACCACACGATCTGATTACTATCCTGCAAGCAATCAAAGCCGCCGGCGCGATCCAGGCCGATATTGAGGTGATGTGATGGCGAGCGCATTCGCCCTTTCCACCCCCGGCGCAAAACCGATCGACCTGCTCGCAAATACAAGCACGGCGGCGACCGCGGGCAAGCTTAAAGGAATGGGACCGGAAAAGGCCCGCGCGGCCGCACGGGATTTTGAGGCGGTCTTCCTCAATTCCATGTTCCAGAACATGTTCACTGGCATCAGTGGCGAGGGCCCGTTCGGCGGGAGTGGCGCTGTCGGCGTCTGGCGCTCGATGCTCACCGACGAATACTCGAAATCATTCGCCAAATCGGGCGGCATCGGAATTGCCGATCAGGTCTATCGCACGCTGATGGCGCATCAGGAGGCACGGTGATGACCTCGCCAATGGCCAGGAATCCAATTACCGATACAAGCGGAGCCGAAAAGGCGATAGCCAGCCTCGAAAGCGTCATGGATCGGCTGGAACAGACCGTCGCGGAAGAGACCGCCCGCGTCCGCGCCGGACGGCTCCGCGGTGCGGCGGAGTTGGACACAGCGAAAATCGAATTCGCCCGCCTTTACATCAGTGAGAGCGACTACGTGAAGGCAGCCAGGAATGCCATTGCACGCCTGGCGCCTGAAGCGCTCGAACGCCTGCGCCGCCGGCACGACACGTTTCAGGGGCTGCTGCGGACAAATCTCACTGTCCTGGCGACGGCCCATGCGGTCTCGGAAGGAATCATTCGCGGCGTATCGGGCGAACTCGCGCGCAAGCAGGCGCCTTCGACTTACGGCGCCTCGGGACGGGCGCAGACGCCGAGCAGCAAAACAAGTCCGCCGCTGGCAATTAGCCGGACGCTCTAGTCCTACGTTTTTCTGAAGCGGTATAGCGTTCGTGACGGCGCGCCGCGCAGCGCACGGTCTGGTCTACGCGGTGACCGAAATTTTCAGACCGGTGATTGTGTCGATCTGCGAGCCGTCAGGCATCGTGAGAATATTGTTCTTGCTGTCGAGATAGGCGCCATTCGCCATTTGAATGATCGACGACGTATCCACGACTTTTGCCCCGGTCGTCACATCGATTTGCGTCCCGTCCGACATTGTCATCACGTTGCTGTTGGTATCCAGGGACGATCCATTCGCGAAAAATATGACCGGGTCGAGCACGTTTTTCGGTTGAATGACCTGTTGTGTCGCCGCCAGGGCGTCCATCGCGTCCTGCAGCTTCTGCTGATTTTGCTGCTGAATGTTCTGTGAAGCCATCTGCGCGACCAGACTAGATTTGTTGGTCATGCTGTTTTGTGAAATCTGCGCCAACTGGCTCGATGATTTCTGACTGGACCCAAGAAATGAGGCGATGCTGCCGTTGCCGCCGGAATTCTGGAGCATGCCGATAAGGCCGCCCTCATTCCCCTGGTTCTGGATTGCAGTCATCGTATCGCCGAGCCAACTCGCGGCTCCGCTCGCGCTGAAGAGCGCGCTGTAATTGACGGCGGATGGAGTTATGACGGAGGACATACCGGACTACACACTTTCACTGCCTGACAATGCCCCTAATAAATTAACAAAGTCTGGCTGTTAGCAATTTGCTAACCAAATAATTTTGCTTCAGACGCAATCACCGCCCGCATTTTCTGATCGGCGAGACGAGCGATCGTGCCCGCGATCAAGGAATATCTCATTAACTATGATCTTTTACGGGCCGTTTGGGGGGTCTATGCGATGAATTTGACGATCCACTGGATCGACACGTGTGTAACTGCCAGTACGGCAAATAGACCAGAAAGGTACTAAGATGTCTGACATCGTTCTATCCGCCGGCGTGCGGGCGAACCTGCTGCAGTTGCAGCAGACTTCGGACCTGATCACGCAGACGCAGACCCGGCTGGCGACCGGTAAGCGCGTCAACTCGGCCCTCGACAACGCCATCAACTTCTTCACCGCCCAGGGCCTCGACAACCGTGCCAACGACCTGAACGGCCTGCTGGACTCAATGTCCAACGGCATCAACACCATTCAGGCCGCGAACAACGGCATCACCGCAATCACCAAGCTGGTGCAGTCGGCGCAAGCGCTCACCAGCCAGGCCAACCAGACGACCGATACAACGGTGCGGGCGACATTGGCGTCGCAGTTCGACGCGCTCGTGACCCAGATCGGCCAGCTGGCCACCGACTCAGGTTTCAACGGCATCAACTTGCTCGCCGGCGATACCTTGACCGTCACGCTCGACGAAACCGGTGCTTCGAGCACCTCAGTCGTCGGCGTCAGCTATACTGACGCGACAGCCGCTCCGTTGAGCATCACGCTGTCAGCCGGCAGCTGGGCTACCTCTGGTAACATTCAGGCCGCTACTTCCAGCCTGACTGCTGCTCTTACGTCGCTGCGTTCAGAATCGCAGACCCTCAGCGCGAACTTGTCGACCGTGCAGATCCGTCAGGATTTCACGAAGGCGACGATCAACACGCTGCAGACCGGCTCTGCCGCTCTTACGCTTGCCAACTCGAACGAGGAAGGCGCCAACCTGCTCGCCTTGCAGACCCGCCAGCAGCTGTCGACCACAGCTCTGTCGTTGGCCTCGCAAGCTGACCAGAACGTGCTCCGCCTGTTCCAGTAAATCGAACAGCACTCTCGATAAAACGGCGGCCTTCGGGCCGCCGTTTTTTTTGCGCGCCGCGCAAACGTAGTTAATTAAATCTTAACTCGCAACTTTAACTGTCTATCAACCCTAACGTTTCATTATCAGCCACAAGCGATTTGGGCCAATGCAGGCAAGGAGTTTGCCATGAGTGACATTGTACTTTCGGCCGGTGTTCGTTCGAACCTTCTGCAATTGCAGCAGACGTCTGATTTGATCACGCAGACGCAAACCCGGCTCGCAACCGGCAAGCGCGTCAATTCGGCGCTCGATAACCCGATCAACTTCTTTACGGCCCAGGGCCTGTCTGTGCGCGCCAACGACCTCAACGCCCTCCTCGATGCGATGTCTTCGGGCATCAACACGATTCAGGCCGCGAACAACGGCATCACGGCAATCACCAAGCTGGTGCAGTCGGCGCAAGCGCTCACCAGCCAGGCCAACCAGACCGTCGATACGGCTGTGCGCGCGACGCTGGCCAGCCAGTTCGATGCTCTATTGCCCCAAATCGACCAACTCGCCGCCGACTCCGGCTTCAACGGCATCAACCTGCTGGGTGGCAACGATCTCACGATCACGATGAACGCCGACGGCACATCGAACGTGGTGGTCACCGCATTCAACGACACGACCGCAGGCGATCTGGGAATCGCGGCTTCTACCGGCAGTTGGGCAACCACCGCCGATATCAGCGCCGCCAGCACCAACCTGAAGGCAGCGCTGACGACCCTGCGGTCCCAGGCCCAGTCGCTGAGCTCGAATCTGTCAACGGTGCAGATCCGCCAGGACTTCACCAAGGCCATGATCAATACGCTCAATTCAGGCGCCGACAGCCTCACGCTCGCGGACAGCAACGAAGAGGGCGCCAATTTGCTCGCCTTGCAGACCCGCCAGCAGCTGTCGACAACAGCGCTGTCATTGGCCTCGCAAGCCGATCAAAACGTGCTGCGGCTGTTCCAGTAATTGCATTCACCTGACGTGGCCAAATCGAGCTGTCTTGGCCGCGCCAGGTTCAAAAGGCGGCCGCAAGGAGCGGCACCAAATGGGTCTCAAAGTCGAGTTGAAAGCCGGCGAGCGCTTTATTCTCGGCGAATGCCTGGTCACCAACGGCAGCCAGCGCACGCGGCTTCTGATCGAGGGCGATGCCCCGATCCTGCGCGAAAAAGACATCATGACCACCAGGCAGGCCGATACGCCTGCCAAACGCATCTATCTCGCGGTCCAGCTGATGTATACAGCCCGCGATCCGCGCCTGCACCACGAAACGTATTTCATATTGATGCAGGAGCTCGTGCAGGCTGCGCCGAGCGCGTGGCCGCACATCGTCGCGGTAAGCAACCACATCCTGGCCGGTGAACTATACAAGGCGCTCAAGTGCGCAAGGGCCCTCATTGCCTACGAGAAGGAGCTGATCGACCATGCAACACGCGGCACAAACCTACGACGCGGTCGCCAAACAGACCGCAAAACCGCGTGAGGTCGAAGCAGACCTGCTTCTGACCGCGGCCAATCGTCTGCAAGCGATCCATGATGGCTGGGACGCCAAAATGGTCGAGCTCGACGCCGCGCTTATTTATAACCGGCGGCTTTGGTCGATATTCGTAAGCTCGGCCACCAGCCCCGACAATCCGCTGCCGCCCGGCATCCGGCAAAACGTGGCGAACCTCGGGATCTTCGTCTTCAACCATACGCTTGATATCCTCGCTAACCCGCGGCCCGAAGGCCTCGGTTTGCTCATCAACATCAATCGTGAGCTGGCCGCCGGACTGCTCAGCCGCGCCTGAGCGCTCTGCAAACGTCTATAAAAAAACCGCGGCCTAGCCGCGGTTTTTTGTTAGTCGGGATTGGTTTTGCCACCGTGAGCCGCTGCTCGATCCAGCTACTTGATGTAGTTCACGAGGCTCGTCTGGAACAGCATTGACGTGACCTGCATGGACGCCTGCATCCGCGTCTGAAGCGTCAGCAGCTGTGCGCCGACGTCCTCGTTTGAAACACCGTCTATCTGTTGGAGAAAGTCGTTCAAGGTCGAATTGGCTTGCTGATGCCGGTCCTTGGCTGCTTTGAGCGAAGTCTGTGCGCTGGCGAGGTCCGTTTCGATATCGGTAATGCTCTGCGTTCCTGGCGCACCCAAATTGACAGCAAGCCGTTGATCCAGTGCTCCGCTCAGGCCCACGCCATTTGGAGTGGTGGGCGTAATCGTCACCGCAGCGAGGGTTGCCACGTTCTGCACAAGCGTCTTGATGGCGTCCTCATTGGCCCGCGCGCCGTACGAAACCGACAGTGACGTGTCGATACCTGCGGTCGCGGTCGAGCGCGCCGGATCGGTGCCGGTTTCGCCCGTATACCAGACCACCGTATTGGCGGCCGTGCCGGCCACCATACCCGCTGCGGCATAGAAGGGGGGCGACCCACCGACACGTTGGGGCGGGTTGTTGGCGTCGGCGCTAAAGAATTCATTGGACGCCACGACCGCTGACGCGGCCGTCAGGGCGGAGCTACCAAGTGTTCCGATCGCAGTTGTCAGGGCGGCCTGGAAGTTGGTTGCGGTATCCGCGGGTGTCGCGCCTATGGTGAATTCTTTGGCGCCCGGGGGTGAATCGGTCGTCGCGGTGAGTGTCAGGTTCTCGCTGGTTCCGTCGGGCAAATTGAGGCGCAAAGTGACCGTTTCGCCAGGATTTGGCACCGCCGAAAAATCAACGCTCATCGACGCAGGCGATCCGGCTGGTCCCGATAATGTAGCGCCCGTCACGTTGGTTGTGATGGAGCCCAGCTTGAAGCCAAACGGCGACACCAAATCTTCATCGACGCCGACCGAGGTGGCGGTCGGCGCGCTGATAACCAGCCGCCCGAGCCCATCCGAACCAAGATCCGCCTGATTGCGTTCAGCGATGAGCTGCTTGAGGCCGGCACGCGAGCCGTCGCCGTTCAAGATGTGGTCGAGAGTTTCAACTGCCGGCTGGTCGGTGGCACGGCCCGAGAATAGATAGCGATCCCCGGCCTGGGAATTGAGCAACCCGAGCAGCTGATCGAGCGAAGACAGCGCGGTTTGCTGCGCCACCTGGGCGCCGCCACCATTGCTGACGCCATTGGCCTGCACCATGGCGGACTTCACGGTACTAGAAACCTTGATCATACTGCCGAGCGCAGTGTTCATGAGATTGACGCGCGCCATCACGTTGTCGATGGTATTGTCGTAACCGCTAATGGCCGAAAGCTGGGAGTTCAGGCTGACGGTGACGCCGCGGTCGATCCCAAGTCCGGCATAGGTTGCCGATTTCTGGCCGCTGCCGAGCTGGCGCTGCAGGTCATCGAATTTCGCCCGCATCTGCACCAGTTGCTGCATGATGAGGGCTGATTGGGCTCCGATCGAGGAAATGCTCATGCCGCCCTCACATCTGCATCAAGGCATCTAGCATATCCTTCACCACCGACATCACGCGTGCGTTGGCGGCGTAGGAGTTTTGCAACGTAAGCAAGTTTGACATTTCCTGATCGACGTTCACTCCCGACGCGTCATTGAAGCGTTGCTGCAACGAATTCAGCACAACGTCCTGGCCTTGTTTCAGGTTGTCGGCTGAACTCGCCGCCTCGCCTTGCTGGCTGATGACTTGCCGCAAGTAGGTGGTCAGCGAGCCGGTAAATGGCGCGGTGACACTGCCGATGCCGGTGTTTGGCGAGAATGTCTGCGCCGCCTGAGTAAGCTGATGGAGAATGAAGTCCGGTCGGGTGCTGTCGCCAGCCGGCGTGCCCGGCTGATAGCTGACCAAACTGGATGGGTCTGCGACGACCGAGGGATTTACCGCAATGCGAGCCGCAAAGCCGCGGCTCTCCACGCCGGTACCGGTGATTACGCCGGTGTAAGGCATCGAGCCGTCGGTAAATAGCGGAAGTTCGGCGCTGCCGCCGTTCAGCGAGGTAACGGTCGCTGTCGTTGAAAGGGAATTGACGTCGACCGTATTGCCAAGACCGTCATCGAGGATTTCAAGCGTTGTTCCGGACGGATTGGACGCAACCATGCCGGTTCCGGTGAGCGCGGTGTTGATCTGCGCAACGACCGATCCGATACCACCGGAGAAATCAATGCCGAATACAGTATCATTTGCCGTCGCGGTCGCGCTATTGGCGAGCGGCAAGGCGGCGGGATCGTCGACCCGAACCAGCGTTATCGTATGCTGCGTGCTGGTCGCGGTGTCGGTGTAGTTGACGGTAATTGTATTGCCTTGCGACAGGCCGGCCAGGTCGACGTCGAAACCACTTTGCGGCGCCGGCGATACCGGCGTGCCTGCGGTGGTTTTGTCAGACAGCGCCTGTGCAATGCCGGCGGCCAGCGCATCGAGCTGATTTTGCGCTTGAACGAGGTCCTGATCGCGCATCTGGAGGTAGGCCGCAATCGTGCCGGACCGGATAGCGCGGTTCTGGATGAGATCGACAGGTGCGCCTGCCGGCGGAATGAGCGTAACGGTGCCAACACCACGGAGTGACGGATTCGCATTCCACAAGGAATTCGGCGTTACAGTACCGACCGCATCGAAACTCAATTGCGCTGCTTGCGCGCCTACAAGCTGCGTCCCCGAGGTCGTGAAGATGCTGACCTGGCCGCGATCGCCCGGGATCACGTTGATATCCATCAACTGGGACAATTGATCGATATAGGCGTCGCGTTGATCCTGCAGCGCATCGGTTGCCGCGTCACCGGGCGTACCTGCCGCAATTTGCCCGTTGAGCGAAGCGATCTGCTTCATCGCCTCGTTGGCCTTATTTACCGCGTCGGAGATCCCAAGCTCGGCGTTGGCACGTAGCGACTGGACGCTCCCGCTCAGCTGATTGAGCTGTTGCGCCAGCAACTGGGCGCTGTTGACGACCGCGGTCCGCGCGCCCGGGTCATCCGGACTGGTTGAAAGCACCTGCAGCGCAGACGTAAAGCTGTTGTATATCCCCTCAAGCGACGTGTCGGCGCCGGGCTGACCGTAGATATCCTGCAATTGCGAGTACATGTTCGCGCGGGTGTCGGCGTAGGACGCGCCGGAATTTTCGACGCGCAGCTGGCGCTGTATGTACAGGTCGATCTGGCGCTGGATGTCGCTGACCCGAACGCCGATGCTTGAGCTGCCGCCCGTGGCAACCTGATTGACGACCTTGCGCGTATAGCCGGGCGTGTCGGCGTTCGCGACATTGGCCGCGACCATCGAAATGCTGGCCTGATTCACCTGCAGGCCAGACAGTGCCGTACTGAGCGCTTGCGTCAAACTCATGTGCCGATCTCAATCATGCCTGGATCATGTCCGACGCTTGCCGTGGATCATCGGATCACGTTCAGCAGATCCTGCGACATCTGGTTTGCTGTTGTGATCACTTTGGTATTTGCGGAATAAGCTTGCTGGGTCACGATCAGTTTTGTGAACTCCGTCGCAATATCGGTGTTCGAGGCTTCCAGGGATTGTCCGATGATCTTGCCCGACGAACCTGTCAGGGCGGGTCCGGATTCGTTTGTTAGTTGATACGCGCCACCATCGAGGGCCTTAAGGTTGTTGGGGCTGTTGAAATGGACAAGCGGTACCTGCGCAAGCGCAACGTTTTGTCCGTTGGAGAACGTCCCGATGATATTGCCGGCGTCACTCACCGCGATTGATTTGAGCTGGCCAGCCGCGTAGCCGTTCTGCTGCATATTGTTCACGGTTGAAACGCCGCTTGTGTTGGCGAATTGCGTGATGCCGCCCGTGGGACTGCTGATTGTAATATTGCCGAGGGACGTCCCATTGATCGTGACACCCGAGAGTGCCAGGTTCGTGATCGGCGGATTCAACTGGCCATTGGCATCGAATATGAAGTCGGAGCCGGCATTGATCCATGCGGGGTTCGCGCCGGTTGCCGTTGCATCTGTCTGATAGAACAGCTCCCAGGTATCCGCGCCGCCATTGGCCACACTGTCGGTCTTGGCCCAACGGAGCTGAAGGTTGGCAGGAGTGCCGATCGCATCGTAAATCGTTACCGAGCCACCATCGATTGACTCGTTCACGAACGTGGAAACGTCACTCCCGATAACGACGCCGGTTCCAGCAACCGTGGGATCATTGCCTGCGGTAAAATCCGTGGGGTTAAGCAACTCGGAGTTTGGAGTCGTTGGAATAAATGAATTGGTCTGCGGCGTTGATGGAAGGTTGATTCCGTAGTTCACCGAAGTCGTCGCGCTGGCGGGCAAGAAGTTGCCCTGGAACTGCAACGGACTGGCGACGCTGCCGACAGGATTACCGGTCGTCGGGTCGATTGGAATGCCCTCAAGAAAATAGCCGGCGCCGTTCACCAGATAGCCGTTTGCATCCAGCTGGAAATCG
This sequence comes from uncultured Alphaproteobacteria bacterium, assembly GCA_963735285.1. Classification (GTDB taxonomy): domain Bacteria; phylum Pseudomonadota; class Alphaproteobacteria; order Rhizobiales; family Xanthobacteraceae; genus Pseudolabrys. The sequence goes on along the minus strand of CAVTKN010000007.1, from coordinate 96,364 downwards.
CCGCGGCGGGTATAGCTGTCGATGCCGCCGAAAAGCGGTTGATTGCCGTTAAAGCCGGTCGGCGCCTGCACGACAAAAAAGCCGTTGCCGTTGACGGCCATGTCAGTCGTCGAGGTGGTGCTTTGAATTGTACCCTGGACGTTGTTCGTCGCGCGCGAATTCGCAATCACACCGCCGGCGATTTGACGCGTGGGTACTGAGTTCCCCGGGATCAGGTCCTCGAAACTAGTTTCAATGCCTTTGTAGGCAGTCGTCTGAGAGTTCGCGATGTTGCCGGAAATATTTTGCATGGCGAAGGATTGCGCCTGCAAACCACTGACTGCAGTCGTAAGAGCGTCGAACAAACCCATGACATCATCTCCGCAAACGAGACACGCTCCGCCGTAGCGGGGCCCAAAACGAAATCTTGGGCTAAGCATCGCAATCGGCGTGCCAGAGATTTTATCTTGTAAAATCAGATAGTTATGAACAATATGGCGGCTGCGTCGGCGGGTGCTTTCTTCCACGCGCGGCAGTTTTTGCCGATCTGAATTTCTGAAAGGCGAAAAATTATCTCAGAACGCGGCGCGTTGCGCTCGATCGTTCAGGACGATCCCGGCGTTTCCGGCAAAAACTTCATCGCAACCCCGTTCATGCAGTAGCGCAACCCGGTCGGCTTCGGTCCATCATCGAAGACGTGCCCGAGATGGCCAAGACAACGTGCGCAATGCACTTCTGTGCGTGACATGAAAAACGATCGGTCTGTCTTGGTTTCGACGGCATTGGATAGCGGTTGATAAAAGCTCGGCCAGCCGGTACCGCTCTCAAACTTCGTATCGGACGAGAACAACGGCAAATCGCAGCCGGCGCAGGCGAAAGTGCCCTTGCGCTTCTCTTTGTTTAACGGGCTGCTGCCGGCGCGTTCCGTGCCGTGCTGCCGCAGGATCATGTACTGGTTGGCGTTGAGGCGCTGACGCCAATCCATGTCGGACAAATTGCGAAAATCGATTGTATCACTCGCGGCCATAGTTTCCGTCCCGCCAAATTGAGCAGCGGCTGCAATCGCTGAAAGCGCTACGCCGGCAGTCAAAAGATTACGACGATTCATCATGGCCATGACATAGACGATTTTCGTCCAATGGCCAGTCAACTTGCCATCACCCGCCGATCACGTTGATGCGAGGCAGCCCCAGCCCCTTAGAGGGGGCCCCGAGCCGGTCGCGCGGCCTAGGCAACCGCCAGGCGCGCGACGCGCAGAGATCCTGCCTTTTCGATCTCGGGCCACAGGCGATCATCATGCGAGACCGGATAGCAGCGATGCCACGCGGCGAGCCTTTCCTTGTAGAGCTGCGCGTAGGCATCGTCGGAAAGCGCTTCGATATTCTCGAGGTCGAGCCCAAGACCGACCTCATGGTAGATATCCAGATTGCGCAAATCGGGAACAGGCAATGTTCCGCGCTTAAAATCGCTCCACATCTGGCGATAAAGATCCTCAAGCGCGGCAACAAGGCGCGGAGTATCAAAAAGGAGGCAACTGTCCCTGCCCTCGACAAGCTTTGATTTTATCGCGGCGAACTTTTCACGGTCGTGCGCCAGCTCGATCGCTTTCGCAACGTAGGCCTCCGGCGTCGGGCAAGCGAGCTCCTCAAGGCCCGCCGCGCGAACCACGGACGCGCAGACCCGGGCGGCGAATGTGCGTCCGGTGAACGTCACGATCGGCACACCCATCCAAAGCGCATCCGCCGCCGTGGTGTGGGCGCCATAGGGACTGTTATCGAGGAATACATCAGCAAGCTGATACCGCGCGAGATGCTCGGGATTGGGCAGCTTCGATGCAAATACGATCCGTTCGGGAGCAATGCCCGACGCGGCGGCGGCCTGACGCAACCGTTCATTGGTCTCATTTGTAGCGGTGAGCAACCAAAGCACGCTGTCCGGGACGGCGCCGAGGATCATCATCCAGCGCCGGAACGTCCGCGGCGTCGTCTTCTGCGAGCCATTGAGGGAGCAGAAGACAAAGGCATTTTCCGGTATCCCGGCATCGGCGCGCGAGGGACATTGCGCAGCAACGACACGCTTACGGTCATTCGGTTGATAGCACGGCAGCCGCAGGACCTTTTCCGAAAAATAGATTTCGTGTTCCGGCGGAATGATCGTGGTGTCTGCGATGATGTAGTGGTGATACGGCGTTCCCATCGTTCCGGGGAATCCGAACCAGTTGACCGAGATCGGTGCTGGCCGCCGCGCAAAGACATTGGTGCGGGCGTCCTTTGTGTAGCCGTTCAAATCTATGAGAATGTCGATTCCGTCGGAGGCAATCTTTGCAGCCGCCTTTTCGTCGTCGAGATTGCTGATGTCGACCCAGTGGTCCGCCGCCTGCATGATCCGCTGCTGCGTGGCGTCAGTCCGGTTGATGCCGCAATAATACGCGAAGACCTCGACAGTTTCCCGGTTGTGCTGCTCGATCACATCGGTCATCGCGAAGCCGACTGCATGCTCGCGAAAATCGGATGACACATAACCTATCCGCAGCCTGGCCGGGTCAGCACGGCCTGCCGGCGTATGCTGCATTGCCGGCGGCATGCCGATCGACTTCCTTCCGTATTGGTAAGCCGTTGCCAGCTGGAACACCGGATCGTCGGCAAGGCATTGCAGCGACAGCGATGATATCCCGGTCAGCAAGTGTCTTCGGCTGACACGCTCCCACTCGGCCAGCACGGGCCATTTGCACTGCCTTTGACGCAAAGAAATCCAGTGCTGCAAAACCTTGGTCTGGTGCGGATTGATATCGAGGCTTTGCCTGAGGGCGTCTTCGGCCGGCGCATCATTGAGCGCAGCTTCCAGAACGCGGGCAATCTGCTCCAGCGCGGTGAGCTTGTGTGCGACCGATTCGCCGTTGATTGCGCTGAGGTTCTGAGCGAGCTTTAGCCATTGCGTCACGGCCTCGCCGGCCTGTCCGCTGTCCTCGAAAACGCGGCCGAGATTGATATAGCTCTGCTGAAACTCAGGCTTGAGCCTGATGCATTCCTGAAACGCGATAATGGCGCCCGGCCGATCGCCGACGTCAGCCAATGCCACGCCGTAGTTAAAATAGGCGGCGTGCAGCAGGAGGTCGTTTGAATTGTGCGCGATCCACGTCTTGTACAGATCGGCGGCCAGCTTTTTGTGGCCCAGAGAGTCGAGCTGACCGGCGCAACTGATGAGGTCGGCGATCGAAAGCTGATGACTTATCGCCCGACTGAGCGCGTCGTTGAAGATATCTGTTGCGGCGGTCAAATCGGCAGGTTGAGACAGCATAGCGACGTCCTATAAGCGTTAAAACTGCGAACGCGATGCGGCCATCAATGCAGGCCGCCCTGAACACGCGATACGCTACGCACTACAGTACGCCTTACGTCAGTCCTGCCTGGGCACCGGCAGCGGAGCCCAAGGCAGATCGTATCGGCCACTCACTACCCGACGAGCGTGACCAAGGCATCCAACTGGGCAATCGACATTGCCTGGATCTGGGTCGACGTGAATGCATTGCCCTGCGTCGTGGTCAAGGAACTGATCTCGGTCGTCGTCAAGCCGCTGATTGCCGTAACACTGATGGCAGGTATGCCGGTCGTGCTGGTAATCGCGTCAAATCTGGCCGTCGACAGCGCACCGACCTGCGCACTGGTCAAGCCGCCGATCTGAGCGGCAGTGAACGCACTGATCTCAGTCGTCGTGAGTTGATTGAGATCCCCGGCCGTCAAGGCCGCAATCTCGGTCGCCGTCAGCGTCGAGATCTGCGTCGCGGTCAGGTTGCCGAACGCGGTGGTGGTCAGGCCGCTCACCTGGGCGGTGGACAGCTTGGAGACACTGAGCGCGTCAAGGGTGGTGGCGGTGATGCCGTTGAGCTGGGTCGTGGTCAGACCCTGAACCTGCGTGGTCGAGAGTGCGCCCAACTGCGTGCTCGACAGACCGTTGAGGACCGTCGTGGACAGCGTGCCGATCTGCGTGGCGGTCAGCGCGTTGGCCTGCGTGGTCGACAGGTTCTGCAACTCGGTCGTCGAGAGCGTGCCGATCTGGGCCGCCGAGAGCTTGGCGACCTCGGTCGCCGTCAGCGTCGAGATCTGCGTCGCGGTCAGGTTGCCGAACGCGGTGGTGGTCAGGCCGCTCACCTGGGCGGTGGACAGCTTGGAGACACTGAGCGCGTCAAGGGTGGTGGCGGTGATGCCGTTGAGCTGGGTCGTGGTCAGACCCTGAACCTGCGTGGTCGAGAGTGCGCCCAACTGCGTGCTCGACAGACCGTTGAGGACCGTCGTGGACAGCGTGCCGATCTGCGTGGCGGTCAGCGCGTTGGCCTGCGTGGTCGACAGGTTCTGCAACTCGGTCGTCGAGAGCGTGCCGATCTGGGCCGCCGAGAGCTTGGCGACCTCGGTCGCCGTCAGCGTCGAGATCTGCGTCGCGGTCAGGTTGCCGAACGCGGTGGTGGTCAGGCCGCTCACCTGGGCGGTGGACAGCTTGGAGACACTGAGCGCGTCAAGGGTGGTGGCGGTGATGCCGTTGAGCTGGGTCGTGGTCAGACCCTGAACCTGCGTGGTCGAGAGTGCGCCCAACTGTGTGCTCGACAGACCGTTGAGGACCGTCGTGGACAGCGTGCCGATCTGCGTGGCGGTCAGCGCGTTGGCCTGCGTGGTCGACAGGTTCTGCAACTCGGTCGTCGAGAGCGTGCCGATCTGGGCCGCCGAGAGCTTGGCGACCTCGGTCGCCGTCAGCGTCGAGATCTGCGTCGCGGTCAGGTTGCCGAACGCGGTGGTGGTCAGGCCGCTCACCTGGGCGGTGGACAGCTTGGAGACACTGAGCGCGTCAAGGGTGGTGGCGGTGATGCCGTTGAGCTGGGTCGTGGTCAGACCCTGAACCTGCGTGGTCGAGAGTGCGCCCAACTGCGTGCTCGACAGACCGTTGAGGACCGTCGTGGACAGCGTGCCGATCTGCGTGGCGGTCAGCGCGTTGGCCTGCGTGGTCGACAGGTTCTGCAACTCGGTCGTCGAGAGCGTGCCGATCTGGGCCGCCGAGAGCTTGGCGACCTCGGTCGCCGTCAGCGTCGAGATCTGCGTCGCGGTCAGGTTGCCGAACGCGGTGGTGGTCAGGCCGCTCACCTGGGCGGTGGACAGCTTGGAGACACTGAGCGCGTCAAGGGTGGTGGCGGTGATGCCGTTGAGCTGGGTCGTGGTCAGACCCTGAACCTGCGTGGTCGAGAGTGCGCCCAACTGCGTGCTCGACAGACCGTTGAGGACCGTCGTGGACAGCGTGCCGATCTGCGTGGCGGTCAGCGCGTTGGCCTGCGTGGTCGACAGGTTCTGCAACTCGGTCGTCGAGAGCGTGCCGATCTGGGCCGCCGAGAGCTTGGCGACCTCGGTCGCCGTCAGCGTCGAGATCTGCGTCGCGGTCAGGTTGCCGAACGCGGTGGTGGTCAGGCCGCTCACCTGGGCGGTGGACAGCTTGGAGACACTGAGCGCGTCAAGGGTGGTGGCGGTGATGCCGTTGAGCTGGGTCGTGGTCAGACCCTGAACCTGCGTGGTCGAGAGCGCGCCCAACTGCGTGCTCGACAGACCGTTGAGGACCGTCGTGGACAGCGTGCCGATCTGCGTGGCGGTCAGCGCGTTGGCCTGCGTGGTCGACAGGTTCTGCAACTCGGTCGTCGAGAGCGTGCCGATCTGGGCCGCCGAGAGCTTGGCGACCTCGGTCGCCGTCAGCGTCGAGATCTGCGTCGCGGTCAGGTTGCCGAACGCGGTGGTGGTCAGGCCGCTCACCTGGGCGGTGGACAGCTTGGAGACACTGAGCGCGTCAAGGGTGGTGGCGGTGATGCCGTTGAGCTGGGTCGTGGTCAGACCCTGAACCTGCGTGGTCGAGAGTGCGCCCAACTGCGTGCTCGACAGACCGTTGAGGACCGTCGTGGACAGCGTGCCGATCTGCGTGGCGGTCAGCGCGTTGGCCTGCGTGGTCGACAGGTTCTGCAACTCGGTCGTCGAGAGCGTGCCGATCTGGGCCGCCGAGAGCTTGGCGACCTCGGTCGCCGTCAGCGTCGAGATCTGCGTCGCGGTCAGGTTGCCGAACGCGGTGGTGGTCAGGCCGCTCACCTGGGCGGTGGACAGCTTGGAGACACTGAGCGCGTCAAGGGTGGTGGCGGTGATGCCGTTGAGCTGGGTCGTGGTCAGACCCTGAACCTGCGTGGTCGAGAGTGCGCCCAACTGCGTGCTCGACAGACCGTTGAGGACCGTCGTGGACAGCGTGCCGATCTGCGTGGCGGTCAGCGCGTTGGCCTGCGTGGTCGACAGGTTCTGCAACTCGGTCGTCGAGAGCGTGCCGATCTGGGCCGCCGAGAGCTTGGCGACCTCGGTCGCCGTCAGCGTCGAGATCTGCGTCGCGGTCAGGTTGCCGAACGCGGTGGTGGTCAGGCCGCTCACCTGGGCGGTGGACAGCTTGGAGACACTGAGCGCGTCAAGGGTGGTGGCGGTGATGCCGTTGAGCTGGGTCGTGGTCAGACCCTGAACCTGCGTGGTCGAGAGCGCGCCCAACTGCGTGCTCGACAGACCGTTGAGGACCGTCGTGGACAGCGTGCCGATCTGCGTGGCGGTCAGCGCGTTGGCCTGCGTGGTCGACAGGTTCTGCAACTCGGTCGTCGAGAGCGTGCCGATCTGGGCCGCCGAGAGCTTGGCGACCTCGGTCGCCGTCAGCGTCGAGATCTGCGTCGCGGTCAGGTTGCCGAACGCGGTGGTGGTCAGGCCGCTCACCTGGGCGGTGGACAGCTTGGAGACACTGAGCGCGTCAAGGGTGGTGGCGGTGATGCCGTTGAGCTGGGTCGTGGTCAGACCCTGAACCTGCGTGGTCGAGAGCGCGCCCAACTGCGTGCTCGACAGACCGTTGAGGACCGTCGTGGACAGCGTGCCGATCTGCGTGGCGGTCAGCGCGTTGGCCTGCGTGGTCGACAGGTTCTGCAACTCGGTCGTCGAGAGCGTGCCGATCTGGGCCGCCGAGAGCTTGGCGACCTCGGTCGCCGTCAGCGTCGAGATCTGCGTCGCGGTCAGGTTGCCGAACGCGGTGGTGGTCAGGCCGCTCACCTGGGCGGTGGACAGCTTGGAGACACTGAGCGCGTCAAGGGTGGTGGCGGTGATGCCGTTGAGCTGGGTCGTGGTCAGACCCTGAACCTGCGTGGTCGAGAGCGCGCCCAACTGCGTGCTCGACAGACCGTTGAGGACCGTCGTGGACAGCGTGCCGATCTGCGTGGCGGTCAGCGCGTTGGCCTGCGTGGTCGACAGGTTCTGCAACTCGGTCGTCGAGAGCGTGCCGATCTGGGCCGCCGAGAGCTTGGCGACCTCGGTCGCCGTCAGCGTCGAGATCTGCGTCGCGGTCAGGTTGCCGAACGCGGTGGTGGTCAGGCCGCTCACCTGGGCGGTGGACAGCTTGGAGACACTGAGCGCGTCAAGGGTGGTGGCGGTGATGCCGTTGAGCTGGGTCGTGGTCAGACCCTGAACCTGCGTGGTCGAGAGTGCGCCCAACTGCGTGCTCGACAGACCGTTGAGGACCGTCGTGGACAGCGTGCCGATCTGCGTGGCGGTCAGCGCGTTGGCCTGCGTGGTCGACAGGTTCTGCAACTCGGTCGTCGAGAGCGTGCCGATCTGGGCCGCCGAGAGCTTGGCGACCTCGGTCGCCGTCAGCGTCGAGATCTGCGTCGCGGTCAGGTTGCCGAACGCGGTGGTGGTCAGGCCGCTCACCTGGGCGGTGGACAGCTTGGAGACACTGAGCGCGTCAAGGGTGGTGGCGGTGATGCCGTTGAGCTGGGTCGTGGTCAGACCCTGAACCTGCGTGGTCGAGAGCGCGCCCAGCTGCGTGCTCGACAGACCGTTGAGGACCGTCGTGGACAGCGTGCCGATCTGCGTGGCGGTCAGCGCGTTGGCCTGCGTGGTCGACAGGTTCTGCAACTCGGTCGTCGACAGCGTGCCGATATCGGCGGCCGTCAGCTTGCTGATCTGCGTCCCCGTGAGGGCGCTGATTTGCGTGTCGACAAATTGCTGGACCTGCAGGGAAAGCAACGCATTGATAATGCTGGGTGAAAGGGCTGCGACTTGGGTTGCAAAAAACGCTTTGATATCGGTCGAATTCAATACGTTGATTTGCGTGGCGGCAAGCGCAGCCACCTGCGTCGTCGCAAGAGATTGAATATCGGTAGTGGTGAGGCCTTGTATTGCGGTAGTCGAAAGACCGGCAATTTGATTGGGCGTAAGGGCAGAAATAACAGTCATCGAAACGCACTCCTGTGCGACAAATCATTCCTGCCGGCTCACCCATCGCGAATGGATGATAAACGCCCGACCATGGCTTCACGCAGATTTGCACACACAAGTTAATCCTCTCTAACTCGTTTGAACTCGATCGAGAGCGAGCGATGCTTGTTAAGTCGTTTGTTAATCTCCCCTAATTTTTGCTTAGCGGTTATTCCAACGTACGAGAGTCGCGCGCGCCGTCCGTCGACTTCTTCAACGGAAAGAATCATTTATCGCGCACGACGACTCGCTGGCGGCTTGCGAAGCACCCGGCTAGCCTATGAATGAGCCTGGAAGAGGCGCCATCGCGCGGGCGAGCTCGGCAGGAAGTCGCGAAAAGGTTGTGCAATCCCGATGCGCGTCGAGAGTTTTTATGCGATTTGACGGTACCAAGGCCTATGTGGCGACCGACGACCTCAAGGTCGCGGTCAATGCGGCTATCACCCTCGAGCGTCCATTGCTGGTCAAAGGTGAGCCCGGCACCGGCAAGACCATTCTGGCCCTGGAAATCGCCAAGGCGATCAATGCGCCGCTCATCGAATGGCACATCAAATCCACCACCAAAGCTTTGCAGGGTCTTTATGAATACGACGCAGTGTCACGCCTGCGGGACAGCCAACTTGGTGATGAGCGCGTTAAGGACATTCGCAACTACATCAAGCGCGGCAAATTATGGGACGCCTTCGTTGCCGATGAGCGGCCGGTTCTGCTGATCGACGAGATCGATAAAGCCGATATCGAGTTTCCCAACGACCTGTTGCAAGAGCTCGATCGCATGGAATTTTTTGTCTACGAGACCGGCGAAACCGTAAAGGCGCGCCGAAGGCCGATTGTCGTCATCACGTCGAATAATGAGAAGGAACTGCCGGACGCCTTTTTGCGCCGCTGTTTTTTCCACTACATCCGATTTCCGGATGCCGAGACCATGCGCGCAATCATCGAAGTCCACTTTCCCGGTATAAAACAAAGACTTGTCGCGGAGGCGCTACGGCTCTTCTACGAAATTCGCGACGTGCCGGGCATGAAGAAAAAGCCTTCGACATCCGAGTTGCTGGACTGGCTTAAACTGCTGATGGTCGAAGACATTGGCCCGGAGACCTTGCGCGAGCGCGACCCCAAGAAACTCATTCCGCCGCTTCACGGCGCGCTGCTCAAGAACGAGCAAGATGTGCATTTGTTTGAAAGGCTCGCCTTTATGGCCCGCCGGGAAGGCCGGTAGGCGTCTTTATATCCGGGTACAGACCGGGCCTATTCAGCGGCTTGGGAATTTTTACGCGATGCGCGCGCATCCTTGCGGGCCCGCGCATTTGCGCGATAGCGGGCGACGTCCTGTTTGACACGCTCGATCGGCCGCGTCCCCCAATAAACGCCTTGCGCCAAAATGCGGCCAAGCATTCCGCCGGCCCATACAAGCTCGTAGGGAGTGAACAGCCGCCAGGCCTGATCGCTTTCGACCAGACCCCGGGCCACCAGCTCGCCTGCCAGCGCGCTCGTATTGAGCCCGTGGCCGCCAAACCCGCTCGCGATCCATACCCCGCGGTCAATCTCACCGATTTGAGGCATGCGGTGGACGGTGCGGCCGAGTGTCCCGCGCCATAGATGTGCGATTTCTATATTTCGGAGTTCGGGGAACGTCCGCCGGATATCATTGGCGAGGCCGCGTGCGACGAAGCGGGGATTTGCCTGCCAGGCACGCATGCGCCCCGACCACTGCAAACGGTCGCCGCCGACGATGCGGTAGTGATTGTCGGCACGGTTGGTGTCACTGACCGCACCGCGATAGCGCACAACATCGTGCAAGATCTGGCCGATCGGCTGGGTAACCATGACGTAGGTGGTGACCGGCAACAACGTGGCCGCAAGCTTCGGCATCAGTGCGCCGAGATGAATGTTTCCGGCGAGTACGACCTGCGCGGCACGTACGCGGCCCGCGGGCGTGACGACGCGCTTGCGGACACCGGCAGGATCGAGCGACACCGCCGGTGTATCTTCGAATATGCGCGCTCCAGCTTTTTCGGCCAGCGCCGCCAGCCCAAGTGCGTAGTTGTAGGGATCGATGTGGAAAGCCTGCCGATAATGCACGGCATTGAAATAATGCGGACTGTGCAATTGCTCGCGCACGCGTTCGGTCGGCCAGAACTCAACGTCGGCGCCGAGCCAGCGCATACGTTCGACCTCGGCACGCAGCGCGCCGGTATTGTTTGTTTTCGAAACGTGCAACCAGCCATTGATGAGGTCGACGCCGGGCATCTGGGTATCCAGGATTGTCCGGCGGACGTACTCGAGCCCCTGCTCCGACAGCGCCCATAGTTGCTTGGCGTGGTCGAGGCCAACACGCTCGACGATGTTGTCGATATCCTCCGAGAAGCCAGGCAACACAAATCCCAGATTGCGGCCCGATGCCGCCCAAGCGACGTGGCCAGCCTCAAGGACCGCAACCGACCAGCCCCGCTGGGCGACCTCGCGCGCGACCGTGAGGCCAGCGAGCCCCGCGCCGATCACGCACACATCGACATCAAGATCGAGGTTCAGGCGCGGCCGTTCGGGGCGAGCGACCGCGGTCGCCTCGTACCAGCCCGCTTCCATGTTGTCGCTTTCGCTCATTGGCTCCGCTACGCTATGCCATCCTGGCGCGCTCTAATACCCGCGAGCGCCTGTTAGACCGTGGCCCCACTGCCGTCGACACACATAGCATGACCATGCGACGCCTTTTGCTTTTTCGCCATGCCAAGGCCGAACGTTCCGAACCCGGCATGGAGGACCGAAGCCGCAAGTTGGTCGAGCGCGGCCGCAAGGATGCCGCCAGCATCGGCGCCTACATGGCGACCCATGCTCTCACGCCCGATCGGGTCATGACATCCCCGGCGGCCCGCACACAGGAAACCTGGAAACTCGCGGCTGCCGCATTCAAGCCGGCACCGGCCGGGTCGGCCGTCGAACAACTCTATGATGCCACGCCGCATGAAATCCTCGACGTCATCAAACAGGCCCCGGCGAACGCACACACCTTGCTCATTGTCGGCCACAACCCTGGTCTGCACGAACTCGCCGTTATGCTCGTCGCCTCCGGCGACATCGAAACGCGTGAACTGATGCGCGAAAAATTACCGACTTCCGGCCTTCTCATCATCGATTTCGCCTTCGACGAATGGGCCAAGCTGCACCCGCAATCCGGCCGGCTCGAGCGCTTCATAACGCCTAAATCGCTGGGCGCCGCGCCCAACTGAGGCATCAGATACCCTCAACGCGCGCCCTAAAACATGTCATGATTGACGCCTCACAGCGAAATGAGGGGCGCTGTCATGTACAACAAGATTCTGGTTCCGGTCGATCTTGCAGACACGGATCTGGCCAAGCCTGCCATCGTCACCGCGATCGACATGGCGCGGGCGTCTGGCGGATCCGTGCGTCTCGTCAATGTGCTGGCAATGACGCCAGTGATGCTGGCGGAATATGTGCCGCCCGATTTCGATGTACAGCAACGACAGTCGGCGGAGGAAGCGCTCGGCATCATCGCGCACGAGTGCGGCCTTGATGCCAACCACGTTTCCGCAACTGTCCGGCAGGGCGGCATCTACCACGAGGTGCTCGAGGAAGCGAAAGCGTTCAGTGCGGACCTGATCGTGATGAGTTCGCACCGGCCCGCCATGCGCACTTATTTTCTCGGTTCGAACGCGGGGCACGTGGTGCGCTACGCCAAGTGTTCAGTACTAGTCGTTCGTAACTAGCGCGACAAAAGGAAAAGAGGCCGCCCCGCGGGCGACCTCCTTCCAGCTCGACTGATTTCGTCGGTCGATTAGCGCTGGCTTTCGATACCGAAGTCCTGCGTGCTGTATGTCGAAACGCTGGCCGGGACATAGGCAAAAGCCTCTGCCGCGCGATGCGCCCGGACATTGGTCTGGACGTTCTGTGCAGCGTAGGCGTTACGCTCGAGCAGCGTGTCTTCCTCGCCGGCGGCAAAAGCCGGGGCAATGACGGACAGCGTCAGGATCGAAGCGGCAGCGAGCTTGGTGAGGGTCTTCATTTTCGTTCTCCGTGTGTGTCGGGCAAGAACCAGTTCTTGCTGGCCCGTCATTTGGACTGGCGGCCCCTCACTCTCAATCCACGTTAACGTCACGGATTCCGGCGGTTTGTTCACGAACGCGGCATCGATTCGTGAAATGAGAGAAAAACTTTCGTGCATACCCGCCAGAGGGTGAAATTTTCCGCGAAGCTCATCGATCCGCAAAAGATTTCACTGCACGATCGCGCTCAAAGAACCCCATGCAGCGAGATCATTGCTGCACATCAATTTCGCCGTGCGGGTTTCGGCATCATCAACGCGGGCAGCGCGCCAACGTCGGTTACCGACACTGCCCAATCACGCTCATCGACGGCATGGATGAATTGCCGCGGTCGACTGCGCCGCTGGTCGGACGCCGATAGGAATAAATCTCGGCAGGTCGCCCGAACGCGCGGTTCCGGCCGGCGACGGCGGCGGGTCCCCCATGTGTATTACGTCCATAAGTCGTGCTCACGAGTGTTCCCAACGCCCGAGGGATATAATATCGTGATCCTGAAATAGCGGCGTTTGGGGCTGTTCAGTAGGCGTTGGGGTTGGAGGCGTCGTGATGGCGAAGCTGTCGGACATTTTTGGCCGAAAAGGCATTCCGGCCGGGGCCGACAGGCTGACGGGACGACCGCGAAACGGAAACGGCAACGACCACATCTCCATCGAAAGTCCCTCCGACGTCGGCTCGCGGATGGGCGAGGAAAACGAAGTCCTCCGCAACCTGCTGACCGATACCGGCCGCAAGATCGGCGAACTCGACGACCTCAAGGCGGCGTTCGACAAGCTGGTCGCGCCTTTCAACAGCACGCTGCGCGCGCTGGAGCAGGAAAAATCCCAATCGTTGAGCCTGTCGGGAATGCTGGCGGAGGCGCGCACGGCCTACGAGACCCTGCGCACCGAGTACTATCAGATCGAGAAAAAGGCGACGGCAATCGAAGCCGAGGCGGAGAAACTGCGCGAAGACCTGGAACTTTCGCGCGAATCCAACCGCGCATTGGAAAGCGCGCGCCTCGAGCTCACCGATGACCTCAATGCGCGTCACGCTCAGATCAATGAGCTCGACCGCCAATTGACGCATGAAACGACCCAGCGCCGGACCGTGAGCGAAGCCCGCCGCGCGTTGCAGGACCAATACGACATCGGTGAAAAGCGCAGCATCCAGCTCGAGGGCGAGCTGGCAGCGGCGCGCGAAAAACTGGCCCTTCTGGAAGACGAGAAGCGCTCGCTCCAAATTGCGGTCGATCACGCGCTCAACGAGACCGCCCGCCTGACCCGCCGGCTGACAGAGAGCGAAAATACCCTCACCGCGACGCGCGCCCAGCTTGGCAAGGTCGAGGCAAGTTTCGCCGAAGCCTATGCCGAGCGTGGACGGCTGGGCGCCGCCCTTGATGAAGCCAAGGAGCAGCACCAGGCCGAACGCAATAGCCTGAACATGCGACTGGACGCGCTGCAGTCACGCGCTGCAACCGCCGAACGGCTGCTCTCGGAGGCGCGGCAAAACCTGATCGCCCGCACCGAAGAAGTGCGCGCTTTCGATCGTAAGTCGGTCGAGGCCACGATTTCCCGCAACAACTCCGACAAGCGGCTCGCCCAGATCGAGGGGGTTCACGAGGCACGGGAACGCCAGATCAAGGATCACGAACAGGCGCGCACCGCACTGACGGAGCGCAACAATGCTCTGACCAAAACGCTCAAGGTGCGCGAAACCGCGCTGGCGCGGGCTGAAGAAAAGATCGCAGCGCTGACCGAGCGCAACGGCCATCTGGAAGCAGACATACAAGTCAGCCGCACAAATATCGAAAAGCGGGTCGAGGATCTCAATTCAGCGCTCCAGCGCGAGCGCATGGAACGCGCCGTCGTCGAGGGTGCGCTGGAAGCGGCGCGCAAGGACAATTCCCGCCTGCAGAGCGAAGTGGGTGCACTACGCTCGACACTGCGCCGCGGGGTACCGCTTGACGATGCCCCGATACCGCCCGTTGAGGCCGCCAATGACGAGGCTCCGCCCAAGGGCAAGAGGGGCCGCACGATCGAGCCCTCCCCGGCCGAAGCTGGCGGCAAGGGCTGATCGCGGCGGATCGATTGCGGTTGCGTGGGACCGCTCGCCGATTGCCCAGACGCGTTACCTGACAATGCGGCTCCGCAGACCTATATGTGGTTGATGCGCGCCCTTATCGTTATCGCACTGTTCGCGCTTCTTGCGCTCGCGGTCTGGTTCGCCGCAGCCGCCTGGGTACGCCTGGGCGGCGATGCAATACCGTTTTATGGCTACGTCGCCATTATTGGCGGCGTGCTGTTCTCGCTTCTTATCGGCGGCGGCCTGATGGCGCTGGTCTTCTACAGCAGCCGCCACGGCTACGACGACCTGAGCGGCGGCGACAGCAAGTAGAACCGGTATCCCGGCGGCCTATCCCCGATCATCGTCTCTGCCGTATCGCGCGTGAACGCGGGACAGGCTATGTATGCGTGCGTTCCTGCACCGGTATTGGAAAAGCCCATGAATAAAACCCTCGTCCAAGAGCAATTCGGCAAGACCGCAGCCAGCTATCTGACCAGCACGCCGCACGCGCTCGGCAAGAGCCTGGAGCGGCTCGTTGCCCTCACCTCACCGCAAAAAAGCTGGCATGCGCTCGACGTTGCCACGGGGGGCGGCCATGTCGCCTACGCATTCGCGCCGCATGTCGCGCGGGTGTGGGCCACCGACATCACGCAGGAAATGCTCGATATGGTGAAGGCCGAGGCACACAAACGCGGCCTCGCCAATATCCGCACGGCCTATGCCAAGGCCGAAGCGCTGCCATTCGAAGATGCAAGTTTCGATCTGGTCACATGCCGCATTGCGCCACATCACTTCGATTCAATTCCGGAATTCCTCAGCGAAGTGCATCGCGTGCTCAAGCCAAATGGCATATTCGCCGTCGTCGACAATGTCGTGCCCGACGGCAACGTGGGCGACTACGTGAATGCCTTTGAAAGATTCCGCGATCCTAGTCACCTGCGCGCATGGACCATGGATGAATGGCGCGCCGCGTTGACCAATCACAAGTTAGCCATCGCGCACGAAGAACAGATCTACAAAAAGATGGAATTCAAAAGCTGGGCCAGCCGCCACGACGATACGATGCAGGCGTTGCTCCGCGCGATGCTGGCGCAGGTCACGCCCGAGGTGAAAGCGACTTTGGAGCCGCAAGGCACCGGAGCGGACCTGACCTTCCGGCTTTGCGAAGGTTTGTTCATCACCAGGCGCAGCTGAACCGGCTCCGCGGCGTCGACTTATTCACAGACGCCCGACAAGCCTCTGGACTCCGCCCCGTTTGTTGATCGCGTCCGAGCGCTGGTAATTCAGTTGCGCGACCGGGCGGGAAAAAACACGCGCGGTGCGCGTCCCGGCCTCTCCACAACCATCTGAAATAATTTGGTTTTCTGCCAAAAACGGCGGTGCGTTAACCTTTCATTTACCCTCGCGGATTCATATTCCGTTAGGATCAGTTAACAAGTGATTCGGCGTCGCTTCGGCCGGGCGAATCGGCGTTCAGGGGATCGCGCAATGAGCAAATTCGGGGGCTTTTTCTCCCGCAAGGCCGGGCTTTACGACAAATCGACTGACATCGCGGCGGCGGCCAGCGCGACGTCGAACGACAACCCGCTCGAACTCGACGAAGAACTGTTTTCCGCGCTCGGCGCCCAGCTCGGCAGCGATAACGAGTTCCTGCGCAACCTCCTGCTCGACGCCAATTCCAAGATCGGCGAGCTCGACACCATCAAGAATGCCGTCGGCAAGCTGGTCGATCCGGTCAGCAAGGCGCTGCGGGCTTTCGAAGCCGAGAAATCCGAAAAGATCAGCCTGCAGACGGTGCTCAACAATACGCGCACGGCTTACGGCAAGTTGCGCAACGAAGTCGCCGAACTGGAAAAGAAAGCCAGCTTCTCGGAAAAAGAATGTCAGGCGCTGCGCCAGGAGCTCACCACAACCCAGCACCTTTTGCGCACGCTGGAAGCCACCAAGGCTGAAATCGCCATCGATATCGCCACCCGGCGCGCGCAAATCGTCGATCTCGAAGCCCGTCTCGCGCAGGAGACCGGCGAAGGCAAGGCATTGCGCGAGGAAAACCGGCGGCTCGATGAGCGGCTTTCCAACGCTGACAAGCGCGTCGTCGCGCTTGAATCGGAAATCAATGGCGCGCGCCAGCGCCTCCTGATGATCGAGGACGAAAAGCGTTCGCAGCAGATCTCGCTCGACAAAATCAGTGCCGAAACAGCTCGTGTGTCCCGCAAGCTCGCCGAAACCGAAGCCAGCCTGACGGCGACTCACGGGCGCCTGCGTCACGTCGAGGGTAATTTCGCCGAATTGAGCACCGAGCGTGCCCGCCTCGCCAACGCGATCGAGGAAATCAACGAACGGCACGACCACGAACTGACCACCCAGCGCATGCGGTTTGATGCTTTGCAGGCGCGCGCCGCGGCGAGCGAGAAGCTGCTCGGCGAAGCGCGCGAGCATTTGCTGGCGCGTGCCGACGAGATCCGCATCTATGACCGGCGTGCCGGCGAATTGGCGCAGGAGCGTGACGCCCTGCAGACGCGGGTGTCGGAACTTGAGACGGAGAGAATCCAGCGCGAATCCGAATTCACGGAAGTGGACCAGGCGCGCGCAACGCTCATGGAACGCAGCGCGGCGCTCACCCGCGCCTTTACCGCGAAAGATGCCGCTCTGCAGCGCGCGGAAGATACGATCGCGGCGCTGAACGAACAGGTCGCGGCGATTGAATTGGCCCGAACCGCGGAAAAGCACGCCACCGAACAACGCATCGAAGAACTTGGCGCGTCGTTGCGCCGCGAGCAGATGCAGTGTTCCGTCGTGGAAGGCGCTTTGGAGACAGCCCGCAAGGACTTCGCCCGCTTGATGCGCGAGGCCATGGCCCTGCAACGTGAGCAGGCGATGCCCGATGATCCGGCGCGCTTGCGTCCAGCCAACGCCGCCTAGCCCTCAGATATCGAGCCCATACCAGAAGCGCCGGACCTCGGGTCCGGCGCTTTCGCTTTGAGAGCGGCCCAAGGGCCGTATCAGCTGTCCAGCGTCGGGATATCGACGCGGCTGACGTGGAATTCACCGCAAGCGGTGCAGTTGAAGGTCAAAAGATCGACTTTGTCCTCCACCGGATGGGGCTCACTCCCCACCAGGCGCATCAGGCCGCCACAGCTTTCACAGGGAAATGGGGCGAGGCTCGTACTCTCTTTGATTTCGATGGTTTTCATACCGCCACGCTAAACCCCTCAGAAACGGCGTCAATTCTGTATCTTTGCAACCAATCCTTGCTCAAGACGGCCTTTTGGAACCTTTGCACGCTGTGGCGGTTTATGTGCCACTTGCCATCTTGTAGAGAAGTGAGTAAGTTACTCATATAGCGGTAACGGCTAACATTCATGGCAGGAGAGGACCATGGTGAACGGAGCCAATCGGGGTGAACGACTTCAAATCATGCTGTCAGCTGACGAACTGACGGTATTGGACAACTTTCGCTTCAAAAAGCGCATGCCGAGCCGAGCGGCTGCGATCCGGGAACTTCTGAAGCGTGGCCTGGCGGCGGAAGGTTTTGAGAGCGCAACGTTCCGCGCCAAGTCGGAGGAATTCGGCGTTATTGGCCAGGCGGCGGACGGCCACGACAACCAGTAAGGCGATCCAAAACTCTGCTGAGTCCAGCCGCCGCGAGGCATTTGCATCGCGGCGGCTGTTTTATTGCGAACACTGGAACGTTTCGCGCCGACGATTGATTTACCGCAAGGAGAACAGACGCCGGGCGTGTGTAACCTCTCTGCGCATCATCCTGGCGGGGGCGAGAGTGTATGCCGTATCGCGTCAATACAGATTTGCCGCCTCGCGTTCGTGACCATCTGCCCGAGCACGCGCAGGATATCTATCGCGAAGCCTTCAATCACGCCTATGCCGCTCATGCCGGCGAACGCGACCGCGACATGCGCTCGCACATGATCGCGTGGTCGGCGGTCAAGCACTCATACGTCAAAGCCGGAGACACCTGGGCTCCGCGTCACCAATGACCGCATCGCTGTTCCTCGCGGATCGCAACCTTCCCCGCTACACCTCGTATCCGACCGCCCCGCATTTTTCCGCGGCGGTCGACGCGAAGACCTATGGCGATTGGCTCGCAGCAATGCCGCGCGACGCCACGCTCTCGGTCTATATCCACGTTCCGTTCTGCACCGAGCTTTGCCTTTATTGCGGCTGCAATACGCGCGCGGTGCGCAAGCGCGAACCGATCGACATCTACGCGCAACGGATCGTCGACGAAATTGCGCTGCTGCACGAAATTACCGGCCGCAGACTGACGCATCTGCATTGGGGCGGCGGCACCCCCTCCATTGTAGGCGCGCATTGGCTGGATACGATTGTCGAAAAATTGGGAACATTGTTCGACGTGTCCGCGATGACGGAACACGCCATCGAGCTCGATCCTCGCCGGATCGACCGGTCGCTTGTGCACGCGCTTCAAACCATCGGTGTTACCCGCGCCAGCCTCGGCGTGCAGGATGTCTCACCGCACGTCCAGCGCGCCATCGGCCGCATCCAGCCGTTCGATCTCGTGCAGCAGGCCGCCGACTGGCTGCACGACGCCGGTATCACCAATCTCAATGTTGACCTGATGTACGGGTTGCCGACCCAAACTGTCCGCGATGTCGCGCGCAGCGCCGAGCTCGCCGCTTCGCTTGGCGCGCAGCGCCTGGCCTTGTTCGGCTACGCGCACGTGCCATGGTTCAAAACGCATCAACGCCTGATCGACGAAGCTGCCCTGCCCGGCTTGAGCGAACGGCTCGAACAGGCGCAAGTCGCCGCGGAAACGCTGACCGGTCTGGGCTATCAGGCCATCGGCCTTGACCATTTCGCTTTGCCGGACGACGAACTTGCAATCGCGGCACGCGAAAAGCGCCTCCGCCGGAATTTCCAGGGCTACACCACCGACGAAGCCGATGCCCTGGTCGGTCTGGGCGCCAGCGCGATCGGCAAGCTGCCGCAGGGTTTTGTGCAGAATGCCCCTGATCTTGCCGGCTATTCGCGCGCCGTCAGTGGCGGGTGCTTCGCCACGGTGAAGGGGCTTGCTCTTTCAGACAATGACCGCATCCGCGGGGCCATCATTGAGCGGCTGATGTGTGACCTCGCTGTCGATCTCGAAGCCTTCGGCGGTCGTGAGCATTTCACCGCTGAACTCGCAGCGCTCGGTCCGCTATGCGAGGAAGGCCTCCTGGAATTGAATGGCGGGCGCATCACCATGACCGAGCGCGGCCGTCCCTATCTGCGAATTGCTGCTGCGGCGTTCGACACTTATCTGGCGGTCGCCGAAAAACGGCACTCGGTTGCGGTGTGATCGTTCACCGCACCAACTCGCGCATCGCGCGATCCAGTCCGTCCAGCGTCAACGGATACATCCGCCCGCCCATGAGCTGGCGCACCATCGTGATCGAGTGCGTGAAATCCCATTCACGCTCGGGCACCGGATTGAGCCAAACGGCGGCCGGATAAGTGCGCGCCACGCGCTCGAGCCAAAGCGCGCCCGGCTCATCGTTGTAATGTTCGACCGAGCCGCCGGCCGCCGTGATCTCGTAAGGCGACATTGAAGCGTCGCCCACAAACACGACCTTGTAGTCATGCGGATACGTATGCAGCACATCCCAGGTCGGCGTCGTCGCCTGGAAACGGCGGCGGTTCTCTTTCCACACGCGCTCGTAAAGACAATTGTGAAAGTAAAAATGCTCCATGTGCTTGAACTCGGAGCGCGCGGCCGAAAACAATTCCTCGGTCGCCTTGATGTGCCAGTCCATCGAGCCGCCGATATCGAAGAACAGCAGCACCTTCACGGCATTGTGCCGCTCGGGCCGCATGAGAATGTCGAGATAACCCTTGTGGGCAGTCCCCTTGATGGTGCCATCAAGATCAAGCTCATCGGGAGCGCCGGTGCGTGCGAATTTTCGTAAGCGGCGCAGCGCGACCTTGATGTTGCGCGTGCCCAACTCAACCTCGTCGTCGAGATCCTTGAACTCACGCTTGTCCCACACCTTGACCGCGCGGAAATTGCGATTGCTGTCCTGGCCGATGCGCACGCCTTCCGGGTTATAGCCATAGGCGCCATAGGGTGACGTCCCGGCGGTCCCGATCCATTTCGAACCGCCCTGGTGACGGCCCTTCTGTTCGGCCAGGCGCTGGCGCAACGTCTCCAGCAATTTGTCGAGGCCGCCCATCGCCTCGATCTGCTTCTTTTCTTCTTCGGTGAGGTATTTCTCGGCGAGCTTCTTCAGCCACTCGGCCGGGATATCGGCCTCGATGGCACTCTCGATACTTTCAAGTCCATTGAAGATATGGCCGAAGACACGATCGAACTTGTCGAGGTTTCGTTCGTCTTTCACCAAGGTCGCGCGCGCCAGGTAATAAAACTCCTCAACGCGACGCGACGGGAGATCGGCGTCCATGCCCTGCATCAACGTCAGGTATTCGCGCAAGGTGACCGGTACGCCTGCGTCCTTGAGCTCGATAAAGAAGCTGATGAACATGCGCGACAATTCGCCCTAGCCTGAGCGCCCGTCAAGCGCTCTTTGCCCATCCTGCCCGGGCTTGACCGGGGCGCCCACGTATAATGACAGTGTCGCAACAAGAACGGGGCGGCCGGGATCAACCTGGCCATGAGGAAGGCCGGGGGATTCTGCAATGAGTGCGCGCGACCGCGCCCCGTGGGCGCTTGCCGTCATATTGTCGATTTCGCTGCTCGTTGGCCCGGCGTTGTGGAACGGCTTCCCGCTTCTTCAATACGACACCGGTGGCTATCTCGCCCGCTGGTACGAGGGCACGCTGGTGCCAAGCCGCGCGGTTGTTTACGGCCTCATGCTCAATGCCGGCGAAGTTGCTGCGTTCTGGCCGGTCGTGCTGGTGCAAGCAGCGCTCACGGTCTGGGTTGTTACGCTCACCCTCCGCGCGCACGGATTAGGCAAACGGCCGTGGCTCGTCCTCGGCATCATCGCTACGTTGACGGCGATCTCCACCCTGCCCTGGCTGACCTCGATCCTGCTCACGGACATCTTTGCCGGGCTCGGCGTGCTCGCTCTCTATCTCCTGCTGTTGCGACCTGGACACCTCAACCGCGGTGAGCGCTTTGCGCTGATCGCACTGATCGCAGTCTCTGCGGCCACCCATAGCGCCACCATCGCCGTGCTGCTGGCATTGATCCTCGCCGGAGTTTTCATCTGGCTCGTCCAGCCGCGCCAACTTCCGCTCGCGCGCATTGGAAACGGCGTGCTCGCGCTCGCTCTTGGCTGCGTGCTGGTCTTTGCCGCGGATTTTGTAGTGGCGAAACGTCTGGCCTGGACGCCCGGCGGTTTCGCTTTGTCGTTCGGACGCATGCTGCAAGATGGCATCGTCAATCAATATCTCGAAGACCATTGTCCGGATCCGAAGCTGACGCTCTGCGCCTACAAGGACCAGCTTCCCGATGACGCCGACGTCTGGTTCTGGGGCAGTCCGTTGTTTGACAAACTTGGTCGCTTCGCCGGGCTTGGCCAGGAAATGGCGGACATTGCGGTCGCCAGTGTCATCGACTATCCCGGCCAGCAACTCAAAACCGCGACGGTCGCGACCGCCCGGCAATTCGTTGCGGTGCGTACCGGCGAAGGCGTGCTCAATTCGATCTGGCACACTTATGGGACGATCCGTCGTTTCACGCCGCAACTTGTGGCGCCCATGGAGGCCGCGCGTCAGCAGCACGGCGAGATATCTTTCACAGCGATCAACCGTCTGGACTATCCGGTTGCGTTACTATCAATGGCACTCCTGCCGGTGATCGTGCTGCTCGCGTGGCGGCGGAGAATCCCGCCCGCCTTCGGCGAATTCGCCGCCGTATGCGCGGTCGCGCTTCTCGCCAACGCTTTTGTTTGCGGCGCAATGTCGAACCCGCACGATCGCTATGGCGCGCGGCTGGTCTGGATCGCCGTCTTTGCCGTCACGGTTGCGCTTGTACCCCTCGCCGATCGTCTCCGATCGTCTTGGATCGCGTCCTGACATCGCCTAAGCTGCCCTCGTGATTTTGATGTTGGGAGGCATTGTGACCGCACACCTACGAACATTGTCCCTTACGCTCTTGCTGGCTTGTGGCGGAACGTCCGTTGTCTCAGCGGATTCCGCCACGGATGCGGTCAAGAAAGAACTGGTTCCGACCGGGACACTGCGCGTCGCAATCGCGGTCGCGCCTGCCCCTTCTGCGCTGTATGTCATCAAGGATGCAACGACCGGACAATTCCGGGGCGTTTCCATCGAACTCGGTTCGGCGCTGGCAAAAAAGCTCGGCGTGCCCGTGGAATTCCTGCCGCATCTTGCGTCCGGCGAGATCCAGAACGAGGCCGCGAGCGGCAAGTGGGATGTGACCTTCATGCCGGTCGACGAGGAGCGCAAGAAATTCGTCGACTTCGGGAATGCCTACCACCTGTTGCAGAGCACATATCTGGTGGCGCCGGGCTCCAAGCTCATGAAAGTCGAGGACGTCAACGCAGCCGGCGTGCGTATCGGCGGCGTCGCCAACACGGCGACGTTCCGCGCTGCTCAACACACGGCGCCGAAGGCGACTTTCGTTACTGTGCCCGGCGTTGATGCGGCTGTCGCCGGCATGAAAGCCGGCGAAATCGATTGCATCGCGCTGTCGCGAGAGTCGCTGTCAGGGCTTGCAGCGAAAATTCCGGGCTCACGTGTCCTCGACGGCGGTTTCCTCAATTCATCCACCGCAATTGCGGTGCCGAAAGGCAAGTCCGCCGCACTCGGTTATGTCAGCCAGTTCATTGAAGAGGCCAAGGCGTCCGGGCTGGTCCGCAAGGCTTTCGACGACGTGAACCTGAAAAATTCGCAAGTCGCACCCGCCGGGATGAAACCGTAAGCGTGGCGTGCTATTCGAGGATGCAGGCGGCGCTCGCCGCCTTGTTTTTTGGAGCGGACCGATGGCCGACGCAGCCGCATTGAAGGAACTAGCCCCCACCGGGAAGCTGCGGCTTGCCATTGCCGTATCTCCGTCGCCGTCGGCGCAATTTGCGATCCAGGATGGCAACACCTATCGCGGGGTTGCCGTCACTCTCGGGCGCGCTTTGGCGGCAAAACTCGGCGTGCCGCTTGAGATCATCCCGCATCAGGCGTCGGGCGAAATCCAGAATTCGGCCGCGAGCAATCGCTGGGACGTTGCCTTTCTTCCGGTCGATGACGAGCGCAAGAAATTTGTCGACTTCGGCAATGCCTACCATCTTTTGCAAAGCACCTTCCTGGTCGCATCAAACTCCAAAATTCAATCGGTGAAGGATGCCGACGCCAAAGGGATGGGCCTTGGCGGCGTCGCCAATACGGCCACCTTCCGCGCTGCCAAGAAGGCGACGCCCAGTGCCACCCATATCGATTTTTCGGGTGTCGATGCCGCGGTGGCTGCCATGCGCGAGGGCAAGATCGAAGCGATCGCGCTTTCGCGTGAATCACTGGCAGGCCTTCTTGGCAAGATCGCCGGTGCCCGCATCCTGGACGATGCCTTTCTCAACTCCAGCACCGCCGTCTGCGTGCCCAAGGGCAAGCCGGCCGCGCTGGCTTATGTGAGCGAGTTCATCGAGGAAGCAAAATCATCCGGCCTCGTGCGCAAGGCGCTGGATGAGATGGGGCTCAAGTCTTCGCAGATCGCACCGGCGGGGATGAAACCTTAGTCGGCCTCTACGCCTGCTTGTCGGGTGTCGTCACACTCAAGCCATCGAGCTCGTCGGTCATTTTTATCTGGCAGGACAGCCGCGAGTTCGGCCGCACGTCGTAGCCGAAGTCGAGCATGTCTTCTTCCATTGGGGACGGACCACCGACTTTTTCCCGCCAGGCTTCGTCGACGTAGACGTGGCAGGTCGCGCAGGCACACGCACCACCGCATTCCGCCTCGATGCCGGGAATATTGTTGCGGATCGCCGTCTCCATCACGGTCGAGCCGACTTCGGCTTCGACTGTGCGGGCGGCGCCGCTTGAGTCATTAAATGTGATCTTCGGCATAAGGAAGGAAAGCAGGACAACAGGTTTGACGCGCTTCTATATAGCTATTCGCGCGCAGGCGCCAACCCGTCAATGAGCGCGCAGCAGCCCCGCGATCTGAGCCCGGGCTTCCTCAACCGTTCGCGCGAGTTCGGCAATTGCCGGCCCGCATTCGCCCGGACCGTGGCTCGCGGCCAGTTCCGCGGCGGCGGCGGCGCGGGCGACGCGGCCGGCGCCAATACCGGCCGCCGACCCCTTCAAGGTGTGCGCCAATGTCGCAATCGCGGCCGGCGCGCTTGCGTTCATTCGTTCCATCAGGAGCTCGGCCTGCCGTTCGAACAGCTGCAACACTTCGCGTTCCAGGCTCCGGTCGCCGAATGTCATGCGCGAGAGATGGCTGCGATCGATCGCGGCGTCATCCGCCCGCTCGTCCGGCGCGCTTTCGAATAGCTTGACCGCGGCTTGCGCCATTTCGGCCTCCCAGTGCCTTTATTGTTGAGGGGGATTTTGGCCCGAGCGGGACCAAATCCAGGTAAACGGAGGGCGGCTGGATGTGCGGTATTACCGGCCAATAGCGACGGTGGTTAAGGCGATGTAATCGCAAAGCCGTTGATTGAATTCGCATCACGCGTTTGGCCGCTCTGCGGCCCCAATCCGGCAGCCCGATCAGGTTTGCGGGGGGGCCTGTGGACCGCGTTCGCTATGGTTCGCAACCGGTTAACGATGATGAAAAAGTCCTTAACAGCGGTGGTTTCTTTCGCATTGCCAAGGCGATAGGATGATTGTCGGGCGATAGATCGGGGATGTTTGCAGCGCGGCGGGCGCGACGGCGTCTGGCTCGTGGCATGCCTCTCCCTCCCTATCGCGACGGTTCGGGCCGCGGCGACAGTCCGGCGTAATGACGAGGCGACGACCGAAATGGCGAATACTCCACAGAAAACAAAAGACGCAACGGAAGAAGCGCTCACCGCCATTCAGGAGGCGCTCAGTATTCGCGCACCCGACCCGCGCACCGGCGCGCCTTACGGCTCCGCCGCCGAGGCTGATGCCGCCAATCCGCCGGCGTCGGCAACGTCCTCCGATCTTTTCCAGCCGGACGCACCGACCGCCGGGTGGCCGGCGGGCGATACAACGCCGCGCCGCGCCGCCAATGATGATCGCGCCGGTATCGGACAAATTTTGCAGGCCCTGCGTCACCGCACGGCGCGCGCGCCTTATGTCGCCGCCGCAGTCGTCGGGTTTATCTGGGCCGCCGGCGGCATTGCCATCGCTACGCTGTACGGCAGCGAAATTCACACCACGAGCGCGGGGACCGGCTTTGCCGTCACGGTCGCGATCGCTGCCGCGATCGTCGTACCGGTCATCTTCTTTTTCCTGCTTGCTCACATGTTCAACCGCGCCCAGGACATGCGCGTGGTCGCCGAATCAATGGCGGAAGTCGCGATGCGGCTTGCCCAGCCGGAGACTGTTGCCCGCGAGTCGATCGTGACCGTTGGCCAGGCCATCCGCCGTGAAGTTGCCGCCATGGGCGACGGCGTCGAACGGGCGCTGGCGCGCGCAGCCGAGCTCGAAGCGCTGGTCCACAATGAAGTGTCCGCGCTGGAGCGCGCCTACAACGATAACGAAGTCCGCATCCGCGACCTGCTCACCGAGTTGAGCAACCAGCGCGAAACTCTGGTCAATCAGGCCGAGCAGGTGCGCAACGCCATCGCCAGCGTCCACCTTGATCTTGCCCACGACATCACCTCGGTCGGCGATCTGGTCGCCGACAAGGTCAACGAAGTCGCGCAGCGCGTAACGCGGTCCCTGACCGAAAAAGGCGAACACATTACATTGGCGCTCGGGCACGCCGGCGATTCCATGATTGACGCCCTGAGCGAACGCGGCTCCACGCTGCTCGACCGCCTTGAAACAACGAGCGACCACGCCACAACCGCCATTTCATCGGCCAGCGACCGGCTTTCCGCCAGCCTCAATTTCAAGACCGAACACGTGCACGACGAGTTCGCCGATCTTGCGGCCCGGCTGCAACAGATGATGAGCGCGCGCCTCGACCAGGTTGCGCAGAGCTTTGCGCAGAAATCGTCGGTCACCATCGAGACCATGGCGAACCGGTCACAGCAATTCACCGACGCCATCACCGATTCGAGCTCGCGATTGGCCGAGTCGATTGCCGCGCGGGCCGACGAGGTCAATACGACCCTGCGCACCACCGGCGACACGCTCATCCTCGACCTGTCGCTGCGCGGCAACGACGTCGTCTCGAAACTCGAGCAGACCGGCACCCGCATCACCGACACCATCACCAACCGCAGCAATTCGGTGGCGGAGACCTTCCGCGAAAGTGCAGAATCGCTTGTCACCGCGCTCAACAGCCGCGGCGAAGCCGTCAAGGATATGCTGGCGACGCGCCTGCAGGCGTTCGAGGAAATGTTCAATCAGGGCGGCACCGAAATCACCGAGAAGATCTCGCGCGACTCCAGCAACCTCGGCAACCTGATCACCCGCCACATCACCGAATTCGACCACACTGTGAAGAATTACGGCGGCGAACTGGTCGGGCGTCTCGGGCAGCGCACGGAAGAAGTCGCGGAAGCACTGCGCAACTATGTCGACACATTCGATCAACGCGTGACCGGCAGAACCGGCGAAATCTCCAACACGCTCGATCAGCGCCTGGCGCAATTCGAGTCCGTGCTCGGCTCGCGCGTAACTGATCTTGCCAACACGCTCGCCGCAGGCGGCAAGGACGTCGTCACCGCCATCGACCAGCGGATCAACGAAGTGGCTGGCACCATCAATTCGCGCGGCAGCGAAGTCGCCGAAACGATCGGCGCCAAGATCGGCAATATTGATCAGACGTTGGGCGCGCGGGCCCTCGAGGTCGCCAACACTCTCGACAGCCGCATTGGCCGCTTCGAAGAGCTCCTTGTCGGCCGCGCCGAGACCGTCACCACGCAGATCGAGACGCGCACCAGGGCCGCGGCGGACGCCCTCAATGCGCGCATGGAACAGCTCAGCGAAGCCATCAAGGTCAATTCCGGCGACGCCGAACGCTCGCTGGGCCAGCTTGCGCTTTCCACCACCGAGGCCATCCGCACCAGCGCAGGCGAGGCCGAGCGCACCCTCGTTGGCGTCAGCGAGGAAGTCGCCCGCAGCTTCGTCGGCAAGGCCGATGAAATCGCAATCGCAGTCAGCCGGCGCACCAATGAAATGACGACGGTGCTGTCCGAAAAGAGCGGCGGCGTGCTGGCGGCCATCACCGAAAAGGGCGAGCAATTTACACGCGACGTCACGAGCGCGACCGATCAGGCCGTCAAGGCGATCGAGGAGAAGGGCTTCGCCTTCACGCGCTCTATGATGGACAACAGCAGCGAGATCTCCCGCATGATCAACAGCGCGGGCGAAGCAGCAACCAATACCGTCACCCGCACGATGAACGAACTCAACGACACCGCGCAAAAGGCAATCTCGCAGTCGAAGGAGACTGCGACCTCGACCGTCAAGGAAATGCTCGAAACGCACACCATGCTGCGGTCGGACACCACCGCATTGTTCGAGCGGCTGCGCGAAGCCAACATCATGTTGCAGGAAGTGCTCAGCGGCGCGCACGAAAACATGGGCGCGCTCGAAAACACCCTGATGCTGCGGGTGTCGGAATTCGTCACCGCCATGAACGAGGTGACGGCTTCGACGGGCGACGCCACCGGTCGCGTGGAGACGAACATCGCGAATTTCCGCGACATCACCACGCAGGTGATCGGTGACCTCGGCCAGCTGGCCCGCCAATTCGATATTCACGGCCGCGATCTCGCCAAGGCGGTCGAGGTGATTGACCACAGCAATCAGCGCACCGAAGACAGCGTCAACGAGCGCCGCGTCCAGCTCGATTCGCTGGTGGCCACGCTCGATATCCGCACCGAAGATCTCGAGAAGCGCCTCAACCGCTTCTCGGGCCTGCTCGATGAATCTCTCGAAGCGGCCTCGACCCGCGCGCGCGAAGTGGCGCGCCTCGTATCGGAGTCGAGCGCCGAAGGCACCCGCGCGATCAGCGAGCAATATGAACGCGTGCGCGAAAACGCCGAGGACGAGCGCCAGCGCTCGGCCGCGGCAATGCGGGCGATCTATGAGCAGACCGCCGGCGACACGCAGGAACTGTTCCAGACCGCCAATCAACGCTTCGCCGAGGCGGTTCAGGGCATGAAGCAGATGGCCGCCGAAATGCAGAGCGAGCTCGAAGCCACGCGTGGCGAACTGCGCCGCGGCGTCTTCGAGCTGCCGCAGGAGACGGCGGAAAGCGCCTCGCAAATGCGCCGGGTCATCGTCGACCAGATCGAGGCCCTGGCCGAGCTCAATCGCATCGTGGCCCGTCACGGCCGCAATCTCGATGCGGTGGAGCCCGTGCGCCGGACGCGCGAGGAACCAGCCCTTGCCGTCGTGGGCGGCCGCAGCGATCTTCCCCCGCGCAATGACACCCCGCCGCGCAATGAGATGCCCCCGCCGCGGCCCGTTCAGCGCAGCGAACCCGCCAGTTTCGCGCCGGCCGTTCGCCGCACCACCGAGGTTCCCACGCTGACGCCCGCGCCGGCCACACCCGGCCGCGGCTGGCTGACCGATCTCCTCAACCGCGCCTCGCGCGACGAGAACGAGCCGCCAAGAGAAACGCAACGGGAAACGCAACGGGAAGCGCAACGCGAAACGCAGCGAGAGCCGCAACGAGAGCCGCAGCGGGAAATTCCGCGCGAGCCAGCACCACGCGAAATCGCTCGAGAGACCGCGCCCGCGCGCCCGAGCGAAGACCGCCCGCCCCGGCACTCTATTGAATCGCTGGATTCACTTTCGGTCGACATCGCCCGCATGATCGACCACGACGCGGCGGCCGATCTGTGGGACCGCTACAAGCGGGGTGAACGCAACGTTTTCACCCGCCGGCTCTATACGTTGCAGGGCCAGCAGGCGTTTGACGATATTCGCAAGAAGTATCGCTCCGACCGGGAATTCAAGCAGACGGTCGACCGTTACATCACCGAATTCGAGCGCTTGCTCGACGAGGTTTCCCGCGACGACCGTGGCCAGGTGGTGGCGCGGACCTATCTGACGTCGGAAACCGGCAAGGTCTACACCATGCTGGCACACGCCGCCGGCCGCTTCGACTGACCCACAAGCGCGGCTGGAGCGGCCTCACAAGGCCGCTACACCGTCGGTGAGGCCTGCTTTTTCTCGCCCGCGCGCGACCTTTTCCCATGGAAATAGGCCCGCAGCCACGGGTGGTCAGAGGCCAGCATCGTATCCATCGTTCCCGCAGCGATCACCTTGTGGTCTGCCAAGACTGCGATGCGGTCGCAAACCGTGTGCAGGCTGTCGAGGTCGTGGGTCACCATGAACACGGTGAGGCCCAGCGTGCGTTGAAGCGTCGCGATCAAGGTATCGAAATCGCCCGCGCCGATCGGGTCGAGACCGGACGTCGGTTCGTCAAGAAAAACAATCTCCGGATCAAGCGCGAGAGCGCGCGCGAGCGCGACACGCTTGGTCATGCCGCCCGACAATTCCGACGGAAATTTCTGCAAGACGCTCGCATCGAGACCGACCATTTCAAGTTTCGCGATGGCAAGCTCATCGAGCAGCTGCTGTGACACCTGGAGATATTCGCGGATCGGGAACTGGAGATTTTCCCTGACCGTCAACGACGAAAAGAGCGCGCCCTGCTGGAACAGCACGCCCCATCGCCGTTCGACCGCCTGCCGTTCCGTGTCAGACGCCGTCGCAAGATCAGTGCCGAACACCTTGATGGTCCCGCTTTTCTTCGGCAGCAGCCCGATAATGGTCCGCATCAGCACGGATTTGCCTGCGCCCGACCCGCCGACGAAGCCGAGAATTTCACCGCGATAGACATCGAGATTGACACGATCGAGCACGATGTGATCGCCGAAGCCCACGACCAGATCGCGGACCTCGATCACCACCTCTTTGCCATTACCGCGCGTCATCCTTCACATCCCGATCGAAGCGAAGAAAATCGCAAAGCACCCGTCGAGCACGATCACCAGGAAAATCGATTCCACCACCGAGGCCGTCGTTTGCAGGCCGAGTGATTCCGCGCTGCCCTTCACCGCCAGGCCTTCGACGCAGGCAACCGCGCCGATGACCAGCGCCATGAAGGGCGCCTTGATCATCCCGACTTTAAACGTATCGAGGGTAATCGCCTCCTTCAGGCGCTGGATGTAGATGTCCGGGTCGATGCCGCCGTAAAGCCAGCACACCAGGCCACCGCCATAGAGCGCGGCCATCGAACCCAGGAACGTGAGAATTGGCACGCCAATAATCAGTGCGACGATACGCGGCAGGACCAGCACCTCGATCGGGTCAAAGCCCATGGTACGCAACGCGTCGATTTCCTCGCGCATCTTCATCGAGCCGAGCTCGGCGGTATAGGCGCTGCCGGAGCGGCCAGCGACCATGATGGCGACGATGAGCACGCCGATCTCGCGAAGCACCAGGATGCCGACCATGTCGACCACGTAGATGTCGGCGCCAAATTTCCGGAAATGGAAAATGCCCTGCTGGGCAATGATGCAGCCGATCAGGAAAGTAATAAGAACAATAATGGGCACCGCGCGCCAGCCGACATTGTCGAGCTGGTGCACCATCGACGTGAAACGGAATGAACGTGGGTGCGCCAGCACCCGCACCAGCGCCACGCTGAGGGCACCGATCATGTTCACAAACGCTACGAATGAATGCCCGACCGATACGAGGCTTACTCCCACCGAGGCGAGGAAATGCGCCACGGTATTGCCAGCCGGCGCTCTCTTTGCCTCAGGTTTGACGCCGCGGACCTCGTCGACCAGGGCCCGGTAGTCCTCCTTGAGCCCGGTGATCTTTGTCTCGCAGCCACGCGCGGAAAATGCCCGCACCAGCCGTTCGAGCAGCCACGCGCCGAAAGTATCCAGCCGCTCGACGCGACCCATGTCGATGTCGACGTGCGAAATGGTGCCTTCGCGCAGCGTCTCACCGTCGATCAAGGCCTCCAGATTTCGGGCATTTTCTGCAATCCAGGCGCCGGCGGCTGCGATTTTAAGCTGCTCGCCGTCCTTGATGCCTTCGAGCAACCGGTTGCTCATGCGGCCAACCTCTGATTTTCACGCGATCGGCCCGTTGGGCGGGCCGGCGTCATACTTGACCCAGCCATATGAACCTGTCGAGGGTTTGACGGAACACCGTTCATCGCCCCTGGATTGCCCGTGAACCCTCCCTTGATGCTTTCCCACACCGTCGAGCGCTGGCCGATCGCCGGCTCTTTCGCGATCAGCCGCGGCGCCAAGACGGAGGCTGCCGTTGTCGTTGCGGAACTCTCGGATGGCAATGTGCGAGGCCGCGGAGAATGCGTGCCCTATGCACGCTACGGCGAAACCATCGAGGGCGTCACCGCGGCGCTCGAGGCCATGCGCCCGCAAATACAACAAGGCCTCGATCGCCATGCTTTGCAACATGCAATGCCGGCCGGTGCCGCGCGCAATGCGCTCGATTGCGCCTTCTGGGATCTCGCTGCCAAGCGCGCCGGACGGCCCGCGTACGATCTGGCCGGGCTGCCCGCACCGGGACCAGTCACAACCGCCTACACGATTTCGCTCGCTGAACCCACGGTCATGGCACAAGCGGCCGAACGCGCGGCGCACCGCGCTCTGCTCAAGATAAAGCTCGGCACCGACGGCGACCCCGCGCGCATACGCGCCGTGCGCGCCGCAGCGCCGAAGACAACGTTGATCGTCGACGCCAACGAAGGCTGGAGCGAAACTAACCTCGCAGCCAATCTCGACGCCTGCGCGCAGGCCGGCGTCGCATTGGTCGAGCAACCGTTGCCGGACGGACGCGATGATGTGCTGGGGCGCATGAAGCGTCCGCTTCCCGTCTGCGCCGACGAAAGCGTTCACGATCGCGCCTCTCTGGCTGCACTCGCGGGCAAATACGACGCGGTCAACATCAAGCTCGACAAGACCGGCGGATTGACCGAAGCGCTGGCAATGCTCGCCGACGCGGAGCAGCGGAACTTCTCAATCATGATCGGCTGTATGGTCGCAACATCTCTTGCAATGGCGCCCGCCATGCTGCTGGCGCAAAGAGCACGCTTCGTCGACCTCGACGGTCCACTTTTGCTCAGTGCGGATCGTCCGGACGGCCTACGCTACGTGGACAGCCTGGTGTACCCAGCGGCGCCCACGCTCTGGGGCTAAGTCGAAGGAACTCACAACGACCTGCATCGAGGCTTGCGCTGTCCACAGCGCCTTTTTACGGGTTCCGCCACCCACCTGATTTCGTTCATGAAATGTGCCTTCTCTTTAGTCGGGCCGGGCGGGTTTAGGTCAACCAAAGCTTTCCGTTTCCCGCTTGTTTGGCTTAGACTTCATCTAAGATCGCACCACCGCTTCAGGCAGGGCGACGATAACGGGACGGGGAAATGCGAATTCGGGGACTCGTTTTCGGCGCGATTGTGACTGCGCTGAGCGTGACATCGGCATCCGCAACGATGCGGATCTCGGAAGATCGCGGCGGTCAAATCGGCCACTATCTGCAAACCTTCGCATCGCTGCGCTCGAGCGGCGAGAATGTCGTTGTCGATGGCCCTTGCCTTTCGGCATGCACGCTCGTGCTCGGTCTGGTGCCGCGCGAAAAGATCTGCGCCACGCAGCACGCACGGTTCGGCTTTCACGCAGCCTGGATGCCCGACAATAACGGGCGGCCAGTGACGAGCCCACTCGGTACGCAGGCGCTGTGGGACATTTACCCGCCGTCGGTGCGAAGATGGATCAGCAGCCACGGAGGATTGTCGCGCAAGATGATCTTCCTCGAGGGCCGCGCGCTCGGCGGCATCGTGGCAAGCTGCGAGCGGGACCAACGTCCGCAGACGCGTTCAGCGCAACGCCGCGTGCCGCATCCGGTGCGCTATGAGTCCGCAAGCGCCTCCACCGAGAGCCGCTAACGCCATCGCCAGATAGGCGCGGCTGCCGAAATCATCGTACAGCAGGCCGGACACCGCCGTCGCTGCGGCCATCGCCAGCCCGAGCGTAATCGCGAGGTAGCCTTGCGCTGTTGCCGCCTGACCGGGAGGCACGCGGCGCACCAGAAACATCAGCGCGCCGAGATGGGTCGCGCCGAACGACAACGCGTGCAGCAGCTGCAGGAATGGCAACATGAGCGCAGGCGGATCGAGCGCCATCCCAACCCAGCGCAATACGGCACCGCAAGCACCCACCAACAGCAGCACGGTCGGTTCAAAGAACGGCGGCAGCCGCGCCTGCATCGCGAACAGCACGATCTCCGCCGCCACGCCGAGTCCCCACAGCGCCGCGATAACGGTGCCGTCGAAACCGGCGGCGCGCCATTGCACCGCCGAGAAGCCGTAGAAAAATGCGTGGCTCGCCTGGATGAGGCTTGCGGCCGCCAGCACGGCGATGAACGCCGGATCACGCAGCAAATTCGGGCGCGGCCGTGATGGGGCGTCGCTCTCGTGCGGCGGCAACGGGAGCGCTGGCAACATCGACGCGGCAAGTGCCAGAAGAATCGTCGCCGCCACCATCAGCCAGATGAGATCGCGTGCCGGCATCACATCGGCTGCAAATCCGGCAGCGAAATTTCCGACGATGTAGGCAAACGAGCCCCACAACCGCACCGGCCCGTAGGCCCGCCCGCGCGCCGTAAGGCCCTTGAGCGCGTAGGTCTCGGAAAGCGGCATCACCGGCGTCGAAGCCAATGACGTGACTGCGTAGACGACCAGGATCGCAAGGGCGCCAGATGACAAGCCAACCAGGGTATAGCCGGCGACGCTCGCCATGCAGCCGAGCACCATGGCGGCCCGTATCGCGTCGCGCCGGTCGGCGGCGCGCGTCACGACCGGTATGGCCAGGACCCGCACCACCATCGGCACGGCCAGCACAATGCCGATCATCTTCGGGTCCAACCCCTTCGCCTTGAGCCAGACCGGGAAGAACGGCATCTGGATGCCGGGCAAAATAAACAGCGCGGCATAGAATGCCGCCAGCCGCGGCACAAAGCCCAAATATGTCGCGCGTGCAGGCTGCATGACGCCCGTCCGGTTCCACCTAACGCGTTGCAGGAACATCAATTTCCGGCCTGCGCCGCGCCTGCGAGGGCGAAGCAATGCTGGCCGAATCAAGCCACATGATTGATAAACGGCCCCGCAGGGATTGCACATGGCGACCGAGACCGCGGCGCGGGCGGGACAACCCGCGCCGGACGCGCCCGATGGCGGCGACTACGAAACCTTCTGCGCAGCGCTGTCTGCGAGCGCACGCGGCCGCGCCTTTCTCACCGAATATACCCGGCGCAACCGCAATGCCGACACCGAGCAGTTACTCGCTGCGATCGCGCAATTGCAGCAGACGGTTGCGGCCAACAGCGCGCCAAAGGTCACCGATACGATCAAAGCGGAATTGCGCGCGCTGCTCGACGACATCGCGGCGGCGCAAATCGAGCTGGAGTCGACCATCGTTGCGACGAAGGCGACAAAGCTCGCCGAACTGATTGCTCTGGTCGCGCGCCGCATCACCGCCATCATGGCTTTGGCGCCCATAGAGGGCCCACCGCCGGCTGAAGCCACTCAACCAAGTTTGCCGCAAGAATCGAGACAAGAGCCAAAAGCTGAGTCAAAGGAAGCCGTCGAGCGCACGCATCTTGCCGTGGTGCCGATGCCCGAGCAGCCCGAACTGCCGATTCCCTCGCCGCTGGTCACACCACTGCCGTCAATCGCTCTTGTACGCAGCGAGACGATCATGACGGAGGTGACGTTTGTCGGCCCCGCGCCGGCCGTCCCGAACGGAAAACCAGCGACGATCGAACCCGACGTACCGAAAATCGAACCCGTGGTATCGCCGCCCGCGCCGACCGTAGCGGACACAAAACGGCCGAAACCGGCCGGCCCGCTGGCATCAATCATGGCCTTAACTGAAGAAGAGCGCCTGGCGCTGTTTACGTAAGCAGCCGCGCCATCACGCAGCGGCAATCAGCCGCGCGAAAAGATCTGCGTCCACGTTGCCGCCAGACAGCACGCCGACCACGATCTTGCCTTTGACCTCCAGCTTGCCGGCTAACAATGCCGCGAGGCCAATGGCGCCGCCGGGTTCGACAACCAGCTTCAATTCATTGAATGCATAGCGGACCGCGTGCGCGACCTCGGCATCGCTGACCGTCGTGCCCTGCCCGATCAGATCGCGCGTGATGGGAAACGTCAGCTCACCCGGCGTATTGCTCATCAAGGCATCGCAGATCGTACCGCTCATGCGCGGATTGGCTTCGCGCTTGCCGCTGGCGAACGAGCGGATCGTGTCGTCAAAGCCCTCGGGCTCGGCGACATAGAATTTAGCCGACGGCACCCGTGATTTCATGCCCAGCGAGATGCCGGCCGCGAGCCCGCCGCCGGATGCGCCGATGACCACGATATCGGGCTTGAGCGAGAGCCGCGCCAGATCCTCGACAATTTCGGCGCCGATGGTGCCCTGCCCGGCAATGATGAACGGATCATCGTAGGGCGGCACCAGTGTGGCATTGCGCTCGGCCATGATTTTTTTGGCGATCGCGGCGCGATCTTCCGAATTGCGATCGTAAGGCACCACCTCTGCGCCGAGCGCCAATGTGCGGTCCCGTTTCGCCTTTGGCGCGTCGCTTGGCATCACGATGGTAGCCCGCATGCCAAGCAGGCGCGCGGCCGCCGCAACGCCCTGGGCATGATTGCCGCTGGAATAAGCCACGACGCCGGCGGCGCGCCGTTCGGGCGGGATCGAGGATAACTTGTTGTAGGCGCCGCGGAACTTGAAGGAGCCGGTGCGCTGCAATGTTTCCGCTTTGAGGAAAACGCGCGCGCCGAGCGCATCATCGAGCACCGGTGCATTGATCAAAGGCGTGCGGACCGCAACGCCTGCAAGGCGTTTTGCCGCTGCCTCGATGTCGGCCACTGTCGGGAGAATTGAAT
This sequence comes from uncultured Alphaproteobacteria bacterium, assembly GCA_963735285.1. GTDB lineage: Bacteria > Pseudomonadota > Alphaproteobacteria > Rhizobiales > Xanthobacteraceae > Pseudolabrys. Next base: position 60,032 of record CAVTKN010000007.1, on the reverse strand, counting down.
TGTCGATTGCGCCCATGACCAGCGAAATTAGCGCCACGCCACGCGCGGCTGCAAGTACCTATAACCGCATACCTCGTCGGGTACCCCTTTCAGCCAATGACGAGCCGGCGGTCATCTTTGCTTTGACACACGGCGGCGAATCGGGCTCGGCATATGTCGATCCGGCACGGAGCGCACGCATGTCGTCTTCTTCCCCGGCACGCACACAACAGACACGCCGTTCGTCCAATTCTCACCAGGCGCGGAGCAGTCGGTCGCCGCGAAGTGAGGCGATCGCTTTCGTTGTGAGGTCATTTCCGCTGGTCATTGCCGCAGTGTCGGTCATCGCAGCCAGCAACTATTTGGCGTACATGATCGGACGCAAGCAGGTCTCCTATGAAGAATTGCGCAGGCAGGTTGATCGCATCGTTCAGTTGGTGGACGAGAAACGGGTCGAAGAGGAACTCGCACTCAGTGCGCCGAAGCAGCAACAGGAAAAGCTGGAGCAAAACCGGTCGGCGTTCACTGACCTGACGACAAGCACTATCAACGGAAAGACAATGGTCGAGCCCGCGCCTGCCGCGAGACCGATAGCGGCCTCTCTTACCGATGACACGGCCGCTGCGCCGCCCGCCCGTGAGGTGCGCTTGCAGCCACCTGTATCGCCGCTGAATGCCACAGTAAAACATCGCGAGACGCACGGGGTCGTGCATCAACGCGCTGCACGACGACAGAAGGCCTCGCCAACGTCAGCAACACCATGGCGCGATCCAGCCGAACCGACGGGCGTCGAGCGGTCACGTCAGTTGACAACGGCGACCCCGGCCGCACCAGACGCCAGCCTCGCCCGCCAATAAACGGATTGGATGGTGAATATGCACCGAACCCGCTGATGGGGTGGGATTGACCAATATGGAACACGCACCATTTACACCCGATCGGAAGGCGGCGATGTTGACGGAACCGCCTTGCAGAAATGCTTGGAGGATCGCGATGAAAACAACGGTATCCGTTTCGGTCATTGTGCTTGCACTTGCGTTGGCGTCGGCCACCGCGGAGCCCGCGCACCACAAGCGCGCCACGAAGGCAGCCAATGCTGCACAGCCGCAGATTGCCTGCACTGTCGTCGGCTGCATACCGGTTCCGCGCGGCTGCCATCCTGAGATGGGCTACACGCCGGGCGGAACACCAACCGGTTTTGATGTGGCCGTATGTCCGAATTACACGCTTTACGGAAACCACCGCTAAGCGAAACATGGTCGCAAGTTATGCCACCAGCCCAACTTCGCGATTAAGCATCGATCGAAGCGGTCGGGCGATCAAGCTGCGACCCGCACGGGCTTGCCGCGCGCTGGCCTCGTCGCTTCCCCCACGTGCTCCAGGAAGATGCGCGCGCTCTCCGCCCAGGTCATGCGCAACGCAAATTCGCGGCAATCCTGCCGCGAACAGTCCAAAGCACCGAGACAGGCGCGCTGAAGATCGACATCGAGAACCCCGACATTCGCATCGCCGATGACGTCGCGGGGCGCCGTCGCCGGAAAGGCGGCTACCGGCACGCCGCTCGCGAGAGCTTCCAGCAGCACCAGACCGAACGTGTCGGTGCGGCTCGGAAACACGAACACATCGGCGGCCGCATAGATTTCCGCCAGTGCCTCGCCGGTTCGCGCGCCGATAAAGACCGCGTCAGGAAATTTTCTCGTCAATGCACTGCGGGCCGGCCCCTCGCCGACTACGAGTTTCGTGCCGGGCAGGTCAAGCTTGAGAAAGGCCTCGAGATTTTTTTCAACCGCCAACCGCCCAACCGTCAGAAAAATCGGGCGCGGGAAGTTGAGCCCTTTACCACGACGCGGGCGGAACAGCTCAGCGTCGACGCCGCGCGGCCACAGCTTCACGTTCCTGAAACCCCGGGTCGCGAGTTCGCTGGCGAGAGTTGGCGTCGCCGCCAGCGTGGCGGCGCCCGCGGAATGAAACCGCCGCAGCCAGGCCCATGTCAGCTCGCAGGTCCAGCGTTCGGGCACCGGCAGCCGCCCGGCGAGATAATCCGGGAAGCGCGTGTGAAAACTGGTCGTGAAAGGCAGGCCGCGCCGCAAACAGAGACGCCGCATGGCGTGGCCGAGCGGGCCTTCGGTGGCAACGTGGATTGCATCGGGCTGCGAACGCTCGACCTGCCGCTCGATATCACCCGGCGCGACCAACGCCAGGCGGATTTCCGGATAGCTCGGCATCGGCAAGGTCCAGAACTGGTCGGGGCCGAGGAATTCGAGCTCGGCGCCAAGCGCGCGCGCCTCGCGCGCAACGTGCCCCAGGGTACGCACGACGCCGTTGACCTGCGGGTGCCAGGCATCGGTGGCGACCAGGATTTTCATGCCTTTCCCCGCCAGACCGCCCTCCTCATGGTGAGGAGCGCCGCGAAAGCGGCGCGTCTCGAACCATGAGGCCCCGACCCCATCCTTCGAGACGCCGCGCTCTCGCGCGGCTCCTCAGGATGAGGTCGGTGAACACTGATGTATTCATACAATCAAGCAGCCCGTGATTGCCCGATGGCCGATACTGCATCGACATTCCGCTCACGGTGCGTCCAGGTGATGATCTCGAACTGGCCGTCTTCGCGCTCGGCGACCGCCGTGCAGCTTTCCACCCAGTCGCCGCAGTTGATGTAGCGCAACCCGTAGTCGTCATGCATGGCGGCCGTGTGGATGTGGCCGCAGATCACACCATCGGCGTGGTGATGCTTTGCTTCGGTCGCCAATGCCTTCTCGAAAGCGCCGATGTAGTTGACCGCATTCTTCACTTTCAGCTTGGCCCATTTGGACAAGGACCAATAAGGCGCACCGAAGATGCGGCGGAAGGCATTAAATACGCGGTTGGCGGTGAGCGCGAATTCGTAGGCCTTGTCGCCGAGGAGCGCGAGCCAGCGCGCCTGCGTCACCACCAGATCGAAAATATCGCCGTGAACGACCAGATAGCGGCGGCCGTCGAGGCCCACGTGAATTGTATTTTCCACCACCTCGATGCCGCCGAAATGCGTGCCGTAATAGCCGCGCAGAAATTCGTCGTGATTGCCCGGGATGTAAATCAACCGCGCGCCCTTGCGCGCCTGCCGCAGAAGTTTCTGCACGACGTCGTTGTGCGTCTGCGGCCAATACCAGGACGAGCGAAGCGCCCAGCCGTCGACGATATCGCCGACGAGATACACGGTTTCTGCGTCGTGATGGCGGAGGAAGTCGAGCAGCCTGTCGGCCTGGCAGCCGCGCGTTCCCAGGTGGACGTCGGAGATGAACAGCGCGCGAAACCGTCGCGTGGCGTTGTCCGTCACGATTCGACGCTCTCCGGTGCAATGATCATGCGCGGGACGTAGCAGGTTCGCATTTCAGTTTTATGACCGCACTGTTTACCTATTTTCCACGATCAGGCCGCGGCATTACCTATGTCCGCGCGTTGAAAACGCACCAGCGTGTAGACCCCGAACGGCTTGAGCTTGCGCCGTTCCACCAGCTCGGCACCGCCATGTTTCTGAGCCCATGCCGCCAGGCGCTGGAAGGGAAATTCCGGCCGCAGGCCCACCATGTGTGCCTTCTGTGCCAACAGGCGCTCGACCGCGGCAGCAAGCCCGCGTTCCGAATAAAGGTGATTAACCAAAATGATTTGACCGCCGGGGCGCAGCACGCGCGCGCATTCCGACAGAACGCGTTCTGGATCCTCGACCAGGGTGATGACGAACTGGGCCACCACACAGTCGAACGACGCGTCCGGGTAGCCGAGATCGTGCGCATCCATGACGGACAGTTCCTTGACGAACGGGTAGCGTCCGGACTTTGCCCGCTCTCGTGCACGCGCGATCATCGGCTCCGAAATGTCGATGCCGGTGATCTCGGTCGTGTCGTCGTAGTCGTCGAATGAGAGACCGGTGCCGACGCCGATCTCGAGGATACGCCCGCCGACCGCGCGCGCGGCGCTGGCAGCGGCCCGTCGCCCGTTCAGAAAGACCGGCCCGCAGAGCACGTCGTAGACCGGCGCCCAACGTGCGTAGGCTTTCTCCATCACGTCTTTGGCGGGGTCGCGGAGCATGCAGTCCTCCCGAATCAAGACAGCGAGTGTCGGTCGGAGGTAGCAGCCGTTTGCAACAGTTGAGCGACACGTGCGCTGTTCTTCACGCTCCCCTGGAGGGGGAGGGTCGGCGCGTAACTGTGCCCTGCTCCCCTCCCCCTTGTGGGGAGGGGTCGGGGGTGGGGGTCGTTGCGATCGCGTTTTGGATTTCAGTGAGCACGCGCGCGCTATTCTTCACCCTCCCCTGGAGGGGGAGGGTCGGCGCGCGTCGCGCGCCGGGGTGGGGTGACAGCACCGATGCGAGCTGTGCGTGTGTGGCGCTTGTGTTTAAGAGCACTTGGTTCGGCTTCGCGCGCGCCATAAAGCGCAATGTAGACCGCGTCCATCACTCCATGAATATTCTGGGCGACCTCGTTGTTCCAAAAGCGAAGGACACGGTAGCCCTCGGACTCAAGCCATTCTGTGCGCAGCTGGTCGCGCCGGCGAGCTTCACCTTCGCCATGCTGCGACCCGTCGACCTCAATGATGAGACGCGCCGCCGGACAGGCAAAATCGACAACGAATTTTCCGATCGGCATTTGCCGGCGAAAGTGAGTGCCGCGCGTCGCGAGACGTTTTAGATAGCGCCACAATCTCACCTCGGAGTCGGTCGTATCCTTCCGCAGACGTCGCGCCGTGGCGCGCTTGAACTGATCGATGGTCGGCAATTTTGGTGCATCCCTTCACCCCACCCCGCCGCCTTCGGCGGCGACCCTCCCCCTCCAGGGGAGGGTAAAGGCTCCCGGACTGAACTGCGAGCACCTCGTACTTGACCTCACCTGCCTCAGCACTAACACTCCGGCACACATAAACTCCGTCGCGTAAGGACACCCAATAAATCTCGGAATTGCCGGCCGCAAGGCCATCGTCTGCGCCTCGAGCCGCGGACTCGGAAAAGCCTGCGCGCGCGCTCTGGCGGAAGCCGGCTGCGAAGTGGTGATCAACGGGCGGGATGCCAAGAAATTGGAAGCAGCGGCGGCCGAACTTGCCAGTGCGACCGGCGGCAAGGTTATCCCCGTCGCCGCCGACGTCGCGACCCCCGAGGGCCAGAAAGCGCTGCTTGCCGCCTGCCCGCAGCCCGACATCCTGGTCAACAACAATGCCGGCCCGCCGATGCGCGATTTCCGCGAACTCACCCGCGCGCAGATGATCGACGGCGTCATCGCCAATATGGTGGTTGCGGTCGAGCTCATCCAGAAGGTGATCGACCCGATGTGTCAGCGCAAGTTCGGGCGCATCGTCAACATCACGTCGGGCTCGGTGAGGATGCCGCTCGCAGGGCTCGATCTGTCGTCGGGCGCGCGCGCTGGATTGACGGCCTTCCTCGCCGGCGTCGCACGCACGGTGGCCGACAAGAATGTGACCATCAACAATATCCTGCCGGGGGCCTTCGATACCGACCGGTTGCGCGGCGTGCTGAGCAAGACCGCCGAACAGAAAGGCAAGACAGCCGACCAGGTCGCCGCCGAGCGCATCGCCACGATCCCGGCCCGGCGCTTCGGCAATCCGGACGAATTCGGCGCAGCATGCGCGTTCCTGTGCTCGACGCACGGCGGCTACATCACCGGACAGAATCTGCTGATCGACGGCGGAACGTTCAACGGCGCATTCTGAAAACAAAAAGGCCGGCGTCACCACCGGCCTTTTGAAGAGCGCCGCTGCGGGCGGGTTTATTTGAAGACCTCGTCCCATTTCCAGTTCACGCCAAGCGAAATGATGTCGGCGTGAGACCGCGCGTTGCCGATATACGTGATGCCGGTTGTGGCGAACCACGGGTTGCCGGAGGTCGGCGAGATATTAATCGACGCGTTGGGCTCGTAGACGTGGGAATAGGCCACATCAGCCTTCAAGCCCTTGATGATCACGTAACTCGCACCGACCGATGCCCAGAACCGGTCGGCGTCCGGTATGAGTGGCGTACGCACCTGATCGGTGACCGGCGAAATCTCGTAGCCAAAGCCGGTACGCAAGGTCATCCGCTCGTTCGCTTGATACTCGAGGCCCGCCGAGAACAGCCACCCATCCTTGTATTGAAACGGCAAGGTTGTGACGGTAGCGCCGTTGACCAAAATGTTGGAAGTCCCGATCCGGCTCCAGTCGGTCCACTCGACCGTGCCAAGCAAGGTCAAATTCTGATCGAGGCGCTGCCGGATGCCGAGCGACAGCACGCCAGGCAAATCGACCGTGGTGGACGCTCCAATGAGGCTCACCGGTGTCTTCAAGATGCCATCGATTTTTTGGTCGATGCCGGAACGGTAGCCAAGACCAATCGTGGTCGTCGGTGTCGGCGTTAACGTGACGCCAGCGGTGAAGCCGTAACCCCAACCAGTGCCCGACAAATTCGCATCACCGACCGGAAAAGTACCAACACCGGGAATGAAGAGCGAGACGCCGTGGTTCAGGGCGGCTTTGGCATACTGGATCTGTACGCCGGCGCCGACACTGATCCAGTCATTGATCCGATAGGCAATGCTGGGCGCCGCGTTATAAGTGTGAAGCGATGTATTGCCTGCAGCATAATCGCGGCCAGCCCAGCTCTCGGGAAAGCCAACCGAGAGGCCGAACGGCGCGTTCAGTGACATGCCCAGCCAGAGGTTCGGACTGAGCTGGTACGACATGTAGCCGGCCGGAATGAGCGCCGCCTGATACGTGTTGAAAGTGCCACCGAGCGCCGCATATGTGCCCGAGGTCGGAGAATTTTTTACGGACGGCAAGAAAGCCGAGTAACTCGACGCACTCTGGACGCCGGCAAATTGAGTCATCACTGCCGGATTCCAGAACATCGTGGACAGCGACCCGCCGGCCGCGACGCCCGCGTAAGAAGCGCCCTGCCCGAATGCGCTTTGTTCGTGAACCGCGAGTGCACCGGCGCTCGCCTGTGCGGTAGCGACGACCAAAATTCCAAGCGCACTACCTGCGCGCAGGATGCTTGCCCAGCCCCGAAGCGTCATGTCGTCCCCCAAAACGCGCGGTCCCGGCGCGCAAGGGTGCATCGTGACGGGACCCCGCTTAACCGACAATAGGCGTTGGCGCGATAATCGCTGGTTTTGCCGGAAGTTAAGCGAAATTCGTGCGGCTGTTGCGGCAGCGACACAGTCCTGCCGCACTGCAACAACGGGCTGCAATTGTTCGACAATCGGCCGGATCAAAACGGTGCCGGACGCACTGCGGACGGGCGGAAATTGTTACCACCCGACGCCGGCGCGCGGCCCTCGGTGCGTGCGTTCAAGCCGCGCGAAACTCGACGCCCATCCGCATATCCGCGCGCCAGATCACGTGGCATGAGCGGTTTATCTTGTCGTAGCCCACGACCAGCACGAAATCGTCCGGAATGCCGATCTGGCTCGCAACTTCGAGACAGGCGCCGGCCGGGGACAGATTACGGACGCGACAGTCAATGCCGGCCGCGCGGTTAAACGCGATCGTGCCGCCTTTGAGTGCGCGTAAACGCTGGGCCTTGCGTCGTTCGTCCATGGCACTTCACTCTGGTCTTCCCATTCCATTGGGGCCAATCGCATCCTAGGTGTGCCTATTTATCGAGCGGTGAAACTGATCATCAAAAACCGCGAAATATCGTAGGAATTCGCTAACCATTGCGCACCGGTCGGCAAGATCCTGATTGATCTGGGCTTTCGCGGTCGGGCCAGCCCATGCGCATGCCGCACGGAAGGGTTGCCCGCTGCCCGCCGCCATGCATGATGGCGCCGACTTAGCCTCCACCTCCAAGAACAAACGCCCCCAATAGACGTCGCAAGGGAGACACCTGAAAATGAAGCTCGTCCGCTATGGCGCACCCGGCCGCGAGAAGCCCGGCATCATTGGTGACGACGGCAAGATCCGCGATCTGTCGCGCCTCGTGAAGGACATCGACGGCGCGATGCTGGCGTCCGGCGGCCTAACCAAGATCCGCAAGGCCAACCTCAAGCGGATGAAGCCTGTCTCCGGCAAGCCGCGGCTTGGCCCCTGTCTCGGCAGCGTGCGGAATTTCATTGCGATCGGTTTGAACTATTCCGACCACGCGGCGGAAGCCGGCATGCCGATCCCGAAAGAGCCGATCATCTTCAACAAGGCGATCACCTGCATCTGCGGGCCGAACGACGACACCATCACGCCGCGCGAGTCCACAAAGCTCGACTACGAGGTCGAGCTCGGCATCGTCATTGGCAAGCGCGCACGGTATCTCGCCAGGGACAAGGCGAAGGACGCCATCGCCGGCTACTTCCTGTCGAACGACGTGTCCGAGCGCGCGTTCCAGATCGAGCGCAGCGGCGGCCAGTGGGACAAGGGCAAAGGCTGCGAGACCTTCGGCCCGGTCGGTCCATGGTTCGTCACCAAGGATGAAGTCGGCGATCCGCAGAACCTGGACATGTGGCTCGACGTCAATGGCGAAAAGCGCCAGCGCGGCAACACCAAGACCATGATCTTCGGCGCCGAACACCTGGTCTGGTACTGCTCGCAGTTCTTCGTGATGGAGCCCGGCGACATCATCATCACCGGCACGCCGCCCGGCGTTGCACTCGGCATGAAGCCGGCGCCGGTTTTCCTGAAACCCGGCGACGTGGTAACGCTCGGCATCGAAAAGCTCGGCGAGCAGAAGCAGAAGATCGTCGCCGCGAAATAACGCGTGGGCGGACAGCCTCGCGTCCAAACGACACAAGCCCCGGGCAATGCCCGGGGCTTTTTTTGATCCGCGACGAATGTGGACGGTGATCAGATCGTCGGATTCCAGATCACCGGAATCTCGCGGTAACCGGTGCCGTATTTCTCCACGTGCGCAAGCGACGGGAACGGGTAATGGAAGCCCTGCACCCGCAGCTTGTCGGCGACCAGCATGTCATAGACCTTGCGGCGCGTTGTTTCCGCCATGTCGCCGTCCTGATCGTAGAAGGCGTGCCAGTCCGGATGACGCGCGAACAGGAACGGCACGTGCGTGACGTCTGACTGGAGATAGACGCTGTCCGAGCCTGAGGCGATCACGTAAGATGTATGGCCGGGCGTGTGACCGGGCGTTCCCTGTGCCGTCACCCCGGGGATGACTTCCTTACCCCATTCATAGGTCTTCAAACGCTTCATCACGTCGGCGTTCAGGACACGCCGCACGTTCTTGAAGTTGGATTGCAGGCGGCCGACAGTAGCGCGGCTCATTTCTCCGTCATCCATCCAGAAGGCATGTTCGCGCGCCGGCACCAGAATTTCGGCGTTCGGATAAGTGAGCGAATTATCCTCCATCAACAGGCCGTTGATGTGGTCGCCGTGGTAGTGCGAGATGATCACGGTATCGACCGCGGTCCGCTCGATGCCGGAGGCGGCGAGATTGGTCACGAACTGGCCGCCGACCCCGTTGCTCTTCTTGTAATTGGCTTCGCCGGTTCCGGTATCGATGACCACCAGCTTCGAGCCGGTGTTCAGGCAAACCGGATTGTAGGGCGTGGTCATCATGTCCTTTTCCATGAAGACCTCGGCGAGCGCGGCATTCACCACATCTTTCTTGATGTTGATGACATGATCTTCCGCCATCTTGAAGCGGGCGACGCCGTCGGTCGCGACCGTCACCTCGATGGTGCCGATCTTGTAGCGGTACCAACCCGCAGCTTGCTTGTTAGCGGGCGGCGTGGCGGCGCGGGCCTGATGTTCGAATGGCACTGTTGCCGCGGCAGCCGCACCAGCGGCCGCCGACAATAGATTGCGGCGTGTAAAAGCAGTCATTGGCGTCTCCCCTTCCCAAGCTGTCGGGTGTTCCCCCGATTTGGCCTGAATACTCGCAATTTACGTGATTTTCGCAAGCCGAAAAACGAGGGTCGGACGCCGGCTATTAGTCTGGCTCTTTGCGCCGCCGCCGCTTTCGCCCGCCGGCTTTCAGCCGTCCCAGTTCACGGGTCGACGGCATGCGCATGTCGGCGGCCTGTTCGTCCTGCGCCATGTTCTCGATGATCGCCAGCAGCACGGCGCGGGTTGCCGTGATGTCCGCGGATTGGACACCGCGCACCGCAATGCGGTTGACGTTCTCGGCGAGCGGCACCAGGCGATCGCGCAGCTGCCGCCCCTTCGGTGTCAGCAATACATAGACCTTCTTGCGATCGCCTTCGCGCCGGCGCCGGCGAATGTAGCCGAGCCGCTCCATCGCCTTGAGCGCCGAGAAGGTCGTCGGCTCCATGACACCGGCCTGTTCGCTCAGCTCGCGTTGCGTCAGGCCGTCGCCCTCCCACAAAATACGCAGAAACGTCCAATGCCCGAACGAAACGCCGTGCTCCGCGAGCCGCATCTGTAATGCGCGCACCAGCGCGCGGGTCGCGTCTTTCACCAGGTGCGCGAGACGATCATCCGGCACAGCCTCGCGCCAGTGCCGCAGGATTGTCTGCGTGGTCGCCGGTTCGCGCTTCACGGCACGGCAACTTGATGCTTGAGCGTGACGTCGCAGCCTTCTTGGGCGGAGCGCAGGATCCCCAGCAGCACTTCGAGCGTCGCCATCGCCCAGGCGCCATCGTGCAGCGGCGCCTCACCCTGAACCACCGCGCGGTAAAGTTCGTCGATCACTTCTGCCCGCGGCACAGCGGGTGGCGGCAATTCTTCGAGCCGCGCCGTACCGTTCTGATAGATCATTACGCCATTTGGCAGCGCGCGCAGATCACCGCGCTCGCAACTCACCAGCAGCGTGCCGAAATGCTGATGTTCCGCAGCCTGCGCAGGGGATGGACGATATTCGCTGCCGCCATAATTGTGCGCGTTCTTGAATGCCGCTTCTTCCTGCGCGCTACCGAAGCGCGGACGCGAAACGCCGGCATAAGGTTTCTTCTTCTGCCCCATCTCCCCGATCCAGCCTTGAAACTCGTCGGAGTCGAAGTGCCCATACCCGCTATAAGTCAGCGATGCGAAAGCGCCGTTGGCAAACGTCAGCAGCGCGGCATAGGCGCCTTCGGTCGGGCGCGAGGGATCCCACGCGCCGGTCAGCGCGCGCACGCTTGTCACCTGGCCGCCGGCAATCAGCCGCACCATGTCGACCTGATGTGCCGCCTGATTGAACACCGCGCCGCCGCCTTGCGCGGTGTCGAGCTCCTCCGGACGGCGCGGCCGATAGAGATAGTCCGTGTAGTTGATGGCGTTGACCATTCGCACCGCGCCGAACTCGCCGCTTGCGATCAATTCGCGCAGGCGCCGTACCGGCACATCGAAGGAATGGCTGTGACCGACGACGAGATGCACGCCGGCGCGCCGCGTCGCGTCGATGATTGACGCACATTGATCAAGCGTGAGCGCAATCGGCTTTTCGATCAGCAGATGCTTGCCGTGGCGCGCCGCAAGCGCCGCATGCTCCGCGTGAAACTGGTGCGGCGTTGCCACGTAGACCGCGTCGATCGCGGGATCGGCGCACAGTTCCTCCACGGACTCGTAGCTCTTGCCGCCGAAGTCCGCGGCAAAGCGCTGCCGGGCCTCCGCGCGGGCGTCGGCCGCCGCCACGAGCGCCACGCGCGCATCCGCGGTAAATGTCGGCAGCATCACGGAAAATGCGCGGCCCAGGCCGGCCACGCCGAGGCGGAGCTTGCGGTGATCAGGCGGGCTCACAGGATGGTCTACCTCGACAAGGCCGGGCGCATTCTCTAGTCTTATCTTAGATATCTAAGAAAGGGCGCGCGAGAGAAATCTGTCGACGCAGCGCCGCCGAGGGAGACGCGCCGCCATGATGACACCGGAGGAAAACGATCTGCTGTGCCGCGTCGAGGGCGACGCGCCGATGGGCCAGATCATGCGCCGCCACTGGATCGCGGCCTGCCTTTCGGAGGAAGTGGCCGAACCGGATGGCGCGCCGGTCAAGGTGCGCCTGCTCGGCGAGGATCTCGTGGTGTTCCGCGACAGCAAGGGCCGTGTCGGCGTGCTCGACGAATATTGCTCGCACCGGCGCGCCTCGCTCCTGTTCGCGCGCAACGAAGAATGCGGGCTGCGCTGCCTTTATCACGGCTGGAAATTCGACGTTGAGGGCAACGTGGTGGAGATGGCCTCCGAGCCCGAGCACAGCCTCATTCCCGAGCGCGTGAAGCACAAAGCTTACCCGGCGCGCGAGGCCGGCGGCTTCGTGTGGTGCTATATGGGCCCGCCCGAGGAGATGCGCGAATTCGAAGCGCCCGCCTTCGCGCCGACGCCGGACGCGCGGGTCAGCGCCACCAAGGTGCGGGTGCGCTGCAACTGGGCGCAGATCCTCGAGGGCCAGATCGACTCGGCGCACTCGTCAAGTCTGCATTCCTCCGACATGGTGCCGGCGCAGGTCGATGGCGCCAAGGCGACGGAAGCCAACTGGCTTCGCCCATCCACCGACAAGGCGCCGCGCTTCCAGATCGAGAAGACGAGTTATGGATTCCGCTACGCGGCCATCCGGCGTCCGATCATGAACGAAGCGACGCACGACTACATCCGCACGACCGTCTACATCGCACCGTTCACCGCGTTGATCCCGCCGAACAACGTGCACAACGTCGCCACCCTGCTCACGCCTGAAGACGACCACAACACTATCTTCTACTTCATCGCCTGGAACGGCACCGACAAGCCCGGCATCGACGCCGATGCGTGGCGGAAATTCAACGTTCTCGAATGGGGCGTCGACGTCGACCGCAATTTCGACGGCAAGCGTACGCGCGGCAACCTCTACGGTCAGGATCGCGCGGCGATGAGGGCGGGAAACTTCACCGGCATCGCCGGCATCCCGAACCAGGACATCGCCATGTGGGAGGGCATGGGCCCGATCAGCGATCGCTCGAAGGAGCGGGTCGGCGCCAGCGACGTGGCGGTGGTGGCGTTCCGCCGCTTGATGGTGGATGCCGCCCGCGCCATGCGCGACGGCGGCTCAGCGATCGGCGCTGCCGGGCCCCACATCCGGCATGCGACCATCAGTTCATATGAAGGCGTGGTGCCGAAGACAACAAACTGGCGGAGCCTCGGCGGCGGCAGCGAAGCCCCGCTCGAACGCATCCGCGAAGCCGTAAAATAACTTAAAAAAGCACTGGGGAGGATAGGATGAAAAAATACAGGCTTGCTCTTGCACTTGCGACCATGTCGCTGTTCGCGACCGCCAACACCGCGTCCGCACTCGACAAGGTGAAACTGGCGGTCGGCCAGCGCGGCAATTGGGACACTTCGATTTCGGAGGTCGGCCAGCTCGCCGGCATCTTCAAGAAGCACGGCCTCGAGCTCGACATCGTCTACACCAATGGCGCGGGCGAGACCCAGCAGGCGGTGATCTCCGGCAGCGTCGACCTTGGCATCGCCGCCGGTGTCATGGGCGTGCTCGGCGCCTATTCGAAAGGCGCGCCGGTGCGCGTGATCGGTGCCGAAACCACCGGCGCCAATGATTTGTATTGGTATGTGAAGGCGGACTCGCCGATCAAGTCGCTAAAGGACACCGACGACAAGACGCTGGCCTACTCGACCAACGGCTCCTCCACGCACGGCATCGTCACCGCCTTCATGAAGCAGTATGACCTCAAGGCCAAGCCGACCGCGATGGGCGGGCCCGCCGCGAACCTGACCGCAGTCATGTCGGGACAGGTCGATGTCGGCTGGGCGGCGCCGCCGTTCGGGCTCGACCAGCTCGATCAGAAACAGATCCGCATCATTGCCACCGGCAACGATGCCAGCGCCTTCAAGGGCCAGACCGTCCGGCTCAACATTGCCAACGCCAATTTTCTGAAAGAGCACAAGGACGTGGTCGACCGCTACATGAAGGCCTATCGCGAGACCGTGAACTATCTCTACACCGATCCGAACGCGCTGAAGGTCTACTCGGACTGGCTGAAGATCAGCGAGGCCAAGGCCAAGCGCACGCGCGACGATTTTTTCCCGCGCGCCTCGATCGAGCCGGATAAAATTGTCGGGCTCGACACCATCGTCAAGGATGCGGTCAGCCTGAAGTACACCGCCACCGAACTGACCAAGGCGCAACTGGATGACCTGATCCAGATTCCGCCGCGGTAGAGCGGCAGCGAATGCCCGGCGGACCCGCGCCTAACGCGGCCCCGCCCCCGCGTCCGGTATCGCCCGCGCCGACACAAACCGGTGCCAGATGAACAGCACGACCACGGCGCCAACAGTCGCGCCGATGAATCCTGCGCCCTGATCCGGGCGGTACCAGCCGATTGCCTGGCCGATCCAGGTCGCGAGGAATGCCCCCGCGATCCCGAGAACGGCGGTGAGAATGAAACCTGAAGGGTTATTGGGTCCGGGCGCCAGCAAGCGCGCGATAATGCCCGCGACGAGACCGATCAGAAGAATCCAGAGGATGCCCATGCGTGCTCCTGTCAATTGTAGCGAGACCGCTTAACGAAACGACTTTGCCGCGCTTGCATCAGAGCAAGCGCCCGGCTTCCTGTTCGGTCGGCAGACGCCCTTGCGGCGTCAACTGGTCGACCACTTTCGGCAGATATTCGCTGAGGCCTTGCAGCAACTCATCATGCGACATGCCGGTTTGCGCCGCGAGTGCATTGATCTTGTCCGCGCCGAGCGCGCCGGCCAGATCATTCGGCGAGATTGTCTTGTTGGGCCCCGTGCCGACCCACGAGTCCGCGGCTTCGCCGTGCCCGTTCTGCTGAAACTGCTTAAGCAGGTCGCCGAGTCCGCCACTGACGATGCTTCCGGCCGCACCGGTTGCAAGCAGGCCGCCGAGCCCGCTCTTGAGCAGATCGCCCAATCCGCCGCCAATCGCGCCACCCTGCGCACCGGTGTTGATGGCAGTGCCACCCGGCGGTACGTGGGTATTGGCCGGACGCGCGGACGGTTGCCCGCCGGTAAAACCTTTGACCGCCTTGTATGCAAGCAGCCCGAGGATCGCCATCGTGATCGGCGACATTCCTCCGCTGCCGCTGCTCGCATCTCGTTGTCCGCGTGGACCATTCTGCATTCCGTTGAGCACGTCGATCAGACCCATGGTCGCCTCCTGTACGAAGCTGATGAAGGTCATTCAGCCTATGACGATGCGATGACGGGACCATGGCAAGCAAGAGCCAGCGCGCGTACTCGCGCAATTTTTACCGGCGCGGCCGGACACTGACGTATACTGACCGCCTGTCACAGGACGGTATCGAATTAACGCAAGAGCATTTGACACAAACAGTGGAGGAAATGTCATGAGTATTTTCGGAAGCATCATGGGCGCGATTTTCGGTCATGGCTCCGCGCAAGCAAGCGCTTCGCCGACGGCTGCCCCCAGCGCCGCTCCCGCGCAAACCGTCGATGTCGCATCCATCGTCGACAAGGCCGCGGCAGCAACGGGCGAGAAGCTCGCCTGGCGCACCTCCATCGTCGACCTGATGAAGGCACTCAATCTCGACAGCAGCATCGGCGCCCGCAAGCAGCTTGCGAAAGAACTCAACTACACCGGCGACACCAACGACTCCGCCACCATGAACGTGTGGCTGCACAAACAGATCATGGGGAAACTCGCCGCCAATGGCGGCAAGCTGCCGGCCGATATCAAGGCCTGAACCCCGGCTGGATCAGCGACCTTCGAACTGCCGCCGATCGCATCGGCGGCAGCTGGTCTCTGACCCGCGTTCATGAGAGCTGCGTTCAATAGAATTGTCGGCAATCGTTGCTCAAAAACATCGCCCCGCACAATTCGTGTGGAGCGCGCGCCGCCTCTACCGCAGCACCGCCACCCGCTGCTGAAGCACGCTAGCTTCATCGGCGGGGATCGGGGGGAATGGCTCAAGCCATTTCACACCGGGGCGTTTCGTGAGAATGGGGTTCCGGCCTAACCACAGGGTTTTCCGCATCGCAGGCCTGGTCGCGCTTGGCGCAGGCTGCCTCATGCTGGCCAATTGCACGACCGACAACGTCGCCGGCACGGCCGGCCACAAACATACGGCCGCCGCCAGTTCGCGCGTGATTGCAACCGGCGAGACGGCGGCAACAAACTCAATCGTTGCCCGCAAACCCGCCCCGACCGGCGCAGGCGAACATGCCGTGCCTGCAAGCGTCAAATACAGCGCGGTCGGTCTCGCGTCCTGGTATGGCGAGGACTTTCACGGACGGCCCACCGCCAACGGCGAAACTTTCAATATGAATTCGCTGTCAGCCGCGCATCCGTCACTGCCGCTGCCGTGCAATGTGCGCGTGACCAATCTGATGAACCATCGTTCGATCGTGGTGCGCGTCAACGACCGTGGCCCCTATGTCGGCGGCCGCGTTATCGATGTGTCCGCAAAGACCGCCAAGGTGCTCGGGTTCTATGACGACGGCCTGAGCAAGGTGAAAGTGGAATATGTCGGCCGCGCGCACTAACCACGGTCGTGGCACGGCAGCCTGATGGCAACATCGCGGTAAAAATTGGCCGGCCAACGTTGAGCACGCACCGCGTTACCGTTGCGGCAGGCGCGCAGCGCTTGCCGAAATTGCAACGTATTGCAGCCCCATTCGCCATTTCCAATCGGCATCACTCACCTTCGTTTCGAATCCCAGTTGCACGTCATTGTACAGAGTAGGAGGGGGACGCATGCCAGGACGCAGAACGATCCTGTCGTCGGCGATGTTCACTCTTGTCTTGATTGCCGCACTATCAGCACAAGCAGACCGCACAACACACGCCGCCGACGACTGTCTCGCCAAGCCGAATGCCGCGACGCCACCTGGCCAGCACTGGTACTACCGGATCGATCACGCCAACAATAATCGTCAGTGCTGGCGGCTCGCAGCGGAAGGACTCCCCGTCCAGAAAACGGCACCGCAGCCTGATGACGCGACAGCGTCGGAGCCGGACACGCAGCAACAACCGCGCGCGCCGCAAGCGGTGGTCGCAGCGCCGGCACGAGTCTCCGCCGATAGTGCGCCTGTCACCGCCCCTCCTCCTGCCGCAACGGTGCCTTCGCCATGGCTGGCGGTGCCAACCTTACCGGTCCTGCCGCAAGCCGCGCCGCAGACAGCGAGCGCGGACGGCACCGTGCCGTTGCCGGCGAGCGATGACACGCCCGTTGCAACAACTGATCCGGCACCGACCGGAAGCGTCCATGCCGAACGTCCGCAGCGCTCCACGCCCGAGCGGCCGCTGCCATCGGCCGCAGCCCCGCAGCCGTTCGCGGGCATCGATCACACCTTTGCATTGCTGATGGTCATGTTCGGCCTGCTTGCCGTGACCGGACCGATCCTTCATTTCACGCATCGCCAGCGCCAGCGCGAAGAAGTGATCAACTACAAGCCGCCGCGATGGGCGCCGGTGATCGCGCTGAACACGCCAACACCGCGTGTGCGCGTGGCGCCTGTACCGGATCCGGCCATCGTCGCATACCGCCCTGCCCGGCGTGCCGCACCGCGGAGGGATCAGGCCGATTGGCAGCCCGCGTCAAATCTGAATCCAATTCCAAATCCGAAATTAAGACCAGGACCCAATCCAAATCCTGTGCCAAGTCCTGTACCACCCGTTCCAGTTCCGGTAAGTCCGCCTGACCCGAACGAGCGGTTGAGGCACGCGTTGCAACAACTGGTCGACCGCATACAAACGATCCAGAGCCCTGGCATCCAAAATCATGAGCCGCGTGTCACGCAGCGTCCAATGCAGCGCGCGGACATCGATATAATGAAGAGCGCGCGATAGTCGCTCGACCGAAAGTCCGCTAGCATCGCGCAATGTTGCGGATCCTGATCGCGCTTATCGTATTGGCGGCCGTCGGCTCCGCGGCGCGGGCCGAGACCCTCAATTCCTTTCGACACGCGCATGGCTTGCCGGCGTTGCATCACAGCGGGCCCTTGCAGGCGATGGCGCAACGCCATGCCCGCAGCATGGCGGCGCGGCATTCGATGGATCACGCGGATTTCTATTCCGAGCGCGGACGCGCCGGCGCCCGCGCCGAAAACGTGGCCGCGGGCTGCGCAAGCGAAAGCTGCGTGATGAGCCTGTGGGCCGATTCGTCCGGACACCGCGCCAACATGCTGCTGCCCGACGTACGCAGCTACGGGCTGGCGTCGGCGGCCAGCGGCGGCACGCGCTACTGGTGTCTGGTTCTTGGCCGCTAGGCGGCTGACACGGATTGGCCACGGTCTTTCCGGTGCAACCTCATTTCAGCCCTATTGGAACCGTTTTCGGTCCCCAAGGTTTCTCCGGTGACGGTCGGGCAAACCTGAGGCCATCATGGCGTTATCGATACTCATTCCGGAGAGCGGCCGGTGTCACGCGCGGGCGCGCGAATGCCGGGCCATGGCGCAATCGCTTCGCGTTCAAAGCTCACGCGATCAGATGCTCAAGGCCGCCGCCGATTTCGATCGCATGGCGCAGGATGCCAGGGCGCGCGAAATCGCCGAAGGCCTCACGCATTTGCGGACGCTTGCCAACACACGAGCGGCCAGCGCGGCTTGATCAGGTGTGGCCGCAATCGCTGCCTCACTGCGCACGGACGTGACGCTTCCGGTGATGCTTGGGCGCCGGCGCCGCGGAAGCCGGGGAAATATAGGGATTGGGATTGCACCAGCCGCGGTTGCCGGCGAGCACGTGCGGCCGGCATTCCTCGATGGTGCGAAACTCGCAGTCCCACTGCATATCGCCGTCGCCCATCGCAACCACGGCGCACCAGGGCGCTCCGTAATTGTCCGCCGCCGCAGGGTGCAAACCGAAACTCATGAAAATCAAAGCGGCGCTCGCGGCCAATATCGTCCGGGTCATCATCAATCTCCCTGTCTATGCCTGTAATAACACCGGAGTACCCCGCAAAATCCGCCGGCCGTTGGCCCGCCAGTGCCGTGGCGGCCATGAACGTTTCCATTGAGTCCGCCGGGATTTTCGCGCCAGGCGTTCAGACTTTTCCGAAGCGCTAACCGTAATATGGCATCGGGCAGGCGCCCTTGCGGCGAGAAATTGGCTGCAAACCCTTGCAGTACCAGCACAACATCGGTTGGTTTAAATTTAATTCAACCGTACCGTAACTTTGAGTCATCAGGTCCAGTTCTCCTTAATTGGCGTGACGGTATCTTGCGGTGGCACGGACCCACAGGAGCCTGTCAGATGTCCAAAGTTTTTGCGTTTCTGAAAGACGAGTTGGGGGCTACCGCGATCGAATATGGCCTGATTGCCGCCGGTATTTCGGTCGTGATCATCGCCACGGTCAACGCGATCGGCTCCAGCCTCAATGCGAAGTTCGACTACATCGCCAACACGCTGAAGTAAGTACTTTTGCGTGGCTGCAATACAAAAGCCGCCGGCTTGACGGCGGCTTTTCCTTTTGGCGCATGCCGGACCATGCACACGTCCCGTCGGGCCGTCTGAGTTATCGCGGATGAATTTTTGAGGCGTTGCAGCTAGCCGGGTCAAAAGGCCCGGGAACAATGCAGCGGCTTAAAGACCGGAGATCAGAAATACCAGCGTGGCGAACCCGCAGAGCGCTACTCCCGCGAGCAGCAGCGACCACTCCGAAGGCTTGAGGGCGCACAACCTGCCCTCGTTCACGACGTAGGCCATCAGCGCAGAAACCCTTTCCATTTGTGCCTCCACGGCAAACCTTTTTGCTGCAAAACTTATTGCTGATTGAACCCTAGGCCCGGGCCGGTCGGGGCACTGTGATCCGCATCACCAAAAACGCGATTTTTCTCGGCGTCCCCCGGTGCGGCGGAATTGCGGCTGCGGTACGGCTTGCCGTGGCCTTCAGGGCAACGGCGCCCCCTGCACCGGCAGGGCCTTCATGCCGGGATGCGAGACGTGGAGATCGTAGATCGATACCGCGCTCTGGATTGAGCCGATTGAATCGTGCGTGCCGGCGACGGTCTTGCTCGGCGAGACCATGACCTTGATGGCGACACCGACCAGAAGAAGAACGACGATGGCGGTTACTGTGATTGCGCGTTGCATGAGGTCTTCCTTTCAGGATGACCCCCCTGACCCGACGCCAACAATTGCGCCGCCCGCGCGAACCGTTGGTGAGCGGGTTCACACTTGGCGAAATTTAAGGTTGGAACTTCAGATCGCGCCGACCGCCCAGGTCACGATGTCGGCGGCCACCTGCGAGAAAGCCTGGTTGAGCGCGGCAACGGCATCCGGCGCCTCGATGCTTTTGGCGGGAATGGTCGCGGTGAATGCCCGCGCGTCGGCAACGGCCCCTTTGTCGCTGACGAGACGCGCGGTCACATCGACCACGGCCTTCGGCGACGGCGTCAGCGTGATCTGGAAACTGCGGATCGCGATCTCCAGCCGGAAATCAGGATTGAGCTGGTCGAGCGGGCGGCTCACCGCGTTGAGCTGGCGCGCATTCTCGAAGCTCTGCACGAGCCTCGCCTGCACGAGCTTCGGCAGGTTGTCGGCCCATTGACCATTGTTGACGCTGGTGTAGGTGCCATCGCCGTTGCGGATCAGGATCTTCTGCGAGTCGAACAGGATGATGGCGCTGGGATCGGGAACGACGAGCTGGCCTTTGATGGTTTTCGCGAGCTGGGGGAAGACCGTTGCCGGCGTCAGGTCGTAGATGGCTGGCCCCGCCTTGGGCGTGCCGCTGCCGGTCAGATTCTCCAGGCCGCCGATGAGGCCTTCAAGACGCTGAGAATTGCGGCCAAGCATGTCGGCGAAGGCTGCGATGCCGGTGATCGCCGTATTCAGCGGCTTCGCATTCTGGTCGAGGATGCCATCGATGTGGCGCAGGGTCTCCTGCGCCAACTCGGTCAGGCTGCGGCCGACATCGGGGGCCGCGATGATCAGCGGCGGCTGGCCGTTGCTCCCCGTCAGCCGCGGCGAGTCCGCCGCGCCGCCTTTCAGCGCGACGGCTGAAGCGCCGGTCAGCCCCTGATATGAAATGTCCACCACCGTGTCGGCGCGGACCGGAGTTTCCGGATCGAGGGCAGCCGTGATGGTGACACGCTTGGGCGCATTCGGATCGAGCGCAATGCGCGTTACCGCGCCGGCGCGGACGCCGTTGAACAGAACGCTGGATCCGATCGCCAGCCCCGAGACAGGTTGTTCGAAACGGATCTCGTAAAGCGCGCGCTGGCCGAGGCCACCGACATTCTTGATCCAGTAGACGAAGCTGAAGGCAGCCACGAGGCAGGCGAGCGCGAAAGCGCCGATGAGGGTGTAACGCGCGCTATTTTCCATGGAGCTCTCAAACCCTTCCGCGCCCCGGCGGGCCGGCCGGCTAGCGGCTGAGCGTGATGGACGCCTTCACGATCTGTCCACCGCCCTGCGAGTCGATTGTTACACTCTGTCGCCGGTTGCGGGTCAACATCACGAGGTCGGCGGCAAAGCCGGAGCTTTCGACGTGAATTTGCAGACGGTCACCTTGCGCATTGCCGACCGCCGTTCCGCCGATGCTGCGCGTACGCTCGGTCCAGCGGCCCGAGACCTGGTTCTGCGCGTCGGCGGTGAACTGCCCGGTCAAGTCGAAGTTGTAGCTGTCACTGGCGCAACGCAGCTGCAGATCGATTTCATGCTGGCTGCTGCCCCGCGGGCGATAGCTCGCATTGCAGCGGATCCGCTCCACGGCGCCGTTGCTGGGCCGCAGCGTGCCGTTTCCCGTCCAGCTGCCGTCAAATTCATGGAATGGACCGTCATCCGCCCGCGCGAACGTCAGTGGACTGACGAATGCCGAAACCAGGATCAGGATGCCGCCGATCAGGGCGGCGGGCGAAAAAGGCACAATCGAGCGCTGCAAAGGCATGTTCCCATACAAGTTTGAGTTTGCCGGCAAACAAAAGCACTGCCCGTCTTAACTGCGAACGGGGAGATTCTGGCTTCCCGCTGAGCATGTGACAGCCGGCCGCAATTCAGTCTAGTGCGATTTTATCACAAGTTTATGGGCTACTTTTTGTCACCCGGAAGGAAAACCTTGAATGGCCGCTTGATCGTACCCGTACACGAGCGGGTCAAGGTTTTGCCACCATCGGTCCAGGTTTGCGTTCCCTTGAGATCGGCGTGACGCCTGACAAAAGTGCCGCTGTATTTCGCCTCATATTGGCGATTGCCGCCCTTCCAGCCGCCTTGCAGGCTGATGGCGTCGCCGCTCAACGTGCCGGTGCCCTGCTCTGGCGCCGCTACGGATGCATCGTGCAGCCGCACAACCTGCGTATAGCGTACTGTGCCTGCAGCGATTGTGACCTCGATGGCCTCGCGGCTCTTGCCTGCCGAAAACGGCAGTTTGTCGCACACCATCGTTCCGCGATAGACGGCGTCGCGCACCTGCGCCGACGCCGGGGTGCCCGCCATCGCCACAGCTACTGCCGCAACAAGCACGCCGATCGCATGTCTCGACCCCACCATCCCGCGCTCTCCCCACTTTTTCGGTTATTGCCGGCAGTTTCTGCGGCCCCGGTCAATGCATTCCCAAACCCGTCAATACCACGATTTGTTCACGCGCCGGCCCGCTATGCTTGCAACGCCTTTGCATAATACTGCATACTTTTTAGACGTCGCGCCAAAGGGGAGCACATCATGTCTCGTTTCGCCAGAGGATTATTTACCGTCGCCGTCGCGGTGGCGGTCATAGCCGGCGTCGCGTTCGTGAGCACACAGGCCGGGGCGGCCACGATGTCCAAGGCCGACAAGGCGGCGCTGAAAGAAGCGACTGCGTCATGCAAGCATGAGGCGAAAGGCAAGAAAATTCATTGGCCCGCGAGCCGCGCCTACGTCAGGGACTGCGTCAAGGAGGCCCTCAAGGACCATCCGAATATCAGCGTCATCAGATTGTACATAGACGATCCGGACATGCCGGTGACGCAAGTGAAAGATCATATGTAGGGAAAGTCCGAGGCCACCGAAACGGTGGCCTCTTAATTTCGGCTGGCGGCTAGCGTGACACCGGCAGCGGGACGCCGGCCGGACGCGCCTCTTTCTGATCCAGTCTCTTTTTATACTCTTCCACCACACCCTCGAGCCGCGAAATATTTTGCAGCAGGCGCTCGCTGGTGAGACTGAGCAGGTAATAGCCAAATTCCGGATTCTGGAAATAGAGCTCGAGCAGCGTTTCGTAGGTGATGCTCAGGACGTCGCCGTTCTCGATGCACTGAATCGTCTGCGTGCGCCGGTTTTTCGGCGCGACAAATCCAAGTTCACCCATGATGCGGCCGGGCGGCAGCTCGATTCCGATTTCCGTGACGAGGAATTTTCCGGTGACCGTCAGATACATTTCATTGGCGACGTCGCCCTTGCGGAAGAGGACTTCGCCCTTGCGATATTTTCGCGGCGTCATGTAAGGCCGCAGCCAGTCCATCGACAGGTCGCCTTGCGAGGACATCCGCGCCTTCTTGACCAGCGTGAGCATCTGACGGAGACGGATGACGTTCACCGGCAGCGACAGAAGATAGAGCAGGAATGTGCCGACCGCGCCGGCCACCAGCCCATAGGCCATGAAGAACGCGATGCTGATGATGCCGATCACGCGCAGCGGAACGATGGTGCGCATCATCAGCGTGGCCACGTAAAACATGGCGCCCGCCAGTGCGAGCATGTTCGCGGTGTTGATGTTCGCCAGCGCGAGTTCTGTCAGACGGTGGTACACCGCGTCGTAGGTGATATGGGCGGGGTCGACGCCAAGCTTGAGAAACAGCTTGTCGACCCCAAGATTCGCCGCAAAATCAGCGATGTGATTGACGGCCGAATCGAGACTTGCGCTTATCATGCTCCCAACCCCAGTCTGCCGAACGACATAGCCGAACCATATTACAGCGCGTCCGCCGAGTAATCGAGTGAACTCCGTCACTTAGCACATCCGGGCGTTGCACCCGCCGGCCGAAGTTCTGGGCCGCTCCGTCCATGCGGCCCGGCACCGCCGGGACGGCTTGCTCTGCGGTCTAGAGTCCCATTGTGACGCCCCTTTTAAGGACCTTGGTGACGAACTTTCGGTCACCTGCCGGCAGCCAGGCGCCTCCTAAGGGCCGCCGACGTCGGGCGGCTCGCGATATCGGCAAAAGTTCTGGCGCCGGGATCACTTGCGCGGACAGCTTTGCTACGGTTCCCCCGGGGCGGGGCAATGCGGCCTGGGGGACAACCATGAACTTGGACTACGTGACCGTGATCGGATTCATCGCCTCCGGCCTGGTGATCGCGACCTTGTCCATGCGGACAATGATTCCGCTCCGCATCGTCGGCCTCCTGAGCAATGTCGCGTTCGTGACCTACGGGCTGCTGTTCCACAGCACGCCGACCGTGATGCTTCACAGCATCCTCTTCCCGCTCAATATCTATCGCCTGCGGGAGATGCTTAACCTGATCAGCCGGGTCAAGGCCGCCAGCAAAGGCGATATGTCCTTGGACTGGATCAAGCCGTTTATGAGCAAGCGCTCTGTTGAAGCCGGAGAGATTCTGTTTCGCAAGGGTGACGAAGCCAATCACATGTATTTTGTTGTCGACGGAAAGCTTCACCTGAATGAGATTGGCATTAATATCCTGCCCGGCGCCGTCGTCGGCGAGCTCGGCATGCTGGCGCCGGCGCGCACGCGAACACAGACGCTGATCTGCACGCAGACCGGGTCAGTACTGGAAATTTCCTATGACAGGATTGAGCAGCTCTATTATCAGAATCCGCAATTCGGATTCTATTTTCTTCGCTTGTCCACGGCGCGCCTGTTCGAGAATATCGGACGGCTCGAGGGGGCCGTCGCCGAACGCGACCGGGAGATACTCACCCTGCGAAATGCGCTTGCGGCTCGCTAGGCCCGCCAAATCACCCGCGCGACGATAACCGCGGCGAACATCCCGACGAACTGAGCCGCAATAAATGACGGCGCCCCCGATGGCGCTATTCCCGCAAACGTATCCGAAAGCGAGCGGGCAATCGTCACCGCCGGGTTGGCGAAGGACGTCGATGCCGTGAACCAATAAGCCGACCCGATATACAGGCCGACCGCATAGGGAACGGCAGACGGCGCCCGCGCTACACAGCCGAAAATTGTGAGCACCAGTCCAAAGGTTGCAACGGCTTCGGCAAGCCACTGCCCGCCCCCCCAACGAACGGTCGTCGATATCTGCCAGACCGGCAAATCGAACATCAGGTGCGCGATCCAGACCCCCGCGATGGCCGCGACGACCTGGACGGTCACGTAAAGAAGCGTGATCTGCCAGGAAAGCTCTCCGCGCAAGGCGAAGGCCACACTCACCGCGGGATTAAAATGCGCGCCCGAGACCGAGCCAAACATCAGGATGATGACGGGAAGAATGGCGCCGGTCGCGAGCGTGTTGCACAACAGGGCGAGCGCAATATTGCCGCCCGCCAGGCGCTGCCCCATGATTCCCGAACCGACCACGGCGGCGAGCAGGAAGGCCGTGCCGAGAAATTCCGCCATCGCCCGTTGCGCGAGTGAAGGCATCAGCCCGGCTCGTTTACCTTCGCGCTGGCGCCTTCCATCCGGCCAATGTCTTTCAACTTGGCTTGCAAGCTCAGCTGGTCGAGCGAGCGGATCGGCAGGGCGGCAAAAACGCCGATCCGCTGCGACAACATGCGGTAGGCATCCTTGAAGGCGAGCGCGATTTCTGCCGGCGAGCCTTCGGCTGCGGCCGGATCGGGAATTCCCCAATGCGCCGTCATCGGCTGGCCCGGCCAGAATGGACAGGCCTCGCCGGCGGCGTTGTCACAGACCGTAAATACAAAATCGAGAGGCGGCGCGCCGGGCGTTGCGAATTCATTCCATGATTTTGAACGAAAGCGCGCCGTTTCGAACCCGAGACTTTGCAACAGCGTTTTCGCCTCCGGATGCACCTGCCCTTTCGGCTGGCTTCCGGCGCTGAAAGCCACGAATTTTCCCGCACCGGCTTTATTGAGGATCGCTTCGGCCATGATCGACCGCGCCGAATTGCCGGTGCAGAGAAAAAGGACATTGAAAGGCCGGTCGGTCACGATGGAAGCCTTATGCGCACGCGGCGGCGGCGCGGCGCGCGCCCTTGCCAGCCTTTGGTTTGCAGAGGTCAGGACGGCCCTGGCAGCAATGATCGGTGAGATACGACACGAGCGAATTCATCGCCTCGAACTCCGCCGCGTAGATCATTGAGCGCCCGTCGCGGCGCGATGTAATCAGACCCGCCTCCCGCAGGCGATCGAGATGAAATGTCAACGCGTTGGGAGCCAATCGAAGGCTGGCGCCGATATGGCCGGCCGGCATGCCCTCAGGCCCCGCCTCGACCAGAAGCCGGAACACGTCGAGACGATTGTCCTGCGCCAATGCCGCCAGAATGGCGACCGCATCCTGTTTTTTCATATTTCAATGATTATTGAAATAAATACCGGCGGTCAAGCGGCAGCTCGATGGGCGCGCCGGGGATCGCGATTTGTTGATTTCATATTGATTCATGCCGGCCCATAGCGCGCGTAGAATGCGGCTTCACCTGCCGCGTTGTGAAAATGAGTGACCAGCTAAAATTCAACCGTCTCAGCCGGAGAGCCGTTCTCGCCGGGGTGCCCTGGCTTTTAGCCGGCTGTGCCAGTTCGAGCCGGTTCGACTGGCCAGCGACGCCAATTTCCGGCTACGGCCAATACGGGCCGCTGACCGACGGCGCGATCACCATTCCGGCGATCGACATGACAACCGTTGACCCTGCGCTGTTGCGGCAGGAGGTTGCCTGGCACGGACCGCAGCGGCCGGGCAACATCGTGGTCGCCATTCCCGAGCGGCGCCTCTATCTCATCAAGGCGAATGGACGCGCGTTGCGTTATGCCGTCGGTGTCGGCCGCGAAGAAGCGCTGAATTTTCGCGGCAGTGCCGTCATCGGCAACAAGGAAGTATGGCCACGCTGGACGCCGACGGCGAGCATGATCGCGCGTATTCCGCGCTACAAAGCCTTTGCCGGCGGCATGCCGGGCGGACTGGAAAATCCGCTGGGCGCGCGGGCGCTCTATCTCTATCGCGACAAGCACGACACTTTTTTCCGCCTGCACGGCACCAATGAACCGGAAAGCATCGGCGGCGCCGTGTCGAGCGGCTGCATCCGGCTGTTCAACCAGGACATCATCGATCTCTACAATCGGGTGCCGGTCGGAACGACTGTCATGGTGTTGCAGGCCTGACCAGCGCGCACGGATGACGCGCCGGAACCGATCCATCAAAAGAATTGTGGCGAGACAGCCGGTTCCCGGCCGGCGGTTCCATGGAACCACTTTCAGAAAACATTATTGAAAAGACAGGGCGATTGTCGTCTGGAGGAGAACGGTATGCGTTCGACACTGAGAAAGATCGGGATAGCGGCGGCTGCCGCGGTCGCGATCACGGGTATCACCGCAGCGCTTCCGAGCGCCGCGCAGGCCCAGCATTGGCACGGTGGCGGCGGCCATTGGCATGGCGGCGGCGGTCATTGGCACGGCGGTGGATTTGGCTGGGGTTTCGGCTCGGGTCTGGCGCTCGGCTTCGGCGCCCCCTACTACGGCGGCTACTATGGCCCCTACGCCTATGACTATGGCGGCCCGTACGCTTATGGCGGCGACTGCGTCATGCGGCGGCGTTGGGTCTATGTCGGCAATGGCCACCGTGTCCTGCGGTGGCGGCGCGTCTGCTACTGAACGGCGCGGCAAAAGGAAAAGGCCGGGCAATGCCCGGCCGTTTGCCGTCGTGAGCGTGCTGCGCGCTAGTCAGTATGCGTCGAACTGTTCGGTCGGCAGGCTGACCGTTGTGGTCATCATGCTGAGCGGGCTCATCGTGGTGCCGGCCTGATTGGCCGTCGTCGGCATGTTCGACCAGGCGGAGAACAGGAAAGCTGCGGCGCAGGCGAGGATCAGAAAGGTACGCATTGGAGGTCTCCTTCGGGTGGTCGGGCTCTCTGACCCGGGGCATCAGGTCCGGGAGCCCGTCGCGTTCTGCTGATTGTGAGAATAGGCAGAGTCGCCCCACCCTTCTGTGTTGCCCGTCACATAAATGCGGATTTAAAAAATTTGCTCCGGACGCCCGTTTAGGCCCGTAAAACGGGCCCTTTTTAATATTCGATTTTTAATCAAACCAGCCCCTTCCCCCTAAGGGCTTCCCAAGACCCCACCGGTAAATATGAGCACCGACCCGGATACCTTTTTGCCAGGGGCTCAGCATGGATCAGACGAAGCACCAGTCGTTGCGCGCCGATATTCTGGCCTTTCCGCATATGACGCGGAAAGACGAAAAACTTTTGCAGACCGTCCTGAACAACATGTCCCAGGGCGTGCTGATGTTCGATTCGGAAACACGCCTAACATTCTGCAATCAACGTTATCTCGAATTGTACGGACTTTCTCCCGACGTCGTTAAGTCTGGCTGCCGCCTGCGTGACCTGCTTCAGCACCGCATCGAGCTCGGCAGTTTCACCGGCGACCCCGACGAATACGCCGCGCGGCTTCGCGACGGCATCGCGGAAGGAAAGACCTTCAACCACATCGTGAACCTTCCGGACGGACGCGCCTTTTCCGTCGTCAACAAGCCGATCCCGGACGGCGGCTGGCTCGCCACCCACGAAGACGTCACCGAACGGCAGCGCTCGGAAGACCGCATCGCTCACATGGCGCGCCACGACGCGCTGACCGATTTGCCGAACCGCGTGCTGCTGCTCGAGCAGCTCAATCATGAGATCAAGCGCGTCAAGCGCGGCGAATGCCTGGCCGTGCTCTGTCTCGATCTCGATCAATTCAAGAGCGTCAACGACGCGCTCGGCCACCACATCGGCGACGAGCTGCTCAAGCTCGTTGGCGAGCGCCTGCGCGGCTGCACGCGCGAACTCGACATCGTGGCTCGCATGGGCGGCGACGAATTCGCCATCATCATGACGCAGATGGAGCAAGCGGCCGATGCCGCCACGCTCTCCAAGCGTATCCGCGACTCGGTGATCAAGCCCTATCAGATCGAAGGTCACCAGATCGTCACCGACATCAGCATCGGCATTTCGGTCGCGCCGATGGATGCGGTCGAGTTTGCCGAGCTTTTGCGCAACGCCGACATGGCGCTCTACGACGCCAAGGGCGACGGCCGCGGCACGTTCCGGTTCTTCGAACCGGAAATGAACACGCGCATGAAAGTGCGCCGCGAACTCGAAATGGATCTGCGCCGGGCGCTGGCCAGCGAGCAATTCGAACTGCACTATCAGCCGCTCGTCACGCTGGAGACCAACGACGTCAACGGATTTGAAGCCTTGCTGCGGTGGCACCACCCGACGCGCGGCCTGGTTTCGCCGGCGGAGTTTATCCCGATCGCGGAAGAGACCGGGCTCATCGTGCCGCTCGGCGAATGGGTGCTCAAGGCGGCCTGCAACGAAGCCGTCGACTGGCCGGAGCATATCAAGGTCGCGGTCAATCTCTCGCCGGCGCAGCTCAACTGCCGCAACCTGGTGAGCATGGTCACTACGGCGCTTGATGAATCCGGGATGCCGCCGCACCGGCTCCAGCTTGAAATCACCGAGACCGTGCTGTTGCAGAACACGTTCACGACGCTCGCCACCCTGCACGAACTGCGCAAGATGGGCGTGCAGATTGCGCTCGACGACTTCGGAACGGGGTATTCCTCGCTCAGCTATCTGCGCAGCTTCCCGTTCGACAAGATCAAGATCGACCGCTCGTTCATCCAGGATCTTTCAAACGGCGCCGAGCCGCTGGCGATCGTCAACGCGGTTGCCGGCCTCGCCAAGTGCCTCAACATGACGTCGACCGCGGAAGGCGTCGAAACGCAGCAGCAGATGGATGTGCTGCAATCGATCGGCTGCACCGAGATGCAGGGCTATCTGTTCAGCCATGCCCGGCCGGCCAGCGAGATCCGCCAGTTCTTTGTCCAGGGCAAGGTCGAAAAAGCCGGCGCGGCCTGACCGCAGCACCAAAAGCCGAAGTGAGAGACCGCCGCGAGGCGGTCTTTCTTCTATTGCGGGGTGTCCGCTTCCGAAACTTTGCGGGCCTATCGATCTGCACTGCACGTGTCCGCCATTGTGGGTAAAGCGGACATGGCTTTCGCATCGCAAAATGTCCGCTCATGACCCAAAGCGGACATGCGGGAACGGCTCAGCGCCTGAATTATTCCAGGCGCAAGGAGCGAAAGACGGCCCCAAGGAAAAATCGAGAACACCTCAAGGGAAACTCAGGAATATCTCAAAGCGGGTTTCCCGGCGATGGAATATCGCATCGTAGCAGCGGCTGAGTAATCCGCTATACTTCAAAATGGCATTCTAGGAGGAACGGTCATGAGCGCAGTCGAAGCGAATGTGCAAAGCGCCCAATACGTCGACTTCTGGAACGAAGTCCTGGTCCCGAAATTTATCAAATACAAGCACATCTTAGTCGATGGTCTGACCCACCATAGTGAAGCGATTTTTCCGTCGTTGCCGGTCAAGGAAGGTGACAGAGTTCTCGATATTGGCTGTGGTTTTGGCGACACCGCTATCAAGCTGGCACAGCGAGTGGGCAAAAACGGCAAGGTCGTCGGTCAGGATTGTTGTGAAGCGTTCCTTGAGTACGGCCGAAAGGATGCCGCAGATCTGGGCTTGCAGAATGTTTCGTTCGTCTATGGTGACGCGCTACTTGACCGCTTCAAACCTGAGTATGATTTCGTCTTTTCGCGTTTCGGAACGATGTTTTTTGCCAACCCGGTGGCAGGATTGCGGAACATGCGGACCGCACTGAAACCGGGCGGGATCATGACGCACATTGTTTGGCGTACGCGCAACGACAACCCATGGCTCAGCATGGCCAAGGAAGTCGTCTTGAAGTTTTTGCCGGCGCCCGGTGAGGATGCTCTCACCTGTGGACCGGGGCCATTTTCGATGGCGGACGAGGCCACAGTTTCCAAGATGATGGAGATTGCCGGTTATTGTGACATCAGTTTCGAGCGGGTCGACGCCCCGGTGCTGGTCGGGAGAACGGTCGAGGACGCAATAAATTTTCAACTCGCCGTCGGCCCTGCCGGAGAAGTGTTCAGAGAAGCAGGCAAAGAGGCCGAGGCAAAGCGAGCACAAATTGAAACTGCACTAGCGGAAGCTATCAATTCTCAGAAGAGAGAAGCTGACGGGATCGTAATGAATTCGTCGTCTTGGGTTATTTCAGGCAAGAACCCAGGCTAGCGCTAGACGCACGCCCAACTGACGCCGTCACCGCAGAAAATTGTTGTTTCGGTATTGAATCCGGGGAGGAATCGACAATGGCAGCAACACACAAAGGCGAGTGTTTTTGCGGAGCTGTTCATGTGGAAGTTTCTGGCGAACCGGAAGTTATGGGATATTGCCATTGCCGATCATGCAGATCGTGGTCGGGTGGCCCGGTCAATGCTTTCACCCTTTGGAAGCCCGATACCGTGCGGGTCACTGCGGGTGCCGAGCATGTTGCAATGTTCCAAAAGACAGAAGTCAGTCAGCGGCAGTACTGCAGGAAATGCGGTGGCCATGTGATGACCAATCATCCTCCGCTAGGATTGGTGGACGTATTTGCAGCGACGCTACCGACCTTGAAGTTCGCCGCGGGTGTCCACGTCAACTATGCCGAAACAGTATTGCCCATGCGGGACGGACTTCCCAAGCTGAAGGATTTTCCCAAGGAGTTTGGCGGCTCGGGCGAAGTCGTGCCGGAGTAAGAATGCGCGGCATCAGTGTGTGTACGGAACAACCGCGGGAATGTCCGCTAGTGGCACTTAGCGGACATGGATGTGTGCGCTGCACATGTCCGCTCATGACCCAAAGCGGACATAGGCCCCATCCACTATGCTAGTCTCAGCCGATACTGAGGCGGCCTTGGGGTTGTCACCGATGGGAGAGCTACAATGAAATCGAATTTATTGATCGCGTTTCTTATAGCAGCTGCAACTGCGACACCAGCGTTGTGCAAGGACAAGATCAAAGCAAATAACCTGCAAATACCCCAGAACGAAGCCGAGGCCAGAAACCAGAATCAAGGAACGACAAAAGGCCGCACTAAGAACGTCCAGAGTAAACCTGCAAACAGCGGCACCGCTAATAGTCCGCTGACCAATGCTTCAAAGTCCGGCAACGCACGAAAAAAATTTAATGACACCTCCCAGCAGATTATTGGGAACGTGAAGCAATAGCTGCGGCGGTCTTTCTGTTTGCCTGATTGCCTTGATGAGTTCGGAAATGTCCGCTTTCGGGGTAAGAGCGGACATGCCGTTTTCCACCGCGCAATGTCCGCTATTGGCACTTAGCGGACATCGGCTTGCGCTGCACATGTCTGCTTTTGACCCAAGGCGGACATTCTGACGTCTGAGCGCGATGTGCGCTTGACGCGCCTGCTCGCCTGCCAAGCAGTAAACGCTGTGACGCAGCGCATCGGTCCGGCATTGATCAAAACACGGCCGAGCGAATAAAATGCTTTTGCTCAAGTCATCTGCATTCGCTGCCAGGGGGCCGTCATGCGACATGCATCGAAACTTGCTTGCACTCTCTGTGGTCTGATCTTCGCTTTGCTATTTGCGACTGATGTTTGGGCGCAAACCGTTCGGGGCACGCCCTGCGATCCAAGCGTTCGCTTAAACAACTCGGCTTGCACGCGATCCAACCCGACTTGTGTCGGCGGCACCCCTTGCGGTTCCTGCCGCCGCGTCAGCGGCGCCTGTGCGCCCGGATGTCTGGATGGCCCCACCTCTTCCGGCCTGACCTTTTTTGATCCTCTCAATTTCTGCAACGCGACCTGCACGAGCCAGCGAGGCCAATGCACGCCAGCCGCCTGCAACAACGACACGGATTGCATTGGCGGCGAAAGCTGCACAGCGGGCTTATGTCAGGCGAAGACCTGCACAACCAATGCGGCCTGCGGCTCGCAGGCCCATTGTGATAAGTCAGCGGGACTTTGTGCGCCTGGCGCACCAGCCGTAACACCAGTTGTCACACCTTCGGGCGGTAATTGTTCTCCACCTAGGACCGCCACCGGCGGCATGGGACCGGGCAGGAAACCGCAACCGGCGCGCTGTACCTCGAACCGGCAATGCGGAGCCGGCGCGACCTGCAGCAACGGCCGGTGTTACTGTTCGTAGCCGGCCATTTGCGGCATGCGCTTCGAAAAAGCAAAGCCCCCGACGAAAACCGTCGAGGGCTTTTTCTTCAAACCGGAGCGACGTAATCAGGGATAGAAGTCGCGGTGCACGCGGAAGCGGAACATCCAGTTGTCCACATCGGCTGTAGATCCCCCGGTACCGATGAACGAGCTCGACGCGAAGAGGTTCGCCGTCATGAGCTTCGAATAGAGCACGTCGACGCCCATATAGAAGTCCTTGGTGACATTCCACTGGGTGCGCGAACCGACCCACCACGTCTGCCAATCGTTATCGCAACCTGGAACCGCGACCGCCGACGAGCCTGTGCCGCTGCCGTTGGCGGTTGATTCACCCGAACACAGGATCGCATTGGCACGATCGCCATAGCTCACAGCGGCATAGCCGCCGTAGAGTGACGTCCGCCAGCGCGGGTTCCAGAAGTGCTCGTAGGCCGCGTTGACGCCCCACGCGGTGGTCAGCTCGACGCTGGTCGTGTCCGTGCCAGGAAATCTACCGCCGTAGACGCCATCGGTCAGAAAGCCAATTCCGACCTGGGATCCATTAAACTTGGTCCAGTTCGAGGTCGGCGTCTGGAAGATATATTTCAACGCGCCTTGGGTGTAGTTGACCTGGGCTTGCAGGTAATCGCCCTGACCGATCATCGGAGCATTCAGCTTGATGCCTGCGCCGACCGCGAAGCCCAATTCATCATCGGGATGTCCGGCCGGGTTTAGGCTTCCGCCGAGGCCTTGGTAGTAGAGCGGGTTGACCTGATGCAAAGCGCCCATAATCTGGGCCGAACCCCAGGCCTGGTCGACGCGCAAGTTGGCGACGACGTCGGGGGCCTGGAAGCCGCCGTAGTTGAAGCCAGTCGTACCACCACCATTGGTGTTATTGATTTGGAGGGCGGTCATGCGACGCATTTCAGCGGCAAGAGTTGCCGAGAAACCGTTGCCGAACTGAGCGGTGTAACCGAGAACCATCCAACCCGGATCGCCGGTGTCGGAGGCCGGGAACGAACCCCAGTAAGAAGTCGCTGGCACGCTGTAGAAGTCATAGAACGACTGCGCCAGACCGAACGTGAAGCCCGCCCACTGAATGAAGGCGCGGTTTGCACTGAACGTGTTCGATGCACTGTCGGTACCGACGTTGCTGGTCGACAGACCAACAGCGAGGTAGCCGCGGACCGTGCCGTATTCAGTCTGGTTGCGGGCATCGGCCGTGATGTAGCCGCGCGCGCGCCAAGTGCTGTTGCTGGTGCTACGATCATTGACGTTATTGTTGAACGGACCCCAGGTCATGTTGCCGTTATCGCCATAGGCGTATTCGGCGCGGACCCACCCGCCGATCTTCAAGCACATGTCGGTGCCGGGGATGTAATAGAACCCGACGCCGTACAGGCTACAGATCTTCATAAATTCAACTGGCTTAGCCTTGAGCGGGAGATCGGCTGCTTGCGCCCCGGCGACCGCAACGAGACCCGCCGCCGAACCAAGGAGAAGACTTTTCACAAATGTCATTTGAAGCCCCCAAAACAACTTCGGGACATGCAATACCGTCGTCCCGACGCCAGCAAAAAGCTAACACACTGGAACCGCGGCAAGCCGACCAAGCGCAATAACGAAACGAATTCGATACCTTGCGGCTTTTCGGCCACACCGATCATTTTAGCCGGTTTTTTCAAACACCTAACAGGGTTCAGCGGCGGTGATCTTGCCAGCCAAGCCCGGTTGTCCACGAATGGTTTGGCAGCGCTTATCTACAAATGACCTGACAAAATGAGCTCGGGACGATGCTTTCGAACGTCCGCTTCTGGCACCAAGCAGACATGAGATTGCGCAACGCACATGTCCGCTGATGACTCAAAGCGGACATTCTTGAGTTCGTCCTTCGCGACTACTCGGCAACGTTCGCCGCGGAAGCCTTAGCCAAAAGGCCGGGGCTTCCGCTTCGTGCACTGAACTCAGCGCGGATCACAATCCAGTCCTACTCCCAGGCAGCGCAGGTGCTGCCATTCCACCGCAAGCATCTGCGCGCTTGACGCTTTTGGTGCCTGGACACGCAGACACCGTTAACTCGTGTCATGCCCGGTCCGCATGCAGCAGCGGCCTGCGTGATGATGCTGTCCGGTTCAGGAACCGGAGCAACGGGTGTTGCCTGTGCCGACATCACGGTGACTAACGCGAAGGTGATAATAGCAATCAACCTAAACATTTGTTCCTCCCATGAGGCTACTTGAGGCTACTTGCCCGAAAAGGCGAAATGCACCTCGTCGCGGCAGGTTCAATTCAATCTTTTCGGTCATTGCTCAATCTTCCTCCCATTCGCCTACGAGGTGGAAATTGAGACGGGCAAATCTAGCAGAAGGCGCCCCAACCTGGCTGCCCTCCAAGGCGTCATTCACGCAGTTGTGGTCGGTATCCTTATGCTGACCGGAAAAGAGCTTGTGGACGCCGCCTCGGTATCAAGCGATCCTTTGTCTTGCCTTGGCGAGAGGAGGCTTCAATGCGCTGGCTCTACCTGGCCGTGATCATTGTCTTTGCTGCGGCTACGTTGCTTTTTATTCTTCAAAATGGCGACCTCGTTACAATGTCCTTTCTTGGACTCAGTTTTCGCGCACCTTTCTCAATCCTGATTGCCATTGCCTATGTTCTTGGAGCTGCGACGGGTGGCAGCCTGTTTGCGCTGCTGCGCCGTTCCTACCAAGGCTCGCAGCGCCTTCCGTCGTAGGCCAAATGTCCGCTTATGGCGCTTAGCGCATTTGTCGGCATCAGCGCCCTACGAGAGTCGCGACTGCAACTTCACCATCGGTGACGTAGTGATTGACATGATCGGCGCCGAGATGCCCGCCGGCTTTATATGAACTGACGTCCCCAATGACTCCGTGGTCTTTCAGCTCGGCCACAATGTAGTCTCGCTCGTTATTGGTATCCGAGTCCGTCGCGTGGGTAATCTGGAATGTAAGGTGGGTTAAAGACAGACCGGTATCTTTTGTGCCAGCCCCCACCCAATGAACGCGCGCACCGTCAGGTGGACGGTCGGTGTTCAGCCAGAAGCTTGCATTTCCTAAAGCGGAGTCGGCGTGTTCAAGGCTCAAAGCCCAGAATCGAATGTGATGCCGTTTGCGCGGGCTGTTATCGATTGCTCTCTGGAAACCAACGTCCTGGCGGCGCCCAAAAAGGTAGAGGCTGCTAAATGGAGCTGTCGGATACGCAGAGTTGAAAACGAATGCCCGGACCATTCCCCACGAGCTTCCCAAACTCAGCCGATCTGCCCCTGACCAGCCGGCGATCGAAAACGCGGCCTGAAGCTGTTGAAGCGTTCCCGTCAGGATCAGATTGACCGGGTCGCCGGGCAACCCGTCGCCGGTCGTCGTATAACGAGGCACGCGTTTGCGCTGGAAGAGTTTGAGGCCCATGCGAACGGCACGCGGCAAAATGATATACGCTGCGATTCCATAAGTGACGGCCAACGCCACCACCCACGGTAGCCTGCGGTCCGTAAATCTAAAGACAAAATCGATCAGCCAGACGCTAAGGATGCCTAGGGCCAGGATCAGCAAGCGCTGGAACCAGCGTTTCAGCAATCTCATGAGTTAGCCACCCAAAAGCAATCCATCTTCGTGCTACAAAACCGACAGAGATTAGTAGCCGCCCGCGAGACTGTATACTCGGACAATACAATCGGGGTGTCTCGTGTTTGCTGTTGCCGAAAGCGTCGCCAATGAGCAAAAAACGATGATAAAAGAGCTTTGGCAAATATAATTTTGCACAGGAGTAACACCATGCGCGTTGCTATTTTCGCTCTTGCGGTCCTGGCTGGAGGTGGCGCTGCGGAGGCCGGACAATTCGAGGTCTTGTCAGCCAGCCCGCGCCACATTGAAATTGCGGGTTCGTGCTGGGGTGGTTCAAATTGTCAGCAAGAGGCTTCCGATTTTGCGCAGGGCTATTGCCACGGCGGAAACTACCCGAGGCGCGCACTACATGTGCGGTCAGGGCCCGTGGAGCGCAGTTTTTTCAGCGAACGAGTAACATTCGTCTATCGGTGCAACCAGCGATCGATTATCTGCGAGGCCGGTACTTGTTAGTCCGAAAATTGGCCTTCATCGAGATGTCCGCTATCGGCACTTAGCGGATATGGGCTAGTGCACTGCACATGTCCGCTTTTGACCCAAAGCGGACATTACCTCGCGGCCAGTTACCGCTTGCCTTTTGTATGCGACGATCCCGACTTGGTGGACGTCGGCTTCATTTGCGTGCCTGCGACAGCACCTGCGCTTTTGATGCCACCTGTGCTCCCCGCACCATTAGGCCCTGTGCCCGGTTTAGGGGTCGGCCGGGCCTGACCTTGGGTTAACTGTTGCAATATCTGCTGAAACATCTGGGCTGGGTCGTTTTGACCGCCCGTTGTTGTCTGTTGTGTTCCGGTTGTTGGATGGGTGTGCTGCGTTGTTTCCGCGATGCTCGTACCGGCCAAGGCGAGAGAGAGCAGGGCAGCGAATTGGATCACAACAATGCGCTTCAACATGATGTTGGTCCTTCTTTCGGGTCGTGATCGCTACATGCCACAACGATAGTGCACCATCGTTTTGTCTTTATGAAGTAGGTCACAGACAGTAGACGTGGGAAATTTCAGAATAAGCACCAGTCTTGCCCCGACCACCAAGCCATCAAGAGTGCCGGATTTTTGCTCTCTCCCTCCCGCATCAAATTGCCGATCGCGCTCATGTCTGCGCTGCATGGGTCCGCTCCTTGGCACTTAGCGGACATCTTCGGTTGCGCCGCACATGTCTGCTTTTGACCCAAAGCGGACATTCGGCCAGACAGGCGCTATAGTTACTATACAGCCCAAGTTCGTCTGGAAAATATTGGGATAGCTACCAATCAGCTCAATCTCTCAGCTAAGGAGTTTGCGTTATGCGAAATTCGTTCGCCTTTGCTGCCCTTGCGGTCGTGTCGTTTGCCGTCATGCCGATGGTGGCGTCGGCTCAGACGTTCGAAAAGAAGAACTACAACTACAGCGAATGGACCAAAGGACGGTTCTCGGAAGCCGTAACCGTTACGGGCCCTGGTAAGATGATCTTTCTCGCTGGCGTTGGGTCCGAGGATGAGAACGGCAAGGGCGGGGATATTCTCCACAAGGGCGATTTCACTGCGCAGTGCAAGTATGCCTTCGACAAGATCAAGCGTGCGCTTGAAAAGAATGGTGCCACACTTGGCGATATTGCGAAGATGGTCACATATATGACTGACGTTCGGTATCAGGCCGAGTTCGGGAAGTGCCGGCAGGACACGTTCGGGACGACACCAATGCCTGCTCACACGCTGCTGACCATCAGCCAACTTGCCTGGCCGGGAATGCTAATCGAAGTCGACGTCACCGCAGTCGTCCCATTGAAATAGTATCCGATATTGGGTCAATCTGCATTGCTGCGACTACAGGATTCCGGCGTAAAGCGCGCGCAATACCGGATAGAGAGACCGACACGAGGCAGTCTTTCTGTCTTCGGCCCGTCAATTCAGGAATGCTTTTGGCATTTAGCGGACATGCCGTTTGCCCCGCGAAAACTGCTTTCAGGCGGCCCAAAGCAAAAGGCCCTGGCGGGTAGACCAGGGCCTTTTCTATCAGATGTGTATTAGGAGCCGCGTTTGTCGCCGTCTTCACAAGCGAAGGCTTGATGCGGGTTTACGGTTACAAAAGCAGCGGTTCCGGAAGCGAGCGCAAAGGCGATCAATGCAAATCTGAGGGCTTTTCTCATGCGCATATCTCCTCAAGAGCGGTCATCATACCACTCGCCGGCCAGAGGATCTACGACAGGCAGCTAACGTTTGCGTGAGACGAGGACCAACCAGCGCCGTCTCAGTCAGGCAGCTGGAATCACCACCTGCAACGTACATGGCCCCAGCGGTCACGCCAGCAGTCGCGACCCCAGCCGGGGCCACCGCCCCAACCCGGGCCCCAGCCGCCACCGCGACAGCGCACTCGTCCCCAGCGGTCACGCCAACAACGTCGCCCCCATTGCACGTCTGTCACGTGATCAATACTTGCGGTGGCCGCCGCAGGAAGTGGGAGTATCGGTGCCGCTTGGCTGGTACCAGAACTACCCGCAAAAACCAGACTCGCTATTCCGGCCGCGAATAATATTCGTAACATTGGTGTTCACCAGATTTTTCCATGGTTAATCCGCTCGCCATCGAGGTCACTCGAATGACGGTAGCGACTAATCAACTCGAGAAGGGGCCGGCCGTTCCAGGAATTGTCGTTCAGTGCTGGCTCTCACGGGGCTGGCCGAAATGCCGGGTAATGACCCGAAGCTGCTAATGTTCAATGCCGGCTTCGGTCACAGGGAGGGCATCGGGTCGTATCGAACAATGACCCGGCAAAGGGTGGCCGAATATTTTGGTTGGCCGGCGCAGGCCAAAAATAAGTCCAGTATGTCCGCTATTGATGCTGTGGACGGCTCCTCCACCGGCACGTGAGTGCCATGAGTATGGTTGCTGTTGATGCAACCAGGATTCAGAGGAGCCAAGCATGCAAACGATTACGACAGTCGGTCTCGACATCGCCAAGTCGGTATTTCAGGTGCATGGCGTTGATGCCGCTGGCCAAGTGGTCATCCGCCGTCAGTTAAAGCGGCGCTATGTTCTAGCGTTCTTTCAGAAGTTGCCAGCGTGCCTGGTGGGCATCGAGGCCTGTGCCTCATCGCACCATTGGTCGCGTGAGCTCAAGACGCTCGGCCACACGGTGCGGCTGATGCCGCCGGCCTACGTTAAGCCCTACGTCAAACGGCAGAAGAACGATGCCGCGGACGCGGAGGCCATCTGCGAAGCGGTAACCAGGGCCAACATGCGGTTCGTCGCGACCAAGACGCCCGAGCAGCAGAGCTGTCTGACACTCCATCGCACGCGCCATCTGTTCATTCGCCAGCAGACCGCGGTGATCAATGTGATCCGGGCCCATCTTGCCGAGTTCGGGATCGTCGCGCCGGTCGGACGTAAGGGTGTCGAGGAACTGCTCGATGTCGTCGCCGATCCAAGTGACAAGCGAGTTCCTGCGATAGCCCGTATGTGTCTCGCAGCACTTGGAGCTCAACTGCGCAGGCTCAAGGAGCAGATTCTAGAGTTTGACCGCATGATCTTGGCCTGGCACCGATCGAATGAGGCGAGCAGGCGGCTCGATGCGATCCCCGGCGTCGGTCCGATACTGCCACCGCTCTTGTCGCCAGTGTAGCCGATCCGAAAGCCTTTCGCTCAGGCCGCAACTTCTCGGCCTGGATTGGACTGGTGCCGAAGCAGCACTCAAGCGGGGGCAAGAGACAGGCTCGGCAGTATCAGCAAACAAGGCGATCGCTATCTGCGCAGCCTGTTCATGGCCGGCGCGCTCGCCGTCATTCGCTATGCCAAGATCCACGGCACCAAGCATCGGCCTTGGCTTACGGCATTGTTGGCGCGGCGGCCGACCAAGATCGCCGCCATCGCACTCGCCAACAAGATTGCGCGGATGGTCTGGGCCATGATGGCCAGAGGCGAGCGCTACAAGGAACCCGTCGCGCTTGCGGCGTAAACGAGATCGCGTCGGACATCCGGCGTGATGTGAAGGTTGGGAGGGCGAACAGCACGTAATGCAGAGCCGGTCGATCCGGCGATCAGGACAACCCACTTGTGCCAGCGCATCGTCGAATGCGTGCTTATGATCGGGACCTGATCCGCGGAGGGCATTATGGCCAGCGGCCCCGTGTGCCGCACTCAAAGGCCGAACACATGGCTGCACCGACCAATGCTGCAAACGTGAAGAAAGTTCTTGCCAACTCGGAGCCGTCCACACATGGCACTTAGCGGACATCGGCTCGTGCATTGCACATGTCTGCTTTTGACCCAAAGCGGTCATGCGGCATACACGCGGCGTGCGCGTTTTACCGCCCCGCCCCAACGCGATTGACGCCGCCATTCGCATTGCCACCTGCGTTATGACGGACCGCAGCGCGCGCCACCGGACGAGGCCGGAGCACGACGCCGGCTCTCGCCACGCAACCGGCCGGATACTCAACGTACTGGCAGTACACGACAGCCCCAGCTGGTGGCGCACTGAGAGTGACGGCACCAAGCGCCAAAAGAACGCTGGTCGCAATCCCTGCAACCGTCACAGACTTGATCGAAAGATGCTTCATCCGATGCATGGTGATTTTCCTCATGCTGCAAACAGAAAATTGACTGAAGCCGCCCATCGCGGGCCCGACCTAGTATGGGCGCAAAAGGACAGGTGAAATTGACGTAGATCAAAAGTCGCCATTTGGCACAAAGGGGACGTTTCCCTGTGCACTGCAAATGTCCGCTAATGACCCGAAGCGGACATTGTTTATGCCCCTTTGGGCAATTCCAAGTGCGGTGCGCGCCTAATGGTCTGCCATTTAGAACTTGTAGTTGACGCCGGCACGGGCGACGTTGTCGATGAAGTGACCGTTTGTAATGATAAATGGCCCACCGGGGATGGCGACATTGTCTCGACTGCCGAAGTCGATGTAGAGATATTCGAGCTTGGCGGTCCAATTATCCAGAAACGCCCATTCGATTCCGCCGCCGACCGTCCAGCCGTCCATACTGTTCGAGGTATTGAATGCGGTGCTGGCGATCAGACCACCGGCATTTGAAGATGTGAGCGCGCCTTCGGCGAGCTCGGACTTGCCGAACGCCCATCCACCCGTGCCGTACCAAAGCACGCGGTCGAAGGCGATGCCGGCACGGCCGCGCACTGTCCCGAACCATTTGAGCTTGTTCTCGACACCGCCGGAAAAGGTGACGGGGCCGAATATGGGGTCCGAAAAGGCCCCGTCGACCCTCGACTTTTGGCTCGAGCCCTGGATGTCGGCCTCGACCCCGAGCACCACTCCAGTGCCCCACCCGAACCAAGGGGCGAACTGCCAATTGAATCCGATCTGGCCGCCGCCGATCACGCCGCGCGGATCGTGCGTGAACCCGCCCTCCGAGTTGCCTGGAATGCCGTTGAATAACTCGTGCGACTCGTGGCCCCAACCGCCGCCCAAATTCGCACCAAGATAAAATCCGGTCCAATTGTACGACGCTGGTACTGGTGGCGGCGCCTTATAGACCGGCCTTGCGATATCGGCAGCTGGGACCGTCACCGCGAACGCAACAGTGAAAACCGTCGCCGTCGCCAACGTTAGGAAAATGTGCCGCATGGTTCCAACCTCCGGCCGCAAATATCGGCAGCGAACGAATCAGTGGATGAGTGCGTTCGGCAAGGATGGTGCGAAAATCTTAACAATGATTCCTCCTCCATCGCCGCTAATGCGCGCTGCGGAGGTAATCGATTAGTCGGGCCAACGTCCGCTTCTGGCACTTAGCGGACATGGCGGTGACCAGCCGTCATGTCTGCTTTTGACCCAGAGGAGATATGCGCGCCCAGGCACGCTTTACATGCCACCGTCGGAATATTGGGCGCACCAGGGATAAGGATCGTAGGGCATCACGTAGGTGCGCACCTCTCGTTGTTTGCGGGTGTCTTTGGCTGGCTGTCGCGGATTATAAAATTGATTTGGCACGCAAAAGCCACCGATGCCGCTCAAGGTCGCTCTACACTGCTCGATGGTAAGGAACCCGCAGTTGGCACCGAAACTCACATTGCCCGATGCGTGGAGCAGCGCCATCGCGAGTACTAGCGTTGCGATTACTTTTTTCAAAAGGCGCATCTGTGGGCCTCCGAGGTTGCATCGACAAGTAAACAACCCCGCTCGCCATACTGTATTCCAGCAAAGTTAGCGTTTGTTTCGACGGCATAATCCGACCGATGCGCATGTCCGCTTTCGGGGCAAAAGCGGACGTTCGTGACCGCCGTCGCAATGTCCGTTTTCTACAGGCTGTAGACTCGCGGCTCGGCGCGCCGTCGCGTGATCAACTCG
Source organism: uncultured Alphaproteobacteria bacterium (assembly GCA_963735285.1). Lineage (GTDB taxonomy): Bacteria > Pseudomonadota > Alphaproteobacteria > Rhizobiales > Xanthobacteraceae > Pseudolabrys. Next base: position 17,200 of record CAVTKN010000007.1, on the reverse strand, counting down.
GTCACCGCCCAGACCAGCGCATCGAGGCGATCGGGCGAGCCGCCCGATGAAAGTCCACCCATGCCGAAGTCGCACATTTCGTCTTCGAGCGCGGTCATCGGCGGATCGACGTGCTTGACCTTGCCCTGCTGATACATCATGGCGACCGGCTCGGCGCGCAGCCATTTCCCGCGCGTGGCGTGCACGGTCCGCAACGGCAGCCGCCGCTCCACTTGCGCCAATACGGCTCTCACCATGTCGCCGCCCTGGTTGACCTCGGCGACCATCGCGTCGGCCTTGAGCCGGTGGAAAAGCGCGACCGCCTTGTTGGCCCAGCCTGCGGGGCTCAGGCCCTGCACGCTCGCATCTTCCAGAATATAGACACATCCATCCTCGGCGAGCCCTGCCGCGACGATGCCGCAGGCGTCGGCGCCGGGCCGGTCGGAGGCTGGTGGGTCGACGCCAACAACAATGCGCCGCAGCGGCGGCGCAACGCGAACGCGCGCGGCTTCGATCATGGCGCGCGTCCACAGCCCGTCGGCGCGGTCCTCGATGACCTCGCCGTCGATTTCCTGGCGGCCGAGGCGCGTGCCGGCGTAGCGCGCCAGCACCTCATCGAGGAAGGCCGGCGACAAATACGCGGCGTTGGCCTGCGTTGCCGCACGCGTCACCGCCGTGCGCGGATCGGTGAGCAGCCGCTTGATCAGCGGGATCGGCCGCGGCGTCGTGGTGATGAGCTGGCGCGGGCGTTGCCCTAGCCGCAAACCGAATTGCAGCATGTCGAAAGTCGCATCGACATAATGCCACTTGGCGAGCTCGTCGCACCAGGCGGCGTCGAACTGCGGCCCGCGCAACTGCTCGGGATCCTCGGCGGAAAACGCGAAGCCGACGGCGCCGTTTGGCCATTCCAGCCGCCGGCGGCTGGCCATCCACGTCGGCCGCTCGCCGCGCGGTGATACGCGCAGGAGCCCGGCCGGGCCTTCGATCATCACCTCGCGCACGTCGTGCCCGGTCTCGCCGACCAGCGCGATGTGCAGCGCGCGCTGATCGGCATAAGGCGCGATGCCATTGGCCTGCGCGCGCACCCACTCGGCGCCGAGCCTGGTCTTGCCGGCCCCGCGCCCACCGAGCATGAGCCATGTCGTCCAAGGTCCGCCACCATTGCCGTGCAATGGCGGCTCCTGGTGGCGATGGGCGAGCGTGATGAAATCCTTATCGAACCGCGGCATCCATCGTAGCGTCGGCGGGTCCACCAATAGCTTCCGGGTGAGCCCGGCTCGCGACGAATTCTTCAATGCGGCGCGCAAGCGCGTTACGGAATTCGTCGATATCGGCGGGCATGTCGGCATCATCAGGTCCATTGCTGGCGGGGGTTGGTTGCATGCGTTGCAGCTTCTGCAAGGTTTCCGTGAGGCTCGCGAGCGTCCGCGCGGTCCGCACGGAGCTGGCTGCGTTGCGCGCGTGAACGGGCAGCGCGTCGATGGCGGCAAGTTCGTCGAGGACCGCGCGGTGCAATCGCGCGACAGTATCGGCAAGCGGCGGAATGTCCCCCTCGCCCTCGCCTTGCGGCAATATGGCCATGCCGTCGACTTGTGCGGTGGACGGTTCCATTTCTTGAAGAACGGGCGCCTCGACCTGCGCTGCAGGTTTCAGCGCAGGTGGCAGTCCGTGCGGCGGCCGCACGTAACGTTTCCATCGCCTCTCAAAGGCAAGGTGCCTGACGGTTTCCTTTGAAATGCGGACAGCCAGCCCGATATCGGCGAGCGAATCGCCGCTTTGCTCGAAGCGTTGGCGCACATAGCTCAGCAATTCGGGGGTATAGCTCCACCGGCGCGACAAACTCGCGTGCCTTGTCTGCGCGAACTCAGATTTTTGCGTGGTTTTTCTTTTCGGTTTTTCTGCCGTTTTGTTCGCGGTTTTTTTTGCGGGTTTGCGTGAATGTCGCGTTGTTTGCGTTGTGCGCCCGCCCCGTGCGGGCGCGCGTGTCCGTTTCGCCATAGCGAAGCTCCAGATGTCAGTTTTGGAAAAACGGCCGGCCGTGCGCGCGAAAACGCGGACAGCGCCGAACCTGCCGCAACGCTAGCGGAGCAGCGTCACGCTGTCAAGGATTATTTTCCTGTCGCGCTTCACCGGCGCTGAACCGCGATTTCGATCTTTTCCAGGAGCTTTTCGAAGGCATCCATCATTTCGCCGGCCGTGAGATCGGACATCGCCGGATCGGGAATGGGCAGGCTCATTTTCCGGAGGTGCTTGCGAAGCAACTCGTGGTCTTTCGCGACTTCCTTGTAGGGAGTTCCGCTCATCGCGTAAATTTTCTTGAACAAGTCCGCAATCATGTACTCGATGGCACTCAGACGAGCCGCGAGCTTGAACGCCTTTTTGTCCATATTTGCTTCCCTGGTTCCGACCTCGAACGTTGCAATTTTAGCTTACGTGAGCCGCGCTTTGGAGGTTCTTTTCTCGATATTTATAGCGCGCTTACGTCGTTAAGCCGCCGCTAACCGGGTTGGCCGACCATGGCGAAACCTCGGGATCCGTCGATGGTAAATCAGACAACATTCGGCCGCCGGAGCGCGTCGCCACGCCCGGTGACGCGCGCCACGGAGACGCACGCGCCCGCAAGCAATTTTGCGCGCAACGAAAAGGCTGCCGAGCACCAGTCCGAGCTGCTGAAACACATCGCATCGCCGCCGATCGACGACGAATTCCGCGAATGGAAAAAGGCGCGCAAGCGGCACTCCGGCCTGCCCTGGCGCCAACTGGCGCTGATGGCTTCGGTGAGTTTTGGCGTGGCCTCGCTGGTGCTGCCCGATTCCGTCGGCGATACGCTCGACTGGGTGCTGTACGGCCTGATGGCCGCCAGCGCCTACGCCGGGCTCCAGCGTCGCTGGGGCATGGCGTCAAAGAATTAGCCGCCGCACCGGCAGCGTCTCAGTACGCCTGCAATGCCAGCACGCCACCAGGGCCGATCATCACGCCCCAGACTTCATCGGCACCCAGTTCGATTTCGTCGGTCTGCGCCGGCTTGCCCGCCAGTTTGATTGTGTACTTGTACTTGCCGGGCGCGAGATCGAGGGTTGGGCCGTCCGGATTCTTGACGCCGACGCCGGCCGCGACGCTGACCGGCTTGTTGTTGAAGGTGATGGTCTCAGCCGCGGGGTTGATGTTGCCGAACAGGACCTTGGCCTGGCCCGGCTTCGGCATGATGCCGGCTTTGGCAACGGCAGCCGGATCCTTCAGCATCAAACGCACGGTGGTTGCGCCATCCTTGCGGCCGAGCCTGAGCACGGCCGGACCTTCCGGCGCGGTGAACGCGACGGCGGCACTGTCGGCGCCGATTGTCGTGCCTTTGGATTCTTCCTTCCAGCTGAGCTTGCCGAGTTCACGGCGATAGAAACCGAGCACGTCGGTGAGCTCGAGCGGCACGCTTGCCTGCAGCTCGCGGCGGAACGGGGTCTTGGTGCCCTCGCTCATCGTGTGGCGCTTGGGAACCGGCAGGCCGCCGCTCTCCTCGGCTTCAAGATCCTCGGGGCTCGCCTGCACCGGCGCCTGTGCCGGCGCTGCCGCGGCTTTGCCGCCCGCCACTTTCAACGCGGAGCCTTCGCCCGACACCTTGGTTGTGTTGCCCATGCGCATGAGCGTGAACGACACGGCCTTTCCCGCCTTCGCAAAGTTGAGCACGACCATGTTGGCGTTGTTGATTACCGACGACTGCGGAGCCCAGCCCTGCTCCTTCATGACCGTGCGGTAGAATTCGGCCACGTTCTGGAGCGGCGATGCGCTGGTGTATTCGAGCGTGCCGTCGGCGCCGTCGAATTCGACATCCTCAGCCGAATCCGGCACCGGAACCGGCGCCTTGTTGTCGGCCAGCACGCGCAACGCCGGACCGGCGGATTTCGCGGGCGGCGGCGCCGCGGGCGATTTCGTCCCGGCAGCGAGATCGGTGGTGGCCTCGCGCATCATCTGCTGCGCCTGCTTGAGAAGTGCATCGACCGAGTCGCCCTGGGCAGCAGCTTCGGCCTTGGCTTCGGCCTTGGCGGCGGCCGGCTTCTGCAAATGCAGCACGAGGTTCGCAATCGTCAGATCGTATTTGTGCGAGAGTTTGAGGGTGGCCGGCCCTTCCGGCGCGGTGAAATTGAGCGTGACATCGTCAGGATTGATGATCGCGCCCTGTGTTTCTTCCTTCCAGTTGCGAGCCGTCAGTTCACGGCGATAGAACTCCAGCACGGTGCCGACCTCGGCGGCCACATGGGCATGCGCCGAATGCTCGGTATCGCCGCCGGAGCCGCCGGAGGTCTTGCTCGGCTTCGGAATCGGCAGGCCGTAAACCGGCTGCGACGCTTCAAGTGTCTGCGGCTCGGCGAAGGGAGGCACCTTGATTTCCAGCGCGGTCTTGCTGTCATCGCGGCGGCGCAGCGACAGCACGATCGGCCGCTGCGTTCCGCGGATGTAATAGGCAACGGCGCCGTTCGTGGTCTTCTCGTCGAGTTTCGCGTTCGGCCATTGCTTCACGGCATCGGCCGCCGCCAGTGGCTGCCAACCAAGCGCAGTGAGCTCCTTGCGGTAGAACTCCAGGGTCGCGTCGGCCGATCCGGCGGTGATGCCGCTCAGGTAAGGGCGGTTCGCATCGAACACGACGTCGGTCGCATCGGCGGGAACGGCGAGCGCGAAATTGAGCCGGGTCGGCGAGTAATAAACAGTGGTGACTTCGCTGGTCTGATCGTTCTTGCCCACCTGAATTGTAAAGGACACCGACAATCCTTGCGGCCCCTTCTTGAAGGCGAGCAAGGTGTCGTGAGCATCCAGCGGCTCGACATATTCCTTCCAGCCGTCGCGCGCGAGCAATTGCCGCGTCGCCGCAACCGTGTTCGCGAGCGAGTCGGTGACGGAATAGACCTGCGAATCTTTTGTCGTTCGGGCGGGGTCTTCCCTGGCGCCGTCGAGGCGCGGCACACGGCTGACCTCGACCAGCGCGGCGCCGATATTGTCGCTGTTGAAAAACTGCTTCTGCAAGGTCTCCAGATATCCCGACGGCAATTCCTCGAACTTGACCTTGGTGCGTCCCGCCTCGGCGCTTTCAAGCACGAGCGCGGCCAGCCGCCGGTCGCCTTGCAGGTAGTAGGCATAGGCGCCGCTCCGGGTCAGCTCGCCCGCTGCACCGCCCGCCGGCTGCACGCCGTTGAGTTTTTGCGACCACAGTGACCAGCCCAGCGGCGCCAGTTCCTTGCGATAGAATTCGAGCGTCTTGTCGATCGGCTCCGCCGACAGCAGCGTCAGCAACGGCTTGTTCGGATCGAACTCGATGTTGCTGGCGTCCTTCGGAAACGGCACATCGTTTTTGAGCGGCACCGCGTTGTACTGCACGCTGGTCGCATTGCCTTGCGCCGGCGCCACCGTGATGAACACGCCGAGCGCCCATGGACCTTTCTTCAGCGACAGGCTGCGCTGGCTGTCGCTCGCGAGCAGCGAAGTGTGAGGCGCGACGAATTTCTGCCACCCCTCGGTGGCGAGCGCCTTGTCCACGGCATCGGCCGCCTGCGGCACCGGACTGGTCGTCGTGAAGATCGTGCTGGCCGGGCTGGCGAAGACTTCCTTGGCACCGGCGACCCGCGGCAGCTGGCTGGTGTTCAGCGTTCCGTCGGACTTTTCGGATTTGGAGCACCCGCTGCAAGCAACAGGACGCAAAGACATGAGGCGAATATCGACAGAGGAACCCGCCCAAACCGTGCCATCCCAACCCCTTTTGTCCCAAATCTCGTCCCTTGCATGATCGATCTCGCTTTCATTCCTGGTTCTGTCCGGACGCACGCACGTGCCGCGAGCAAAGCCCGCAGCAATACAGTCGCAATCATTGCAGGGAGCCCCCCTGACCGATGCTACCCCATTGGTCGCGCCAGGTGGCCAGCAGGTTCAATGAATTCATTGCTCAAACGGGACCCCTGACGACGACGGGCCCATTGTTGGCAGGGCTGCCAAGGCAGGCGCGCATGACGCATTTGACGCTGGGCCATAAGGGTCTTTGGCGCCTGGCAGTTTGCCACACCCGAAAGTCTAAGCTCGCCGATTGATGTAACTCAAGGTTGCCTTATGCCTGCGCGCTCAAACTGGCTGCGGAACCGAGATGGCCAACTCGGCACGGGTGGGCGCCATGAAAACCAAGATGAAAACAAAAACCGCAGTCCTCAAACGCTCGATCTTCATGCAAGGGCAAAAAACCAGCGTGTCGCTGGAAAAAGAATTTTGGGAAGGCCTACAGGAGATTGCGAAGCACAAAGGCACAACCGCATCGAAGCTGGCCGAGCAGATTGCGCAGCACCGAACAACCATCAACCTGTCGTCCGCAATTCGTATTTTCGTTTTCAATCATTTCCGTTCGCTCGAAGCCGCGCCGACCGCCGACAGCGTGAGTTTAATGGCGAAAGCCGCTGAATCTCGTGCCTTGGCCGAGCGTGCCGAGGGTGGAGGCGCGCGAGCCGCCATGCTGGAGATCGCCTCCGACTATGAGACGATGGCAGAACGGAAAAGTCGCGTATCTGACTCATCTGAAAATTAGAACCGTTTCAGATTCAAACGATTCCAGACTGTTGTGCTTGTGCAAGACGACGGCGTCTGAAAACAATGCCGCATGAAGTCCGCCGTCCGCAAGCATTCCATCTACATCAACAGACGGAAAACCAGCGTTTCACTGGAAGATGATTTCTGGTTTGGGTTGCTGGAAATTGCCGTCGTCAAAAAAACAACCGTGCCTGCGTTGGTGGCGCGCATCGACCACAATCGCAAGACCGTCAATCTTTCGTCCGCGATTCGAATGTTCGTATTCAGGTATTTCAAAACGGACGCAAAACCAAAAACCGTTCGCCGCAAGCGGCGCCAGCGAATCCTGCGATACCGCGGCCCGACAAGTCGCTTTCGGCGATCGCGCGCGAAAGTCAGGTCGAAGCGAAGACCATGATTGCAATGACCGCCACGACGGTCAGCAGGCCAAGCGCGAGTGTTGCCTGCTTCCAGGCGCCATCGTTGCGCGTATCGTCATTGTGAAAGTTGCTGAGTGTCGTCATCGGAGTAGCTCCATGCGTGAGGTTCCTCGAAGTGCAAGGAAAGCCGCCACGCGTCAGGACACCGCACAGGTATCCATCGCAAAGAGCCATGTAGGCGCGAGCGCTTCATTCGTCGTTGATTGAAATCAAGGAATCCGTCGTTGGCATAGCTGCCATGTGAAAAAGGAGGCGGGCCTCGGGCCCGCCCCCCTGTCAATCCGGCGAGAGCAAGCTCACCAGTTGCGCAGCATTTCGTTGTAGCCGGCGCTGCCGCCGCCGGTGCCGTTGTCCTGATGGGCTGGCTCGGCTGCGTAGGAAGCTTCGGCGTTGACCTTGCGGCGCGCTGACATCGCATAGGCCTCGGTGCCGGACTTGCGGGTGACGCTGCCGGTCACGTCGGTGGCCGGCGCCGCGATACCCGCGTTCGCAGAGATGAGATTGCCAGTTCCGTTATCCGCGTCGAATGACTGGGCATAGGCCGGGAAGCTGATGCCGGTCGCGATAATGAGAATTCCAAAGAACTTTTTCATGACGACACTCCATCGGTGTTCTTGATGACGACCGCCGTCACCATCTGACGCGGAGCATGCACCGTGAACGCGATCGGGCTGTGTGAAGCGGGATACAGAGCCGACGTTTTTGGTACGGAGCGGACTCTTTTCATGGCCCGCACGGTTAATGCCGCGCAAACCAGGCCCCGGCATTTTGAACGGTCGCGCGCACGAGGTGGGAGTGTCCTCCTAAAATTTGAAATTGCACTGCAATATCAAATTATTATGAAATCGCTTCTTCTGTACCCACAAATTTACCCGTGGCTCAATGCAGGATTTCGACGGCCGGGGGCGAACGCCAGCGATGTTCTCGCATCGATGATGTCACCATTCGTTACGCCTCGACCCCAAGATAAGCCGCAAGCACATGCGGATCATTAAGGACGCTCTCGGGCGCGCCTTCGGCAATCGTGCGGCCATAGTCGAGTACCGTTCGAAGTCCGCTAAGAGTCAAAAAGCTTGCATATTGCACCGTACGCGTCATGTCCGTTCTGGGTCACAAGCGGACATGTGCAGTGCACAACGGCATGTCCGCTAAGTGCCAGTAGCGAACATCTCGATGCAGGCCAATTTTCGGACTAACAGGTACCGGCCTCGCAGATAATCGATCGCTGGTTGCACCGATAGACGAATGTTACTCGTTCGCTGAAAAAACCGCGCTCCACGGGCCCCGACCGCACATATAGTGCGCGCCTCGGGTAGTTTCCGCCGTGGCAATAGCCCTGCGCAAAATCGGAAGCCTCTTGCTGGCAATTTGAAGCACCCCAGCACGAACCCGCAATTTCAATGTGGCGCGGGCTGGCTGACAAGACCTCGAATTGTCCGGCCTCCGCAGCGCCGCCTCCAGCCAGGATCGCAAGAGCGAAAATAGCAACGCGCATGGTATTACTCCTGTGCAAAATTATATTTGCCAAAGTTCTTTTATCATCGTTTTGCGAGCTAAACACGTCTAGGCGGCAAAAAGGCATGAGGGTAAGCGGGCCAGTATACAGTCTCGCGGGCGGCTACTAATCTCTGTTGGTTTTGCAACACGAAGATGGATTGCTTTTGGGTGGCTAATTCATGAGATTGCTGAAACGCTGGTTCCAGCGCTTGCTGATCCTGGCCCTAGGCATCCTTAGCGTCTGGCTGATCGATTTTGTCTTTAGATTTACGGACCGCAGGCTACCGTGGGTGGTGGCGTTAGCCGTCACTTATGGAATCGCAGCGTATATCATTTTGCCGCGTGCCGTTCGAATGGGCCTCAAACTCTTCCAGCGCAAACGCGTGCCTCGTTACACAACGACCGGCGACGGGTTGCCCGGCGACCCGGTCAATCTGATCCTGACGGGAACGCTTCAACAGCTTCAGGCCGCGTTTTCGATCGCCGGCTGGTCAGGGGCAGATCGGCTGAGTTTGGGAAGCTCGTGGGGAATGGTCCGGGCATTCGTTTTCAACTCTGCGTATCCGACAGCTCCATTTAGCAGCCTCTACCTTTTTGGGCGCCGCCAGGACGTTGGTTTCCAGAGAGCAATCGATAACAGCCCGCGCAAACGGCATCACATTCGATTCTGGGCTTTGAGCCTTGAACACGCCGACTCCGCTTTAGGAAATGCAAGCTTCTGGCTGAACACCGACCGTCCACCTGACGGTGCGCGCGTTCATTGGGTGGGGGCCGGCACAAAAGATACCGGTCTCTCCTTAACCCGCCTTACATTCCAGATTACCCACGCGACGGACTCGGATACCAATAACGAGCGAGACTACATTGTGGCCGAGCTGAAAGACCACGGAGTCATTGGGGACGTCAATTCATATAAAGCCGGCGGGCATCTCGGCGCCGATCATGTCAATCACTACGTCACCGATGGTGAAGTTGCAGTCGCGACTCTCGTAGGGCGCTGATCCCGACAAATGCGCTAAGCGCCATAAGCGGACGTTTGGCCTACGACGGAAGGCGCTGCGAGCCTTGGTAGGAACGGCGCAGCAGCGCAAACAGGCTGCCACCCGTCGCAGCTCCAAGAACATAGGCAATGGCAATCAGGATTGAGAAAGGTGCGCGAAAACTGAATCCAAGAAAGGACATTGTAACGAGATCGCCATTTTGAAGAATAAAAAGCAACGTAGCCGCAGCAAAGACAATGATCACGGCCAGGTAGAGCCAGCGCATTGAAGCCTCCTCTCGCCAAGGCAGGACAAAGGATCGCTTGATACCGAGGCGGCGTCCACAAGCTCTTTTCCGGTCAGCATAAGGATACCGACCACAACTGCGTGAATGACGCCTTGGAGGGCAGCCAGGTTGAGGCGCCTTCTGCTAGATTTGCCCGTCTCAATTTCCACCTCGTAGGCGAATGGGAGGAAGATTGAGCAATGACCGAAAAGATTGAATTGAACCTGCCGCGACGAGGTGCATTTCGCCTTATCGGGCAAGTAGCCTCAAGTAACCTCATGGGAGGAACAAATGTTTAGGTTGATTGCTATTATCACCTTCGCGTTAGTCACCGTAATGCCGGCACAGGCCACACCCGTTGCTCCCGTTCCAGAACCGGACGGCATCATCACGCAAGCCGCTGCTGCATGCGGACCGGGCATGACACGAGTTAACGGTGTCTGCGTGTCCAGGCACCAAAAGCGTCAAGCGCGCAGATGCTTGCGGTGGAATGGCAGCACCTGCGCTGCCTGGGAGTAGTATTGGATTGTGATCCGCGCTGAGTTCAGTGCACGAAGCGGAAGCCCCAGCCTTTTGGCTAAGGCTTCCGCGTCCAACGTTGCCGAGTAGTTGCGAAGGGCGAACTCAAGAATGTCCGCTTTGGGTCATTAGCGGACATATAAATCGCACAAGCTCATGTCCGCTGAGTGCCAACAGCGGACTACTAGGCGCCTCCCGACCATTATTGATCTACGTCATTGCCACGATAGCCCCTGCGCGCCTTCCATCTCGGAGCCGAAAAGTCGCAGCGGAGAATGAGATGAAATTGGATTATTGGACGAGAGCCGTGATCACGCTGATTGCCATTTCATTGGCAGTAATCGCTTGGAAGCTACCGATGTCCGGAACGAGCTACGCGCAAGTCGGGTGCGGCGCGTTCGACAACCCTTGTTTTATTGGCACAGGCGAACTTCCTCTCCGCGTTATCGTCCAGCCTCCTTCCGCCCCCAACGCGAAATGAGCGTATCGGAACGCGGTCTGGCGCACGGAAGACAGCAAACGCTTTGGGTCATTAACGGACAAGCTCCGACCACGTTAATGCGATCACCGCGTAGCTGCGTTAAGGTTGTATCGGCAGCTGAGTTATTAGGGAGGATAAGATGCCTTACGCATTAATTACGGCACTCATCTTCGCGTTAGTAGCGATCTTGCACGGCTGGAGGATTTTTAAAGGGTGGACCGTACAGGTGGGACCCCATTCCGTCTCCATGGATATTTCATGGGTTGGCCTTGTCGTTGCTGCGCTGCTCGCGATTTGGGGCTTTTTTTTGCTGAGCGCCTAATCACAGCGGCTACATGAGTCCTCGGCCCTCAAGCCCGCTCGATGTCCGCTTTGGGTCAAAAGCAGACATGTGCAGCGCACTGGGTGATGTCCGCTTTGTGCCAGAAGCGGACATCCACATCACAAACACAAAGACCGCCTCGTGGTGGCCTTTTACAAATCTGGACGGCAATTATGTAGGGGCCGACGTAACGCAAGCTTCGGCCCGCGAAGCCGCAAAGCGAGTGCTCGCCAACTACGAGATGGCAGGACGGTGCTGGCGGGTGAAAGATGGCGTTGCTTGGTCAAGTTGCCGGATCAGTTGTGAGATCCTCGCCGGTGGGCGCTCGTGCTCTTCCTTGAAAGAACCTTGAGCTTCCTCAGTCAAAAGATGACGCAACGAGCGATAATACGCGGCTACGACAGAATTCCTCTGCATCGTGCGACGATAGCGGGCATATGAGACTAGCCGCTTGCCGACTCCCACGGCGGCATCACCAGCGCCATGGTTGGCATAACGACCATGAACGCGACCGCGCTCACTGCCATTTGCAGGAACAACAGCGGCAATCCAATGGGCTTTTGCTCGCGATAACTCGTCGTCGTGTTCATGCAGGGCAACGCGAAAATTGGGAATTTAGATGTATCCGACACGATGTTTTGAATGGATAGGTTCCCTACGCCTTCGACCCGCCGCTGGCACGCCATACTGTTGCCGCTAGTTTTCTCGACCTATCTCGACCGAGAAGTTTTGACATGGCCCGCTACCGCTTCGCTGCATTTGCCGCCGCATAAACGAAAACACGTGATTGAATTCGGGGAGACCGCTGCAAGGCTGTCTTTTCTGCTTGCGCCAGCCAGCGCCTGAATGTCGGCTTCTACCCTCAAAAACGGACCTGTGCAGCGCACAAGCCAATGCCCGCTAAGTCCCCAAAAGCGCTACCATTCGCTTACAAGTTTGGGAATCCGTGAAGCTGCCCGGCCTATCTGCCCGGGCAAGCGCAGACTGAATCCTTCGCTAATCCGTTCATTTGGGTTGAATGCATCTCCCCAACTGCCACGCGGCTGGCGGGGTTAGAATCTCATAATATCTTTTTCATTTGATCCGCTTCATCCGTACTACGGGTGCCATTGTAGATGCCGAATTGTCCGGCGAGTGCGTTGTCGCTTTATGCTTGGAAGATTTGCTTACAGTTTTTTTTTTTCGTTTCCACCAGACCCTTGAGGGCCAAGATCGAAACGATCGAGATTGCTGCGACCCGTGACCCCGTCAGGATTTGAGCGAGGTGGATGTCGTCGAGACGCAGCTTCTGGGAGTTCTCGAGGCTCTTGGTGTTGCGTCCCAGATTTGAATGCGGTGGATCGATCTGAGGTGACGTTCCGACAGCCGCCCGCTTTCGATCGTCCTTTTTCTCGGACGACATAGATTTAATCGAGGTATCGTTTTCGCCACGCGATGAACGCATCAGGTTCGAGTGTGGCGGATCGATCTGCGGCGATGGGCCACTCGCTGGAAGCATCGCGGGCTTGGTGGTCACGCTCTCAATCTGCACTTTCCCCGGCGGGATCGGCTGAGGATTAAGGGACTGCTGCATTCCCGGCGGGATAGGTTGCGGATTTAGAGAGTTTTGCATCCCCGGCGGGATCGGCTGCGGATTTAGAGAGTTTTGCGTGCCCGGCGGGATCGGCTGAGGATTAAGGGGTAAACTATAGTCCGGCGGGATAGGTTGCGGATTTGAGCTCTACTACCCACCCGGAAGGGACCATTTTGAGCGCTTGTGCGATTCTGTCGGTCGCAAACTTTTTGGTCCTCCCGATGCATTCGGACCGGCATCCCTTTGTGTATCGTCGGATCGTTTCCCGGGGTTGGCCGATGTGTTGACCCCCACAATCGGCTTTCCGCTCTGGGACTCCTCAAGATTGACGCCTGGATATTCCATTTCGACCGCCGCCACGGGTTCGGGAGAGGTCGACAATCCGATAAAAAAAGCAGAAATCAAAATGGACCGGTATGCGCCGACTATGCTTGCTCCTCGCATGAGAAACCCCTGCATGTTGGTTGTCTGATAAGAACTTCAGTCAGCTCTACTTTGATTTGCTCTGTCGGCTTTATAATTCGTGCATTTGGATCGACGGACGGTCGCTTCGAGTCCGTTGACGGCGGCTTTGCCAACGACGTCGTGGCCTTAGCTTTCGACGAGCCACCTTGGACTGGTTTTCCAGCACCTCGCTGATTGGGGAGCGACGGATCACCGGTCACAAAACTTGGGCCGAGACCGAAGCGGTCAAGATTGTTGGGTTTGACCCCAGAATCGCTGTCGTCGGTAAATTGTGGATTGCTGGTTTACGCTCAGACGCATTGCCCTTAGTCGGAGTTGCATCCCTCTGCGGCGCGCAACCGGCCGCAAACTCATCCAACTCATGTTTTGCTTTGGTGCAGGTATTTACGATGGAGCGCAGATATTCTTCAGCGGTCTGACCGGTAGAGGCTGCATTCTTATTAATCAAATCAAGGCACGATTGGCTTATCATAAGGACACAAAACTCTGGGTGTGGACAACCTAAGTCTCTGAAATCAGTCACAGGTTTATTCTTAAACGGGGCAAAGATTTTTAATCCCATCATTCAAAAAACTGCCCCACACGCCAGGAGACATTTTCTCTCCCACATTATTACAGGCTTTCTCAAACAGGGGTATCTGTTCAGTACAAAGCTCTTGGTGTTTTGCGGATTCTATTTTGAGTTTGTCGCACGACATCCGGGGTGCACGCATAACAGTAGAAGATGTCTTGTCGACAGCAAACCCAGAAGTGCTATAGGTCGACAAAATCGCGACGGCTATTGAGGCCTTCGCAGCAGGCGTTGCCCATCGCGACATAGGATCCACCCCTTATTAGATGATGCGGCCATTTTCCAACGACTGTTTTCTGGCAGCAACTAATACTCGCACCGGCCTTATTTGATCTGTTCAGTCGGCTTTATAATTCGTGCATTTGGATCGACGGACGGCCGCTTAGAGCCCGTTGACGACGGTTTTGACAAAGTCGTCGTCGACTTTTGCTTTGACGAACCGCCTTGGGCTGTTTTTCCCGCACCCCGCTGATTGGGCAACGATGGATCGCTGGTCACAAAACTCGGGCCGAGACCGAAGCGGTCAAGGTTGTTGGATTTGACTCCGGCTGACGTCGATGAATTGCGTCCATCACGGATTGCAGGCTTTGTAAGAGTGGGTTTTCTCGATCCATCCGTACCGGATTTCTTTGGCGGAGACGTGCTAGCCGGTATCCCCAAACATGCGGCTACAGAACGGGCCGCATAATCAGAGCAATCTGCGCGGCATGCGTTTTTATCTTGAACTTGGTCACAAGCTGCAAAGCATTTCTGGCGCTGGGCTGGAACAAACTCACATCCGATATTGTTCAAGTTAAAGGATGCAATTCTGCCCAGCGTACAACTTCCTTCTGAAAACCATTGCGCGCAATTACACTTATTTTTGCAATGAGCCGCACAACTCGATGCAATCAGTCTGACGGCGCTGCAATAAAGGCTGCGATTACCTGATAAGCCAAGAGAATCACACGATTTCGTAAGTCCACTTTCTGTCGCCTGGAATGTCGCCATACACTGGCGAAACTTAGCTTCCACTTCGGGTGCTTTAAGATTGAAATAGTTCTGTATAATTTCCGGGCTTTCGTCGTGCGCCAACAACTCCTTTGCGCTGGCGCAAGCCTCAATCCGTTCCTCGAGAGTAAATTGGTTTGACTTGCATAACTCGTCAACTGCTTTCGACAGCACATCCCAATGGGGTTGAAGCTCAGCTATTACCTCATTGTAAATATCCTGATAGCCGTTATCGAAACACGCAAACAACGTCCCGAGTGCGGCGGAATGGCCAGCAGCGCATTCGACGCGTGACAACTGAGGAGGTCCAGTCGGTGCCGATGGACCGGTAAGGAGATTCGTCGAGTCCGGCGACGAGGAAGAATCCTGCGGTGTAGATGTCGGATCCGCAGATGATGGAGAACCTTGCGGGGTAGAGTTTGGATCTGTCGACTGTTGCGCGGAGGCAACCGAGATACTGAGGCTTACAGCGAGCACCGCAATAAGTTGCGTAATCGTTTTGCTCAATGACGCCTCCCTATGCCATTCACTCCCTATTTCGTTCTTTGAACGTTGGCTTGGGTAATGGTGGTACTCGGAATAGGGATAAACGTGTTTACATTCGTGAGGTACGAGTATGTTGGCGGGCCCAGCGTGTCAAATTAGTCGGGCTGTTTTGAAATTGCTTTCGAAGGAAATAAATGGTCCACCGATGTCACCGATCGGCGTACCGTAGTATGAGACACGAACGGTAGACACGATCATGGCACGTGATTGCGCGTCTGCGACTGTCAGCGGATTCGCACATTGGCCATTTAGCGCGCGCAACCCCGGACACTTCGGTTCAGCGAATGCTACGCCAGTTGCGCAAATCCATCCTACAAACAAGGTGATCAGTTCTTTTGGTCCAACATGAAGTCTCATCGGTCAACTCCTCTTGTTAGAAACTAGAATTGGATGCTGCCCGTCAGGGCCGCTGTCCATCCGGTATACTGCTGCGCAGGCGGCACGGAAGCGCTCGCCGTTGTTGTGTGGCTCGGGGTGCACGGTAAACCAGAGCAACTGACGTCTATAAAGGCCGTTTCCAGAGAGGGCCCAGTGTACTCGTTGACCCAGAAGTACGAGCTGCGGATGCCGATTGAGGACGTCGGCGAAGTCGCATAATTCAAAATGCCGCCAACGGATTGTTTGAGTTTTGCAGGAATATATTGGTTCTCGATGAAGTCATAATAATTATGTCGGCGCCACAATACGCTGTAGTTCAGACCAACATTCAATCGATCAGAAAGGGCATAGGTGGGCCCGATCGATCCGATCGCCACGTCGCCATTCGAAATCCTTTGGTTCAATTATTAAATCGCCCTGAGGTCCGACGATCTTGTTTCTTTGAGTGTAGGTGTAAGAACCGTTTACGGAGATTCCCAACCGAGAATCGATCTGGTAGGTGGCTTCAGCGTTAGTGACAAACTTGGCGCCTGTGCGGCCCACCGGTATTCCGTTTAGCTTGACGTTACCCTCCGACATGAAGGCAAACGATGTTTTTAGTGCGAGCTTGCCCCAAATCGAGGAGGTGTTCGCATTGGCCGTGAACACGTCTCCTGGATCTATCCTCTGCGAGGCGTCGAATGTTGGGATCTGCGTGGGGGCAGAAATTGGGCACAATGTATGTGCCGGGTCGGGGCAGTATTGAAAGCCTGCTGTATTAATTGTCTCTCTATTGAACGGCCCCTGCCAAGCATAGCCGGCGCTACGAGGGATACCGGCGATCTTCTGATCGACCGCGAAGATGACGCCAGCGGTCGGATTGAAATTCCAACCAGCACCATAGGACCCGATGTCCACGAGATCGGGGTCCATGCGCGTAAATCGCAGGTTGCCGGGCAGATTTGTTGTGCCGGTCGGAGCATTGATGGCTATGCCAACGAATGCTCGGTAAGTTTCCGCTGCCGGGTTCGTCCACGTAGTTGTGACCTGCGTGTCGACCATCGTGCTGAGCGACGCCACTTGCCCCGGCGTCAAACTATTTGAATTGACGTAGCCAGTTTTCACCCTCGTCTGCAGGCGATAGTTTCCGGCCAACTCGTAATCCAAGCCAAACGTCATCGGCATGTAGAATTGGTTGCCCTTGCCTGGCGTTGGGTCAAAAATATTGGTGCCGCTCGTGCCTCGCCAAGCCGAATAACGCGCCTCGAAACTGGCGAAGGCCGAGTAGCCCGCTCCTAACTGGACGAGACTATGAGGCGCTTCTGTATTACTAGCTTGCGCCAACGCACCGTGAGCCAAAGAACCAGCATCTTCGGCTTCGGCAGCCGTGATAAAAAAGCATCGAAACAACAGAACAAAATTACCGGCGCAATACCGCCGGTTGCAATTCCAATTCATTTCGCCCCCACCGCTACTTAGCGGACCGCCACCCTACTTTTGTATAGGGCACAAATGGACTCTACTGGGCGGAAGGTCTCGGTCAAGGCAAACCAGTTAATAGTCAGTGCTTGTACCGGGCCAGACCTCTACCGATGGCTGCTCGCCCGCGACTCGTTGCCTCATCTCAGAGCTTTGGTCAGGCGATCTATGTCCGCTTTGG
>CAVTKN010000006.1:0-77904 GCA_963735285.1 uncultured Alphaproteobacteria bacterium | reverse complement strand
ATGACGTAAACCCAGCCCTGCACGAAATCGAACAAATGTGAATTAAAAAGTGAGCCGATGATGTTCTGCGTGACAATGACAAGGCCTATCCACGCCGCCAGATCATTGCCGCGGAATAAAAACAAATGGGCGAACCACATCGCCCACAACACTAAAACGCCGACAAGCCCTAGCTGAATCGCTACCGCCAAAGTCTGGTTGTGCGGGTTTGCAGCGGCGACGCCTGCGGTACCGGTTTGGCCCGCGGCTGCCTTTTCAAACAGCGAATGAATCGAACCAGTGCCATGACCAATCATCGGCGACTGCCGAACGAACTCAATCGACTTCTTCCAGAACTCGATGCGCTCACCCGAAGATGTTCTTGCGTTGGCCGTCTCATAACTTTGTATTTCTACCCAGATGTCGTTTACCCGGTGGTGCAGGTAAGGCGATGTGTACCAAGCAGCGACGCCAATCAAAATTGACGCCGAAATTACAAGCACGATACCGTTGGCGCTCAGCCTCTTGATTGCAAAAAGCAGCAGAAGCACAACGGCGACAGCCAGGGCCGTGCGGCCGGTTGATGCATAGAAAATATCGGCAAGCATCGCAAAAATAATTGCCGTGGAGCCGGCAACCCATAGCCAGCGTCGTTTCTCAACGGCTTCATGCGCAAGATACAGTAGCCCGAAAATACAAGTGGCAAATTCGCCACTTTGAGTCGCTGCGTTTCTCATCAATACATTGTCGAAATGCAGCAGAGAAAGCGCCAGCGACGGGATCGCCATCACAACGGCCGTCACAATCAGCAATGCAATGCAGGAGAACAAATAACCGGCGAACACCCAATGGGCGTGACTGGACCGGCGAAACTGGACGAGCAACAAAGGTATAGCCAGCAACTTGAAAAATGAATCAAGGCCTTTCCAGCGCTCAAGCAGCGTCACGTCGGCCCACAGCATCCCAAGCAGACCGAGAGCAAAGAGCAATACCGGCAGCCCACCGGCCGGCGTCGCAAGGTCTCGCCGGAAATCAATCCACGACAGAGTGGGAATGAGCGCGAGAATCCACAGCACCACAAAAATCGCGGTAGCGGATGTCGACCAGGGAAGCGACACCGCGGCAGCCGCGATTAATCCATCGGCGAGCGGCTCAAGTCTTGCATGGATGGCGCTGTTTGCGGTCACAGGTTCGGCCATCGCTAGCTCGCGGTCACGGTGGTTGCAGACACATCTTGAAGCGCGGACAGGCCCCGCTGGGCGCGAACACGATCGCCCGCAATCAGTTCACCAAGTTTGGCTTCATTTTCGGTGAGCTGCGAACGGTCGGCCTCGGCATGCCACAGATGGATCACACCGGTCGCAAATGCCCCATCCTTGCGACAGACACCCGCGTGCAGCAGGCGCACGATCACGTCGGAATCTTCCTTGCCCCAGCCACTGTAGTCAGAGTCGAATCCGTCAACACGATCAAGGTCGGACCGCCAGATGGCGAGGTTACATGAGCGCGCGCCTTTCCAGGCGTGCTGCCGAATTCGACGCAGAAATCCCAAGGGCAGGTGCAGCAACGCCGACAAGCGATTGACGCCCCCGCGCCGGCGTTCGCCAATCCAGCGCAACGTGCCCCAGCTTTCCGGAGTCTGCTTCTCGCGCAGCACCGTCATTGTAAGATCCGGAGAGAGGAGCACGCGATTACCCGTGACGAAACAGCCCGGCTCGGCCAGTCGGCGATGTGTCCCGACAAAGTCAGGACGCACGATGCAATCCCCATCCAGGAATACGCAATAGGAGCCTCGCGCAGCCAATATTGCGCGGTTGCGAATTTCTGCAGCGCGGAAGCCGCGGTCGGCGTGCCAGACACGCTCCAGATGACGGCCGAATTTCGCCTTCCAGCTGTCGACGAGCCCGGCGGTGCCAGAACCTGACCCATCGTCGGCCACGATGACCTCGAAATCGGCGTCGACCTGCTGCGCAAGCGACCGCAATACCGCGTCGAGCGCATCTTCGCGGTTATAGGTCGTTACGATGACGGAGATCAGCTCGGCCACAGGCGCCCTCTCGCAGAGGCTTTAGCCGATGTTGCGCAGGCCGACAAACCCCTAGGGTCCGCACACGCCGTAATGATAACTTGCCGGCAAGTCCTGGAGGCTCAGCGGGCATCGACCGGCATGCAAAAAATATCAGCCTATATTCTCACTTATAACGAGGCGGAAAAGATCGAGGCGGCCATATCCAGCGTGCTGTGGGCGGATGAGGTCGTCGTGGTTGATTCCTTTAGCGTGGACCGGACCGCGCAGATCGCGCGCACCCTCGGCGCGCGCGTCGTCGACGTGCAATTCAAGGGTTTCGGCGACCTGCGAAATCGCGCAATCGAGGCCTGCAAATTTGACTGGATTTTCAGCCTCGATGCCGATGAACGCTGTACCGAAGCGGTACGCGATGAAATTCTCGCGTTGCTCGCCGGCACGCCGCCTCACGACATCTACATGGTGCCGCGGCGCAGCTATATGATGGGACGCTGGATCCGGGGCTCGGGATGGTATCCGAATTTCCGTCAGCCCCAGCTCTTCCGCAAAGGCAGCATCCGCTACACACTCGAGCCGGTCCATGAGGGATTTGAAGTTCTCGACGGACGATCGGTCGGCGCTTTGCGAAATGCGGTCTGGCAATTTCCCTTCCGCAACCTGGAAGAAGTCATCAACAAGATGAACCGCTACTCCACGCTGGGAGCAACGAAGCTCGCAGGCAAGCGTGTCTCGATGGCAACCGCGTTCGGCCACGGCGCGTGGTCTTTCATCAAGCACTACATCTTCAAGCTTGGTTTTATCGACGGCTGGGCCGGCTTCGTTATCGCGTTCGGAAATTTCGAAGGCACGTTTTATCGCTACGCGAAGCGCTATGAAGATACGCAAGCCTGGCAGCCACCCGCGAGCAAGCCTATCAAGCGCGTCACTAGTCAGTGAGCGGCTTGCGAATACGGCGGGACAAGTTACGCGCCATCCTGAATGGCAAAGCTAGATAATATTTGCGGAATATTTCCCACCGGTCTGGCCACTGGCAAGTAACGGCGGATTCGTCCGGTACGTACCAGCCGTTATTTTCGTGGCGCCGAATAATTCGATAGCCGGCGCTCTTGAGATATCGATGCTTCGAAAGATCAGCGACGTGGTCTTCAAGCAAGATCAGCCGTGGCCGCCAGCGCGCGATGTCGAAGCCCCGCAGCACTTCAATTTCATGACCTTCGACATCGATCGACAGGAAATCGAAGGCGACCGGCGCGCCCGCTTCCCTAAGGACTGCGTCGAGAGTACTCACCGGGACATTGACGATACCTGCAGGCGTGCTTCCGGGAGCCATGCGCTGTCGATTGAGAGACGACAATGGCCCGGCAACATGCAGCGGCATTGTCCGGCCGGCATTGTCCGGCGAAGAACATGCAACCGCAAAAACCTTGGCCTTTCGCCCGCTTCGAAGTTTGTCCGCAAGATCTGGCTGGGGTTCGATGAGAACCCCGTTCCAACCGGCCTGCTCGAGGTGCCAGGTTTGCGAACGCCTCTGCGGCTCGTTGGCGCCAACTTCGACGAAATAGCCCTCGCCCTTGCCGAAGAATGCGGCAACCAACCGCATCTCATGATCGGACGAAACATTGGCCACGGGCGAATCTCTCAACGTGACGACCGCGCCTTCGGTTCGCGCGTCCGTTCAACCATGGAGGTGGTTGAATGGCCGGGGACAAGGTCGATCAAGACGACCTCCCCGCCGAGCGCCTCTACAATTTCACGGCCGACCACTTGCTCGTGTGTATAGTCAGCGCCTTTGACGAGCACCATCGGTTTCACGCGGGCGATCAGTTTTTCCGGCGTGTCCTCATCGAACACCGCAATGAGGTCGACTGCTTCGAGCGCAGCCAGCACTTCGGCACGCGCTTGCACCGGTTGCACCGGACGGCCGGTCCCTTTCAGGCGTGTCACCGACGCATCGCCATTCAGGCCGACCACCAATCTGTCGCAGGCCGCGCGCGCGCCAGCCAGCAGTTTGACGTGGCCCGGGTGCAGCAGATCGAAGCAACCATTGGTAAAGCCGACCCGAAGGCCCTGCTTGCGCCACTCGGCAAGTTGGTCGTCAAGCAACGCCCAATCAAAAACAATTTTTTCCTGCGGCGCGAGCGTCGACGACGGCAGAATGCGCGCTCGTAGCTCGGCAGCGGATGCCGTTGCGGTGCCGCGTTTTCCGACCACGACAGCGGCAGCGGCATTTGCGGCGCGCATCGCGGATTCGAAGTCCGCGCCCATCGCCAGCATGGCGGACAGCACGGCCACGACCGTATCACCCGCGCCGGAGACATCGCGGACGCGCACGGGATAGGCCGGGACATGAATGGGCGCGTCGTCGGCCGCGAGCGTCATGCCGGCCTCGCTCCTTGTCACCAGAACCGCTTTTGCACCCAGTTCAGCCACGAAGGCGCGCTGCGGCTTCTGCAACTTCCTCATCGGTCTGCGCCGGGCTGTGCGTGGCATCGGCAAGTTCCTGCCGATTGGGAGTGACAAGCGTCGCACCGCGATAAATGCTGTAGTCACGGCCTTTCGGATCGACCACGACCGGCTTGCCGCGCTCGTTGGCCGCGGCAATCACCGCGCGCGTCACGCGCGGCGTCAGCGCACCCTTGGCATAGTCGGATAGAACAACCGCGCCGACACGCGGCATTGCCTTGACGACGTGGCCGATCAGCGCATCTTCGCTACCGGCATCGATGGCTGAAGCCATTTCCCAGTCGGCGCGCAATAGATGGGTCGAGTGATGCTCCGATACGAAGCGCACCTTGCGCGTGGTCTGCCGCGTTCCGTCAACGACCAGATGGAATTCTATTGACGGATGAGTGCTAAGAGCCTTGGTCAATGAACCGCCGGCCTCATCGTCGCCGACCACGCCGATGAAGATGCAGCGCGCTCCAAGCGCAACCAGGTTGCGTGCAACGTTTCCGGCGCCGCCGATCATCAGTTCGGTACGCTTTACGGCAATGACCGGTGTCGGTGCTTCCGGCGAAATGCGCGAGACGTCACCGTAGACGAATTCATCCAGCATCAGATCCCCGATGCAGAGCACGGTCTGCTCGGAAAGCGCGGCGAGATGCTTGTCGAAGTCGTACATGGCGCTATCGATACCGATCTTCGCGATCGAGATAGCCGGTCACGTATTGACCGACGGCAACCTCGAGTGGCGTGAACCCGCCGTTATAACCCGCGCGGCGCAAATTCTCGATCCGCGCCTGCGTGAAATATTGATACTGACCGCGGACCGCATCAGGCATGTCAATGTATTCGATATTTGTGGGCCGGCGAAGCGCCTTGAACATTGCGCCGATCATATCACGGAAGCTTTCCGCCTTGCCGGTACCAACATTGAAAATGCCATTGACGCTGGATGCGTCCAGAAGCCAGCGCAACACGGACACGGCGTCATCTACGTGTATGAAATCGCGCCGCTGATCTCCGTCGGCGACGCCATCACGATTGGACTTGAACAGCTTTACTGGCTCGCCCGCCTTGGCGCCATCAAATACCTTGGCGAGCACGCTCGCCATATGGCCTTTGTGATACTCGTTCGGACCGTACACGTTAAAAAACTTCAAGCCAGCCCAATGCGGCGGCATTTTTTCGTTTTTCATGTGGCGCTCGACCAACGCAAGGTCGAACAAGTGCTTGCTCCAGCCATAGAGATTCATCGGCTTCAGTTTGCGGAGGGATTCGAGCGACCAATCATCATCAAACCCCTGGGTGCCATCGCCGTACGTCGCTGCCGACGAGGCATAGATGAACGGCGTGCGCGTTGTGCTGCACCAGTCGAGCAGACGCATCGACAGCCGAAAATTGTTTTCCATCACCAGGTCGCCATCTGTGGCGGTGGTATCTGAGATTGCCCCCATGTGGATAACTGCATCGAGCTTGCGACCCTCGAGCCACCGCATCAATTCGGCCGGCGGCAGCAGGTCGGCAATCTGATGCTTGGCGAGGTTGCGCCATTTGGCGTCGCCTTGACCAAGCAGATCACTCACCGCGACGTCGGTCGTCCCTGCCTCATTGAGGCTGGCGACAACATTCGATCCGATAAAACCGGCCCCGCCGGTGACCAAGAACATCCCTGCCCCTCGTGCCTCTGGCTTGCGGCAACCTTTGCCCCAGAGCGGCCATCCGCGCAACGACAGGCCGCTATTCGCCTGAATTTGGCGCAGGACACGGTAAAAATTGCGGCTGGACAGTCCGCCGCAACGCAGGCTAACCGCTGTCCCGGTGCGGCCGAAACAGGTGGCAGACTGACGGGGCGGCCACAAACAATGAACAGCGATTCAACCTACGCGGGTAGACCCGTTTTGATCGTCCCCTATGTCTGGATCGGGGATTTCGTCCGTTGCCATTCCGTCGTGAAGCTCCTGCGCGCCGAGGCGCCCGAACGGCCGATTGATATCGTCAGCAGCACACTGTGCGCGCCGCTCGCCGACTACATGCCAGGCATCCGGCGCGCCATTGTTACGGATCTGCCACGCGGGAGATTGGGGCTCCCGCTCCAAGGGAAACTCGCGAACCTGCTGCGCCAAGCCGGCTACGGGCAGGCATTGGTGATGTCACGCAAATGGAAAGCAGCCCTCGCACCATGGCTTGCCGGCATTCCGGTGCGCACGGGTTTTGCCGGTGAGTTTCGCTTTGGTCTCTTGAACGACGTGCGTTTCGGCGAACGCGCTCTGCCGCGCATGATTGACCGGATGGGCGCATTGGCACTCTCAAAAAACGCGCCGCTTCCACATGAGTGGCCTTTGCCTGAATTGAAAGTGCCGATCGAGGAATTGGAATCGTGGCGTAAGCAACGAGGCCTCGCTAACGAAGCCCGTCCCATCATTACGCTCGCACCCGGCGCGGTCGGCGCCGGTAAAGCGTGGCCTCCCGGTCACTATGCCGAACTGGCGCATGCGCTCACAAAAGACGGCGCATCAGTCTGGGTCGTCGGCGGTCCGAACGAAACGCTATTGGCCGCACAGATCGCGGCAAAAGGCGGCGACCGCGTCCGCGACCTCACAAGCAACGACCTGCGCAATGCAATTCTTGCGCTCGCCGCCGCCGACATCTCGGTGACCAACGATTCCGGGCTGATGCACGTATCAGCTGCGCTGGCGACACCGACAGTCGCTATTTTTGGTCCGACCAGCCCCTGGCATTGGAAACCCCTCAATCCCGTCGCCGCAGTCCTCGAACCACCAGGCGACGACAGCGCGCGCGCCCGCGCACGCAACGAGGGCAATGACGCCGTACGCCATCACCGCACCGACGACGTGACTGTCGCAACGGTGCTTGCGGCCGTACGGCGCGTGCTCGCGGAACCAAAAAATGGCCAGTAATAGACGTGTGACGTGGGCGAATTGCCGGAGCCCGTTAACGAATTTGACGCGGCAAGCCTGACGCAAAGCCCTTTCCATGCTATCAAAAAGACCATGGCGACACCCAAACCAGCCCAGATGAGCAGCGATCGCGCACAAGCCGCAATCGCATCAGCTTTGCGCACGCTGGAGGCCGAAGGCAGCGGCGTCGACGCACTCGCGGCCGCATTAAAGGACGGTCTCGGCACCGCGTTTTCTGCTGCGATCGAGTTGATCCGTGCCGCAAAGGGCCGTGTCATCGTGACCGGCATGGGCAAGTCCGGCCATGTCGCCCGCAAGATTGCATCGACTTTTGCATCGACCGGCACGCCCGCATTTTTCGTGCATCCGAGCGAAGCCAGCCACGGCGATCTGGGCATGATCGCGAATGACGACGTCATCCTGGCACTGTCGTGGTCCGGTGAAACGTCCGAACTAAAGAATATTACCGATTACTCGCGCCGCTACGGCATCAAGTTGATCGCAATGACCGCAATTCCGGATAGCGCGCTCGCCAAACTATCAGATATTGTGTTGACGTTGCCGCAGGCGCGCGAAGCGTGCCCGCACAATCTTGCACCGACGACATCATCGCTGATGCAATTGGCCCTTGGCGACGCATTGGCAATCGCGCTTCTGGAGAGCCACGGTTTCACGGCGGTCGATTTTGGTCTTCTGCATCCAGGTGGCAAACTTGGGACACTGCTGAAGACCGTCCGCGACGCCATGCATACCGGCTCCGCAATGCCGCTCGCGCCACTGGGCACCCGTATGTCGGAGGCCATCCTCGAAATGACGGCCAGAGGTTTCGGATGCGTCGGCATTACCGATACACGGGGACTGCTGGTTGGAATCATCACTGACGGCGACCTGCGGCGTCATATGCGTAATGATTTGCTGGATGCCCGGGTCGACGATGTCATGACCCGCGGACCGAAGACGGTGCGGCCGGACCAGTTGCTCAGCGAAACGCTCGACATCCTCAATTCGACGAAGGTCACTGCACTGTTTGCTGTCGAATCCGGAAAGCCGGTCGGCATTGTGCACGTACACGACCTGCTGCGCGCAGGCGCGGCGTAGCAATCAAACTGGCCGGGCGATTTTTGCGACCGCGTCGACAACTGCGTCGACTGATGGCGGCGCGCCACCGGCGCCGAGCACGGTAATCCGCCCATTTCCAACTGGCCCGGTCAGCCCAGGATCGCTGCCCGTGAAGATCGCAACCAGCGGCACGCCGAACGCCGCGGCAAGATGCATCAGTCCGGTATCGACGCCGACGACATATTGTGCGCCCGCGATCAGCCTTGCGACCTGATCGAGTGGCGCCCGCTCGGGAACGCTCGCACCTGGCAGGGCAGCGGCAATGCGATCGCTGCGCGCCCGCTCAAGCTCGCTGCCCCAGGGCAGCACCAGTTTTGTGTTCTGGCCAAGTGTCGTGCCAAGTGCCTTGCCTAAGGCGATCCAATGCGCTTCTGGCCACTGTTTTTCCGCCCGCGCGGTCGCGTGCAGGAGCACAGAATATCGCGACGCGCTGGTCGCAAACCGCGCGCGATCGAGACCAAACTCGGAAGTTCCCTGCGGCGTATAACCAAGCGCGAGCCCGCTCAAAATCCGGTTGCGCTCAACCGCATGAAGTTCGCGGCTGACGCGATGGCGAACATCGTAAAAAAATGACGCTAGCGGCTCCCGAACGCTTGACGCGTCATAACCGTGACGCCGGCCATTCGCTGCGCGTGCAATGACCGCGGAACGCAAAAGACCCTGACTGTCGACAATCGTGTCAAAGTCGCGCGCGCGGATTTCGCGAAGGCTCTTCTTTATTTCCGCCACGGTCGCTGGCGCGTACAGCGATTTTCGCCAACGCCGCCAAGCGACCGGAATGACCTCGCTCACCGCCGGGTGCAGCCGCACCAGGGGTTCAAACGCCTCCTCCACCAGCCAGGCGAATGTCGCATCTGGCCGCGCTTTTCGGGCATCGACCAAAGCCGGCATGTGATGAATCACATCGCCAAGCGACGAAGTTTTGATAAAAAGAATGTTGGCCATTGGTCGCTTTTGGCTCGCTTGCGGCACCCATATACCGGCCATTAAGCATGCGCGCCATAAGCATGCCACTGCGAGACGTGGTCGGGGTGTGGTTTTTTACAAATATTCGGCACAGTTGCCGAACCACGAGGGATACCGGGAATGACGATTCTGGTTACGGGCGGCGCCGGCTACATCGGCAGCCACATGGTGCACGAACTGACAGACGCGGGTGAACCTGTCGTCGTGCTCGACAATCTTTCGACCGGGTTTCGCTACCTGATACCCGCGGCCGTTCCCTTCGTCGCGGGCAGCACCGGCGATAGAACGCTGGTTGGCGAGGTCATTGCCCGCCACAACATCACTTCCATCATTCACTTCGCGGCCTCAATCGTGGTGCCGGAATCAGTTGCCGACCCACTTGCCTATTACGGCAACAACACCATGAATACCTGCGCGCTCCTCGACGTCGCAATAAAAGCCGGCGTGCAGCACTTCATATTCTCGTCGACCGCCGCGGTTTATGGCGAGACGAGCGACGCCCCTGTGCGCGAGAACGCGCCGACCGTGCCGATTTCACCCTATGGCACATCGAAGCTGATGTCGGAGATCATGATCCACGACGCCGCCAAGGCACATGGCTTGCGCTTCGTGATCCTTCGCTATTTCAACGTCGCCGGCGCCGATCCAAAATTGCGGACCGGACAGGCAACACCGGCCGCGACTCATCTGATCAAGGTCGCTTGCGAGACGGCGGTCGGCAAGCGCCAGAAGATGAATGTGTTCGGGACCGACTATCCGACGCCAGATGGCACCTGCATCCGCGACTACATCCATGTCAGCGACCTGGTGCAGGCGCATTCGGTGGCGTTGGCCCATTTGCGCAGCGGTGGCGCAAGTGCGACTTTCAATTGCGGCTACGGGCGCGGCTCTTCCGTGCTTGAGGTCATCAATGCCGTACGCCGCGCCAGTGGCCGCGATTTTCCGGTTGAGATTTCGGGCCGACGTCCGGGTGACGCGCCCGCGCTGGTCGCCAATGTCGATCGCATTCATGCGACGTTGCCCTGGCGCCCGCGATTCCAGAATCTCGACACCATCGTGTCGCATGCGCTGGCGTGGGAAAAACAGTTGGCCAGTCGGCGCAAAAGCGCGGTAGCCTGACAAAGCGCAAAATCGGCGCTTTTTGCCGCTTAAGCGGTTTTTGGCTTGAAAATTTCTCTTGGCGCGGGCAAGGAAACGGCCACCCCTGCCCAACATTCCTATTTTAGCCCAACAGAGGGCAGATGAACGACCCTAGTTCGCAAGCGGCCGACAACGAGCGCTACAGCGCCTTTGCCCTGATCCGGCGATTGCTCACCGAACAGGGTCTGACGCATTGGCGCAAATATATTGTCGCGTTCATCATGATGGCCGTTGCGGCCGGTTGCACGGCCTTCAGCGCTTACCTGATCGGCGACGTCATCAATCAGGCTTACGTGAATCATAATTTGCCGGGCATCATTACGCTTGGCTTCGTGACCGCAGCGTTGTTCGCCGCGAAAGGTATCGCAACTTACGGCCACAGCGTCATGCTTTCGCGCATCGGCAATCGCATTGTCGCCGATAATCAACGCGCGGTATTTGCCAAGCTGCTCAATGAGGGCCTCAGCTTCTTCTCAGATCGGCACTCGACCGAATTTATCGCACGTCTTTCGACCGGCGCTGCTTCGGCGACGCAGGTTATCAATCTGCTCATCACATCAGTCGGGCGTGATCTACTGTCGTTGATTGGTCTGGTCATCGTGATGGTGGTGCAGGACCCGTTGATGTCTTTTTTCAGCTTCGTGGTTGCACCGCCGGCCTTTTTCATCCTGCGCAAGCTGATACGCCGCATCTATACGATCGCACGCACACAATTTCATGGCAGCACCCGCATTATCGAGACGTTGCAAGAAACGCTTCAGGGCATCCGCATTGTGAAGGCCTTCACGCTCGAAGACATCATGCGGGAGCGTTTTGACCGGAATGTCGCCGCGGTCGAGCATGAGGCCAACAAGATGGCGCGCGTTTCCAACCGCGCCAGTCCATTGATGGAAACGCTCGGCGGCTGCGCAATTGCCATTGCCATCACCTACGGCGGCTATCGCGTGATCGAGACAGGCGCGACCCCAGGCCAGTTCTTCTCCTTTATCACCGCATTTTTGCTGGCCTATGAGCCTGCCAAGCGGCTCGCGCGTCTCAATATCGAGCTTAACAGCGCGCTGGTCGGCGTCCGCATCCTGTTTGAGATCATCGACAGTCCGCCAAGCGAACCGTCCGATGACAGCAAGCCCGGACTGCAGATCAAATTGGCTCGCCTTGAATTCAAAGACGTATACTTCGCATATCGCACCGAAGAGTCAGTGCTGAGCGGCATGTCGTTCGTGGCTGAGCCGGGCAAGATGACCGCGCTGGTTGGACCTTCCGGCGGCGGCAAATCGACCGTGTTCAATCTATTGCTGCGATTTTACGAAGCCGAGCGCGGCAATATCATCATCGATGAGCAGAATATTGCGCAAACGTCGCGCCGGTCGCTACGTCAGCACGTCGCGTATGTCGGACAGGACGTGTTCCTATTCCGCGGCACTATCCGCGAGAACATTGAGTTCGGAAAACCTGGCGCCAGCGAGGATGAAATCATTGCCGCCGCCAAGGCGGCATATGCGCACGATTTCATCATGTCGTTCCCGCGAGGATATGAAACGCCGGTTGGCGAGCACGGCTTGCAGCTGTCCGGCGGGCAGCGCCAGCGGGTGGCGATCGCCCGCGCGCTTATCAAGAATGCGCCGATCATATTGCTCGATGAAGCCACCGCCGCTCTGGATTCCGAATCCGAGCTGCAGGTGCGCGAGGCCATGGAGCGTCTCTGTGAAGGACGCACCACTCTTGCGATTGCGCACCGGCTGCACACCGTCTCGCACGCCGACCGCATTTATGTTGTCGAAGACGGCCGCGCAGTCGAATCCGGCCGGCACGACGAACTGCTGCGCAAGGGCGGCCGTTATGCGTCGTTCTATCGCCTGCAGCTCAAGGAACAGGAAGCCCGCGGCCCGGTTGCGGTGGTCGCCACCTCGTAAGCCGCACACGGTTGACGCCGGCGCATTACACCTGATACGCACAGCCAACTTTCACCGGGCCGCCTTATTGCGCAACCGGGCCTTTCTCCCCCACAACGATATCGAACGGCCAATCCATCATGACCGACAGCCGCTACGTCATCCCGCCCGCGCCACAAGCTGCCATCGCGGTGGCAGGCTCCGACAAGTTCTTTCCGGTTCGCCGGATCTGGTGCGTTGGCCGCAATTACATCGAGCACATTCGCGAAATGGGGCAGGATGAACGGCTGCCGCCCTTCTATTTCGCCAAACCCGCGGATGCGATCGTTCCGGACGGCGGCACCGTGCCTTATCCGTCGCTGACCAAGGACATGCACCATGAGGTCGAACTCGTGGTTGCGCTGAAAAGCGGCGGCCGCAACATTCCGGTCGCGAAGGCAAATGACTGCATTTACGGTTACGCCGTCGGCATCGATCTCACGCGTCGTGACCTGCAGATCGCTTCGCGCGACCTGAAGCGGCCGTGGGAAGTCGGAAAGGCATTCGACCATTCGGCGCCGTGTGGCGCGCTCGTTCCGGCCAGCAAGATCGGCCACCCGGCCAAGGGCAAGATCACGCTGAAATGCAACGGCAAGATCCGCCAGGATGGCGATCTCAATCAGTTGATCTGGAACGTGCCGGAAATCATCTCCAATCTTTCCGAGATGGTTGCGCTCGAGCCCGGCGACATCATCATGACCGGTACGCCAGCGGGCGTTGCGGCGACGGTTGCCGGCGACAAGCTCGAATGTGAAGTCGAAGGCGTCGGCAAGCTGACTGTGACCATCGGCCAACCACTGAAGTAGCGCTAAAGGCCGAGATACGCCTGCCGCACACGGTCATCGCCGAGCAGTGCGTCGCCTGACCCCGAAAGGGTAATGCGGCCATTCTCGAGCACATAGGCGTGGCTCGCGAGCTTGAGCGACATTGCGACGTTCTGCTCCACAAGCACGCATGTCAGCCCCTCACGATTGAGGTCGCGAATGCATTGGAGCACGCTTTGCACGATGGCCGGCGCCAGCCCAAGCGACGGCTCGTCGAACAGCACCAAGTCCGGATCACCCATGAGGCAGCGGCCGATGGCGAGCATTTGTTGTTCGCCGCCTGACAATGTCCCGGCCGGCTGTTGCCGGCGTTCGGCCAGAACGGGAAAAAGCGTATAGACTTTTTGCAGGTTTTGCTCACGTGTGTCGTGCGCGCGCGGCAGCATGGCGCCCATTGCCAGATTTTCCGCAATCGACAGCGAAGGAAACACCTGGCGGCCTTCGGCGACCTGACCGATGCCGAGATCGCAGACCTTGTGGCTTGGCCAACCCGCAATATCCAGGCCACGGAAAAACACGTGGCCGCGCGCCGGCTTGTGCATGCCCGCAATCGTGCGGATCAACGAAGTCTTGCCGGCGCCATTGGCGCCGACGATGGCGACAATCGCGCCTTCCTCAATCTCGAGCGAAACGCCGTCCAGCGCACGCGCGTCGCCGTAGAACACATCAAGGCTGTCTACCTTTAACATCATGCGCTTTTCTCTCTGCGCATGATCTTTTCCGAAAACCGGTACCCACTTTTCGGGATCATGCGTTGATCGCCTCCGCGCCGAGGTAACTGTCGATCACCGCACGATCGCGAACCACTTCAGCAGGCGCACCTTGTGCAATAGCTGCGCCGTGATGCATTACCAGAACGCGTCCGGCGAGCGCCATCACGGCGCGCATCACGTGCTCAATCAGCAGAATTGTAAGGCCAGTGTCGCGATTCAGCTCTTTCAGGACTGCCACGATGCGATCGGTCTCGGTCGGGCGCAGCCCCGCCATTACTTCATCGAGCAGCAGCAATTTCGGATCAGTGGCCAGCGCGCGCGCCATTTCGAGCCGCTTGCGGTCCGGCAGCGTCAGCGCCGAGGCCCGTTGGGCGCGTTTTTCGTAAAGCTCAAGCCGACGCAACACATCGTGCGCATGTGCGCGCGCCGCAATGACATCATGACGGTGGAGCAGCGCCCCCACGATGACGTTGTCCTCGACGGAAAGTGCCGGAAATGGCCGTACGATCTGAAAGGTGCGGCCGATGCCGCGACGGCAAATCTGATCGGGCGGAAGCCCGTCGATCCGCTCGTTTGCAAAGGTGATCGTCCCGCTGTCTGGTCGAAACACTCCGGCAATCATGTTGAACAGCGTCGTTTTGCCGGCGCCATTCGGCCCGATCACGGCGAAAATGCCGCCCTGTTCGATCTCGAAACCGAGACGATCGACCGCAACGAGGCCGCGGAAGCGCTTGCTAACGTCCTCGAGTGACAGAAGCGCGGTCATTTCTTGCGCTCCGACAGGCCGATGCGCTGGCTCAGCCACGGCCACACGCCGTCCGGCAACGCCGTGACCACCAGCAGCAGACAAATACCGTAGAACACCTGCTTGGCGCCTGGCAGATCGACGCCGAGCATCGCGAGCGCCGTGGTGAGCGTTTCCGCCAAACCCGTCAGGATAAAAGCGCCGAGAATAGGCCCGAATAACGTGCCGACGCCGCCGACGATCGGACCGAGGATAATTTCAACCGAACGCAAAATGTGAAACACCTGCTCGGGAAATAAATTGTTATAATAGAACGCATAGATCACGCCGGCGAACGAGGTCATTGCCGCGGAAATCACCACTGCCAGCATCTTGTAGTGGAAGGTGTCGATGCCGACCGAGCGCGCGGCTTCCTCGTCCTCGCGGATGGCCCGCCAGAAATAACCAATGCGGCTTTGCAACAACGCGCGGCAAAGAATCAAGGCAAGCACGGTCGCTGCCAGCAGGATGTAGTAGAACATCACCGGATGGCCGCGCAGTCGCCAGAAATCGTTATGCGTATATTGCGCGACCGGCAGGAACAGGCCGCCCGAGCCTCCGGTCCATGGCAGATGATCCGCACCAACGCGCGCGAATTCCGCAAATGCAATGGTGAGAATCGCGAAATAAACGCCGGCGACGCGGAAACGGAACGCCAGGAATCCGATGATGGCACCCATCAGCGCCGCAAGCGGCAATGCGGCCGCCAGACCGAGCCACGGGCCGATACCGAAATGCACGAAGAGCGCCGCCGTCGTGTAGGCGCCGAGCCCGACATACAGCGCGTGACCAAGCGATAATTGCCCGGCAAAACCCATCATGATGTTCCATGCCTGACCGATATAGGCGAAATACAGAATCAGGATCAGCACGGTGAGCAGGTAGTCGCTCGCAAACAACGGCGCAAAAATCAGGACTGCCAGCAAGGTCCCCAGCAAAGCCAAACCGCGGCGTGGAGCGCCACCAATCAGACGCTCGATCATGCGGCCCTCTTGCCCATGATGCCCTGCGGGCGGAACAATAACACCAGCACCAGAATCGCGAAGGCAAACATACTTTTCGCCGATGGCGTGAACAGCAGCCCGGCCATTGCCTCTGTGAAGCCGATCAATACGCCGCCTAACAATGCTCCCGGCATCGAGCCAAGGCCGCCGGTAATGACGATGACGAAAGCCAGCAGGGTGTAGGCCGGGCCGGCCGTCGGCGTAACGTCGAATATCAAAAGCAGCATGCATCCAGCAGCGCCGACGCAAGCGGCCCCGAGACCGAACGTGAGCGCGTAGAGATGTTTGACGTCGAGTCCAACCACCAGCGCGCCTGTATAATTATCCGCGCAAGCGCGGATCGCCGTGCCGAGCCGCGTATATTGGAAAAAGCCGAACAGCGCGCCAGCGACTGCTATCGCCGCGAGCGCCGCATAGAGCTTGGTAGCGTCAATGATAAGCCGGCCGATCTGGAAACTGTCGTAGCCATAAACCGTCTGCACGTTCCGTGCATCTGGGCCGTAAATGATGAGCAGGCCATTGACGATAATGATCGCGATAGCGACCAGCAGGAGAAACTGCATGTATTCGGGCCGGGTAACGAACGGATTGATCAGCCGCGCCTGTAGCACGTAGCCGAACGCGAACATGACGGCGGCGATCGGCACCATCATGACGAGCGGATCGAGGTGAAAGGCAGAAAAGAGCGTCACCGCGATATACATGGCGACGGTCATCATTTCGCCGTGCGCGAAATTGACGACACGCACCACGCCGAAGATCACAGACAGACCGAGCGCCATCAGCCCGTAGACGAGACCGGTCAATATCCCGCCGATGGCGACATTGAGATAGATATCTGCGGGCACAAGATTGATCGCGTCAGGTGCGCTTGTCGTATGGTTTCAACGGCCATTCCGGCTTGCCGTTAGCCGCTTCCTTCGGCGCGACCGTCAGCAGCTTGCCACCACGGTTTTGAATGGCGCCGCCGAGGATCTTGTCGTTTTGACCCTTGGCATCAAACTGGATCCCCGGCCCGATGCTGACATTGTCTTTAATATTGGTCGTGCGCACCGCATCCGCGAGCGCCTTCGGATCCGTTGAGCCGGCGCGCTTGTAGGCATCGGCGGCGATCAGCAACGCCTCGAAGGTGTAGACGTGGTTGGTATTGAGATTGACACCCGGGCTGGCCTTGGCGAGTGCGGCCTCGAGCTGTTTTGACATCTTTTTGTTCGGATCATACCAGGGCACAAAGCTCAGCGGTCCGTCGGACAGCTTGCCGAGCGTCTTGAGATACTGATCCTCGTACCAGCCCGGACCCATGCTCAGGATCGCCATCGGCGTCCAGCGCTGCTTGACCAATTCGCGCGTTATCAAAATGGCATCGTTAAGCCGGCTGACCATCAGCAATGCATCGGCCCCGGTCGCCTTGGCTTTCGAGACTTCCACCGATAGATCGCGCGCTGCCGGATCATAGGCGATGGTCTCGACAATCTTGTACGGCATGTCGAACTTCGGCATGACCGCGCCGATACCACCCTTCATCGCAGTGCCGAAGGTATCGTTGACGTGCATGAACACTGCCGTCTTCGGGGCCGCGCCGGTTGCCGCGAACACTTCCTTCTGATCGACAAAGGCGTCGCGCAGGATCATGCCTGCGGTTGGAAAGTTGCGGAACACGAATTTGTAGCCCTGCTCGGTAATCGGCGGGGCGGCGGCAATGTTAATGACGAAGGGAATGCCCTTCTGCTCGGCGACCTGGGCGATCGCCGAGGACTGGCCGGAGTCGAAGGCGCCAACCAGCAACTGCGCGCCCTCGCCGATCAGCTTTTCGGCCCGTGCCCGGGCAACTTCAACATTGGTTTCGGTATCGGCGTTCATGATCTGGAGTGGCGGCAGCCCGAGGTTCTTGAGAATCCCGGCCGCGATATCGACGCCGCGCTGGCAATCCTGGCCGATGCCGGCCTGGTAGCCGGACTTCGGCAACAGGACGCCCACTTTCAGTGCCGCGCCCTGCGCGCGCACGATATTGAACGGGGCCACTCCAGCGGCGATGCTCGCGCCCAGGCCAGCGGTCACAGTGCGGCGCGTTATGCGCCCACTGTTGAAATGCGGTTTACGGCTCATGATTTCCTCCCTGTCGGCTCTTTAGCCATTGGCGGCATGATGCCGGATTTTTGCGTCGCTAAACAAGCCATTGCTAGGCTGTAAAAAGCCGCTCGACCGCTGCTGCAATGCGAAACAAACGATGGTCCTGGCCATTGCGCGCGATCAGCATGAGGCCGGTCGGCAGACCACCCTCGCGCGGAATCGGCACTGAAATGGCGCAGAGATCGAAGAAATTCACGATGACCGTATTGCGCAACAGCATCGCGTTCTTACGGGCGAATTCATCCGGCGGCGCCACCTCCTGCAGGGTCGGCGCGACGATTGGTGTGGTCGGCATGGCCAGCACGTCCAGATCGGCCAGGCGCAGGTCCATGGCCCGGATCAGGCGCGCGCGTTGCCGCACCATGTCAATGTAATCGGCGGCGCTGATATTGCGAGCCCGTTCGAGGCGCGCACGCACGTTCGGATCAACGGCGTCGGCACGACGCGACAGAAGATCGCGATGCACGGTGAAAGCTTCTGCCGGCTGCACGCCGCCTTTGCTGTTGACCTGCACCATGTCGCCGAGGAGCGACAACGTTTCCTCCGATATTCGGGCGCCGGCCTGTTTCAGGCGGCCGATCGCGTCGGGGAAACGTTTCGCGACCGTCTCGTCGAGATTCTCCAGCGGCGCTCCCTGCACGACACCGATGCGCAAGCCCGCGAGCGGTGCCGGCTCAAGCGGCACAAAGTTTTCGGCTGCCATCACCGCATCGGCCCTGGCGCAAGCCTCCACCGATCGGGCGATCGGCCCGATCGAGTCGATGCTGTAGGACAATGGAAAGGCGCCATCGGTTGGAATGCGTTGCCGGCTCGGCTTGTAACCAACGATGCCGCAGAGCGCACCGGGAATGCGGCACGAACCGCCGGTGTCGGTGCCGATCGCGATCTCGCACATGCCATCGGCCGCCGACACAGCCGCACCAGACGAGGAACCGCCGGGGACGCGCTTGCGGTCGGCCGGATTTCCAGGCGTGCCGAAATGCGGATTGGCTCCGATGCCCGAGTAGGCAAATTCGCTCATGTTGGTCTTGGCGACGATCACGGCGCCACCTTCGCGCAACCGCCGCACCACCGGCGCGTCAACCGTGGCAGGTTTTGCATCGTCAGCCAGCGCCTTCGAGCCCGCGCGCGTGACCTCACCGGCGACGTCAAACAGATCCTTGATCGTCATGATTGTGCCGTCGAGCACCCCGAGCGAAATTCCGGCCTTGGCGCGTGCATCGGCTGCATCGGCTGCGGCCATCGCCTGCTCGCGATATATGGTCAGGCAGGCACGCGCGCCCTCGCCTTTCGGATCATCGATGCGGGCGAGCGCCGCCGCCAGCCGCTCGCGAGCGGAAATCGTCTTCATTGGTAATCCTGAGAGTTCGGACAAAACAGCATACATGCATAACCCGTGTCGTCATGTTTTGCACGGGTACCGCCCTTCCTTGCCCCGATCCCGCATTGGGCCCGTTGGGAATTTTTTCAAAAAATGACCGCCGTATTTCATCCCCGGATTTATCAACAGCGTTTTTACCGGTCTTGCCTCGGCAGCCGACGGGCGTAGGCTTTCACCCAGGTCATCCATCTTCGGCTCTGCCGAACACGGATGACCGCCATGGCCGAACGGGCGTGGGACGTGGGTGCTGCTTGCAGTACTTGTGGTCCATGGTTGCCGGTCCTGGCTCTCAGTAACTGGTACCAGCGTTGAGCTCACGCTCGCGCCGGAAATGGATCCGAGAGCTTGTAACGGGTGGACGACGGTCCGCCCGTTATGGCTTTTGGGGGCCCCCTAGGGTGCCCCTACAGGCTGGCACCATCGAATTTTTTCACCGCAAACTGGTCCGCGTCGACACTGTCAAGACAACGCACGTTGATCATGACCATGTCTTTGCCACCCGGTCCCTTGCCGTAGGCGTAAGACTGGATGCCGCAGGTCGCGCAGAACGGATGATGAATAACATGTTTGTTGAATTGGAAGTCCGTCATAGCGCCGTCGCCCGCGATCAGCTTGAAGTCGGATGCCGAAGCTGCCGCAAGTAGCGATCCAAGCCTGCGGCAGCGGGAGCAATTGCACGAGATAACCTCGCCGATGTCGGCGGAGACTTCGTAGCGGACGGCGCCGCATTGGCATCCACCGGTATAGGTTTTTTTCATCGTCAGCTCCTGAGGGCTTGGAGTGCTGTCACCTCAACGGTGTCGGGCTTCAGAACGTTCCCGCAATCAAAGAAACCGTGTGCGCGCGTCGTCGCCGATCGCGATGCGCTGAGTTGTCGCCGGTATTTGCCATTGTGGGAGGCCTCCACGACGGGCGCTTGACCGCCGGGTGTCCTACCTAGTTTAACCGGAGGGCACGGGAAAGGGTGTTCTTATGCCAGATCAGAAGACCGGGCTCGTTATCACAGCCCATCCAGGCGATTTCGTCTGGCGCGCCGGCGGCGCCATCGCGCTGCATGCCAAGCGCGGCTACAAAATGAAGATCGTCTGCATGTCCTTTGGTGAACGCGGCGAAAGCCAATTTGCCTGGAAGGAGCCCGGTGCAACGCTTGCGAAGGTGAAAGCCGGCCGCAAGGACGAGGCTGAACGTGCCGCCGCCCTGCTCGGCGCCGAGATCGAATTCTTCGATTGCGGCGACTATCCACTCAAGCTCAACGAGCAGCATTTCGACCGCATGGTCGACATCTACCGCGAGCTCAACCCATCTTTCGTGCTCACGCACGCGCTCGAGGACCCGTACAATTTCGATCACCCGAATGCGGCCCATTTCGCGCAGGAAACCCGCGTGGTCGCGCAGGCAATGGGGCACAAGCCGGGCGCCCAGTACAAATATTCGGCGCCACCGGTATTTCTGTTCGAGCCGCACCAGCCGGAAATGTGCAACTACAAACCCAATCTCATTTTGAAAATCGACGAAGTGTGGGAGACGAAATACAAGGCTTTCCAGATTCTCGCCGCGCAAAAGCATCTCTGGGCCTATTATGACCGGGTCGCGCTCAACCGCGGCATTCAAGGCAGCCGTAACACCGGCGTGCCGATGACCTATGGCGAGGCCTACCAGCGCCTCTTCCCGACCGTCGAGGAGATCCTGAAATGAAGCCCGTCGTTGTCCGCAACATCAAGCGCGCCGACAGCAATGCCATCGGCACCATGCAGGCACTTGGCGTGTCCACCGTGCACGAAGCGCTCGGACGATCCGGCCTGATGAAACCTTACATGCGGCCGATTTGGGCCGGCGCGCAGATTGCTGGACCTGCCGTCACCATTCTGGCGCAGCCGGGCGACAACTGGATGATCCATGTCGCGGTCGAGCTATGCCAGAAGGGTGACATCGTGGTGCTCGGCTGCACCACCGACAATACCGACGGCATGTTCGGTGAATTGCTGGCAACCTCGCTGCATGCGCGCGGCGTCAAGGGCCTGATCATCGACGCCGGCTGCCGCGACGTGAAGGCGCTGCACGAGATGGGCTTCCCGGTGTGGTCGCGGGCGATTTCGGCCAAGGGGACGGTGAAAGCCACGCTCGGCGCGGTCAACGTTCCGGTGGTGTGCGCCGGCGTCAACGTCGAGCCGGGTGACGCGGTGGTGGCCGACGATGATGGCGTCTGCATCGTGCCGAAGAAACTCGCAGTCGAAGTTGCAGCCAAGGCGCAAAAGCGTTTCGACGACGAGGACGGCAAGCGCAAGAAACTTGCCGCCGGCACGCTCGGTCTCGACATGTACAACATGCGCGAGCCACTCGCAAAAGCCGGATTGATCTACGTAGACCGTCCGGAGGATGCCTGATTACCGACGTACCCAGCACGCGGCAATGAACAAAAACTCATCTCGCTGTCGCGATCAGGCAACTCAATACGCAGTAGTCCAATCGGAAACTCGTAGTCACGTCGCACGCACGTCCAAGTGAGCCTGTGACGATAACGCTTGTCGTAAAGCGGTCCGGATTTTCTGATATTTCGCGCACGCGATCGAAGAGCAATTTAATGCGGCGACTCTACTGTGACGCTGTTTGCAGTCACAGGGAGCAAGAACAATGCGCGACGTGTTTGTATTTCTCAAAGACGAATCTGGCGGCACCGCAGTCGAGTACGGTCTGGTTGCCGTCGGTATTTCCACGGCCATCCTCGCGGTCGTCAATTCGATCGGCGGCACGTTCAATGAAAAGATGATTTTCATCTCCACGAAGTTCGGCAACTGACCTGGCAGAATGGACCGTGGAAGCCGCCGGCAACGGCGGCTTCGCCTTTTCGAGTGCAGCGTGGCATTGCGACGGAACAACCGTGCCTATCATCCGTTGCGACGCCCCCCGGGAGGCTGGACATAGGCGATGCGACCTGGCGCAACATGGTGCGGCTTGGCGCCGCGGCGTTCCGCAGAACTTCAGGAACTCTTATGGGCTTGGATAACGACGCGTTAATAAACGAACGGCCCGGTACGGCCAGGTCGCCGGGCACCGCGCGAGAGACGCTGCAAACACGATAGAAAGTCCCCCTATTTGCAGGCCCGATCTACGCACAGTCCGAATTGCGGCGGACGGCGCTATCGGAAAGATTCATAAAATTTGAATCAATTCCATCGAGACTTTGCGCGAACCGCCGAAGCTTCTTTTTAACGGGCCGACGGTACGTTGCTGCCGTCATCCATATGGATGGCGTCTGCAGATTGAG
This sequence comes from uncultured Alphaproteobacteria bacterium, assembly GCA_963735285.1. Taxonomy (GTDB): domain Bacteria; phylum Pseudomonadota; class Alphaproteobacteria; order Rhizobiales; family Xanthobacteraceae; genus Pseudolabrys. The sequence goes on along the minus strand of CAVTKN010000006.1, from coordinate 55,282 downwards.
TTTAGCCACATGGAGGATGCGTGATGTCTAAGGTTTTTGCGTTTCTGAAGGACGAGTCCGGCGCGACCGCGATCGAATACGGTCTCATCGCTGCTGGCATCTCGGTCGTGATCATCGCGGCTGTTAATGCGATCGGCTCGAGCCTGAACGCCAAGTTCGACTACATCTCGAACCAGCTTAAATAGTCGTCGCCTAAATCGTTCAAATTGGTTGAAGCCGCCGGCGACGGTGGCTTCTTCCTTTTTGGGGGTAGGTGTTGCGGCCCGAGGGCCTATTTCGCCGCTAGTCCGAAATCGCGGCTGGACGGAACCGCCACGCCGCCAGGATGCCGAGCACCAGGAGTACGGCCAGCACGACGCCTTGGGCGATCAGGAAGGGCGGCTCGGACTGGGTCGGCGCCAGGGTCTGGAGGACCGGGATCTTCTGGAACGACTGCACAATCAGCACGAAGACGTTGAACCAGAGCGCGGTGACCGCGGTGGCAACATAGATCCAGCGCCAGGCTCCTGCGAGATGCTTGCCGTAGAGCGCCAGCAGCGCGATCGCGAGGATAACCAGCGATACCGCGCCGACACCCAGAGCCGGCGTGAAGCCGTTAATAGGAAACATGAAACCGGTCACGCTCGTGAGTATGGTGGTCACGAGAAACAGCGCCGTCCAGCCCGGTAGCCGATGTGCGCCAAGCATGCCGAACAGAACAATCAATCCGCTCGCGATCGCCACCAACGTAATCGCGACGTGCAGCAGCGTGAAATTGTGAATCGAAAGGCCGATAATCATGACGCGCCTCCGCTGCGAAGTCTGGAAGAACCGGCGCGCGCAGTGTTACGCAGCAAAATGACAAAAACAATACGGTGGAGCCGCAACGGCCTAGCGGTTGGCAGCGCTCCAGGGAGCAACACGGCGTCCAATCCATTTCAGCATTGAGGTCAGCGAGACGCCGAGTACCATCAGCACGATCACCGGCACGAAGGTCTTGTCCATTTCGAACACATTGGCGTAGCGAGTGATCATGAAGCCCAGGCCGGAGATGGTGGTGTAGAATTCGGCGATGATCATGCCGATGAGGCCGCGGCCGATGGCAAGACGGACGCCGGCGATGATGTAGGGCACTGCAAACGGCAGCAGCACGTCGCGCCATACCCGCCACTCGCTTGAACGGAAGGAGCGCGCCACTTCGAGCATATTCTTGTCGCACTCACGGACGCCCTGATAGGTGTTAATCAGGACCGGAAACACTGCGAACAAGAACACGACGATGATCTTGGCCTTCAGATAGATTCCAAACCACAGCACCAGCAGTGGCACCACGGCAACCAACGGCATTGCGTAAAGCGCGTTGATCGGAAGGTCGAGCGCCCAATCGAGCCAGCGAATGCGTGCCATCCCGATTCCCAGGGGAATGCCGACCATGATGGCGATGCTTAGGCCGTAGACCATGACTTCCAGGCTTTGCCCGAGGAAATAGGGCAGCTCGCCGGACACAGTCGTTGTGTAGAACGCTTCCGCAATTTTGGTGGGATAGGTGAAGAAAATCGGATTGATGAAGGGACCGACGATTTGCCAGACGATCAGGATCACCGCGACGAAGCCGTAACGAAACAGCGCCGGCCGGTCCCACCACGGCGTCTTGACCACGGCCGGAGCAGGCCGCGCGCCCTCTGCGACGGCGCCGGTGTGAACCTGATGGGCAACACTCATCGTGGTTTTTCCTTCGCGACTTTGCCGGCTCTTTAGTTCGACAGGCGCCGCCGTGCAAGGCGACGCCCGCCTCAACATTCAAACAGGACTAAAAGGCAGCCGTCGGGCAAACCGGGCCTTTCCATTCGCCGACCTGTTCGATCGCCTTTTTCGCGAACGTCGTATCGACGATTTCCTCGTACGTTGGCTTCTTGCCCTCTTTGATATTTCCGACTTTCGCCATCAGATCAGCGGTAAAGTTGATGCGCTCAGGGCTCAGCCCGCTGTTCGCGTCCCAGATGCACTGCTGCACGAGGAAGTCGAAGCTCTCCGACAGGATCTTTTCCGGATAGCCGGTCTGCTTGACCAGGATCGGCATGATCTTGGCCTTGTCGGTGTACATGATGCGGGTGGCCTCGATATTGGCGGTCACGACGGCCTGCACAGCAGCAGCCTTATCCTTGATCGTCTTCTCTGTTGCAGAGAGGAATGTGTAGAGCGTCTTCGGTTGCAGTTCCCACATGCGCCCGATGGCATGCAGGTCCGGAACCTTGCTCTTCGCCAGCATTTCCTGCTCGACGTGCAGGATTGCGGTATCGACCTGGTCGGCGACCAAAGCCGGTACGTCTTCACTCGCGATGCTCACAAAGTTGACCTCTTTGGGGTCGACCTTCGCCGCGCGCAGAACGGCGCGGCTGAGGAGGTCGGCGAAACCGCCCGGCTCCTGGATGCCGATGCGTTTTCCCTTGAGATCTTCCATGGTCTTGATGTTGGCGCGCACGATCATCGAGGCTTCGAATTTCGGCAGGTTGGCCGATAGCGCCTTCACCTCGGCACCGTTGGAGCGGCCAATGATGGTCGGAGCACCCGGCGTCAGGCCGAAGTCGATATTGCCCGCCAGCAGCGCGCGATAAACTTTCACGCCATCGCCGAGCGACACGATATCCACATCGAGACCGGCCTTCTTGTAGAGGCCGAGTTCCTTCGCAACGATGACCGGCATGTGAACGATATTGGGCGGCGACGTCGGTATGCCGATGACGATTTTCTGTTGCGCGCTTGCCGCACCCGGCAGCGCCATCGCAATGACCGCAAGCGCGGCCAGTGTCGGACTAAGTCTCCGCATGTGATCCTCCCAGAGTCATTATTCTGCCGGTCCATTCCGCATGGGGCGTTGAACCGAGCACGGCTTGGCCGCAACTGGGCAATTTTGCCCGATCGTACTCATAAAAACAACGAAGGCAGCGGCAAAGTCCGCATTTCGCCCGGCAATCCGCGTCAAATGCACCTTTGACCCCGGCAACCCGCCATGTCTAGTTGCGCCCATGGTTAAGTTCGTCGTCGATTTTGCAAAAACAGGGACCCCGCCCGCGTCCGACGGGCGGCTGGACGCGCCGGCATTCCGCCGCAATCACGAGGCGATCTGGTCGGCGATTGCCGAGTTTTTGGACGCACAGGCGGGCGACGTCCTCGAGATCGGCAGCGGCACCGGACAGCACGTTGTCACCTTTGCACGGCGCACGCCGCAACTGGCCTGGTGGCCGAGCGATATTTTTCCATCCCACCTGGCCAGCATCGACGCGTGGCGAGAGCACGAAGGCCTCGCCAATGTTCGTGCGCCGCAGCGCATCGATCTCACCGATCCTGCCTGGAGCTGGCGAGCCGGCGAATCGTCCAGCCAGCTGCTCGCGGCCATCCTGTGCATCAATGTGCTGCACATTTCGCCCTGGCGGGTGTCGCAAAACCTGTTTGCTGGCGCCGCACGGTTCTTGCGTGCAGACGGCCGTTTGTTCGTGTATGGCCCGTTCATGCGAAACGGCGAACACACGGCCCCCAGCAACGCAGCCTTTGATGCCACCTTGCGGGCTGAAAACCCGGAATGGGGCGTCCGGGACATTCGCGATCTTTCCACGCTCGCAGACAAATCCGGCCTTTCACTTGCCGAAATCACGCCGATGCCGGCAAATAATCTGGTGCTGGCGTTCACCCGCGCGCTTCGGCACAATTAATCCACCACGAGATAAATGAAACGAACCATGCCTGGCGAACCGATCTACGACATTGCCCATCTCGGCCACCTCGAGATGCTGACGCCAAAATTCGAGGAAAGCCGCAAGTTTTTCATCGACGTCATGGGCATGACCCAGAGCGGCGAGAAAGGCGACAGCGTCTATTTGCGTGGCTGGGATGATTATGAGCGCTACTCTCTCAAGCTCACGGCTTCAAAAACATCGGGCATGGCGCATGTCGCGTTCCGCACCCGCACGCCACAGGCGCTCGAACGCCGCGCGGCCGCGCTGAAGGGCTCAGGTTTCGATGTCGGCTGGAGCGACGGCGATCTCGGCCACGGCAAGACCTTCGTCTGCAAGGATCCCGATGGGCACACCATCGAATTGTACTACGACACAGAATGGTACGACCCGCCGCCGGACAAGAAGCCGGCCCTGAAGAACCAGGCCGAGCGCTATCCGGCACGCGGCTGCAATGTCCGGCGTATCGACCACTTCAATGGGCTCGCCACAGACATCAAGGCTAACCGCGAATTCTTCGAGAAATACCTTGGCTTCCGGCTCACCGAGCAGATCGTGCTGGATGACGGCACCGAAGCCGGAATGTGGATGACGGCCACCAACAAGAGCTACGACTTCGCCTATACGCGCGATCACACCGGCACCAAGGGCCGTTTCCACCACGTGACTTACGCGCTCGATGCGCGCGAGGACATCCTGCGCGCGGCCGATATTTTCCTGGAGAACGGCATCTACATCGAGACCGGTCCGCACAAGCACGCAATCCAGCAGACATTCTTCCTCTACGTCTACGAGCCGGGCGGCAATCGTGTCGAAGTTGCTTGTGCCGGGGCGCGGCTCGTTCTTGCGCCGGACTGGAAACCGATCGTGTGGACCGAGGCCGAACGCAAGAAGGGTCAGGCCTGGGGCCTGCAAACCATCAAATCGTTTCACACCAAGGGAACGCCTCCGGTCCCCGGCGTTCCCGAGTCCTGATGACGAAAATGTCCACGACCCGTCGCAATACGCCGCGCATTTCTTTCATCGGCTTCGGCGAAGCCGGTCAGGCGATCGCCTCCGGCCTGCGCGACGAAGGCATCGAGCGCATCGCAGCGTGGGATATCCTGTTTCCTGAATCCGCCGGGGCGCGCCTCAAGGCCGCCGGCGACGCCATCGGCGTGCGGACCGCCACTTCGGCCGCTGATGCGGTGCGCGAAACCGACATAGTCATCTCGGCTGTGACGGCCGCTTCCAGCCTGGAGGCGGCGCGGTCGGTGGCGCCCCATCTGGCCGGCAATCCTTATTATCTGGACATCAATTCGGTATCGCCGGGCCGCAAGCAGGAAACCGCAAAATTGCTCGGCGAGCGGGCGCGCTATGTCGATGTGGCTGTCGTCGCACCGATCCACCCGGCGCGCCATCAAACACCGTTGCTGATTTCCGGTGGGCAGGCCGAGGAAATCTCGCCCCTCCTGCGCGAACTGGGTATGCAATTGACCGTCGTCAGCAACGAGACCGGCTCCGCGGCGGCAATCAAGATGATCCGCAGCGTAATGATCAAGGGTATCGAGGCGCTGACGCTCGAATGCTTCCTCGCCGCCGAACGGGCCGGCGTCCTGGAGGAGGTCACTGCGTCCCTGAAAAACAACTATCCGACGCTCGATTGGACCAAAATCGCCGACTACAACCTCGAGCGGATGGCCAGCCATGGCGAGCGCCGGGCGGCCGAGATGGAGGAATCGGCCGCAACCTTGCGCGAACTGGGGCTGGAGCCCCTGATGGTGGATTCAACCGTCAAGCGCCAGCGCGAAATGGGCGCCCTCGGCAAGGACGAAAAGGTGCGTAAAACGCTGACTTCCGGGCGTGCCGCCATGCTCGGTGCGATCAGCACCGCGGCCAAGGACCGGACTTAAGCCGCGCCGTCGTATGAACGCGCGTTCAGGTTTGCGACGCAAGAATCCGTAAAATTCTTGTAATTGTCGCGTGTCACCTCCTACTATGTTCCGTCAAATTGTCGGGAGGAATGACATGACAATCAGAAACGTAGCCTACACTGCACTTCTGGGGGTTGCCGCCGTCGCATTCATTATCGGCTCGGCTGTGCCCAGCGAGGCAGCCAAGAAGAAGAAGGCGGCCGCTGCGCCGGCACCGCAACCGCCGGCATGCTGGGCGAACGCTCCGGGTCCGGTTTGCGCGACCAAGGGTGGCCTGAAGTTCAACTACATCAACTCATGCTACGCGGCGAAGGATGGTGCCACGTCCGCGAAAGCGGGTGCGTGTAAAGAGGCAAAGGCCAAAAAGGGCGGCGGCAAAAAAATGAAAGCCGCCAAGAAATAAGCTGCCTCGTAAACACTGACAATCAAACGGGCCGCTGTGATACAGCGGCCCGTTTTCAATTCAACGTTTAAGACGCCGACTTTATTTCTTGCGCGGTGGAATCTGGATCAACTCCGCGAGCTGTTCCTTCGTCAGTGGCGTTTCCAGAAACTTCAACGCCACCGCGTCACGAATGGCGCCATCGAGGTCAGCCATCTTGTCGGTCTGCAACGCTTCCTTCGGCTGGAACTTGGCCATCAACTCCTTGAGCATGTCGACCGGCCGGTTGATCTTGGCCGCGTACATCTCGACCGCCTTGGGATCGGAATACATCCAGTCGACCGACTCGCGATAGGCCTCCATGAACCGCATGATCGCGTCATGCTTTGTCTTGAGCGCATTGGCATTGACGATCAGCACGCGCACGGTTTGACCGCGCAATGAGGGCACGTCGCTACCATGCGCGATGATGCGGATCTTGCCGTCCTTGATTTCCTGCAAGCCGAACGGCGGCGCAGCCCAGCCGATATCGACCTGGCCCGACATCACCGCGGTCAGCGTGGCGGGAGGGCCGCCCGTCGCGGTGGGCTTGGCCTTGGCGCCGAGCTCTTTGACGAAAGCGACGACGATATTGTTCGAGCTCGACCCGTTGGTCGAATAGGCGATGGTGTTCTCTGCAGTCGTGTCTTTCAGGCTATTAATTTTCGAATCCGCCTTGACGTACCAGTACAGATCCCCGGTGCCGGTAAAGGCCGGCGCGAGGATGCGCACGGGCGCGCCTTTGGAGAATGCGCGCATCACGCCGGCAACCCCGACGCCGGCGCCGATATCGGCGCTGCCGGAAATGACCGGCTGCATGGTTTCGCCTGCACCGGCGGTTCCGGTGTTCTCCAACACCAAACCGTGTTTCTTGAAGATGCCGGCGTCCTGGCCGAGCGTCGGCGGCTGATTTTCCCAATTGTTGATCTGTCCGATGGCGACCTTGAGCGTATCTTCGGCCGAAGCCGCGCCGGCGCACAGCGCCAGCGGCACGACAAGTCCGATTGCACCGACCATGTTCTTAAATGACTTCATGCGGTTCCTCCCACTTTGGCTTTGTAAGCTTGTTGTCGCCCTTGCCGGGCAACATTCAACACCGGGACCAGCGCACGTGAAAGCCCATTTTATCAGCGCCGCCGTTTGCGGGTGGCTCGCTTGGCTTTGGTCCTGGCGCGTGCCGGTTTGGCCTTCTTGGTGGCGGATTTGGCGCTTGGTTTGGCGGCGGCTTTGGCCGACCCCCCGGCGCCAGCCTTGTTAGCCACCCGCATCGACCAATACTCCCACGAGCGCGTGAGCCCCGTGGTCTTGCCGCTGATCTGGCCGGCGAGGTGCGTCTCGCCCGGCGACAGCGACGCAATGTTGGAGCCGACCGACATCGAGCGCACCTGATACTCGGCGTTGCGCGCCGAAAACACCGACCGGAAAACGCAATCGCGCACGCTGGTGCCGGCAACCGTTACGCCGTGGCGCATCATCAGCACCATCCAGTGCTTGCCGAGCGCGCGGGCGAGCGAGGCGCCCTCCTCCGGCTTGATCACCAGCATGTTGGTGTCGCCGAATTCGTCGCGTTGATCCCAGAATGGCGGACGAATGCCGCCGACCGCGCCGAGGTGAAAGATCGGCACGTAGTCAGTGCCGGTGGCAAGCAGCGGCATGAAGGCCGGACAATGGTGGTGGCAGACCGAATTCACCTCAGGGCGCGCCTTGTAGATCTCGCCGTGGATGACGCGTTCGGAATATTGCCCGACGCCCGGATCGCGCAGCGGCTGCGATTCGATGTCGTATTCGATGAAGTCTTCCGGCGTCACCAGTTCAGGTGCGCGCGAGCGCGACAGCAGATAACGGTTCGGATGATCCGGATGCCGCATGCTGACATGCCCGAAGGCGTCGATGATGCCCTCGTTGGCGACGATGCGGTTGGCGAGTGCAAGCTCGCGGCGGGCTTCGACAAGCGTATTGGCCACTGAGATTTCCCCTGAAAACGCTGATGGATTGATGTCCCACATTATAGGACAAGACCTGCGCCGGACCAGTGCGCGGCGGAACTTGACAGACGGCAGGCATTGGGCACGCATGTTGCAATGACTGCAAGCGCGCAAATCACCGTCGACCGTGTGAACCACCTCTATCGCCCGCCGCGCGGCCGCGAAGTGCTGGCGCTCGACCAGGTTTCGCTTGAGGTCGCCAATCGTGAATTTGTCGCGCTCCTCGGGCCTTCCGGCTGCGGCAAATCCACCCTGCTTTATCTGATCGGCGGCTTCCTGCCAGTCGAAACCGGCTCAATCCTTGTCGACGGCAAGACGGTGGCAGGCCCGGGCCCGGACCGTGGCATCGTGTTTCAGCATTTCGCGCTGTTTCCCTGGAAAACCGTGCGCGGCAACATTCTCTATGGCCTCGAACGGCAGGGCATGCCGAAGGACGAGCGCGAAAAGCGGGCGATGGATTTCATCGAGCTCGTCGGGCTGCACGGCTTCGAGGACAGCTACCCGTCGCAATTGTCCGGCGGTATGAAGCAGCGCACCGCCATTGCGCGAACGCTCGCCTTCGACCCGAAGATCCTGCTGATGGACGAGCCGTTCGGCGCACTCGACGCACAGACGCGCGGCCTGATGCAGATCGAATTGCTGCGTATCTGGCAGCGCACGCCGAAGACGGTGATCTTCGTCACGCACGATGTGCAGGAAGCGGTCTATCTCGCCGATCGGGTGGCGGTGATGTCGGCGCGGCCAGGCCGCATCAAGACCATTGTCGACACCAAGTTCGACAAGAACGATCCGGACATCTTCAAGAACAAGTTCTTCGTCGAGAAGGTCGACGAAATCTGGAACCTGGTGAAGGACGAAGCCATCAAGGCGCAAGGCAAGCGGACATGAACCGGGTGGATACGAAACGATGAAGCAATCGTTGATCCGCTATCTGCCGCTTCTGCTCCTGGCCGCGGCCTGGGAGATCTCCGCACGGCTTGAGCTGGTCTCGAGCACGGCGCTGCCGCCTTTGTCTGACGTGATCCGCTCCTGGTTCGACATGATCAAGGACGGCGAACTCATCACCAACGGCGCCTCGTCGCTCTATCGCGCCGGCGCAGGTCTCGCACTGTCGATCATCGTCGGCGGTCTGCTCGGCATCGGCATGGCCTGGTGGAAGCCGGTGAACGTCATCCTGGCGCCAATTGTCGAAATTTTCTATCCGCTGCCGAAGTCCGCGCTCATCCCGGTGACGGTGATATGGCTCGGCTTTGGCGACGGTTCGAAGATCCTGCTCATTTTCCTTGGCTGCATGCTGCCGGTCACGATCGGCGCCTTCAATGGCGCCCGCTCCAGCGAACAGGTGCTGGTGTGGTCCGCCCGCAGCATGGGCGCCAGCCGCCTGCGCATGTTGTGGGACGTGGTGCTGCCGAGCGCCATGCCGGAATTGCTCAACGGTATCCGCACCGCGCTCGCGCTGTCGTTCATCCTCTTGGTGTCGTCGGAGTTGATCGTGGCCCAGAAAGGCTTCGGCTACCTGATCGGGTTTCTCGGCGCCAACGGCACCTATGACGCAATGTACGCGGTGGTGTTCAGCGTTGCCTTCCTCGGCTTTGCCGCGGATCGACTCTATCTCCTCATTACAAAGCGGGCGCTGGCATGGCGCGAATAGCGACGGGTAATGTCCCAAATGGCTTGCCTGAAAAAGCGGCGCGGCTCGCCGTCTCCATTTCCTGGATGGGCGCGCGCGTCGCTTCCGTCGTCGCACTGCTGGCGGCATGGGAACTGGTCGCGCGCAGCGGCGTTGTGACCCCTTTCCAGTTGCCGGCACTCAGCAACGTGCTGGAGCGGATCTGGAGCGATGCCGTTTCCGGCGACCTTGCGCTCAACACGGCCGTAACGCTTTATCGCGCCATGGTCGGCTTCGTCATTGCGGCCGTCGGTGGTGTCGCGTTGGGCTTGGCAATGTCGCGAAACGCGCTGACGCGCTGGTTCTTCGATCCGATTGTCTCCATCGGTTTTCCGATGCCGAAGATCGCTTTTCTGCCGGTCGTGATGCTCTGGCTTGGCGTGTTCGACATTTCCAAGATCACCATGATCGTGTTCGACGCCATTTTTCCTGTTGTGGCGGCAACCATCATCGCCATTCAGGGTGTCGAACGTGAACTGATCTGGTCCGCCCGCAACATGGGGGCCGGCGAGCGCGAGCTGCTGTGGCAGGTCGTCCTGCCGGCGGCGCTGCCGACAATCATGACAGGGCTACAGGTGGCGCTCCCGCTGTCGCTGATTGTTGCAGTCGTGACTGAAATGCTGATGGGCGGTTATGGCCTTGGCGGCGCCATGATGACCGCCTCACGTTTTGCCAATTCGGTGGGTGTTTTTGCCGGTATCGTCGAGATTGCCGTCGTTGGCTACGCTTTGGTGAAGATTATGGCGTTGACCCGCCGCCGGCTGCTGATCTGGCACCAGGAAGCCAACGAGCCGACCACGGCCTAATTTTAAGTCATTGCGGACTGCTCCCTAATCCTGTGAAATCATCGGGTTGGGCGATAACAAGAATAAGCGCACGCCAGGGGAAACGGCTTGAGCGAGACGGCAACGCTGCTGCAAGGCGCGGTGCGGGAAGGGCATGCCGGCAAAAGCCGCAATGCCCTTGCCACAGCCTGGATTTGGTTGCTGCTCGCAATTCTGACTTTCCTCGTCATCTATCCGATCCTTACATTGCTGCTCGGCGCCCTCACCGACACCAACCCGGTGGTCGAGGGCTTCAGCCTGGCGCGGCTGTCGGTTGCCAATTTCCTCACCGTACTCGCCAACCCGAATGTCGCCGACGCGCTGGTCAACACATTGGTGGCATGTGCCGGCGGAACCGCGATCGCGGTGGCGATCGGGCTTGCGTTTTCATGGATCGTCGTGCGCACCAATACGCCGTTCAAGCACTTCATCGCGGCGGCCGGTATCCTGCCGCTGTTTGCGCCGCCGCTGGTTGCCGGCGTTGCCTGGACCATTCTCGGCTCGCCTAAGACGGGCCTGATCAACACGATGTTCAAATGGGCCGGGCTCAACTGGCACGTCGATTTTTATTCGCTGTCCGGATTGATTTTCGTGTTCGGCATCTACTACGCGCCTTACGTCTACATGTTTACCGCTTCCGCTTTGCGCAACATGGATCCGAGCCTGGAAGAGGCCGCCGAGATCGCCGGCGCCAGCGCGTTCTCGACGCTCTTCACGGTGACCTTCCCGCTGATCATGCCGGCGATCGTCTCCGGCATGCTGCTGTCGTTCATCGTGATGCTTGGCATCTACGGCATCCCGGCGGTGCTCGGCGCGCCTGCCAATATCAACGTGCTCACCACCTACATTTTCAAGCTCACGAACTGGTCGCCGCCGCTCTACAACACGGCGGCAGCGGTCGCGATCATCCTGATGGTGGTGACCGGACTGCTGGTGTTCGTGCAGCAGAAAGTGCTGACGGGACGCAGCTACACAACCGTCGCCGGCAAGGCCTACCGACCGCGCAATCTCGATCTCGGACGCTGGCGCTGGCTCACCTTCGGCTTTGGCGCGCTCTATCTGCTGATCGTCGTCATCCTGCCGACGCTCGCGCTCATCGTCGCGGCCTTCCGCAAATTCATGTTCATCCGCGACGCCGCCAGCCTGTTCGACATGCGGCAGTACTCATTGATGCACTTCCACAGCATTTTCGACAATCCGCTGACCATGAAGTCGATCTACAACGCGGTGGAGGTCGGGATCATCACCGCGTTTTTCGGCGGCGTTCTCGCCTTCGCGATCGGCTACACCATCCACCGCTCGCATCTGCCGGGACGCCGCTCGATCGACCTGCTGTCGACTTTGCCGGTGGCGATCCCCGGCCTGGTTATCGGCGTTGCTTATTTATGGGCGTGGATCGGCATCCCCGGCGGTCTCTACGGCACGATCTGGATTCTCGCGCTCGCCTTTATCGCGCGCTTCCTGCCCGACACGGTGAAATCACTCTCGACGTCGTTCCTCCAGATTCATCGCGAACTCGAGGAGGCCGCCTGGGTCTGTGGCAAGGGCATGCTCGGCACGATCCGCACCGTGATGCTGCCGCTGGCAAGCCCGGGCGTGATCGCCGCGATGACGCTGCTGTTCGTGCTGTCGATCCGCGAACTCGGATCCTCGCTCTTTCTCTACACCAGCAACACCATGGTGATGTCGGTGTTGCTGCTCGACTACTACGAAGGCGGCAATCTCGGAAAGACCGCTGCGTTCAGCCTGGTGCAAATGGTTCTGCTTGGAGTGCTGATAGGGGGCGCTAACTGGCTATCCAGAGGCGCGGCGCAAGGCAGCGTCGCGCGGACGGGATAAGAAAACATGGGAGGATTGGTCATGATGAAAAACATCGTCGCCGGCTTTGCCGGCCTGGTCGCGCTGGCCGTCGTGCCGGCGCAGGCGCAGGAATTTGGCTCGCCCGAATTGATCGCGGCCGCCAAAAAAGGAAGGCAAGCTGGTCTACTACACCGCCAATTTCGCAGAGGTCGAACAGCAGGTCATCAAGGCGTTCAACAAACGTTTTCCGGAAATTTCGGTCGAGATGCTACGCGCGCCGGGTGGCCAGCTCATCACCCGCGTGAAGACCGAAGTCGCCGCCGGTAAGCTTGCCGCCGACGTGATCGATCATTCCGACCGCGCGCTGATGTTGCCCTTGGTCGACCTGTTCCAGGACTACGCGCCGCCCAATGCGGCCGACTATCGCAAGGATGCGCAGATCTCGCCCAACCTGTGGCCGCGCGCAACGTTGGTCTGGTCGATCGCCTACAACACCGAGCTGGTGAAAAACGCGCCGAAAACCTGGATGGACCTGACCAAGCCGGAATATGACAAGATGACCGCGCAGGTGTTTGCGCAATCCGGCGGTACCACCTGGACCCGCATCATGTTCGAGCGCCAGGTGCTTGGCGAAGACTACTGGAAGAAGCAGGCCTCCACCCACCCAGTGCTCTACCCATCCGGTGCGCCGATGTCGGATGCACTGGTGCGCGGTGAAGTCGCGATGGGGCCCCTGCTCTACAATGCGATCTATCCGAAGCAGAAGGACGGCGCGCCGGTCAAAATTTTCTTCCCGCCCGAAGGCGTGCCAGTCAACCCCTACGCATCAGGCATTCCGAAGACAGCGGCGCATCCCAATGCCGCAAAACTGTTCCTCAACTGGTGCCTGTCGAAAGAGGGACAGACTTTCATGATCAAGGAGCTCGGCAATCTCACGTCGCTCAAGGAGGTGCCGGCCTATCCGGAGGGCTTCGATCCCAAGGTGGTCAAGGTCTGGCTACCGAATATGGATGACTACGTGAAGCTGCACGGACCTTGGGTCGCCGAATGGGACAAGACCTTCGGCTACCGGCAGTGAACGCGGCGCGTGAGTGACACCAGAGCGATGCCAAAAGTGACCCCAAGAGTTGTCCCATGACGGCGACGCTTGAAGTCAGCGAACTGCGCAAGCAGTTCTCTGTTGGCCGCCCGGCCATCGACGGCGTGAGTTTTGCCGTGCCGGCCGGCGAAATCGTGGTTCTGCTCGGCCCCTCGGGCTGCGGCAAGACCACGACGCTGCGTTGCGTCGCGGGGCTCGAGCACCCGACCGCAGGCACGATCAGCATTGGCGGCCGCGTGGTGTCATCGCCCGCGCGCGGCGTTCTTCTACCGCCGCGGCTGCGCAATATCGGCATGGTGTTCCAGTCCTATGCAGTCTGGCCGCACATGACGGTGCGGCAGAACGTCGTCTACCCGCTCAAGCATCGCAGAATCGCGCGGGCCGATGCCGACCGCATGGTGGACGAAGTGCTGGAACTGGTCGGCCTGTCGGAATACGCCGACCGCCCTGTGGTGGCGCTGTCGGGCGGGCAAATGCAACGCGTCGCGCTCGCGCGCAGCATCGTTTACCGGCCGCAACTGCTGCTGCTCGACGAACCGCTGTCCAACCTCGACGCCAAGCTGCGCCTGCGTCTGCGCGACGATCTGCGGCGAATTCTGAAGGCCGCCGGCATGACCGCGCTCTATGTGACGCACGACCAGGCCGAGGCGGTCGTGCTCGGCGACCGCATCGGCGTGATGCGAGAAGGCAAGCTGCTGCAAATGGGCACACCGGACGAAATCTATAACCGGCCCGCCGACCTGTTCGTCGCGAACTTCACCGGCGCCACCAACGAGCTCACCGGGACCTTGCTCGAGCGCAATGGCGCCTTCGGCGTGGTCGATATCGGCGGCGGCAACCGCGTCGAGGCCGCGTTGCTGCACGGCGTCGGAACCGGTGAAAGAGTGCGCATCGCCTTGCGGCCGGAAAATATTGCGCTCGGGGCAAATGGCAGCGGCAACGCGTTTCGCGCGCGTGTGCTGGATCGCCGTTACCAGGGCACGCAGACCGTCTACGACATCGACCTCGCCGGCCACCATCTGGAAGTGCTCGAACTGGGCACCGCGGCACGTCACGATATCGGGACAGACGCCCCGGTCTCGCTGCCACGCGAAGCGCTCTGGGCCTATCGCGATCAGGGTGCCTTGCCGGAAGCGTAGCGGCTTGACCAAGCCTGTACCGGATGGTGGGCGTTTGGCCGCGTCATCAAGGCAGGTCACAAGGCAGGTCACAAGACTTGCCAAAATCCGTTGGACCTCCGACAATCTTGCCAGTTCGCGACGAGAAGCTTGCGGATAAACCAGGCAAGCCCGGCGACAGTGGGAGGAAAACCATGCGCTTTCTGAAATTCGCGCTGGCCGGCGCCTGTGCGCTCGGCCTCGTCGGCCTCAGCCCGGCCAACAGCGCCGAGCCGGTGAAAATCCGTATGTCATGGGTGGCACCGGTCGCAAACTGGGCCTCGATCATTCTCGAGAAAAAAGATCTGGCCGTGCATTTGGGCAAGTCCTACACGCTCGAATCCGTCCGCTATCAAGGCACGCCGCAAATGATCACGGCGATCGCCAATAACGAACTCGAAGTCTCCAACCTCGCCTATTCCTCGCTCGCCATCGCGATCGAGAATGCCGGCCTCGACGATATCCGCGTCATCGCGGACGAATTCCAGGATGGCGTGCCGGGTTATTTCAGCGAGCAGTTCTACGTCCGCAAGGACAGCGGCATCAACAAGGTTGAAGACCTCAAGGGCAAGGTCATTGCGACCAATGGCGGCGGTAGCGCCGTCGACGTTGCCATGCGCGCCATGCTGAAGAAGCACGGCCTTGAGGAAAAACGCGACTACACGATGATCGAGGCGCCGCTGCCGACGATGGCGGCGGTGCTTTCCGACAAGAAAGCCGACCTTGTCCCGGCGGTGCTGCCTTTCGCGCTCAATCCCAAGCTCAAGGAAGAAGGCAAGGTCCTGTTCGAGCAACGGGAAGCCATCGGTATCACGCAGATGATCGTGTGGACGGCGCGCAAGTCCTTCATCGACAAGAACCGCGCCGCCATGGTCGACTTCATGGAAGACATGCTGCGTATCACGCGCTGGTATCTCGACCCGAAGAACCACGACGAAGCGGCCAAGATCGCATCCAATGTCACCAAGGTGCCGCCCGAGCGCTTCGGCTGGCTCTTCACCAAGGCCGATACTTATCGCGATCCGAACCTGCTGCCGAACGTCGAAGCGTTGCAGCGCAACGTCGATATGACGCAGGACCTGGGCTTCGTGAAAAAGAAGATCGACATCAAGAAATATGTCGATGTGAGCCTGGCGCAGGAAGCTGCCAAGCGCCTGAAATAGCCGCTACTCTTTTAGTCGGCGCAACGGCCCCGGATTGACCCGGGGCCGTTTCGTTTTTGGAGCAATCAGATGCGCTTGAGCGGAATGGCGCCGAGAAAATCGCGCTTGCCGACATCCACACCGAAATTGCGCGCGGCCGCGTAAGACGCGGTGAGATGGAAATAGAAATTCGGCAGAACGAAATGATTGAGATAGTCGCCGCCCTTCATCTGCCCTTTGTTTGGTCCGAGCGGAAAGGTGATGTCGCGATCAACCGCCGCATCGATAGTCTTGGTGTCGAGCGTCTTGAGGAAGGCGATGGTCTTGGCGATGCGTTCCTTGAGTTGATCGATGCTCGCCTCATTGTCCTCCATCTTCGGCGGCTCCACGCCGGCGAGGCGGGCGGTGCCATTCTTGGCCTGATCGCAGGCAACCTGGACCTGCTTCACCAGCGCGAACATGTCGGGCGCGAGCCGCCAACCAAGAAGCACCGACGGATCGACTTTCTTGGCCGTCGCATGGGCCGCGGCCTTGTCGAGCACGCCTGACAGAGCATTGAGACCGATCTCGAAGACCGGGAGAGACGCCTGAGACATCGTGAAGGGCATGAGAGGCAAGTCCTTTCAAAGAAAAAATTCGCGTGTGTTCGTTGCACACAAGGAGCGCGCGATTCAACAGCGCTCTACACGCAAAGGCGAAAACTTTTCTGTATGGCTGTCTGCACGGACACAGTCGCAAAAGTGGAGTGATTGCCCCGCACTAAAGGCACTTCTCGAAGTATTCTAATTTCACATTGGAATGGCTTTAAATCATTGATATTGCAGGTTTTTTTATGACCCTCTAGGACGCATCAGGGCAGCGCTCATCGCACGTTGCGTGCGTGCGCAAAAAAAGCCGATGGGTGGAGGGCACGATGCGTCAGACGGGGGCAAGCCGGCATATTCCTGCGTTGCTGGCAACGACATTTCTTGTGGTGGGCACGGACGCCGGAGTTTTGCCGGGCAACGCGCAGGAGCAGGCGCCGCCGCAGGCGGCGCGTGACTTAAACGCGCAAGCGATCACGCTCGATACCATCAACGTCCAGGGCGATGCCGGCAAAACAGACGGCTACGTCGCAATCAGTACATCAGTAGCGACCAAGACCAATACGCCACTGATCAATATTCCGCAGTCGATTTCGGTCGTGACGAAGGACTTCATCAAGGACCAGAATTTCCAGAGTCTCACAGATGTCACGCGGTACGTCCCCGGTGTCGCCGTGCACCAGGGCGAAGGCAACCGCGATGAACTCGTTATTCGTGGAGTCGATTCAAGCGCGAACTTCTTCGTCAACGGCTTTCGCGACGACGTGCAGTACTACCGCGATCTCTACAACGTCCAGAGTATCGAGATCCTGAAAGGGCCGAGCGCGCTGACCTTCGGCCGAGGCGCCGGCGGCGGTATCCTCAACCGAACGCTCAAGGAAGCCGACGGGACAAGAATTTATGAAGCAACCGCGCAGACCGGATCCTACGGAGACCGCCGCATCTCCATTGATGCGGGGCAGGCCATCAACCAGAATTTCGCTGCCCGCCTCAATGCGTTCTATGAAGCAAGCGATACGTTCCGCAACTACGGCAATCTTGAGCGCTATGGCTTCAATCCAACGGTGTCGTTCACGCCAAACGACAGCACCAAGATCAAGCTCAGCTATGAATATTATCACGACCAGCGGACGGCCGACCGCGGCAATCCTTCCCAGGCGCGCAGTGCCGTAGCGCCGGCGTCGACCCGCTTCAATCCAGCTGCGCCATTCGCTCCGAATGGCGATTTGACCGCGTTCTTCGGCAGCCCGGATTTAAATGTCGCGCGCGCCAACGTGCAGACACTGATGGCCTTTGTCGAGCACGACTTCGGCAGCGGATTGACCGTGAAAAACGGGACGTTGTTCGCCGACTACAAGAAATTCTACCAGAACGTCTACCCCGGTAACGGGCCGCTGGGAGGCGCGGTGAACCCCGCCGATACAGCATTCAATTACGCGGCTTATAACCACGAGACCGACCGTCAGAACCTGATCAACCAGACTGATTTCGTCTGGAAGACCTCCACTGGACCGGTTCTTCATACGATTGGGTTCGGAACAGAGTTCGCCCGGCAAACCGGTATCGATGTTCGCAACACCGGAATTTTTCCGAACGGAACCAACACGACGATCGGCAATCCGTTCGACCCGACCTATTTCGGGACGGTCAATTTCATCCATCACTACACGTCGCCGAACGCCGACGGTTCCGCCGTCGACGCCAACAGCCGATATCGTCTCAACACCGAGTCGGCCTACGTGCGGGATACGATCGAAATCACCCGCTGGTTACAGTTGATTGGCGGTGTCCGGTTCGATCGCTTCGACAACTCCGCAACGGACATGAATACGAATACGACGCGCGGCCGGATCGACGACAAGTTGTCGCCGCAGGCTGCTGTGATTGTGAAGCCGATAGAGAATCTGTCGCTCTATTATGCCTACAGCGTCTCTTATCTGCCGGCTTCCGGCGATCAATTCAGCTCGCTGACCGACGGCACGGTGATTCTCCAGCCGCAAAAATTCGTCAACAACGAAGTCGGCGCGAAGTGGAATATCACGCCGCGCCTGCAATTCACCGCGGCAGTCTATGAACTAAACCGCACAAATCAGCCGCTGGCCGACGGGGCCCATCCGGGATTCTTCTTCCCATCGGGTGCCACCAGAATCAAAGGCTTCGAAACGGCGGCGAACGGATATGTCACCAACGAATGGCAGGCTTCGTTCGGCTACGCCTATACCGATGCACGGATCGTCAGCGCCACGTCGACAACCATTGTGCCGGGAAACCAGGTCCAGCTGGTGCCCCTCAACCAGTTCTCGCTGTGGAACAAGTACCAGTTCACCCCGATGTGGGCCGCCGCGCTCGGCGTCATCTACTTCTCTGATTCCTTTGCTAACTCGGATGACACCGTCAGACTGCCCGGATTCGTTCGCGTCGATGGCGCGATTTACGCAACGATCAACAAGACGTGGAGGGCGCAGCTCAACGTCGAGAACATCTTCGACAAAGGTTACTGGGCATCGGCCGACGGCAACAACAACCTCTCGCCGGGGCAGCCGCGCACCTTCAGGCTGTCGGCGACCGCGAGCTTCTAAACGGAGATTATCTTCGCGGCGCCATCGACTGTTTGGAATGGGTCAAATCTGCGGATTTTGTGGCCTTTTCAGTGCGGCGTGCCCCGCGCTAATGCTATAGCGTCCACCTACAAGAGGTCTTCATGGTTCGCGCGCGCGCAGCAAAAGCTCTTCCCGTTTGGCGGCCGTTTTTGACCGTTCTGCTCGCCGCTGGATTGTTGCTGCCTGCTTGTGCGTTCGCGCAAGACGCCGCCGCCCCCGCTTCCGACGCGCTGCTCAAGCTGCCGCGCGATTTGTCACCCTGGGGCATGTTCATGGCGGCGGACATCATCGTGAAAGCGGTGATGGTCGGCCTCGCCTTTGCCTCCGTGCTGACGTGGACGATCTGGTTCGCGAAAGCCCTCGAATTGATGCGCGCGCGAGCGCGTCTGAATTCGGCAATCGAGAAACTGGCAACAGCGCGTTCCTGGGACGAAGTCACCGCGACGATCGATGGCCGCAACGACAGCGTCGCAAGCCTTATTAAGGCCACCGACAGCGAATTGCGGCTTTCCGCCGACGGTCTTTCTGCCACCGGTGTGAAAGAGCGCATTGCGTCGCGGCTCGAACGCTTGGAAGCGGCCGCCGGCCGTCAGATGATCCGCGGCACCGGGATTCTCGCCACCATCGGTGCTACCGCACCGTTCGTCGGGTTGTTCGGCACCGTATGGGGCATCATGAACAGCTTTATCGGCATTTCGAAATCGCACACCACCAATCTCGCCGTGGTCGCGCCCGGCATTGCCGAGGCCCTGCTGGCGACCGCGCTCGGCCTGGTGGCCGCGATCCCTGCTGTGGTGATGTACAATATGTTTTCCCGCTGGGTCGCCGGCTATCGCGCGCTGAATGCCGACGCGTCGGCCGAAATCCTGCGCATCGTCAGTCGCGATCTCGACCGCGGCACATTCGGACAGCGTCCGGCGGACCGCCGCCGGTCGATATCCGCCGCGGAGTAAGATCGCAATGAGTGTGCGTCTCGATCACGGCGACGAAACCCTCAACGAGATCCACGAGATCAACGTCACGCCGTTCATCGACGTGATCCTGGTCCTGCTGATCATTTTCATGATTGCCGCACCATTGGCGACGGTCGATATCTCCGTCGACTTGCCAGCGGCCAATGTCGACCGCACGCCGCGGCCCGACAAGCCGCTGTTCCTGACACTGAAGTCGGACCTGAGCGTGTCTGTGGACAACGACCCGGTGAACCGCGCCACGCTCGCAAGCGCGCTCGACCAGGCCACTGCCAACGACAAGCAACAGCGGGTCTTTCTACGCGCCGACAAGACGGTGCCCTACGGCGAATTGATGAACCTCATGAACGAATTGCGTAGTGCCGGTTATCTGCACGTGGCGCTGGTCGGGCTCGAAGCGGAGAAGCCCCGATAATGGTCGCAATGCGCGCCATCCCCGCCACCCGACGCTGGCCCGATGCTACACGCTGGGCCGCGTGTTTTGCGCTGGCATTGTGCTTCCATGCCGCGGGTGCCATGGCGCTGCTGGCGCGCTGGAACGAGTCATCCGATCTGCTGGCGAACGCGCCGGTGATCATGATCGACCTTGCGCCGGAGGCTGTCGCGCCGGACGTCACGCCAAACGAATTGCCGCCCGGCCCGCAGCAGGCCGAGGCTCAGCCGGAACCCGAACTGCCAAAACCGGTCGAAAAACTCGAAATCAAGCCCGACGCCGTGAAGGATGCGGAGCTTGTGGCAACGCCGCCGAAGCCGGTGGAAAAGCCGAAGGAAAAGAAGCCGAAACAAAAGCACGCCAGCCTTGCCAGCGCGCCCAGCACGGCCGAGCAGCGAGCCGAGCACGCCGCGGCGCCGGCGCCGGGTGCTGCTTCCCACAACCCCGACGCGCTGCCGAACTGGAAATCGGCGCTGGCTGCCCGGCTTGAGCGCTACAAGCGCTACCCACCGGAGGCACAATCGCGTGGGGAAGCCGGCGTCGCGCGGCTTGCCTTCAGTGTTGATCGCAGCGGCGGCGTTCACAATGCGCGTATTGTGCGCAGCTCAGGGTCAAGCCTGCTCGACCACGAAACACTGACGCTTGCGGAGCGCGCAGCACCGCTGCCGCCCCCGCCGCCAGATGTCGTTGGCGCGCAGATTCCAATCGAAGTGCCGATCCGCTACAACGCGCGATAATCTGGCGTCAACCGTATTTCGACTGCATGCCGGGAGTGGTTTTTTTCTGGCCAATCACGTGCCCGATCATCACCAGCACCGGGCCAGGCAAACCGGCCACGGCAAGACGGTTGGGGAGATCTGCGACGGGCGCGCTGACAACCGCCTGGTCAGGCCTTGTGGCGCGCGCAATGGCCAGCGCCGGCGTGCGCGGATCGAGACCTTCGGCGGTTGCTTTCTCGACCAACGCCGCGAGCGTACGTACAGGCATATAGATTGCCGTGGTGGTCGCCGGATCAGCCAGGCTCTGCCAGTCGAGATCGGCGGGCAACTGGCCATTGTGGGCATGGCCGGTGACGTATTGCAGCCGGCGCGCATGCTTGCGGTCGGTGAGTGGAATGCCAAGCCTCGCTGCGGCGCCCTGTGCCGCGGTAATGCCGGGCACCACATCAAACGCGATATGGGCAGCCTCGCAGGCTTCGATCTCTTCCGCCGCGCGTCCGAAGATCAGCGGGTCACCGCCCTTGAGACGAACGACGCGCTTGCCCTGTTTGGCGAGGCTCACCATCAAGGCGTTAATGTCCTCCTGTTTGCAGGAGGGCCCAAAGCCGGTCTTGCCGACCAGCATCTTCCTGGCCTCGCGGCGGGCAAAGTCGAGTACGTCGCGCGATACCAGATCGTCGAACAGAATCACGTCGGCCGACTGCAACGCACGCACGGCGCGCAAGGTCAGCAGTTCCGGATCGCCCGGCCCTGCCCCGACCATCGTCACCGAGCCGTTCTCCACGGTCGCGCCAAGTCCTCGCACATCCGCAACAAAGCGCTCGAAGTCGCGCTCGCTCGGCTCGCTGTCCGGATGGGCGACCGCATGCGCGGTGAACAGATGCCAGAACTTGCGGCGTCCCGCGAACGAAAGCCCCGACGACTTCAGTGCCGAACGCCAGCGTGCCGCCGCGGCGGCCCAGTCCGCAAAGCCCTTCGGCAACAGCGCCTCAAGCTTGGCGCGGATCGCTTGCGCAAACACCGGCGCAGCGCCGTCCGTCGAAATCCCGATCACCAGCGGCGAGCGGTTGACGATGGCGCCGAAGGCAAAATCGCAAAAGGCCGGCTTGTCGATCACGTTGACCGGCACGCCGCAGGCACGCGCCGCCGCGGCAAATTCAGCGGCATCCGCGTCATTGTCGAACGCGCCGATGGCAACCGCGGCGCCTTTAAGGTCGTCAGCCGTCCAGCCGCGGCTATTAATCGCCACTGCCCCGCGCGGCGGATCCGCCGCGACCTGAAGCAGTTCCTCGCTCGTCTCCAATGCGTAAACTTCAACTCGCGCGCCGGCGGCCGCCAATAATTCCGCCTTCCAGGCCGCCGCGGCGCTGCCGCCCGCCAGCACCGCGCGCTTGCCCTCCAGCGCCAGAAACACTGGCAGCCGTGCGAGCGGATCCATGCGGCCGGGCCGCGCTTCGGACGGGGTACGTGCGTCAGTCATCGCCATGAACTCTCAGTAAACATCGGCTTGATAGCGGTCATTCTTTTTCAGATCGGCAACGTAGCGCGCGGCATCTTCCGGGCTGCGCTTGCCGTGCTCGGCTATTACGTCGATCAGCGCACGTTCGACGTCTTTTGCCATGCGCAAGGCATCCCCGCAAACATATATGTGCGCGCCGTGGCTCAGCCAGTCCCATAGGTCGCGGCCATCATCGCGCATCCGGTGCTGGACGTAGATTTTCTCGTCGCCATCGCGCGACCAGGCAAGCGTCAGTCGATTGAGGTGCCCTGCCGAGCGCATGGCGACGAATTCATCCTTGTAGAAGAAGTCATAGTCGCTGCGCTGATGACCGAAATAGAGCCAATTGCGGCCAGGAGCTTCGGTCGCGATACGCTCCTGCAGAAATGCCCGGAATGGCGCAACACCGGTGCCGGGGCCGATCATGATGATCGGCACTTTCGGATCGGCCGGCAGCGCGAAATGTTGCGCCTTTTGCACATAGACCCTGATCTTGTCGCCCGGCGAGACACGGCCGGCGAGGAAAGTCGAGGCCACGCCGAGACGCGTCCGTTTATCGACGTCGTAGCGGACCGTATCGACCGTCAGCGAGACGCGGCCCGGGTTGCACTTAAGCGAGGAGGAAATCGAATAGACGCGCGGTTGCAACACGTCGAGGGATTCGATGAAAGCCTCCGGATCAGGCCGGATGCCCGAAAACTTTTGCAACGCCGCCAGCACATCGAGCGTCCCCGCGTCACCATCCGGATCCTGCCCGTCCGCAAGCGCCTTGGCCTTTTTCTTCCGGTCGCCGCCGGTAATATAGGAAATGAACTGGAACAGCATGTCAGGCGCCGGCGACAACGAGACGCTGTCGGTGAGGACTTCGCGTAACGTTCGCCCGCCAATGGGAAAATCCGGCGGCGCTTCAAGCGCACCAATAACCGCATCAACCAGCGCAGGATCGTTGGCAGGGAAAATGCCGAAGCTGTCCCCCACCACATAGTCGAGTCCGCATTCGGCGAGGTCGAATTCGATATGCCAGGTCTCCTTTTCGGAGCCCGGTTTATTGAGACGCCGGCGCGAGAGAAATGTTGCGGAAACCGGATTGTCGCGCGAGCGGCCGGGCGCAGATGGCGCAACAACCGGCATTGCCACAGGTGCGGCTACGGGTTGAACCGCGCCGAGCTCCGCGTAAAGATTCTTGAGCATGCGTGCGGTCTCTTTGCCGCCGGGCACGCACAGATTCAGCCGCTCTTCCTTTTTGACGAATAAAGCATCGGCGTAGTCCTTGCAGTTGTAACCGCACTGGCCGCAGTCCTGTTGCGCCATGGCAGCCATCAGCCTGCGCGGCAGCGGCTTGCCCTCAGCGAGCTTCATGCGATCCGGCATCGGCATTGCAGGATCGTGCCAGGGCGCACCGTCGTCGGTTTCGGCGGGCGTTGTGGGCGCGCCGCCAATCAGGCCGGGCAAGAGCTTCGCAGCCTCCTCGCCCGTCAATGGCGTGACGCCTTCCTGCAATCCGAACAGGCCGGCGAACAGGCCGTTCAGCCAAGTGCGCTGTTCCGGCGTGAACGGCGCGGATTCCGGCAGGAAAGACGGGATCGGCGGCCGTTGGCTGACGCTCATTCGGCGGCCTCCAGTTCAGTCATGGCTTTGAGCGCATCGAGTTCGTGCCGGCGCGCAAAAGCGATGAAGGTTTCTTCGCTGGAAGCGCGGTGCGCGAGATAAGCCTTGAGAATGCGTTCGACCGTCCGCGGCGCGTCGTCCGCCACAACATCGCGATAGAGCTCCCTGCCGAGGGCCGCATCCGGGCCGAAGCCACCACCGATCGAAACGTGATAGCCCTCGACCGGATCGGCCTCCTCGGTTGGTTGGACTTTGCAGGCCAGCAGCCCGATTTCGGATACAAAATGCTGCGCGCACGAGTGATGACAGCCGGTGAGATGGATGTTCACCGGCTTGTCGAGTGCCACACGCGTTTCACACCACGCCGCGATTTCCTCGGCGTGACGCTTGGTATCCGAGGCCGCGAATTTGCACCCGGTATTGCCGGTACAGGCGATCAGCCCGGCCCGAATTGCGTTGGTCTCCGTTGCCAGGCCAAGCGCCTTGATCTGCGCCTGCGCGGCTTCGAGTTTGTCAGTCGGAACGCCGGAAATCAGCAAATTCTGCCAGACCGTGAGCCGGATATCGCCATCACCGAATTCCTGTGAAATCGCGGCTATGCCATACATCTGCGCGACGGTCAGACGGCCAACCGGCACCACAATGCCAATCCAGTGCAGGCCATCCTGCTTCTGTGCGTGCACGCCGATGTGAGCGGTCCGATCAAAAGGCGGGCGCGGCGCGATCGCACCAGGCACCGCGCGATCGAGCTTGCGACCGAGTTTTTCTTCCATCAGCCCGAGAAATTTCTCGACGCCGATCTTGTCGAGCACATATTTAAGCCGCGCCTTGGTGCGATCGGTACGGTCGCCGGTTTCGACGAACACCCGCACCACCGCATCAGCCACCATCGTCGCATCGCCCGGCTTGACCAGCACGCCCGTATCGCCTGCGAAACTCTTGTGGCCGGTCAGACCGCCAAGGCAGAGCTTGAACCAGATGCCGGACGACAGCCCAAAACCGTCATTGACCTGTATCGCCTGGAAGCCAATGTCGTTGGTGTCCTCCAGCACGGGAATGACGCCGGCGCCGTCGAAGGCGACGTTGAATTTGCGCGGCAGGCCGTAGAGCGAGCGATCGTTGAGAATATGGAAATGCCACTCGCGTGCGAAAGGCCGCGTGTCGATCAGTTCCTGCGGATCGATGCCGGCGGTCGCCGTGCCGGTGACATTGCGGATATTGTCGGCGCCGGAGCCACGCGAACAGAGACCCAGGTCTTGAACGGCTTCGATCATGTTGACGGCATCGGCCGCCCTGATTTCGCGGATTTGAATATTGGCGCGCGTGGTGACGTGCGAATAGCCGCCACCATAACGCTCGGCGAGATCTGCCAATCCCGCGAGCTGGGCGGCTTTCAATATGCCGTTCGGCAATCGCAGCCGGCACATGTAGGAGTTCTGGTTCGGCGCAACGTAGAACAGGCCGAAGTAGCGCCAGCGGAAATTGTCCGGCGGCTTCGGGTATTCGCCTTTCGCCGCATGCGCCTTGAGCCGCTCGTAGGTGTCGAACGGATGTTCTTCGCGCTTGAATTTTTCCGGATCAGACAACTTGCCGCCCGC
Source organism: uncultured Alphaproteobacteria bacterium (assembly GCA_963735285.1). GTDB lineage: Bacteria > Pseudomonadota > Alphaproteobacteria > Rhizobiales > Xanthobacteraceae > Pseudolabrys. The sequence goes on along the minus strand of CAVTKN010000006.1, from coordinate 29,551 downwards.
GGCGAGCACGCGATCCTGCGCCTTGCGCGCGGCCGCGTCCGGGCCGATCGGTTCGGGCGCCAGCGCGCCAGCGCCGGTTAAACTCTTCGCGGTTCTCGCGATCTGAACGCCAGCGACGAACCCTTCCAGGTATCGTTTCTGTTCGGATTCAAAGTCGCCAGTCGTTGTATCTCCGGCTGATGTCTGTCCGGCTTCCGTCGTCATCAATTCGGCACCTGCATGGTGACCTGTTAATGAGCAACGACCATGCCAAACAATAACTAGTTGAAATTACTTATCTTTTATTGTTTTTAGAATATCGCTGCCCTGAAATTAGCCGCTGGAGGCAAAATTTTGTGCAACGCAAAATGCATCGAAGTGACGGGCGGTGCGTCAGCGCCGGCGTCGGAATCGAAACGAGCACGTGAAGTGGTGCTTTTCTTCACTGAAAGCGCAGCACGGACGCAATGAGTTGCGGGCAATTCCCAATTGGCATGTCAATTGCTCAGGGCTTGTTGGGATTGCAAGCACCACAGGAGAACTCACGTGTCCTATCTCGTTCCTTCCGAATTCGTCACCAAAATGGTGGACGCGGGCGAATCAAAAATTTTCATGTCGACCCGCGACACGTTGATCCGCGCGTACATGGCCGGCGCCATCCTGGCATTGGCGGCCTGGTTCGCGATCACCATCAACGTGGCAACCGGCCAGCCACTCATCGGCGCGCTCCTCTTCCCCGTCGGCTTCGTGATGCTGAACCTGTTCGGCTTCGATCTGCTGACCGGCGTATTTGTGCTGACTCCCTTGGCTTTGATCGACAAGCGGCCAGGCGTGACGTTCAATGGTGTTTTGAGGAACTGGGGCCTGGTTTTCGTCGGCAACTTTGCCGGCGCGTTAACAACGGCCTTTCTGATGGCGTTCGTGACGACGTTCGGTTTCACGCAGGCGCCCGACAAGGTCGGCACCGTGATCGGCAGTATCGGCGAAGCCCGGACGTTGGGCTACGCGGCGCATGGCGCGGCCGGCATGGCGACGCTGTTCTTGCGCGGCGCCTTGTGCAACTGGATGGTGTCGGCCGGCGTGGTCGGCGCCATGATATCGACAACCGTCCCCGGCAAGGTCATCGCGATGTGGATGCCGATCCTGGTCTTCTTCTACATGGTGTTCGAGCATTCCGTCGTGAACATGTTCCTGTTTCCGGCAGGCCTGATGCTCCATGCCCCGTTCTCGATCCTGGACTATTTCATCTGGAACGAGATCCCGACCGTGCTCGGAAACCTGGTTGGCGGCCTGACCTTCACCGGCTTGACGCTCTATGCGACCCACATGAAAACCGCTCCCAAGCGGACGCATCTCAAGCGCGTTGCCTGAGGAGATTTGCTATCGTGGAGCCTCAGCCCACCCGGGTTGAGGCTCCTTTCTTTTGGTCCAACGCATGTCAGACCAGCTTGCGATATCGATCGGGCAATATTCGGATAAGGGCCGAAAGGACACCAATCAGGATTTTCACGGCGCGTTGATTCCGGATGAGCCGCTGCTCGGCCTGAAAGGCATCGCCATCGTCCTGGCGGACGGAATCAGCACCAGCGACGTCAGCGGAGTTGCCAGCGAGTCGGCCGTCAAAAGCTTTTTGACGGATTACTACTGCACCTCGGAAACATGGTCGGTCAAAACGTCGGCGCAGCGCGTCATCGCAGCAACGAACTCCTGGCTGCATTCGCAAACCCGCCAAAGCCAATACCTGTACGACAAGGACCGGGGCTATGTGTGCACGCTCAGCGCAATGGTCATCAGATCCAGAACCGCACACATTTTCCACATCGGAGATGCACGCATCTACCGGGTCGCCGGCCCCGCCCTTGAACAGCTGACCGAAGATCACCGCATCGTCTTGTCATCGGCACAAAGCTACCTGGGGCGAGCTTTGGGCGTTAATCCGCAAATCGAGATTGATTATCGGACGCTTGCGGTTGAAAAAGGCGACACCTTCCTGCTGGCCACCGATGGTGTCTATGAACATGTCAGCGGCCGCTATATCGCCGAAACGATCAATAGCTGCGCAGGTGACCTGGACCGCGCCGCCAAAACCATCGTTGAAGAGGCGCACCAACAGGGCAGCCCGGACAACCTGACCGTACAGATTGTCCGGATTGACGATTTGCCCGACAGCGAAGGCAGCGAACTCGTCAAGCATGCACTGGAGCTGCCATGCCCGCCGCTGCTGGAAGCCCGGATGGTCCTGGACGGATACCAGATCGTCAGGGAAGATCCACGGCAGCAGCCGGAGCCACATCTACCTGGCCGTCGATTCAGCGGACGGGGCTCTGGTTGCCATCAAGACGCCTTCGATCGACTTGCGCGCAGACCCCGCCTACCTGCAGCGATTCATGATGGAAGAATGGGTCGCCCGCCGCATCAACAGCGCTCACGTCCTCAAACCGCGCAGTCAATCGCGAACGCGAAATTACCTCTATGTCGTGACGGAGTTTGTCGATGGGCAGACCTTGACCCAGTGGATGATCGACAATCCGAAACCGGGCCTGGAAGCCGTCCGCGGACTCATCGAGCAAATTGCCGGAGGCCTGCAGGCATTTCACCGGATGGAGATGCTGCACCAGGACCTTCGTCCGGAGAACATCATGATCGATGGAACCGGCACCGCGAAGATCATTGATTTCGGCTCGACGAGAATTGCGGGCATTGCCGAAGATTCGCCGTCCGGCATCGACGACAGTATCCTCGGGACGGTGCAATACACAGCACCGGAATATTTCGTCGGCGAAGGCGGGTCCGCCCGCTCCGATATATTTTCCCTCGGAGTCATTGCATACCAGATGTTGACGGGCCGGCTTCCGTATGGCGCTCAGGTTCCGAAAATCAGGACAAAGTCGCAACAGAAAAAGCTGCGCTACAGATCCGTCCTCGACGATAATCGCGAAATCCCGGCCTGGATTGACGGAGCGCTCAGAAAAGCGGTGCATCCGGACCCGCACCAGCGCTACGAGGAATTATCCGAATTTGTTTTCGATCTTCGCCACCCCAACAAAACATTCCTCAAGACGTCGCCGGTCCCGCTGATCGAACGCGATCCGCTTGTGTTCTGGAAAGTTCTTTCGGGGGTGCTCTTCTTTTCTCTACTGGTCTGCGTTGCCTTGCTGTTGATACAGGCCGGCAAACACTAGTGACCCCGGCGACGGCCGCACCGCCGTCACTTCGGCTTTCGAGCGCCCACATTGGCATGAAAGTCGGCACCATTCCCGGTCTTGGCGACAAAGCCGGCGCGGATGGTGAATTCGCCGAAGCGCTCGCCCTTCTGGCGGCCGGATGCATAGGCCGCGAACACTGGATCGAGCGCGGCCACGATGCCGTTATGATCGAGATCCTCGGCGTAAAGCTTGGACAGGCGCGAGCCGTCGAAGGCCGCGCCGAGATAAAGATTGTAGCGGCCGGGCCCTTTACCGACCAAACCGATCTCCGAGAGATAAGGCCGCGCACAGCCGTTCGGGCAGCCGGTCATGCGGATGACAATGTCATCGGCCGAGAGGCCATGCGCCGCCAGTTTCTCATCGAGCGCCGTCATCAGCTCCGGCAAATAGCGCTCGCTTTCCGCCAGCGCGAGACCGCAGGTCGGCAGCGCCACGCAGGCCATCGAGTTGCGCCGCAAGCCCGACCAGGGCGCGAGCAACCCGGCCTCGCGCGCGATGCGCTCGATCTCGGCCTGCTGCTCCGTCGGCACATTGGCGATGATCAAGTTCTGGTTGGGCGTGATACGGAAATCGCCCTGGTGAATTTTTGCAATCTCGCGCAAGGCGGATTGCTGCGCGGCGCCGGGGACATCCTGCACACGCCCGTTCTGAACGAACAACGTCAGGTGGCCGCGTCCGTCGTCACCCTGCGACCAGCCATATTGGTCGCCGGTCGACGTGAACGTGTAAGGCCTCGCCGGCGCGAGCTTCACGCCGGCGCGGTGTTCGACCTCGGCGCGGAAGGCTATCCAGACCGCGATCCTCGATGGTGTACTTGAGCCGCGCGTGCTTGCGGTTTTTACGGTCGCCCCAGTCGCGCTGCACGGTGACGACAGCTTCGGCGATCTTCACCGCATCGGCAGTCGTGCAGAAACCCATGACGTCGGCGGTGCGCGGATATGTGTCCGGCTCGCCATGGGTCATACCCATACCGCCGCCAACCGTCACGTTCCAGCCGACGATCGCGCCGGCATCGTCGATGATGGCGATGTAGCCGAGATCATGCGCAAATATGTCGACGTCGTTCGACGGTGGCACCGCCACCACGACTTTGAATTTTCGCGGCATATAGGTCTTGCCGTAAATCGGCTCGACCACTTCTTCCTCGCCACCGGCAATGCGCTCGCCGTCCAGCCATATCTCGCGATAGGCCGGCGTGCGCGGCAATAAATGATCCGAAATTGCACGGGTGAGTGCGATTGCCGCGGCGTGCACATGCGATTGGTGCGGATTGGGATTGCACATCACGTTGCGGTTGACGTCGCCGCAGGCCGCAATGGAGTTGAGCAACGCCGCGTCAATCTGTTTGAGCGTCGCCTTCAGGTTCGACTTGATGATGCCGTGCAGCTGCACCGTCTGGCGCGTCGTCATGCGCATGCTGCCATTGGCGTAGTCACGCGCCACCTGATCGAGGATGAGCCATTGCTGCGGCGTCAGCACGCCACCCGGAATGCGCACGCGGATCATGAAGGCAAAGGCCTTCTCCATCTTCTTGCGCGTGCGTTCGGGGCGCAGGTCACGGTCATCCTGCAGATACATGCCGTGGAACTTCACCAGCTGCTGGTCGTCCTCGACGATGGCGCCGGTGATTTCCTCGCGCAGGCCTTCGGCCAGCGTGCCGCGCAAATAGTCGCTCGCCTCCTTGATGCGCTCATTGCGCGAACGGTCGTCGTCAGTCATTCCGGGTCGGAATCCGGCAATCCAATCGAGGCAGGATCAATAGGTATCCTGCAGATAGCGCTTTTCGCGCTCAAGCGTCGCCACCGCCTGTTCGGCAGCCTCGGGCGACAATGATTTCACATCGGCATAGGCGCGCACCAGTGCCATGCGCACGTCTTTCGCCATCGCCTTGGCATCGCCGCAGACGTAGAAATAGGCGCCTTTATCGAGCCACTCGACCAGCTCGGCACGGCGGTCCCAGATCTTGTGCTGGACGTAAATCTTCTCCGGCGTGTCGCGCGAGAAGGCCACGTCCATCCGCGTGAGCGCGCCGCCGTTCAGCGCTTCCTGCCAGTCGAGCTGGTAGAGGAAGTCATGCGTGAAGGTGCGGTCACCGAAGAACAGCCAGCTTTTGCCGGTCGCTTCGGTGGCGCGGCGCTCCTGCACGAAGGCGCGGAACGGCGCGACACCGGTGCCGGGGCCGACCATGATGATGTCCTTGTCCGGCGCTGGCAGGCTGAAATGCCGGTTCGGCTTCACCTTTACCCGCACGCGGCCGCCACGCTTGAGACGCTCGGCCACGTAGTTCGATGCAACGCCCTTGCGCGCGCGGCCATGGCTTTCATAGCGCACGGCTGAAATGAGCAGATGCGCCTCATCCGCCACCTCGCGGCGGGACGACGCGATCGAATAGGCGCGCGGCGCCAAGGGCCGCGTCAGCGCGCGGAGCGTGTCGGCGTCGAGCGCGATCGGGAAGGTCGCGATCAGATCGATGAGCTGGCGTCCGGCTATCCACTCCTTGACCTGTCCGTCGGCAATCAACGCCTTGACGTATTGATGCCCGGTCTTTTCGGCATAGGTTTCGATCGTTTTGGCCGACAGCGTCGTCACGTCGCGCGTCTTGATGAATTCGCTGCGCAGCTTGTCGTCACCGCTAAGGCCGGCAGATTTCAGCAACTCGTCGACATAGGCCGGATCGTTTTCGGCGTAGAGATCGAGGGAATCACCCGGCTCGTAGGCCGGCGCGCCGCCTTCGAAAGCCAGCGCAAGATGGATCGTCTCCTTGTCGGAGCGCGAGGAATTGAGATCGACATGCTCAATGATCTCGGCTTCGACAATATCGGTGCTGGGCGTCGCCGCCGGCTTGGCGCCGAAATCGACTTCGATCACCCGGCCGCCGGCATTCGGCGGCGTCAGAACTTTCACGGCATCGCCGATCCAGCGCGCGGCCGGCTCGGCAAAATCGAGATCGCAATCGACGCGATCGACCACGCGCTTGCCGCCAAGGGCAGCGAGGCGCTCGTCGATCTTCTTGCCGATCGCGCAGAACTCTGCATAGGCGGTATCGCCCAGCGCCAGTACGCCGAACTCTACGCCGTCGAGACGCGGAGCCCCATCGCCCATCAGCTCATTATAAGTGCGCATGGCGCGCGCCGGCGGCTCGCCCTCGCCCCAAGTAGCGGCAATCACCACCAGCCGCTTGGCGGACGTCAGCGCGGACAGTTCAAGATCCGCCATGTCGATGATGGTGGGCTTCAGACCGTTCTTGCGTGCTGCCTTGGCGATATCGCCGGCAAGCTTCTCCGAATTCCCCAACTCGCTGGCATAGACGATCGTCAACGGCTCGGCCGGCCGCGCCGGCGCCAACGGCTGCGGTGCCAGCAGGCCGCCGGATGCATCAACGCCTGCGAGGAACCCGGCCAACCAGGCGCGCTGGATCGGGCTTGCGGTGCCGACCACGCTGTTGAGGAGATCGATCTCCTCTTCGGCAAACGGCGCGGTCTTCGGAATCGGCGACATTACGTTCTCATTTCTGCGGTACGAGTTCGACGTTCGTGGTCGTCATCAAGGCTGTCCTTTACCCGTGCAGGCGCGGCACAATGCCGACGGCAATCAACGCCACCAGCGTGGTCGCAAGCGCGAATGCCCAGACTTCCAGGCGCGAAATGCGGTTGGGCTGGTGCGGCTTATGGGTCATCGGGCGCTCCGTGCCATGAACAGGAACGCTTAAGTAGGAGATTATTCTGTCAAACGGCAATAAGTGCCGGAAAATAAGAAGAAATTTGCTTCTCTAGGCGCTTTAACGCGTAACAATTTCCTTTGGCGGGACCCTTGTGGAGAACGCCAGTATTGCTCGAATCCCGCATTTACGTATGCAAAACACGGAACGTGTCGCTCACTCTGGAACCGCACCGCCGCTGATGGCCACCTACCGACGCAGGCTGCATTCGCTGCTGACTCCTGCCGAGCATCGCCTGTTCGCGCGGCTTGATTCCCCACAGAAGATTCAGGATTTCCTCGACAAGCTGCCGGTCAACTTCAGCCTGAACGGCGATACCGCGATGTCGCCACGCAGCGTGCTTAAAGCCCGCATGGCGCATTGTGCCGAGGGCGCGATATTCGCCGCCGCAGCTCTCGCCTATCACGGCAGGCCGCCGCTCCTGATGGACATTCGTGCGCTGCCGGCGGATCAGGATCACATCATTACGTTATTCCAGGAGCGCGGCCTGTGGGGCGCGATCAGCAAAACCAATCACGCCATCCTGCGCTGGCGCGACCCGATCTATGCAAGCGCGCGCGAACTGGCGATGACCTACGCGCATGAGTATTGCTTGCCCGGGGGCAAGAAATCCATGTTGTCGTTTTCCAGGCCATACTCGCTCGCGCGCTATGCACCCAGGAGCTGGGTCATCGCGCCGGAAGATCTCGACTGGCTCCTTGTCGATCTCGATACATCGCCGCATCTGCCGGTGGCGCCAAGGCATGCGCTGCGCAAACGCCGGCGCTCCTCGCGGGTCGAGCTGCTGTCGCAGGACGTGGTGGAATGGCCGGATCCGCGCAAACTGAAACGCAGACGCAAAAAGAAAGCGGCCCGCTCGTGACGATTTACCACAAGGCACGCGCCCGCTAATGTAGCGCGGCCAGGAACAACAGAGGCAATTGCGTGGCGTCACTCACATTTCGCAGACAATTGACGGTCGAATGGGGTGATTGTGATCCCGCCGGCATTGTGTTCAATCCGCGATTTTTCGAATACTTCGACGCCAATTCGTGGCTGCTGTTCGAAACCGCGTTGGGGGTGAAGCAACAGGACATCACATCCACTTACGGCATTATTGGCATTGCATTGGTTGATGCGCGGGCCAATTTCCTCAAGCCGATCAAGTTCGGCGACAAAATCGAGATCGCTTCGCGCATCAGCGAATTTCGCCGCTCCAGCTTCGATGTCGAGCACCGTATTTCGGTCGGCGGCGAGCTGGCGGTCGATGGCGGAGAGACGCGGGTCTGGGCGGTACGCAGCACAGACGACCCGGAGAGAATCGCGGCGACGGCCATTCCAGAAGATCTAATTGCCAAATTTAATGTGAGCTGACCGCCAGCCGCGCTACGCGATCTTCACATACTCGAAATCACCCGGCTTGTTATCGATGCCGACTTTTGGCGGTGCAATCCAGCTGGCGAACTTCCCGGGTTCCATTTGAGGCCGCATCAGACTCTCGATGAAATCCTTGTCCGCCGCCGATGGCAGAAAATCGGTCCGCCGGTTTGTCCAATCAGCAGGTGACAGAATATTTCCGTCGACATCGGCATTCGTGCGCGAGAATTCGCCAATGTGACGGTGGAACGCCACATGCGGCAGCTTGATCTGGAAGGGGATGCCGATCTGTTCGATCACCTTGTTCCAACGCGCGACGCCATTATTGCAATCCGCCACATAGTCGTCCCGCAGACGCATATTAAGCGCCGACAATGCCGGCGAATCCTCGTTCTGGATCTTGCCGTCGACCAGGCGCAACACGGGATAAGTCTTGCTCTCCAGCTGATGGTCATCGTCGAGCCGGTGCTCGCGGTAGCGGCCCTTCAGGCCGGCATGGAATGCATTAGCCGCGTTGGTCGAAATCTCGTTGCCGAACAGATCGAGCGTCAATGAAAAGTGCAGGTTCGCTTTTTTCTGGATGGTCGGCAGATCGATGACACCGAGCTTGCGTACTTTCTCGATCTCATAAGGGTCGCTGATCCCCGCCTCCTTCATCGCCTCGCATGTGCGCTGGATGATACGGGTGACGCCGGTTTCGCCCACGAACATGTGGTGAGCCTCTTCGGTCAGCATGAACCGGCAGGTGCGCGACAGCGGATCGAAACCCGATTGTGCCAGGGCTTCGAGCTGCATTTTTCCGTCGCGGTCCGTGAAGAAGGTGAACATGAAGAACGACAGCCAGTCGGGCGTTTGTTCGTTGAATGCGCCAAGCATGCGCGGCGTATCGGGGTCGCCGGAGCGGCGCTGAAGCAGCGCTTCCGCCTCTTCGCGGCCGTCGGTGCCGAAATACTTCTGCAACAGATAGACCATGGCCCAGAGATGGCGGCCCTCCTCGACGTTCACCTGGAAGAGATTCCGCATGTCGTAGAGCGAGGGTGCGGTCTTGCCGAGATAGCGCTGCTGCTCAACCGACGCTGGCTCGGTATCGCCCTGGATCACCACCAGCCGGCGCAGCATTGCGCGGTATTCGCCCGGCACGTCCTGCCAGGCATTCTCGCCCTTGTGTGTGCCAAAGGGAATCTTGCGGTCTTCCTGTTGCGGAGCCAGCAGCACACCCCAGCGGTATTCCGGCATGCGGACGTAATCGAACTTTGCCCAGCCTTTGGGGTCGACGCTCACCGCCGTTCGCAAATAGACGAGCGATTCCTGGAAGCCCTCCGGCCCCATGTCTTTCCACCAGTTGATGTAGCCGGGATGCCATTTCTCCAGCGCGCGTTTGACGCGTACGTCGCCGCCGAGACCGACATTGTTGGGGATCAAGCCGTCGTAGTCGACTTGTTGGATATTCATGGCTACACCCTTTCCTTGTCGAACGTCGCCTTCACGCCGGTGCCGTAAAGCTTGAGCGCGCCGTGCTCACCAACCGAATTCGGCCGCTGGAAGATCCAGTTTTGCCAGGCCGTGAGGCGGCCGAAGATCTTCGTTTCCATGGTTTCGGGACCGGCGAAGCGCAGATTGGCTTCCATGCCGGTCAACGAATCCGGCGAATGGCTGGCGCGTTCCTCGATCATCACGCGGAGCTCGTCATCCCAATCAAAATCTTCGTAGGAAAACGTCACGAGGCCAAGCTCGGCCGCCTTTTCGCCTTCGATCGCAACGCCAATCTTTTCTTTCATGCCCTCCAGGACCTTCGGCTCTCCCAGAAAGCGGCTTTGCAGCCGTGTGAGCCCATTCCCCATCGGATAAAAGCCGAAATTGGCGGCGCCCAATGTAATCGTGGCCGGCGGCCGGTTGTCGCCCCCGCGCGTGCCGATCAGCATCAGCGAGCGGTCGGCGGCAAAGGCAAGCTCGGCCAACGTTCCGGCAAAGCATGAGCCCGGCTCGATGACGGCAAAGAACGTCTTGGCAGTCACGTCGATGCGCTTGAGCACCCGTTTGAGGTAATGGCGGATTTCGCGCATCAGCCAATCCCCATCGGCTTTGGCGAGGAAATCATCGTGTGCGAGCACGGCCTGCGCGCTGCCGTCCGTGCGCAGCAGCACCACATTAATGGTCGGCTCATTGACCCGTAGATGCAAGATGGCGTCTTCCAGTTCGCGCGCGACGGTGAGTGGCCAGAACTTGTCGCCGAGCGCATGGGCGGCACCGATCGTGGCCGGTATTGGTTGCGCCGGCCCGCGCACCGTTACCGTTGCGACCGAACGGCCGTGGTCAATTTCGATGTCGACGTGAGAATATGAAACCCGCCCATCGGTGATCTGGCGCTGCAACGGCGTGAGCTTGATACCGCCAGACGCCGGACGATCCGAGCGCCTGGCCAATTCATGCGCGCGCCCGGCCACCGCATCCTTCCATTTCGACGGCGGCACAACTTCGTCCACCAGCCGCCACTCAACCGCCTTGGTGCCGCGCAGACCCTCTTCCGTCGAACAGAAAAAGTCAGCGCGATCGCGACGCACCTTGCGCTTGTCGGTGACGCGGGTGAGCCCGCCCGTGCCAGGCAACACTGCAAGCAGCGGCGTCTCCGGCAGCGACACGGTCGAGCGCCGATCATCGACCAGCATGATATGATCGGTCGCCAGCGCCAACTCGTAGCCGCCGCCGGCGCAGCTGCCGTTCACTGCGCACATATACGTTTGTTTGGAATTTTCGGTGGCGTCTTCGATCGCCAGCCGTGTCTCGTTGGTGAACTTGCAGAAGTTCACCTTATGCCCGTGCGTTGCCTTGCCGAGCATGCGGATATTGGCGCCTGCACAAAACACATTGTCCTTGCCCGACATCATGACGACGCAGTGTACGTCGGGACATTCGAACCGCAGGCGTTGGATCGCGTCATTGAGCTCGATGTCGACGGCGAGATCGTAGGAATTGAGTTTGAGTTCGTAGCTATCCGACAATCCGCCGGCGGGATCGACATCCATGATCAGATAAGCAATGTCGCCGTCGCGCTCGATGCGCCAATGGCGGTAACGCGAGGGATCAGTCTGAAAATCTATGGTTTGCATGGCCAAAACGGACGCCGGGACGATGCCGCCCGTCCCTCAACTCCCTCTATGCATTATTTTGCATATTTCTAACATCGTTGGGGCATTGCGACAACTGGATCCTAGCTTAGGCGGTTCCGAACCGGTTATTGCTTAGCATTATAATGCATGTTAGCGAAGTGGCCATGAAAAGCGCCCGCCCAACTCCTGTCGCCGTCCGCGAGACCGACGCCTACTTGCGCCGCCTTGGCGAACGCGTCCGGGTGCTGCGCAATCAACGCGGCATGACACGAAAAGCGCTCGCCCAGCACGCCAAGGTCTCGGAACGCTACCTGGCGCAGCTCGAAGCCGGCCTCGGCAACGGCTCAATCATCCTGTTGCGGCGGATTGCGCGGGCCATCGGGCTGCCGGTCACGCAACTCGTGCAGGAAGGGGCCGAGCCCGCGCTCGACATGGTTTTGTTGTCGCAATTCCTCGAGCGCTTGCCACCATCGGCACTCGCGGAAGCGCGCAATATGCTGCTCAAGAGCTTCAGCGCCCCATCGGAAGAGACGCGCCGCAAGCGCATTGCACTCATTGGATTGCGCGGCGGCGGCAAATCCACTTTGGGCAAACTGCTGGCTGAGCGGCTGGACGTTCCCTTTATCGAGCTTGACCGCGAAATTGAAAAGCGCAGCGGCACCACATTGAGCGCGATTTTCGACATGTTCGGCCAGGAAACCTTCCGGCGCGCCGAACGTGAAGCCCTCGACGAGGTCTTGCGCGGACATTCAAGTTTTGTGGTCGCCACCAGTGGAAGCATCGTCACCGAGCCGGGCACGCTGGAATTGCTGCTGGCCTCCTGCCTCACGGTGTGGGTCCGGGCGGAGCCCGCCGAGCACATGAACCGCGTGATGGCACAAGGCGATATGCGCCCCATGGCAAACAGCAGCCGGGCGATGGACGACCTGGTCTCGATCCTGCGTAGCCGCGAACCGCTTTATGCCAAGGCGGAAGTCGCCCTTTCCACCAGCGGAAAGACCCCCGAGCAGGCGCTGGTGGAACTGTTGCGTCTCATCGAAGTTCCCGCTACTCGCATGAGCCGCAAATTGGCGTGAAACCCGTAATAAAAGGCCGGCTTTGGCCGGGACGACAAGGACGAGACGTATGAGTGAAACGATCAAGACCGATGTCCTGATAATCGGGGCGGGGCCAGTCGGCCTGTTCGCCGTATTCGAGCTCGGCCTGCTCGATATCAAGGCTCACCTTGTCGACATCCTCGACAAAGTCGGAGGCCAGTGCGCCGAGCTCTATCCTGAAAAGCCGATCTACGACATTCCCGGCATCCCGCTCATCACCGGTCATGGCCTGACCGACGCGCTGATGCAGCAGATCAAGCCCTTTCACCCAACCTTCCATCTCAACGAAATGGTGACCGCGCTGGAAAAGACCGGCGAGCCGGGCTTCCGATTGCGCACCGATGCCGGCAAGACATTCGAAGCAAAATGCGTCGTGGTCGCGGCCGGCGGCGGTTCCTTCCAGCCCAAGCGGCCGCCAATCCAGGGCATCGAGCCGTACGAGGAAAAGTCGGTCTTTTACGCGGTGCGTAAAATGGATGCCTTCCGCGGCAAGCGGCTGCTGATCGTCGGCGGCGGCGACAGCGCGCTCGACTGGACGCTCAACTTGCAGCCCATCGCCAAGCGTTTGACGCTCGTGCACCGGCGCGACGATTTCCGCGGCGCGCCCGATAGCGTGAACAAAATGCGCGCACTCGTGGCGGCTGGCGGCATGGATCTCAAAATCGGTCAGGTGACCACCCTGGAAGGCGGTGATGGCCAGCTCGCCGCCTGCTCGATCAAGGGCAATGATGGCGCCGTTGCGCGCGTCGAAGTCGACGCCATGCTGCCGTTCTTCGGTCTCACCATGAAGCTCGGCCCGGTCGCGGACTGGGGCATCAAGATGGATGACGAACTCATCCCGGTCGACACCGCTGCGTTCGAGACCAATATTCCCGGCTTGTTCGCGGTCGGCGATATCAATACCTACCCGGGCAAGCTGAAGCTGATCTTGTCGGGCTTCCACGAAGTCGCATTGATGGCGCAGAAAGCGCATCGCTACGTCTACCCGGAGAAAAAACTGGTTTTCCAGTACACGACGTCATCGACCAGCCTGCAAAAGAAACTGGGCGTCGCCTAGCCGCCGCACGTCATGCCGAAAATCACCTATATTGAACACGATGGCACGCGTCACACCGTCGACGCCGAGCTTGGCTCGACCGTGATGGAAACCGCGTTGCGGAACGATGTTGCCAGCATCGTCGCGGAATGCGGCGGCGGTTGCACCTGCGCGACCTGCCTTGTGCACGTCGATGACGCGTGGAGCGCCATCGTTGGACCGCCGTCGAGCGAAGAAGAAGAAATGCTCGACTCGGCCTTTGAGGTGAAACCGACGTCGCGGCTGTCCTGCCAGATCAAGGTCACGGACGCGCTTGACGGCCTGATTGTGTATACGCCGGCCTACCAAGGCCGCTGAGCCGCTAGGCCAGCGCCCGCATGCTGTCGTCAAACAACTCATCGACGGAAAATTTTCGCGCGATCAGCTTCTGCCGGACGCTGTAGTCGATAATGATCTCGAGCGAACGGCGATTGGCCTCAATTCCGAACCGCCAGGGATCGAGCAAGCCATTATCCGCCGCCGGCGGTACAGCGCGCCGGCTGTCGTGCAGCATGCGGTAAATCTCCTTCACGACATCGGGGCGCGACTTTGCAATTGTGTCGCGCACCACCATCATATGGTTGATCGGCACTCCGCCGTGCGACAGCGCCCACTGGCGTGCCACCGCATCGGCATCCGGGATAAGCGGCTTGAGCCGTGGATCGGGCAACTTGTCGCCGACGATGGCGGCATCGAGTTCGCCGTCGAGCAACATCTGCGTCAGGTTCTTGCCTTCGGGCGCCCGCGCGACGAAATCGGGATCCTTGTATTCGGCAAGATGCGGATCTTCGAACGTTACCCAATGGACTTTCGCAGTATCGACGCCGTAATCGTCGGCGAGGAAGCCGCGCACCCATGCGCCGGTGGTTTGCGTATAGGCGCGCACGCCGACCCGTTTGCCCGTCAGCTCGGATGCCTTTAACGGCCCGCGCGCCGGATTGTAGGCGATCGTATGGTGCTGCCCGCGACCGAGGACCGTTGCCGGAATGAGCGTATAGGGTTTTCCGTAAACCTTGGCCTGCAAAAAGGTAACGATCGCAATTTCAGCGACGTCGAACTTGGCCTCGCGCACCAGCGGCTTAAACGCGGTATTCGACACCTTCACGTCGGCGAAATCGAACGCGACGAGTTCGGATTTCACCGCGCCATCCTTGAGTGCCATCGCGTTCGGGTAGTTTCCGAGCAGTGTAAAAAGTTTGGCTTTTTCGACGGCCATCGATTGTCTCCTCAATCCGCCAGCGCCGGATAGAGCACTTGCGCGGTCCGCGCGAAGATCCATTCCTGATTGGCCTTCGTCAAACTGGCAACGGATTCGCGCGCGACCGCCAGAAGCTCCGGCAACTTGCCTTCGCTGGACGGATAATTTGATCCCCACGCTAACCGCGAAGCGCCGAACGCGGAGACCAGCCGCGAAAAGAACGTTTCAGGCGTTGCCTTGCCCCGGCGGGATTCGGCGAACATACGCGGGGTGAGCTTGATGTAAACGTTGGGATAGTGCGCGAGCTCGAACAGGCTGGCAGCCGCATTGTAGGGGGGGCCGTCTTCCAGCACCGGCCGCGCGCCGTGGTCGAGGATGATCCGGACATTCGGAAAACGCTTCGCCATGGCGGTCGCCTGTGGGATCGCCTTCGCCGACATCTGCAGGCAAATCGAAACGCCAAGTTCTCCGGCGCAATCCCATGCCGGATAGGATTTCGGATCGTCGAGCCAGTTCGCTTGCTCTGACATCGTGCTGCCAAAAGTGAAAAGTCTCAGACCAGTGAGCCCTTTGCCGCGCCAATGCCGTATGCGTTCCGGCGCATCGGCGGACAGCACATCGACGGAAAACACGCCGGTGAAGCGTTGCGGATAGGCCGCGACCGCATCCGCCACATAGGAGTTGTCATGGCCGTAGCAGGTCGAGGCCTGAACGATCGCGGCCTTCTGGACGCCGGACTCATCCATGGCGGCAACCAGCTGTTCCAGTGTGACCGGCCGCGTGCGCGACCAGTCGGACTGATGGCCCCCGAGCGGCGCCAAAGGATAGCGCGTGGCGTCGCTGGCAATGATGTGCGGGTGAATGTCGATGGTGATCATGGGTCCGAGCCGCCTTCCGTAGAGCAACCGATCGTCACCGTAAAGCGGCATCCGCTATGACCAGCGATGCACGACGCGCAGCCGGGGCGTATTGTCAGCCGCGTGTCGACTTCCTAGTGTCCCCGGCGGGAAACCCTGGAACAAATATGCTGTACCCCGTTATGCGCGTCATTGGCCACCTGCTGCGATGCGCAATGCATTCTGCCTGCGGGATATCGCTGGCACTCATGATAGCGTCCTCTCCCGCCGGGGCGGACACCTACCCCTCGAAGCCCGTGCGCATCATCGTTCCCTACGGCCCTGGCGGCATTGCCGACGTGACGATGCGGATGGTGGCGCAAAACCTAAGTCAGCATCTCGGCCAGCAGTTCTTTATCGAAAACCGCCCCGGCGCCGGCGGCATCGTCGGCATGCAGTCGGCCAAGGACGCGCCGGCCGACGGCTACACGCTTGTCATGCTGGGCGGCGGGCTGACCATCGCCAAGGCGTTGTTCAAGTCCCTGCCCTACAACATCGAGGCCGATTTCACGCCGGTTTCGACCACCGCATCTTATGGCCTGGTGATCACAACGAAAGCCGGCTCGCCTTACAAAACGATCAAGGACGTGATTGCCGCCGCCAAGGCTCGTCCCGGCACGCTGAACTTTGGCACCATCAACGCCGGCAGCGCGCAGAACCTGTCCGCCGAGCTGTTCCGGACCATGTCCGGTCTAGACGTCACGATCGTTCCGTACAAAACCACGCCGGATCTCGCTAACGCCGTTTTGCGCGGCGATGTCGACATCGCATTTGAATACTACGTCGGATTCCAGTCGCCGATCATCAATGACCAGATGACTGTGCTTGCCACGACCGGACGCGAACGCGCGAGCAATTTGCCGAACGTTCCCACGGTGATCGAAAGCGGGCTGGACGGCTACGACGTGACAAGCTGGAACGGGCTTGCCGTCCCGGCGGCTACGCCCGCCAATATCGTCGCTTTGCTCAACCGCGCCGTGGACGCCGCGTTAAAGTCGCCCGAGGTGCAGAAATTCTCAGGCGAAGCCGGAATGGACGCGCGCAGCATGTCGCCTGATGATTTGCGCAATCGCATCAAGAACGACGTCGCCAAATGGTCCCAGGTCATCGAGAAAGCCGGGATCAAGAAACGATAGAGAAATTCGCCTGCCGTTCGTGATCCAAAGGAGACCTGGATGAATTTCGAGGACCCCTGGGCCTGGATGCAGCCGTATGACGCGCGCCGTTTCGGCGAGGTCATCCTCGACAAGACCGAGCAGGAACGCTGGTGCCGCGCGGTCTTGCTCGGCGGATTGCCGTTCATGTGGCGCAAGGCGGAGGCCGCCCGCAATCTCATCTATGACCGGCTTGAACTGCGCGCCGGCGACAAGGTCCTGATCATCGGCGAGTGCATCGAACCGTGTGGTTTTGTCGAGGATATCAAGGCCCGCATCGGCTCCAAGGGCGAGATCAAGGTCTTCGACATTACCGATGAGGCGCGCGACAATTACATCGCGAAAAAGCGCGGCCGCGGCGGCCAGCTCGCGACGTGGCAATGGACTTACACACGGGACATCGCCGACGGGACATTCGATTGCGCGGTCTGTCTGCAGGGCGTGCAGCACACCGATGATTGGCGTGAAACGGGCGCGGAAATGCTGCGCGTCATGAAAGGCGGGCGCAATCTTGTGCTGGCGGAGATCGCCTACAGTCCCGAGACCCGGATGAAGATCGAACTCGACATGCACATTGAATATGTTTTCAGCAAGCTTCTGTCGCGCGTCGGGTGGAAGCTGGACGAATTCCCCTACTACAGCCCGAAAGACCTGGAGGCCGCATTTAAGGGGCTTCTCAAAGACACCGACAGCTTCGTCTGGAAAGGCATCGAAATCTTCTGGGGCCGGAAACCGGCATAGGCCGGCTTTTTCAGCGGCCGCGGCTACTGTCCGAATTTGAATAGACGGTTGGGTGTGTCCCAGAACAGCTTCCGCCGGTCATTGGCATCCGGAAACAACTGGCCCGCCAGCTGGACCAGCGGCCCATAGTCCTGCCGCTCCGGTGCGCGCAGGAAAGGCCAGTCCGAGGCCCACATGCAGCGGTCGAGCGTAAAGGCATCGACGATCGCTCGGACAAATGGCCAGCAGTCCTCAAATGGATAAGGCCGCCTCGCAAATTTCAGGTAGCCCGAAATCTTCACGCTCACCCGGCCCGTCTTCGCCAACCGCAAGATGGCGGCAAACGCCGGTTGATCGACGCCGGCCGGCGGCGTCGGCCGGCCGGTATGGTCGATCAGGACCTTCACGGGGATGCTTTCGATCCACGGCGCGAACATCAGAAATTGATCGTTTTCGACCTGGAGATTCAAGAACATGTCGAGGTCGGCCAACCGCTTTATCAGACCATCGGCGTGTCTGTAATAGTCATTGCCATGGAATGTCGGATTGACCGCGACACCGATGACGCCACGAGACCGCAGTTCCTTGAGTTTCGTGGCATCCGCGTCCAGATCGACGATCGCGATGCCCTTGAAGCGGCCGTCGCCTTTCGCAATCGCATCGAGCATGCACGAATTGTCGCTTCCGTAGCCGGAATTTGGCTGCACCAGGAGCGCATGCTTCACCCCATGGCACTTCATCACCTCGACAAACTGTGCGGTGGTGCCGACTTCCTGTCCGGCCGGCTTGTAGGCCACGTCTTTTCCGTACGGAAAATGCGCCGGATCGATCACGTGGGCGTGGCAGTCAATCTTCGGCTCGTCGAAAATGTTCATGGGTTGGCGCGTCAGCGACCAGGGCTGTCATCAAATTCGTCGTGAATTAAATCGCGCAATTTCCGGCGCAGCGCCAGATAGCCGCTGTCATCTTCGTCGCGCGGCCGCGGCAAATCCACCTTGAGAAACGCCTTCACCCGCCCGGGGCGCCGCGTCATCACGGCAATGCAGTCTGAAAGCTTGATCGCTTCATCAATACTGTGTGTCACCAAGACGACCGTTTTTGGCTCGCGCTGCCAGATGCGCACGAGTTCGTCCTGCATGAAGCTCCGGTTCTGCGCATCGAGCGCCGCGAATGGCTCGTCCATCAGCAGCAAGTTCGGCTGCACCGCGAGCGCTCGCGCAATGGCGACACGCTGGCGCATTCCACCCGACAGCTGATGCGGAAATTTATTCTCGAAACCCTCCAGGCCAACCAGCCGGATATAATGTTGTGTAATGTCCCCGCGCTTGTGGCGGGGCAGCAGCTTCATCTCCAGTCCGAATGAGATATTCTGGGATACGCTCATCCAGGGAAATAGCGCATAATCTTGAAATATCACGGTATTCTGCCAACCTGGCCCGCGAATTAGGTCGTCATCCACCGTCACCCGGCCCGCGGTCGGAGCTTCAAATCCCCCGGCGATATTAAGCAGCGTTGTCTTGCCGCAGCCACTGTGACCGAGGATCGAGCAAAACTGGTTGTTAGGCACTTCGAACGTCACGTCACGCAGCGCGACAACGCTATCCGGTGCGCCTTGCTCGCCGTAGGTTTTCGAAAGTCCGCTCACCGCCAGCTTGCCCATCGCTCGATCCTATTTGCTCAATGCCAGGGACCAGGGCAGCAACCGTCGGCTCAGCAGCCGGATGGCGGTGTCGATCACGAGACCGATTATACCGATCGTCAGCATCCCGACGGCGATCGTGTCTGTACGGAGCATGCTGCGCGCGTCGTTGATCAGAAAGCCCAGGCCGGAATTTGCTCCGACCAGTTCTGCCGCGACCAGGGCCATCCACCCGACACCGAGCCCGATCCGCACGCCCGTGATGATCTGCGGCAGTGCGCCGATAAGCACGACCCGCCACAGCACCTTTCGCTCGGGTGCGCCGAGGCTGCGGGCGGCGCGCACGAGATTTGGCTCGATATTCTTCACGCCGACGATGGTATTCACCAGAATGGGAAAAAACATTCCCAGGAAAATGATGAACTCGTTTTGCTCGTCGCCAAGGCCAAACCACAAGATGCTGAGCGGTATCCACGCCAGCGGCGGTATCGGCCGCAGGATTTCCATGACGGGATTGACCTGATTGTAGACGACGCGCCACCAACCCATGGCCATCCCGAGCGGGATTGCGGTTGCCGCGAACAGAAAGGCGGTAGCTTCGCGCCGTAAGCTTGCGAGCAGATTGTACAACAGCTCGCCGGAGGCAATCATTGCTGCGGCGGTTTTGGCGATGCTGGTCGGCGCCGGCATCAGCACGGCCATGTGCGGATCGATGCGCGGCAGCCAGACCGTCGATGCGAATTGCCAGACAAGAATTAAAAAGACAAGAAACGCAAGGTTTGGCAGATAGCCCAAGACCCGGAAGAGGCGCAGCCGGATTCCGATTCCAGTCGCCGAACGTAACGACGTGGATTTCGGACTCCCGACCGATGCAATGTCTTCATTCTGCATCGCCTACCCCAACTCTCCGGGCTGAAGCAATCGAACGGCGAGCCCGCGGGCTCCAGCACATGCGGAGCCTCGCGGGTATTGTTGCCCCTTCGGCCATTTATGGCGTGTAGGTTTTCCCGTTGAAAGCCCAAGGCTTCGTCAGGTCGCCGGGCTCCGGCCAAGGCTGTGGGCTTTTAAGCGTGTTGACGTTGGCATAGGCAGGATACGGCAATTTCCCGATCGTGCCGGACCAATTGGCAGGGAGGAACGGCGCCTGCGCCGGCACTTTCCATCCGAGCTTTTCGTAGGTCTTGGTCATGAACCGCACGTCAAACGAGTCTTCATAATCCTTTGCGGTCAAGGTTTTCGTAAGACGATTGCGTTCCTTCAGCCACTTGGCGATGCGCGCATTTTCCTCGCCCCACAGTTTTGCAAAAGGAAAGCTGTAGGTCGGCTTGTACAGATTGTTATACAACTCGGTCTGTTGCAAAAGCAGCGGCTTGCCATAGACCTTGAGCATGGGTTCGGCGGCAAGGAAGTCAGCCGCCTTGTCGGGATTGAGACGGATCCAGAGCGTCGCCTCCATAAATGCGTCGCTGATCGCCTGCACGACGTCCGGCACGTTGTCGATCAACTCCTGGCGCACGTAGAACATGCCCTCATAGAAGTTATATGGAAAAATCGTGTCGGCCTCTCTCCCGCTCTTGCGGTCGTCGGTAATGATCGTCACCGACGGCTCCCATGGCACGACCGCTCCAATGCCCTTGGCCATCAGTAGCTGCTCGCCGGGCGGCATGTTCTTCAGGATGACGTCCTTGCCAATCTGCAAACCGACCACTTCCGCGGCCTGGGTGAAATAGAATTCCGCTGACGAGCCGGTCACGATGCCGATCGTCGCCGGCGGGTTGCTGCCCTTGAAATCGGCGAGCGTCTTGATCGGCGAATCAACAGGAACCACTGTCGAGTGTTTCAAGTTCGGAGCCACGACCGCGATTGCGCGAACGGGAACACCGCGATCGAGCAGCGACGTGAAGGGAAAGTTTCCGCCATTGCCGACCTGCACCCGCGCCGATGCAACGGCTTCGTTGACATCCGGTCCAGCGGCGAATGTTTGAAACTTTGCGTCAAGGCCCCGTTTTCCTAATAGTCCGGCCTTGTCCATCACAACATTGATTGTATTCTGGCCGGAGAACGGCCCTTGCCAGCCAACGCCAATTGGCCACCAACCCTTCTCCTTCAACCAGGCGACCGACTTGTCGGATACTTTTTCGTACGGCTGCGGCCAGCCCCAATCGGTAAAGCCTTGCGCCGTCGCCGGGCCGGCCGTCACGACGAGCCCGACAAAGGCCGCGGCGATAAGATGTCTCGCACCTAATTGATGTCGCATGTTCCCCTCCCGTGTCGCTCGCTTCATGAGCACCCGGCTATTTTTGTTTGCCGGATGCGGTTTCTTCGCTTGCGTTAGCCTGGCTCGATGACAAACAGCGTGCGGCCATACTCGACCAATTCCCCGTTATCGGCGCCTATCTGCGCGATCCGCCCGCTCACCTCCGAATTGATGGTGGTAAACAGCTTCATCACCTCGATGAGGCAAAGCGGCTGCCCGGCTTTCACCATTGTGCCGACCTCGACAAACACCGGCGCATCGGGACTGGGCGCGCGATAGAAAGTCCCAACCATGGGCGCCGCCACTTCGATTTGACCGGCGGACGTTTCAATTGCGGGCGGCGCGGCGGCGACAGCAGGGTCTGGAACGGCCGCGGCCGCCGGCGCATGCGATAGAGGACGATCGTTTAACAACACGGCCGGTTGGCCGGCGGCGCCGTTGCGGCGAACGACCAACTTTACATCGCCGGTTTCGACAACGACTTCGTCGCAGGAACTACTGTCGATAATTTTCAGGATTTCAGCGATATCGTCGAACCGCAAACTCACTTGCGTTCCCTTTCGCTGTCTTTTTGATCGCCGTCTTCGATGGTGGCTGCCAGTTGTTCGGCGGCACGCTGCAACAGCGGAACGTGTTGAAGTCCCTGTTCCAGCGACATGCGTGCGAGCGGCGCAGACACGGCGAGCGCTGCAACAGGCTGGCCATTCGGCCCGTGCACCGGGACCGCAACACAAACAACGCCCGCGAGAAATTCCTGATTATCGATGGACACCTGCGTCGAACTGATCGTCTCCAGCTCAGTATCAAGCCGTCCGATGTCGATAATGGTGTTCTCGGTATATCGATATAGCGGTAATTGGCGGAGCAGAGACGTTCGCTTCGCGACCGGTAGCTGGCTCAGAAACAGCTTGCCCATTGACGTACAATGAAGCGGCACGCGCGAGCCGGGCTCAAACCGCAGTCCAAAAGGCCAGGCCGACTCGACGCGATCGAGATAAACAACATGGCTACTCGCCATAACTCCGAAATTGCAGGTCTCGCCGATTTGCTGAGATAGCGCTTCGAGAATTGCATGGCGCGGCGCGCGCGACATTGAAGCCGCGACGATATCGAGCCCCAGACGGACAAGCCGCGGCCCGGCCACATAGCGGCGAGCCCCTGGCTCACGCAGGAGCAGCCCTTCGCTTTCCAACATGCGCACAATGCGATGGGCGGTCGGCTTTGGCAGCCCGAGCAGCACGCCGAGTTCCGACACGCCAAGCGGCCGGCGTGCCGCCGCCATCGCTTCGACGATCGCGAAGGCCTTGACGGTCGGGAACGCCTTGCCGGGCTCGGTCGGCGACATCGCCCGGTTGTGAGGCGAGCGCTTAAGCCGACCCTTGTTTGTGAACTGCAAATCCAAAGGCGTCTGCATGCTCTGTATCAAAAACCGGAACAAAACGTCTTGCAATATGAATCTGGTCGGTGGACAGTTAAAAGCGACGTTGGTCCGCTCGCGCAGACGAGCGACCCGGTTCTGTGGGGAGGTCAGCGGTGCGGCGAGTATTGATCGCCAATCGCGGGGAAATTGCATTGCGCGCGGTGCACGCGTGCCGAAAGCTCGGACTTGAGAGCGTCGCGGTCTATTCAACAGCGGACGCCAATTCTCCACATCGCTGGGCTGCTGACCACGCGGTCTGCATTGGGCCGCCGGCGCCGAAAGCGAGCTATTTGAACGCGGCCGCGTTGATCGAGACCGCCGTCGCCTCGAAATGCGACGCCATCTATCCGGGGTACGGATTTCTCGCTGAAAACAGCAGTTTCGCCGAGCGTTGCGCGGAATCCGATCTTACTTTCGTCGGCCCGAGCGGTGAATGCATTGCCCGCATGGGCGACAAAGTCACGGCACGACAGACGGCTGCCGCAATCGGCATCCCTTGTGTACCGGGCTCTGAAAGCGGGTTCACCGACGTCACCGCCGCTGAGAAGGCTTCGCGAAATATCGGATATCCACTGCTTCTAAAGGCAAGCGGAGGCGGTGGCGGGCGCGGCATGCGGATCGTCAACGAGGCGGCAAACTTCAGCGCGCTGTACGAGCAAGCATCGGCGGAAGCACAGGCTGCATTCGGCAATCCTGAAATCTATCTAGAACGATTTTTCTCCGAGGTACGCCATATCGAGATTCAGGTGTTTGGTGACAATCACGGTAGCTATGTCCATCTCGGCGAGCGCGATTGCAGCGTGCAGCGCCGGCACCAAAAGCTGGTTGAGGAAGCGCCATCACCCGTACTCGACCAATCAACGCGGCGCCAAATGGCCGAGGCGGCCACGACGCTGATCAGAGCCCTCAAGTACACGAACGCCGGCACGGTCGAGTTCATCTATGAGCCTGCAAGCCAAAAATTCTTCTTCATTGAAATGAATACCCGCATCCAGGTCGAGCACCCGGTGACCGAAATGGTGACAGGCACAGATCTGGTCGCCGAGCAATTCCGCGTTGCCGCCGGCGAGAAGCTGTCATTCGGATCGACGTTCGCGAACGGCCGGACCGCCATCGAATTTCGAATTAACGCCGAAGACGCGACACATGGTTTCCGGCCTTCGCCTGGCACGCTCAAGCGTTGGCGGCCACCGAATGGGCGCGATATCCGCGTTGATAGTCACGCATATGAAAACTATGCGGTGCCGCCTTATTACGATTCCATGCTGGCCAAATTGATCGTCACTGGCCCTGACCGCGCGTCATCGATTGAGACCGCGAAATCGGCCCTCTCCCGCTTTCAGGTCGCGGGCGTGACCACGACCGTCGGGTTTCACGCGCACCTTCTCCGGCAGCCAGAATTTGCACGGGCAGAAATTCACACCCGCTGGGTCGAGGAACACCTGCAGATGGCGGTGCACTAGTGGACCAGGGCCGCAGGATCAAGCTCGTCGACGTGACGATACGCGACGCCCATCAATGCCTTTGGGCGACGCGCATGACCACGGCGATGATGGCCGAGATCGCTCCACGACTGGACCGAGCAGGATTCGAAGCCATTGATCTCGCCGGTGGCGCGGTGTTCGACGTCTGCGTGCGGTATCTGCGCGAGGACCCGTGGGAACGCATGCGGATTCTCAGCCGCTGGGTCACGAATACACCGCTCATCGTGATGACCCGCAGTCAGAGCCTCTTCACCTTCGAGTTTTTTCCGGATGACATTGTTGAACTGACCGCCGAGCGCATCTTCGCCAACGGCATCCGCTACCACACGCCGTACGACGCGCTCAATGATATGCGCAATATGCAGGTTCCAGTGCGCGCCGCGAAAAAGGTAGGGCTCTATACGGCTGGCGGCATCGTCTACACGGTCAGCCCCGTTCACACTGACGACTATTATGCGCGAAAGACGCGCGAATTGGTCGGCCTGGGTGTTGACGCGGTCTATATCAAGGACCCGAGCGGCCTGCTGACACCGGAGCGCGCGCAGACCTTGGTGCCGGCGATCAAGGCTGCTTGCGGAACGCTGCCGCTTCACCTGCACTCTCATTGTCTAACGGGGCTTGCACCGCACACAGCGTGCCGCGCCGTCCAACTTGGCGTCGACGTCGTCCACACCGCCACGTCGACCCTCGCAAATGGCGCTTCGCATCCTGCGACCGAGCAATTCGTGCGCAATATTCGCCGGGACGGCTACACGGTCGACATTGATCTTGCTCCGGTAGAGGAAGTCGCCGACCGCCTTTTGTATATCGCCAAACGCGAAGGCAAGCCTGTGGGCGCCATCGTCGAGTACGACGCGTTCCATTATGAGCACCAGATGCCGGGCGGCATGATCTCCAACTTGAAATCGCAGCTGACGCCGCTTGGGATCGCCCACCGCTTGCCTGAGGTGCTGGAAGAGGCCGCTCGCGTCCGCCATGATCTCGGCTATCCGATCATTGTCAGCCCCTTCGCGCAGTTTGTGATGACGCAGGCCGTGCTCAATGTCATGAGCAAGGAACGGTATGCGACCGTCCCCGATGAAGTGCGTAAATACGTTCTGGGGTACTACGGCGAGATTGCCGGTCCGATCGATCCAAACTTGTTCGATCGCATTACCAGGGGCGCCGAGCCGACGCGCGCGCGGCCAGGTGATTTGCTCGAACCGGGGATTCCAAAGGTCCGTCGCGAACGGGGACCTTTCACATCTGATGATGACCTGTTGCTGGCGGCATTCTACCCGCAGCGTGAAGTCGATGCGCTCAAAGCCGCCGGGCCGATCGACACTCAATATCCAATAGGATCCACACCACTTGTAACGTTGCTGAAGGAAGTAGCACAGCGGCGGGACATTCGCTCATTCCACCTCGTCGAGACCGCTTGAGATAGAAAAATGACAGCGCCAGCCATCATCACCGTCGCGATCACCGGGGCAATTCCGCGCAAGGCCGATACGCCGGCGGTTCCCGTTACGCCAAGCGAACAGATCGAATCCACTCACGAGGCTTTCGAAGCCGGAGCTTCTGTCGCGCATATCCACGTGCGCAATCCTGATGAAAGTCCAAGTTCGGAGCCGGAGCTTTTCGCGCTGGTTCAGGAAGGAATCATCAAACACTGTCCAAAAATGATCGTGCAGTTTTCAACCGGCGGTCGTGGCCGGAGCCAAAATGAGCGCGGTCGCATGCTTTATCTCAAACCCGACATGGCCTCGCTCGCCACCGGGTCAGTCAATTTCCCCGCGCAGATTTATGAAAATCCACCGCAGCTTGTCGAAGAGCTCGCGCGATCGATGCTTGAGTACAAGGTCAAGCCGGAGATCGAGGTTTTCGACGTGGCGATGCTTTACAATGCCAAAAATCTCGCGGATCGTGGATTACTCAAGCGGCCATGCCAGGTTCAATTCGTAATGGGTATTCCGAATGCGCTTCCGGCTCGACGAAAGCTTCTGGAATTTCTGATTTCAGAGCTCAAGGAATTGATGCCCGATGCGACCTGGTCGGCAGCGGGAATTGGCCGCCATCAGCTGGAAGTCAATCAATGGTGCCTCGAACTCGGCGGTCACGTCCGGACCGGGCTGGAGGACAACATCAAGTTCGACAAGGACCGGCTCGCCCGCAGCAACGCCGAGCTGGTGTCTCGCCTGGCTACGATGTGCGGGCAATACGGACGGCATGCCGCAAGCGCTGCGGAGGCCCGACAAATTCTGCAATTACCGACGGGATAAATCCAAAAACGGCAAAAACAGAGGGGGAAACTATGCAGGCAAAAACTAGCGGCTTCGGGACTTCGATAGGCACGATCGCGCTTGCAAGCGCCATCGGCACGACGATCGAGTGGTATGACTTCTTTCTGTTCGGCGTGGTCACGCCGCTCGTGCTCAACAAGCTGTTTTTTCCCAATTTTGACCCTCTGGTCGGCACGTTGCTGGCTTACACGACGTTCTTCGTCGGGTTCATATCGCGTCCGATCGGCGGCATCATTTTTGGCCACTATGGCGACCGTATCGGCCGCAAGACCGTGCTCGTTCTCACCATCCTCATCATGGGTATCGCGACATTCCTGATCGGGTTGCTGCCGACCTATGCATCGGTCGGCATTTGGGCCCCGATCATGCTGCTCTTTCTTCGCATCTTCCAAGGCATTGGCATTGGCGGCGAATGGGGCGGCGCGGTGTTGATGGCGGTCGAACATTCTCCAGCCGGCAGGCGCGGTTTTTATGGAAGCTGGCCGCAGATCGGCGTTCCTGCCGGCCTCCTGCTGAGTTCAGGCATGGTTTACCTGCTCTCCTACCTTCCGGAGGCTGACTTCTTCTCCTGGGGATGGCGGATCGCCTTCCTGATCAGCGCGGTGCTGGTCGCGGTCGGTCTTTATATCCGCTTGAAAATCATGGAGACGCCGGCGTTCACCCGCATCCAGGAATCCAAGAAAGTCGTGCACGTGCCGTTCTTCGAGCTGTGGCAAACCCACAGCAAGAACACGTTGCTCGGCCTCGGTGCCCGTTATATCGAGGGCGTTACGTTCAATATCTTCGGCGTGTTTGTCGTCGGGTACCTCGCCGGCACCTTGGGGCTGCCGCGGCAGAGTGCCCTGGCAGGCGTCATGATTGCATCGGCGATCATGATCGTGATGCTGCCGATCTACGGAAACCTGTCCGACCGGATCGGCCGTCGCCGCATGTTTGGGGTTGCCGGTTTATTGATTGGCATCCTTTCGTTTCCGGCTTTCTGGCTGATGCAAACCAAGGAGCCGTTGCTGGTCTGGATCGCAATCGCCGTCCCGTTTGCATTCGTCTATCCGGCGGTGTACGGCCCGCAGGCCGCGCTGTTCTCCGAACTTTTTGACACACGCGTGCGCTACACCGGAATATCGTTCGTCTACCAGTTCTCCGGAATTTTCGCGAGCGGGCTCACTCCGATCATCGCCACGGCGCTGTTGCCGGCCGGCGGCGGCAAGCCTTGGTTGATCTGCCTGTACGTTTTGGCGGTCAGCGTGGTGAGTGCGCTATCGGTTTTTGCGATGACCGAAGCACACAAGCGAGACATGGCCGTCGACAGCAACAAGTAGCCAGACAGACAACCGCGGCGCACCTATCATGGATCTCAACCTGACAGGTCGCGTCGCGGTTATTACTGGTGGTGCCGCTGGCATCGGCGAGGCGATCGGCCGCGCGCTTGCGGCCGAAGGCTGCAACATTTGTGTGGTCGATCGGGATGGCAGCGCCGCCGGCAAAGCAGCCGCGTCATTCGGGCCCAAGGCCAGCTCCGCTGCCGTCGACGTCGGAAATGCGGGCGCTGTGCAGCAAGCTTTCGAACAAATCGCCGCCGATCATTGCCGCCTGGACATTTTGATCAACGCGGCTGGTGTCCTCTCGACCGGTCTTGTCGCCGATCTGCCGGTCACAGAGTGGCAGCGGGTCAGCGAAGTCAACCTCTCCGGCGTGCTTTATTGCGCCAAGGCCGCGATCCCTTACATGAAAGCGCAGCAGTATGGCCGCATCATCAATATCGCGTCGGTTTCGGCCATGCGGGGCGGAGGCTCCGTCGGGAATACACTTTACGGCACGACCAAAGCCGGTGTCGTCGCCTTGACAATGGGCCTTGCGCGCGAGCTCGGGCCCAATGGCATAACGGTCAACGCGATCGCACCTGCAATTGCCGACACGGCAATGACGCATGCCGCGCTCACCGAGGATGCGCGGCGCAATATCCTCGCGCGCATTCCGCTCGGGCGGCTTGCAAGCGTGTCCGATATTGCCGACCTTGCCGCATTCCTCGCATCCGATCGTGCGAACTTCATTACCGGCGCGGTCATTCCGGTCGACGGCGGCATCCTGACAACATAGCAATTCAAAGCATCCGACTATGGACATTAGCGACCTTGCGGCAGTCGGTATTGTCGGCCTGGCAGGGCTTGTGCGCGGCACGACCGGATTTGGCGGCGCGATGGTCATGAGCCCGGTTCTGTCGATCCTTCTTGGCCCGGTGCCTGCCGTCGTTATTGCGCTTCTGCTGGAAACCGCCGGTGCACTGGTGATGTTTCCGGATGCGCTGCCAAAAGCGGGCTGGCGCACCCTTCTGTTCCTCATCCTTCCAGCGGCCGTGACCGTGCCCCTCGGCGGCTATATTTTGTTGACGGTCGATCCAGCCATCGCCCGGAAAATGATCGCAGCCGTAGTTATTGTGTTCAGCTCGATGTTGCTGTTCGGGCTTCGCTATAGCGGAACACCCCGTGTTGCGACATCGCTCGCACTTGGTGGCTTGGTGGGTGCGCTGTTGGGCGCAACAAGCGTTGGCGCACCGCCGGTGATCCTCTATCTGCTCTCGGGACCTGATCCGGTCGCCGTTACACGCGCCAATCTCACAGTGTTCGTCACCGCGATTTCCGTGATCGGGCTTGTCATGCTTGCGGCCGCCGGCGCCATATCCGCGCAGCTTGCGGTTTCTGCGGCTGCTCTCACCATTCCGTTTTTATTGGCTATCTGGCTCGGCGGTAAACTTTTTGATCGTTTGAGCGAAACGGGCATACGGCGGCTGGCACTGGCCCTGATGCTCGCGATTGGCGTCGTCAGTCTTTTTCTGTAGACGGAAGCCAGCGCTATCGACCGGTGACCGAATGCAAACCGCGCATTCCGTTTCTTTTGCAGTCTCGTCTAGGTCACGGGAAGATTGGTGGGCGCACCAGGGCTCGAACCTGGGACCCGCTGATTAA
>CAVTKN010000005.1:0-15132 GCA_963735285.1 uncultured Alphaproteobacteria bacterium | reverse complement strand
TCCCTTTTCGGGATCACCGGCTTCGGTGGCAGGTCACTGGCACAGGCGATCGACCCTCGGATCGCACACCGGGCCGTAGTAGCCGGCCGGGGAATAACTCTGAGAGTTAATGCCGCGGGCCGGATAGCTGTTGCTGCCGGCGATATACGCCGCTCCCGCATAGGCCCCCGCGGCCCCGGCCGCAGCCATGCCGTATCCACCGTTTCCGTATCCGCCGTAGTAAGCGCGGCGCGCCGCCCGCCGCTCAACACCGTATCCGACACCGACACCAACCACCGCCGTATCCGTAGCCAGCATTGTCGTATCCGCCATAATAGGCGCCGCGTGCTGCCCGCCGTCCGGCGCGACGGTGGACGCCTGCAACGCTTCCGGCCGACAGAGGCTCGCCGATGCGAGCGCTGGCGCCATCAAGTGAGACGGACAATTTGTCTTGCGAGATTTGCAACGAGACAGGGGCCGCGCTGAACAGTGCGGCCGCAGCCAACAAACCGAGGATGCTTGTTTTCTTCATAGGTGACTCCCGGCAACGTGATCAGGCCGTTAATCTGGCCAGGAGAAACTGTGGCGTACATTAAAATGCCGCGCATTGAGAAGCGTCAAAGGTTGCGGGATACCCGCTGAACGCGATGTCCGCTTTGCGCCTGAATGCGGCCGTCTCAGCTTTCTGAACCCAATCCCACGTTGCTAATCGTACGGGCAAGTGCGGCGCGGTTTCGCAGAACCAAAGTGCGATATGATGCGCGCCCGATTGATCCGGATTTCACCAGGGCGGAAATTGTCCGGCTGACTGTCTCCATTTTAAGGCCGAGATGATCGGCAATATCGTGGAGGGGCATCGGCAGCTTGAGATATTTCGGTTTCCCCGTCCTTGCCGACAGGTCAATCAGGAAGGTTGCCATGCGCGATTTGGCACGCCTGCCCGATGCCAAGGAGTGCTCCTGGACGCGTCGAAGTTCATTTGTTGTTGCGGCCAATAGATAATTGGCAATCTTGCTGTCTTGCGCAGCCGCGGAAAGCAAATCCTTGCGCCTGAAAAACAGTATCAACGTGTCTGTGACCGCCTCCGCGGAGAACGAATAGACCGGTTCGCCGCTCCAGCCGAAAAGCTCTCCGGCAAAATGAAATGAGACAATGCCGCGGCTGCCGTCCTGATAGGACCTGCAGCTTCGGACAGTCCCTTTTACGACAAGGAAGACGTAATCGGCAGGGTCTCCCTCGCAGGCGATCATTGCATTGCGGTGGTAACGGATAGGGCCGCGTCGAAGCGCGAGAATGTTGTTTTTTGCGGCTTGCTGGTTGCAATGAAGCAAAAACGTCTGCGAGAAATTGAGCGATCGAAGCACGAAACGCGCCGCGAGATCTCTTGCGGTCGGTACAACGCGCCAACACCCTATTCATTGATCCAGCCCTCAAAATCAAGACATGGGTGCCAACAGGCTGGTCGAGCAATGCCGAGACGGCAATTACCCTTAGGGGCAATATACGCATGACCCCCGAAAAGCGAACTTCGGCTATTATCAAGGCGCGCTTTGACCTGACGCGGTGTATTTTTCTGAAAACCTGAAGGAGGCAGCCATGTCCAATATAAGTGCGTCGACACGCGCTTTCGCCGGAATTGAGACGCTGCACGCCAAATGGGGATGGATCGTCGCTCTTGGCGTTATTTATTCAATCGCCGGCTTTATCGCGCTGGGCAGCATTTTGACTGCGACGGTTGCAAGCGTCTTTATCGTCGGCATCATGATGCTGATCGCGGGCGTCGCGGAAGTCATCAATGCTTTCCAGGTCAAGACGTGGGGCAAATTCCTGCTTTGGGTGCTGCTCGGCGTTCTGTACATCGTTGCCGGCTTTGTGACGTTCGAAAATCCATTGCTCGCGGCAGCGCTCCTGACACTCATGCTCGCCTGCACGCTTATTGTCTCAGGCATCATGCGCATCATCCTGGGGTTCTCCATGAAGCGCGGAATGCCATGGATCTGGGTTGTGCTGTCAGGCGTGGTCACGCTTCTGCTCGGCCTGATTATTCTCAATCATTGGCCGGTATCGAGTCTCTACATTCTCGGCCTGCTGCTGGGCATCGATCTTGTATTTGCAGGAGCGAGCTGGATCGGAATGGGGTTGAGTTTAAGAAAAGCAGCGTAGTGCCTGCTTTGGGTCATAAGCGGACGTCGTGACAGCTATTTTTGAGGAGCTGTGCGCATATTACCCCAGGGATCGACTGTTTGTTGTTTGGCGTCAGGAATTTTACCGAGCGTGGCCTTGTAGGCCTCATCGGTATCTTTCTCAAAGGCCCGCTTCTCCTGCGCCTTCGCTTTTGCTTTTTCGCTCGGGCCCGCTGGCGCCGCGCTATGCTGCGCATGAGCGCATGGCGCCTGCATCAACAGTGCTGCCGCAACCGCCGCTATGAAGAATGGGCGCATGGCGGATCTATTTTTCTTATTGCGCTGGATGGCACGAGGCCGGGTCAGCGGCTTGCTTCCGTTTCCTACGCCACCCAAGCAGACCCAATGCGCCGAGGCCCGAGGCAAAGAGCGGGAGCGCGGCAGGCAGTGGCGTGGCGGTCGCCTCACGGATGGTGATGTCCCATTCGCCGACGATTACAGGAGCGTCAAATGCCACGATGGGTCCCGAGAACATGAGCGGAGCGCCGCCTTGAAAGAAGGCTAACGGCATGATCTCCGGCGGGGTTGGAGTTGCGTTCGTCAGGTCGCTGTTGAGGGGGAAAGCTGCGGCAGGAAGAACAGGGTTGCCGGGGATGACCGGATTGCCCGGGATGCTGACCTGCCCACCGAAGCTGAAATTCAAACGGCATGAGACGGCCGCGAAACAAGGGTCGCCCGGAATAAACGTTGTGACGAAACTGTCTCCCAAATTGAGATGACCGATGTCGATTTGTGGAGGCAACGGTGTGGCGCCATTGAAGGTGTCGATGTAAAATGACGCGAGACCGCTGAGTTGCGTGGTGCTTGGAAAGATTTGCGGTGGCAAGGGTGACGCCGCAAAGTACGATATTGACAGATCGACGGCGACAGTGAGCGCCTGCGCCGGGCTCGTAAAGGCTGCCATACCCGCCAGCAAGCCTACGGCCATGCTCGCGGTACATTTACTCCGCAACATCTTCGCCCCCAAAACTTAAACGCCTTGCCACCGGTCGACTGTCGCCAATTCCGGTGGCGCTGCCTAGGGGCCTATCAATTGCCATTTATGCGAAATTTACATGCGGAGCATGTCCGCCGTCGATTTACTGGCGCGAACTCAACCGGCGCTGATGTTCAATTCTTTCACCAGCCGCGCGTATTTAACGGAGTCGGCGCGTGCCAGCTCACCAAGTTTCTGCGGGCTACCGCCGATCTTTTCCAGAGAACCCTTCGTGAAATTTTCCAATACTTTCTGATCGGTCAGCGCCTTCCCGAACGACGTATTCAATTGGGCCACGAGTTCATCCGGCATGCCGGGCGGCGCAAAGGCAGCATACCAAGCTTCCAATACGAGGCCCTTGTACCAAAAAACTGTCCGCTTTGGGTCATTAGCGGACATTTTGCGACGCGGAATCCATGTCGGTGTTGGCCCCGAACGCAGCCATCGACCGATACGATGGGAATATCCGGCCAATGTCAGACGCAGACGTCGCGTTTAATTTGAAGTTAGAAAGAGGCCGCCAACCAAGGCGGCCTCCGAATTGATTTCAGTAGCCGCGATACGGCTTGCAGACTCCGTCCTGGACGCTCCAGCCCGGCGCACAAGCGCCGCGGCCGTAATAGCCCCTGCCGTATCCTCTCTCGTAATAGCCCCTGTCGTACCCCCCGCGATAATCGCCGCACACGCGTCTCCAATAGCAGCCGTTCGGACCACAGCGCTGCACGCGGCGGCAGGCATATTGAATCTCCTGCACGGGGTTTGCTTGCTCGATGGCCGGCGCAAGCGCGGCCGGAGCGGGAGCCGTCAACGCCTGGGTGCTCGAAATCGCGAAAAGCCCCGACAAAAATACGGCTGCAAGAACAATGCTTGTCGCCATCAACCTGCGCATAATCCTCTCCTGTTTTATTGCGGATGCGTTGATCCGCACCGGCGGAACAACGCCCGAAAGGCGTATTGGTGCCATAGCTTGAAGTGCCAAGGCTTTAACGAACTTGGCTTGAGCGGACGCAGCAATACGATGCCCGCCTCAGGTCATGAGCGAACATGGCGTATTCCTGCAAGTCATGTCCAGCAACCGCAACGATTGAATACAATCGGTGCGCTGCGGTCGCGGCAGCGTCGGCGTTGCTATTGCGCGCGGACGCGAGACTTCCGGGAGGCCCTGGGTTCGGCGGGCGCCGCAACAAAATACGGGTTCGGATTGCACCACCCGCGGCTGCCCGACAGCACGACCGGCCGGCACTCTTCAATCGACCGGTATTGGCAGTCCCAATAGGCGCCCTTGCCCATGTCGAGCACGGCGCACCAGGGTGCTTCGTTTGCCGCCGCCGGCTGCCGGTCGAAGGCAGCAGCAGCAAGCGCAACAAGAAGTACGACCATCATGCGGACCATCTGCAACCTCCATAGCCGGTACTGATATGAACACCGGAGAGCCCGCCCCACTCCCTGCGGGCCCGCTGCCGGCATGAAATCCTGAATGGCCCGTACCCGACTACCGGATGGTGCCTGGTACACTCCCGGTTCGAATAACTGTGTTTATTGCGCCATATCAATGAATGGTTCGGGATTGCCCGTAAAAAACTCGTTTCAACAAATGGAGTTGGTCATGAAAACTTTGACAACACTGTTTGCTTTTCTTGCAATCCTGGTCCTGGCGACGGCGGCAAATACGCGGACCGCGAGCGCGGTCGTGTATTGTCAATACATCGACTATCCCGTGGGTTGCGTCGCGAGAGCTGGCGTCGTCCTCAGGCCGCGTGTTGTGGCGCCCGTGCGAAACCAGGCAATTCGCAATAATCGCGAAACTACTGGCGTCGGTGACGTCAATCGCGGAGGTCCGGTCGATCGGGCCGGCCGGCGCTGAGACAGCGTTCTGATTGCTAAAGATGGCGCGTAGCGCTCACGCCGGCGTCAGCAACGGCGAGTAATGCAGCGGCAGTTGCTCGGTCCCCTTCGCGCCGTTCCGCAAGGGCGGATAAATGCGGTGCAATTGCGCGGGGTCGATCTGCACTTCGCCGTTGTCATCTTTGGCAACCGGAATTCTTCCGCTTTCGATCGCCCGTACAATAGCAGTCTTGTTTCGTCCAACCGCCGCGGCGGCTGTCGCAATAGTGTACATTGGAGCTGTCCCTGCCGTTCCCGTGAGCGGCAACGGTGCAACGCGGCGGGTTAAAAAAAGGTGACCAGGCCAACCGCGCCAGTCACTCCTCCACCACCTGCCCGCCGTCATAGCCGCAGGCGATGCGGCCCAACGAAAGACGGAAGGCCTCGCTGTTGACGGTGGCGGCAAGCGCCGCCCGCTCGTCCGCGATCTCGACGCCGCGCGCGCGCGCCAGCAACGCAACGATCTGCGCCGGCTCGAGCCAGGGCAGCATGGCCCAGAAGCCGCGCGCGAGATCGCGCGCCAGCGCATGATCGGGATGATTTGCGTTTTCCGGCGCGCGGCCGATCTCATACATGTGGCGTACGGCGTGCCAGTCGGCGCGTTCGCGCGGCAGGCGTTCGAAGATCTCGGGATGCTCCTCCGCGACATAAAAACGGTTGAGCGTATCGAACAGCGCAAAGCGGTAGCCATGCGACAGCAGCTTCGGCTCCCAGTCCTGCCAATTGGCCTCGCCCGATCCGGGCGCCACTGCTTCGGCCACGATCACCTTGGGGCGAAAGCGCTTGAAGTCAGCGCCGGCAAAAACCTCGGCTTCGGCGCCCTCGACGTCGACCTTGAGAAAATCGATGTCGCTTGCACCAGGTCCCGTCAATTGCGTTTCGCACAACGTGGCCAGCGTCACCGACGGCAGCCGTAATTTGCGATAGCCGGCGCCGAAGGCTTCGGCCTTTCGCGCGTGCTGCTCGAGCGTGGTGGAAAAACCATGCAGGCGCTCAACCAGGAAAAAATCGCTGTCACCGTTCGCGCGCCCGACCAGCGCCTCGACCACGATGTCGCGCGGCCGCAAGCGCGCATAAAGCGCGGCGAGCGCCGGCTGCGGCTCGACCACGATGCCCTGCCAGCCGCGCTCGTAGAACCAGAACGACACGTTGTCGGCCACCGGGTGCCCGCCGCCGATGTCGATATAGCGGCCGCGCGCCTGGCCCGCGAAGGCGAGCGCGAGGTGATAGTCCTCGAGATTCTGCGTGTAGGACAAATCCATCGTGCTCTCCCTGCGCGAGCTGCCGGCCCGCCGGAGAGGACAATGACTTCGCCTTTGCGATGCCTGCCTGGCCGCCCGCGCCTACCGCCTCTTCAATAATAGCGCGTCGAGCGAGAAACGTCCGGCCGCGCAAATGAAAAGAAACATCGCGCCGCCAATGATGGCGAGGTTCTTGAAGAATTGACCCTGCTGGGCACTCCGCGCCGGCTCGGAGAACTCCCAGTAACGATGCGAAATTGCCGTGGCAATGATGACGAAGAGAACAATGAGCGCCGCGGCATAGCGTGTTCCGAGGCCGAGAATGATCAGCGCGCCGCCGGCGAATTCGCTGAATGCGCCGATTGGCCCCCAGATATCGGGAAACGGCACCCCGCGCCTGCCCAGGCTGCTGATAAACGGGCCAAGGGCCGCGAGCTTGGAAAAACCGCTTTGGAAGAAAATGATGCCCATCGCCAGCCGGCCGATGAGCAGAACGGTGTCGCTCGTGCGCGCGGCCAAAGCATCGGCGCAATCGAGCGCGCTGGCTACCACGCCGCGGCGCGTTTTCGTTTCGACGATAGTCATTGTGGGTTCACCCGGGATTTAGAAAGTCCGCAGCATATCGTGCGGGAACCCGCGGCAGAGCCCGGCCTGCCTCAATTGTCCGTGACCCGATCCATCGACGATCGGCACGCGCCGTCGCATTGCGGAACTTTGTTCGTGCGTTTCTTATCCACAGTTGCCCGACGGCCATAGGGCCGGCGCCGGTCACGCCCTACGGTGGTCTTTCAACGGACGGCGGGGGTTGTCGGACATGCAAGGATCTGGGTGTTGGGTTGCGGATGCGTCTCACGCGGTGAAAGTGCTGGCGCTGCTCACCGCCGTATCGGCGTCTTCTCTCCTGTGCCCGATCGCCGCGGCCGAAACATCGGAAGAACGCCAGTCCTGCATCGGCGATGCGTTCAGGGTGTGCTGGGCGGCAATTCCCAACCGCGACGACGTGTTTCACTGTTTGATGGACAACCGGAGCCAGCTAAATCCGGGTTGCCGCGCAATCATGGATCAGTACCGGCGCCCGCACCGCGTGCGACGAACGGCGCGCCATCGGGTGAAATCCGAAGATTGATTCCTCCGCCCGCTCAGCTTTCGCCGATGACTTTCTCGATGCGCCGGTCAGGAACGAGCCAGATCACGGCAACCAGGACGTAGAGCGCAACCGACAGCCAGGGGACGACGAAAGCCAGCGCAATCCCCGCCACGTAAAGGACCGCCGAGATTTTTCCCTTCAGGTCGTGGCCGAGTGCCGTGGCGAGGACGGAGTTTGCGCCCTGCTTGTGCAGGATGGCTTTCTGCAAGAGCAAATAGGCAATCGCCGGCATCAACAGAATGCCGCCGTAGACAGCGGTCGGAGCCGGCGCCAGAAGATTGTCGCCCATCCATGCGGTGGCCGCCGGAATGAGCGACAGCCAGAACAACAGGTTGCAATTGGCCCAGAGGATGAGCCCGTCGACACGCGTCACCGTGTGCAGCAAATGATGATGGTTGTTCCAGTAGATCGCGAGATAGATGAAGCTCAGCACGTAGCTCACGAAATTCGGAGCGACGCTCAGCAGCACCGGCCAATCGGCGCCATGCGGCACCTTGAGCTCCAGCACCATGATCGTGATGATGATGGCGATGACGCCGTCGCTGAACGCCGCGAGACGGTCCTTGCCCATGATCGCCGCTCCCCTTGCAATCGACCCATGATGCAGAATTTTCCCGGGTGCAGGCAACCGCCCGGCCGCTTTTACCAGAAGTGCTTCTCGGTGCCGCGGCCGGACGTATCGTATTGGCGTTCGCTCGTCACCCCTTTGTTGTTGGTGATCCTGGCGCTCTTGCGCCTGCCATTCGGATAATAGGTATAGGCAAAATCGAAAAACACGCCGCCCTGGTACCTCTTGATGGCGCGCACCAGCCGGTTGTCGGCGTCGAAATGGCCGATGATGTAGACTTCGCCGCGCGCCTCCCGCGCATCGGCTTCTTCCTTTGCTATCTTGCCGGACAGGCCGATCGGGTGCCTGTAGCCGCCCCAACCGCTGAAATATTCCACGGGCTCGTGCTTCCACACCGTTCGCCACATGATGAAGCGATAGACCGCGAGCGCAAACCCGGCGCCCGTCACGGCAATAGCCACGATCATCAGGGTCTGCATTGCCGGAGACGCCCCCGCCGGTTGAAGTGACACTCTATAATATGAGTGTCGCCGGGGCCGCTTCCGGTTCAATGGCTCAAACGCCGAAAATCCTGCTGTAGCGCGCCTTGATCTCTTCGCTCTGGGCCAGCACCAGTTTGGGGTCGGCCTGCAACAACTTGAAGCTCGATAACGGCGCGCGGCCCGGCTTTTCCTTCGCCAGCGCATGGAACGAGCGGTGCGCGAACACGTCGATGAAGATCTGCTGCGCATCCACGCTGAACAGAAAGCTCTGGAACAACCGCGCGGCGTTCGGATTGGGCGCGGAACGGAAGATGCCGGACGGCACCGGGATCACCGGCGAGCCCTCCGCCGGGTGCACGACTTCGACCGGCTGCTTGTTCAGTTTCGCGACTTCCAGGCTGTAATCATTGCCGTCGGCCATCACCGCGCGTTCCCCGATTGAGATCTTTTTCGGCGGGTCGGCGGCCGATTGCAGCTGCATGACTTTCTGCTGCGCCAGCTTCTCCAGGTATGGCCAGCCGAATTCACGGACCCATAGATAAGTGTTGGTCAGGATCGCGCCGCTGTATCCGGGATGACCCTTGGCGATCTTGCCCTGCCATTTCGGATCGAGCAGATCGGCATAGCTTTTGGGCGCGTCTTCGGGCTTCACCAGGTTGGTGTTGTAGCCGATGACTTCAAGCCAGGCGCAGAGCGTCGCATGCATTCCGTCGGGATCGACCTGGTCGCGCGGAAAATGCCTGGCCATATCCTCCGTCACGTAGGGCTCGACCCAGTTCTTGCCGGTCCAGTCGATGAAATGCGACGGATCGGTGCTGCACACCACGTCGACGGCATAGATCCGGCTCGACTGTTCCTGCGCGATGCGCTGGAACACGCGCTCGGCGCCCGACCGCTCGACCCGGATGGCAATGCCCGGATATTTCGCCTCGAAGGCGCGCGCGAGCCGTTCCGAGGTATTGAGCTCGAGCGCGGTATAGAACGAGGCTTTGCCTTCCTTGCGCGCGGCTTCGACCAGCGCCGGGGTCACCGCGGCCGCCGGTGGCGCCGCGGCCTTGAGCGGCCGCGCAAAAACGCTTGCCGCGCCGAACGCAACGCCGGCCTTGAGCACCGCGCGGCGCGAGACCCGTTGTTTCTGTTTCATGCTGTCCCTCCCCAAAGCTGCCAGTCTATGGCTGCCTGCCTCTAACGAGCAGGTCGGAGGGCCAGTCTATACCCGTCATGCCGCCGCGGGCAGCCCGGAAAGCAAAGAGCGGGCGCCGCTCAACGCAGGTCTTTATTCTTCGGCGCGAACGGATTGAGGTTGCGCAATTTCTCGCGCAAGCCGCCGCGTTGCGCCGGCGCGCCCGGCTGCGCGGGATTGCCCGGACCCGGGCTATTCGGCCGAAGATTATTGGGGCCATTTGGCCGAAGATTGTTGGGCCGCAGATTGTTCGGCCGCAGCCTGTTCGGTCCGCGCAGTTGCAGGCGCCGGACCGTCAGCTGCCGCCCGATATTGTGCGAGGCAAACAGCCGTTGCACCACGCCGCGGTCGCGCGTCATTTCCTGCGGCGGGATCTGGAACGGCACGGCGGCGAACCGGCCGCCGAGACCGGGGCGGATGGCGAAGGCGCTCGCCCCTTGCGTCAGCGCGCCGAGCCGCGCGCCTTGCGGATTGAACACTTCGATGCGCCCCACCCGTCCATCGGCATCCGGATAAAGCTTGATCTTGGCTTCGCCCGCATTGGCCGCGCCGGCCGCAGGGCTGTCGGGAACATCAACGACCCCGGTGGTACCGCGGATGCCGAGCGTTGCCGTCGGTGTCGTGATCGTCATGTTGCCGGTCTTGGCCACCAGGCTCGCAACAAAGGCGACGGTGCCGCGCGCGATGTTGAATGCGGCCTTGTTGCCCTTGGCCCCTTCCTCGTAGACGTAATCATTGACGACGATACGCGCGTTGGCGCTCAGGCTCAGCGTCGTCTCGTCATCGAATGTGACACTGAGCGCGCCATTGCCGCCGGTTTGCAAGACGTCGTTCTTGTAGACGCCATCGCTGACCTTGACAGCGGACGGGGCGGCATTGCCGCGCGTGACCGTCGCGGTACCTTGCAGGGTAGCGACCTGGCCTATCGGTTGGGCTGCGGCCTGATCTACCGGCTGGCTGATAGCGCCCGAATTGACGCCCGGATTATTTTGCGCGCGGGCGGCCAGCGGCCACACCGCGGCGCCGGCAAACAGTGTCATAAACGCGCGGCGCTTCATTCCCAGATCATCCCGTCCCCAATATCGCAATGGTGCCATCGCAGATCAAATAAGCCGGCGATACCTTGCAAGCCACGGAATGAATGGCCAATGAATGGTCAATTCCGTAAATGGCCAATGAATGGCCAATTCAGCGTAACGCACATTATTCCATCGACTCGTCGCAAATGACACAAATCAATGTGATGGCCAGCCATATTGAGTATCGCGACAGCTCGGATATTTGTCACAACACGAGGCGGCGGACGCAACGCAAGAGGTGCATCATGCTATCGCGCAACATGACAATTGCTTCAGCAATCATTGGTGCGGCGGCCTTGCTAGCCACGCCGGCCTTTGCCGCCAAAGCCAAAAAGAAAGCCGCGGCTCCCAAGGCGCACATGTCCCAGACCCAACGGTCGCCGGACGGCATCTACTCATGGGATGGCAGATACCTCGGGAATGACCCGGACCCGAACATCCGCTTTCAGTTGCTGCGGGACCAGAACCAGCCGCCCGATTGATATCGGGCGAAGCGTATCGCGTTACGCGGCGGCGACATCCGGCGTGGGATCCGGCAGCGCCTGGCAGGCCGGCAAAATGTAGGTGCGGGTCTGATTGCAGGCCCGGCACACGAACATGCTTTTCACCATGGTGACAGCGATCGGATGCGGCAGATCGGTGACGTGCGCCATGTCGGAGCGGCATTTCGGACATCGTGCCGCCCGGTTGTCTGCCTGCTGATCCTGCATGTGCTCGCCTCGTCCCGTCTTTTCTGATCTCAAATCAGGCAGCTTGCATTGCTTCGAAGAACTCGAGGCCCGTTTCGGTCGGGCTGCGCCAGCGGAGCCGGCACGGCCGGAATGTGCGACCGCCATCGAAGGTCACGTCCACCGCGTCTGGCAGGCCGGCCGCATCCTTGATTTCAATGCGGACGCCGGTGGACGACAGATCGCGCACCATGCACTCGAGCACCGACATGGTGCCGATGACGATTTTCGCGGCCTTCTGGACGCGGATGCGGGGGTAGCGGCGGCGTTCGGGCATTTCGGGCTCCATCAATGTAGGCCCGGTATAAAAGACAAATATCGTCACCGGCTTAAGCCGGATTGTTGCAATTGAAGCAATTCCGAAAGCACTTTTTTAATCAGACCGGCGCCGGGAGGGCACGGCAAGGACCAGCCGATGCAAACCCGCCAGCGCCGCGCTGTTTGGGCTTCGAGCTAATGAATGCCCAGATTGTTGTTCGGAAATTCAGCAAAACGACTGCGCGGCTCCGGTTTTGAATACCCGGGTGTCGTTTTCCGAGCCGTTACCGATTCCGCGGCCTTCGCAGGTTTTCTTTCCGGGCGCTTGTATTCTGCCGCGAAATTAACCGCCGTTGCCCTGGCATGCTCCGGCTCTGGCTCCGGCCTGAAGGTGGGGATTCCAACCGCTTGCGATGCCTCGAGCGCCGTTTCATTTGGCGGGCTGTCATTGCCGAACCACAGCAGCAAACCCGTGAGCACGCTGCCCACGACCAAAAAATAGGAAAAAATCGGCATGCGCAATTTGCTTCTCCCAACAGAGGAGACAACGCCGTGAAATGACTGCCGTTCCTGGCAAGTTGTCGCGCTGTCGCGGCGGTCTGCATGCCAGCCTTCCGGTGGAACTCCGATTTCGAAAAACAACCGCAATTTCGCCGCCAATTTGCGCCGCGTCGCTTCTATTCGGCCGCTCTCCAGCTGAGGGGTGATCGAGGAGAGTTCCGTAATGTTCAGACGTCTCAACGCCGCAATTTGCGGCGCAATGATTATTGTTGGGTGCTCATCCGCAGCAATGGCGGAATCCGGGATTGCATCGGTCTATGCTTATTCCGGACAACGGACCGCCAGTGGCGAGCGCGCGCAGCCGAATGGCCTTACAGCCGCGCATCGAACGCTGCCCTTTGGGACGCGCGTGCGTGTTACAAACAAACGGAACGGCCGGAGCGTCGTTGTCCGCATTAATGACCGGGGACCCTTCGTGCGCGGGCGTGTGATCGATCTCACGCCGGCGGCGGCGCAAGCGCTCGGGTTCAGCGGGTTGGCGTCCGTGAGCGTGCAGCCAGGATAGAAAGATACAGAGCCGCGCCAACCGTTGCGCGGCCCTGATACCTGGAACACCCGCTCGATTTGCATGAGGAGCATAGGACTCGAGCTATTACCGACTCAACGTCCTGTGCCATTTTACGTTCCTCCAGCTTTTGAATTGGTACCCGGCAATGCAAGAGGCCCGGCATGGCGCCGGGCCTCCGTTTGCACCGGCGAGGCTGTTACTTGTTATAATCGAACTGAGGCATTGCCTTCAGCTGGTCCTTTGTTGCGTCCAGCACCGCATGATCGGGGTAGTTGCGATCCTTGGCAGTCTGGGTTTGCGCAGAGCCGGTTGTCGTGGCACGGCTTGAGTTTGTCGTATTCGAACTCGTTGTGCTGCTGACCGGCTCGTTAACCCACTTGAGTTTATCGAACTTCACAGCGACATCGTGCTCGCCCATGCCGAGGAAGCCGCCGACTGCGATCGCGACCACACCGATCTTGCCTTCTTTGTCCACCATCAGTTCTTTGATGTCGCCAATCTTCTCGTTTTGCCCATTATAGACGTTCATGTGAATGAGCTTTGATGCCTGCCATTCACCCTTGGCTGACGCCGTCTCTGCCGTGCTCGATGTCGTCTGAGCGGATTTTGCGCTTGGGCTGCCTGAACCCGGTGCCTGGGCAATGGCGGCGGTTGAAATCAGCGCGCCGATTGCCGCTGCAGTTACCAATTTAAGATGCATCTCTCGTCTCCTTGGCTGTTACCCCTCCCCGTCCTAACGTGAGAGTGCCAAGAGAGTTTCAAACCGGCGGCTACTGCGGCCTTTGCCGCGCTAATTCGCGCAGCAACATTTTCGCGACCGCCTCCGCAGGCGCGCTGCCGAGTTGTGTCCGAAGCTGCCGGCCGTTCTCTGCGGTCACCGTGATCACGCCGCCGATCACCGTAAAGGTGCCGGTCAATTCTTTCCCGTCAGCGCCGCTGACACGAATTTTCTTCTCCTCCATCACGCTGCCCCGATGACAGGCGTGTCCGCAGCGTTCACGCTGCGCCGAAAAGCATGAGGATAATGATGAGGCTCAGCGGAACGCCGAGCAGCCAGAGAAGGATCGGCATTGTCAGCTCCTCGTCACAACGACAGTCTCGGTTCTGGTCGACGCGTCTTCATACCAATGCTCATTGCGCAATTTCCCGCCTTCCGCCGCGGCAAGACTTCCGGAGAACGCGCCGGCCAGCAGCGAAATGGCGATCCAGAGCGAAAACTTGGCGGCGGCCCGGCGGGCCCTGTCCGTCGTTTCCTTGGCTTGCGTGATGGTCTGGTTGACCCGCTGTTCCGCCTCGGCCTGCGACAATCCGGTGCGCGCGGCAATCACGCGCGCGGCATAGGCACGATCGTCAGGCGACACATCGCCGCCTTTGCGCGTTGCCGGGGCGATAATGCGGACGAGTTCCGCCCGCGCAGCCGCCTGGTCGGTCGAAGGCGCAGCCGCCCCGGCGCCGGACTGTGCGCCGGATTGCGGCCCGGCCCGCAGGAGCCGGTCGGCATAAATATCGCCGTTATTGCTGGCTGCCTGTGCCGTACCCGCGCCGGCCGCCGGAATCGCGCCGGCCGAAGCCGCGGCCAGCAGGTGCGTGCCCGCGCCAGCGAGCACGGTCACGGTCAAAACCGTTGCAAAGGCCCAGGCCACAAAGCCATGGGCGGTGTCGCGGAAAAACCGTTCGTGAACGTTTACGTCGTCCCAACCGGGGCGGAGCCTTCCGGTGATGTAGCCGCCGAACGTCGCCGCGATCATGGCAACGACAACGAGGAAAAGGCCCGCGCTCCAGCTGGCCGTCGTGGCGGAAATCCCCTCGCCTTCCCACGGAGACACCACGGAGAGGCCGGCGCCGACACCGAAAGCCACGACAATCAGCGAAACAGCCGCGGCGGTGAAGCCACCTGCTAAAATAGCGCCCCAAGAGACAGATGAGACAGTTGAGTTAAAAGCGTCGCGATCCATCGAAATCTCCCGGCGTTGAAGTACGCGCTTACGAATGCGGTAAAGCGCAATTTCGTTCCGCCTAATTTCGGAAACATTGGGCCGGCCGGGCGTTCTCGTCTCAACAGAAGGAGACCGCCGCAATGGCAAGGAAAGAATCCAAAACACTCGATGAGTTGTTTCACGACACGCTGAAGGACATCTATTTCGCCGAGAAGAAAATTCTCGCAACCCTTCCCAAGATGGAGAAGGCGGCGCAGGCGCCCGAGCTCAAACGGGCTTTCGCCAAGCATAAGACGGAGACCGAAGGCCACGTCGCGCGGCTCGAAAAGGTCTTTGCGGCGATTGACAAGAAGCCGCAGGGCAAGACCTGCGATGCCATCGTCGGCATTACCGACGAGGGCGCGGAGATCATGAAGGA
>CAVTKN010000004.1:0-48606 GCA_963735285.1 uncultured Alphaproteobacteria bacterium | reverse complement strand
GACGCCCTTGATGGCGAGGATGTC
Organism: uncultured Alphaproteobacteria bacterium; assembly: GCA_963735285.1. Lineage (GTDB taxonomy): Bacteria > Pseudomonadota > Alphaproteobacteria > Rhizobiales > Xanthobacteraceae > Pseudolabrys. The sequence continues at coordinate 48,582 of CAVTKN010000004.1, read as the reverse complement.
GTGCGGGGCCGGATTGCCCTCGACGATGTAGTCGCCCTTCTCGATGACGTCGCCGTCCTGAAGGTGGATGTGCTTGCCCTTCGGGATCAGATATTCCTTCGGCTCGTCGTTCTTGCCTGACGGCTCGATGGTGATGCGGCGCTTGTTCTTGTAGTCCTTGCCGAACCGCACCGTGCCGCCGATTTCAGCGATGATCGCCGCTTCCTTCGGACGCCGCGCCTCGAACAGCTCCGCCACCCGCGGCAGACCGCCGGTGATGTCGCGCGTCTTGGCGCTTTCAGTCGGAATACGCGCGATCACATCGCCCGCCTTCACCTTGCCGCCCGGATCGACCGAGATAACGGCATCGACCGCGAGCTGGTAGCGCGCTTCGCCGCCGCGCGCGAGCTTGAGGATCTTGCCATCCTTGCCCTTGATCACAATCGCCGGACGCAGGTCCTGCTGGTTGCGAGACGAGCCCGTGCGCCAATCGATGACCACACGTTTGGCAATGCCGGTCGATTCGTCGAGTTGCTCCGACATCGACAGGCCATCGACCAAGTCCTCGAACTCGATGGAGCCTTCCACCTCGGTCAGAATCGGCCGGGTGTAAGGATCCCATTCGGCGATACGCTGGCCACGCTTGATCTTGTCGCCGTCCTCGACGCGCATGCGCGCGCCATACGGAATGCGGTGATGGGCACGTTCTGTGCCGTCGGGGTCAACGACCGCAACGACCATGTTGCGCACCATCGCGACAACTTCGTTGTCCGAGTTCTTGGCAATGTTCTTGCCCTTGAACTTGATCTTGCCATCGAAGTTCGACTCGATGAACGATTGCTCCGAGATCTGGGCCGCGCCGCCGATGTGGAACGTGCGCATGGTGAGCTGGGTGCCCGGCTCACCGATCGATTGCGCCGCAATCACGCCGACCGCCTCACCCATGTTGACGGGGGTGCCGCGCGCGAGATCGCGTCCGTAACAGGCGCCACAAACACCGTTGGCCGCTTCACAGGTCAGCACGGAGCGGATTTTCAGCTCTTGGACCCCGGCATTGCTGATGACTTCAACCTCCGGCTCCGTCAGCAACGTGCCGCGCTTGATCAGCGTCTTGCTGCTGGTCGGATCCTTGACGTCTTCCGCTGTCGTGCGGCCAAGGATACGCATCGCCAATGAGGCCACGACCGTGCCGGCATCGATGATGGCACGCACCTTGATGCCGCCCTTGGTGCCGCAGTCCTCGGTGGTGATGATGCAGTCCTGCGCCACGTCGACCAGACGCCGCGTCAGATAGCCCGAGTTTGCCGTCTTCAAGGCGGTGTCGGCGAGACCCTTGCGGGCGCCATGCGTCGAGTTGAAGTACTCGAGCACCGACAGGCCTTCCTTGAAGTTCGAGATGATCGGGCTCTCGATGATTTCGCCCGAGGGCTTCGCCATCAGGCCGCGCATGCCGGCGAGCTGACGCATCTGCGCCGGCGAACCGCGCGCGCCGGAATGCGCCATCATGTAGATCGAGTTGACCTGCATGTCGCGGCCTTTGTCGTCCTTCTTGGTGGAGGAAATCTCCTTCATCATCGCTTCGGCGATGGCGTCGGTGGACTTCGACCAGGCGTCGACGACCTTGTTGTACTTCTCGCCCTGGGTGATCAGGCCGTCGTTGTATTGCTGCTCGAACTCTTTCGCGAGTTCGCGGGTGGTCTCGACGATCTTCCACTTCGACTCCGGCACCACCATGTCGTCCTTGCCGAACGAGATGCCGGCCTTGAATGCATGGTAGAAGCCGAGCGCCATGATGCGGTCGCAGAAGATGACCGTCTCTTTTTGCCCGCAATGGCGGTAAACCGTATCGATCATCGACGAAATCTCGCGCTTGGTCATCAAGCGGTTGACGATGTCGAACGGCGCCTTGACGCTCCTGGGCAGCACGTTGCCAAGCACAACCCGGCCCGGCGTGGTGTCGTACCACTTCTTGAACGTTTTGCCCTTCTCGTCCACGCCTTCCCATCGGTATTTGATCTTGGTGTGAAGGCTGATGACTTTCTCATGCAGCGCATGGTCGATTGCGGCCATGTCGCCGAAAATCTTGCCCTCGCCAGGCATACCATCGCTCATCAGCGAGAGGTAATAGAGTCCGAGCACGATATCCTGCGACGGCACGATGATCGGCTGACCGTTGGCCGGGTGCAGAATGTTGTTGGTCGACATCATCAGCACGCGCGCTTCGAGCTGCGCTTCGAGCGACAGCGGAACGTGCACGGCCATCTGGTCGCCGTCGAAGTCGGCGTTGAAGGCGGCGCAGACCAGCGGATGCAGCTGGATCGCCTTGCCTTCGATCAGCACGGGCTCGAAGGCCTGAATACCGAGGCGGTGCAAGGTCGGCGCGCGGTTGAGCAGCACCGGATGCTCGCGGATGACCTCGTCGAGGATATCCCAAACCTCCGGCTTTTCCTTCTCGACCAGTTTTTTTGCCTGCTTGACGGTGGTCGACAGACCCTTGGCGTCGAGCCGTGAATAGATGAACGGCTTGAAGAGCTCGAGCGCCATCTTTTTCGGAAGACCGCACTGGTGCAGCTTGAGTTCGGGACCGACGACGATCACCGAACGGCCGGAGTAGTCGACGCGCTTGCCGAGCAGGTTCTGGCGGAACCGGCCCTGCTTGCCTTTCAGCATGTCGGCGAGCGACTTCAACGGACGCTTGTTGGCGCCGGTGATAACGCGGCCACGACGGCCGTTGTCGAACAGCGCATCGACCGCTTCCTGAAGCATGCGCTTTTCGTTGCGGATGATGATGTCGGGCGCGCGCAGCTCAATCAGCCGCTTCAGGCGGTTGTTGCGGTTGATGACCCGGCGATAGAGGTCGTTGAGATCGGACGTGGCGAAGCGGCCGCCATCGAGCGGCACCAGCGGCCGCAGATCGGGCGGGATCACCGGTACGACCGTGAGGATCATCCATTCCGGTTTGTTGCCGGAGGCAAGGAAAGCTTCAATCAGCTTGAGCCGCTTGGCGATCTTCTTTTTCTTGATGTCGCTTTCGGTCTCGCCCATCTCCGCGCGCAGTTCGCCCTGCATCTTCTCGAGGTCGATGCCCTTGAGCATTTCGCGGATGGCTTCCGCGCCGATCGTGGCGGTGAAGCTGTCGCCGCCGAACTCCTCCTGCGCCTTGAGGTATTCGTCCTCGGACAGGAGCTGACGGTCCTTGAGCGGGGTGAGGCCCGGCTCAAGCACGACGTAATATTCAAAGTACAGGATGCGCTCGAGATCCTTGAGCGTCATGTCGAGCAGCAGGCCGATACGGCTCGGCAGCGACTTCAGGAACCAGATATGCGCAACCGGGGCAGCCAGTTCGATATGGCCCATGCGCTCTCGCCGCACACGCGACAGCGTCACCTCGACCGAGCACTTTTCGCAGATGATGCCCTTGTACTTCATGCGCTTGTACTTGCCGCACAAGCATTCGTAATCCTTGATCGGCCCGAAGATGCGCGCGCAGAACAGGCCGTCGCGCTCGGGCTTGAAGGTCCGGTAGTTGATCGTCTCCGGCTTTTTGATCTCGCCGTAGGACCACGACAGAATCTTTTCGGGGCTCGCGATTGAAATCCGGATCTGGTCGAAGACCTGAGCCGGAGCCTGCGGACTGAAAAGATTCATAATCTCTTGATTCATCGTCTTCTCCTCGACCGGGGAACCATCAGTTCCCCACCTGTCGTTGATCGTTCAACCACGGAGCGGCGCCCTCGCCGCTCCGCAACGTCTATTCTATTCCGCCGCCTCGGCCGTATCCGATCCCTGCCGCTGCTGCTTGGAGTTGTGCAGGTCGACATTGAGGCCAAGCGAACGCATTTCCTTGACCAGCACGTTGAAGCTTTCCGGAATGCCCGCTTCGAACGTGTCGTCGCCGCGCACGATCGCCTCGTACACTTTTGTACGGCCGGCGACGTCGTCCGACTTCACGGTGAGCATTTCCTGCAAGGTGTAAGCAGCGCCGTAAGCTTCGAGCGCCCACACTTCCATTTCGCCGAAGCGCTGGCCGCCGAACTGCGCCTTGCCACCGAGCGGCTGCTGGGTCACCAGCGAGTACGGGCCGATCGAACGGGCGTGGATCTTGTCGTCCACCAGATGGTGCAGTTTCAGCATATAAATGTAGCCGACGGTGACCTTGCGATCGAAAACCTCGCCGGTACGTCCGTCGAACACATTGACCTGGCCTGAGTGATCGAGGCCGGCGAGATCGAGCATCTTCTCGATATCGGCCTCTTTCGCGCCATCGAACACAGGCGTGGCGATCGGCACGCCGTGCCGAAGGTTGCCGCCGAGCTCGATCAGACCATCCTCGCTTAGAGACTTGATGGTCTCGTCGTCGCCATAGACCTTCTTGAGCATGTCCTTGAGCGGCCGCGCATCGTGCTTCAGGTTATAGGCATCGACCGCCTGCCCGATCTTGAGGCCCAGGCCGGCGCAAGCCCAGCCGAGATGGGTCTCCAGGATCTGACCGACGTTCATGCGGCTCGGCACACCGAGCGGATTGAGCACGATGTCGACCTGCGTGCCATCCTCGAGGAACGGCATGTCCTCGACGGGCACGATCTTTGACACCACGCCCTTGTTGCCGTGACGGCCGGCCATCTTGTCGCCGGGCTGGATCTTGCGCTTCACCGCGACGAAGACCTTGACCATCTTCATCACGCCGGGCGGAAGTTCGTCGCCACGCTGCAGTTTTTCGACCTTGTCGAGGAAGCGCTGCTCGAGCAGCTTCTTCGATTCGTCATATTGCTTACGGATTGCCTCGATCTCGGCCATCAGCTTGTCGTTGGGCGAGGCAAACAACCACCATTGCGAGCGCGGATATTCGTCCAGCACCGCCTTGGTGATCTTGGAGTCCTTCTTGAAGCCCTTCGGACCGGCGATGCCCTGACGGCCTTCGAGCAGTTCGGCGAGACGGCCGTAGACGTTGCGGTCGAGGATCGCCTGCTCGTCGTCACGGTCCTTGGCGAGCCGTTCGATTTCTTCGCGCTCGATCGCGAGCGCGCGCTCGTCCTTTTCGACGCCATGACGATTAAAGACGCGCACTTCGACGACGGTGCCCTGCACTCCAGGCGGCACGCGCAACGACGTGTCGCGGACGTCGGAGGCCTTTTCGCCGAAGATGGCGCGCAGAAGTTTTTCTTCCGGCGTCATCGGGCTTTCGCCCTTCGGCGTGATCTTGCCGACAAGAATGTCGCCGGCATGAACTTCCGCGCCGATATAGACAATGCCCGCTTCGTCGAGGTTCTTGAGCGCTTCTTCCGAGACGTTCGGAATATCGCGGGTAATTTCCTCGGGGCCAAGCTTGGTGTCGCGCGCCATCACCTCGAATTCCTCGATGTGGATGGACGTGAACACGTCGTCTTTCACGATCCGCTCGGACAGCAGGATCGAGTCCTCGAAGTTGTAGCCATTCCACGGCATGAACGCGACCAGCACGTTGCGGCCGAGCGCGAGTTCGCCGAGATCAGTCGATGGGCCGTCGGCAATAATGTCGGCCTTGTCGACGCTGTCTCCCACTTTCACCAGCGGACGCTGGTTGATGCAGGTGTTCTGGTTCGAGCGCTGATATTTCATCAGCCGATAGATATCGACGCCCGGCTTGGTCGGATCGGTCTCGCCGGTGGCACGCACCACGATACGCGTAGCGTCGACCTGGTCGACGATGCCGGTACGGCGCGCGGAAATCGAAGCGCCCGAGTCGCGGGCGACAACGCCTTCCATGCCGGTGCCGACAAACGGCGCTTCGGCGCGAACCAGCGGCACCGCCTGGCGCTGCATGTTCGAGCCCATCAATGCGCGGTTGGCGTCATCGTTCTCCAGGAACGGAATGAGCGCGGCAGCAACCGAGACCAGCTGCTTCGGCGACACGTCCATGAAGTCGACCTTGTCACGCGGGACAAGATGCACGTCGCCGGCCTGGCGACACACGATCAGGTCTTCCGTGAAGCGGCCACGCGCATCAATCTGCGCGTTAGCTTGCGCCACAGTATGGCGGCTCTCTTCCATCGCGGAGAGATAGATCACCTCGTCGGTGACGCGGCCGTCCTTCACCTTGCGATAAGGCGTCTCGACGAAGCCGTACTTGTTCACCCGCGCATAAGTGGCGAGCGAATTGATCAGTCCGATATTCGGACCTTCCGGCGTTTCGATCGGGCAGATGCGACCATAGTGCGTCGGGTGCACGTCGCGCACCTCGAAGCCTGCGCGCTCGCGGGTCAAGCCGCCCGGGCCAAGCGCGGACAAGCGCCGTTTGTGGGTGATTTCCGACAGCGGGTTGGTCTGGTCCATGAACTGCGAGAGCTGCGAGGAACCGAAGAACTCGCGCACCGCAGCGGCCGCCGGCTTCGCGTTGATCAGGTCCTGCGGCATGACGGTGTCGATATCGACCGACGACATGCGCTCCTTGATCGCACGTTCCATGCGCAGCAAGCCGACGCGGTATTGATTTTCCATCAGCTCGCCGACCGAGCGCACACGCCGGTTGCCGAGATGATCGATATCGTCAATTTCGCCCTTGCCGTCGCGCAGATCGACCAGCGTGCGGATGACGGCGATGATGTCGTCCTTGCGCAGGACGCGCATGGTGTCGGGCGCATCGAGGTCGAGGCGCATGTTCATCTTCACGCGACCGACGGCCGAAAGGTCGTAACGCTCGGAATCGAAGAACAGAGAGCGGAACATCGCCTCGGCGGTTTCCACCGTCGGCGGCTCGCCAGGACGCATGACCCGGTAAATGTCGAACAGCGCATCTTCGCGCGTCATGTTCTTGTCGACCGAGAGCGTATTGCGGATGTATGCGCCGACATTCACATGGTCGATGTCGAGCAACGGCAATTCCTTGTAGCCGGCCTCGATGAGGACCTTGAGGTTCTTCTCGGTGATTTCCTCGCCGGCTTCCATGTAGATTTCGCCGGTGCGGCCATTGGCCAGATCTTCAGCAACGTAATGGCCGATCAGTTCCTCGTCGGTCATGCGAAGGTGCTTGAGGCCCTTCTCCGCGAGCTGGCGCGCCTGGCGCACGGTGAGCTTCTTGCCGGCCTCGACAACCACACGGCCGGTGTCGGCATCGACGAGATCATTGACGGCTTTGTAGCCCTTCAGGCGGTTGGCATCGAACGGCACGCGCCAACCTTCCTTGGCGCGCTTGTAGCTCACGTGTTTATAGAAGGTGCTGAGGATCTGTTCGCCATCAAGGCCGAGCGCATAAAGCAGCGACGTCACCGGAATTTTGCGGCGGCGGTCGATACGGGCGTACACGATGTCCTTGGCGTCGAACTCGATGTCGAGCCATGAGCCGCGATACGGAATGATGCGAGCGGCAAACAGCAGCTTGCCCGAAGAATGGGTCTTGCCCTTGTCGTGATCGAAGAACACACCGGGCGAACGGTGCATCTGCGAAACGATGACGCGCTCGGTGCCATTGACGATAAACGTGCCGTTATTGGTCATGAGCGGAATGTCGCCCATGTAGACATCCTGCTCCTTGATGTCCTTGACCGAACGGGCGCCCGTCTCTTCATCGATATCGAACACGATCAGGCGCAAGGTCACCTTGAGTGGCGCGGCGTAGGTCATGCCGCGCTGGCGGCACTCGTCGACGTCATACTTCGGCGGCTCGAATTCGTACTTGACGAACTCGAGTTGCGACGAATTCGAAAAATCGGAAATCGGAAATACCGATTTGAAGACCGCCTGGAGGCCCTCGTCGGGCCGACCGCCCAGCGGTTCCTTCACCAGCAGGAACTGGTCATAAGACGCCTTTTGAACCTCGATGAGGTTCGGCATCTCCGCCACTTCTTTGATTGATCCGAAAAACTTCCTAACGCGCTTGCGACCGGTAAACGTCTGCGCCATCTTTTTCTCTCTCGATTCGATTTTGCCGGTCAGCGCGGGCGCCTCTCCAAACAGCCGCAATCCATCGCGACCATTGGGACAGGCGTCGGGGCTGTCCGTTTCTATGTGATTCGGGTCTGACCCGAACCGCCGCACTCTTCACTTTTCATCGTGACCGGCGTTTTCCGGTTCACGACCGCCTCGAGGTCCGACCTAGGTCCCGCCTTGGCCGCACTACCTCTCTCCTGTCCGAGACCCCCGGGGCCAGAACCCCGGGGATTTCGCTAGCCACTCGATCCCCCGGTCTCGCTAACGCTCGCCCGGGGATTTCGCTTAAATAAGCTTCGCTTACTTAAGCTCAACCTTTGCGCCGACCTTTTCGAGGGTCGCCTTGATCTTGGCGGCCTCGTCCTTGTTGACGCCTTCCTTGACGGTCTTGGGTGCGCCTTCCACCAGGTCCTTGGCCTCTTTGAGGCCGAGACCGGTGAGCGCGCGCACTTCCTTAATTACTTCGATCTTCTTGTCGCCGGCGCTGGCGAGAACAACCGTGAAGTCGGTCTTCTCTTCAGCCGCGGCAGCAGCACCGCCGCCAGCAGGACCGGCCGCTACCGCGACCGCAGCCGCAGCAGAGACGCCCCACTTCTCTTCCAGCATCTTGGCCAGGTCCGCCGCTTCCAGAACGGTCAGCTTGGACAAGTCATCAACGATCTTTTGCAGGTCAGCCATTGTTCAATTCCTATTAGGTTCGAACCAAATATGAGTTTGCGTTGTGCCGTCAGGCCGCCGCACCCTTGGAAGCGTAAGCCTGGATCACGCGCGCGACCTTGGCCGCGGGTGCGTTGGCGTACTGAGCGATCTTGGTCGCCGGCGATACGAGAAGGCCGACGATCTTGCCGCGCAATTCATCCAGCGACGGCAGCGAGGCGAGCGCCTTGACGCCGTTGAGGTCCAGAGCCGTTTTGCCCATCGAACCGCCAAGAATGACGAAACGCTCGTTCGCCTTGGCGAAGTCGACAGCCACCTTCGGCGCCGCCACCGGGTCGCCTGAGTAGGCGAGCACGGTCGGCCCCTTGAGCAGGGCCGAAATGGAGGCAACGTCGGTGTCCTTGAGTGCGATCTTGGCGAGACGGTTCTTCGCGACCTTCACCTGCGCGCCCGCCAGCTTCATCTGCTTACGCAGAGTCTGCATCTGGGCAACGGTAAGGCCGGAATAGTGAGCCACCACCACAACGTTAGAGGTCTTGAAGACCCCGCTCAGGTCGGTGATGGACTCCGCTTTAGCCGCTCGATCCACTGCAAGCTCTTTCCGGTTTGACGGCTGGCCCGCATGACGCGGGAGCCGCCGGGTTGCTACCAGCCGTCCCGCTTGAAGTTCACGCGCAGCGAACCGGGCAGGACGACCATTCGAAAAGCCTGCCCCCCGAAACGGCCTTAGGGCCGCAATCGGGTCTCCGAGGTTCGAACCAAACTGGCGCACTTTGTCAGTGCACAAACTCGGGTCGTGTCCCCGTCTATGCTGGCCCCGTTTTAGAACCCGACCTGCTTTCGCAGGGCGGCGCGGGATTAAGCGTCAGGTCTTTGCAGACCTTCGGCGCCGGCAGTCTTGGACAGGTCGGCCGGCCCGTTCCCGGGACGGCCTTGCGCGTTTTTACATCCGCAACGCTATCGGGCTTCTTCCTTTCAGAGCTCCCAGCCGGGTTTCTAAAAGGAATAAGTTCCGATCACCACAGGTTTGTAGAGACGCGCAAAGGCGCACCGACAAATTGGGTCGGCACGCCCGATGCGCTTCATTTAGAGCCTCGACCGCCCTTTGCCAAGTCCTTTTTCGCGATAATCCCCGCGAAAAAGCCGGAAAAGAGGGCTCAGTTACCGCTGCCGCTCGAAAAAAGCGACGACGGCTCGACTTTAACACCTGGGCCCATGGTGGAAGAGATCGCCACCCTGTTGATGTAGTGGCCCTTGGCGCCCGGCGGCTTTGCCTTCTGCACGGCATCGGCAAATGCCTTGATGTTTTCGACGAGCTTGTCTTCGGTGAACGAGGCCTTGCCGACGCCGGCCTGGATGATGCCCGCCTTCTCGACACGGAACTCTACCGAACCGCCCTTGGCACCCTTCACGGCATTGGTGACGTCCATCGTCACTGTGCCGACCTTGGGGTTTGGCATGATGCCACGGGGACCGAGCACCTTACCGAGGCGACCGACCAGCGGCATCATGTCTGGTGTGGCGATACAGCGATCGAAGTCGATCTCGCCTTTGTTGACCTTCTCGACCAGGTCCTCGGCGCCGACGACGTCGGCACCCGCGGCCTTCGCCTCGTCCGCCTTGCCGCCGCGCGCAAACACGCCGACGCGCAGCGTGCGGCCGGAGCCATTCGGCAGCGTGACGACACCGCGCACCATCTGGTCGGCATGGGTTGGATCGACGCCGAGATTCATCGCGATTTCGATGGTCTCGTCGAACTTGGCCTTGGCGCGCTCCTTCACCATCTTGACCGCTTCCGCGATCGGATAGGACTTGTCGCGATCGATGCCTTCACGAACGGCCTTTGTGCGTTTTCCAAGTGTCATGGCGGTTACTCCGTCACCGTGAGGCCCATGGAACGCGCGGAGCCTTCAATCATTTTCATTGCCGCCTCGACCGAGTTGCAGTTCAGGTCCTTCATCTTCTGCTCGGCAATCTCACGGACCTGTTTCTTGCTGACCTGCCCGACCGGTTCGCGGCCAGGTGTTTTCGATCCGCTCTCGAGCTTGGCCGCCTTCTTGAGGAAATAGGACACCGGCGGCGTCTTCATTTCGAAGGTAAAGGAACGATCCTGGTAGGTCGTGATGATCACCGGGATCGGAACGCCCTTCTCCATCTTCTGGGTCTGCGCATTGAACGCCTTGCAGAACTCCATGATGTTGAGGCCGCGCTGGCCAAGCGCCGGCCCGATCGGGGGCGACGGATTGGCAGCGCCGGCAGGCACCTGCAGTTTGAGGAATCCAGTTACTTTCTTCGCCATATCTCACTCCGTTAGTGGTGCGGTTGTTGACGGTTGGCGACCGCCTCACCTCCCACCTCTCTCTGACTGTCATGGCCGGGCTCGTCCCGGCCATCTCGCTGAGGAAGGCAATTTCGTGCCCGCCTTATCGGGGTCACATCAGAACTCAAGTCTGCCTGAGTTCTGACTTTCTAGAACTTGCCGCAAGTGACAAGTCCGGTGACGACACCGAAAACCTATAGCTTCTCGACCTGGCCGAATTCCAATTCGACGGGCGTTGCGCGGCCGAAGATCGACACTGCCACCTTCACGCGCGAGCGCGCCTCGTCGACTTCCTCGACCACGCCGTTGAACGAGGCAAATGGCCCGTCCGACACGCGCACCTGTTCGCCGACCTCAAACGACACCGCCGGCTTCGGCCGCTCGATGCCTTCCTGCACCTGGTGCAGGATACGGTCGGCTTCGGCATCCGAAATCGGCATCGGCTTCTTGTCGGACCCGAGGAAGCCCGTAACTTTCGGGGTATTCTTGATGAGGTGATAGACCTCATCAGTCAGGTCCATCTTCACCAGCACGTAGCCGGGAAAGAACTTGCGCTCGGTCTCGACCTTGCGGCCGCGGCGCGCCTCGGTGACCTTTTCCTTCGGCACCAGGACTTCGCCGATATGCTCGGCAAGCCCGCGCTGCTTGGCCTGTTCGCGAATGGAATCCGCGACCTTGTTTTCGAAATTCGAATAGGCGTGGACGATGTACCAGCGCTTGGGCTTGGTCGACGTCGTCGTCTCTGTAGCTGTATCGTTCATCGCTCTTGAACCTTCAGGTTCCTATGCCGAGCACGAAGGTAACGGCAATACGTATCAATTGATCCGCGACCAGGAAAAAAATCGACGCAACCGCAACCATGACGAACACCATGGCCGTGGTGATCATCGTTTCCTTGCGTGACGGCCAGGTCACCTTGCGCGTTTCCTCGCGCACTTCCTGGAGAAATTTGAACGGAGACGTTGCCATTCTAGTGAAACCCTGATCCCAAGTCGTCAATCCGTTCCAATGTAGTCACGGCCGCCGCGTTTGCGCAGGTCTTGCCGGCACCTGGTTAGCGCCGGCACTCGGCCTGGCAGGAGTGGCAGGACTCGAACCTGCAACCCCCGGTTTTGGAGACCGGTGCTCTAGCCATTGAGCTACACTCCTCCGGAAAGCGGATGCGGCGGACCATAGAGGCCCGCCGCGGCGATGTCATGCATTATACAAGGGCTGATTGCAAGCGTGCAGATCGCCGTTTTTGGCCGGTTTTGGGGCGTTTCGCCCGCCTTCTCGGCGGGTTGCTTGCAGAGCCGCAGCGCGCGGAACGGTCCGGGTAAAGGGACGCCAGTCGGCAACATCAGCATGGAAGGCGATCGAATAACCTAGGCTTCTCAATGCATGCTGATATTTTTTGAGTGCCAAAACTGCCCCTACCCGCCAAGGCAGAAACTGCGGGCTGGACGACTCAGAAGAGCTGTCTTACCTGCTGGCATGGGGCCCTTCCGACATGCCGCCATCGCCTCTCGCGAACGCCAAGCCACTCAACGTCCCGCAAACTTTGGCGCAAGCTCTCGAACAGCATCAGCAGGGCCACCTTGTCGAGGCGGAACGGCTCTATTCGGCCATCCTGTTGGTCAGGCCGGATCACTTCGATGCCTTGCATATGTTGGGTGTGAGCAAGCTAGCACGTGGCCAGCTCAGTGAAGCCCTGCAGCTCATCGCGAGCGCCATGCGGTCAAGACCGCCCTCGCCGCAGATTCTCGTAAATTACGGCCTTGTGCTTTGCGCACTCAACCGCCACCAGGAGGCGGTTGAAAGCTTCGATCGTGCCATCAAACTGAAATCGAAATCTCCCGAAGCCCACATCAATCGCGCCGCCGCGCTGGCCACGCTTGGACGCGACGAAGAGGCCCTGGAAAGTTGCCGCAAGGCGCTCGCGATAAAGCCCAACGATCCGCAGGCGCACTACAATCTTGGTAATTCACTCCGAAGACTGGGCCGCAATGATGAAGCGCTCACGAGCTTCGATCGGGCGCTTGCCTTGCGGCCCGCCTACGTCGAAGCGCACAACAATCGCGGCCTGGTTTTACAGAGCAATGGGCGGTTCGAACAGGCGTTAGCGAGTTACAACCAGGCGCTCGCCCTGCAGCCAACCTATCCCGACGCACTCAATAATCGCGGCAACACACTACGCGCGTTAAAGCAGTTCGACGCGGCTCTGGCGAGCTACGACCGCGCGCTCGAGTTGCAGCCAAACAATGCCGAGATTCTCTTCAATCGCGGCATGATTTTACACGACCTGAACAGGTTCGATGATGCGCTTGAATGCTACGATCGCGCGCTGGCCCTGCAGCCCAAACTTGTGGAAGCACTGGCCAATCGCGGCAACACCCTACAGGTGTTGAAGCGATTTGATGACGCGCTTTCGAGTTGCGACCGTGCCATTTCCGTGCGGCCTGACTTTATCGATGCGATCAACTATCGCAGCAACATCCTCAATCAGCTGAAGCGGTTTGAAGAAGCGCTAGCGAGCTGCGACCGCGCGATCGCATTGCAACCCGACAGCGCCAACGCATTCAGCAATCGCGGCACTGCCCTTTATGGATTGAAACGTTTCGACGATGCATTGGCGAGCTACGATCGTGCCCTTGCCTTGCAACCAGATGATGTCACGACACTCAGTATGCGTGGCGTCACCTTGCATGAGTTGAGACGCTTCGATGAAGCGCTGGCGAGCTACGACCGCGCACTTACTTTGCAGCCAAACGAGGCCGACGTGCTCAACAATCGTGGGCTCGCCTTGGACAAGCTGAAACGGCACGACGAAGCGCTGGCAAGTTGCAGCCGCGCGATCGGCCTGCGCCCGCAGTTTTATTCGGCGTTCAACAGTCGCGGCACAATTTTGTACGACCTAAAACGCCACGACGAAGCGCTGGCTGACTATGAACGTGCGATCGCCTTGCAGCCGGACTTTGCCGAGGCGCATTGGAATGAGGCCCTGGTGAAGCTCATCACGGGCGATTTTGATCGTGGATGGGCAAAATATGAATGGCGCTGGAACAAAGAATCCTGGGTGCACGCGAGACGCAATTTCCCGCAACCGCTTTGGCTCGACGATGCCGCAATCGATGGCAAAGTAATCCTGCTTCACAGCGAGCAAGGTTTAGGAGACACAATCCAATTCTGCCGTTATGCACCGATGGTCGCGGCGCGTGGCGCTCGCGTAATTTTGGAGGTCGAAAGATCTCTACGCGAACTTATGACGACCGTTGCCGGCGTAACGCAGGTGATTTCCAAGGGTGACGCTCTCCCCGATTTCGACGTCCACTGCCCCTTGCTCAGCCTGCCATTGGCATTCGGGACGCGGCTTGAAACGATTCCGTCGGATATTGCCTATCTACACGCGCCGTCACCGGCTTCGACAAATTGGGAGGCGCGGTTCGGGCCGAAACGTCCGCGGATCGGACTGGCTTGGTCAGGCAATGCAGTACATCAAAACGATCGGGATCGATCAATCAGCCTTCGCGCTCTGCTGCCGCTACTGGACATTGATGCAACGTTTGTAAGCCTGCAGAAGGACGTTCGCGCCTCCGATGCGGCATTGCTCGAAGAACACCGAAAAATAATTCATCTCGGTGACACGCTGAAAGACTTCTCAGATACAGCGGCGGCCATTTCGCATCTCGATCTCGTTATCTCCGTGGACACCAGTGTCGCTCACCTTGCTGGCGCACTGGGAAAGCCGGTTTGGGTCTTGTTGGCCGCTGCTCCCGATTGGCGCTGGTTGCTCGATCGGGATACCAGCCCGTGGTACCCGACCGCGCGACTATTCCGACAGGACGACCGACGCACGTGGGACTGTGTGGTTCCACAGGTACGTGAGGCTGCACTCAAATTCGTCGAAAGCCGCGACTAATTCGCAACCTGCCCTGCCCCAATCACCATAACTGCGGCGCACGACTGGTTCGCGCTGCAACACCCGGTGAGTGTCAACTCCGGGAGGACTATCGACCAGGCAATTGAAGAGATTGGAGCGGGTGAACGGAATCGAACCGTCGTCATCAGCTTGGAAGGCTGTTGCTCTACCATTGAGCTACACCCGCAATTGCAGCGGTCCTGCTACAGCAGCCCGTCCGGGCGCGCAACCACTGCAAAATCACAGCTAGTGTTTTCAAGCACTTCGTTGATTTTAACTCGATTGGTGGGTTCGTTTTGCCAAAAAAATAGAATGGCTATTGGACTATCATCCTATCCGATTTCGCTTCTCAAATTGGTCATCGCCAAGATCGCGTATCGGCTTTTGCGGGCGCAAGTGACATTAAGGCCACGCGCGTACATTCATTTGTAACCAACATAGCCTCGCAGCGGACAATATTGGTTCGTGGCGGTCTCTTTAAACCGGTGAAGTTGGCCTAGACGACATTGTGCATGCCTCAACAGAACGCCATATATTCCAGGCGTCGAATTTCCCCGTAGGAGAATGAATGAGCAGCTTTAGTAGCCCCGACCTTCTAGAACGTCGGAACAATGCCGCCACTGTCAAAAAAGCGATGCTGGAAAAGTTTCGCAACGCGCGCCAAGACCCCGCCTTCGATCAAAAGCGCCTCAAAAGGATCGCCGTAAACGACGCTCGTGCCGCCCGCGCTGCCGAGCGCGAAATCGCGAAGAAGACGAGTGAGGCTGAACTAGCCGCGCAAGCGGCGCGTAACGCCGAACACGCTGCGCAGGCCCAACGCGAGATCGAAAAAGCGGAGACGCTCGCTAAGGCCGAAGCGGCCGAACGCGATGCGGCGTTGGCCGCGGAGCAAAAAGCCGAACGCGATGCGCGCTATGCAGCACGCAAAGCCGCGAAAAAGGTCCGGCGGCGCGGCTACTAGCCGTCTCTTTCAGTATAACAACCATCAATATCCGCTTTGGGTCGTTAGCAGACATTCCGAGGTATTTAGCTCGTGCCCACTTTAACCCCCCGAAAGCGAACATTAATCGGCGACTTGGAACTGTCCGCCAGGCGCCAAAAGCGGACACCGTGAGCAGTATCCGCATGAACAAAAAACCCTCAAGCAATTCGCCCAAGGGTTTCCCGGTCTCATACCAAATTGATCAGGCGCGCCGAGGGTTTTCCCGGCGCCTCTAGCGGGCTCTCCAAGCCGCAGAAGTCTCAGCCGTGACGCAACCGGGAATGCTGCGGCCCTGACGATGGACTACAGCCGACACGGGACGACCAAGCGTTGCCAGGTATTCGGCATAGAGCTTGGTAAGTTCTTTTTCACTGACGTCTTGAACATCTTTTTGCATGTGTTTTGGGTCCGGTGGCCTTCCAGAAATGGCCTGCGTTGACTCAAAGAAGGCCGCTGGTGAGTCATGCGGGTAGTTGATTTAGCGTGAGAAGGCAGCATAGTTGAGGCAGTAAGTTTAACCGCCCAAGCTTTTCTTCTCGGCCGCTTCTTTGGCCAACCGGAGAGCCTTCAGTCGCGCGGTCTTCTCTCGAATGATCTTTGCTTGGACTTCGTAGCCCACGCTGAGATTGTGACTTTCCCGTGCAGCCTTCTCCAACCGCAATTGCATTCGCGTATTCTTGCCACGATCAGCCATGATTCGCCTTTTTACTGTCAACCAAGGGCTGATCGGAGTCCGCTGCGGCCTCTTCATTTATATCCGTCGCTATTTCCGCCGCCTCCTTGTCCAATCGAAGCGCTCTTAACCGGGCAGTTTTTTCCCGAACTGCGCGACCCTCGGTCTCATATTCCAGCATTGCCTTCCTGCCCTCTTGTACTCGCTCGTCTTTCTTGAAGCGTGCATCTGCTTGCTTCTTCAGGGCTTCCTTTGAATTCGTCACGATATCTCCTTTGCGGCGGGTCTGTTCCGACGCAACCCGTTTCACTGCGGTGTTTATTGAAGCCGCTACCGGCGCAGAAATGCGGCCCCATGGCGTCGGCGCACAAGGTATATATGCACGAAATGATGACAAAGAAGCCCCGCGCACGTAGGTGGCCGGACTGCAGCAGCACCGACGGTCCGATGTCCGCTTTGGGTGAAGTGCGGACACGCTACCTGGCGGGAGACGTATCCGCTTTAAATTTGAATGTCACTGTGTGAATTTGCTGAACTGCAACATAGCGATTGCAGCGCAGCATTGTAAGTGCTTGGGTCGAACCTGCTGAGCTAAGCCACATTTCAGCACGTTGTGTTCGGTAACCTTGCTTGGTGTGAAAACAGGCGGGTTGCCGTTCGCCCGTTTTGTGGGCGTCGAAACAATTTAGAAGCAATCATGCAAATTCAAATGGCGGTTGCGCCGACCGTGCCAGTGGTCGTTCGCGATCCAGCGTCTTTTTTTCATCAAATGTGGCCGCCCGCAGTAGTCGCATTAGGACTTGGGCTCACGGTGGCATGGGCATCTCTTTTGGGATACGGCCTAATTGAACTTGTCGGGCGCGCATTCTAGGAAATCCGCATTTTCGCAATTTAACGTCTGCACGATCTTATCCGACGTATGAATGATTCTTGCTGTTTTGTCCGCTTTGGGTCACTAGCGGACATCCTGCGAGGCGCAAACATTATCCGCCTTACCCCCGAACACAGACTAATGGGCGCCGCCGGCGCGCGGATAGAAGACCCTGCGACGATCTCTGGTCATCCCGCAGTAGCGTAGTTTTTTCGTTCCCAACTGACGACTGCCAGGCCCTTGTCCATATCAAGGACCTGCCGTCGCCCAGGGGCGAGACCGTGATGGGCAAGCACGTCCTCGGGCGTTTTCGCCGGCACCTCGGGAAAGACCGGCCGTCCGCCTGGCAAATGCACGCCAGGCGCGCGCGACAAATAGAAAGTCTGGTACCGATCCAGAAATAGTCCGAACACTTCTGTTCCGCCGATGACACCAACGGTGCCCTCCAACACCCCGAGCACAGCCATGGCTTGCTCAAGCGAAGCCCCGGCGGGATTCCAAAAGAGGGCTTTCCTGTTCGACGGGTCTGCCGCTAGCGCCGGAACTGAACGCGTCAAAACCAATCGCCGTCGCAAATCCGAGTGCCGCTGATTTTCATGTGAATGGCGACCGTGCACCACGACATCGACACCATCGAGGCCCCTTTCGAAAAAAGCTTGGTCGGCCTCGAACTTGAGTGAATCCGGCATGACGCCTGCCGCATTCGCAAGCATGCCGTCTTCGGAAACGATGGCGTAACCTTCGATGCTAAACACAGGCTGCATGCTTGCTGGCATCCGGCACGCGCGAGTTTTTCACCCGACGCGAAACCGGCCAGGTTGGCAAAAAGTCACTTCGCGAAGCCTCGGGCCCGCAGCCATTTTATCTTGCCGTCGCCGGCCAGCCAATCATCAATCGCCACTTTATCCTGGAAGCCTTTGACGTAATCAATTTCGGCCCCAGGAATGTGCGCCTGGATCTGCCAGTCACCCTCTGCAATTCGCTCGGGCTTGAAAATGACGCGAGGAGATTTGCTCATTCCGGCAATATGCCGGTGTTCGCGCCAAGAAGATAGCGCAATCAGATCGAGTAACCCCAACTAAACATTTTGTAACCTGAACGAAGGTTCAGCGAATTGACCTAGTCTCGCCTGAAATCTCCAGCAGTCTCGCGCTAAGGGCGCATCTGTGGAGGAAACGTCCGTGAGCACATTGAAACTAACTCTTGTTGCCGCCGCACTCTGCGGTGGCCTTCTTGCGCTGGTCCCGACATCCGGTGCTGTGGCTGCCCCGATGGGTTCAATCGGCAAAGCAGCTAGCGCCATCGATTCCCGGACACCTGTTTACTATGGCTACCATCACCACCGGCACTGCTGGTGGCACCACGGCCGTCGCATCTGCCGTTGGTGATAATGTAACGTCAGAGGCCGCCGCGACCCCGACATCGCGGCGGCCTTGCGCTTTTTCATCGGTGACGATTGGAAGAATCCACTTGCCAAAACCCGCCCGAAATGTGCCGTAGTCGGCACGCCAAAGTGCGCTGACCGTCACGTCTTGCTGTAGGTATTGAGTCAAAGTGCAATGATTGCGCTGAGAAAATGGATTTTGAGCTTCGCGGGAACCGCCCTCGCCTGCGTGGTTGCTTATCAGTTCCTCGATCGTCCAATTGCGCTCGTGTTTCACAGGACGGTCGCTCATCCGGAACCATTTGCAAAGCTGACGTACCTGCCGGATCCCTTTGTGCCGCTGGCGGTCATCACTTTCGTCGGCTTAGGCCTTTGGAACCTTTCCGGCCGCACGCTGTCGCGAATTCAGAATTGCGCGCTGCTCTGCAGCATCAGCCTCATCGTCGCTGAGATGACCAAGGCGCAGCTCAAATTTGTGTTCGGAAGGACGTGGCCCGATACCTGGATTCATAACAATCCGTCATTTCTTCGCGATGGCGTCTATGGATTTAATTTTTTTAACGGCGGCGCAGAGTACGCCTCCTTCCCGTCTGGCCATATGGCGGTCACCTGCGCCGTAATTTCAGCGTTGTGGATATATTATCCAGTGGCGCGCACGCTCTACTTATTCGCCGGCCTGGCCGTCGCCATCGGTTTGATCGGGGCCAATTTCCATTTTTTGAGCGACGTCATCGCAGGCGCTTTTGTGGGCATTTCGAGCGGCTGGATGGTGACATCGCTTTGGAAGGCGCACGAGCATTTCGACGTGCGCTAACTCGCACTACGCCTTGTGGTGATGGCATGCCGACGGTCCAATCGCAAAACTGAATTGATTTTAACGTTGGAACGAAAAACCCCGGGACCTTGCCCGGGGTTTTGCATTTGACTGACTGAGTGCAATCGCTGGGTCACCAGAATCGATAGTTCACACCGAGCCGGATGATGTTCGTATTGAAAGTCACCGTCGTGGCGGTGCCACAGACAGCGGGACCACAGCTGGCACTGCCGAGGTCGGCATAGAGGTATTCAATTTTAGCTGACCAAGGGCCGAGAAACGCATATTCAAGACCCAAGCCTGCGGTCCAGCCCGTTCTGTCCGCGGTCGCTGTACCGCCAATTGCCGTCATCTGGACATCGCCAAAAGCGGCACCTGCCGTGACGTAGAACAATGCGCGATCGAAAGCGTACCCCACACGGCCACGTGCAGTGCCAAACCAGCTGGTCTGGACCCCACAACCAGGCGAGCTGCAAAAGCCCGTTCCGGTGCTGTTTGAATCCCGCATCCAGTTGCCGTCGATGTCTCCTTCGGCACCAAAGACGAATGCACCGGCTTGTCCGTTAAAGCCGAGTGTTGCGCCGAAAAGGGCTCCAGCCGGACTGTTGGTGCCAGTGGCGCCGCCGCTCCAGTCGCTCGTGCCCCAACCGTACGCGCCATTGAGACCCGCGTAGAATCCACTCCAGCTGGGGGCTGGCGCAGCATAAGCGGGCTCCCTATAGCCGCGGGGCATGTCGGCTGCAAAGGCCTGCGATACCAACGCGAAAGCCAACGCACTTGCAGCCATACTGAGTTTAAAACGGTTCATCGTGTGCTCTCCTAAATGTCACGGTCGGCCGCTGTGGGCGGCGCAAGATTGAACGGCGATCTTTACGCTACGGAGAAATTGAAGCTCGCGAAGCGACGGCTTCCTGGACGCTACGCGGCACTATTGCGGGGTACGAAAGAGCTCAGCCCGGCCGCGTTTGGCTCGTTGCTTTGTGCGACAGGCATTGGCAAAAGTGAGGTCGTTTCATTGCGCAACGCCGCAAATGCACGCTGCTGCGCTGAATAGCCGAGGCGCTCGCGCTGAAGTTCGTCAGTCAGTTCTTTTATTTTGAATTCCGCTGTTTCACGCTCGCTTTTGCGCAGTGTCTCGAGAATTTCGACGCGCTTCGCCAATCGGGCGCGGACCTCTTCGAGAGTCTTGATCTGTGTGTCTTTCTCAATCGCGGCGGATTCGAGTGTCTTGATCCGGGCCTCGAAGCCCGTTTTTTGCTGATTGAGTTCGCTGCGGTAGCGTTGTTTCTCACCGGTGGTTATCGCGACAACCTTGAACGTGTCAGCGGAGGCTGCAATCAATTCAGAATTCAGCGTGTCGATTTTTTCCAGGGCCGAGGCGAGAGTCGTTTCGCGGTCGTTGAATGCGGTTTCAGCCGAGAGCAGGCGTTCCGCAACGTCACCGGATTCTGCGAGGGCCTTCTCGAGCCGGGCCCGCAAAGTCGCCTTTTCATTTTCCAAAAGGACGATTTGCTTCTTTGCCGCCTCGGCTTCGGCGTCTTGCTGTGCAGTTTTTTCCAGCAGGTTCGAAATCGTGCCGCTCAGCCGGTCGATCTCTTCGCACGCGACTTGCAGCTCGTTCGCTTGCCGCTGCTGGAGGTTGTACAAATCGGCGACCTGCGTGCAGCGCAAGTTTAATTCCGCCAATTGTTTTGCGATCGTGTCTTCAAGAACGCCGATGTTGCGGTGCTGAGGGACCGCGACCACAGGCCAGGTTCTTGCATTGGCATCAAACGAAGGCTCGGCGGGTTGCGCACTTCGCCTGGCCGGCGCACGCCGGTTGGCCGGCAGGCTCGAGGGATCGTCGAAAGCGGCTTCGCGTGTTTTCATCGCAATATCCCGGTCGCAAAGGCGCGACCGCGCGTCCTCCAGGCAGACGAATCACAGGCGTTAACGACCGCTTAACCATGGTACAAACCGCTTAAAGGGCTCTTAATGGCGTGGGGTTGGACGGCTGAAATAGGCTAAAAACGGGTGCTATTTGATTGCAGCGTGGCGCCTGCGGCGTCAGGCGCCACAAAAAATTCGGCCGCCTGTGCGGCGGCCGAATTCCCGAATAATGATCTATCGATTGAGGCTTCTGCTTCAGTTGCAGACGCGCCAGCAACGGTAGGGGTTGCAAACGCGGTGCGTACCGCGCCCGCCACAGGGCGCCGGTGCAACCACCACTGGCCCTGGCGCAACCACGACTGGACCTCCGCCGTAGTACATTCCGCCGTAATATCCGTTGCGACGGCAGCCGCCGCCCGGACCACGGTGCCAGCCGGCGCCGCAGCCGCCCGCCACTGGGACAGTTATCCCGGATTGGAACTGATCAAGCGGCGCAGCTGGCATGGCCTGGACACTGGCGATGCCCGCAAAGGTGATTCCGAGGATCAATGCGAGGGACGATAGCCTGATCATTTTTTTCCTCCTGGGGTTTTGTTGAATTTCTATTCAGCCGCGCCTTTGCAAGTATTCTATCAGGGACCGCGCAATCGAACACTCGATTATGTGCAACGCTTCATTTTAAATTTTATCGGTAGTGATCAAAGTTTGCAGTCCGCAATCGTGTGACGCGGCAGGCTCGGGAGAAAGAAATTGCCTGTTCGGCATCGTCAGCATGAAGGTCCAGAAGTACAACTACCTTAGGCAGAATGGACGCCTGGTTGCGGCGCCCGCCGGATACGCGGGATATTTTGTGCCGGCGGCCACGATTGCCGAGTTCGTGCCGCCGGAATATAGATTTTAGTTTTGTGCGGTAATTATCTACACCGGGTTATGCGATTTCGTCGAAATTTTACGCCCGCAATATACTTCTTAAGATGGCGTAACTTATTTTCCCACGTTTGTTTGAACTCCCATTAATCCTCGAGGCGTAGCGTCATGCCAGTCATGAGACCGAGTTGGGAGTTGTCAGATGTCAAAAATTGTCGCTTTTCTCAAGGATGAATCCGGAGCAACCGCGATCGAATACGGCCTGATTGCCGCGGGCATTTCCGTTGTCATCATTGCCGCAGTGAATGCGATCGGCTCCAGCCTGAACGCCAAATTCGATTATATCGCGAACCAGCTGAAGTAATCTCCGCCGCACTGACTGAAACGTTGAAGCCGCCCGCAGGGGCGGCTTCTTGTATTTTGGAAGGCCCTCGCCTCAGCACCGCTGCAAAATAAAATTCAGCAAAGCACCAGCTGGACTTCAAACCCCCGCGGCACGCCCGCTGCTCGGATTTAATGGTCCCTTGCGCTCGCGTCGCAATCCCTCGGGAAGTCCGTCATAGACAAAATGGCTGGGGTAAGCGGCCTGAGCGTAGGCCGGTGAACCAAACGCAACGACGCTGACTTGAGATGCCTGGTTGGCTTGAATGAATTCTATGCATAGACCAATGATGACATAGAAAAAGAAAATGAGTGGACCGGCCAACAGACAGAATGAAGCAAAGTTGAAAAAACTGTCCCCCACAATCGGGGCGAGGCTCGACAGGACGAGGCCACCGGCGCCGCCCAAGAAGACTATTGCCGCAACGATTGGAATGAACATAGCATCATTGATCCTATAGCTTTGCACTTACATAGACCTACACGCCGCCATGATCTTTGACTTGAGTCAATTACGCGTGCGCTCCGCGCCCACCGGCCCCACCCGAGGAAAATTCCGTGAAGCTCGTATTGTTTCAAGACGCGTCAAACGCTGAAATTCGCCCCGGCATAATCACCGACCGGGGCGTGGTCGATATCTCCGCGGCGGTGAAAAAGAATTATACGCCGCAATTGACCATGCAGGGCATCATTGATGAATACGCCGCCTTGCGCCCCGCCCTCGAAAAACTGGCGCGTGAAGGCACCGCGCTGGCGCTTGATCGAGTTCGGCTGCGGCCGCCGTTGCCGCGTCCCGGCAAAATACTCGCCTGCATCGCCAACTATTGGGAGCACGCCCAACGCGAGCCCCGCCCACTCAACATGTTCATGAAAAATCCGGATGCCGTGGTCGGGCCTGACGACACCATCATGCTGCCGGAATTCACCGTGCCCTGGATGTTCATGCATGAAGCCGAACTGGCCATTGTCATCAAAGGGCCGGCGAAAATGGTGAAAGCAGAAAACTGGAGAGACGCTGTGTTCGGCTACACGGCAATGATCGACGTGTCAGCACGCGAGCAAGGCCGCCGAACGTGGCCAGCAAGCCCGTTGACCAGCTGGCTCGGCAAGTCGTTCGACACTTTCGGCCCGATCGGCCCCTGCATTACGACGGCTGACGAGATCGAGGATCCGAACAATCTGATCGTGCGATTTTGGAACGATGGCCAGCTCCGCCACAACTACAATACCGACGATATGGAGCACCGCGTGCCGGAGCTGATCGAATTTGCGACGACTGTCATGACGATGAATTCCGGCGACCTGATTGCCTGCGGCACCAATCATGAAGGCCTGGGGGCGCTCCAGGATGGGGAAACAGTGGACATCGAAATTCAGAAGATCGGCAGAATGTCGCTGAAGGTCGCTGATCCGCTCAAGCGAAAATGGGAACGCGGGATTTACATGGGCGTGGACTCAACCAATCCCGATGCGGTGAAGCGTCATCGGCCCCAAGGCAGCCCGGCGCAGCCTTAGTCTTGCAAATCTATTTCGGAATCGGTGCCGCATGACGGCAGTCAAAAGCGAAACTCGCGACGGCATGCAGGTCGATTGGGACGTGCCGATTGCGATGGATGATGGTGTCACACTGCGAGCGGACGTTTTTCGGCCGACCGGTGGTGGCGCGTGTCCGGTCATCCTGAGTTACGGACCCTACGCCAAGGGCCTTTCATTCCAGGAAGGCTACAAAGGCAACTGGGCAAGGCTGACCAAAGCAGCGCCGGAGGTGCTGCGAGGCTCGAGCAACAAGTACCAGAACTGGGAACTTGTCGATCCGGAGAAATGGGTACCGGACGGCTATGCCTGCGTGCGCGTCGATTCTCGCGGCGCCGGACGGTCCCCGGGTTATCTCGATGTGTGGTCGGCGCGCGAGGCACAGGACCTCTACCAATGCGTCGAATGGGCCGGCACGCAAGGCTGGAGCACCGGCAAGATCGGCATCAACGGAATTTCCTATTACGCGATGAACCAGTGGCAGGTCGGCGCCCTGAAGCCTCCGCACCTCGCCGCCATGTGCATCTGGGAAGGCTCCTCCGACTACTACCGCGAACTGTGCCGCCATGGCGGCATCTTGAGTGATTTCCTCAACAGCTGGCATCCGCGCCAGGTGGCAAGCGTCCAACATGGCGCCGGCACGCGTGGCGCCAAGAGCGTTGTAACCGGAGAATTGGTTGCCGGGCCGGACACGCTGTCAAAGGAAGAACTTGCCGGGAATTGCGCCGACACGCCCGGCGAGGCCAAGCATCGCCGGTTGCATGACGATTATTATGCGACACGCACCGCACAATTTGAGGACATCGAGGCCCCGCTGCTGTCGGCCGGCAACTGGGGCGGCATGGGCCTTCACACGCGCGGAAATTTCGAAGGTTATCTGCGCGCGGGCTCCAGGCAGAAATGGCTTGAGGTGCACGGAGACACGCACTTCACCCATTTCTACAGTCGTTACGGCGAGGCGTTGCAGAAACGCTTTTTCGGACATTTCCTCAAGGGCGAAGATACAAACTGGAACAAGCAGCCCCGCGTGTCACTCAACATCCGCCATCCCGGCGAGAAATTCGAGTTGCGCGCGGAAAACGAATGGCCATTGGCGCGCACGAAATGGACGAAATACTTTCTGCATCGCGACGGACATGCCCTTGCGACTGAAGCTCCGACCGCCGCCGCCACGCTGAACTATGAAACGGCGGGCGAAGGGCTGACGTTCATCACGCCGCAGTTGGCAAAAAGCCTCGAGATCACCGGTCCGGTTGCCGCCAAGCTCTGGATTTCCTCCGAGACTACCGACGCCGATTTGTTTCTCGTCCTTCGCGTCTTTGATCCCGCCGGCGAGGAAGTCACGTTCATCGGGTCCAATGACCCTCGCGTGCCGGTGGGGCTAGGATGGTTGCGGGCTTCGCACCGCAAGCTCGACCCCACATTGTCGCGGCCCTACCGGCCCTGGCATACGCACGATGAAGAATGGCCGTTACAGCCCGGCGAGCCGGTCGAAGTCGATGTTGAAATCTGGCCGACCAGTATCGTCGTGCCGCCCGGCTATCGGCTCGCGCTCACAGTGCGCGGCAAGGACTATGAAGTCGACGGACAGGATATCGCCCTCCCGCATGCTCCCTATCCCATGAAGGGCGTGGGGCCATTCCTCCATGTCGATAACGACGACAGGCCGCCGGCGATCTTTAACACCCGGAACACATTGCATTTCGCAGCCGGCAAGCAGCCATACCTCTTGTTGCCCGTTATCCCGGAGGCGTAGGCTGCATAAAAATAAATGACCTGGGAGGAGCTGTGATGAGGCGCATCATCGCAATCGCACTGGCCACGATCGGTCTTTGCGCAATCGCTGCCCCGCTGCGTGCGGATGACTACCCGAGCCGGCCCGTCACCATCATCGTGCCCTACCCGGCCGGCGGCCCGACCGACCAGGCCGCACGGCAGATCGCAACCGCACTGACAAACAAGCTCAAGCAGAATTTCATCGTCGAAAACATCAGCGGCGGCGGCACCATCATCGCGACGCATAAAGTCGTGCAGGCGGCACCCGACGGTTACACGCTGCTGCTGCATAACCTTCAGATTTCCGCAAACGTGACGCTTTATAAAAAGCTTCCGTTCGACACCGAGAAGGACCTGACACCGGTCATATTCATCAATCGCAATCCGCTGGTGCTGATTGGACGCAAGAGCCTTCCGGCCAAGACACTTCCGGAGCTGCTGGCGTTGATGAAGACCACCACATTGAAAGCCGCCATCCCGGGCTACGGGGCCACCGGCCACTTGGCCACGACACTGCTCGCCCAGGAAGCCAAGGTGCAGATCGACCAGATTCCCTATCGCGGCGCCGCGCCCGCATTGCAGGACATCCTGGGCGATCACGTTGACCTGTTCTTCGCGACGCCCCAGTCGGTAGAACCGCAGGTTACGGCCGGACAGATGGTCGCCTATGGCATCACGGCAAAGGACAAATCACCAAAACTTCCCAACGCCGAGAGCTTCGTCAGTTTGTTTGGGCCAAAGCTGGAAATTCAGTTCTGGCAGGCTTTGTTTGCGCCGAGCGGAACGCCTGATGCGGTGATCAACAAACTCAATGCCGCAATCCAGGACGTCGTCGCCGATCCGGCGCTTCTGAAGATCTGGGCGGCAACGGATGTGGAGCCGTATCCGAAGGATGAGCAGTCAGTCGCTGCAGCACGAAGAATAATGAAGAGTGAGGTCGCGCGTTGGGGCGAGGTCGTGCGCAATAACAATATCCACATCGACCAATAACGAACCGGGTTGGCGTTATCGTTCCGGCTCCAGCACCTGTTCAAGCCAGTCCCACATATAGGCCGAACAGATGCTCTGGTTGTCGATCTGGCAATGGTGGTAGCCGCCTTCGTCGCGGGTGAAGAGTTTGAACGTTTTGTTTTTTGACCCCACCGCGTCGAAGCACTTTTGCGCTTCACTGAGGGGGATTTGCTCGTCGCCCTCCCCATGCAGCAATAGGAACGGGCAAGTGATTTTCTGCACCACGCCGTCGAGCTTGAACGGCGCCAGGCGCTTGATCGCATCATCCTGGGACGACGCACTCAGCACCCACAGGATGTGCTGCGAGGCCACCGACAGCGATGGGGTATCCGCGCGCGCCAGCCGCTCAAAACGGTCCAGCCAGATTTTCTGGTAATCCCACTGCGCGCCCCAGGCGAGGCAACACGCGTAGCGTTGTTCGAATGCCGCCGCTCGCGGTGCATAATACCCCCCGAGGCTGATCGCCATCACGCCAATGCGCTTTGGGTCGACTTCCGGACGCGATGCGAGATAGTCAAACGCCGGCGTCGCATAGTGCTCGGTATCAGGACGCAGATAGAAATTTCTGAAGCGGATGCTCTCGCCGTTGCCCGGACCATCCACGATCAGGCAGGCAATACCGCGCGCTGCGAGATCAGCGACGCCCTTGAGGTACTGAATCTCCTTGGTGACATCGAGCCCGTCGAAGAACACCATGGCCGGCACCTTGCCGCTGTGGTTTGCCGGCTCAGCGTGCACGTAGATCGCGGGAAGGCTTGAGCCCTCATAGGGGATTTCGACGTGTTCCAGGCGCGGCCGCTTGATGTACCTGGCGGCATCGCGCAGGCACTCGACACCGCGCTTGTAGGCGCTGAGGCCGTCTGCGCTTTTCGGCTGCAGGAATCGCTCGCCAACATGATAGTAGGCGCTGGCGCGCTGAAGATATTGCGCGCCGCTTTTCGTGCGCCCGCCGGCAATGAGTTCGCGGCCGCGATCTTCAACCGTGCACGCCTCGCGCGCCCATTCCCGGA
Source organism: uncultured Alphaproteobacteria bacterium (assembly GCA_963735285.1). Taxonomy (GTDB): domain Bacteria; phylum Pseudomonadota; class Alphaproteobacteria; order Rhizobiales; family Xanthobacteraceae; genus Pseudolabrys. The sequence goes on along the minus strand of CAVTKN010000004.1, from coordinate 20,652 downwards.
ACCAGGCATCGTCATCGCCGACGGATTTCTTGAGGCGCAGACCGATGCGATTAACTTCCCCTATTTCGGCACCGCCCCAAGGCGCCATATTCAGGCCGATCAGTAGCCCGTGCGACCAGCGATAGTTCTCGGGGAAATAAGTGAAGGATAGTTCTTCCGGCACATCCGACATAGGTCACCCTCAATTGGACGCTAGCGGAAAATCTAACTTGAGATTGCGCCGCTATCGTAGATATCACCCGACATGGAGGTTAAATAATACCTGCGCCCGCACCCACTACAACGCCGAGGGTTATGCCCCCGGCCTGCTTACACAAACCGCCTTTTTGTGATGGCCATCACAGCCCCTGCCCGCCCGGTCTCTAATCTGACAGCTGGTGGAAATCTGCCCAAGGGGACGGGCGATCATGCGGACACTGATCTTTTGGATCGCACTCGTTGCGCTCTGTGCTCAACCTGTTGGCGGCAACGCACAACAGAAGCGGGATCCCGTCGTCATCGGCCCCGAGCGAAGCAACTGCTCCGATATTCTTGAATTGCAGAAGCTCGCCTATGACCCCGAGCAAAATGTCATCAGGCTCGATTATCTCCATCCCCAACGTGGGGCGCTTTACATGGCCGTTGTCGGTTGGCTGCAGGGATTTTTTTCAGCGCAAAACCTTTTTGATCTTTCAGTCGATAGCGACTTCACGCAAGGCACCAAATCGCTCGATTGGATGCACTGGATTTTCAGCTACTGTCGCGAGCACCCCGGCGGGACATTGTTCGACGCGGGCATAGGCTTATCGAACTCGCTGAAGCGAGATTATAAGGAGTCGCGCAGCGCCAGAAACTCTGACCCGCGTCAGCCGTAGGACGAACGTGACGTTGCGCGCCGTGCCTGCTTAAGCCGCCTTCTCGCATTTCGTCAGAAAGCTCTTCTTGGCTGCGCCGTACAACGGCTTGCCCTCCTTGCTGACCGCTTTGCTTTCGCAGGCGTCCTTCTTGCACTTCTTCATGAAGCTCGTTTTGGCCGCACCATGCAGCGGCTTGCCGTCTTTGCCCATGGCCCTGCTGTCGCAGGATTGCGCCATCGCCGTGCCGAAGGCGAACAAAGTAATCAAGGCAGCGAGAATTAATCGCTTCATCGTTATCCCCACCCAGTAGTGATCGAAAGTCTTACATGTGAACACGGGTCCCGTTTAATCTCAATAGTTCATCCACTGCACACAATTTTACACCCATCTTTAGAAACTCCGGCAAATGCAAACCTAACGAGTAGGAGTCGCGGGAGGCGTAATGTCCGTGACCGGATTGCGTGGCGCGACCGGGGCGGCGGGCTTAACCGGTGCGGCTGGAGCGGCCGTGCTGGCAGGCGTCTCCGTTGCCTTTTGCAGCGTCAGTGTTCTCGGCCCGGGTATTCGGTGCGGATAATAGGTCCAAAAAACAAACAGGCCTGCAAACAACACGGCCGACAACACAGCGGCCCTGCCGGAATTTTTGAAAGACAGCAGGCTACCCACCCACGTGGAGACAAATACGAAGAGTGCCAGGATAGCAACATACACCCAGTCCACAGTTGCCAGATCAAATCGCATCAGTTTTCAACTTTCTCCATTGCGACGCGTCGATCGCAACGAAGCCCAACTCCAAGTTCCAAACTGGGCTATCGAACCGAAAACGCTATCAGTGCCTCGTCAATGATCCGGAAAACCCCGGTACTCGGGATAGCCTGGTGAACCTTGGGGGCCGCGTCGATCCGCACCGAAGGACGGTCTGAAATCGAAATTTAAGAAGCCGTTGCCAGAGAATATTGAGCTCTTACCCGAAGCGAAATTCTCAAGCTGGTCGCCGGGATCGAAAAATTTTGCACTGCCGTCCGCGTTGGTGCCGCTCTGCGGATCAACGCTAAATGCGTGCGCTGCATTGACGGCAACGAACGAGGCCGTGGCTAGTACCGCAAGCAATGTCCACAATTTTTGGGGGCGGGAGACGGTCATGGCACCCTCGCGCGATAAGCTGTAACGGCGGCCCCTGCAAACAATACTATGACGAATAAGAGCTCAGGGCAATCCTTCCACTGCCCTGCCGTTTCTGAAAAGCCTGCTTGAGGATCGCGGCAACTTTTGCCGCGACGATGGCCAATACATCGGAACCATGCTCACCCAGACGAACGCCATCCCGATTTCAGATTCGATGTTCGGCAAATAGTCGGCGATCCACCAGGGGGTGTGCGCCTGCCAATCAATGAGCGCCGGTGACAAAATATCCGTAAATCCAGAGAACCGTGCCGACTATTAATATGATCCAGCCGGCGATGACGGGCTTGCTCATGTTCTCGGTCACTCATAACCCCTATTAAAACGTGGGCGCTAACCTCAAAAATTAACTTCACAACGCAAGGGCACCCGGGCGGCTGCGCGTCTGTTATAATATGCGCCATATTTTCATAGCATGAGTTTGCCAGATCTGGCTGTGCCCGCCCCGATGAACCGAACACCGCACTTTCGATGAACCTGCCACGCGTTATAACGCCGAAACGACATGTGGATTCCCGCGGCTGGTTCAGCGAAACCGTCCGCGAAGACCGATTGCGCGAACTCGGTATTGATTGCCGGTTCGTGCAGGAGAACCAGTCGTCTTCACGACGTTCTGGAACCTTGCGCGGCCTGCACTTCCAGGCGCCGCCGGCCGAACAGGCCAAGCTGATCAGCGTGTTGCGCGGGCGCATTCTCGACGTTGCGATCGACATCCGCCGCGGCTCGCCGACGTATGGACATCATGTCTCGATCGAACTCGCGGCTACGTCCGGACGTCAGTTCTTCATCCCGACAGGCTTCGCACACGGGTTCCTGACGTTGGAAGACGACGTCACCGTCAGCTACAAGGTCTCGAACTACTACGCCCCCGCACAGGAGGGCGGCGTCCGCTGGGACGACCCCGACCTCGCCATCGCCTGGCCGATGCCGGCCAATGACATCATTTTGTCCGATAAGGATCGTCAGCTGCCGCGGCTGCGGGAACTCGTGAGCCCCTTCCCCTATGACGGCCATCCGCTCGGCGTCCTGATCATCCCCGACCCCCAATGACGACACCCATGAAAATAATCGTCACCGGCGGCGCCGGCTTCATCGGATCGGCGCTGGTCCGCCACCTCATCGCCAACACGCAGCACCACGTCCTGGTCGTCGATAAATTGACCTATGCCGGCAACTTGGTGTCGCTCGCCGCCGTGCAGAATCACGCGCGCTACAAATTCAGCCGCACCGACATCTGCGACCGCGCGGCCATCGCGCAACTCTTCGCCAGCTTCGACCCGGACGCCGTGATGCATCTCGCCGCCGAAAGCCACGTCGACCGTTCCATCGACGCGCCGGCCGACTTCGTCAACACCAACGTCGTCGGCACCTACACGCTGCTTGAGGCCGCGCGCGCGCACGGCAATGTCCGCTTCCACCACGTCTCCACCGACGAGGTCTACGGCGCGCTCGCCGACCAAGACCCGCCCTTCCTGGAAACCACCCGCTACGACCCGCGCTCGCCTTATTCCGCCACCAAGGCTGCGTCCGACCACCTGGTGCGCGCCTGGCATCACACGTTCGGTCTGGTAACCGTCCTCACCAACTGCTCGAACAATTACGGCCCGCACCAGTTCGTCGAGAAGCTGATCCCGCTCACCATCCTCAAGTGCCTGGCCGACGAGCCGATCCCGGTCTACGGCCGCGGCGCCAATGTGCGCGACTGGCTCTATGTCGACGACCACGCGCAGGCGCTCACGCGCGTGCTCGAGCAAGGCCGCGCCGGCGAGACCTACAACATCGGCGGCAATGCCGAGCGCCGCAACATCGACGTCGTCACCACGATCTGCAACACCATGGACAGGCTCCATCCCCGCACCAAAGGCGCGCACCGCGACCTCATCAGCTTCGTCACCGATCGTCCCGGCCACGATTTCCGCTACGCCATCGACTGCGCGAAGATCGCCTCCGAGCTCGGCTGGCGTCCCCAGCACTCGTTTGAATCCGGGCTCGCGCACACCGTGCAGTGGTATCTCGACAACCGCGCCTGGTGGCAGCCGCTCGCGGATGCGCAGGGCGCGGACGCTGCCACGCGCCGCCGCGGCCTCGCCAAAACGGGCCACTGACGCATGCGCTTCCTTCTTCTCGGCGGCACCGGCCAGGTCGGCCGCGAATTCCAGGCGCTCACCGTCCCCAAGGGCACGGACATCGTGGCGCCCGCGCGCGCCGGCCGCGACCTCACGAACCCCGCCGCCATCGCCGAGCTGATCGCCGCCGCACCCTGGGATGCCGTGATCAACGCCGCCGCCTACACCAATGTCGACCGCGCCGAGAGCGAGCAATCCGTCGCAAATGCCGTCAACGCCGAGGCGCCCGCGCATCTCGCCGCCGAGACCGAGCGCCGCGCCATTCCGCTCATCCACATCTCCACCGACTACGTCTTCGACGGCAAAAGAGGCGCGCCCTATGTCGAGGCCGACGCGCCCGCCCCGCTCAATGTCTATGGCGCCAGCAAGCTCGCCGGCGAGCGTGCGGTCGCCAGCGGCAATCCGCGCCACGTGATCCTGCGCACGTCCTGGGTCTATAGCCCGCACGGCCATAATTTCGTGAAGACCATCCTGCGGCTCGCCGCCGAGCGCGACCGCCTCACCATCGTCGATGACCAGCGCGGCTGCCCCACCGCCGCGCGCGACATCGCGCTCGCCTGCTTCGTCATCGCCGCCGCCTGCGCCGCGCAGCCAAATAAAGCGCCCTACGGCCTCTATCATTTCACCGGCGGCGGCGAGACCACCTGGTGCGAATTCGCCCGCGCAATCGTGGAATTAGCCAAGCCGCGGCTTTTTCGCCCGCCGCAGATTGTGCCGATCCGGACAATCGACTATCCCACGGCTGCCGCGCGACCGGCCGATACGCGGCTCGATTGCGCGGCGATCGGCCGCGCCTTCGGCATGACACAGCGCCCCTGGCGCGAGGCTTTACGGGAAACCATGGCCGAACTTCTGCAGAACAGCGGCGCCCCATGAAGGGCATCATCCTCGCCGGCGGCTCGGGCACGCGGCTTTATCCCGCGACGCTCGCCATCAACAAGCAGCTGCTGCCGGTCTACGACAAGCCGATGATCTATTACCCGCTGTCGGTGCTGATGCTCGCCGGCATCCGCGACATACTGCTGATTTCGACGCGCGAGCACCTGCCCTTCTACCGGCATCTGCTCGGCGACGGCGCCACCTGGGGGATCAAGCTCTCTTACGTCATCCAGGACAAGCCGGTCGGCCTCGCCCATGCCTTCATCCTCGGCCGCGACTTTGTCGGCGCTGATCGCGTCGCGCTCATCCTCGGCGACAACGTGTTCTACGGCCACGGCCTGAGCGATGAGCTTAAGCACGCGATGGACCGCAAGGATGGCGCCACCATCTTCGCCTATCACGTGGTCGAGCCCAGCCAATATGGCGTCGTCGCCTTCGACAAGAGCGGCGCCGCCACCGACATCGTCGAGAAGCCTGCGCGGCCTGTGTCCAATTGGGCGGTCACCGGCCTTTATTTCTACGACAACGCCGTACTCGACATCGCGGCGGGATTGCGCCCATCGGCGCGCGGCGAAATCGAGATCACCGACGTCAACCGGCGCTACCTGGAGATGAAGAAGCTTCATGTCGTCAAACTCGGCCGCGGCTATGCCTGGCTCGACACCGGCACGCATGACTCGCTGCTCGACGCCGGAGATTTCGTGCGCTCGATCCAGCACCGCCAGGGCCTCCAGATCGCCTGCCTCGAGGAAATCGCCTTCCAGAAAAAATTAATTAGCCTCGATCAATTGCGCGCATTGATTCCGAAGTACGAGAAGACAGCCTATGGGCAATATTTGCAGCGACTAGTCGACGATTACTAGATCAAACAAAAAATTGGTCCAGATCCTCAATACAAAAAGCGAAATGGGCCCGCAGGTGGTCGAGGAGGATCTTCAGAGCGGGCCTAGCCGTAGCAATCTAAAACAGTAGCAATTCGCTTTCCTGCAGATAATCACACCCACGTTGTCACGCTCGGTCTGACCTAACCTGCCTCAGCGATTTCGTTAGATTATCAACTTTCCGACGGCGCGCTACCCGCTGCCTCGTTATGTTTCCGATAGATCCATCTGCGCCCGTCCCACGGACGCAGTACGGTTCCCCAAACTAGTCGGCCATTAATTGACCGCCTCGGAAAGGTGACCGGCCAAACGTGCCAGTTATCATAACTGCCGATTTTCTGTTGCATTTTTGGTATCCGAAGGACGGCATTGCTATTCACGGTCATAATTGACCTCGCTGCAAATCCGAAGCTTTGGTCTTTCTCTAATCCATCCGGACACGGTCGCTCACGCGGTCAATCTGGCGGTCGAGATGCGCGTTATGACTGCCGGATATTCGAAGCTCACGCCGCACAAGATGACCGCCGATAAAGCATGCCGCATTGTCGGGCGCTCCGACGACGACGCCATCATTTTCGACAGCTGCCACTCGCCCGAAGGCTTTTCAGGCGGGCCGATTCTCGCAGCTGCTCCCGACGGGGGGCATATTCGGTACTGGGGATCCACGTCGGCAGTCAGGTTTGGCAGGGCAAGGGGATCGCAATCGCCGTGTCCGCGACAGCCATTAGGCCCGAGATCCGCTCCTGCGTCGAAGAGCACAAGTGCAAGTTCCAGTACTTTGCCCGAAACCGTGATCCAACCGCGGCCGAGATTCTGGCCGGGTTGCCGAATCTCGGTCTGCAGAAGGCCATCGATATCGAGACTGAGCGGTTCTGCCGCGATGAAAGCGCACATTGCGGCCTGCCCTTAGCCAACAGCCTGGGCGAGCGGTCCAAATCCGACCGCCGCGAACTGGCTCCGACTGCAGGCGAGTAAGCCGCTGGAATATCATCGAAAAAACATCGGTTCGCATATCTTGAATTTGTGGCTTTTGCGCCACATTGGGGAATATAGCCGCGTGCTTGTTGAGAGAACCCCTTGCGGCGATAGCCTTTGTTCATGGAAATGTTATTACTAGAGCCTGATTTGAAATAGCATTTCCCGTTTTGGGGTGCTGAAGTGGGGACCGGGGATGGGTAAGGGTGGTATCCTTCGATCGCTGTTGCTTGCAAGCTGTCTCAGCGTTTACGGCGGGGTAGCCGGCGCAGGACCATTCACGATCAACGACGCCCTACGGATGGCGGTGCAGACCAATCCCAGCATTGGAGAGGCGGCCGCAAACCGTCGGGGAATTGAAGCCGAATTGCGCCAGACGCAAAGTACGCTGTTGCCGCAAGTACGGCTTGAAGCTTCGGCCGGCCCGGAAAAGCTCAACAACCCTGCCACGCAGATTCGCATTCAGCACCAGTCCGACACTGAATAACGGCCAGTGGGTTGCCGGCGCGAAGGGCTCGATATTTGTCCGGCAACTGTTGTTCGATGGTTTTACCTCGCTGCACGAAGTCTGGCGGCAGACCGCGCGCGTCGATGCGGCAGCTGCGCGCACGCATGAACGATCTGAGTTGACCGCGCTGGACGCATCAGAAGCCTATATCGACGTCGTGCGCTATACGCGCCTGGTCGCCCTTGCCCAAGAAAATGTCGCGGCGCATCGGCGCATTTTGTCGAACGTGGACTCGCGATTCCGCGGTGGCCGCGCCGGACAAGGCGATCTTGAGCAGACCAGAGAGCGAGTGGACGCCGCCGAAGTCGTGCTCACCGAGTTTCGTCGCAGCCTCGAGGACGCACGCGCCAAATTCCGCAAGGTTATTGGCATCGAGCCCTACAATCTTCGTGGCCCGTCCAGACTTTCCGGGTTGCCGGGCACAAAAGACCATGTGCTGGCCGTGACGCTTACGGATAATCCGACCATCAAGGCTGCTCAGGCCGATTCTGATGCTGCGAGAGAGGCCTTCCGCGCGGCAGCCGGCGCGTTCATGCCAAATGTTGCGCTCGAAGGGCGCGGCACCGAAGGCCATGACACCGACACCTTCCCCGGCCACTTCACCGAAAGCAGCCTCAAGGTCGTTGCCACATGGGACGTCTTCCGTGGCGGCCAGGACACCTGGAAGCGCGTCGAAACCGCCGAGCAATACAATCAAACAACGATGGCGCATGCACGTCTGCAACGCGATGCCAATGAATTGGTCGACAAGGCTTGGGCTGCGCGCATCATTACTGCTGATCGCATCGTCAAACTGCAGGAGCAGGTGGCGGCAGCGGGCAACGTCATTACCGCCTATTCGAAAGAATACGACCTCGGCCAGCGCTCTCTGATCGACCTTCTCAACGCAGAAAATACATCCTTCAACGCGCAGGTGTCGCTGATTTCGGCCCGCGGCGTTGCGGTGTTTGCCGACTATCAGTTGCTCGCGGCAATGGGGAAGTTGCTCGAATATATCCGCGCGCCGCATCCGGTCGACGCCGAGCCCCTGCTCCCGGGAACATTCGGTCTTATCCCCCTCAAGCTGGCGCCGATCTTGATCGGGCTCCCGCAGCCCGGCCCCGAACCGCTGAACGTGGCCGCGCCGGTAACGAACCCGAGCATTTCCGGTTGGATCCCTTGGATGCCTGACCGCCCGCCTGCGCCCGTCGCCGATGCGGGCCAAGCGTCGGCAGCGGCTCCGCAAACGAAGGTCGGTTTCTCGGACCGCTGGCTGGATCCCACCGCCACCGCCTTAGCCGCCCCTCTGCCGCCAACCGGACAGCCGAATGGTGCGGAGTCGAGCCTGGGTTATTCCGCGGCACCCGGGATGTTTACGCCCGACCAGCTGAAGAAGATGCCGCCATGGCCGATCAGGGATACCCGCGCGAACTGATCTTCAGTTCCATCGGGTATTAAAGTTAAAGTATTAGGATTGGGGTGTCCTGGTGGCACCCCTTTGTTTTTCAGCGGCTTTTTGCTGCCGCTAATGATTAAGACAAATATTGCGACGCAGCTTCGTCTTACAGAGCCAATTTCGTGCTATATATTTTCCACGCTCCCGAGGGCGAAATCACATAGAACTCAACGCCTTTTGGCGGGGTCTCAAAGAGGTACACAATTTTGAGTACGCAAACGACCATGCGTGCCCGGCCGAAAACGCAGCCGGCGCCCGTTACCTCCGAGCCTGCTGGAGATCCACTCGCCGATGCGCTCCTGTTTCTAGCCGCGCATCACGGCAGAGCGATCAGCCGCGAGGCCCTGCTTGCAGGCCTCCCGATTCTCGACGGCCGTTTGCCGCCCCCCCTGTTCGAGCGTGCCGCCACGAAGGCGGGCCTCGAGGCCAAGGCGCTGCGTCGCCGCCTGTCGGAAATCCCTGCACTCGTGCTGCCAGCCGTCCTTTCGATGCGCGACGGCTCAACCCGCATTTTGCTGGCGATCGATCTCGACACCAAGACCGCGACGGTCGTCGACCCGAGCAAGAATTCCGCTCCCCAGTCGCGCGCGCTCAACGAGCTTTCCGACGAATATCTCGGCTTTGCATTCTTTGTCCGCCCGGCCGCGGCCGCCGATGCGCGCGCCGTCGCCGCCGGTGACCTGCCGCGCGCCCATTGGTTCTGGTCAGTCGTCCGCCGCTTCTGGTCGAACTACAGCCATGTCGCGACCGCGGCGTTGATCGTGAACATGCTGGCACTGGCGAGCCCGCTTTTCATCATGAACGTCTACGATCGCGTCGTGCCAAACGGCGCGATTGCATCGCTTGCCGCCCTGTCGATCGGCATGTGCATCGCCGTTGTTTTCGATTTCGTACTGCGTATGGTCCGCAGCCGAATCATCGACATGACCGGCAAGAAGCTCGACGTCGTCCTGGCGTCGAACATCTTCGAGCACGTCCTCTCGATCAAAATGGCCCAGCGGCCAACCTCGGTCGGCATCCTCGCCAACCAGATGCGCGAATTCGACTCGGTGCGCGAGTTTTTCACCTCCGGCACCGTGGTGTCTGTCACCGATCTCCTGTTCGCCATCGTTTTCATCGCCGTACTCTTCATGATCGGCGGCCCGCTTGCGTGGATTCCCCTGCTGATGCTGCCCATCATGATTGCGGTCGGCTTCTGCATCCAGTGGCCGCTCGAACGCGCCATGCGCAAACTCCAGGCCGAAGCTGCCGCCCGCCACGGCGTCCTTGTTGAATTGCTTGCCGGAATCGAGACCGTTCGCGCAACCGCGGCCGAGGCGCGGATGCAGAACGCATGGGAGCGCTCCGTCGCCGCCACTGCCCGCTCGGGCGAGGACGTCCACCGCTGGTCGTCGCTTGCGCTGACCAGCGCCAGTACTGCGCAGCAGCTCAATTATCTGCTGATGGTGATCGTCGGCGTGTTCCTTATCATCGATGGAAAGATCACGGTCGGCGTGCTGGTCGCTTCGACCATGCTATCCGGCCGCGTGCTGTCGCCGATTGCCGGTATCGCGACCGTCATCACGCGCGCCGCGCAGACCTTCATCACCCTCAAGGCGATCAACCGGGTCATGCACCTGGAGCGCGAGCGTCCGCCGGAGCGGACTTACGTCACGCGGCGCATTGAGAAAGGAAGCGTCACCTTCGACAATGTTTCATTCCGCTATCCTGGTTCCAACGAGAATGCATTGGACAAGGTGTCTTTTAAAGTCACTGGCGGTGAGCGGATTGGAATCATTGGGCGCGTCGGCTCGGGCAAGACGACCGTCGGGCGCCTGCTGACCAATTTCTACGACCCGCTGGACGGCAAGGTCTGCGTCGACGACGTCGATACGCGCCAGTACGACCCCGCGGACCTGCGTGCCGGCGTCGGCTTCGTGTTGCAGGACACCGACCTCTTTTACGGCAAGATCCGCGACAATATCGCCTTCGGCAAACCGAATGCGACAGACGAGGAAATTCTCGCCGCCGCACGCCTTGCCGGCGTCGAGAACTTCATCGCCGGCCACCCGCTCGGCTACGACATGCCGATCGCTGAAGGCGGCCGCAGCCTGTCGGGTGGACAGAAACAGGCCATCGGTCTTGCGCGCGCACTCATCCGCCGTCCGAAGATCCTGTTCCTCGACGAGCCCACCGCGCACTTCGACGTGCGCACTGAGGCGGAATTTCTCGAGCGGCTGAAGGCGCTGGGCGAGGAAAATCTCACGATCATGATCTCGAGCCATCGTCTGTCGCTTTTGTCCTTCGTGGACCGGATCCTCCTGTTCGAACGCGGTAAGCTGGTTGCCGATGGCCCGCGTGACAAGGTCATCGCCATGCTCCGGGGCGGCCCGACCAAAGTTGCCGAACCGATCGTTGCTGCTGCCGCAAAAGGAGTGAAGACCGTTGCGTGAGTTTGATTTCGCTTTCGCCAACCAGGTGCGTGCAGCCGCGGAGCTACGAACCCCGCGCACGTCCCGGATGCTGCTCGCAGCGATGATCCTGCTCATCGTGACCGGCACCACCTGGGCGCATTTTGCCATTCTCGACGAGGTCAAGCGCGGTCAGGGCCGCGTCATCCCCTCGCGCCAGATGCAGGTTCTCCAGTCGCTTGAAGGCGGCCTCATTGAAGACATCGCGGTTCAGGAAGGCGACACTGTCCAGAAGGGCCAGGTACTCGCTCGCATCAACAATACAAAATTTTCAGCCGATCTCGGCGAAGCGCGTGCAAAGCGGGACGGCGCCACCAACAGCCTGAAATTGCTCAACCGTGAAGTCGAGCTCACCCGCAAGCTCTACGAGCAAAAGGTGGTGCCCGAAATCGAAATGCTGCGCCTGCAGCGCCAGGCCGCCGACCTTGCTGGCCAGATCGCGGTGCTCGACGAAACAATCAAATCAGCGGAAGACCGTGTGCGACGCACTGAACTGCGCTCGCCGGTCTACGGCATTATCAACAAGATCAATGTGACGACAGTTGGCGCTGTCATTCAACCGGGCGCCGACCTGATGGACATCGTCCCGCTTGACGATACGCTTCTCGTCGAGGCGCGCCTGCGCCCGCAGGACATCGCCTTCATCCGGCCTAATCAAGAGGCGGTCGTGAAGCTGACGGCCTATGACTCCTCGGTCTTTGGCTCGCTCAAGGGCAAGGTCGAGCGCATCAGCGCCGACACGATCATCGAAGACAAGTCAAAAACGGGCGACAAGCCCGAAAGTTTCTACCGGGTCATCGTGCGCACCGACAAGAACTACCTCGGCACGCAGGAACATCCGCTGCCGATCATCCCCGGTATGGTGACCACCGTCGAGATTCTCACCGGCAAGAAGTCAGTGCTCGACTATCTCGTGAAACCCGCACGAATGCTGGGCGAGGAAGCTTTAAGGGAACGGTAACCGCGACATTTCTAATTTTAATTGTCGCAATTTTACTGGACTCAATTTTAGCCTCGTTTGACGTTTTTTGATTCGTCCGTCTTCACGCTGATTTAGACGAAATCCTCCCCACGCATCTAATTTAACCGGGCCGAAGCAGGCCCGGCCCTATCGCTAGCTCCGTAAAAAGTCCGGAGCGAGCGGCTTTATTGAAAAGCCGATCAACGCCCCGGGAACGGGGTGTTGAACATGAGTGGGAAGACCCGGGCGCGCACCGCGGCGCACTGGCTGCCGGTTCTGGTGTTTCTCGGCTTCATCACGGCCCTTGCGGCCGTTAATGCCGATGCGACGGTGAACAACCGAATTCCGGCGGTCGCGAACGTCGCCGCAGGCGATTCCGCAGCCGTTCCGCAGGCCGCGCACGCGCCGCAGCAAATCGTCATCGCCTCGCTCGAAACGCAGCCGCCGGCGGACGCCGTTGTTGCTGCGCCAATAACGGCACCTCCCCTGCGCGCGACCATCGCACCGCTGATCTCCACCACGCCCATGCCGGCGCCAGCCCGCTTCTTCACCATCAACGACGTGCTAGCCCGGCACGGCGGCCGCGCGGCGCGGGGGACGCTGCAAGATAATATTCAACTCGCCTCGGTCGACCCAGCGGCTATTTCGGCGGAATCCAGCCACAACAAGAGCGATGAGCCGTTCGGGCTCTTCACATTTGTCGCGCCCGACGGCCTGGTATGGTCCAAGTGGCGCAAGGTCGCCGACGACATTCGTGCCGCCGAGCCGGCGCTGCTGCGCTGCCTTGACGACGCCACGCAGTGCTCACCGGCCGCCATCCGCTTCGTCACGATCGTGAAGGAAGCGCGCGAGCACGAGGGCCGCGTGCGACTGAATTTGGTGAACCATCGCGTGAATAACGCTATCCGATACACCAGCGACATGACGCAATGGGGCACGTCCGACGAATGGTCGGCGCCGCTTGCCGCCGGCAAGGGCTCGTTCGACACCGGCCTCGGCGACTGCGAGGACTACGCCATCGCCAAATATGTCGCACTGCGCGCCGCCGGTGTTCCGGCAAAGCAGCTGCGCGTGCTGCTTGTACGCGACAATATCGCGCGTCTCGATCACGCCGTACGTCGCTGCCAACGAGGAAGGCCACTGGTTCATCCTGGACAACCGCTGGACTGCCGCTGTCGAGGACAATGACGTGCGCAGGTTCACCCCCCTGTTCGCGCTCGACGATGAGGGCGTGAAACTGCTCGCTGCGCCTTATGCTTCGATGGCTGAAGCTCGCATCGAGCCGATGAGTGAGGTGGTCAACGCGGCAAGAACGAAAGCAAGAGCGGGGTGGTGCAGAAATTCCTGCCCGGAGCCGAGCAGCCGAGCAGATGCCGCAATCCGCGCAGAGCGACATTAACGTCCTCGGTCTGCGTGGGTCGGTTCTGTAGACTTGCAGGGATAGGTAATAGCCGCGAATCGTGACGCGCTTTGACGTCACGCACTCATGTCGTGGGTCGTGTTGCCGAAATGGACGTGGACCAGGTCCTGCGCCGGCCGTCCCGTAGCCGCTGAGAACGGCCACAGTCGCAAAGTTCTGGCCGTTGGCCGCGCCATCCAGGTCGGCCTGCACGACGACGTCCGAGCCATTTTGCACGAGGCGGGCAAAATCCGCAGGGTTGTCGGTCGGGCCGAAATGACTGTCCAGCAAAGGCGACAGGTCGACGACGTCCTTGGTGCTATGGTCGGTGATGGTATCGACGTTGGCCGGCGCCGGCTTCCGCAAAGACAAATCGATTGTTACCGCCGCCGCCCGTGAGAATGTCGTTGCCGGTGCCGCCGACCAGCACGTCGTCACCGGTGCCGCCGGTCACCGTGTCATTGCCAGCTCCGCCGACCAGCAGGTCGGTGCCCCCGCCCCCGGTAATGGTGTCATTTCCTGCATTGCCGAAGATCAGATCCCGGCCGAGACCGCCGGTCAGCGTGTTGTCGGCGCTGTCGCCCGCCTGGATTGAATTGGCACCGCTGCCAAACGTGTACGTCGACGAGCCCAAATCATAGCCAAGATAGCTTGCGCCGCCGAAGAAGGTCAGCGTCTCCACGGTGGAATTGTTGCCTGCGGCGAACTCGTTGATCACGGTGATCTGCTGGCCGTTATAGTCGATCACGAGATTTCCGCCGGCGCCGGCCACTGAATCGAAGAAATTGAGACTGCTGAGCGCCGCCCCGTTCGCCATGATCGTGATCTGGTCATTGCCGCCGCCAGCAGTTCGCTCCGCCGTTCTCGTTGATCGTGTCAATTCCATCGTTGAGGGCGAACAGATAGGTGTCGTTGCCGCCGCCGCCAAAGAGCGTGTCGTTGCCGGTTCCGCCGACGAGCAAGTCGTTACCATTGCCGCCGTCGACGGTGTCATTGCCGGCACCGGCGAAGATGAGATCGTTTCCGCCGCTGCCGCCGTTCAGGCTGTCGTTGCCGCTGGTCCCGGCGACGATGTCGTCGCCGCCTGTCGTGGCATTGATCGTATAGGGACCAGTTCCCAGCGAGTAGCCGGCGAACTTTCCGCCATTGAACGACATCGTTTCGACTTGGTCGGCCGCGGTTGCACTAAATTCGTTGATGACGGTGATCGACTGGCCGTTGTAAGTGATCAGAAGATCGTCAATCGATCCATCCGAGTCAGCGTCGACACGCTGAAAATTGAGATCCGTGTACGAGGCACCGACGGGGGTCGTGATCTGGATGATGTCGTTGCCCGCCCCTCCCAGTATGGACTCGTTGATAAGATCGTTGCCGCCGCCGGTGAAGGCAAACTGATACGTGTCGTTGCCCGCGCCACCGAAGAAATAGTCGGTGCCCGGGCCGCCGATGAACGTGTCGTTGCCGTTGCCAGCTGGCCAGAATATACGAGAAATCGTAAGTCTCGGCCTGACAGATCGGGGGTATCGTTCCCGCCGGTGTTGACCTGCATGACGCCCACATTGACGGTCGCGGTCGATGTGCCGCACCATTGGAGATCGTATAGGTGAAGGTATTGCCGGTAAGATCGCTGGTGTCGGGCGTGGTGAAGATGATTGTTTGCGCGAAGCCGAGGTTGAAGACCGGAATCGTTCCGCCGGTAACGCCATTCAGGTTCGTGACGCCGGTAATGGTCGCGTTCGGATCGCTGTCATTGGCGAGGAGTGCGCTCCACGGGATGATCACCGTCGTTGAGTTGGACACCAGAATGTTGTCGTCGTGCGCCGCCGGCCCCCGCCGGTGCCGGCGATGGTGACCGTCACGGTTTGTGCGTCGGAGGCGCTGCCATCGGTCGCCTGCACCGTGTAGGCAAGCGTCAGCGTGTCGCCCGAGTTCAGGAAGTTGAACGCCTGCGCGCCGGAATTGAACGCCCAGCCAAGATTGTTCGTGTCCCCGGGTCGGCCGCGATCGAACCGGGGTCACTGACAGCATTCCCAGCACATCGGCGGCAGTCAGCCCGCCGGTCGTCCCGCTGAGTGCAACCGATGATCACCGATGCCGTGACCGTATTGGTGAGGTCGGGATCCGTGACGGTCAGGGTGCCGCTCGTCGTCAGGCCCGCACCGGTTTCGGTCAGATTTGCTGTAGCGCTATCGCCGCTACGAATAATGATGTCCGGCGCGTCGTTGGTTCCGGTGATGGCTGATGGTGAGGGGTGCGGACGAGGTGGCGCCGCTGGCGTCGGCCATGGTGTAGGTGAAGACGTCGGTGGCGGTCTGCCCCTGCGCCAGCGCATTGGTGTCGGGGTCGGCGTTGTCGAGAGCGTAGCTCCAGCTGCCGTTGGCCAGAAGCGTCAGCGTGCCGTAGGTGCCGATCAGCGGCTTGCCGACGTTGGGCGCTTCGCCGTTGACGGCAACCACCGTCTTGGTATCGCCGCTGTCCACGTCAAGGTCGTTGGTCAGCACGTTGCCGGCCGCCGAAGGGTCGCCGGCAAACGGTGTGTTGCCTGGATTGACGCCGCTCTCGGTCACCGGATCCGCCGGCGTTGTTGTCGGCCGCCGCCGCGGGGGTATCGTTGCTGCCGTTGATGGTGATGGTCACCACCTTGGCGGTGCCGTCGACCGTGGTGGCGGTGAACGTATCGGTCAGCGTCTGCCCGACATTAAGCGCCTGCACCGTGGCGTTGCTGTTGTTGAGCGTATAGGTCCAGACGCCTGTGGCCGTCAGAGCGTAGCTGCCGAAGCCACTGGCGCTGGCGGCGCCGGCCGCTACCGCCGTCCAGATGTCGTTCGGATTGTCGATGTCGAAGGAGTTCAGATCGCCGGTCGCGGTCGGCGTGCCGAGGTTACTGTTGTTGACCTCGCCCGCCTCCAGCACAGTGCCGGTCACAGGGCCGGTGATGACGGCAGCATCGTTGGCGCCGTTGATGGTGATGGTCACCAGCTGCTGGGTGCCGTCGATCGTCGTGACGGTGAACGTATCGGTCAGCGTCTGCCCTACATTGCGCGCCTGCACGGCGGGATTGTCGTTGTCCAGCGTGTAGGTCCAGACTCCGGCCGCTGTCAGCGTGTAGCTGCCGAATTCGCTCTGCAACGGCGTGCCGATAGGTGCCCAGACGTCGTTGGGATTGTCGACGTCGGTCGAGTTCAGATCGCCGGTCGCGGTCGGGGTGCCCGGCGTACCGTTATTGACCCCGCCGGCCTCGATCACCGACCCGTTGGCGACGCCGGTGATCACCGCGGCGTCATTGGCGCCGTTGATGGTGATGGTCACCAACTGCTGAGGTGCCGTCGACCGTGGTGGCGGTGAACGTATCGGTCAGCGTCTGTCCGACATTGAGCGCCTGCACGGTGGCGTTGCTGTTGTTGAGCGTATAGGTCCAGACGCCTGTGGCTGTCAGAGTGTAGCTGCCGAAGCCGCTGGCGGTCGAAGAACTGGCGGCGGTCCAGGCGTCGTTCGGGTTGTCGACGTCGGTTGAGTTCAGATCGCCCGTCGTGATGGGCGTGCCCGGCGTGCCATTGGCCACGCCGCCGGCCTCGATCACGCTCCCCGTCGTCTTGCCGATGATCACCGCGGCGTCGTTGGTGCCGTCGATGGTGATGGTCACCACCTGCGCAGTGCCGTCGACCGTGAAGGCCGTGAACGTATCGGTCAGGGTCTGCCCGACATTGAGCGCCTGCACGGCGGCATTGCTGTCGTCCAGCGTGTAGGTCCAGACGCCGGCCGCCGTCAGCGTGTACGTGCTGAAGCCGCTGTCGCCCCGCAACAATGTGCCGATTGGTTGCCAGAGGTCGTTGGGATTGTCGACGTCGGTCGAGTTCAGATCGCCGATCGCGGTCGGCGTGCCCGGCGTGCCGTTGGCGACGCCGCCAGCCTCGGTGACAGACCCGCTGGCGGTGCCGCTGATCACCGCCGCATCGTTGCTGCCCGCGATGGTGATGGTCACCACCTGGGTGGTGCCGTCGACCGTCATCGCGGTGAAGGTATCGGTCAGCGTCTGTCCGGCATTGAGCGCCTGCACCGTGGCGTTGCTGTTGTCGAGCGTATAGGTCCACACTCCGGCCGCGTTGAGCGCATAGGTGCCATAGCCATTGGCGGTCGTGGCGCCGGCCAGCACCGCATTCCAGCTGTCGGTCGGGTTGTCGACATCGGTGGAGTTAAGATCGCCCGTCGCAGTGGGCGTGCCCGGCGTGCCGTTGGCGACGCCGCCGGCCTCCACCACCGTACCGGTCACGGGGCCGCTGATCGACCGCCGCATCGTTCGCGCCGTTGATGGTGATCGTCACCACCTGGGTGGTGCCGTCGACCGTGACGGCGGTGAGCGTATCAGTCAGCGTGTCGCCGACATTGAGCGCCTGCACGGCAGGATTGCTGTTGTCCAGCATATAGGTCCAGACGCCGGCCGCCGTCACCGTGTACGTGCTAAAGCCGCTGTCGCCCCGCAACACCGTGCCGTCTGGCTCCCAGGCGTCGTTAGGATTGTCGACGTCAGTTGAGGTCAGATCGCCGGTCGCGGTCGGGGTGCCCGGCGTGCCGTTGGCGACACCACCAGCCTCGGTCACCGTGCCGGTCACGGGACCAGTGATGACGGCAGTGTCGTTGGCACCATGGATGGTGATGGTGATCAGCTGTGCGGTGCCATCCACTGTCGTGGCCGTGAAGGTGTCGGTCAGGGTCTCGTCCGGATTGAGCGCCTGCACCGTCGTGTTGCTGTCGTCCAGCGTGTAGGTCCAGACGCCGGCCGCCGTCAGCGTGTAGCTGCCGAAGCCGTTGTCGCCGGGTGTCAGCGTGACGACAGGCGTCCAGTCTGGCGGACTGTCGGCGTCGGCGGCATTCAGAGCCCCGGTGGCGGTGGGTATGCCTGGCGTTCCGTTGGCGACACCGCCGGCCTCGAGCACCGTCCCGGAGAAATCGCCGCTGATCACCGCGGCATCGTCGGTGCCATGGATGGTGATGGTGACCACCTGGGGCGTGCCGTCGACGGTGGTGGCGGTGAAGGTATCGGTCAATGTGCCGCCGGTACTGAGCGCCTGTACCGTCGGATTGCTGTTGTCCAGCGTGTAAGTCCAGACGCCAGCCGCCGTCAGGGTGTAGGTGCCGTAGCCGCTATCGCCTGGCGTCGGTGTGGTAACCGTGGTCCAGTCATCCGGCGGGTTGTCCACTTCGTTGGCGTCCAGATGGCCGGACGCGACCGGGATGCCCGGAATGCCGGAGCCCACTCCGCCTTCCTCGATCACGCTCCCCGTCGTCGCGCCGCTGATCACGGCGGCGTCGTTGGCGCCGTTGATGGTGACGGTCACCAGCTGGGCGGTGCCGTCGACCGTGGTGACGGTGAACGTGTCGGTGAGCGTGTCGCCGACGTTGAGCGCCTGCACGGCCGGATTGCTGTTGTTGAGCGTGTAGGTCCACACGCCGTCCGCTGTCAGGGTGTAGCTGCCGAAGCCGCTGGCGCTGGCGGCCGCTGAGCTCACGGCTGTCCAGGCGTCGTTCGGATTGTCGACGTCGGTCGAGTTCAGATTGCCGGTCGCGGTCGGGGTGCCCGGCGTGCCGTTGGCGACACCACCGGCCTCCACCACCGTGCCGGTCACGGGGCCGGTGATGACGGCGGCGTCATTGGCGCCGTTGATGGTTATGGTGACCAGCTGTGCAGTGCCGTCGACCGTCGTGACGGTGAACGTATCGGTCAGGGTCTGACCGACATTGAGCGCCTGTACCGCGGCGTTGTTGTTATCGAGCGTGTAGACCCACAACCCGGCGGCGCTGTCACCGTGTAGGTACCGTAGCCGTTGGTGCTTGCGGTCGCCGTGCCGACTGCGGTCCAGGCGTCGCTCGGGTTGTCGACATCGATGGAATTGAGATCGCCGGTCGCGACGGGCGTGCCCGGCGTGCCGTTGGCGACGCCGCCGGCCTCCACGACGGCCCCGCTGGTGACGCCGGTAATCACCGCCGCGTCATTGGCGCCGTTGATGGTGATGGTCACCACCTGCGCGCGTGCCGTCGACGGTGGTGACCGTGAAGCTGTCGGTCAGCGTATCGCCGACATTGAGCGCCTGCACCGCGGCGTTGCTGTTGTTAAGCGTGTAGGTCCACACACCTGCGGCTGTCAGCGTATAAGTGCCGTAGCCGTTGGCGCTTGCGGCCGCCGTGCCGACCGCCGTCCAGGCGTCGTTCGGATTGTCGACGTCGCTTGCATTGAGATCGCCGGTCGCGGTGGGCGTGCCCGGCGTGCCGTTGGCGACGCCGCCGGCCTCGATCACCGATCCGCTGGCGACGCCGCTGATCACGGCGGCGTCGTTGGCGCCGTTGATGGTGACGGTCACCAGCTGTTGGGTGCCATCGACGGTAGTGACGGCGAACGTATCGGTGAGTGTCTGCCCGACGTTAAGCGCCTGCACCGCGGCGTTGCTGTTGTTGAGCGTATAGACCCACAGCCCCGCCGCTGTCAGCGTATAGGTGCCGAAGCCATTGTCGGTCGACAGCGGCGTGCCGACAGCCGTCCAGGCGTCGTTCGGATCGTCGACGTCGGTGAAATTGAGGTCGCCGGTAACGGCGGGCGCGCCGGGCCTGCCATTAGCGATACCGCCGGCCTCGACCACGCTTCCCGTCGTGGCACCGCTGACGACGGCGGCGTCGTTGGTGCCATGGATGGTGATAGTGACGACCTGCGAAGTGCCGTCGATCGCGAAGACCGTAAACGTGTCGCTCAGTATCTGCCCAACATTGCGCGCCTGCACGTCCGCATTGCTGTTGTCCAGCGTGTAGGTCCACAACCCGGCGGCGGTGAGCGTATAGGTGCCGTAGCCTTTGGCGCTTGCGGTCGCCGTGCCGACCGCGGTCCATTCATCGCTCGGGTTGTCGACGTCCGTCGAGTTCAGATCGCCGATTGCGATCGGGATACCCGGTGTACCGTTGGCGACGCCGCCGGCCTCGGTCACCGATCCGTTGGCGACGCCGCTGATCACCGCCACATCATTGGCGCCTTCG